>JAPOSZ010000010.1 GCA_026709415.1 Flavobacteriaceae bacterium
AAGGTATAGCCTTCATTCACCGTCACGGTGATGGTCACCGTTTGGCCGTTGGGGACGGTTTGGGTATTGGTAATGCTTCCTCCTGTACTGACCGAGGTGGTGATGGTGCGGTTGGGGATGGTGCGGTTGGGGATGGGATCCGGACAAGGATCGTTGATGGGAATTTGCTGGCCGTTGCATTCTTTGGTGGTAGGTGGTGGATTCACCGGGTTGGTCGGTTCGGGATCCATCGGGTCGACGGGATCTACGGGATTCACCGGATCGACAGGGTCTACCGGATCCACAGGATCTACCGGATCGACAGGGTCTACCGGATCGACAGGGTCTACCGGATTCACGGGATCTACCGGATCGACAGGGTCTACCGGATCCACGGGATCTACCGGATCGACAGGGCCTACCGGATCCACGGGATCCACAGGGTCTTCTTCTATTTTCTGAAGCACCGCCTGGATGGCACAATCTTGGGTCGCTGGAAAACGAATCGTGGTGGCACTCGCAGGGAACTTCCCACAATCCCCTGTCCACTCCTGGAGTTCATAGCCCTCTTCCAAGGTGAGGGTAATGGACACCGATTGGCCGTGTTCGACCGTTTGGGGTGCCGTGATACTCCCGCCGGTGCTAACCGACGGGGTGATCGTGCGATCGGCTTTCCGAAAGACCACTCCGATCTCACAAGGACCGGCGACCGTGAACGACAGGGTTGGATCCGATGGATCCACCACGGGAGGACAAGCCGCTCCCTCGGTCGTCCAAGTGGCCAACACATGATTGGCTTCGGGCACCGCTGTCAAGGTCACTGTGGTGCCTTGGGGCTGTTGGGTGCCCGTCAGACCATGAATCACACCGCCGACGGTGGCTTTCGTGGTGATGGCATGGGAGATCTTCTGAAGCCGGGCCGACAGCGTACAATCTTGGGTCGCTGGAAACGTAATGGTGGGGGTGTCGGCAGCAAACATCCCGCAATCCCCCGTCCATTGGTGGAGTGCATAACCTTCTTCCAAGGTCAGGGTAATGGTCACTTCGTCCCCGTGGGCCACCGTTTGGGTGGCGGTGATGCGGCCCCCTTCGGAAACGGCTGTGGTGATCGTGCGAGGAATCGTGCCAAACACCGCCTCCAACGCACAAGGACCCTGCACCACCCAGCGAAGCGTGGGCGTTGACAAATAGGGGATCTCCGGACAAGCCTGACCCGCCGAAGCAGCCACCGTCCATCGGATGAATTGGTAATTTGCGGCCGGAACGGCCGTCAAGGTAATCGCTTGGCCTTGGGCATAGGGCGCACTGGCTAATCCCTGGATGGAACCCCCCGCGGTCGCCGTGGCCGTGATCGCATAAGGGATCTTTTCAAACACCGCCGTGACCAAACAATGCCCCGTGACTTCAAAACGAAGGGTGGGTTCCTCCCCACGGATTGGACAATCCCCCGTCCAGGCCTTAAATTGATAATGGGCTTGAGGGGTGGCGGTGATCGAGACCGTTTGGCCACCAGCGATGGTTTGGGTGGGCGTGATGGTGCCCCCCACACTCGCTGTCGTGGCTACGGTATAAAATTGGGGGGGGGTACTCGCCACCGGGGGCAGGTCATCATCTCCACAGGAAAAGCAAAGGAAAAAAAGAAAGAAGGCAATCCACGATAGACTCCCAGAGGAACATCGAATCATCAGTCGGTCATTTAGTTTTTTTTGGCATCCTATGCCAAAGCGTTTCCGCAAAGATAAGGTTTTGAAGACCCCCCCCCTTTTTTTTGAACTTTTTTCAATACGGCGGCTTCCTTGGGAGGTTCGATGGTTCCTTGGGAGTCCTCCCCATCCCTTTTTTCCGTCAGAGGAGACGGCGGCCGAAGGCCTTCCCAGGAGGTCAACAACTTTTAAAATCCGATAGCTTTCATGGAATGGCCGATACAATAGATCGATATTTACTACCTTAGCCTATCGTTTAACATGCACAGTCCAGCACTGATCTAAGAAAAATGAAGGGGGCACGTTTGGACGCAAAGTCGGGACAGTGAAAACCAGAGAAACGGTTTTATCCAAACCCAAAAACCAAGAAAATCATCCGTTGGTTGAACCAAGGAAAATAATCTTATCAAGACATTCAGAGTCGATCGCAAGTGAGTTCAAAGAACATAAGAAAGGTGAGAAAATATATTGTATGAGGTTTGAAATAATAAAAACACTTAACTTTGGGGTATGGTACGGACGGTGGATAATGACGTTATCGAAGTTGTTAGTTTAACGGTTTTCAGTTGGTTAAGTATAGAATTTTTAGGTGTTGTAGCTGGTATTATCTTCGGAACGGTATCTTCTAGTTTTATCATTTGGAAGTGGCGAAAAGGAATAAGAAGTGAACGGCGAGAAGATGTGGAACACAAACTCAGAGTTAAAAAATTAAAAAAAGAGTTGGGGGAGGATTCTGAATAATAAACGATTTCAACTTTTCGTAACTCAAAACCTTTTTAAAACGAAGCGGACCCTATAGGACATTCTTGGCTGATGAAACTTTCACTATCGAAACGATTGGTATTTATGCGTTTAAATTGTGGTTTCATTTTGACCATGCATCATTAAATAAGCTTTGAGAAAAGAATCGATATCTCCATTGAGAACCCCTTGGGTATCTGATGTTTCATGGTGGGTTCGAACATCTTTAACTAAATGATACGGGTGCAGAACATAATTCCTTATTTGAGATCCCCATTCATTTTTTTTCTTGGATTGTTCTATTTCAGAACGAGCCGCATTTCTTTTATCTATTTCTATTTGATAAAGTTGTGATTTGAGTAATTGCATAGCCTTGTTTTTATTCTCTAACTGAGATCGGGTTTGAGAATTTTCAATCATAATCCCAGTCGGAAGGTGACGCAGTCGAACCGCTGTTTCAACTTTATTGACATTTTGTCCCCCCGCTCCACTAGATCGCATGGTTTCCCATGAAATATCGGAAGGGTTAATATCAATGGTGATTTGATCGTCAACCAAAGGATAAACATATACTGAAGCAAAAGAGGTGTGTCTCTTGGCATTACTGTCAAATGGAGAGATACGAACCAATCGATGCACACCATTTTCGCTTTTTAACCATCCGAACGCATATTCGCCCCCAATTTCTAGGCTCACTTTTTTAATACCGGTAACATCACCAGGTAAAGAATTTAATTCTTTTAAATCATAGCCTTTACTTTGAGCCCACATGAGATACATCCGTTGGAGCATCGCCACCCAATCACAACTTTCAGTCCCTCCAGAACCAGCCGTTATTTGAAGTATGGCACTGAGATTATCCCCTTCCTTGGAAAGCATGTTTTTAAATTCCAATCTTTCTAGCAAATCATGGGAAGCATTAAAAATCGCATTAATTTCTTGATGCGCTTCATCTTGTTCTATAAACTCGAATAAGACGTCGAGTTCATCAATTTTTTCTTGGAGTTGCTCGTATAAATCAACCCAAGTTTTTAATTTTTGGATTTCTTTAAGAATTTGTTGACTTGCTTGAGGATTTTCCCAAAAATTGGGATCAAGCGTTTTTTCTTCTAAAGTTTGTATTTCAATTTTTTTGTCAGTCAAGTCAAAGATGTTGCCTTAAAGAATCAGCACGATTTTTTAAGGACTTGATATGTTCAAGTGTAATCATTGTCTTAGACGATGTATAAAAAGTTAGTGAATGAATACTTGCGTTTCTGTTTTTGAAAATAAACCATCAATAAACTATTATTGCAAATAGATCGCAAATATAGAGGCAAAACCATTGCCTAGCTTTGCTCTATGCATTATTTAAACTCATGATTTGTTTAAGTTTATAAAATACGAATGGAATCGAATGATTTGTAGAATTTATTGCCTAATGGTTTTACTGATTCCACTAGGGTTAATGGCTCAATCAAAACAGATAAAAAAATCTGAAAGTCAAATCATCAACAATTCAGTAGCCTATAATGGATTTTTTGATTTTTACTACCTAGAAAATAGAGATGCTATTTATCTTGAAGTAAAGAATATCGAAAAGGAATTTCTTTATGTTTCATCACTGAGTCAAGGAATAGGATCTAATGACATTGGACTGGATCGAGGACAATTAGGAGCCGATAGGGTGGTTTACTTTAAAAAAGCGGGTAATAAATTATTGCTTGTACAACCCAATATGACCTATCGAGCCATAACTGACAATAGATTGGAAAAGCAATCGGTCCAAGAAGCCTTTGCTAAATCAGTGCTATATGGATTTCCTGTTGAAGAAGATTATGGATCGTCTTTTTTAATCGATATCACGCCCTTTTTGATGCAAGATTCCCATGGAGTGGGTCAAAGATTATCAGAAACCGGACAAGGAAATTATCAACTCGATATAGCTCGGTCCGCCATCGAATTATCACGTGTTAGGGCATTTCCTAAAAATGTTGAGTTTGATGTATTACAAACGTTTAAAGGCCAATCCAAAGGCGCCTGGATTCAATCGGTTACGCCCCATCCTAATTGGGTGTCAGTCCATCAACATCATTCCTTTATAGAGTTGCCTGATTCAAATTTTGAACTTCGAGAATTTGATTCTAGAGCGGGTTCCATCCCGTTTATATTTTATGACTATGCCACTCCAGTACACCAGCCCACAAGCCAAAAATACATTATTCGTCATCGACTTGAAAAAAAGAATCCGGAACTAGAAACTTCTGAAGCGGTGGAACCCATTATATATTATTTGGACAATGGGGTTCCGGAACCTGTCCGCTCGGCTTTGATCGACGGAGCCAAGTGGTGGAACCAAGCGTTTGAAGCCATTGGGTTTCAAAATGCCTTTCAGGTTCAGATTCTTCCCGCTGATGCCGATCCTTTGGATGTCCGTTACAATGTCATTCAATGGGTTCACCGTTCAACCCGAGGTTGGAGCTATGGTGCCAGTGTGGTGGACCCTAGAACAGGTGAAATTATGAAAGGACATGTGAGTCTTGGAAGTCTCCGGGTGCGCCAAGATTACATGATTGCATTGGGTCTGACGCCAAATCCATTTGAAGAAAATTCGGATTTCAATCAAAAAGCACTGGAAATGGCTTTGGCTAGAATCCGTCAACTTTCGGCTCATGAAATTGGACATACACTTGGATTCGCTCATAATTTTGCTTCAAGCACTCGAAACAGATCTTCGGTGATGGATTATCCCCATCCCAAATTAAACTTAGTGGATAATCAAATAAGTCTAAAAGATGCCTATGATGATAAAATTGGCTATTGGGATCAGGTTTCTGTAGCCTATGCCTACAGTGATTTTCCAGATGATATCGATCATAAAAAAGCCCTCAATGACATACTAGAAGCAGCGATCAGTGATGGAGAAACATTCATTACCGATGCAGATGCTAGACCCTTGGGAGGAGCGCATCCGAAAGCCCATTTATGGGATAATGGATCTGATGTGATAGAAGAAACTGAAAAAATTCTCAGAATTAGAAACCTTGCACTACAAAACTTCTCTTTGAATCATTTACGTGAAAATGAAAGTTACGCCTTACTTTCCGATCGATTGGTTCCCATCTATTTGATGCACCGTTATCAAGCCGAAGCGCTGGTGAAATTAATTGGCGGCGTTGATTATGATTATGGTGTCAAGGGAGCGATAGAATCAGAAGCTCGTATAGTGGATCATGACACGCAAAGAAAAGCACTGGCACTTTACCAAGAAATGCTATCACCACAAAACTTAATGATTCCTGAGCATTTGCGTCAGTATTTGTTACCCAGGCCTTACGGTTATCCCAACACAAGAGAAAATTTATTATCTCAAACTGGCGTTGTGTTTGATTATTTAGGCGCTGCCAATACATTAAGTGATCGGTTGATTCAGATGCTATTGCATCCGCAAAGAGCATCAAGATTAGTACAACAAGTGGGATTAAATAAAGATCAATTGAGTTTAACAGAGCTTTTAGAAAGCCTAATTGAAATGACATTCCACTCTGAATTCAAATCCATGCATGAAAAACAAATCAACCAAATGGTTCAGCAAAACCTACTCAAACACCTCATGAAATTAGGTAGCGATTCAGGTGTTTATGGACAAGTCAATGCGATCGTTTATGATCATTTGAAAGCCTTGAATCAACAACTTGAAAAAGATAATGTCATTGAATACAGCAATTATTATTCACACTCGATTGAATATTATTTTAAACATCTACAGGTTGTAACGGAATCTAAAAGCCAGCGCATACCCGATGGATCTCCTATCGGAACGATTTATTGTGACCATGAAATTTGGTAGTTCGTGCAAATAAATCTAATCAGTGATACCGTAACAGTCCCTTCAAAGGGAATGCTTCAACACATGTTGGAAGCGAAGGTAGGTGATGATGTTTTCAAACAAGATCCCAGTATCATTTCTTTAGAGCAAAAAGTAGCTTCTATGTTTGGAAAAGAAAAGGGGATGTTTTTTCCTTCTGGAACCATGTCGAACCAAGTGGCCGTTGGCCTAAACACGAATCCTGGAGATCAATTAATCTGTGATGCACACACCCATATTTATCATTACGAAGCCGGGGGAGCTGCAGCCAATTGGGGTGTTTCCTGTCATTTAATCCGTGGAGATAAAGGACGACTTAGAGCCTCACAAATTGAATCCAAAATCAATAACAAGTCATTTTATCATACCCCTCCAACTAAATTGGTTTGTATTGAAAACACTTGCAATAGAGCAGGAGGAACTTATTACAAATTTGAAGACCTCGTTGAAATCCAGGCCCTCTGCCAACAATATGATTTGCATTTACACTTGGACGGCGCTAGAATTTGGAATGCCCTGGTGGAAACGAATCAAAAGCCTAAAGATTATGGAAAATTATTTGATACGATCAGTGTTTGTTTTAGCAAAGGTCTGGGAGCTCCGGTCGGCTCCATGCTACTTTTCGATGAAAGGGTTTATCAAAAAGCTTTACGATTAAGAACTCGATTGGGTGGCAATATGAGGCAATCTGGGTATTTAGCCGTTTGCGCCGATTATGCACTAGACAATCATTTTTATGATCTTAAAAATGATCATAAAAAAGCGAAGGAAATTGCCTTTTCGATAGCCTCTTGTTCGTTTGTCAATCATGTGGAATCACCCCAAACAAACATCATTATTTTTTCATTAAATCAAAGAATAGATGAATCAAAATTTGTTGATTGGCTTATGAAAAAAAATATTCTTATCCTTTCTCTAGGAAAAGGACGATTAAGAATAGTCACTCACCGAGACTACACAGATCAACAACATGACCGATTTTTAAGCATATTAAAATCTTTTGATATCAAAGGGTTTTCATGCTAAGAAGTATAGAAAAAAAATAAAACGAATGTCACTATTTGATTTTTCAGTCAACCCTCCAAAACCTAAAAAAATCCCAAAAGAATTAACCATACATGGTCACTCCCGAATGGATGATTATTACTGGTTAAAAGAGCGTGATAATCCCCAAGTATTGGAGTACTTAAAAAGGGAAGATGACTATTATAAAAAGGTGACCAAGAAAATATCCAATAATGCAGGTTTATTGTTTGAAGAGTTGAAATCTCGTATCAAACAAGAGGATTCATCAGTTCCTTATTTTTTCAATGGTTATTGGTATATCACTCGATTTGAAAAAGAAAAGCAGTATCCCATATTTGCTAGAAGAAAAGATACGATGGAACATATAGAAGAAATCTTGTTTGACTGTAATGAATTAGCTCAAGGCCACTCCTATTTCGATTTGAGATCGTTTTCGATAAGCCCAGATAATACGAAAGCCGCCTTCGGCACGGATACCAAAGGGAGGCGATTGTATCAAATACAGATTAAAGATTTAAACACGGGGGAGATATTGCCCTTTAAAGTAGAGAACACCAATGGTCGGGGAGTATGGGCAAAAGATAACAAACACATTTTCTATACTGAAAAAGATGAAGAGACGCTGCGGGCTCAGGAAGTTTTTCGCTCCAATATTGAATTACCTCATGAGAAACCTCATTCAGTCTATTTTGAAAAAGATGAAGCGTTTTCTCTTTTTTGTAGCAGTACAAAATCTCGGGATTATATTTTGATTTCTTCGACAAGCACATTGACGACAGAGCATCGGTTTATAAAATCAGATAAACCACTTGGAGATTTTGAATTGATTCAGGCCCGGGATCGTGGATTGGAATATTTTGTATCGCAATACAAAGAACACTTCTATATTCTGACCAATGCAGATGGCGCTAAAAATTTTAAAGTGGTTAAAACAAACATTGCACACCCTTCTAAACCGAATTGGGAAGTGGTTATCCCACATCGTCATAATACACTATTGGAAGATATTGATTTATTTAAAGACTATATAGTTATCACAGAAAGAAGAACTGGCTTGTCAAAAATCCGAATTAAGCGTTGGGATGAATCTGAAGATTTTTACATTCCGATCAAAGGCGAAACTTATTGTCTTTATACGGGCTTCAACCCGCAATTTGATAGTCAAAAATTGAGATATGGATACACCTCTATGGCCACTCCCAATTCAATATTTGAATTTGATATGGTTAGTAAAACAACCGAGTTGCTCAAACAGACTCAAGTATTAGATAAAGAGTTTAACCCTTTGAATTACATAGAGGAAAGACAATGGGCCGTCGCAAGAGATGGTACAAAAGTTCCCATATCAATGGTGTATCATAAAAATACCAAAAGAGACCGTTCCACCCCATTAGTTTTATACGCTTATGGGGCCTATGGCCATACCATCGATCCAGGTTTTTCCACCAATCGATTGACTTTATTGGACCGAGGATTTGTGTTTGCGATTGCTCACGTGCGTGGCGGGGAATATTTGGGTAGAAAATGGTATGAGACTGGAAAACTCTTATTAAAGAAAAACACGTTTTATGATTTTATCGACTGCTCTCAATTTTTGATTGATAAAAATTATACCTCAGCTGATCATCTGTATGCTTGTGGAGGATCTGCTGGTGGTCTATTGGTAGGGGCTATTATCAATGAAGCTCCAGAACTGTATAAGGGGGCCATAGCATCCGTTCCATTTGTCGATGTGGTGACCACAATGTTAGATGAAACCATTCCCCTAACGACCTCAGAATACGATGAGTGGGGAAATCCCAATGATGAATTATTTTATGAGTATATACTTTCTTATTCACCATATGATAATGTGAAGCCACAGAATTATCCTCATTTGTATGTTACCACGGGATTACATGATTCTCAAGTTCAATATTGGGAGCCCGTAAAATGGGTGGTGAAAATCCGGGAAAATCAAACGGGAAATCATTTGGTTTTATTGGACATCAACTTTTCTTCCGGACATGGGGGTGCTTCTGGCAGGTTCAATATTTTAAAAGAAATAGCTAGGCAGTATAACTTTATCTTAAACTTAGAAAACAAAGAAATAGCTTGAACCAATCAAACAGCCTAATTTGTTATTGAAGATAAAGATTTTAGTGTTCTACTTTTGTGCTCCCAATTTTTGTGTTTTTATCTTTAGATGCCACCGGTTAGAAGTCCAATGAATAGTATCGTTGATTTAATTGGCGACACCCCATTGATTAAACTTTCAAAATCGGTAGAACCTCTTGATGGAAGTTATTATGCCAAATGGGAAGGGGCGAATCCGGGACACTCGATAAAGGACAGGATAGCTTTGTACATTATCGAAAAAGCTGAAAAAATGGGCCTATTAAAACCAGGTTCGACCATCGTTGAAACCACATCAGGTAATACGGGTTTTAGTTTGGCAATGATCGCTATCAAAAAAGGATATCGATGTGTTTTAGCCGTCAATTCTAAGGCATCAGAAGACAAGATTAATATGTTACGTGCCATGAATGCGTTGGTGTGGGTGTGTCCTGCCAAAGTTTCTGCTGGAGATCCCAATTCTTACTACAATGTGGCGAAACATTTGACAAAAAAATTCAAAGATGCCATCTACATCAATCAATATTTTAATGATTTGAATGTTGAAGCACACTACAAAACGACCGGCCCAGAAATTTGGAATCAAACTGCAGGAAAGATTACTCATTTGATTGCCTCAAGTGGCACTGGTGGAACGATATCTGGAGTTGGAAAATATTTAAAAGAAAAAAACCCGAATATCAAAGTCATCGGCGTAGATGCCTATGGTTCTGTTTTAAAAAAGTATCACGAAACAGGTGAAATTGATCCCAATGAAATCTATTATTACCGCATCGAAGGAATGGGAAAAAACCTTATTCCATCGGCCACCAAATTTCAATACATTGATAAGTATATCAAAGTAGATGATGAAAATAGTGCTTATAAAAGTAGGCTAATATCCAGTTCGGAAGGAATCTTTGTTGGGTATACTTCAGGGGGGGTCTTACAAGCTGCTTATCAGTTGGACTTGGATGATGAATTTAAACCGAATAGTTGTGTGGTTTTAATTTTTCCTGATCATGGTTCGAGATACATCACGAGAATTTATTCTAATCAATGGATGAGACAACAAGGATTTGGCCAAAAAGAAGGAAAAATTAATTAAAAAACAAATATATTTATTGATAAACTGTATATCGCAATGAAAGACTTATTTGAAAAAAGGATAAAAAATATGGGTCCACTTGGAATGTACAAAGACATAGCGGAAGGGTTTTTTATTTTCCCCAAATTAACTGGCCAAGTAGGAAATCGGATGCATTTTAATGGAAGAGAGGTCATCACTTGGAGTGTTAATAATTATTTGGGATTGGCTAACCATCCTGAGGTTCGAAAAGCTGATGCAGATGCTGCTAAAAAATATGGATCCGCTTATCCGATGGGAGCTAGAATGATGTCAGGACAAACCGAATTACATGAAAAACTTGAACAACAGTTAGCTGACTTTGTTGAAAAAGAAGCGGCTTATTTGCTCAATTTTGGTTACCAAGGCGTGATTTCAATCATTGATGCTTTGGTTGACAAAGATGATGTGATCGTATATGATGTGGATAGTCATGCGTGTATTGTCGATGGGGTTCGATTGCATCCAGGAAAAAGATTTGCTTTTCGACATAATAACCCTGAAAGTTTAGAAATAAACCTTCAAAGGGCAACCAAAGTTTCCAAGCAAACTGGAGGTGGCATCTTAGTGATATCTGAAGGCGTCTTTGGGATGCGCGGAACGCAGGGAATTATTAAAGAAATCGTGGCATTAAAGGAGAAATTTAACTTTAGATTTTTTGTCGATGATGCTCATGGATTTGGTGTATTAGGAAAAAATGGGATGGGAACCGGTTCTGAACAAAGGGTTCAAAATAACATTGATCTTTATTTTTCAACGTTTGCCAAGGCAATGGCGGCTACAGGTGCGTTTGTTGCCGGAGATAAAAACATAATCGATTATTTACGATACAATATGAGATCTCAAATCTTCGCCAAATCATTGCAAATGGTTTTAGTAGAAGGTGCTATGAAGAGATTGGAGCTTTTGAGTAAAGACGATGATTTGAGAAATCGACTGTGGGTTAATGTTCATTCATTACAGAATGGTTTAAAAAAACATGGCTTTGATATCGGAACTACAGCGAGTTGTATTACACCGGTTTTCTTGAGTGGCTCTTTGGTCGAGGTGGTTCTTTTAACAAAAGAATTAAGAGAAGAATACGGAATTTTTTGTTCAATGGTCATTTACCCTGTAGTACCAAAGGATATGGTATTACTCCGATTAATTCCTACAGCGGTTCACTCGCAACAAGATATCGATATGACAATACAAGCTTTTGTTGATGTCCGTGCTAAGCTCAACGCTGGAGGATATAAAAAAAGTTTGAGTCACTTACTTCAGCGATTGCAAGCCGTAAATTCACCGAGATAAGTCTTCAAAATGGTTATTTGGATTGAGGATAATCCTGTTGCCTTGGATAGTTGAACAGGGCAACCAATATTCTCGAAAATCAATAAAAGTCATGCTCCCATCGGTTATTGCTTTCTACCAATCGTTCGAATGGGGTTGTTTTTAGTTGTGCCATTGACAAGTTAGTGTGTGATTCTCCATAAAACATTATAGACTGATATTGTTTTCAAGGGTTTGTTTTCTATAGTCTAAAGGAACAATCCCTTTGGTTTTTTTGAATTGTCTACTGAAATGAGAAATATTTTCATAACCACATTCATATCCAACCTGTGTGATGTTTAGATTATTTTCTAATATCAATTTACAAGCATAACCGATCCTAATCTCCCGAATGAAATCAAAATAGGTCTTTCCGGTACTCTTTTTAAAAAATCGACAAAATGAGGATTTACTCATGTGTATTAGCTCTGAAACTTCTTTCAAGCATATCTTATTTCTAAAATTAGTCATGGCATACTCAATGGTCACGTTGATTTTTTTAGCGTTCTTTTTATTGAAGAAATTGACAAAACCTTCACTGGATAGTTTTTTTATGTTTTTGATTTTTGACAAATTATCTAAAACATTAAGTAGGCCCAATATTCGATTGAACTCCTTATGTTCAATTAAATCAATGATTTTATTAATTAAAGGAGATCGTTCATCAATTGTAAAAGCCGTGCCAAATCTTGAGTTATCTAAAAGACGTTTTATCCTTGTTGCTTCGGGACAGTTGAAAATCTTATCCCCCAAAAAACTTTCCGTGAAGTGAATCACACATGCAAAAGATTCTTCAGAAAATGGGCAATCGGTTTCAAATTCTTTCCAAAAATGCGGTAAATTCGGTCCAACCAGAACGAGTTCTCGATTATCAAAATTGGAAATATTATCACCCATATACCTTGTCCCTTTACTGTTCATGATTAAGATTAACTCGTATTCGGGATGATAGTGCCACGGGGTTTCAAAAGCGGGAGGAGTTTCAAGTGAAGAGGAATAAGTCAAAGATTCAGAAAGCGTAATTTTTTTGTATACAGGCTTCATATTAGCACATTCTGTCAATTATGTCACTATAATTGTCAATAAAGTACCAAGATAAGTAAATATCGTAATGAATTATCCTATGGACGAAACTTACATTTGTCAACTTGTCAATTCGTTTTTATGACTATTTCATTCCAAAATAAGGTTGTCATAGTTACTGGTGGTACTTCAGGGATAGGGAAAGCTTCTAGCCTTCAGTTTTTAGAGTCCAAAGCTAAGGTTGTCGTATTGGGAAGAAAAAAAGAAAAAATAAAAAATGAATTATCTCAATATAAGGGGCGATTATATTTTTACGCATGTGATCTTGCTAGCCATCAAGAAATAAAATCAATTTTTCAAGAAATTGGCGAGAAATTCAAAACCATAGATGTATTGGTGAACAATGCAGGAATCCAGACTTATGGCAATGTGTTGGATACGGACGAAGAGCTATGGGATAGAACATTGAATATCAATCTAAAAAGTATCTACTTATGCTCAAAGTATGTTTTACCATTGATGAACGATTCGTTTAATCCAGTGATTATCAATATTGGTAGCGCTCAGGGTTTTGTTTCTCAAAAGAATGTATCGGCCTATACCACAAGTAAAGAAGCTATTCATGGTTTAACTAGATCGATAGCGATTGATTTTGCGCCTAAAATACGGTGTTTGGCGGTTTGCCCAGGGGCGGTTTATACCCCGATGTTGGAAGCCGATATAGCTGAATTCGAAGATAGGGAATCAATCATCGAGGAAACCAATAGGATACATCTTTTAGAAAGAATAGCTAGAGCTGATGAAATCGCAAATTTTATCACTTTTTTAGCCAGTGATAAGGCTAGTTTTGTCACCGGTCATACCTACCGAGTCGATGGAGGGATTGGATTAAAAATTGAAGGGACATAGCATAGCAACATGAATACACCTGAGGTTATTTGTCATCAACGTTTTATTTGTGGGGAAGGACCGATTTGGAATCCAAAAAAACAAGAAGTCTATTGGACCGATAGCGATGATAAAAACATCTATTGCTACTGCGAAAAAACACAAAATTGGAAAGGGTTGTATCATCATTTTAATGCAAGTTCTCTAGCATTACATGAGGATGGAGGCTTTGTTTATGGGTGTCAAAATGGATTTTACCATATTAATAGCCAAAAAAAACAGACTCCTATTGCGGAGTCTTTTGAAGGCCATCCAATTTTAAACATCAACGATATTATTATTGATTCTGTTGGAAGAATATATGGTGGGCAGGAATGTTATCAACCAGATCAAGAGTATACGACGGGGTTTTTGTATAGAATAGATATTGACGGAACCATAGCTATCATTGAAGAAGGATTACATCTATCAAACGGCATGGGATTTAGCCCAGATTCAACTTCATTTTACTTAGTGGACACGATTGCTAGAAATATTTATGTTTATGATTTTGATATAAAAACAGGTAACATTTCAAACAAGCGAATTTTTGCGACTTTGGATTCCAATGATGGGCTACCGGATGGGATGACAGTCGATTTAGACGGTTATGTATGGGTTGCTAGATTTTTAGGTTCTGGCATCACAAGATATACACCCAACGGAGATATCGACCGCAAGATAGAATTACCTTTTGCTCAACCGACCTCTTTGACTTTTGGTGGCATAAATTTTGATCACTTATATATCACTTCAGCGAGTTTCTACTGGGAAACAGAGTTGGCTCCCTTAGGGCATGATTTTAAAAGCCATCGGGGAGGTGAATTATACAGAATGAGATTGGGTATTCAAGGCAAACCAGAATTTTCTGCCAAAACAACAATTAAAGTAAACGAATCATAATGAAAATTACACACATCGAGTGTCACATTTTAGTGGTGCCTGATTTAAATGAAAAGGCCACTTCATCTTCTCAAGATAATATAGTTGTGAAAGTGCATACCGACGAAGGCATTACTGGAATTGGAGAAACTGATACAGGTCCTTGGTTGGCTAAAGCTGCTATTGAGGCTCCTGGCAGTCATACAATGGCGACAGGCATGAAAGATATTTTAATTGGACAAGATCCTTTCGACACGACGGCTCTGTGGGACAAATTGTATACTTATACGGCGATGAGTGGTCGAAGGGGAGCGGTCATCTGTGCCATGGGGGCCATTGATATGGCCCTTTGGGATATCAAGGGAAAAGCACTGGGACTACCAGTATACAAACTTATGGGGGGTTCCAATAAGGAATTTATTGAACCTTATGCCTCACTTCAACCTCATGGTGAGACGGTTCATGAATATGGCGATTCACTAATTGAATGGACCAAAAAAGCCAAAGCTCTTGGTTTTAATGCCGCTAAACTAGAATGTACTTTAGGTGGTCCTTACAATCATAATGGATTGAAGGGGGATGATAAAGACATGACTGGGATTATTGCCGCTTGTCGAGATGTCGTTGGTTATGACTTTAAATTGATGGTTGATGTTCAATATTTATGGTATGATGCAAAATCAGCCCTAAGAACGATTAGAGATTGGGACAAGTTGGATTTATATTTTTTAGAAACCCCTTTGCGAATTGATAATTTGAGTGGTTATGCCACTCTTGCAAAAGAAGCCCCCATGAGAATTGCTGCTGGGGAGTGGCAAAACACAAGATTTGAGTTTTTAGATTTGCTGGATAAAGGCATGATTGATGTGGCTCAACCTGATGTTGGTCGCGTCGGTGGTTTAACAGAAGCTCTCAGGGTATGTCATTTGGCTCAAGATAGAGGACGTTTGATTGTGCCGCATTGTTGGAAAACGGGAATTGGTATTGCTGCCTCTACTCATTTAGCAGCAGTGGCGACTAATTGTCCTTTAATCGAATACTTACCTGCTGAGTTATGTGATTCTTCGTTACGTGTCGAACTAGTCGAAAGTTCTCCACTCATTGAAAAGGGGAAAATTTGTTTACCTGAAGAACCAGGTTTAGGAATTCAACTGAACATCGATGCCGTTGAAAAATACAGTATAGACTCCCATATTTTAGTATAAAGGCCAGTCATTTTTCAAGCAAAAGCCTCTAAGTCATAATCGCCAGGCACGACAACGCTTTCTGTTTTCCCTTTTAACCCCTTGATTTTCTTTGTTCTTTGATAGGATTAATCCAATAAAAGGGTATTCCTAATACGAATTTGCAACAAATCTAATTCTGAATTGACCAAAAAGAAAAGCACGAAGCACACTCACAATTCTTGTGTTTCATTCAAAGACCAACCAGGGACGATCATTAAGAAGATATCTCTAGCTCATTTGAAGTCTTCTATTCAAAAATCTACCCCTCCCCCAATAGAACACGGATTCCATGTTTGGTCTGAAATGAAACTGATGAAAACGAAATTAAATAGGGAACTTTATTTATTGATCACTAAATTCTTTTTCGATGTTTCTACTTTAGGCGTTGCAAAATTAGTTTTAATTTTAGCTTGAATTTTAGCTCCTTTTTGGATTTCTAAATTTTTTGAAACCAAATCACCTTTGACCTGACCTTTTTCTCCAATTGATAGATTTTCATCGACTTTCAAATTACCAGATAAAACCCCATAAATAATGGCATTTTGTGCTGTTACTGTTCCATCGATTTCTCCAGTTTTTCCTAATACCAAAGTACCTTTAACATCTAATGTTCCTTTAAAGTTTCCATCAATTCGAATATCACATCCACATTCGATAGAACCCTCAAATTTTGTTTTTTGATCGATTATATTGATCTCAATACTTTTACCGACATCTTTTAATCCTTTCCCTCCGAGTTTTGTCATATTATTAAAACTTTATGAAAGTATAAACTTAAAAAATTTTACTAATCTTTCGCATACATGAAAATATGACATTCAATCACAATTTCAACCAGTTAATCTGAACTTCAAAATTAATTAGACTTCAGCGAAATATTAAAACTTGATGGGACACTAAAACTTAAAATTACTGCCAATGAAGTCAATAGTTATTTCAAAAAGATGATTATCGTATTTTTGAAGCAAATTTTAATCATGAAAACCACCTTTTTTACGCTTTTACTGACAATATGCCTTGCATTCAATGTTCAAGGTCAAAATTTCAATGATTTAGATGTTAGCCCTATGGATACGGCTTCGTTTCCGACTAGTTATAGAAATTCAGATAAATCCATTAGAGTTATATATAGTCGACCTCAATTAAAAGGAAGAGAATTAAGTGCCTTAACTCCGGAAGGCAAGGTATGGAGAACTGGAGCCAATGAGGCAACCGAAATCACACTTTATGAAGATTTTTCTTTGGGTGAAACAGAAGTTAAAGCAGGAACCTATACGCTTTATACGATTCCTGGTGAAGAATCTTGGACCGTCATCATTAATTCAGCCACAAATGTATGGGGAGCTTATGGCTACAATAAAGATTTGGATGTGGCTCGAGTTGATGTTCCGGTCCAAAAATTAAAAAGCCCAGTTGAAGTTCTTTCAATGGTTTTTCAGGAAGCAGATAAAGGAGCACATCTTCATATCGCTTGGGGACATGTGCATATTGCGGTTCCATTTACAAAATCATAGTTGACTTGTCGACTCAAACTTTTTCAGTTTGAGTTAGAAAAAAGATTCTTATGGGACCATATTGAAATACTGAATGGGTCAATCGATGGTCTGTTTCAATTCATCGATGGTCTTAATGCCTCGAACAATAATTTTATTAGTTGACTTTAGTTATTACAAAATACGTTTCAGATTTATAGACTACAAAAATCTATAGTTTTGAAATGATGCTAGGTTATTCCAATATTCGATTGAGCTTTTGGGTCAATAACCTTTCCATGACTTCATAACCCTGGGCCGTTGGATGCACACCATCATGGGCATATTCCGATTTCATGCCGTTGTTCCCATCTGTTAAGTAAGAAAAATAATCTAGATATTCAAAACCGTTTGTTTCGGCATATTGTTTTATCATTTGATTCAGTATTGGAATTTTAATGTTTGGTTTCTTATCTGGACGCCAAGGAAATGCACTAGCGGGAAGAATTGAGCAGAGTACCACTTTAATTCCATTGGCATGAGAAAGTTCACTCATTGATTTTAAGTTGTCCAAAGTCATTTCGATGGTCATAGGACCAGTGTTTCCTGCGATATCATTTGTGCCAGCTAGAATAACCACAACTTTCGGTTGTAAATTGATGACATCTCTCCGAAATCGAACAAGCATTTGAGGCGTGGTTTGTCCACTGATACCACGATTGATGTAGGGTTTGTTTTTAAAAAATTCTGGTCGAGCTTCTAACCATCCGATGGTAATCGAATTTCCCATAAAGACCACTCGATTTTCATTTGATGGAGATGGTGAAAGGGCTTCATTATGGGCTTTAAAATGATTCAGAGCCGCCCAGTCTTGTGCATTCATAAATTGAGAAGAGATATAGAAAAATAAAAGGATAAAAAGTCGAAAAAACATCATTTTTTAAAAATTTATTCGTATAGTTTTTGTAAAAATTCTGAAAATTAACAGATTCATAAAATAATTTGTCTATTTTAGCTGAGTTCTTAAAAAAAATTAATAAATACTTAGTGTATTATGAATTTAAACTTTTCTATAAAAGTTGTACCTATTGTGTTGTTAGCATTGATGTGCACATTTGCACTTAATGCACAACGTACAGTTATGGGTACTGTTACGAGTGCCGATGGTCCATTACCCGGAGCATCGGTAGTCATTCAAGGCACTACCACTGGAACCGGAACAGATTTTGATGGGAATTTCTCGATTGAAGTTTCTGATGGAGCTGTTCTTGAAATTTCATTTGTAGGCTATGTCACTCAAACAGTTCAAGTTGCTGGACAAGATACGATCAATGTATTCCTTGAAGCCGACAATCAACTGGAAGAGATTGTAGTTACTGGTTATGGTTCTCAACGTGAACGTGAAATCACTTCATCAGTGGTTCAAGTTACTGCTGAAGAATTCAACCGAGGTCCGATTACTAATCCAAGCCAATTGCTTCAAGGTAAAGTGGCGGGGCTCAGTATCTACAACAGAGGTGGTAATCCTAATGGGGGGGGCACAATTCGATTGAGAGGGCTTTCAACCATTGGAGCCAATGTGCAACCACTCTTCGTGATCGATGGTGTTATTGGGGCCTCTTTAAATAATGTAGACCCCAATGACATTGAAACCATCAATGTATTAAAAGACGGTTCTGCAGCCGCTATTTATGGTTCTCGAGGTTCTTCTGGAGTCATTATTGTGACTACCAAGGGAGGGTCTGTTGATGAGTTTTCACTTTCATACAATGGCCAAGTCGGGGTATCAAGTATTTTGGATCAAGTTGATGTTATGACAGCAACGGAGTTTGTCGAAGCTGGTGGAGTCAACATGGGGGCTCAAAACGATTGGACTGATTTGGTTACTCGGGATGCGTTAACCCATATTCATAATGTCTCTGCTTCTGGCGGATTTGGAAAAACAAGCTTTAGAATGGCAGCCAATGTTCGAGAAGTTGAAGGTATCGTTGTGAATACTGGATTCAATCAGTTCAACACGAGAACCAATATCAATACCAAAGCCTTTAGAGATAAATTGACTATTGATTTTAATTCCTCTTACACCAAAAGAAATCAAGATAATGGAAATGCCGAAGTCATGGAGCATGCCACCTATTTTAATCCAACGGCTCCCGTATGGTTTAGAGATACTCCTTTTCAAGAATTTTTTGCCCAAGCTCAACAAGATGCGGTGGGCGGATATTTTCAACCATTTGGATTGTTTAGAAGCTTCAATCCTGTGGCTCTTTCTGAGCAGGGACGCTATGAAACGGAGGTGATTGATCTGAACTACAGTGTTAATTTAAATTATCAATTAACAGATTGGCTCAGTTTTACGGGGCAATATGCTTCTCAGCAATCACGGAATAATTATGAAGAATCAAGATCGGTTCAAGATTATCATACACAAAGAGCTCTTGGTAATCAAAGAGGAAACGTGACGTTTCAAGACACCGATTATAGCTTTTCATTATATGAATTCTACGGCACATTACGAAGAAACTTTGGGACAATCGATGCGACCTTAACGGCTGGATATTCTTATCAAGAAGAAGATTGGTTTCAACGGCAGCTGTATTTACAAGATTTTCCAAATGATAACATCGATTACGCATTTAATTATGGTGCTTCAGAACAGTTGACGGGTCAAGATGGCATTGCGATCAACAACACGTATTCCAATAGAGACCCAACGACAAAAATCATTGCCGGTTTTGCTCGATTGAATCTAGTGATTGATAATGGCATTTATTTCAATGCTTCGGTGAGAAGAGAAGGATCCACTAAATTAGGAGAGGATGAAAAATGGGGCGTGTTTCCTGCTGTGGGACTTGGTGCTGATTTGAATCAATATTTAGGCCTTTCTTTTGATCAACTGAAGTTGAGAATAGGGTATGGTGAAACAGGATCTCTACCTGTTGAGTCTGGACTATCCCAGCAGACTTATACTTTTAATCCCAATGATGGAAGTACTCAAATCGCAAGAGCTACTAATCCAGATTTGAAATGGGAAAGTAAGGCCGAAACTAATATTGGAATAGAATTTAGTCAAGGAAATTTGAATGCCACCGTGGATTATTATACTAGAGAGATATCCGATTTTTTACTCAATACAGAAGTTGATGCCGCTGTTTTCGGATTTGATAGAGCTTGGCAAAACTCTGGTAAAATGACTACAACAGGATTTGAACTGGCCGTTGATTATAATGTCAATAATGTATACACTCCAGGAATTGTGCTTTCTACGTACAGTACTACTTTGGATGAATATGTGGTTGAAAATGGAATTGTGACTGGAAATTTAGGATCCCCCGGTCAAAATCAAACGAATATGATCTTGGTAAGACCAGGTGAAAAAATTGGGCAAATTTGGGGACCGCGATTTGTTGGGGTTGATAATGGAAATCCTGAGTTTGCAGATATTAATGGAGACGGTGTTCCAGTCCATGGTCAAGATAAAGCACTTGATGACAATGTCGATTTTGAAGTCTTAGGTTCAGGGATTCCTACACTCGAATTTGGGTTTTCAAACAATGTGTCATTTGGGAATTGGAATATCAATGCATTTTTTAGAGGAGCTTTGGGTCATAGTCTGGTTAATACGTTCAGAGCATTTTACGAACCTAGAGTCGGTAGCCAATCTTCTTATAATTTTATCAATACCAAATTGGCGATTCCTGAGTTAACAACGGCTACTTTTAGTTCCCTTTATGTTGAAAAAGCGGATTTTGTCAAACTAGACAACTTGACGGTTTCATATATATTTGATTTACCAGAAGACTCTATTTTGACGTCGGCTTCTTTATCAGCAAACGTTCAAAATGCCTTTGTCATATCAGACTATACAGGACCTGATCCAGAACCTTCGTTGACTGATGGAGGGAATGTGCTGGCACCAGGGATTGATCGACGAAACAGTTATTTTACATCTCGAACGTTTACGTTGGGGGTAAATATTAATTTTTAATTACGATAATGATGAAGAATTTTATAAAATATTTGTTTGCCATCGCGACCGCTATTTTTCTAGCTGGGTGTGACTTGGAAGAAGAGTTGGTTGGTCAATATACAGAACCAAATACAGTTGCCGGTTCAGAAGATAAAGATATCCCCCCAGACAATAGTGGAGGGCAGTTTGATGGACAAATTGTTAATGATGAGTTGGAAGGGGCTTTTGCTAAACTGCGAGATGGTACGGCAGGTCATAATGGTTACTGGTCGATTGTCACCGTTGGTGGAGATGACCTTTTTGTTGGACAAAAGGGTGGTGATTGGTTTGATGGCGGTACTTGGTTACAAATCCATCGGCATACCAATAATGCGACTCATGAAGGAACAAATAATGCTTGGGGAGCAACTTATGGTGCTATCAATGAAGCCAATAATGTTCTTTCAAGAGGCGGTCTTACTGATAATGAAGAGTCACAACTGAAAGTGCTTCGAGCTTTTTTCTATTGGAGGTTACTCGATACATGGGGAAATGTCAAACTCATAACGACTCCTGGTCAAGACGCCCCTCAATCTTCGCGTTCAGAGGTTTTTAACTTTGTTGAGAAGGAGGTGCTCGATGCGTTAGGTATTAATGAAGTATCGGCTTCTATGGATTTGACCAATAGTCCTTTAACCACAGATGATAGAAAGTATCGAGTCAATCAATTCGCTGCTTTGGCTTTGTTGACTAGACTTTATTTGAATGCGGAAATTTATACAGGAACGTCAATGTATCAACAAGCCGTCGATGCTGCCACATATATTATTGATAATGGGCCGTACACCTTAAGTGATGAAAATCATAGCATTAGAAATCTTGCAAAACGAACTCCTGATGCTGCTACAGCCACTGCTGGAAACATAAACGATCCGGATAACTTAACGGGTTATGCAGCTGTTTTTGCTCCAAATAATCAGAATAATCCTGAGATTATTTGGTCAGTTAATTTTGCTTCAAATTTAGGTGGGATGAATTTTGCTCAAATGACATTGCATTATGCGAGTCAAACGACGTTTAATCTTGCGAATCAACCATGGAATGGGTACCAAACGGTTACAGAATTTTATGAGTCGTATGATTCCAATGATCGGAGATTATCGAATTTCCTTGAAGGTCCGCAATATGATTATGCAGGACGTCCGTTGATTGATTGGGCTGCCGATGATTATTCCGACACGGGAGCTCAAGAAGTCGATGTAAATTATACGCCTTTTAATAACGAACTAGAACCGAATGCTTGTCGACAATGTGGTGTACGTATGTACAAATTCAGTTTCAGACAGTTTCAACAGAATGATATGGATAATGATTTCCCGTTATTTAGATTGGGTGAAGTTTATATGAATCGGGGTGAAGCCCGAGCTAGAGCTGCCGGCGATTGGTCTCAATCACTTTCCGATGTCAATATGATTCGTCGTCGAGCGGGAGTGACTGAATATACTTCAATTTCAGCAGATGAATATTTAGCTGAAAGGGGTCGAGAATTTTACCAAGAAGCACTGAGAAGAACTGATTTGATTCGATTTGGAGCATGGGGAGATACTTGGTGGGAAAAGGATAGCCCATCCGAACCATTTAGAACTCTCTTTCCAATTCCACAGGGACAGATTGATGCTTCTAATGGGACCTTAACTCAAAATCCTGGGTACTAACAAAATCAATTCAAAATATTGAATTTATAAAAGGGTTGTTTTGAGGCAACCCTTTTTTGTTTGTATTTGAAATACAAAGTAGTTCACATGGATGGTCTTGACAATGGAATCAGAAATTTCAGAGGAAGCGCTTTGCCCCGATCAAAAAGGAATTTGAAGTGATAGCTGTTAAAACAAAACCTGATATTTGGAATCACTTTGTGATGCTATTAGAGCTGATTTTAGATTACTCGATGGATATCCAAAAGTCTATTATAGTGATTCAGATGTAATACTATAGAATCATCATGGAATTATGTTGCACTAGTGAGTTGAACATGGCAGAGGTTATCATGGTATTCAAGAATGGAATCTAATGGAAGAAGATGGGATTGGGCATTAATGGCTCAGTTAGCATAACATAAATGCAATTGAGGCGTAAATGAAGCGCTTCTGATGCCATTGCGTCAATTATTATAATTGACGCAATTGACGCGTGATTGACGCATAGTTGACGCAATTGACGCAATTCAAATTTCATAATATGAACCCGCTCCTTTCAAGCTTGAAGATTTAAAAACTTTTTTTTCAACCAATTGTCTTAAATCTAAAGTTGCTTTATATCTAGAAACCGCACACAAAACTTGATATTCTTTATTCGTTATTTTCCCTTTATCTTTCACATACTGAATGGCTTTGATCTGTTTTTCTGATAACCCCTTTGTTCTCAATAAATCTTTGGATAGATGATCTTTGTAAAGGGTTACTAAAATCCCTCCATTAAACTCTTTAATTTCAGGTTCTGGGAGTTCGTTTTCTAGGCATGAGTTGATTATTTTCAGTGTGCCACGTCCCCAAGAATCGATATAACCAGCCTTAAAACAAACATCAGCAATCAATGGGTTTCTTGGCTTGGAAACATGGTGTACTTTTAAACTCTCTTCGTCAAGTCCTTCTGGTAGAGGGCCTTCGTTCCAGATAGATAATTTGTCATCATAGACCCTCATTTGAATTTTTGCTCCCATATAAGTTCTATGGATCATAGCGTTCAACAACATTTCTCGGATAGCTGCTATTGGGTATTCACCTTTTTCGATTCGTTGTAACCCTTCAAAACTAACTCGTTGAACTAAGAATTTATTGTTTAAAATTCTAGGGACTTGAAATAACAACCAAGTGATATTTCCTTCTATTTGCTCATGAAAAAGAAGATCCGCATCATCTTTTCCAAAACGCCCAATTTGTATAGCTACATTTGGATAAAATTTGTTGGGATCTTTCCCAAACAGAATCAATGCTCCTCGCTTCATTTTACCATTCTCCATCACACGGAGTTTTTCTAATAATTCTTGATTCGATACCCCATGGCTTGCAGGCATTCGGCCACTTTTAGACGCATCCTTTAAAAAAAGTTCAATACTTGAACTTTCAATATCCTCCATCGTCGCACGCTCTTCAACAATTTCATCCCATGTTTTCCCTGCTTTTTTTAATAAGAATTCATTCAATTCAATTCCTTTTAGCTCTGTTTTTACACTTCCAGAACGATAGTAATAACGCCCTCTAAGGGATATAGGAACTAAGTAGGGATGCACAATAATTTCAATACATTCTTGATCATTATCAATGAGAGCATTTATATCACAAATAATACCTAAATGATTTTGAATTTTTAAAGGGATCGTTTCCAATAATTTTTTAACCCCTTTTATTCCTACAAAATTTCCTTCATCATCTTTGCCTATGCATATCTTACCACCCTGAGCATTGGCAAAACCGCATATCCATTTTAGATGGTCATCATGCCAACTCTGTTTATACTCGATGTTTTGTTTTTCTGACATATTTTTTGGATTATTGATTGTGATTCATTTCGCTATTAGTGAATTGAGTTTAATGTGGGGACAAAACTACATTTCGTGATAAGAGCATCTTCTTGTATCATTTAATTCTATAAATCCAGCAAGTCTTTTCAGTTTTGCTGGCGTTGAATGATCACCTTGAAAGTGTTGGTCACTCGATCATCAATGAAACGGATCTGTGGATAGACCCTAAGTGCTCGATGGATTCCACTTCCAAGTCCACGAAACGGTAAAATTTTGGACGCAAAAGAGGCCATGATTGGATTTCGAATGGTTGAAACACCCATTTTAATATTGTCAACGGTCATTCTGTTGGGAAGATGTCCTGGATTGATAATTTCTATACGATTTGAAAAAACCAATATTTTGATTGAATCGGATATAAAGTAATCTCGGTGAATCAAAGCATTAGTGATTAACTCTTCTAATACGATTTTTGGTATTTCTGGTTCCCCGATTGAATTAAATCCCTGTCCGTTTTGTAGGTGTTTGATATGAGCGAGCACAAAACCCATCATATTCTCGAAAATAACTGAAAGTTTCCCTTTAATGTCTCGACTGTCTAGGTAATGAACATCTTCAATAATTTCTCCGGGAAAGGCGACTGCTTTGGCGATAAAAATCGGAAACCAAAACTGTGGTCTTTTGGCAAATAATAGGACGCCACAATAATTTAAATTCCCTTTTTTCGCCAATTTCATGTTCTCAAGAAGTTGAATAAAGGGCACATTAAAATCCTCTGCCTTTTTGCCAAATTCATTTTCAAAGAATTCATTAAAAAAATCTCGGTCGATATCAGATTCCGAAGTTTCATGAACTAAGGTAGCATCAGTGTGTCCCATTTTTTGGAGCATCCGCAACATTTCTTCACGTGCGATTATTTTACGCTTATCTGCCCCCGACTTGACATATAAATCCCCATTGTGATCCGTGTAGGGTTTATTCTCTCCCTCCTTAATGGAAATGACGATGACCTTTCCCCCGGGTAACGTAAAGTTTTGTGTATTCACGTTGATAGGGGGTTTCACATGTTGCGAAACCGCATTCGATATATGTTGATTAATATGCTTGATATGATCCGGAGTAAGCCCAGATAATTCACCATTATCGGTCACTCCAATTAAAATCATTCCCCCATTAGAATTACTATATGCAACCATCTCTCGAGCAAGACTTTCAGGGTGTTTGACATGGCTTTTAAATTGATGCTTAGAATCTTCACCATTATCGATGATCGCATGGAGTTGCTCGATGGTCATTTTTGTTTTTTTTGAGATTTATAAAGATGCAGATATCACATGATATTCAGACGTTTAAGTCATGCAAAGTTGAAAAAAAATCGACTCTTGAGAGAATAACTTGTCATGTTCATCAACTTACTTGGCGTGTATCTCCTCCAAAAAAGTCCAATGTTGCTTTGATTTTGTCATTCCAGACTCCATATACGATCATTTTTGAACCGAATAGGGCTATGAGAGGTTATTTCTTTCGAATCCCTTTTTAGTATTGTATAATCCAACACAATTGGGAATCTCTGTGATTCAAACGGTCAAATTGAGCCAATCATTTCAATCTGTTTTAACCGATTTCGTCATCAAAAATCTTTTGATCGAGAATGGTTTTGTAGAAAATTTAGACTGATGGTCGTTGTCCCATCATAACTTAAATCCGATTAGGTAGAGTTTACTTGAGAATATAAGCCAATATTGAAGATGTAAAAGATGCGATAAATAGTTTTGGATGATGACCAATTATATTTCATTTCAGCAAAAAAAAGGTGTTGCATTGAAAACAATACAACACCCCATGAACCAACAACTATTTGTTTTATTCGGATGCGTAACCTGGATTTTGAACCAACGCGTCAGAAATTTGTAATTCTTCTTTTGGAATTGGCAAAACACGTCTAAAATCCTCCAAGTTAAGGACCTCACCAGCTTTGTCCAAACGGACTAAATCAAAAAAACGATGGCCTTCAAAATTCAATTCGGCTCGTCGCTCATAAAGCAACGCATCGATGTAAGCATCAACGGTTGATAGGTTTTGTATTTCTGACAATCCAGCCCGTTTTCTGATGATGTTTAAATCAGCAATCCCTGCTGATGGATCATTATCTTTTAGAACAGCAGCTTCGGAACGAATTAAGTATAGCTCTGCCAAACGAAACACTTTGGCATTGTTTGCATTGTCGCTATTTGGATACTTTCCTGATTTATTCCTATTTCTGACAACGTTGACAAAGTTGCTTCGATTATCCCCATCTTCAAAAAATGAAACCAGAGAAGCATCCGCATTGTATTCGTCTCTACGAATGAGAAAAGTATTGAAACTACTTTGATCTTGGTCGTTAAATTCAATTTCAAAAATCGATTCTTTTGTGGCTTCAGTGGCTTCATACAAGACTTTTAAATCGGTAACAAGACTGAAGCCGCCTTCGGTAATGACCTTATTGGCATCATCAAATGCCGCTTGGTAATTTTTGAGATACAAATTCACCCGAGCACGCAAACTCAAAGCACCCCACTGACTGATGGCCCCAGTAGAACCCGTGCCAGCTAATAGAGGAATGGCTTGGTTTATATCACTAACGATTTGACGGTATGTTTCAGCGACACTATTTCGAGCTAAATCAGGAATTTGGTTAAAATCATTCTCCGGTATGGGTTCGGTTAATAAGGGTAACCCATAAATAGAACCATCATCATAGTGCTCCCCAAAAACTCTAAGGAGATCAAAATAGGCCAAAGCCCTCAAAGCGAGAGCTTCCCCCAAAATACTATCGTCAACATCAATTTCAGACAGTTTTGAGATTAAAAAATTAGTCGAATTGATGACTTCATAAATATCAACCCAACAATTACCAATCCATAAATTATTGATAGGGACCACTTTATTATCTAATTCTTGTTGAGAGTCATAAAACCCTTCAAAAACAGAATTATCAGCTAATAAATCAGGATTTAATACATATTCAGTCCCGTAATAATCTGCATCTTGAAGAGAAGAATAGATTCCACTTAAGACCCCTTGAGCTGATCCAGTGTCAACTATGGCGGATTCGGTAGGCAATGATGTTTGAAGCTCTGGTTCTAAAACATCACAAGAACTGATGGTCACACAAACTATTAATATAAAATATACTTTTTTCATCATCTTCATCAATTAAATACCAATGCTTAAACCTAAAACCAAACTTTTGGTTTGGGGGAGTGTCCCAAAATCATTTCCAGCTTGCCTCAAATCTCGTGCATTTTGGCTAACTTCTGGATCTAATCCAGTGTAATCGGTAAAAGTCAATAGATTTTGACCTTGAACATATAATCTCAATCGATTGAGATTTAATTTATCAGTAATACTAGAATCAAAATCATAGCCTAGTGTCACTGTTTTAAGTCTTATGAATGAACCATCTTCAATCCATCGGGATGAGTATTCTCGCCAATTTTTCTTGGTCAACGAAGCTCTGGGAATATCGGTTTGATCTCCCGGATTTTTCCAACGTTCTTTAGCTAAAGCATGATTGTTTCCGTCCGGCAAAACAAAAGAGCCAGACAGCCGATTAAATCCGAGGTTTTCATAACTGGCTCGACTATGGTTGAATATTTCTTGTCCCATGATAAATTGGAAAACGACATTTAAATCAAATCCTTTGTAACTAAAGGTAGTACTGGAACCTCCAAAATAATCGGGACGTGCATTTCCAACAATAGTCCGATCTCCATTATTAATTTTTCCATCCCCATTAATATCTTTCCAGCGGATATTTCCAGTTTGAGGATCAACCCCATCATGATCGATGAGGTAAAAAGTACCAATTGGATGCCCTTCACTGAGAACATGTGAATCAGAAACGACTTGATTATTGACAACTAAACTTTTGATTTCATTGGTGATAAAGGAAATATTGAATGAACTATCGATTGTCAAATCACCGAATTCTTTTTGTCCACTGATTGCAAATTCTAATCCCCTATTCTCGACTTCTCCAATATTATCATTAACAGATCCAAATCCAGAAATTCCAGGTATCGGACGATTAAGCAGTAAATCATCAGTCTGCTTGACAAAGTAGTCTGCAGTGATATTGACTTGATTCTTAATTCCTAAATCAACACCGATATTGAATTGGGAAGTACTTTCCCAACTTAAATTTTTATTACTCAACTGGATAGGGACTAATGTAGCAGCAGCTCGATAAGAACCAATTCCATAGAGACCTCTAGAAGCAAAGTTGCCAATACCTTCTTGATTTCCTGTCACGCCATAACTTGCTCGCAGTTTTAAATTGGATATGATATTGGAGTCTTGCAAGAAATCTTCTTCACTGGCTCTCCAAGCAAAAGATCCTGAAGGGAAAAATCCAAATCGGTTATCCGAACCAAATCGTGAAGAACCGTCCGCTCGTCCAGTTAAGGTAACTAAATACTTATCATCAAATCCGTAGTTAAAACGGAAGTAGTAGGAAGATAATCCCCAACGAGTGCCGCTTGTCGAACCTGTGGTCACACTTGCGGCGACCGCCAATTTGACAAATTGATCGCTAGGAAATTTTTGTGCGTTGATATCAGAAAAATTTCTATCCGAGGCTTGAAAGGAAGTTCCTAAAACAGCATTTAGTCGATGCTTGTCACCTAAATCTGGAGTAAACGTGAAATAGTTTTCAGTAATCCATGTAAAATCTTCTAGTGAATCATAATACCCCAATCCATCAGCATTAGCATTGGATGATTCTCTAGAAATCATCGGTGTGTATGCCTCATCAACGACACTAGTGTAATCGATAGAGGTCGAATGTCTAAATTGAATGGCATCAGAAAATGTCACTTCAGCAAAAATAGTTCCCAATCCCCTAGTGGTTCTAGTGAATCGACTGTATTGTTCGGCTATCAAAAGAGGGTTGTCCAACATCCACCAACCGAAATAATCGAAAGGATTGGCATAAGACCCATCCTCTTCTCTGACGGGCATTAGTGGATCGCCTGCAAGTGTGTTGACGACCACTCCATATAAAGAATTGTCATTGATTGTTCTATCCGAAACCGTTCTACTGACCATGACATTGGTTCCGATATCGAGCCAATGGTTGATTTTCGAATCTAAATTCAAGCGAGCACTAAAACGCTTAAACCCTTGTCCGATCTGAACGCCCTCTTGATCAAAATAAGCAAGAGATGTAAAATACCGGGTTTGGTCATTTCCTCCAGTGAGTGAAATATCGTGACTTTGAATGGCCGCGGTTCGAAAAATAGCACCATACCAATCGGTCGTTTCTATTTCAGGATTGTCAGGATCAAAACCCCATTGATCTGAAATATAATTTTCACCATAAGTAGTCCCTAAATCTCGATCATCTTGCAGCGCTGCATCATTCATCAATTTCAAATGTTCCTGAGACGTGAACATATCGATGACATTGGTGACTTCCTGAAATCCGTAATAGGAATTGACTTCGACTCGAGGCGTCTCCGATTTCCCTCTTTTGGTGGTAATCAATACCACACCATTGGCTCCTCGCGAACCATAGATCGCCGTGGCGGATGCATCTTTTAGTATTTCAATGGATGCAATATCGGTTGGGTTGATATCAGCCAACGAATTTGTTTTTTGCCCTCCAGAAAATAAAGCTGATAGATCTTCAGAAATCATTGGAATCCCATCAATGACATACAAAGGTTCACTACTGGCGGATAAAGAAGTGCTTCCTCTAACTTGAATAGACAATCCACCTCCAGGAGTCCCCGATGGGGATGAAACAAACGTTCCGGCGGCTCTACCCTGTATAGCGGCATCCAAACTTGAAACAGGTAATCTGGCAATATCGTCGCCATCGATACTGGCTAGAGAACCCGTTAAATCAGACTTTCTCTGAAGACCATATCCAACACTCACAACGACTTCAGTAAGCTGCTGGGTATCTTGTTCTAATGCAATATTAACTTCAAGTGATGATCCAATAACAACCTCTTGTGTTAATGAACCGATATAAGAGAATACCAAAGTATCTCCTTCTGAAGCCGCAATCGAAAAGTTTCCATCAAAATCTGATTGAGTTCCTTGATTTGTTCCTTGAACAACTATGTTTACTCCAGGTAAAGGATCTCCAGAAGTTGATTCAACAACTGTTCCGGTGACCTGTTGTGCATGAGTGAAAAATACCCCCCCCCAAAGAAACATTAACAATAAACACATCAAATGCTTAATTGATTGATTTGGCATATAAAAAATGGTTAGGTTTCGAATTAACAACGCGGACTGATTTCTCATGAGATAGAATGTAGAAATGTTTCTGGGCACTTCAATAGGTTAAAAGATTTTTGGAAATCTCTAAATAAAACACGAAATTAATCCACGTCTGTATTAAAATTTAAATATTCTAAAAGGAATGAATAATTTTAAAAATTCGCTAATTAAATTGAAATAAATCTAATAGATATTTAAATAAAAAAGCAATCAACTGTTTTTTATGTAATGAATTCCTAAATATCTTCAAAACAACTAACGACCTCAAAAATCAAATTTTTAAGATTCAATACTTTCTTGCAGAGCCGTTTTAAAAATTTTTAAAGATTGGATGATTTGTTGATGGGTTACAACCAGAGGCGGAATCCATCGAATGGTATTTGAATGAGTCCCACAAGTCAATAACAACAATTTTTGTTCTAAACAAAAAGATTGTACTTTTTTGGCTATTTCAGGGTTACTAAATTCAACTCCTACCATCAACCCTAATCCTCTGACATCATGGACAAATGGGTATACATCACCTAGCTCTTGGAGTCTTTGTCGTAGAAAAGTGCCTTGAAGTTGGGCATTTTCAATTAAATTTTCTTCGATGAGGACATCGATTGTTTTGATGGCTACTGCAATGGGAATCAAACTACCTCCACCATAGGTTCCGCCGTGGCCCCCTGGTGGCCATTGTGACATTAATTCTTTAGAGGCACCAATGGCTGAAATGGGTAATCCACTACCCATGCCCTTGGCCATGACCAAGATATCTGGTTTTACTTTGGCGTACTGATGACAAAAAAACTTTCCAGTTCTGCCAAATCCACTTTGGACTTCATCAATGATGAATAAAATGTCATTGTCATTGCAAATTTTTCTCAACTCCCTAAGAAATTTCATTGGAACAGGCTTATAACCTCCCTCTCCAAGTACCGGTTCGATGATGATGGCGGCTACTTCGGAAGGATCGGTTTGACTCTTGAGTAAATGTTGAAGTTGATCGATGCAGTAATCAATCGTAGATTGTTCATCCATTCCATAATCACCCGGATACGGAAAAGGGGCTATAAAAATTCCTGCAGGTAAAGGTTGATATCCCCGACGATATACCGTATTCGAAGTGGTCATGGCCATTGTCAGATGAGTTCTGCCATGAAAGCTGCCTTGAAAAACAATGATATTGGGACGTTGGCTAGCAAATTTCGCCAATTTTATAGCGGCTTCTGTAGCTTCAGCACCACTGTTCGAAAAGAAAAATTGATCAATTGAATCAGGAGTGTGCTCATTGAGTTTTTGAGCCAATGCTTTTGTCAGTGGAGAAAGCATACAGTTCATTTGCGCAAAAAGCAAATCCTTCGATTGTTTTTGTATGGATTGAACAATTTGAGGATGGCAATGGCCAGTATTGGTCACGCCAATCCCGGAAGTAAAATCCATGTATTGGGTACCTTTTGCATCATGTAAATAAGTTCCTCGACCTTTGACGGGATAAAAGTCAGCCAGTCGAGACCATACAGTCGATAAATGTCCTAATTCAATCCCTTGCGACATCACATGAAACTTCCATTAATAGTTGAACCACACCGTTTTTTCTTGTGTGTATAAATCAATGGCACTTTTCCCCATTTCTTTGCCGATGCCACTTTCTTTAAAACCACCAAAAGGAACTGCAGGAGAAAATTGATCCCATCCATTTATCCATATCGTTCCAGCTTTGATATCATTGGCAAATCGTAGCGCCTTGGAGTGATTTTGTGTCCAAACCCCTGCTGCCAATCCATAAGGAGAATCATTGGCGCGCTGAATCACTTCATCATAGGAATCAAATGAAGAGACCACCACCACAGGGCCAAAAATTTCTTCATTGACAATCTTTAAGCGGTCATTTTGATGTGAAAAAATAGTAGGTCCCATAAAATAGCCATCTTTTAAGTGCTTATCATTTAAACGATGCCCACCACAAATGAGTTCAGCCCCTTCATTTTGTCCGCTTTTGATATAATCCATGACACGTTTGAATTGCTCCTGATCGATTAAAGGGCCCAAATCTGGATTTTCTAATCCATGACCGATGCTCAGTTTTTTGGATTGCTTGAGCAGTTGGTCAATGACTTGATCGAAAATGGTTTTTTGAATAAAAACGCGAGAACCTAAGGTACATTCTTGGCCTGTGTTGTAAAAACTTGACCAATGAAGACTTTGCATCACTTTTTCTATATCAGCATCAGAAAAAATCACATTAGGTGATTTTCCTCCCAACTCCAAAGACACTCTTTTAAGGGTACTATGTGCGTTTTGTTGACTGATGAACTTTCCAGTTTTTGTGGACCCCGTAAAGCTGATTTTATCTACTTGTTGATGTCTTACCAATGCGATACCAGTCGGGTTTCCATTGCCAGTAATGATATTGACGACCCCTTTTGGAAAGCCAGCTTCTTGGATAAGTTTTCCCAAATAAAGCGCCGAAAGCGATGTTTTTTCAGAAGGCTTTAAAACACAACAATTCCCACAGGCCAAAGCAGGGGCTAGTTTCCATGATGCAATCATGAGAGGAAAATTCCAAGGGACAATTAATCCAACAACGCCTAATGGCTCTTTTTGAGTATACACAAGAGCATCTTTTGAAACAGGATAGGTAGCTCCTTCAATTTTGGTAGCCCAACCAGCATAATATCGGAAATGATGGATGCAGGCATCCATATCATACTGGGCTTTGCTTAAAGGTTTTCCATTATCAAGAGTTTCCAGCTCCATCAAGGTTTGTTTATCTCTTTTGACAAGCTCAGCCAATCGAAACATTAAAGAGGATTTATCAACTGCCGATACTGTTTTCCAATGATTTTCAAAGGATTTGTTGGCGGAATCAACCGCATGGTCGACATCACTACTTTCAGCCAATGGAATTTGTGAAATCTCTTGGTTATTCGATGGATTGATGGCCGCAAAATATTGTTTGTTTAGAGGTGCCACCCACTGTCCATGAATCAAAAGTTTTTTGGGTTCTTTTAAAAAGGCTATTGTTTTATCTGATAATGTGAAAGAATGAGACATCTAGGTTTTGTTTGAAGACAAGTGATCGATATAATGTAGAATAGACCAAAGTAGAACATTGGCTCCATTGACAGCATCTGTTTTTGTAATGGATTCTCTTTCATTATGCGAAATCCCATCTTTACAAGGAATAAAAATCATGGCTGTGGGCGTTACTTTAGAAAGATAAACTGCATCATGTCCTGCGCCACTGACCATTTCTAAAGAACTTAATGCCAATGAACGGGTCGCCTTTTTAATCGCCTGGATGCATTGTAAATCAAAGGCGATTGGAGGACAATGCCATATTTCTTGGATTTTGATTTCTAAATCGGTTGAATTTTGACATTCTTTAATGATTTGATTCACACCATGATGCATCTGAGTTAAAATGTCTTGATGAGGATGTCTTATATCGATGGCAATTGAAACGGAGTGAGGAACGGTATTTTGACTTCCTGGGACGGTATTCATTTTCCCAATCGTCAAGCGAGCATCTTCCCCAAATCGGTTGCTTAAATTATAGAGTGAGGTCAAGATGGTTGGTAATATTCTAATGGGATCTTTTCGCATATTCATGGGAAAAGGACCGGCATGCACTTCTTGCCCTTTAACCGTTAATTCATACCATCTAATTCCTTGGACCCCTTGGACAATACCAATCGATTTTTTTTGTTTGTCTAAAATCGGTCCTTGTTCAATATGTAATTCAAAATATCCAGAGCACTTTCTATTGTATGGAATCTCTCTGCCTAAGTAACCAATTTTTTCAAGAGCCTTTTTAATGGTCATCCCATTGTCATCGGTTCTGTTATGGGCATAATCGAGTGAAAACACATTTCCAAAGACGCCAGATGAAATCATGGCCGGTGTAAACCGAGCTCCTTCTTCTGAAGTCCAAGACACCAATTCTAGTGGATATTCTGGCACGTAGTTGTTTTCGATTAAGGTTTCAATTAATTCCAAACCGGCCAGGACCCCCAATGAGCCATCATATTTACCACCAGTGGGTTGACTGTCTAGATGACTACCAAATAAAATGGGTGGGAGCGTATGATCCAACCCTTCCAAACGGACGAATATGTTTCCCATTGAATCAACTCGAGTTTGACATCCAATAGACTTTGCCCACTGAATGAACAAATCTCTACAAAGCTTGTCCTGGTGGGTTAAAGCCAACCGATTGACACCACCATTAGGGGTAGCTCCAATTTGAGCCATGGTATGAATTCGATTCCAAAGTCGTTGGCTATTAATCCTTAACATTATCAAGAGATTTGAAATTAAAGCAAAACACTAATAAGGTGTCGTAAAAAAGTCAATTCAAAATTATGATAAGTTGAAGCATCTAGTGTAAGGTGAACAACCTCAAGCAGGCTATTGATCTTGGAAGAGACATTCCTATCATCATTTGTATGGAAAGGGATAAAAGGCTCCAAAATGAAAGATTAAGTAGCTCTCTAATGACTTATTTTCTATAAAATAAAAACTGAAGAAAAATAGTCATGCTACACAACTATGATGAGGTCCATTGGAATTGGTTTATGCTCATTCAATATAGAAATGGAAAGGAATTATATCCTTTTCAATTAATTAGCTCCCCTCCCCCAAGTCAAATAATCAACTGTTAATTTTTATATTACATTATACAGTTGAATATGGAACGTAATTTAAATTTGCTTAATCGTTGTCCTAATTTTGGGGTACAGAACAGAAATAACATCTCTACTAATTAAAGAAATTATAGAATTTAGAAGTCAATTTATAGGCAGTGATGGCTGTGTGCATGATTTACACAGACATATTTTTAATTTTTGTAATGAAGCAATAACTGAACTACGACAATCTAAACCTTACGATATAAATCATTTGCATTCTACAGTTTGTTCGATTAGATTGCCCCCCAAAATGATGCGATACAAAAAACGCAAATACAACGAGACTTAGTGATAACCAAGATTACGGTCTTATATGATAAGTTATTACAAATATCAAATCCTATTCATATTTAAATGGGAGTTATTGTAACTCCCTCTATTTTCGGAAATAAGAACTAAAACGGTCTATCACCCCTTAAGCCCCTCAGAATTATTGATTTTCTAATCAATCCCTTTTTTAATTTTTAAATATAGCCTCAGAAATCACTCAAATGTATTATACGATATATATAGTTTTATCTTCGTTAAAATAGAGATGAATTGGCTAAAGATTAGAACTAAATCAATGGACGAAAGGTTAATGTATTCTAAACAATTCGGTATAAATCCGTTATTGCTATTTTGAGGGCTTAATTTGATTTCAAAAAGACATATGAAAAGCCTCATGCCGAGCAGTGATTATTGGGTAAAGGATAAAAACCATTTGATACATCCATATACTGATTTTCGATCGTTTCAAAAAAGAGGATCAACCATTTTTGTATCTGGAAAAGATCACTTCATTGAAGACAATCAAGGCAGACGATATTTAGACACCATGGCTGGTTTATGGTGTGTCAATATTGGACATGGAAATCAAGAAATGGCTCAGAGTCTTGCCCAGCAAGCTTCTAAGCTGGCATATTATAACACATTTGGAGGAGCCTCATCGCCTCCAGCGGCAGAATTGGCCCACATCTTAGCTCAATATTCACCCAAACCAATCAATAAGACATTTTTTTCAACTGGCGGCTCTATGGCTAATGATACAGCCATCAAAATCATTCATTACTATTTCAATCTATTGGGCAAGCCAAAAAAGAAAAAAATAATCGTTCGAAATCTAGGATACCATGGAAGCACCTATTTATCTCATGCACTAACAGGTATATCTTCAACTCATATTGGGTTTGATTTACCACTTCATGAATTAACGGTGACAGTTTCTGCTCCCTATAGTTATCGCAAGCCAAAGGGTATTAAAGAAAGTCAGTTTTGCGACTATTTAATCGATGAATTAAAAGAAAAAATCGAATCGGTCGGGCCTGAAAATATTGGTGGATTGATTGCTGAACCCATCATGGGCGCCGGAGGGATTATTGTCCCACCCAAAAATTACCTCCTTAGAGTCCGAGCAATGTGCTCTCAATACGAAATTTTGTATATATCCGATGAAGTGGTTACGGCATTTGGTCGATTAGGTCATATGGTGGCATCAGAAAGTCATTTTGGCATCATACCCGATATACTAGTGCTTGCCAAAGGAATTTCTTCCGGATACATCCCCCTTGGAGCGACGATGATTTCAGACAGTATTTATGATGTCATCAGTCAGCCCAAAAAGTCAAATCCCTATTTTTCTCATGGATTTACCTATTCGGGTCACCCATTGGCTTGTTGGTCTGGATTGGTCAATATTGAAATCCTACAAAAAAGAAATCTCTTAGAACACGTTCAACAATTACATCCATATTTTTTAAATACCGTAAAAACACTTGAAAAATATCCGATTGTCGGTGAAGTTCGAGGAAGCCATTTTATGATTGGAATTGAATTTGTAAAAGATAAAACCACAAAAGAGATCTTCGACGATAATATTTATGATGTGAGTGATAAAATTTACCAGTATGCTAAATCTCTTGGAGTGATTGTTCGTCCCATCGGACCGATGATTATTTTATCTCCTCCACTTACTTTTGACCAAAAATCAATTGACCAACTGGTTGAGATTTTATCAATAGCTATTGATAAAGTATTAATGGAAATTTAGCTTTATGAATGCTAATAACATAATGACTTTTTCACTTTTCGTTATCATTAATGTCGTTCTATTATCAGGGTTGGTCTCTTATAATGAAACGGAAGATATTCTTACAGTGGTGAGAACTCCTGCTGAATACGAAAAACAAGAGGCACTGTGGTTTATATGGAATCCCTATGATCACAAGCAAGGAAAATCAAATTCTGAAGTGGTCAGCCAATTATTGGAAATAACCCTTGAAAGTCAAAAAGTAGTATTGGCCGTTGCAGATTCTTTAGTTTATAAAGATGCTTTAAACTATCTATCTCCTGATGTTCGAACTCATGATCATTTACATTTTGCTTTTATTCCTTCCATTCAATTTTGGGCTCGAGATATGGGGCCCGTCTTTGTCATGCTAGAGGATGGACAACTGGGAGTCACTGATTTTGAATTTAATTTATGGGGATATGCTGATTCATCAGACCCCGATAATTTGGTGGAAGAAGCTTTTGATCGAAAAGCTGCAGAGTATTTGGGATTACCAACAGTGAAATCCAATATCATCAGTGAAGGAGGGAATCGAGAAATTAATTCACAAGGCGTACTCATCACGGTCGAAAAAGTGGAAGCAGAACGTAATCCAACGCTAACTCTCACAGAATTAGAAGAAGAATATTCACGGGTGCTGGGAACTCAAAAAACCATCTGGCTCAAAGAGGGACTCAAAGAAGATGAACACACGTTTTTGGGTCCTTTAGAAACCAATGAAGGGTTTAGAGCCTATACAACCGTGACAACCAATGGTCATATTGATGAATTTGCTCGTTTTGTCAATGACTCCACTATTTTACTGGCACAAGTTGATTCTTTACAACTGGCATCGAATGATCCTATAGCCATTGAGAATCACCGTCGATTAGAAGAAAATCATGAAATTTTAAAAAAGGCCACCGATATCAATGGGAATCAATTTAAAATTATTCGAATTCCGATGCCTGATCCCATTTTTGTGGATATGGGGCCAGGGGATGAGGTTTATGATTATATCAAGACCTTAGATTATCAAAGTGGCATAGAATTTCCAGCAGGGCAAACCATAAAAGTGGTTGCGGCGGCTAGTTATTTAAATTTTATTATTGCCAATAAAGTCGTGCTGGGACAAAAATATTGTCGTGGAGATTGTTCGGATCGAATCAAAAAACAAGATTTGAAAGCCGAGCAAATTTTGCAGGATGCCTTTCCCAACAGAAAAATATACATGATGGATGCCCTGCCTATTAACCTTGGGGGTGGTGGTATTCATTGCATTACCATCCATCAACCTGCCATATAGAAAATGAGTTCTTCAACATTGGCGAGCCATGTTTTAATGCTTGGGATTTTATGGGGGATGACTAATTGCCAATCAAATCAATCCAAGAGCCAAGACCAGATAAGTGATGAACCATTAGACCAACAACTCAATGAAGTGTTTATCGATCAAGATTTATTGGGACTTTCAGTCGTATTGATAGAAAAGGGTCAGTTATCTTACCAAAAGCATTTTGGAACGATTCATCCAGATAGCGATGAAAATTTAAATGGGTCAACCAAATTTCGAATCGCTTCCATTTCTAAAATCATTCCTTCATTGGCCATCATGCAATTGGTTGAGCGAGATTTGGTCCATTTGGACGAAGATGTTTCGGTATATTTAGGATGGAAACTGAGAAACCCAAATCATCCCCATACTCCTATCACTCTTCGCCAATTGATGTCCCATACCAGTAGCATTCGAGATGGGGAGAAGTATTCAAATTTTGCTGCTCACATGACTGAAAAGAAATTGCATCTTTCAGCATTATTTCAAGGGGATGGACAATATTATACGGAGAGCATGTTTGATCGTAGAAAACCAGGCACTTATTTCACTTATACGAATTGTACTTGGGGACTGGTCGCTTCTGTTATTGAAAAGGTGGCGAATCAACGTTTTGATGTGTATACCCAAGAACATATTTTCCAACCACTTAACATCACGGCATCATTTAATTTCAGTGAGATTCATGATACCTATCCATTGGCCGGATTGTATCGATATCAAGATAATCAATGGGTCAATCAGATCGATGATTATCGAAAGAATTCACCCATTCCAAGAGTTTTTGAGGGATATGAGCTTGGGCAAAATGGACTTTTATTTGGCCCCCAAGGGAATTTAAGAGCTTCGACAGAAGATTTGGTGGGATTGACACAGTTGTTTTTGAACCAAGGAACGGTTAATGGAAACCAAATCATATCCAAAGCTAGTTTGGATCAAATGCTACAAATTCAATGGTCCTATGATGGTTCCAATGGGGACACATGGGATGAGTTTTTTAATGCTTATGGTTTGGGAATTCATGTGTTGACTAACCAGCCAGGAAAAGACATTGTTTTTCCGGGGTTCAATATGGTGGGACATCCTGGAATTGCTTATGGACTACTCAGTGATTTATATTTTGATATAGAATCACAAACAGGCATTGTGTTTATCACCAATGGAAAAAAACAAGCATTTGAATATGGTAATAACTCCACCTTTTATAGCGTTGAAGAAGACGTATTTGAAACCGTTTATCCATACTTAAAAAAATCTCAGTAGATACTATAGTGGATCATTATGGCCTCATTAGTTTATTACCGACGGCTTTTGTTGTTGGATTGGCCATCTGGAGTAAAAAAACGTTTGAATCGCTCTTAGGGGGATGTCTCTTAGGGTTTATTATTCTGTCTCCAACGGAGTTTTTTTCTACAGCGTCTGATACCTTGCTTTCTGTGATGCAAGACCCCACTATTGGGTGGGTCACTTTGGTCTGCGGGTTATTTGGTTCGTTGATTTTTCTACTGACAGCCTCTGGAGGATCCATAGCGTTTTCGACCATGATGCTTCGACTTGTCAAAGGGCGAAAAAGCGCATTGATTGCAACCTGGATGTTGGGGTTAGTCATTTTTATTGACGATTATTTAAACGCGCTAACCGTTGGAAGTACCATGAGGAAACTCACCGATAAATACAACGTTTCAAGAGAAATGTTAGCCTATGTGGTGGATTCAACGGCAGCCCCCATCTGTGTTTTAATTCCACTATCCACATGGGCTATTTTTATCTCTGGATTATTGGAAAACCAGGGTTTAGCGGCGGTTGGACAAGGAATCGAACTATATTTTCAAATCATTCCATTTATACTGTACGCTTGGATTGCGGTGCTAGTGGTTCCCTTGGTTTCAATCGGTTGGATCCCATTAATGGGATCCATGAAAAGGTCAGAAAGAAGAGCTCAAAGCGGTGAGTTGGTTCCCAAGGGATCTCAATCCATCGATATTCTTGTTAAATCTCAGGAAACTGAAAATCCCCAAATAGCTCATTTTATATTGCCCATGATGGTCTTAATTGGGGCAACAATCTTTTTTGATATTGATGCGTTAAAAGGGATCTTATTTGCTTTGTTTTTTACAGTCATCTACTATAGTGTTTTTAGAGTTAATTCTCTTCTTGAGTCGGTGGAAGGTATCTTTAAAGGTTTCAAAAGCATGATTTATGCTTTGGCTATTGTTTTGATGTCTTTTGTACTAAAAGAAGTGAATGATGGCCTTGGATTGACTGATTATATCATTGAAGTGGTATCCCCAGTCTTAACCAAGGAATTATTACCAGCTTTGGCTTTTGTTTCACTCAGTTTGGTTGCTTTTGCGACGGGTTCTTTTTGGGGAGTCTATGCTATTTCATTTCCGATCATCATTCCACTGGCTCAGAGTTTAGAAGTCAATCTATTATTAGCAATCGGTTCGGTGATCAGTGCGGGTACTTTCGGATCACACGCATGCTTTTATGGTGATTCAACTGTTTTGAGTGCTAGTGCTTCCGGTTGTAATAATATGGCTCACGCTTTGACTCAATTGCCTTATGTACTGCTCAGTGGTTTGCTCAGTTTGATTGTCTTTTTAATACTCGGTTACACGGTATAGTAGGCTGTCATGGAGAGCTCTAAATTTCAATCAACAGAGGAACGCCTCTCGTCACAAATTCCCTGAATACTAATGTTAAGCTCAAGTGTTGGATTCCCTTATTTGATGAGCTTCCTCAATGATGGATCGTATCGAATTGATGGTATATAGGGACATATTGATTAACTCATAACTAAATTGATAAATAAGATTGTACTTATTGGCTCGTGTTTTTAGGGCTGTTTTTGAAAGGTTAGGGGTATATGTCCCTTTGCTTTTGCTATTATAAGTTTAGTGGATTGTTTTACAACTATTGGAGACCTTTGAATAATGCAAAATCAAAAAAAATGGGGTGTGATGGGGAAATTA
>JAPOSZ010000027.1 GCA_026709415.1 Flavobacteriaceae bacterium
AATAATTTCCTCATCATACCCCATTTTTTTTGATTTTGCATTATTCAAAGGTCTCTACATCATAATCCATAGATAAAGTATGAGCCCCTACAAGTTGGTTAGAAAATATAACGGGGCCTGGTAAATATATATTAACATAATATGTGGGGATTATTTGTGGTTTTCCACTTACGCCAACTACATTCATAAAACCCACTTCCTTTAAGCGACAATTATTGGCTATCCTATGTGAAACAATTGTCCTTGTAGCCCCCGTATCCCAAATAGCATCACACTCATTATTGATTATTTTGTGCGTTTTAATGACAGAAGCTATTTTTACTTTAGTTCTTTAGCTATGCCCTTCATTTGGACAGTGAAAGAACGTTGACCTATTTTATTTCCCACTTAATGGAGTGTTTGAAAAAACCTTGAACTCGAGTGAACATTGCATTTTGTGCTATCGACATCTGCCGAACAATATTGCGTTATAAAGGTCCCCAACTCATGTTTTTTCAAAGTTTCTTTTATTGCTTTATCAATTGATTCGTAATTACCTATTATATTATGATTTTTTATTACAACAAACTGCCCTTCATATCTAAGGGCTAATTTTTGTTGATTGTTTAAATAGTAATTAAACTCATCCTTTAATTTCTCAATTCTTTCTTGATTTTCATGGTAGTTTAAGTCTTGAGCACTCATAGCAAATCGGTTTAGACATTAAAATTAGCAATAATTCTCTATCCTATCTTAAGGGAGCTTTGAATAAAATGTAAAATCAAAAAGATTGGATGTCACGGGGAACCCATTTTTTCTTTTTCAGCCAATGGATCCACTCATTCGATGTTGATTTCCTCCAAAAATTCACAATATTCCTCCAATTTTAGCTTTTTCGGTTCCATACTCTGTCATTTTTGATCCCAATGGGATGACTTTTTTTTTCTTGATGTTTTTTTAGGTTAGCATTAAATCCATCATGCCTGGTGATTTCTTCCATTGATAATGGAACCAAGCGATCCAGATCGCTAAAGGTCTGTTCGACCACCCAACGTTCTGACTCCTGGCTTTGTTTCACCCTTTTTGTGGCTTAGTCAAGGGCTTGTAGCGAAAGATTCACTGCCCATGTACTCTATCATTTTTTTCGATTGGTCGTCTTTATCGGCCAAGATTCTTTTTCGTTCCTCTACCGAAAGGCTTTCCGTTGAGTTGTAGCCCTGACGGTCATGCTCATTGGCCACAGCGGTATACCTCCCTAAAGTGAAGCTTTTTCTGGTAGTGGCAATGTGCTGTTTATACCCATCATCGTTTTTTTCTCTTCTTGAACCAAGAGGCTTCATGGTCTGCATTGGGGCTGTCTTTTGGTTGTTTCTCATGATCGTTTTTTTTTGGCTTGAAGCTCATGATTTTCACGTTGGCCTTCTTTATGGTCTTGAGTGATTTTTTTGGGTTCGCCTTTGAGAGGGGGGCTCACTATGATAGGTCTTGTAGCACATAAATCGGAATTTCGAGAAAACGATGTACAGTATATAAAAATCATCGGTGTTGTTGTTAATCAACTATTTATTATGATTAAAATCAACGCCTTCAGTCCACAACACATTTTGTTTTAATTATTTCGAATAATTTGACGATACTCTGTGGTTCATCGATTTAAAAGTCTTTCAATGAGCAGATATGACCTAATGTAATCTGAGATTTCTTTTTTATCGATAGCCCCATCTTTATTTTTTCTTTTAGGTTGCTTAAATTACACTATTGAGCACAAACAGTATGATTAAGGTAATTGCAGCTAGCGGAGGAATAAATAACAAATTATTGAGACCGTTGTCCCCAGCTGATGAGTTTGTTTTGGATATCGTTTTAGTTAGAATTATAAACTCAATGTAAAAAATCAAACCAATGCTGATCAGCACGAAGAAAATGACCATCCATCCTCCAGTATCTGAAATGTCTCGCTTTTAAATTCTTTTCTGAATCTGTTTCAAAATCAAGGTCTAATTGTTTATCTTCTCTTTCTTCCCTTATTTTCATCTCCAAAATTTAATATGGTCACTTCAATTTTCTTTTATAGAACTTTTTAATTAAATCATTTGGAATGAATTTATCATGATTCTGAATATTATATATTTGCCAACATGGACTACCTTTTTCATGGGTAAGAGCAATAAGTTGGTAAGGGTTATATGTTTTATAATACTCGAAAACATTATCCATTAATTGCTTTGACTCCTCATCAATATCATTTGGTTTTTCACAATCAATTTGGGCCAAGTTATATTTGTCTTGCCCTCGAAACATGTAGTAAATTGCTGGAACAACTGGACCGTATCTCCAAGCTTTAATTGGATCCATTAACAAAGGCCTGCCGTAGTTAGCTAAGTTCCAACCATGAGAAAGGTAAACAAGCTTTAATAATCTCATAATAGATATTGCTTCTTCTTTTTCTTTTGCGAGATTTATTAGATAATTAGCAATATGGCAACTATCGTAGGGGCCTTTACTTGGTTTCACTTTGTCTTTCATTGCACGAAAATAAGTATCCAAGAGCTATTGACTCTTACCGATGAATATCATTTTAGCCAATATACAGAAATGTTTATTGATATATCCACAAAAATTCACTAGTTTGTGAGAGTGTTTCCTTGAACAGTTGATGGTTATTTTTTGGTCTTTCGTGCTAACCAAAGAAATAAACATTGAAAAATCAAAATAGCTTCATTCAGATGACTAAATGATATCGGCTCTGAAAGTATTGGTATCCATGGTTTGAGACCATATCCTTCAAAAACAGTTTTTATTACCTTCAAAGCGAGATAGATTACGAGATTTTATTTATCAAGTCTCGAATGGCATCTCCCAAAAGTGAATCACGTTCAAAAGTGATTTCATCATTTAAATATGCTTCAACTTCACCGAGACGTTTTAAAAGTTCTCCACTAAATTCGAGATCTTATTATTGGGGAATTTTTCTATCGTAGCTTCAAGCAAAAACTCATCTAAATATTGGATAAATCTCGTCAATCTTGACTGCAAAGGTGTATTGCAGATTTCTTTCTGATTAGGAACGGTCATTCTTATACCAATTTGTGTTCTGAATTGTGTATTACTTGATTCTCATCTCATTGCCATTAGACTAAGCAGATACAATATGAAACACAAACATTTTGTCCTAACTCTAAAAAGTAGTTTAAAATGCAAATTAGTATTAAATTTTTGAATCTTATCGCTGAGTGACATATACACTATCACGAGTCGCTACTCCATTTATTATACAACCTCAAACAAAGAGACAACATGAGAAAGTATTTTTCTCTTTTCATTTGATATTTTGATCAACCATTTTCTTTCAAAACATTCTTCATGCAGAATCAATCCAATGTCTTGATGTGGTCATCATCTGATTTATCGTTGCTGAACAGGCTCACAATCCATTTTTGAATGTCTTGATAATATTTTGTTATACGTTTTAACCAAGTAAGTTTTCTACTAATATATCCTCATCTAATTCTTCCCAATGAATACCCTCTCCATCACCAATGAACCGCCAATTCTGAAGCTGATTCAGACGAGCATCTCTTAGTCTTGGAAAACACTCAAGAGGGACTGTCAGTTCTCTACCATCTTCATAGTAAACAATCATCTTATCCTCTTTAAAAAATAAATCTGTAACTAATTTAGACTTTTTAGTACTCACGTTTTCTCGCTATTTTTTTAACAAATCTTTTTTTTCAATTCAATGAGTTTGCGAAATTTACTTGTTACTTCTTTTATCCATGTAGAAAGTACTTTTTTGGGATACCATCTAAGTGCACAGAACTAGTCCAAAAAATATCTCATAGTATGGAGTCATTTTCACTGAATGATTCAATTTTGGAATCAATCCCGTGTGAATTGATATACTCTTTAAACTTTAAAAATTTATTTTCTAATTGAATACTATTGTTAACAACCATATTCCAAACCGTTCCCTTATCAATTCTAAAATGTTCATGGACTATTTTTTCTCGAAGCTCTTTTAAGCTTAACCACTCTATATCTCGATAGTTTTTTATTAATCGACGGTCTATTTTAACGATGGTTGTCGCCACTTCACATATATCTTGTGTCAATTTGATAATAGCCAGTTGTTTCGTTTCTTTGGCTAAAAACTTTTCTTTTGATAAAATGTCTTTTGATTCTTGATGCAGCTTAATGAATAAATTTTCAATGTCCCCCAGTTGTAGCAGAATTCGCCTTTGCTGTCTTGCTTTCATCAAAAAAAAATTGTGCTTCCTTTAAAGTATCTTCTTTAATGGCTGGAGGAATACAATGAAAAGAAGTTAGATAAACTTCTTGATTAAATTGTTCTTTTAAATAAACAATGACGCCCATTAAATCTAATATACTAGGGTTTCTTTTAAATCGCATAAGATTTCTATCTCATTTTCATCTCGATCAAAATCGCTGAAAGCCATTTTGGTTGGTTTTAAATTTCCCATGGCTTTAATGACTATGGCTTGTTCTCTCGGTGACAACATAACTATTAAATTTTATGAAAGCAAAATTAAAAACTTCGTCAGAACATATCCTTTTGATTCATTTTTCAAAAAAAAATAATACCTTAACCCGAAATATGGGTTCATCTCTAATGAACTATGTTTCACAAATACACCCCACATGATTGCTTGTTTTTTGTCGTATCTTCCTTGTTTTAAGGAGGCATAAAAGATTGTCAACCCTTTCCATACGCGGCCATGGCAACATTCATCAAGTATTGAAAACAGAAAAATCACTTGGACTCTAAAATTAGGGGATAGATCACTCAGATACCATCACATCAACCACTAAATTAAATCGACAACGGTAAGTTATAGGAAGAGTTAAAAACTCATTTTTGAGAAATACGAATTCTATTTTTCACGGCCAAAAAACCTAACTCCTACACAATTGATGAGCCGGAGCGAAAAATTTAGATTTCCCACACTGAAGATAAATCATAAGGAAAAACTTGATTTTATGGTGCTTCTGTTTAGGGAACTAGGACATATCTGACCAATCTAAATGGATTTGAAATAATGCGTAGGAATCGTTCGGATTCATTCGAAGAAAATGCCTTTCATTTTGGAATCACTGATGCCTTCATCCACATAAATAATGGCAGAACCAAAAAATCTAACTTGACTCTAAAACTTTAAAGTGGATTTATCGCAAATGTAAATCTTTCGGAAAGATGGCTTCACCAGCATAAAGAGCTTCAAAAACCTTTTTTTTGGCTCCAATCCCCTCATAAAAGAAAAAGACTTCCCCCATCACTCCTTGGCTTCTGTGATGTCTGATAACATCAACTAAATATTGATCTGAAGGAATATAATTTCCAATCCTCAACAACACGCCAGGATAGAATATCTTGAGTTTGTTTTTAGCATAAGATAAATTGGAATTAAACAAAAAGCGATATTCATTGAACCCTCGGCTATCACGACGGTATAACTGAGGTGAAATCATATCCACAACATCTCTATCAATCCATTCAGGCCAATCTTGGCAATATTCACTATAGGAAAAAGGAAAAGGACTCGGTGAGAAAGTAACCAAACACTTTGGGTCCATTTCTTTGACGGCTGCATACAGATCTTCAGCATAATCACTTAAAATATCAGATCGCCACTGGAGCCATCGATCATTTTTAGCATTATTGGGCGGTCGATTGCCATTATTTTCCTTCATGTATCTTTCAATGGTGTAGTCATCGTAACCCGAAGTAGAGGTTACCGCAGGCAATCGATCATCCCCTTGAATGCCATCAACATCATAATTTTCTACTACTTCCAATATCAAATCAGTCATGAATTGTTGTACCTCAGGATGAAAGGCATTCATCCAATAAAAATTATTTTTTTGGGCAATGTTTCCAGCAGCATCTTTGCTTTCCCATTCAGGATGCGCCTGAAGAATTACATTTCTGCCACCATTGCTATCCCCAAATTGGGATGCAAAGCCGTATTCAAACCAAGCAATCACTTTGATATTTCTTTTGTGAGCTTCTTCAATCACCTCTTGTAGAACATCTCTTGTCGAATCAAATCGCGTCATGAGATCTGATTTATTTAATGGCTCAAGAGTTTTCGTCACCACTTCACTAGGATGTGGTGTTTGGGTTTTGTTCCATGCCACCACAAAAACGGTGTTAAAATTCAATGCTTTGAGGTTTTCCATTGCGATGATGATGTTTTCTCTACTTTGGAGTACATCACTAGCCACATTGGTCAACCAGACGCCTCGAACCCCTGTTTCTTGCTCCTGATAAGTGATATCAAAATCATAAACTCTTTCTTGACCACTTTGCGAGGTGATGACTATAGTGGTATCGTCAAATATGTTAATTGCTGAGCCACTGGGAATCACAGCGGTTGCCTTTTCGGAATAGGTGAATTCAACTGAGGTGTTAGCTAAATCAGTACCGTATGGTAGGCTAAGGGAAATGGTGTTGTCAACGATTTCTACTTCCTGAAATAAATCCGGAAGATTAAGAGATAAAAGTTGATTTTCATCACTAGCTTCTTCAACAATTGTGATAATTCGATACTCTTTAGATTGGCCGATCTCAGAAGTGATGGTAATGGTATTTTCTTTCGAAAAATCCAAATTAGTCCCACTTTCAATCGATGATTTGGCTTTGGACGAGAACCTAAAATCTACTTTAATGGACTCTAAGTCCGTACCATACGGAAAAATCAATTCAACCGTATTTTCCTTGACAATCCCATCAATAGAAAGATCTGGGAGTTGAAAAGAAAGAATTTCATTTTGACCGCTTAACTGGGTTAAAGAAACAAAATAACTGGCTTTACTTCCATCTTCAGCCGTTACCGTAAAAACAGTTCCTCCTTGGAAATTGACTTTTTCTCCGCTAGATGGAAAAACACGAGCCCCTTGAGAAACCGAAATTTTTGGTATTAAGGTGGCGATATCCACTTCTGAGGGAATTGTAGCGGTGATTTGCAAACTTTCTTGATTGATAGTTGCTGTCGTTTGAAACGCACCATCAGCCGAACTGATTTCAAAGGACAAGATATTTTTTTCTGTGAGTCGGTCATCGGTATTCGAACAACACACAAATAAAAGTGACAGCATCAATACTGATGCTGTCACGATGTTAAAACTAAAGAGTTTATTGATTGATTGAAGACTTTTCAACAATACTTAGATGTTTATATAATTGATTGTTTTAATTCTTGAAGATATGTTATCCATTCAAATTTTTATTGTGCTTTTTTAAGCTCAATCACCTGAAATCCATTATTTGCAGCTCCACCCATGATTACTACTCGCTCACCACTCGAATCGACAAACACATCAATATCAGCCGCTTGATTGCCATTAACGTTTTGTCCAAAAGAAGAATTAAGGACCAATTTAGATTCAACATTTTCAGCATTGATGGCATTAAATGCTTCAACCAAACTACCCCCAGTGATATCATAAACTAAAATAGCAGCATCCCTCACATCACCTCCTTCAGATCCTGGGGTTGCAACCGCTAAATACCTTTTTTGATTGAATTCAAAGATTTTACCACCAAAAGTTCTCACGGGAATTGCATCGCTTTCGACTGCCGTCAATTTTTGTGTGCCATCGAGATCATATAATGTTGGAACAATATTAGCTCCATTGACTAAAAGATAGCTGTCATTGATATCATCTACTGCTTCCACATAACCATAATTTCCTGCTACGTTTAATTCAGTAAATTCGATTCTACGAGGGGTTTCAGCATTAGTGATGGAACCATTTTCTATATCCCAAATCAAGACAAAATTATTGTTTGGAATTTGTGATGGCCATCCTCCCCATAAAACCACTAATAAATATCCATCACCATATGGATTACCAACGAAATTAATGTTATCTCCTAGACGAATATTTTTCCCGTCCCAAGTATTAGGATAAGTAAGAATTAATTCTGGATCGGCATCATTATCCCTCCATCTGTAAACTTTAAAGTCGTTATCACTATTCCAATGTGCATTACTTGCAACGATTCCATTTTCGGTTGCCACGACATCAGCAAGTTCAGCCCATCCTCCAGAGACAACATCATTTTTTTTCAATTTACCAGCCGATGTACTCGTTCCATCTATTTTCCAATAATATATCTCTTTGTCATCTTTATGCGCAACATAAACATATTCCCTGCTTAGCGAGAAACCCCTATAACTATCACCAGTATCGCCTAATTCAGGTGGAAGACTGTTAGATGTCGCACCAGCATCAAATAAAATCACAGGACTTTCAGCATCAAATCCTGTGGCTAAAAAGTTAACCGAAACCGTGTAGCTTTCAGATTTTGAACCAGCAGAAACAGTGATGGTGACAGAAGAGTTCAAATCAAGGCTGGTACCCCCCCCCAGATTTAAAGTAGCATCAGCTGGTATCGTGGTGATGCTTGGCGTTAGTGCACTGACATCGGTACCTTCAAAGACATTGACGGTGATGGTCTTGGCTGATTCATCGATTGATGAATCAACGTCTGGAATACTAAAGCTAGCAATAGCCACCGAATCGGGATCCAATACCGTCACCGTCACCGTATACGAATTAGAGGTTTTGCCATCCTCCGCCGTCACGGTATAAGTCACTGGAGAACCAAAGTTTCTTGCTGTTCCTGCCGCAGGGGTGATGGTCGAAGCCAACGAATTCGAGATGGTTGGGCTCAAACTCGAGATATCCGTGCCATAAGGGACGCTCAGTGTAATCGAACTTCCAGAAACGGTGGCTGTTACACCGGCTAAAGTGAAGCCCGTAATGAAAGCTTCGTCAGATTTTGGGTCATCTTTTTCACAAGCTGCAAAAGCCAACAAAAAAGCAAAAACCCATACAAAAGTTTTTTTTGAATTAATCATCATACAAAAGATTTATAGTTTAAAATTATTTTTCATTTCGATCATATTATGTTTTCGAGGTTTTAAAAGTAGTCATGAACGTTTAATTTTTGTCCCACCACACTCTATTCTGCTGGGTATCACCTCCCATACGATTGATGGCTTCTTCTAACTTTTCTCCATTGAGCCTTCTTTCAGCATCACTATAAGTTAGTCTTCTAGGAAATTGTCCTTCATTGATGGTCCCCATATACTCCAAAGGAGCTAAAATGGGAAATCCCGTACGTCGTTTTTCAAACCAAGCTTCAACACCATTCATGCAAAGCGACATCCATTTTTGAGTGATGATTTGCTCAAGGGCTCTTGACTCATCATACTTGATTTGGGATTGATTGATGTAGCTCTCGACAGCCTGGTCATCCGTTACTCCATACATTTCCATAGAAGCTCTAATGCCTTGATAATAATAAACCTCCGGATCGCCACCTAGATACCCACGCATGGCGGCTTCAGCTTTCAAAAAAGATACTTCAGCAAAATGCAAATTATAAGTCGCTCCATCATCTTCTAAAAAGGCTTCTCCTACTCGACTAAACTGATCAAAATGATCTTGATCAAATACTGATTGCTCGTTCGGATCAAGACCATTGGCCAACCCTCGATAAGCCCCATCTGATTTAGCTGGTTTCACAAAAAACGGCAACCTTGGATCATTATTTTCAACCAAAAAATCAACGATTGTTTTAGACATGCGCGTGTTATTGAAGACTTCTGTCACCAAAATGGGATTTCGGAAATAAATATTGGACGTGGTGGGATCCCAATTCAGTTTATTGGAATCTTCATGATTTTCAAACAGTGGCTGACTATTGATACTATTGATAATCGATAATGTTAATTCAGGGGCCACATAAACCACCCGTAAGGCAATCCTCAATAATAGAGAGTTGGCAAACTTTTCCCATCGCTGAATCTGACCATTATAAAGGAGATCTGCTGGACCGTATGAGGGAAAACTTCCCGGTGTGCTGATGAGTTCTTTACCCCTATTGATTTGTTCTACAAGATCTCGGTAGATGGATTCTTGAGTATCGAATTGAGGTAGTGAAGTTTTAAAGGCTTCTGAATATGGTATGTCCCCAAATAGATCGGTAGTTCTTTGAAATAAAAACGATTTCCAAATTCTAGCAATGCCTTCTTTATGTGGGTTCTCTCGTTGCTGACTCACTTCAACCGCATGATGAGCATAAAATAACGGGGCTATTTCCCATGTCTGATCGCCATACATTCGATCCCATATATTGGAAAATAATCCATAACTTGGTTCGTAATGATCAATCGATCCGGAACCATCCAATGTATTGTATTGCATGTACTGGTTGGCCACGATTCGTTGCAATCGATCATACATATACCACGTGAGACTTCCTCTTTGTGTCGCCACTGTAAACAAACCATCGGGTTCGGTGGTAACAGCCCCTGTTTTTGGAAAGTTAATTTCATCAAAGTTTTTATCACAACCACTAAACACCAACAACGTGGCGCTCGCCACCAAAACAATTCCTAGAGACCTAATAAGATGAATCTCTGATTTTGAAACAAGGGGGCTTAAACAATTATGGATCATTTTCTTCTCTTATAACCCTATATTCAATCGAACACCAACATTTCTTAGTTCCGGAAACGCAAACGATTCAATCCCTTGTGCTTTGCCTGACGACAATGAAGATTGAGGAGCAAAACCTTCCGTATGTCTCAATAAATAAGCAAGATTACTTCCAAAAACACTAATTCTAAAATCATTCAAAGGCCATACTTTGTTCAACGCCTTTGATAATTGAAAAGAAATCGACAATTCCCTCAAACGAACAAATGAAGAATCAAAAACATTCGCTTCATTGATGCCCGATAATCGACTCCAATAGCGTTGGGGGTTCACAAAATGTTCAATAGGATTTCCCTGCTCATCAACTCCTTCAACACCAACTCCATTGGTTGGGATCCACTCATTGGGTCGATATCCCAAGGCTACTCTTTCCTGTTCGGATTGGTACCAACCATTTCTTCCTTCGATGGTATGTTCCAACGTACCAACAGCTGATCCCACCGCATAAGATGAACTATAAATAACCCCACCAAATTGAGCGTCTAGTGCAAAATAGAGAGAAATATTTTTATAATTCAAGCTGCTATTGAGTCCCAACAACCAATCGGGTTGCACTTGACCAAGAACAAAATCAGAATTACCATCCGCTTCAATCTCAGCCGTGGGTAAGTTAAATTCATCGATGATCAATTGACCGGAGTCCGTCTTTTCAAATCTGGAGCCAACCAATAAATCACTTCGTTGCCCTGATCTGGCTTGAATACTGATACCGGCACGACTACCTCCTAATATCAAGATGGGTAATTCTTCCGTTAGTTCCAACACTTCATTGGTATTCAATGCCGCATTGGCATTGATGGACCATGAAACATTTGGTTTTTCAATGGGTTTTCCAGATAAAACAAATTCGAATCCTTCATTCCGTATGGACCCTGAATTAATCCACTGATTTTCAAAACCGGTGGTGCTCGCCACGGGAGCTGTGAAGATTTGATCGGTTGAATCATTACGATACCAACTAAAGTCCATATTGGCTCGACCACCAAACAATCGCACATCCAAACCCAATTCAATGGCTGTGGTGCTTTCTGGTTTGATTTCTGAATTCGGTCCAATTCGAGGAACACGCGTAAACGGTTGGCCCAAATGTCCTGTCGATGGGGTGTATGTAAAAAAGAGAGCACTTGTAGAAAGGCTATTGGCGTTTCCCACTTTGGCATAAGAAGCTCTCAATTTTAAAAACTCCATAAAATCAGGGAGTTGTGAGAATGTTTCTGTGGCAATCCAACTAAAGTTGGAACTCCAATAAGCAAAACTCCTATTCTCTTTGGGCAAGACTGAATTCCAATCATTTCTATAAGTGAAATTCGCATAGAGTTGGTTTTTCCAATCCAAATCAAGCGTCGAGAAAACGGAGTTTAAGCGTCTTTGAGCAATGCCTTGTGAAGATTCAATTTCTTTAAAGTTATTGACCACCCATAAGTTTGGATTGACCATATCGTCACCATTGGATGATAAACTGTCAAATTGGGTGTCAATGGAACTAACCCCAGAGGTTAGATTGATATCTATACGGCCCATTTTTCTTCGGGCTGTCAATAAAAAATCATAATTAGATATCAGTCGATGGCTGATGCCATATCGAAAACTGGCCACGGGAGAGGTTTTGTAAACGGTATTTTCAGCCACTCTATTTTCTCTTTCATCCGATATGTAATCCCAGCCTGCCCGACCACTTCCATTGAGCCAAGGAAACATTTCAAAATCGAGTTTAAAATATCCGATCAAACGTTCTCTAATATCTGAATTGGTATTCAGATAGATTCCCCAATATGGGTTTTGATTAAAAGAGCCTTGTGTTTTACCATCCCAAGTAATGACCTTTCCTTCTTCATTGATATAAGGTTGCAAATCATCCAAAATCACCGATCGAGGCATGATGTAAAAGTTCCTGACTGGATTATCCGGAGAACCTCCCAAATTGGGTCGATTAAAAACGTTTTGATTGAAATAATTGACTTTGGTGGTGAAAGTTAATTTTTGATCAAACTTTCGAGAATAAGTGATGCTCGCTGTTTTCCGATTTAGATCACTATTGGGCATGATGCTTAACAAATCATATAAACTAGCGGATAGGCGAAATTGATTTTTATCGTCACTGGCTGTTAACTGCAAATTATGGTTGTGATTGACTCCTGTACGAAAAAATGATTTCATTTGATTTTCAACCGATTGATAAGTCTGCTGCTCTCCCAACCAATTGGTGATCGAGCGACCATCAAATTGGGGACCAAAACTCAAGGTATTCAATGGGGTAAACATCCCTTGAGCGCCTCGCCCAAATTCATTTTGAAACTTTGGAAAAATATAGGGTTGTTCCCATAAAATGGAGCTACTTATTTGGATATCTAAATCTTTTCCTTCTCTACCCTTTTTGGTTTCAATAACGATCACCCCATTGGTCCCTAATGAACCATAAAGGGCCGTAGCCCCTGGCCCTTTGAGAACCGTAACTGATTCGATATCATCTGGATTGATGGTGCTCAGTGGATCACCAAAATCGAGTCCTCCATCTTGTGTCGCTCGATTATCCCCTGGTTCACTATTGACAATGAAACCATCAATCACAAATAGTGGTTGATCGCTCCCTGTCAGCGAACTGCTTCCACGAATCAAAACTCGGTTGGATGCGGCAGGACCCCCGCCACTTGGACTGATATTGAGTCCAGCCACTAATCCTGATAATTTACCAAGCACATTGACCGATGTGTTGTTTTCAAATACCTGCTGGTCAATGGATTGCACCGCATACCCCAAGGATTTTTCATCTCTTGAAATTCCCAAAGCCGTCACCACGACAGCATCCATGACCATCGCATCTGGCTGAAGAAAAATCGTCTGTATTGCGTCTGTATCGATCAACAGCGTTTGGGTCTCGTATCCAATAAATGAGATGGTTAATTCTTGGCTTCCATTGAGTTGAATGATGAATTTTCCTTCGATATCGGTGATCGCACTGAAGTCAGGGAATTCATTGGGTTTCACAGTGGCTCCCATCAAGGGTTGGTTACTCTCAGCATCCAAAACAATTCCTTGAATTTGAGCAAACGATACAACATTGATGAGCCACCCAACCAATAAACTCAACCAAAAGGAACTCAGATAACTCTCTTTATTTTTCATCTAATCGATTCTCACCATAAAAAATATGCGAGAACTTTTTTTGTCAAATATAGAATAGTAACCAATAAGATACTTCTCAGATTATAGAAATTTAGTTCTTTTGGCATTTTCACCTATTGTCCTGTTAAATAAATGCCCCTTCAGAAATCAATAATCCATCCTGAGAAATTAATATTTGATAGAACAAATTAGCCCAAAAAGACCTCTGTTTTTTTTACAAACGGGTTCAAAACACCTTGGTTTTGAGCTCATCCACAATCAAAACAGCCATGGAAAAAAGAGCGAGAGACGGGATTCGAACCCGCGGCCCTCAGCTTGGAAGGCTGATGCTCTACCAACTGAGCTACTCTCGCTGATATATCGATGGTGTGGGGAGAGCAGGATTCGAACCTACGAAGTTAAAAAACAACAGATTTACAGTCTGTCCTCGTTGACCGCTTGAGTATCTCCCCTTAAGATTGTCTCTCATGAGCCGATGGAGGGACTCGAACCCACGACCTGCTGATTACAAATCAGCTGCTCTAGCCAGCTGAGCTACATCGGCTTATCTTTAGCCTTATCGGCGTGCAAAATAAAGTTATTTTTTGATACTGTGCTATCCGTTTTTGGGATGCCATCCGAATGAACTAGGATGACCTATTCCAAACAACCGTTGATGATGGAAGAGTCTACAATGTACTCGATTTCAACTTGGGCATCATTCAATCCAATCGAGCTTGTATAATACAAATGATTCCGAATCCCTCAAACCCGGTTCGACTCCTGTCCTTGTTCTTGTTGGAGATCTTAAATATTGTCGGCCTCCAAATTCACCTTTTGAATAAAGTTCGATGCTCTTCTTCTTTTCTGGCTCTGGAGAGATATAAACAACGTTTTCAGATGATTGATCGACCATTATAGGCTTTCTAAATCTACTTCCTCCTATAATGGGAGGTGGTTGGCCAATCACTGAATCCGTCCCACCGGGAATATTAGATTCTAATGTAACCACTATGGATTGGCCTTCCATTCTCGTTGCTTTTAAGCTTTTTAGTCCTCCTGTGGGATCCTCATCCGAAGTGCCAAACCGAATATTACTGGTTATTTCAACGGAGATCCCATCAAATCGATCACTTCGGTCATAGGCCGAGATGCGATAATTGGAGGTGCCATCAATGGGTTCAATATTAAAATCTATATTCCCTGGTTTGGTTGGAGAAGTCTTTCTTTGATCTTGACCTTCCTCATTAGGAAAAGCACTGATCAGAGTATCCAAAATTTGACGTTGATTGATTGAAGTTGTCAACGCCATGGAGCTTTTGGCATGTTTTATTTTTTTTGAAAAAATTTCTGGTTCAAAATCTCTATCAAGTCTGGTTGGGTCCAGGTATAGCGTGTGCGTGCGTGAATACGATTCTGAGGGATCGCCAATCGTCAATTGAATGTATGGCGCATCATCAGAGCCCGTATCGCTGATCGCATTGATATTCCCTAGGGTTAGGGGTCTATTATCAACCAAATCAGAGGTAATGGTGGATTGAGGCATGCCACCAGCAAAAGCCTCGATATTGACTTCATTAACTGAAAAAAAACTTGAATCGTCTTCTATTTCTTTGATGTACTCGGCCCAGTTTCTAATAGAACCTCCCTCTGGTAATTCAATACTTTTTTCCACACCATTGGCTTTGATGGTCACTGTTGGGCTGAGGGTACCGCTATCAGGTGTTATCACGAACCCTCTTTTGGCCTTGATCCCATCCGATGGTTTTTCGCCAACCCTTCGAATCAATAGCAAATGATTTTGATTCTCAGCGGTCATCTCATCAATTGAAACAGGTTCGCCATCTTCTCCCTCTTGAAAGGATTCGGCTGAATCAAAATATACACTGATATCCCCGTTTTTCGATAGAGCCGATTGAAAATAACTTCTGAGGTCAGTTAATCCCGAATCAGAACTGATGACTCCCTCCGGATCCGTTTCCTCATCGGTATCATCTTCAAATTCTATAATTTCAGCGGCTGATAAATCATTTTCAAACCCAAGTCCTCCTATTTTGATGGACACGGCACCCACTTTGGTTTGAGCAGAACTTAGACTCGGAAATTCAATCGATGATAATTCGTCATTACTTTGGATTTCTAACACTTGTAGATGATTGATATTCGGCACACTTAAAGAGGTTATATCTCGGTTATTGATTACTTTCAATTCTCCTTTTGATCCCTTGTCTAAATTGATGTGATTCAGGTTTAAATCTCCCTCCACATCCGAGTTTTCGATCTGTACTATTTTGATTTCCCCTTTTAGATCGACTGATTCTAAATCATTATTGTTGATGAGTTTCACTTCTACCGCTTTACCGTCAAACTTGAATTCTTCTAAATCAGAAAAGTTAGAAGCATCTAATTCAAATTTTTCATTAATGGAAATAAGATCTAATATTTTTAAATCCTTTTTGTCTTTTACATCCCATTCGTTTATTCTGGCTTTGACCGATATGACATCCGAGTGAATGATTAACTTTCCTTTAAAAGCGGGCAATTCGGCTGAAAAAACATCTTCTAATTCAACGATTTTTCCATCTGTAAAAGCCGGTAATTCAGCCAATTTGGGGCCTTGTATCTTTAGGGTTCTGGCTGGAGTTTTGGGATCTATTTCGATGGACTCTAATTTCTTTAGATTCAATGAGCTGTCCCTATTCGTTTTAATCGTCAAACTGTTGGGGTAGTTCACCAAAGAACCTAAATCCAAAGAATTCAAATCATTCAATTCAATTTGATGATTCCCATTAGAAAAATGTGAGACAGCGGATGCCAATGGACCTGTCGAAAATGATTTAACGCCTTCCAACAAAGGAAATGCCACAGAAGTAATGGACACTTCATACTGATCTGAAATCACTAAGTTATTGACCTTTGTCAGTTTTGGAAAGTTGATATCGCCCACTTGATGAATCAATAGATTGCCATCAATAGCTTCTATGTTGTCAAAATAGACGGGTGGACCATCCTTATTTTGTGTGTGTATGACGAGATTACCGGAAACATAATGAACCGATGACATGATTTCATTGAGTTTTTGGGTATCCATGCCTTCTAAAGTTCGAATAGTGAGGTTTCCTTGGATATATTTCAGATTGCTTTTGATGGTATGGAAAAAGTTTAAACTGCCTATACTGCTTATTTCTGGAGAACCAGAATAAAAGTCAATTCGTATGTCCACCAATTTCTCCAATTGATTTTTAAGAGCTTCTATCTCTTGATTAATGGCATTGAATTGTTCAATAAATTTCTCGTCATCTTCCTTTTCTTGAATAGTTTTGGTTAGCCGCTGTTCTAATTCTTTTAAAAAGTCTTCATTGATTTGAATAGCCTTGGTTAATCGTTGTTCTAATTCTTTTAAAGCTTCTTCATCAATTTGGTTTGTTTCTGTTGACTTCACCACTTCTGTAATTTGATTGATAGTCGTCGTTTGGGAATTTTTCACTTCAATACCCAAATCAGCCAGTGTTGACATGATTTGATTTTGATTAACCGTTAGAGTGCTAATTAAAGAATGAATGACAACTGTATTGTTTTCCAGATCTGAAAGTTTTGTTTCGAGTGTAGCTATCGTTGATTTGACCGATTCGATCGAATTAATAATGGTCGAAAAGTTTGACTGAATACTCTTTAATTCAGCTATTTGCGTATTTAAATCATCGAATTCATCTTGATAATATTCAGCACAAGAAATAACAAAAAGTAGGACTATGGGTATGAAACGTTTCACTTTTATTGGATTAAAGTTTAAACACTTTTGCTGATTTTTTATCAATTTGCGATTCATTAAACGGCATTCATTGAGTAACCTCTAAAACAAGTTTAGGAATATTGGTTTGGCTATCCTTCGAAAAATAAGTGATTCTTTGTCCTCCTGTATCAACCGTTGTGATTCTCAATGAAATGATTCCATCAGTATCGTTTGTCAATACCCCAGTAATATCATATTGGTGAACGATTGGAGGGGAAACCCCCTTGGCATTTCCAACTAGCGAGCTAGCTGTATATGTCGTTATAGGATTGGCATCAAAATCAGGTTCGGCATTAGCATTTAAATCTGTTTCCACCCAACGATCATCCAAAACATGATACACCGTTTGGGTTGTAGGTCCACCATAAGCTGTTTCTGCCTTGGTCCAATCTCGATCAGCCGTCAAATGCAACGTTGCTTTTTTGACGGTTGAAGCCTGAATATCACCTAATGAAAATTTAAGGAAAAATCTTCTATAGTCATCATCATCCTCTCCTGTACTAGAAACAAGCGTATTAGCAGAACCAGCGGTTTCAGCTGATTTACCTGATCCATTTCTTCCCACTATCCAAGTGTCTTCTAACACCTCTAGCGTTAGAGTGATTGTGTTTTCATTGGATGAATTTGAATCTTCATCGGTTGGTGTGGCATCCGAGTCGTCATCGGTTTGTTTGGGGTCAGAGTCATTGTCGGTTGACGAGCTATCCGAATCATCATCTGTTGGTGAACCATCCGAGTCATCGTCCGTTGGTGAGTCATCCGAGTCATCGTCCGTTGGTGTGGCATCCGAGTCATCATCGGTTGGTGTGGCATCCGAGTCATCATCGGTTGACGAGCTATCCGAATCATCGTCCGTTGGCGTCGATTCAGAGTTCATTTCCTCCTTTTCTTGACGACTGATAACTAATTTGAATACCTCGGATGCTGAAACATGTTCTGTGGCATCTTTGGTATGAACCTGCCAATAATAGGCTTGATCGGTTTCTAAAGGGATGTCTAGTTGGGGTTCTGTCAAATCGCTTTCAACAGTCGTCAAATCATCTTTTGATGCCCCCATTAAAAATTCAAAGGAAACAATGTCATCGTCTAAATCATTTCCTTCCCATTGGAAACTGACTTGAATTTCTTGTTCGGCAATAATGAATGCGTTGTTTTCTGGAGATAAGAGACTCGCAGGAAAAGGGACATGCGATTCATTGGGGTTACTTTCTAGATAGAAAGTCCACACATCACTTTTTGCTGTTTTTTGTGTACTTGATGATTTGGAGACCACCCACCAAGAATAAGGCAATCCCCTCTCCAAAACCAATGTGGCTGTATTCGTATCTGTGGTTTGACTTGTTTTGAAGTTTTGATCCGTCCCGATGGCTTCAACATTCAATTCGTAGCCACTGGTATGATTGGATTCTCGCCACTGGAAGCTGACGTTACTAGTTTGATCATCAATCGGCTCCTCCGTGGTGCATGTATTGTTGTTTTCCGGTGCCACAAGCAACGGAATGGTAGGGCTTGGTGTGGCCACTTCAACTGGGGTGGGTATGATCGGTGGTATACTGACGGAGCCCGTGCGCTTGGGCTGAAGTCCCGTTAAATCATCTTCGCATGATCCCAACAACAACAAGATGAAACAAAAAATCCAAAACCTCATTGGCGTATGATTTTGAATGATTCCGTTTGACCATCGTAGTGTACGATGGCCACATAGAGGCCTGCTGGTAAATGCCTCATATCCACTTGATTTTCGATACTTCTGGGAGATAATCCCGATTTGAATACCAGCTGACCTGATGAATTAAAAATTTCAATCACAGCATCCAAATTTTCTGGCAATGCCACGGTTAACTGCTCCTCGACCGGATTGGGGTAAAGTCTCACTTTATTTTCAAAAGTGAGATGCTCTTGATAAATACCTTGACAGCCATTAGGAGTTGATACTTTCAAATCGACCATGTCCTGACTGACAGGAATGGAATAGTGGCCAGAGTCGTTGATTTCAGTGGTCATTCCATTGATATCGATAAAATACTTGTCGGATCCCGATAAGGACAAATCCAGCATTCGACGAGCTTTATTCACCTTGGTTTGGACCAATAAATTGGGGGGCTCATTGATCGTGACATCAAAAGTTCTCGCATTCTCCCGACTTGGCCCCACGCTGATGGTATAGTTTCCGGCTTGAAGCCGATTAAATTCAATACCATCCGTTTGATGGAATGATCTTTGAGTATTGATTCCCATCCCCTTCAAAGAGATCCAATAATTGGATACTGCAATGGCTGAGATTTTGATGGTTCCATTGTTTTTTCCAACACAACTCACATCACTAATCAAAATGGTGATGTTTCTATAGGACGACGTATCACATAAATTACCAATCCCATTGTTGTCTGAATCGAACTGGTTGGGATTTGGAATTTGAGGACAATTGTCTTCAGCATCAACAATCCCATCTTGATCTATATCTTCTGTACTTCTAACATCATCTTCTTGATCCTTATCATCTTGGTCACTATCATCTTCCTCAGGTGGAGGTTGGGTGTCGGAGTCCTCTGACGACTCTTCGATGGTTTTAAAACTACTTATTTCGGAAAATTCTGAATCAGGACAGTCTCCTGGATTGATGGCTTTAACTCTCCAGTAATAAAGTGCATCATGATCGAGATTACTCGCGGTAAAACTTGTTTCTGAAGTGTTTTCTTGCACTATGAAAGTATCGAAACTCTGACTATTGCTTATTTCTATACTGTATGCACTGGCTCCATCAGCCGCTTCCCATGTCAAACTAGTTTGTAATTCGACACTTTCACTGCCATCCTTCGGATTGATCAGTTTGGGGGATGATATGGCTTGGGCTTTTGCAATGCTTATCTTTTGCATGATCGAACGATCACCACTTTCAATTGAAAAATCAATATCGTGACGGCCTGAATCTAAATCATTTAATCCTGAAAAGGTTAATTGATACGCTTGATTGGATTCAGCCTCGGTGTTTTTATCCGCCGAGAGCTCCATGCCAGAGGGTGGGTTGATCAGGCTAAAATTGACCATGGCATCTACTTCAACACCACTAAGTTGGATGGTGATCTCCGCAGAGTCTTCTTCACAAATGCTGACACTTTGAGGTTCGACTTTTGCACTCAATGCAATATTATCTGTTTGTAAGGTGGCTTTTACGGATTGACCGTCGATACAATCAAACCGGATTTGAGTGGCATTTTCATCAGAAGATAGGATGGAAACCCCATCGCCACTTAACAAGTTCCACGGCCCTTTTAAAGTCAACGTCACCGGTTGAGTCGTCGGTTTGGCATGCCAAGTTTGTCGATTGTTGATATCTCCATAAGTGAAAGGCCTTGGAATTTTTCCAATTTCTGGATTCATCACCGCTATTTGGATAACACCAGGTTGATCGGTATCGGTCGTCATCACCATCGACGACACATCCGTCTGATCCACTAATTGACCGGTGGATTTATTTTCGGTCATCAAAGCATACCCGACACTCGATGTCGGTTTGTATTCTACCACATGGGCATCCTCAGTCTGCACATGTATGGTGAACAGGTTCTCCACATTTTCAGATAATGCTCTAGCGCCTTTTTTGCCGCCATCCACATGAATATAGTATTCATACGAGGCGTTTTGGGGCCGAACCCCATGCAATAATCTGGCAGAGACATAATCGCCCGTAAACTGTCTTTTGCCAGAATCATTGGGAGCCGTTTGTGTGATTCGCTCCATCACCAAATTTTCTGGATTTGGCACATAATAGGCATTCCCCGTGGCATCCGTTAAAAAAACGGCCTGATCGCTAAAGCTTTCGGTTTGACCGATTCCTGTCAATCGTTCATCATTTAAAAAATTGGGATCTGTGGGTTTTTCTAAAACCGTTTGATAAAGCGTGGTGTGTAACTCTTGTTGTTCGCCAGCACTGATCCCCGTACCCAAGGCCACAATATATTCATCAAAGTAAAAGAAAGATTTTTTGGCTCTAACCGATGTCAATCGATCTCGAAAATCAATGGATGAAAGACCATCTTCATTCAAATTCAAACCCCCATTAAATACATTGGCAGGGTACCCACGCGATTGGTTGTTGAAAATCATGCCATCATAGGTCGTGTTGAGAGCGGTGGTTCCTGGAATCCGACGCCAATCCCATCCCTGGCCTTGAAAGCCACTTTTAACGCCCGTTATGGCCGGCTTTCCTTCATTCAATATCATTAATGCCCCAGCAGAATAGTGCTTGCCATACAAATTTTCAGGTGATGAATGATTTGTGGTGGTGGCTTCATAATCCCAATGGTATTTTCCTTGTCCCTTCCATAATGCGGCCCATTCCCCTCGTCGATGCACCGACATACCGGCATAATGAAAATACCAATGCCCGCTTGGAGCTGGTTCTCTGGCCACATTCAATGCTAGTTCATCAACCGACACTTCCATTTGTCCCATCGTCGATATATACTCTTTACGGGCATCCACCTGATTAACAAATTTTGAAAAAAACTCAGGATGTGATGGATTCCAATAACGAGCAAAGGCCCCTTTTAATTCTGATTTGTAAGGCGTATCGAGTTGGGCTAAATGGGCGAAGAAGGGAACCAAAATAATAGGGCCATCGGTATGTGCTGCCCGTCCACCGGCTCCTTTATGATGATCATACATATTGGAATAAATTCTCGCCGCCAAGAGCGCCTGGATTAAGTTTTCCGTTGAAGTGTCGTTCAAGCGGTATGGTGAACCGTCTAAAATATACGCTAGCACTGAGGCGGCAGCTAGCGATCTTGGACCATAAGCCGATAAGTAGACCCCTTTATGATGATTGACCGTAAAGTCTGACTTGATCGTATCGGCAAATCCATCAGCAATGGCCAGAGCCTTATGAATGATTCGTTGCAAATAACGCATTTCATTCGTGCGTTGTTCCCCTGGTGCTAACGTCAGAACATAAGACAAACGACTCGGCAATATGCCAATGATCAAATCAGCGTTCAATCCATTGACTTCAAACAATACGGGCACTTCAAATTGTGGTCCTGCCGGAGCCGATAGTCGATTCAAAGTGACCATCTCCCTTTCTAGAATATCATCGGGCAAAAAATTTCGACTTAAAAAAACAGCCGTTGCATAGCCAATGGCGGCGTTGTATTCTGTATTTCCCAGACCTAAAATGCCATGGACTCGGTAATTATCATCCGTGGGGTTTTTGAACAAATCATCATTTTCTGCATTCCAACCACTCTGATGTAGCTGATCATACAATTCTATAATATTCGCTCTGATGGCTTCAGATTGATAGCCCCCATTGGGATTATCACTGGGACCTTTGTAATTATAGCTCAATACCAAAGGCAACAAAATATCATTTCGAACACGGGCCATGCGACTTGGTTCGATGGTATTGGATAGTTCTGAAAATTCTCTTTCAGCATCGGCGATATGCTCCATCAAACGATTATGTCTCGTTTCAATAAATCGATTGCTGTAATTCATATCGGAGCTCCCTAGAATCCATGTTTGGTATTTATCAGCGATGTCATCGATAGCATCTCTCGTTTGAGCGACATGATGGTCTAAAGACACAAGCATTATAACGACATAGAGCAATATCCAACGCTGAATTTTCATATGACCAAACGTTAATGACATCATCGGCAATTTAATCTATTTGGTTAAGCGTTATAGAATCGAATTGATTGGTCATTTTGGCATAACGCATCACGGCTTCTAAAAAATAATAATCCGCATAAATCAAAGGACCATCGACTTCCGAATTTCTCGTGAAGTTTCCCGTTGCTCTTTTCAATAAAAAATTATGATTGGTATGGGGTTCAGCCATATAAGACGTCGTTTGCAAGCTATTTAAAATCTTAACCGCATATTGAAAGAACCATTCGCCATACTCTTTTGAATATTGAGAAAGTTCCAATAACCCGGAGGCCAAAATAGCGGCCGCTGAAGCATCTCTGGTGTCGGACGAACCATCGTAGCTATAGTCCCAATAAGGGATATAATCTTCGGGCATATTGGGGTGGTTCAAAAGAAACTGACCAATATCCTCCGCTTGTTTTAAAAAATCTTTATTTTCAGTAAAGCGGTAAGCCATCGTGTATCCATACAAGCCCCAACTTTGTCCTCGACTCCAAGTGGTTGTGTCGACATCACCGTGTCCGTTATTCCAATCTCGTTTGCGGAAAGACCCGGTTTCTGGATCGAAATCAATGACATGAGACGTGCTAAAATCCGATCGATAATGGTGTTTTTTTGTGGTATAAGCATGTTGTACCGCGATATCATAATATATGGAATCTCCCGTCATTTCGGTAGCGGCAAACAAGAGTTCTAAATTCATCAAATTGTCAATAATCACAGGAAATTTCCAATCACGCTTGAGATTGGGTTCCCATGATTTAATGGCTTTTACCTTTGGATTATAACGCACAATCGCCGAATTAGCGGCATCAATAATCACTTGTTTGTAGTCAGGGTCATTCAATAAATGAAATCCTCGACCATAACTGCTGTAAATTCTAAAACCAATATCATGATCAACGATATTGTTTTTTTCTTCTTCGAGTAATGCCGTTAAAAACGCCGCTTTTTGACGAAGTTCATCATCCCCATTGTATTCATACAACAACCAAAAAATGCCAGGCAAAAAACCACTCGTCCAGTCTCTGATTTCTCGGAGTCCTTTGCCTACAGATCTTGGAAACTTCTTGGTTCTTTCAACCTCTAAGTACAATTTGGAGGCATGCTGTTTGGACCAATCAAAGACCTTTTGGATTTTATCCAAACAAATCACCTCTTCTTTCAAGCAATCCACCTTTTCGAAATCCGTTGTTGATTGAGCATAAAGTGGGCTTTTTGTAACTAAGCCATTAAATGAGAGTAATAAAATCAAGTAATGAATCTGTTTCATTATTGTTTTATTTCCAATATCAATCGGGGTTGCCGATCACCTTCTGCTTCTTTAGAAGTGTATGTGATTCGTCTCGAATTCGTAAAAACGGTGGTGAATAACAAGGATAAAACCCCATCACTTTCTTGTTTCACAACGGAAGTCACATCGTATGGATGGACCGGTGGGTTTTCCAAATCAACAGACCCGACTAAACCATCGGATGTGAATGTGGCCACCGGATCTGGACTGAGTATTTCTGGTTGGTTGTTGGCTGTGATGGTTAATTCTTCCCAATTATCCGCGGTTCTGAAGACACTCTGCGTAGTGGGTTTGCCTTGATTGGCCGTTTCTGCATCAGTCCAGTCTCTCTCTGCAGTCAATTCAACGATGGCTGAACTCACCTTGGAAACATCAATATTGGATAAATCAAATTGTAAATAAAATTGTCGGTTATCATCATCTCGATTTCCTTGACTGGCAATCAGGGTGTTGGCCGCGCCTTGATTTTCATCCGCTCGGTTACTGCCGGGCTTTCCTCGAAACCAGGCGTCTTTAACTACCAGCAACTGAATGGTGGCCGTAGCCGTTTCAGAATCATCATCAACAATCGTCAATGTGTGCACATTTTCAGCCCCGACAATGAATCCCTGACCGGCATTGGTAATGGTTAAAACCACTGTCTTATCCCCATCGAGTAATGGATTGTCAATGGGGTGAATCTCAATGTCAAAACCGCTTTCTCCTTCTTCAACATCCACCTGGATCACCCCATTGACGGCTGACGAGCGATAGTCTTCATCGGCGATGGCCGTACCGGATAGTATCACTTCAAAAGAAGATGGATTGGTCACGGCTTCACTCAACACGACTTGGACAGTATAGGGGGTGGTAGCGCCCTCTAGAATTTCACCAACACTATTTTTCATATTGATACTGATGGGGGGCGTCTCATCATCCGTGATGGATACCGAAAGAACGGGATGCAATCTTTGTCCTTGGGCACTCACTAACTCTTCAGTGATAAAAACGCCTTCTCCGTGGAGATCGGTCAATCCAATGTCCAATTGACGGTCTCCCGTATACTGCGTATCATCAGCTGGTGTGAAGATTAATTTTTCGGTTGCTTTATGGGGCCCTAACCTGATGGTGCTGATCGAAGATCCATTTTCATCCGTTACTGATATTTCATTCGAACTGCTGGGAATCGATAGTTGAAAAGAAATTTCTTGAAAAAGTCTTTTGGAGACTCCCACTTCAATAACTGTCGATGTGGCTCCTTCTTGTATTTCAATATCTGATATTCGAAATCCTAAGGCAGCTGGGGCTTCGGAAAATTGGTCATACTCTACCTCTTCTTCCGAACAACTGATGATGCCATACAAACACAACAGGCCTATCGAAATATTTCGGATCGAATGGAAAGCGTTCCTGGCAATGAGGTTGACGAGGGGCTTCATTGATAAAACTTCCATGTGATTAACGGTATCCATTATTGCTTGGATCGGTATTTAAAATGGCCGGATTTTGAGATATTTCTTCAGCAAAAGGAATCGGTAACTGGCTATGGATTGATCGGATGAATAGTGATGGACGATAAATCCTTTGGAGATCATGTCCTCTTTCTTGCATTTGAGCTCCTGTTTCACGTACCGTTGAAACCAATGTCCCCCACCGAATTAAATCGGGTCGGCGTACATTTTCAAAACATAACTCCCACGCCCGTTCTTTTCGAATTTGAGTTCGTAGCTGGGCTAGATCCAATCCCATTAAATCTATTTCTTCATTGGGACTCAGTGGATTTTTTACTCTCGCTCTTCTTCTGACTTGGTTGATCGATTCAAAAGCCGTGTCAATGGTCACCCCACTAGGTAAACTACCACCATGATCCAATACTTCAACAATGCCTTCGGCCAACATCAAAAGCACATCGGCATAACGAATCACTGGCCAGTTCATTTTATCCACATTATTGGTTGTCGACGGGGAGGGTATCAAATATCTTCTGAATTTTCCTACACCATAGCCTAATTCATTATTCGTAGAGACAAATTGATCGCGTGCATTGATTTCGAATTGTGAAATCGACCAGTCTCTTCTCAACGAGTCCCCGACTTCAAATGATTCATAAAAGGTTGGCAATGGATATCTCCTGGGCGTTCCCCTTTTGTAGGATGAATTAGTGTGTTGTTTCACACCAAACCAGGTCCCGATCGAACTGCCGTTTTGTGCGTTATTGCCAACAAATGAAAAATGCACTTCCCACATGCTCTCTTTCAAATCAAAGATGCCATAAGAATAGTTGGCAAATACTTCGGGGAACGGATGGTCAAAAGGGGCTCCAATGGCCGGTCTTTCAACCACCGGATTCAATGCATGTTCTCCACTGCTCACCACAGCCCAGGCTTGTTCAACAGCTTTGATGTATTTGGTCTTATCTTGAATGGGATTCCCTGCCCAGTGCAAATAAATTCGAGCCAAAATTCCTTGAGCGGCTCCTTTATTGATCCGACCTTTATTGCTGACATTTGATGCCGGGGGTAATAGTTCGATGGCTTGAAGCATGTCCAATTCTATTTGTTGGTATACTTCCTCTTTAGGAGAACGTTCGATGGCTAACTCATCTAAAGAAACATCGGTCCCTAAACGCAAAGGGACATCACCCCAATTCTTTACTAACTGGAAGTAAAAGAAGGCCCTTAAAAAATAGACATCCCCCAAAAAATTGTCATATTGTTGAACCCTTTGACTGTCCTCCTCGGCCGCTTGGTCTCGAAGTTTGCTAATGCCATCGATAGCCAAATTGGCTCTAGCAATACCTTGATACAACGTCGCCCATGCCCTACCGATGTCTTTATTGAATTCTTGAATTTCGTAATTGGCTAGTAAATCACTAGGATTGCCAACGCCTTGCCGGTAATACCGGTCAATATCAGTTCCTGTATGAAATGCAATGACATAGTTTGAGGCATATAAATCATTCGAAGACAGCGTATTGTAAACCCCCACCATGGCCAGTTCTGCAGAACCGACATCTTCAAAAAACGAATCTCCGATAAAAGTGGTGAAAGCTTCTTCTTCGAGAATGTCTTCACAACTATTGACCAAAAGAGAGATACTGACCAGAGCCAAAAGAACCCTTAAATGAGAATACCAAGGAACAAATCTCTTGGGGCTTCTAGCCATTCTTCTGATGCTTATTTTCTTTGAGATGGGATCGGCTTTCATTAAAATGTCATTGATAAACCCGTTACAAAAGTTCTGGCCCGAGGGTAAGAACCATAATCCACACCGGCGGTTAAACCTGAACCGTGAGTACTCACTTCTGGATCAAACCCAGAATAATCGGTTAGGGTCCATAAATTATGTCCCGACACATAAATACGAAATTTCGATATGCCGACTTTATTCAATAGTTTAGGCGGTAAACTATACCCCATCGATACTGTTTTCAATCGGATGTAGGATCCGTCTTCCACAAAGCGATCGGTGACTTGCCTAGAGTTGCTGTCTTCGATCGAAGGATAGGCCACCCTCGCGTTTTCTTCATCGGACTGGTTGGGACGCCAACGATTGACCACATCTTTGTGATAATTGCGATTTCCCTGCGTGGTTGTCCACAGAATTTTACTGGCATTATAAATATCATTTCCGTAGGTCCATTGCAAAAAAACATTCAAATCAAATCCTTTGTAACTGAATTTGTTGGTCAATCCCCCAAAAAAATCAGGATTCGGATTGCCCAGGATCACTTTATCGTTTTCATCAACCTTTCCGTCATTGTCTAAATCGGCATATTTTCTAAATCCGATTTGTTCATCCCCAAAAGAAAGGTCGATAAACGGGTTCCCATCTTCATCAAAGTCCTCAGCGGTGTATAACCCATCATCCAAATAGCCATAAATCAAGGTGATGGGTTGTCCCACAATGGTGATGAAATCATTGGTGGATTCTGGGCGGTTACCACCACGCCATCTCGAACTGCTCAATAGCGTATCATCTTCAACCAATGCTAATGTTTTGGAACGATTGAAACTGATGTTAAAGTTAGAAGTCCAGTTAAATTGTCTGCCTTTATTGGTGATGATGTCCGATTGAATAGCCAGTTCGATGCCTTCATTTCTCACTTCACCAATATTTCTAAAAACATCAGTGAATCCTGTCGATGTTGGAATGGGAGAACGCAGAAGAAGATCGATCGATTCCTTACGATACAAATCAAAATTGATCGTCAGTTTATTTTTAAATAATCCCAAATCCAAACCTAGGTTGATTTGGCGTTGCGTTTCCCATTTAATTTCGGGATTGGATAGATTGGTCGGAAACACGCCTGGAGAGATCCCATTTTCAAAACCATACGATGTTGAACCAAGCGATTGTCTTGACACCAACGCTGGAATACGATTATTACCAACTTCCCCGTATTCCATTCGAAGTTTCCCATCCGATAACCCTTTGATTTTTTCTGAAAATTTTTCTTCCGAAAATCGCCAGGCAAAAGCAAAAGAGGGAAATAATCCGTAAACATTATTGTTCCCGAATTTTGAAGAACCATCTCGACGAAGTGTCCCGGTGAACAGATACTTTTCATCGACATTGACGATGAGTCTAGAAAATATGGAACTTATTCGATTGGTGGGACTTTTGGATGATGAAGGAATGGAAGGGATTGTCGAAAGCCCTAAATTGTTGACTCCCAAATTAGAATCAGGAAAGCCAGAAGCCACCACCGAATTACTCCAAGAGGTGAGATCTTGGTAATCAAAACCCACCATCGATGTGAGGTTGAATTTAGGAAAGGCTTTATTGTAAGTCAATGTGGCTGAAATCAATGTGTTGTCGCTTTCACTATTGGTTAGTACGGCCCTGGTAATGCCATTTCTTCTTTCAAAAGCACTGTTGACGTTGTCAAAAGCATCCCGTTTTCGATCCAATCGCTTAAAACCTGCTCTGACATTTAGTTTTAGGCCTTGTATCATTTCATATTCAACAAAACCGTTGATAATCAATGTCCTTCGTTCGTCTTCTCTAGCTTGTGTTAAGGCATTCAACAAAGGGTTGACTGAATTGGCCCCCTGTTCGCCTTCTTCGAGATCTGGATCAACCGGTAGGTCAATGAACTCATCATTGGTGATAAACAGACCACCGGTAGGACGCGCTTGGACGATGTTTCTTAAGAGATTGAAGTTTTGGGATGTTCCTCCACCATCTCCTGTATTGGGATTTAAGGTGTTGCTAGAAGTGCTGACTCCGGAAACCAAAGCCGTGGTGTATGAAAGGTTTAATCCCGTTTTGATCTTATCCGTCAAATTTTGATTGAGTTTCATTTTGAGATAGGTACGGGTGAATTGGCTATTGGCCAGCAATCCATCGCCATCATATCTCGACGCTGATAGATTATATCTCGTTTGTTCTCCTCCCCCATTAATGGAGAAAGTATGGCTTTGGGTATTGGTCTGCTTGAAGGCTAAGCTTTGCCAGTCGATACCATCGATGGAAGAACCGTCCGGTTTTTTATATAATGCTAACGGTCCGTAATAACGAGCCGCATTGTCGGGGTTTTGTTCGTATTTGAGTTCAACAAATTCATAGGGTGATAAGACATCAATTCGTTTGGTGATTTCTTGAAATCCAAAAAAATTGTTGTAGGAGACCCTTAGCTTGCCCACTTCACCACTTTTGGTACTGATCAAGATGACCCCATTACCACCTCTGGCTCCGTAAATGGCCACCGCTGATGGCCCTTTGAGCACTTGCAGGGATTCAATATCCGACTGGTCAATTGACGTGATATCAAAATCTTCTACCGGAAAACCGTCAATGACGAATAGCGGGGCACTCGATTGGGTCAGGGAGCCCGTTCCTCGAATTCGAATATCCGTACTCGCTCCTGGTCTCCCTTGACTCGATGTGATCAACAACCCAGCCACTCGTCCCCCCAATGCTCCATCGATAGAACCCACCGGAGCTGTATTGATGTCCTCCAAATCAGCCGTTCCCACGGAACCTGTCAAATCTTTTCGCCTAACGCTCCCATAACCGATCACCACCACTTCTTCTAGAGCACTTTGATCCGGTTGCAGAGCCACATTGATCGTTTGAGATGATAGTATTTCGTATTCTTGAGACACAAACCCTAAATAACTAAAAGATAGAAAAGCTTCATTTTGAACATCAATCGTGTATGTCCCGTCGAATCCGGTAACCGTGCCATTGTTCGTTCCGACTTCGATGACCGATACCCCCATCAATGGAAGCCCTTGATCGTCAGAAACGGTTCCAGAAACGGCATTAGTTTGCTGTGCGTGTCCAATCCAACACGTTAAAATAATGAAACAAATGAACTGTCTGATTTGATGCATATTAATTCCTTAAATGTAGTTACTCTGAGATCAAAGGAGTCTAATTATTATGTAACTTTTTTAATAGGCTAACGTTACAGAAATTATCGATCGCCTATGCCATCACGATGGCACCCCATTCTATCCCGCAATCTTACAAATTTTTAATAATTCTTAGGCTTGCATAAATAATCACCTATAGATTAATTCAAAACATTTTTTTGTTGCTATCTTTACCATTAGCAGTTATTGAATATCTCCGCCATGTAACATTTCTAATACATAAAGGTAACTTTATATGGTAGATGCTAATTGGATGTTTATCATAAATTGAACTCAACCATTGTAGATACACATTAGATATAAATGGGATATCGAGAGCGTACTGTAAATTCATAGAACAATACTTTCAACTAATGATTCATAATTTTTCAAGGATAGCCTCTCGTTGTATTATGGGTTATTTAAAAAGTGTGTTGGTTTAATCCTGTCAAAGGCACATGAAGTTTGGGAATATCATCCGATTGAGTCGCATTATTTTGATGGTGTTTGCGATTATTCTAGCCTGTCAAAAAGATCCCCTCATTGATGTATTAAAACCGCAGATCTCTCTGCTTCAGATTGAGTATAATCAAAGTAAACACAAATTAGATCAACTCAAAACAGAGAATACCGAATTAAAGCAAAAAATTTCTTCACTTCAAGAATCTTATGTTTTATTACAAAAACAATATCAAGATGAGTTATCGGGATCTGAAGCTCTTCAAAATGAAATTGATGGTGTCGAAAAACAGCTCCAAACGACCATAGAAAATAACCGCTTAAAGCGTTCAGCTCTATTGACTACGTTGGCAGAACTGAAAGAAAAAGTTAAAAACAGCTCGGAGGAGTTTCAGCAACTTGAAGAAAACCAAAAATTATTGGATAAGACCACCAAGGCTCTAAATCAAGTTGAAAAAACTCAACCTATACTCCAAGAACTTCAAAATAAAATCGCTGATTTTCAATCAGATTTGAATGAGTATTTGCTCAAAAAAAAGGAATATGAAGATTTAGAATCGGAGCATTCATCGAAATTGGATGAAATTTCTCAACTGAAAAAACAAATTGAAAAAGCAGAAAAAACTTTAGAAAAGTTACGATTAGATTTCGAAATAAACCAATTAGATCAACAACTAAGTGATGAAACATCGACTAATGGGTTGATTGAAAAAGTGGAAAGTGATCTCGCCGATTTAAACCAACAAATTAAAAAACTATCGACATTCGCTGAGATCTTACCAAAACTCAAAGAGTCCTTAAGTGAAACGATTGAAACCGAAAAAAACCTTCAATTACAACTTGGAGATTTAAAACATGAATTCTATCTACTAACTGGAAATACACCCCCTCCTGCTCCCGTTGTTAATGGACCTTCTATCCAAGTTGATAGCGATATGCCGAAACGCTTTTTTATAGGCGATATTTACAAATTAAACTATAGTTTTTTCAATCAAGAAGGCGTTCTTAGTCAACCGACAGGATTGGTTTTGTGGTCTTCAAATAATGAAAAGATCCTTAAAATCGATGAAGTCAGTGGAGAAATACAAGCCATGGGGCTTGGTACTGTAGAGGTTTCAATCACTACCCAAATAGATGATCAAGTTTATGAAGATTCATTGACCATCGATGTATCCAATTTATTGAAACATCGAGTAGAAATTGTACAAGACATCCCTAATGTATTCATGCCTAACCAGAAGCATGATCTTGAATTTGCCTATTTCGATGAGCGAGGAGAAAAGGTCACCCAGCCGGAAGGCAAAGTCACTTGGAAAAGCTCCAATACGCAGGTCATTAGCGTTCATCCAAACACAGGCGAAATCACCGCTTTAAAATCTGGTTCAGCCACCATCATCGTGTCTTTAGAACATCCAGAAAATGGGGTGATGACGTATTCATATCAAATTCAAGTTCAGAGTGATTCGATTCCACCTAGATTGGTGATCCATGACAAGCCCAGTAACTCTAGAATTGGAGTCAATGAAACTTACGATTTGAATTTTGAGTATTACAATAGTTCAGGACAAAAAGTTGATATTCCCAATGGATTAAGCTTTATTTGGCGTTCGACGGAGACCACCAAGGTCACCATTAATTCTTCAACAGGTGTGATTACGGGTGTGGCAGCAGGCACTTCAGTCATTTCTGTCAGCACCATCATCGAAGGACAAATCATTTCAGATAGGATTACCATCACTGTATCTGATGGTTCGGTTCCCAATGATGCTGATCGAGTTGAGATTGTGGAAACCGATTTTCCCGATCCATTTTTAGTGGGTCAAGCCCACCGATTTACTCTTCGATTCTTTGATTCGAATGGAAACAAAATCAATGCACCAAACGGTACCGCTGTCTGGAAATCTAGTAAAAACAGAAATGCAAAGCCCAATAATTCAGGCGAGGTCACAGCCGAACGAAAGGGTGCTGCCACCATCACGGTCACATTCACGATTAGTGGAAATTCTAAGACTTTAACGGACAGCTATGATATCACGGTCGAGCAAGGGCCGGCTATTCGAATTATAGAAAATATTCCATCCAATTTTGCCCCTCCTCAGACATTTACTTTATCTTACCATTATTGGAATGCCAGTGGAATTAAAGTCAACCCCCCAGACGGCATCCGATGGAAAAGCGCAACAAAAAATGTGGCCACTATCGATAACCGTACCGGTGAGGTTACTGCCGTTGGAGTCGGAACGTCCGTGATTACCATCACCACGCAGGAAAGCAATAATAACGATCGAATAAGTGATACCTATGAGATTACCGTGGGGGGTAGTCCAACCGTTGAACCTGAACTTCGAATCATCGACTTACCAACCAATTCGACGATTAGCATCAATGGAATGCAAGATTTAAATTTTGAATACTTTGACCATACTGGAACCAAGAGCGATTTACCTCAAGGGGCAACCGTCACTTGGACCTCTTCCGATACGACCAAAATAACCATTGATACATCATCAGGCGTGATGACGGGTGTGGCTGAAGGCACTTCAGACATCACAGTTACGGCGACGATTGATGGAAAGACCATAACAAAAACGGAAACCATTACGGTATCGGCTGGTTCGGTATCTCAAGATGCTGATCGCATTGAAATTGTGGAAACCGATTTTCCCGATCCATTTTTAGTGGGTCAAGCCCACCGATTTACTCTTCGATTCTTTGATTCGAATGGAAACAAAATCAATGCACCAAACGGTACCGCTGTCTGGAAATCTAGTAAAAACAGAAATGCAAAGCCCAATAATTCAGGCGAGGTCACAGCCGAACGAAAGGGTGCTGCCACCATCACAGTCACATTCACTATTAGTGCCAACTCTAAGGAATTAACGGATAGCTTTGATATCACTGTCGAACAAGGCCCTGCTATTCGAATCTTGGAAAATATCCCATTAAATTTTGCCCCTCCCCAGAAACATACTTTGACCTATAATTACTGGAATGCCATTGGCGTTAAAGTCAATCCACCTGAAGGGATCCGGTGGAAAAGCGCGACAAAAAGTGTGGCCACTATCGATAACAGTACCGGTGAGGTGACAGCCGTTGGAGCCGGAACGTCCGTGATTACCATCACCACGCAGGAAAGCAATAACAACGATCGAATAAGTGATACCTATGAGATTACAGTGGGGGGGGGTAGTCCAACCGTTGAACCTGAACTTAGAATCATCGACTTACCCAATAATTCGACGATTACCATCAATGGAACGCATGATTTAGATTTCGAATACTATGACAATACTGGAACGAAAGCGAATTTACCTACAGGGGTGACCCCCACTTGGACTTCTTCCGATACGACCAAAATCACCATCGATGCAACAACAGGAGTGATTACGGGTGTGGCAGCAGGCACCTCAGACATCACCGCTAGTGCGACTATTGATGGAAACACCATCACCGCAAGGGAAACCATCATGGTTTCGGCTGGTTCCTTACGCACCGATGGTAGCCGCATCGAAATCAATGAAGATTTAGATTTATTCTTTGTCGGAAAAACACATACCTTCACTTTCACCTATTATAATAACTCCGACACCGAAACAACCGAGCCTGCAGGTTCTCCTCAATGGACCGCTTCTAATTCTCGAGTCACTTTTAGCACCTCCAATATAGGGGAAAGCACTGGGGCTGAAGCAGGTATCGTCACTATAACCCTTCGATACACATTTGATGATGATGGAAGCTATCTCGAAGATACCTATCGATTTAGCGTTATTGAAGGATCTCTCGTTCGAATCTTAGAAAACCTTCCCGAAGGATTTAAAAAGGGACAAACCCATACCCTAACCGCTGAATACTACGATGCCACGGGAACCAAAACCACTCACCCAGACGGCTTGAGTTGGTCTTCTAACGATGAAAGTGTAGCGACCGTCGATCAAAACGGTCAAGTCACAGCGGTTGGACCTGGAAGCGTACGTATTCGAGTCGTCACTCAAGAAAGCACGCCTAGTGAGCGAAAGAGTACTCGTTATGCATTTAATGTATTGACTGATCCCGAGCTGAAAATCATTGATTTACCTGATAGCTCCACTATCGGCATCAATGAAACACAAGATTTAGACTTTGAATACTTTGACAATACGGGAACCAAAGTCAATTTGCCTATGGAAGCAACCGTCACTTGGACTTCTTCGGATACGACCAAAATCACCATCGATGCAACAACAGGAGTGATTACGGGTGTGGCAGCAGGAACTTCAGACATCACTGCTAGTGCGACTATTGATGGAAGCACCATCATGGCCACTGAAACCATCACCGTTTCTGCTGGTTCCTTACGCAATGATGGTAGCTATATTACCATTCAAGAAGATTTGCCTCAATTGTTCTTCGTTGGACAAACCCATATGTTCGCCATCAAACATTATGATTCGAGTGATACCGAAATTGCTCAACCCGCAGGTTCTGCTGAGTGGACTGCCAGTAACTCTGGAATGACGTTTAGTACCACCACGATAGGTCAAGGGACTGCTGCCACAGCGGGGACCATCACCATTACCGTGCGATACACCTTTGATTCTGATGGAAACTATCTTGAAGACACCTACGAAATTGAAGTTCTACAAGGTCCACTCGTTCGAATCGTAGAAGATATTCCGGAAGGATTTAAAAAAGGGCAAACTCATACCCTTACAGCTGATTATTATAATTTGTCTGGACAAAAAGTAACCCATCCTGATGGTTTGACTTGGACAAGTCGAAATGCTGATGTGGCTACAATCAATAGAGATAGTGGCTTACTTACAGCTGTCGGTCCAGGAACCGTCACCGTTGTCGCTCGGACAAAAGGAAGTACTCCAAGGCAGAGTGACACCTATGCCTTTACAGTACTTGCCGACTCAGAGCTCAAAATCATTGATCTTCCCCCAAGTTCTTCAATTACTTTAAGCACTTCTCATGATTTAAATTTTGAGTTTTATAATAGTTCGGGAACCAAGGTCAATTTACCCCCAGGAGCAACCGTCAGTTGGACTTCTTCTGACGTTTCTAAAGTCAGTGTGGTTTCAGGAACTGGGGTCATTACAGGTACTGGAATTGGAAAGGCTGATATCACGGCAAGCACGACGATAGATGGGGCTACCATAACGGCTAAAGCCACTATTTCGGTCGTGGCTGGTTCACAACGAAGTGATGGCAGTTATATTGAAATCCAAGATGATTTGCCCGATCCATTCCTTGTTGGACAAACTCATACATTCAGCATCAAATATTATGATTCGACTGATACCGAAATCACTCCTTTACCTGCGGGTTCTTATGAATGGACAACTACGAACAATCGAATCACTTTCAGTTCAAGCAATTCAGGTGTGGGTGTTGGGGCTGGTGCAGGCACCGTGAGGATTACTGTTCGATACACCTTTAACTCAGATGGAAGTTATCTGGAAGCTATCTACCGACCGAAAGTCATTCAAGGACCATTAGTTCAAATCACAGAAAATATCCCCGAAGGATTCAAAAAAGGAGAAAGATATATTCTATCGGCCGAATACTACGATGCCAATGGAAACAACATCGGTCATCCAGATGGATTGAGTTGGTCTAGCAGTGATGATACGGTCGCGACTGTTGATTCATCGACCGGTGAAGTTATAGCTGTCGACCCAGGACCGGTCACCATCACGGTGACGACTCAAGAAAGTGATGAGATGAGTCAAATCAGTGATACTTATGAGTTTGACGTGCTGACCGACCCTGACATTAAAATCATCGATTTACCCACGGACTCTTCGATCAACGTTGGTGGAACAAATCCTTTGGATTATGAATACTATGACAATATGGGAGCCAAAGTTGAATTACCCCAAGGATCCACCGTCACTTGGACCTCTTCCGATTCCACCAAAGTAAGCGTCGACTCATCAGGCGTGATTACCGGTGAGGCTGCAGGAAGTGCCGATATCACTGCCACCGTCAGTGGAACCTCCATTTCCAAGTCCGTGACGATTATGGTCCTCGGTATCGCTCGTAATGATGGGAGTCGTATCGTCATCAATGAAGATATCGATTTATTCTTTGTCGGGGAAACACGTCAGTTCACTTTCACCTATTATGATAGTTCCAATACCCAAACAACCGCGCCTTTAGGTACGTCTAGCTGGTCCAGCAGTAATAACAAACTCACTTTTAGTACGACCAGTATCGGTGAAGGGACCGGAGCTGGAAGTGGCCTTGTGACGATGACTCTTCGATACACTTTTGATGATGATGGTAACTATCTCGAAGATACCTACCAGATAAAAGTTACTCAAGGTCCGCTGATTCGAATCTTAGAAGATCTTCCCGAAGGATTTAAAAAAGGGGATACTCACACCCTAATGGCTGAATATTATAATGCCTCTGGAATGAAAATGACTCACCCAGACGGCTTGAGTTGGTCTTCCAGTGATGAAGCCTTCGCAACCGTTTCATCTAGCGGTTTGGTTACTGCCATTGGACCAGGAAATGTACGCATCAGAGTTGTCACTCAAGAAAGCGATCCTGATGATCGAATTTCTGATAATTATCGGTTTGATGTCTTGACGGATCCCGAACTCAAAATCAGTAATTTACCCGCTAGTTCTACCATAGCATCCAATGGAACACACGATTTAGATTTTGAATACTATGACCATATGGGAACCAAAGTCGACTTGCCTCAAGGTGCAACTTTCACTTGGACGTCTTCCGATACCACCAAAATAACCATCGATGCATCGACAGGTGTGATTACTAGTGTTTCTGCTGGAAGCTCAGATATCACGATCAGTGCTACTATTAGCGGAAGCACCATCACCGCCACTGAAACCATTACCGTTTCTGCTAGTTCCTTACGCAATGATGGTACTTATATTACCATTCAAGAGGATTTGACGGGATTGTTCTTCGTCGGGCAAATGCGTACGTTCACCATCAAACATTATAATTCGAGTGATACTGAAATTACAGAACCTGCAGGTTCTGCCGTATGGACTGATAGTAACTCTGGAATAACGTTTAGTACCACCACGATAGGCCAAGGGACTGCTACCGCAGCAGGGACCACCACCATTACCGTACGATACACCTTTGATTCTGATGGAAACTATCTTGAAGACACCTACGAAATTGAAGTTCTTCAAGGACCGTTAGTTCAAATCACAGAAGATATCCCCGAAGGATTCAAAAAAGGAGAAAGATATACTCTATCTGCCGAATACTACGATGCCAATGGAAACAACATCGGTCATCCAGATGGATTGAGTTGGTCTAGCAGTGATGATACGGTCGCGACTGTTGATTCATCGACCGGTGAAGTTATAGCTGTCGACCCAGGACCGGTCACCATCACGGTGACGACTCAAGAAAGTGATGAGATGAGTCAAATCAGTGATACTTATGAGTTTGACGTGCTGACCGACCCTGACATTAAAATCATCGATTTACCCACGGACTCTTCGATCAACGTTGGTGGAACAAATCCTTTGGATTATGAATACTATGACAATATGGGAGCCAAAGTTGAATTACCCCAAGGATCCACCGTCACTTGGACCTCTTCCGATCCCACCAAAGTAAGCGTTGACTCACCAGGCGTGATTACCGGTGTGGTTGCAGGAAGTGCCGATATCACCGCCACCGTCAGTGGAACCTCCATTTCCAAGACTGTTACAATTATGGTCCTCGGTATCGCTCGTGCTGATGGTACTCGTATCGAAATCCAAGAAAATCCGTCCGACTTGTTCTTCGTTGGAAAACCCCATCAATTCACCATCAAACATTACGACTCTGGTGATACCGAAATCAACTCTCCACCTGCAGGTTCTGCTGTGTGGACTGCCAATAACCCTAGAATGACGTTTAGTACCACCAATATCGGTGAAGGCACTGGAGCTGAAGTTGGTGTCGTAACCATCACTGTTAGATACACTTTTGATTCCGATGGAAACTATCTCGAAGATACCTACCAGATAAAAGTTACTCAAGGTCCGCTGATTCGAATCTTAGAAGATCTTCCCGAAGGATTTAAAAAAGGGGATACTCACACCCTAATGGCTGAATATTATAATGCCTCTGGAATGAAAATGACTCACCCAGACGGCTTGAGTTGGTCTTCCAGTGATGAAGCCTTCGCAACCGTTTCATCTAGCGGTTTGGTTACTGCCATTGGACCAGGAAATGTACGCATCAGAGTTGTCACTCAAGAAAGCGATCCTGATGATCGAATTTCTGATAATTATCGGTTTGATGTCTTGACGGATCCCGAACTCAAAATCAGTAATTTACCTGGAACATCTCTTCAATCTAATATACTGGTTGGTAGCACTCATGGTTTGAATTATGAATACTATGACAATACGGGAGACAAAGTCAATAATTTACCGGGGGGGGCAACCGTTACTTGGACTTCTTCCGATATGGCCAAAATCACCATCAATAAAACAACAGGAGTGATTACGGGTGTTTCTGCTGGAGAATCTGACATTACAGTGAGTGCCACGATCGATGGTGAAACCATTACTTCTTCAGTAACAATTTTTGTTCTTGCTAGTGCAGTACCCTTAAGAGTTGAGATTATTGAAGATTTGCCTGATCCATTTATAGTTGGTCAAAAACATACCCTTAAATTTGATTATTATGATAGTCAAGGTAAAGCTATGCCACCATCTGATGGAAACCAAGTTTGGAGTTCGAATAAAAATAGGGCCGCTATGATTAGCAACACTAATGAATTAACAGCCGTGAGAACAGGGGACTATACCATTAAACTAGTCTTTACAACTGGAGGTGTAACTTTACCGGAGGATACTCTTGATGTAACAATAGAAAAAGGCCCTATAGTTCGCATTGTGGATAATGTTCCAACTAATTTTGCTGTGGGAGATAAGCACACCATGTCGTTTGACTATTGGGATGTAACTAACACAAAAGTGACCCCAACCAATATTGAATGGAAAAGCAAGGATGGAAAAGGGGAAACAGGGGGATCAGCGACAATTGACGAAAGTTCAGGTTTGTTGACTGCAGTTAAAGCTGGTAATTTAGATATAAGTATCCTTATTAAAGACGACGACGATAAACTTATAACTAGACATAAAATTACAATCACCGTGAATTAAATGACCATTTCATTCAAATATTTATCATTATTTCACTTCATCCAATGAACTCTTGATGTCTTCAAATCGTATTTATAGTTGGTTGAAAAAGAGTAGTGTTCTCTTTGCCATTGTGTGTTGTCTTTCTTGTTCTTCCAATGATGATTTGTTGGTAAACGATCTTCAAGAAACCTATGATAAGATTTCTCAAGACATTCAATTACTAGAATCAGAATTAAAGTCCGTCATCACCGAAAATGCCGATCTGAAGAGTCAGGTGGAGGCACTGGAAAATCAACACAGTTTACTACAAACTGAATTTGAAACGGCCACAAAAAATCGCCAAGATCTCGATATTCGATTAGCATCTCTCAATGAAAACCTAAAAAACCAAATCGATGACTCCATGGCTGAACAGAATAGCCTTCAAAGCCAGATTGATGATTTGAAAAAAGAATTAGAAGAAATCGAAGGTCAAAATATCGATGATTTAAAGAAGAAAAATCTCGAGCAACAAGAAAGACTATCAGAACTGATTGCACTTCATACCGAATTCCAAAAGGAAATGAAAGATAGGGAAGATCAATTAACCTTGATCATGGAAGAAATTGAAAGCCTTCAAAACATCACATCACAACTTGAAAACAAAAAAAAAGAGCTAGATAATGCTCTTGAAGAATTAAAAAAATCGAAAGAACGAATCACTCAGCTAGAATCACAAATCAATCAAGTTTCAACAACCAATGTCACTGGAACTATATCCAACCAAGAGCTGGAACAGCTTCAAAATCGTTTGAATCAATTAAAAAAGGAATTAGAAGAATATCAAAATCTAAAAGAATCCGTTGAAAATCAAAATCAGACGTTAAAAGAACTGGAGCAACTCAAAGCACAATACGATCAATTATTAAAACAACAGAGCCTTTCAAAAGCATCCATTGAACAATTAGAAAGGGAAATAGAACAACTAAGTCGAACGATTACTTGTTTCAAACTAGCATTAGAGGGGCTTAGCTGCTAAAATGGATGAATTCTTGTGATGGATTAATTCAAAGGGAATTCTATGGATGGCCCTTGATTTGATACCACTGCAAAAGAAATTTAGTACCTTTGGATTTATGGATTATGATGGAGTTATTGTCGTAGACGACAGAGGCGAAGCCGATTATTTTCATGGCAGAAAAAAGGAGAAAAAAATAATAGATGATTTATTGGGATTATCTCAAAGAAAAAACAAGGGATACTCGATACTGATTCAAGGTTCGCCAGGTGTTGGTAAAACAGCATTATTAGAAGAATATCAAACCGAAAAAATCAAAAAGCAATGGGATGTAAAAACGTTAAGCATGAGTTGTCTTTGGGATACAAAACAATTTCACGATGCGTTATTTGGGGATAAATCTTTTGAAATAGGAGAAAAAGAAGCTAGTGGAAACATCAAATTAATCGGTGGAAAAGTCACGTATTTGGCAACAGAAAAAACATTTTCTAAATCATTAAGACAACTAAAAAAACCAACTATTCTGATTTTCGATGAAGCACAAATGATCGGTGTCAAAGGTCATGTTGGACAAGAAAGAGCTCAAAAAGCATCGGAGTTATTTGATGAACTGCACAATGCAAGAACAGAACATGGTCTTGTGTTCTTAATCGCTGGATTAGGAACGACTGAAAATATTTTTCAAGCATTGAAAATATCAAGATTTAATGATTCGTGTATCATAAACTTGGGGGTATTAGACAAAGCATCAGAAAAAAAAATACTTTGGGATTATCTGACAAAAAGTGGTGGGGTCAAAAAAACAAATCCCCATCTCAACCATTGGATAGAACAGATGACACAAGAAACACATCAATGGGCTCACCATATTAGTTGCTACGGACAAATAGCATCGATTCTATCCAAGAAAAATAACGGCGTCTTGGATGATGTATTATTAAAAAAAGTACTAGAAATTAGTCGAGAAAAAAAAATCTGGTATTATGATAGAAGAGTGAAACCGTTTACTAAGAAAGAGTGCCAGCAGATGGCTCAATTCTTAGATGTTAGTCAAAACCAAGAAGTTTTTTCAGCAGAAGTCATTATTGAATTTTTAAATAAGACCTATTCCTTGAATGAATCCGAAAGAATCTTTCATCTAGCAGTAGAAAAAGGGGTTTTTCATCGAAATAAAGATAAAGATTATACCGTTCCCATTCCTTCCATGCGAACATGGTTGGTCAATCAATTCCTTAAAAAGAAAAAGCAAGTGAATGTATTGACCGTGGAAGAACTAAATCAACGATTAAAACCGAACGATGGTTTTAACCCAAAAAATAGTGATGAAAGAAAAGAAGTAGACAAGGAAAGAAAAAATACCAATGCCTAAAAATCATTTTCACTGGAAAACCCATGAAGTGAGGCGTTCCGTTCCCTAAAAAGTTTCTAAAGACACCAATATCAGTCATTGACTTTAATGGCGACTGACCAAGATTCTGTGGCATTATTAAACCCTCCAGGTCCATCCATCGTCGCAAAATATAAGTACTCGAGATTCCCATTTTCATCTAATAAGACACTACATCTTTCTAATTGACCTTGAGAAATAATTTCTCCAGACTCCTTTTTTAAGTTTTTTGAGTAAGCATGAGGATAGGGATCAAATGTCCAATGGATGGCATCCGAGGAATGAGCTAAAACACCATCTCCTATGGTTCCCGTGATTTTGCCTTTTTGATCTTTAGCTAATAGATGAAACCCATCTTGGTCTTTCCAAAGACAAATATCTTCAACTTCAGTTTCTTGTTCACGGCTAAAAATAGGTGTTTGACTCAACACCTGATAAGGACCTTTAAAATCATCCGCTTTAGCGACTCCAATGGACATTCCTGATTGATATGGAAAAGAATCCAAATATCTTCGAGATTTAAACATCAGCACGACCGACCCATCATTATGAATCCAGGGAGCCGGATTAGAGGTTAAAAAACTATAATAGGTGTTGGGTTTGACATCCAAAACAGGATCATCAAGACGCTGCCATGGGCCGTTGATGCTTTTTGAAAAAGCCACACCAATTCTTTTATTTGATCTTCCAATGATAGCATAGGGAGATTTTAAATCCAAGACATCTCCGGGCTCCAAATCATCAAAAGGATGCGTTGAACCCATATAAAACAAGACATAAGTATCTCCTGACTTGGTGATTTTAGGATTGTGAGTGGATTGACCATCCCAATATTGTGCTCCCCTTGCTGGTAATGCAACATCCTGAAATTCAAAAGGGCCTTCCGGATGGTCAGAAACAGCATGGACAATTTCTGATGCGACCATCCATCCAGGATGAAATCGAAGATATTTGGGTATTCTTGAAACAAACATATGGTATAACCCATCTTCTGTTTTGATGACCGAACTTCCCCAAACCCAATAATCCGCTTCGGAATACGCTTTGACATCTGGCAGAGGACCCAATCGATTCATCAATTGATTGGACTTTTGTTGACACCATCCATTATCCATTCCAACGAGGAACAAGGACATCATCAACAAGAATTTAAATTGCTTTTTCATTTCGATTAATTACTGTTATTTTCATTGACAACGAAAACCGGATCTAACTCAATCTGTAAGACTCTTAAATTGTCGAGTTCCAAATCAAGATCTTCATCATAAAACCATTTTTTGATGGTCGTTCCCGTACTTTCAACGGATAGTTCAATGGTTTTTTCTCCAGGATGATCGATTTGAATTTCGCTTAAATAGCAAACCGATTCGGGATAGGAATGAGCTCGAACATTCTTAATGGCCACATCTTCTTTAAGCTCGATCACTTTGGTGGTATCGTCAAATTGAAGTCGAACCTTAGCTCCCTTTGGAAATCTTTGCCTCCAATGTCGATTGATGTATAATTTAACCATGAAATTTCCCGGATCACTGACTTGAAATTTCCATTGGAGACTGCCAAAATCTTTGCTAAAATCCTGCGTATAACCTGAACGGCCGATGGATAAAGTTCCTTGTTCTCCGGAAATCAGTTCAGCATAGGTGGCAGGTAGTGAAATCAGTCCATTACTGAATTGATAAAGATCTTTCATGGATTCTGGTGTTTGGTCAAAGGTTAATTCAATTACCGAAACGGTTTCTTCTGGTAATTTTGATGGTAGCTCGATCACTGTTTCATGGAAATTATTCATGGTATTTTGTTGGGTGAATTTTAATTCTTGATCTAGTGAAAGGAGTTTTGCCGATTGAATAGGCGTTTTCAAACCTCGAAAAGTCAATTGCTCCATGGTATGATCAAAAATATGTAAGTAGATTTTGTTCCCTTTGGTTGTTGAAGTGCCCCAAGGAAAATCTCTTTTAAAAATCATGGGCTGTGTTCCATAAATCGATGGACCATTTTCCTTGAGCCAATGTCCAATTTCATCAAGAATATCCAGACTGGCTTGCGGAATTTCACCCTCTGATGTGGGACCGACATTGAGTAAATAATTGGAACCTCTAGAGGCACATTTAGCCAGCGATTCGATTAATTGTTTTGGTGTTTTCCATTGGTGATCCCAAGATTTAAACCCCCAAGTGTTGTTCATCGTCGCAATGACTTCATAATCACCATCGAGAACCTTCCAAGGGATTTCATTATCTCCAAACAATTGATAATCTCCAAAACCATTGCCTACTCGACTATTGACAAGTGTTTTGGGTTGGATTTCTTTGACTAAATCATAGAATCTTTTCGAATCTGTTGAAGTCATATTGGTTGGGGTATCGTACCAAATAATGCCAATAGGACCATATTGGGTAAGGAGTTCTCTGACTTGAGGAAAAGCTTTTTCTTGAATATAGAGCTCAAAATCATCATTGCGAAGTTCTTGTGGTGTCTCATACTGTCCCTCCCATTCTTGCCAATTGGCATTGGGATCATGCCAATCTTGACGATGAGAATAATAAAAGCATAGCCTGATTCCGTTCAACTGGCATTCTTTGGCTAATTCGGCCATGATATCCTGACCAAATGGTGTTGCATCAACAATATCGTATTGGGAAGTTTTAGAATCATACATGGCAAAGCCATCATGATGTTTGGCGGTAATTACTATGTATTTCATACCACTTTCTTTGGCTGTTTGCACCCACTTTTTTGCATCAAATTTGGTGGGATTAAACTTTTTTGGTAAAAGAGTGTATTCACTATTCGGAATGGCTGCAAATCGCATAATTTGCTCTCCGATTCCTTCAATTTTTTCACCTTTCCATACACCTGCTGGAACGGAGTACACACCCCAATGTATGAACAATCCAAACCGTGATTCTCGCCACCATTTGGCGATATCTTCTTCATGGTTATTCTGTCCATCAGCAGAATAAAATCCTACAAGGAACATCAAAATAAATAGCATCGAATTGCTGAAAATATCCCTGATGACATTTTCCATGAAACCCTTATTGAGTTTTTTACTTTTTTTTAAACTAAGCATTATCCATTATTTTTCATTATTTCACTTCATCATTTGGTTGACATCTCATCCGTATCATGTCTATTTAAAGCATTTGTTCATTTCCATTTTTATGCCTTGCTATCAAATGTTGTTTTTCAATCTCAATAATAGAAACACTACCGCTTAATTAATGGATTTAACTTGCTGTGTTCGTAACCATTCTTAAACCAAAACAACCGTTCTAGTGCTACCAATTAATTTATAAATTAATTGGTAGCGGGCTCATACACCAAACTCCTTCTGCCCATTAAAAGCTTTCCTCTAAATTCAACTCTCCATCATCATAAACAATCCAAATACTACCACTCCAACAACCCTTTTCATTACAATCAACATCACTAAAACCAAAACTTACCCAAACTCTATTGTCAACAACATAACGTTCAATCAAATTTTCCTCATCAACCGATTCAACATCATAAAGTTGTATTTTAATGGTTCCAAATTCCCCATCGCTATAAATTCTATACGCTATATCGCTTTTCTCGATGACCTTAAATACATCAACAAATGCTTGATTGACTTGTTTTTTAACATCCTCTATATCGTATTTATATCCGTTTAGTCTGCCAACCCATATATCAAAACGTACATCACCAAAGTGTTCAAACTTTCCAATTGCTTTATAGCTATCGCTAACTGTTTTTTCATTATCACAATTATCTAGCCCACTGCAATAATTTGAGCCAAATTCCTTATCAACTTCAATCACACTAAACCCAAACTCATTTTCGCTACCATCATCACCCTTATCACCTTTTGAACATGCCGATAATAACACACTCAAAAATATTAATCTCAAAAGTTTCATTTTTTTTAATTTCATAGTTACTTCCTTTCTTTTAACTCATATAATCACAACCCATTGGGATTGTTTTAAATCATCACGGCTAAAGGTTTGCTGACCATTTCATTCAGTGAATCCGTGTTTCGTTGCTCATTGGGTATATGATTGATTAATCCAAGTTCTCACTAACTGGGGTCGGATATTTCAAAACAATCCGATTGTTTTCTAGATCAAAAATAACGAGATACTCCTTTGGTATAACCTTATACTCTAGTTTGTTCTTTTTATCAAATTGGATTTTAATAGTAGGAACTAACGCTCTTCCATTGTCTTTAATCCTTACTAATGGTTCTGTTAGTCTCAAAAGGTTGTTTAGGATTATTATTAACCTATTAATTGAAACGCTTTACCAATAACGCCACTCAAAATTAGAATTAAGACAATACCATATATCTTAATGAAGCTACCATGCGATCCCGTCTTATGATTTAAGATATCAAATTTTTCATGTAGCCCATCAATTTTAGTTTCAAGTTTATCTACTGCTTGTTTTAATTCCTTGTTTTGTGTAGATATTAATTCTTTTAATTGTTCTATATCATTTTTCATAAGTATTGTTTTTTAATTTGAACTTTTATTTTATAGCTCTAAACTCTTGTTTGGTTATATCCATGTTTGTATGTCTCAACTAAATTAAGGATTGAATAGATAATCCAAATAAAATAAAAGACCGATAGGATTTCATATAGGGGCATCAGGGGCTATTTTTTGATTTAATGTCTTACTTTACTCAACTCTTTTGGATAATTTTCAGCACCCCGTAACTCTTTTTGTTTATTTTAAGATTTTGTTCTAATCGTTTTTCAATATTCTTTGAAATAGGTATTACCGTGTTTTCCTTTTCATTAGGTTCTGGCTCTTTGGGGTTGATTTATAGGTCTTGATATGGCTTCACTGCTGTTTTTTTTGAAATGTCAAATGATGGGTTTTTTAGGATTTCCATAGCATAAAGTTTACACAAAATTAGTATAGTTCATTAATTCCCTTATTTCAATGATGATGGTAGTGGTCTCTATCGTAAATGGGAATGATCATGGGGGTGTCCATGCGGTTCAATATCACAAACCATCATTCCATTCCCTTTGTTATTCCTGCAATCGTATTGGACTTGGTATTGCCCTGTGAAAAAATCATGCATTTGACGTTCCCAATCAGCAATCGGCCACCATAAACTCCAATCTTTGTCTTTATCGGTTTGTCCTTCGGGTAATTGTGGGGCTTGATGTCTCCCTGACATGATTTGACCGTATTGGTATAAATGATGATATCCCAAAGGGGTGTGTCCTAATTCATGCCACATGATTCTTAATAACCCATCTGCGTTTCCACTTTCCCAATAATCTTTTCTAACATCTATTCGGACTTTATCTGAACAAACAAAATAGGCCAATGCTACGGGTTTATATTTTTCTCCTGTTTGGTCATGAGTCGAAAATGGTATCTCACTTTCATCAAAAATGTCAAACTGATAGTTTTTAGTATCAATACGCGATAAATCCAATCCATACCGTTTTGCGTCTGCTATAAATACATCAAGATAGGACTCAAAATCCCCCCCCCCTTTTGATTTGACCATAAACTTCACCTTGTTGATGGTAGTGAGTCATTATCCCACTATTATAAAACGCCCACTTCATATCCGTTACCTTTAGGACATCCCAATCGCTGATATCTTGGTTGAATGAAGTGGCTCCAGCAAACATACTTCTCATGTTGATTACATTACCGACATTCCAATGACGTAGATATTGATTGAATGAAGTGGCACTCCAGAACATAGCACTAATATCAGTTACACGACTCACATCCCAATCTCCAATGTGTTGATTGAATGAAGTGGCTCCATGAAACATACTTCTCATGTTGATTACATTACCGACGTCCCAATAGCCTATATATCGATTGAATGAAGCGGCTCCCCTAAACATATCACTCATATCGGTTACACGACTCACATCCCAATCTCCTATATCTTGGTTGAATGAAGTGGCCTTCCAAAACATGCCACTCATATCGGTTACACGACTCACATCCCAATCTCCTATATCTTGGTTGAATGAAGTGGCCTCAGCAAACATCCAATTCATACTAGTTACCTTGCCGGTATCCCAACTACTAATATCTCGATCAAATGAGAATTTTCCTCGAAACAAATGAACCATATTGGTCACCAAAGAAGTCACTAATAACGAAACATCAGCATTATGATTAATCATATATCTCAACAGGTTATTATCAACAATGGTGTATGTTCTACCTAAAAATTCTACTTTTCTACTAACTAAATTTTCAGTTTGATTTTGCTCTACATAGACTGGATTGATTTTAATCGTTACGCCATTAGAATCTTTAATTAAAACGCTGATTTGTTTTAACTCTTCCAATTGTTTTACCCTTTCCGATTCTCTTAACTCATCACCATGGTTGTTGGCTTCGTCCTTACTACACGCCAACACAACCCATAATAACACACTATAATTCAGTAATTTTTTCATCGGTGCGATATATCAAAGGAAATGAGGGCAATGGTAAATGGATTGCCAAATTAAATCCCTTTTGTTTTTGGCTAAAACGTGCAATTAGGAAGGCTTGGTGTGTATTCAAAAATCAACCTTGACCCAGTAACAAAACTAATACAAGCTTTAACTTTGCGGGTATCCCAATCACTGATATCTTGGTTGAATGAAGTGGCATACGAAAACATCCCACTCATATTGGTGACTTGACTAGTATCCCAACTCCCAATATCTTGGTTGAATGAAGTGGCATACGAAAACATCCCACCCATATTGGTGACTTGACTAGTATCCCAACTCCCAATATCTTGGCTGAATGAAGTGGCATACGAAAACATCCCACTCATATTGGTGACTTGACTAGTATCCCAACTCCCAATATCTTGGTTGAATGAAGTGGCATACGAAAACATCCCACCCATATTGGTGACTTGACTGGTATCCCAACTCCCGATGGCTTGGTTGAATAAATGGGGTCTATCAAATCGACCCAAAAACATACCTTCCATTGTGGTTACGTTGCTGGTATCCCAGTGACTGATATCTTGGTTGAATGAATAAGCTCCCTTAAACATCTCACTCATATCGGTGACTTGACTGGTATCCCAACTCCCGATGGCTTGGTTGAATAAATGGGGTCTATCAAATCGACCCAAAAACATACCTTCCATTGTGGTTACGTTGCTGGTATCCCAGTGACTGATATCTTGGTTGAACCTGTTTTTTTCAAAAAACAATCGGCGCACATTGGTTACCAAAGAGGTAATTACCAATGAAACATCTTGGTTGTTTTGAACCATTTGTCTCAACAGATCCTCATTCACAATCCTATAAATTTCCCCCTCAAATTCTATTCTTTTTCCAACCAATTGTTCCTGATCTTGTTGAGATAGTGTTGGGTTGATCATGATGGTGACGCCATTGGTGTGCCTTACCAATTGACCTGAATTAACAAAACGATTGTTGGTTAATTCTGTTTCCAAATTGGAAACTTGATTTTCCAAGGTTTCTATTTCATTATTGACTGTTGTAATTTCTTGGTTTATCGTCGCTACTTGATCCTTTTGATTCACTTTCAAGTTTTCAATCTCCTTTTCCAATTTTTTGACTTTCTCTTTGGCACTGGCTAAAACCATTGATAATCGGTTAGTCTCATGGTTTTTATCTGGGTTTTCCTGTAACAGTATTCTTATCTGACTTTCAAGGGTTTCAATTTTTTTATTCAAGGGATTGATTTGATTTTGTAAATCAGATTGGTCTTTTTCTAACTCCATTAAGAACGCTGGATTTATTTTTTCTGTAAGCTCTTTGATTTCTAATTCCAACTGTTCTATTTCATTATTAGCCGTTGTAATTTGTTGTTTTAACTCATCGACTTGACTTTGATTTTTATTAGTTAAATTATCAATATCATTTTCAAGGCTTTGGATGGTGTTATTGGCCTTTTTTAAGTCTTCATTTAATCGGCTTATTTGATTTTCAAGGGTTTTTACCTTTTCAATTTCTTGGTTTAACTCATCAATTTTAGTTTGATTTTCATTGGTTAGTTGTCTATTATCATTAGTCAATTGTTTTATTTCCTCATCTTTTTCCATGCCAAGTGTTGTTATTTGACTTTCAAGTTTTTTGACTTGGTCATTCAATGAACTTGACTTTGTAAATTAGATTTCTCCTGTTCTAATTTGACTTTTTCACTATTCAAGTTGCTATTTTGATTGTTCAATTGACTGACTTGACTTTGCAAATTGGTTTTCTCACTATTCAAGGTGCTATTTTCACTTTGCAAACTACTGACTTGACTTTGCAATTCTTTGATTTTATCCTCATCATCTTTAGAACAGTGAGATAACATAAATACGATGGTTACTACTAACCACCATACATTAGTTTGTATTTGTTTCATATTAGTTGGGGTTTTTAATTATTTATTGGCAATAATTTATTACCATTAAACACCTTTCCTTTGGGATATACACCGGTAAAAAACACCTCAACGGCTTTATTTTCTTGATTGTCATTACACACAAAGTCCTTTTTAATCATATCCGTTTTAATCCATTGTAAAACATTGGGTTTGATTGCCGTTGCAATCTTTGAAAACCCACTTTTTTCACTTACTCATAACAACCGCTTGGATAACATAGGTCCCCATCAGTTCTAATTAACGGCTCTCTTGCTTTTCACGATTCCAAGTGGGTTAACAGGTGTGAACCCATTTTTTTATTCTAATGCAACTTTTTAAAATAGACTTCACATTGAGGTACTATTAGTAATCATTTCTATTAAATGAATTTTCACAAGAGTCAACAAAATCTCGAAGTTTGGTTTTCATCGATTCAGCTATTTCAGAGTATTCTGCAATAATGTTATTGGTTTCATACTGATCTTCGATGATATCATACAATTCAAATTCTAATGAAGGAAGTTCACTGTTATCGGATGATGGTCGGTTTTTTCCAAAATTATGAACCAATTTATAACGATCATCGATCAGAACACGCTGTTTGTGTGAGTTGAAATAAAATCCTATCGGGCGATCTCTTTGGGATTTTTCACCCTTGAGAATTTCTAAAAGATTAACACCATCAATAGGTCTGTTGGGAAGCTTTTCAGACAATAAATGACTAAACGTTGGAAAATAATCGCTGGTGACTGCTGGTGTTTCAACAATAGTCCCTGGTCTGATACCACTGGGCCATTCCATAACCGATGGGACTCTGATACCCCCTTCATAAAGACTTCTCTTTCTCCCTCGTAAACCAGCCGTACTTCCCCTTGAACGTTTACGAACATCGGGATTTCCTTCGGGACCATTATCACTGGTAAAACAAATGATGGTATTATCAGCGATGCCAAGGTCTGAAAGTTTTTCTCTTAACCGACCCACTTGAGCATCTAATGCCGTAATGACACTGAAATAATGTTGCTCCTCTTCTGGTCGATCGGAATATAACTCTTCCATATACTTGGGATGTCCAATCACTGGCGTATGGGGTGCGTGAAACCACACGACCGTAAAAAATGGATTTTGTTTTTCGACTGATGTCTCGACAAAAGGAATCACCTTATCCATGACCATTTCAGAAGCACAACCTTTTAATTCGTCCACGGGATTTCCATTTTCAACAAAAAGAACTCTTTTGTCGCCTTCTTTTAGCCAATAATTGGAATGAGCATGTTCTTTATCCCTGATGTATGGATTGTAGGTAGCAATAGAAAATTCAGTTGAAAACCAGTAATCAAAGCCAGCCATTGAAGGATTCATGAAGTTTTCCTCCGGTTTTCTTTTAGGCCCTTTACCCGAAAAATCATTATATAACGTCCCTAAATGCCACTTGCCAAAATGAGCGGTATCATACCCTTTTGAACGAAACAATTCTGCTAGGGTGATTTCTTGTTCTCTTAAATGTCCACTATTAGCGGATCGCACACCAAATCGATTGGGATTTCTTCCCGTTAAAACACTTCCTCTTGTCGGGGAACAAACGGGTCCAGCAGCATAAAAACGATTCAACTGTGCCCCGTTAGCGGCCATTTGATCTAAATACGGTGTTTTGATATACGGATGACCATTGAAGCCAACATCACCCCAACCTAAATCGTCTGCCATGATCAAAATAACATTAGGTCTCGATTTATCTGATGCCTTATCATCAGATAATACTAGTGGTGTCTCTATCGAAGGTGGTTTGGAACTGGTAAACCCTAACAACAAAATGATTAGGGAAAGAATCAGTGCGTTTTTATGAATCATTTTAGTGTATTTAATTGAGTGATTGAATAGTGGTAGTGATTTTTTTACCATCGATGCAATCAAATTGTATTTGAGTCAATCCGTTTTCAATGCTGATAATCTTTGCAGAATCCGAATTTTCTAATGCCCATTCTCCTCTTAATGTTAAAACGACGGGTTGAATGGTTGGTTTGGCATGCCAAGTTTCCCGAGTATTAACCTCTTTGTAATCGATTGGGCCTTCAATTTTTCCTACTTCTGGATTCATCACGGCAATGTTTAGTTCAGATGGCAATGGATCATAATCAATCATAGCAATACAGGGAGTGTCTGATGCGGCGATGAACGGATTGTCTAATGCTTCATTTTCAGTCATGATCGCGTATCCCACTAACTTTTTAGGAATATATTCAACAATATGGGCTTGATGATCCTTTTGATGTAAGGTGAACAAGTCTAAATAATTTTCTTTTAGATGATGAGCTCCTTCTTTTCCTCCATTGACATGGATATAATATTCATAGACTTCGCCAACTGGTTGCTCTCCATGGATTAATCTACCAGAAACATAAGGATGACTGAATTTGTTTAGTCCTGTATGATCGGGCATTTTTTGTTTTATTCTTTCAATTGAAAATGCTTTGGCCGATGGAACAAAGTAGGCATTGTCCACCGCATCAACCGCTACGACTGATTGATTTTGTACCTGTTGGGTATAACCTATTTCTTCAATGGATTGACCATTGAAATACGTTGCATGATTTGATTCATCAAACAATGCGGTTTGAAATAAAGTAGTGTGAACAGAGTATTCCTCTGTCGATTCGATATCAGATCCTAAAGCCACAATAAAATCATCAAAATAAAAAACTGATTTATTGGCTTTTAAAGACGTTTTTGGATCTCTATATTGGAAAGAGGAAACACCATTATTTTCATCGATGGTAATGCCTCCGATAAAACTGTTACTTGAAAATTGTCGATGCTTTTTTGAAGTCATCTTTTTGAATGGCGAGTTCACTGCTGTGGTTCCAGGGACACGTCTCCAATCCCACCCTTCTTTAACAATGCCACTACCGGGTTCAGAGATGGGTTCACCCCCATTGAGAATAGTTAATGCGCCAGCACCATTGTATTTTCCATAAATGTTGGTGTTGTTCTTCAGTGGGCCTTCATAATCCCATAAATATTTTCCGATGCCTTTCCACATGACGGCCCATTGATCTCTTCGATGAACCGATAAACCGGCATAATTAAAGTACCAATGTCCATTGGGGGCCTCTTCAGCAACGCCTCCTTGATGAAACTCATTGATCATGATTTCAGCCGAACCTAAAGAATGATAAAAACCCTTACCGGCGTATACTCTACTGAGTAGTCGATCTTTGAATTGAGAGTATTGAGGATTGCAAAACCTCAAAAACGCACCACGAATTTCTTCTTGGAAAGGACTATCGATCGTCGATAGTTGAGCCATGGCAGGAGTAAGGAATATGGCGGTATCAAATACGGCTGAACGCCCTGAAACACCCCGGTGAAACGTATACTTATTGCTAAAGATACGAGCGGCTAATAGGGCTCTTGAGACATTTGAAACACTGACTTCGTCAAGTTGAAATGGGGTGTTGTTCAGTAAATAAATGTGGGTGGCAGCGGCTTGTAAACCTTCATTACCATACGAAGACACATAAGCATTTTTATGATGATTCGTGGTGAAATCAGATTTGATAAAATCTGCAAAACCGTCCGCAATACGTAGCCCTTTATTAAGTAATCTTTGGATGTATTGCATTTCAGATCCCCTTTGATCACCTGGATTCAGAGAAAGAATATAACAAAGTCGACTTAGGACAGAACCTATGATTAAATCAACGTTAAAGCCTTTGGTTTCCCATAAAATAGGATGTTCCATTTGGGGACCGACAACGGCAGTAGCTTGATCCAAAGTCTTGAGCTCTCTTTCTAAAATTCCATTTTCTGACAATAAATCTCTCATCAGAAAGATGGAGACCGCATAGGGAGCCGTTTTATTGGCGTAGGTTCCACCAACGCCTATGATGCCAGTTCGAGCAAGTGAGGATTCATTCCATCCCATATCTTGATTTTCATCCCATCCAAATCGGTTCATCCTATTGATGATATCTAAAATATGGGTAGCAAATTCAGTTGACTTGTAGTTTGGATTGGGATTATTCTTAGGGCCTGGAATATGATACCCCATGACCAATGGAAAAAGAACATTTCGCCATATGTTTGTTCTTGACTTAATCTCGTCATATTTTAGATTCCCCTCGTCGAATTTTGTTTTAGCCGAGTCGACAAAGTCGATCATTTTCCGATACTTGAAATTCAGATGATCGTTTGAATAATCATAATCATCAGATCCAACCAAAAATTCTTCAAAACGATTTTCAATTACTGTCAGTTCATCGGTTTGTCCTAAACCCCATTGATAAAACCCAATCATCAATACGAAAGAAAAGGCCAACCAACAGCTCTTAGTGAATGAATGTTTTATAGGATAAGACTTATTAACCGAAACATAACCGTGTACCTTTTTTAACATAAATACCATATAAACTATTTAATAATGAATACCCTATGGGTAGTCAAATTTATCGATAAACGGTTTTTGAGTTTCTTATTAATGTGCCTTTTTAGGTGTGAATTTGTTACCTACAATTGGTGGAGGACCTAATGTCAATTTCATCATAATCCACATCTCTCAAAGCCAAATGATAGCACATTTGGAAAAAGCATGACAAGAACACTCCATCGTTGATAAACACAATCTAACCATGGGTTGATTGAAAGCCCCTCAAAATCTAGTGCATGACTAGCCTCACCATTGATGAGTCATGCTTGCATCTCAGGAACTAGCGGATTATAGGCCAATGCAACATACCAAATGGCTTTTGATGGTTGTATATAAGGTGGCATGTTGAAGAGGAAAGTAAAGAAATACCAATGTCATCAGCTAGAAATTTCTCTAAGATATTGCATCTGAAAACTTTAGAAGATCTTCAAAATTGATGCCCAAATTTATAATGATGCATAGGATATCTATTTGATATCCACTTGAATTCCATTTAATTTTAACTGAATCATCGGCAAATCTTTCCAGTTTTATAGATACCATTGAGGATTCCCTTTTTAAAAGAAATAAGAAACGCTATGTCTTCTGAGCGTCCATGACGCATTAAAGTCCTCCATCAATTGATTCAAAACCCTTTGGTCAGGATCGACATCAAAGGCACCAACCATCACTTGTTGAAAAGGTTTTATCACCTTATTCACATATCTCAATGGGGGATTTAATGTCCTAATCCCATTACGCCCACGACATAAGGTATTGTGTAGAAACCAAGTTTTGATTTCTTCAGATATTGGTTTTTTACGGAATTGATGTTCGTCAAAGATATCTTTTGGTGTTTGTTTTGTCAATAGAGTTTATAGTATTCGGGACGAATATGTCAAAAAGCGGCGCACCATCACCCAATGCCTAGAATCCGAAAATCGCTATCTCTTAATGACCAAAGACAACAAAAGCAGGCCTCAGATGAGACAAATATGTCAAACGATGTTGCCTATAAACAATTATTTAAAAATCCAAACCCTGATCGAAAAAAGTAATCTCTAGGCGAAACAGGAGCCCTGCTATCTTCAAACTCGTTTATCGAGTGCCCCTTTCTTAGCATGAAAACATAAAAAAGTGTAGTGAATATTTTTTGCGATGTATTAACTAACTCATTTTCAGGCATTAAGGAGGCCACATTCTAGTTGTTGACAAAGTTCCGTTTAAGCTAATACTATTGGGATCTCATGCACTAAATTAATAAACATTATAATCAGATGATGTATCTTCGTGGAAGAACACACTATCTTATCGAGTGAAGTTGATTGTGATTGATACAAGTAGCTCAAAGAAAATATTCGGTATTATGACATTGACTTACGAGCTAAAACTTCAGGATCTTGTCAAAATCAAGGGATGTTTAAAAAAATACCCAATCAAAAGTCGTCTGCGTCTGTTTAACCACGAAATCAACGGGTTAAAAAACTTCATTAAAAGAGGATGGGAAACGGATATATTCCGTTCTGTCCAACAAGTTTCAGGAACAAAAGAACATCTTCTTAAAGAAAACGAAAAATGGGAGAAAAATGATGAGAATAACAGAATGGAAAATGAATTATTGATCTTTGACTGCAAAAAACAATATTTGATTGATCCTACCCACTTGCTCTATGAATTAAACGACCGTTATGATTCAAAACATTTCCATATTAGGAATAATTCCTATTTTGAACTCATAGATCAATATCGGGGACAGAAACGCTTTCATTTAGATATTGAAGAGCCTCCAATCGATTGCAATGGATTTTTTGGGGTTCCCGACCTTTAACACCTCTTGAAAAACAAGTCAAAGGATATTCCTCGTACAAAATCTTTCTTGAAAAGTAAAAAGCATTTCCATACTAGTGATAACTTCTCGCAACAAGAAATTTATTTCAAATAATAAAGAGTAAAACATGAATAAAGAATTCGAAGAATTAGTTCGAGAGTATCAAAGGATAAGTAAGGGGGTGATTAACCACGATAGATATAACCTTTATGCTATTTCTTGCCATAGCACAGGGATTGAAGGATCTAAATTGAATATTGATGATGTTAATATACTATTAGAGTATAATATTTCTCCAAAAGGGACGAGTATAGAACACAATCTAATGGTTCAAGATCATCACGAAGCTTTAAAAGATGTTCTTGAAATGGCCAAACAAAAACACATGCCTAAACTTGGTTTGAATGATTTACAAAGATTATCCCCAAAAATATTATGGCGTACACTAGGGTTTGAATTTGCTAAAAAGGGAAACCTATCCATTTTAGAGGGTCGATTAAGAACCGTTCCTTTACAAGCTGGCAAACGAGTATTTATGGAAGCCGAAAATGTTCCAACGGCTGTTGATGTGTTTCTAAAGGATTTCAACGAACATTTTCACAAGCAAAAAACAATCACTGATATTTATAGATTTTCTTTCAAAGCACATTATGACTTAGTGGATATACATCCATTTCGTGATGGTAATGGCCGGTTGTCTCGGCTCATTATGAACTTTGTGCAAAAATTCTATGAACTACCCATGTCGATTGTCAATTCAAATGACAAAGAATTTTATTTCAGAGCTTTAGAGAAGACAAATGAGGTTAAAACCTACGAGTATTTGTATGATTTTATGTTCGAACAGGCCAGTGTTTTTTTTCAACAAGAAATCGATTTCCTCCTTCAAAAAAAAGATATTAATGTTGTTAGAGTCAAAGCACAAAATTTAAAAGCTGGAATGATTGTAGAAAGTCCAAGTTTTTTCATAGGAAAAAAAACAATCAAACATATTGTTGGTTTTCGTTCAACAATCACCAAGTCTGCAAAACAGTTGCCACATAAAATTGAATTAGTATTTACAGATAATACGAAAACAAAATTTTACGAACAAGATGAAATAAAAGTTATTGGAATTGATAATAGAATAAACGTACAGCAAAAAGAGTTCAATGGTAAATGAAAGAAATCGTCATCGAAAAAATCAATTGATTCGAGATAATTATATTGGATAGATGGTGTCTAACGCAAATCTATTCCCTTTTAAAGAGAGAAACTGAGGTCTTTTTAAAGGAGGTTTAGAGATGGCTATCTTCATTATTCAAAATTATCCTCATGTCTTTTTCTATTTCGTCTATCATTATAAGGATCAAATGCTCTAAAAGAAACTGAATCAACCTCTCGATTTAATAAGTTTTCTAATTCTTCTTTTCATTCACATTTTTCAAAAAATCCAATACCACCTTCAATTAGATAAGCGATATCAATGTCACAGTTTTCAGTTTCTTCTCTATGTGAAACAAAACCAAAAACCCCAATTTTTATAGGGCTATAAGGTTTCATCATATTGATAATCATGTCTTGCTCTTTACGTGATAACATAATTTATTTAGTCGAACTTGCCAAAAGGTGATGACAACATTAAAGCCTTTATCAAAAATAGAATATAGGGACTCCATTAGAAAGCATTTTGACCAAATCACTCGTTTGTTGTTGTCCATTCGTCAAGCATCTTATTATTGTGGTGCAAACATTCAAATGAATCCTCTCGCATCTGAAACCCATTTTTAGTCGACCAAAGCAAAATCGAAGAAAACAAGGTATTTATTGGTTAGAGATGGGCACCAAGGATATCAGGAACATGATTTTTTTCTGTATGCAAATCTTTTTAAATTCCACCATTTCAAGATTTCAATAAAGGATTGAGTTTTTCAATAAAGATACGATACTGAAAAATCTAATATTTATTTGAAAAAATGAGAATCTTTATACCTCACTAAATTGCAACTTATATGCCCTCTATTTTGTTAATTTCATAAGAAATAATTATTTTTACAAAAAATAACAAAAGTGATTAAAATCCGACAATGGGCAAATGAAAAAGAAGGGGTTTTTTTAACTTCTTATCTAAAGAAAATGGGGATTCCCAATAGTTCTTTACAACATTATGCGAAACAAGGAAAAATTCAATCGCTTGGTCATGGGGCTTGGTATTTTGGAAAAGGAAAACCCACTGCTTATCAAGCAGTACAAGCATTGCAACAACAAACGAAGTTGCCTGTTCATGTCGGTGGTATTACTTCCCTTATCTTGGATGGAAACACTCATTATGTATACTTTAATCATAATCGAATTAAATTATTCACTCCTTCTGGTATTTCACTTCCTCTATGGCTTTCACTTTACCATTGGGATTTTAACATCGAACATCATAAAACTTCTTTTTTACCTATAGATTTAGGATTTGAAACCTATCAAGATGATGATTTTTTTGTCGTCAAATCAACGAAAGAAAGAGCTCTGTTTGAAACATTATACCAAACGCCTGATCAATCGAATACATATGAATGCTACCAAAACTTAGAAAATTGGTGGGCTGTTCCTGTTGATGTCCCTTTAATCCAAAAATTATTAGATCATTGCAACTCTATCAAGGTGAAGCGATTGTTTCTTTGCTTTATTGAAGACATTGGGTTCGATTGGGTACCACAATTGAATTTAAAAAACATTTATTTGGGTAAAGGTTATTGTCAAGTAGAAACCGAAAGATGTATCTACGAACCAAAGTATAAAGTATCCATTCCATTAGAGTTATATCAAACAGAAATGAATCCAGAAATGGCCATCATTTGGTGATGATGTGGAAACAAAAAAATAGTGACACATACCATACTATTCTTATTAAGAATTCTTCCGACTATTGTGCAATAAGAGTTTCTGGCTTTGCATGGAGGAACGGCGACTAATTCATTTGAAAAAGGGATTTTCATACCTAATGACGTCTCGGTTTATATGTTTCCTAAATTGTTAAATTCCTACAAAATAATTATTTTTACAAAAAACAACAAAAATGATTAAAATTCGACAATGGGCAAATGAAAAAGAAGGGGTTTTTTTAACTTCTTATCTAAAGAAAATGGGGATTCCCAATAGTTCTTTACAACATTATGCGAAACAAGGAAAAATTCAATCGCTTGGTCATGGGGCTTGGTATTTTGGAAAAGGAAAACTAACTGCATACCAAGGAATACAAGCACTACAACAACAAACGAATTTTCCTTTACATGTGGGAGGTATCACTTCACTTATCTTGGATGGAAACACCCATTATTGTTATTTCAATAAAAGTAGAATTAAATTATTCACGCCTTCTAGTGTTTCTCTTCCTTTATGGTTTTCACTATACCATTGGGATTTTAAAATAAGGCATGAAAAAACTTCTTTTTTACCCGATGGTTTAGGATTCGAAACTTATGAAGAAGAGAATTTTTCAATCATTAAATCCACGAAAGAAAGAGCTCTATTTGAAACCTTATATCAAACACCTGATCAATCGAATACGTATGAATGCTATCAAAACTTGGAAAATTGGTGGGGAATTGAGGTTAATATAGAATTGATTCAAAAATTGTTGGAAAATTGCAACTCAATAAAAGTCAAGCGCTTATTTCTTTGTTTTATTGAAGACATTGGATTTGATTGGGTAGAACAATTGAATTTAAAAAACATTTATTTGGGTAAAGGTTATTGTCAAGTAGAAACCGAAAGATGTATCTACGAACCTAAGTATAAAGTATCCATCCCATTAGAATTATATCAAACGGAAATGAATCCAGAAATGGATATTATTTGGTGATGGACTACAAACAAATACATATCAACACATGCCATATCCTATTAGAGATTCTCCCAATCATCATGGAAGAAGAGTGTCTTGCTTTGCATGGAGGAACGGCGATTAATTTATTTATGTTGGATTTGCCTAGATTATCCATAGACATTGACTTGACTTATGTACCCCTAGATGATAAAAGAAAATCGATCGAAACAATTCATGAATCTTCAAAAAGAATTTGCAATAAAATCAATCAATTAAAAAAATCAAATTTAACGGCCTCTCATAATCCTCGAAAATTCAAAATACACACTGTAAATCAATATGGTATTTCTGTAAAAACGGAAATTCGTTTGTTCAATCGAGGAATTATGAATCCTTGTATTGAAAGAAAGTTATCACCAAAAGCACAAGAAACATTTAATACTTCCTGTTCAGTTCGAATAGTCCCCCAAGAACAACTTTATGGAGGTAAAATATGTGCCGCGCTTTTCCGACAAAGCGCACGTGATTTATTTGATATTTGTTCTTTTTTCAAACATCTTAGTTTCGATGATCAAATAAAAAAAGGATTTTTCTATGGTTTATTATCCTCAAGTAATCCCGTAACAACTTTTCTAAACCCCAAATATCACAAGGTTACAAAAGAAGATTTAGAAATACTAAATGATATGACACCGATTCCATTTAGTGAAATTTTACATAAAAAAACATTAACTAAATTAATAACAGACGTTAATGATAGTCTTACAAAAAAAGATAAAGAATTTCTAATAAAATTCAATATAGGCGAACCGGATTGGTCAATTAACGATTGGAAAGATTATCCAGCAATTCAGTGGAAATTAAAACACATATTGAAATTGAAAAACAATAAAAAACGATTCAATACAAGAATCAACCATATCCTTTCCGTATTAAAATATCCAATGGAAGACTTTTTGAATCTTAAGAGACACTCTTAAAGGTTCCACATATTTTCTACGTTGAGAGGTCTCAATAGCTACAGGTTTAACTAAAATTATTCCATCATCTTTTGATCATTCGATTTCATTTCTTTTGGTGATTGAATCGAAGCGATTAACTGCTGTATCTTACGACTTGGTTTGTGATCAATGATCTTCAAATACCTTCGATATTCTTGCAACATCCAAGTTCTTAAAGATGGCATCGGGATTTGATAAAACCCATCGTCACGAATCTATAAAATTCCCCTTGCGATGACTTCTTGAAACATTTTTTCAGAGTTTTCAATGATTGGATTGGTTTTAAAATCTGATTTTACTTTAAATCCCACTATCACATTTTCTTTTTCTTCATTTTCAAAAATGGCATTGAATATGGAGGCTCTTTCTGGTGCTTCCAATTCAACAAAACGGCCATTGTAATAAATATTTTTTTTATCACGCGAATCCTTTAACCCTTCGAATAACAATTCATCCGATAAAAGACCATGATTATTTTTTACTTTTTCAGAAGCCACTTGTCCATAAGATGAAATATGATGAGCCCATTGATACGTTTCTTCAGACATTGGATCAATCCAACCATTCAGATTCGGATTGTTGGTGTCAACACCAGCTCCTTGAACTAAATAATCTTTGAGAATACTTCTTTCGGCTTCTTTTTCTAATACGCTCAGATTGATCACGCAATCACTATTAAATCTTGATATTTTGAATTGTTTGAAAATACTTCTTGTATCACTTAATCCAGCGATTAGAAAAACCAATCCATGTTCTAATTCGATGTTATGCAACTGATTAAATAATTGTGCTGCTTTTTTAATTTCAGGACTATCGGTTTGATGACCAACACTAATCATTTGAGCTTCATCTAAAACCAAGATCCGTGGTTTGTTGATAGCTCTGATAGTTTTTGAAACCGTTCGTTCCGTCCTATCAAAATGCATAGTCCCTGCCGCTAATTTGACATTAACATTCACTTCTTGTGAGGTTTTTTCATCAATCAAACAATTGTACAATTCATTCACATTCCATAACGCTTCCAACTCTATTCTAGAAATTGTCCAACCAGTTTCACTTCCTATTTTTTCAAGTTCTCTTAATAGAGCCGTTTTTCCAACACCAGGAGCCCCTTGTATTAATATCGAATGACCTTTTTTCTTTTCTTTAGATAACTTTAAAATATCTTTTACGAAATTGATTTCCTTTGTTCTTCCATGAAAGTAATCTGCCTTACCTCGATCAGAAATGGCTATTATTTTTTCTAGGTCCATATCAACAAAGTTAAGAGAACTGTCTTTCTCAAAATGGAACTATTTTGGCTATGCTTTTGCCGCTTTAGTACCTCATTCCCAAATAAGATGCCACCATTCTCTCTATATCAAGATTTAAACGGACTCATGATACACAGGTGTGTTGTACAAGGCATACACTGCTTGAGTATCAATTACATTGTAGAGTTGTAACAATATTTATTTATTTGCCTTTCTGATAGATTACTTTTGAAAAAGACGTGTTCATTCATTGAAAATAGAGTCCGATATAGATCTGATAAGATTTTCAAAGCCGTTTTTGGTTTATTAAATCATCAAAAAAAACAAAATCAATGCTCAATAGAAACCTATTTACTGTCATTCTAGTATTGTTGATATTTTTTGTCATTTCATTTTTGACAAATATTTTAGGGGCACTTAATCCAGCCATTAAAGAAAGTTTTCATCTCGAATATTCTTCTTTAGGGTTCATGACTTTGGCGTTTTTTTCTGCCTATGGGGTCATGTCCATTCCTTCTGGGTTTTTAGTGGAACGATACAAAGAAAAGAGAGTGATATTAATGGCTTTTATCCTTGCCGGTACGGGAGCTCTTATCTTTTCTTTGAAACCAACATTTTTGATTTTTTTAGGTTCTCTGTTTGCTATCGGTACAGGAATGGCTATGTTGCAGGTGGCCATCAATCCATTGCTAAGGGAAGCTGGGGGTGAAGAACATTTTGCTTTCAATTCGGTATTAGGACAACTGTTTTTTGGAGTTGCAGGCGTTGCAGGCCCCTATTTTTTCAGTTATCTAATGGAAAATATCGATAAAAAAGATGTTGGCTTTGTGGTCGAAACATTATCCGATCTCAGCAACATCGATATGAAATGGACCTCTCTCTATTGGGTATTTGCTTTCATTTGTATTCTCATGGTTTTAGTGGTGTTATTTCATAAATTTCCAATCATTGAAAAGAAAGAAGATGAACGAATCGGAACACTCATCCAGTACAAACAACTGTTTAAAAATCCGATCGTTATTTCTTTTTTTATCGGTATCTTCTGTTACGTTGGTTTCGAACAAGGCGTGTCCTTTTGGATTTCACAATTTTTAAGTCAGTATCACGATGTGGATCCTAATGCTCAAGGCGCTGAAACGGTAGGAAATTTTTGGGGGCTCTTAACGTTAGGATGTTTTCTCGGTCTATTACTCCTGAAGTTTATTGATAGTAAGAAGGTTTTGCTCCTTTTTTCATCACTAGCGTTCATAAGTCTTACGTTAGCTTTATTTGGTCCTTTACGCATCGCCCTTTTTGCCTTTCCAGCTGTAGGATTTTTTGCTTCAGTCATGTGGTCGGTTATTTTTTCACTGGGTTTGAATTCTTTAAAGTTCAATCACGGGGCTATGGCGGGCATTCTCTGTACAGGTATTGTTGGAGGTGCCGTCGCTCCATTCATTATTGGTGGAATCAGTGATTTCATTGGATTGAAATTTGGCATGTTATTCAACTACCTCTTGCTGGCCTACATTTTTTCAATTGGCCTATGGGCCAATCCTATAGTGAAAAACAGAGTTATTAAAATCAAGAATAATTAAATCAATAAAATCGGAATATCATACCGTAACCTAACATGAAATTGTTTATGAAATACCAAACCATCGTATTCTTCTTTAGTTCATTAGCCACTATCTTAATCATTAGTGGATGCCATAATGAGTCCGAAAAAGTGAATCAAATAGACCCTCCTAATATTTTGATTTTGATGTCTGATAATCATTCAGCAGATCATTTGGGTTGCTATGGAGATCCTTCTGTCAAAACACCCCATATTGATCGATTGGCAAGTGAAGGTGTTTTATTTTCGAATGCTTTTTGTGCGGCTCCCTCTTGCTCTCCTGCTAGAGCCGCCATGTTGACAGGGCAAGATATTTGGCGATTGGGCACGGCTGCCAATCTATGGAGTGGATTTCCTAAAATGGATGTCTATCCACAAATGATGGAAGAAAATGGATACCATGTGGGAATTCAAGGAAAAGGTTGGGGACCTGGTGATGCTCAACCCGATGGATGGACAGATAATCCAGGTGGAAAACGATATGGTTCATTCGAAGAGTTTTATAATGAAAAAGAAAGTAATCAACCTTGGCTATTCTGGTATAGCAGTAGAGACCCACACAGACCGTTTCGAAGTGAAGGATGGAATAAATCTGGTATCGATTTGGAATCTATTGAAGTGCCACCATATCTTCCTAACCATATCGATGTCAAAAAAGACATGGCCGATTATTATCATGAAGTGCAGTTGTTTGATCAAGATGTCGCCAATTATTTGGCTTTGTTAGATGAAATGGGGGAAACCGAAAATACCATGGTCATTGTTTGTAGCGATAATGGATGGCAAATGCCTAGAGGGTTAGCTAACTTGTATGATTTTGGCTCAAAAATTCCTTTGATTGTTTGGTGGCCTAAACAAATTGAAGGAAATAGAAAAATAGATGATTTTGTGAATTTGAACGATTTGGCCCCTACCTTTTTAGAACTAGCCAATATTGAAGCTCCTTCAGAAATGACCGCCAAAAGTTTGAAGGGATTATTATTTGAAAATAAAGAAGGCACCATAGATCCTTCTCGAAATTTTGTTGTGACTGGTCGAGAGCGACATGCTTATGTTCGGAGTAATGGCTTAGGGTATCCTGCAAGAGCTCTAAGAACAGAGGACTTCTTGTACATCAGAAACTACGAACCGGATCGTTGGCCAGCTGGAGATCCTCCTCTATATGGAGATGTTGATTCCCATATGCTACACTACCCTGCCCCCACGAAACTACACCTGCTCGTCCATAAAGAAAATCCAAGCGTCGAGCCATTATTTGAGCTCAGCTTTGGCAAAAGGCCCTTTGAAGAGCTGTACGATTTAAAAAAAGATCCCTACCAATTGGTAAACGTGGCCGGTCTAGATGGATACGCTGAAATAAAAAACAATCTATCCCATCAATTAACCGAATATTTAATAACAACAAATGACCCTCGTGAAATCAATCAATCATTTACTTGGGATACCGATACCTATTTCAAAGAGGGGGACAAGCGTCCCAAGCCATCCCAAGAAGCCATCGAATTACTCGATTTAGAGGAAGAATATGACTATACGACGGATAACTCAAACGCAACTAGTGAAAATTAGGCTAGCATCGAAGTTTTAGAGATTGGCAGAATAACTTTGAGATGTTAAGTGCCATGGCTATTATAAACATAAGAAAATTAGCACTTTGTAGGAATACAACGTGATCCTTTGAAAGGTAAAGTAGAGTGTTATCATGGACGTGAAAAAGAGTTGTCTGCTTTCAAAGAACTTGTAGCAAAAGCGGAGGAAAAAATCGGGAACTATTTTTTTTAGTTCAAGGTGAGTTCCGGGTGTTAGCAAAACTGCCTTTTTTGAATATTGTAAAGGGATGGCTAATGAAAAAAATGGGACATAGCCGAAGAAAATTCTGATATTTTTTGGGGTGTGAAACAAATCCGAATCACCAAGATATTTGCACATTTAGAGGTTGAAAAACTATTCAAGTTAGGAGCCGAATTCAAACGAGTAGACAAAACAATAATCGAAAGCGTGAATGTCAGAAAGAAAAGAGGATTGTTATTGATGGTTAACAAGGTTCAAGATTTAGGAAAATACAATGCATCATTGGAAAATCAACAACCCTTTTATTCTTGTTGATGAGTGGACACTTCAATGAAACTAAAAGACAAGAAATACATTATTCCTGTTCTTTCCATACGAAGTTGGAGATTCAACAAGTTCGGGGATTCATTTGGGTGATATAATCTCAACTTGTTCTGTCCCTTAAAATTAGGATAGCCACTTCAGTCATGTCTCGTAGTAAATTTTTTATTAAATGAAACGAAAACTGCAAAAACCGTAGATACAGTTAGGCGTTTTAATGTTCACCCTATTATAACACCAAATTAAAAAACGAGTTTAATCAATGTGCCAAATGATTATTTCATCTCTCAAATAGTAGAGATTGCAAAGTCGATAAGTATAAGAACTGAACATAAAAGAAATAACAAGAGCCGTTCGTAATTTTGAATACCGTAAGGTATTTAAAAAAATAAAATAACTAGCAATGAATATTTAAACTAAATACTTAAAAACGGCAAATGATTAATAAAATATTAGAATTAAAAGGTTGTGGTATTTTTCAAAACTTTAAATGGGATAAAAAAATCCCGAATTTTGTTCGTTACAACTTAATCTACGGTTGGAACGGAAGTGGCAAGACCACTCTTTCTAAATTATTTGCGCATATAGAGGAAAATTCAAATTCATTTAAAAAAGATTATCCTGAAGTGAAATTTAAAATAGAATTAGAAAACGAAGAGATTATTAATCAACATGATTTTTACAAAAAATCTCAAAGTATTAAAGTGTTTAATAAAAATTTCGTAAAAGAAAATGTGTTTTTTGATAGGGATGAATCAAAAACAAATCCAATAATTTTTGTAGGGAAAGAAAATGTAGAAATCCAAAAACAACTTACCAAGTTGAGAGAAGAGCAGCAATTAAAGGAAAAAGAATTAGGTAAAAAAAACTCTGAATTAAAACATTCAAAAAAAAAGAAAGATAACTTCTTAGTCAGTACAGCAAAAAAAGTTAAAACGCGAATTGGAGACTTTAAGGATGATGATATATATTCAAATTATGATAAGAGAAATTTGGAAAAAGAGATAACAACAGTAAATATTAAAAACCATCAAAATCATACTCAAGAGGATTGCGAGATATTATACAAAACCATCCAAACAAAACAACTTAAGGAATTAGACCTTCATAATAAAAATGTGCTTAGTATTCCCTTAAAAGGAAATACTATACATGGATTTTACAGTATATCAGAAAAAATTAATGACTTGCTCCAGTATCAGTTATTAACGAAACCTATCGAGCATTTAATGAATGATGATGAGTTGAACAAATGGGTCGAGCAAGGCTTTAGGATACACAAAAAAAGAAATAAGAATAAATGCATGTTCTGCAAAAATGAGTTTTCTGATGATTTTCTTAACTCTCTATCAAAACATTTTAGTAATGAATATGAAAATTTTAAAAATGAGATTAAATCTATTATTTCCAAACTCAACAGTTTTAAAATTGATTCTAACACCTTGCAAAAGGATGAGTTTTATCCGGACTTACAAAATGAATTTGAAATAAAAGTTAAAGAGTTAAATAAAAGTTCAGAAAGATTTAATTCTTGGATAAAATCAGCAGTAAATTCTTTAGAACAAAAGCAAGAAAATCCTTTTCAAGTTGTTAACCAGGTTGAATACCCTGAGAATTTTGAGGATTTTCACAACGCTTCAATTGAACGTTATAATTGTCATATTGATAAGCATAATAAGCTTTCTCAAAATCATGATATCGAAATTAAAGGTGCAAAAAAGAAACTTGAACATCATATTATTGCGCAAGAAATTGAAGTTGAGGATTACAAGGACACATTGCTTGATTTAAAAACATTAGAGACCGATGTGGTTAGAATTAAGGATGAAATAGCCAAAATTGAAAGTAAAATATCAGACCTAGAGAAAAAAAATTCAGATTCATCAAGGGTAGTATCCGATATAAATCGTTTTCTAGAACAATATTTTGGCCGAAAAGAAATTCATCTTGATTCTAATCCCTTAAATCCAAAAGAAGGATATACCATCAAACGACATAACAAATCCGCAAATAACCTAAGTGAAGGTGAGAAAAATGCAATTGCTTTCACATATTTCATTCAAAAAACGAGAGAAAAGGGTTTTAACTACAAAGAAGGAACTGTTGTCATTGATGACCCAGTTTCCAGTTTGGATTCTAATTCAATTTATATGTGTTATTCTTTGATTAAAAACAAATTCAAAGATGCAAAACAACTCATATTATTGACTCATAACTTTGAGTTTTTTAATCTTATTAGATATTGGTTTGTAAATAAATCCGATAAGAATATCAAAAAAAACCCTTCCAACTTAGGGTCATATGAGATATTCAAAATTAGGAATGATATTATAGATAAACATCGTAATGCATCTATTTCTCAGATAGACAAAACTCTTAGACAATTTAGTTCTGAATATCATTACCTTTTTTGGGAACTAAATAGTTTTTTAGAGGAAGCAGATGAAAACTACTCGAGTTATTACACCATTGGGAATATAGCTAGGCGATTTTTAGAAATTTATACACACTTCAAAATTCCAAATAAGAGGAATCTAAGACAAAAATTAGATCAACTGTGTGTTGATAAAGACCATGAAATTGCAGAGGTAGATATCGAAAGGTTGTACAAACTAGTTAACAAATCTTCGCATTCTGGTGAAGACTTTTCACAAGTTTTTCTTCATAAAGAAAGACATGAAATAAAACATGCCGTCGAATCCTTAATGAATATTATAAAAAAAACAGACAGTACCCATTATGAAAATCTGAATAAATTGTATCTTCATCGAAGTACGTCCTCCTAAATGGTACCTTCTCCCTTTGTTTGACACATAGAGTATATAAAAGTTTCAATGATTGTATTTAAAAGTTTTGTTATTTAAAACATAATAGCATGGGAAAAATATCTTTTACTGTTTCAGCTAGAACAGCAAGATTAATTGGGAAAGAAAATTTTTCTAATGCCGGAGGTGCTGTTATTGAGTTAATCAAAAATACTTATGATGCAGACTCAAAAATAGGCGTTGTTATTATTGACCCTATTGATGATCAAATATTCATTATAGATGAAGGGAAGGGAATGTCAGAAAAAGAAATTAAAGACCATTGGATGGTTCTAGGAACTGATGATAAGCTTGATAACCCATTATCCAATACATCTCGAATAAAAACTGGATCTAAAGGTATCGGTCGGTTTGCCATAGACAGATTAGGATCTAAATGTACTATGTTCACGAAGCCTTTAAGTAAATCAAACATTCTGAGATGGTCCGTTGATTGGGAAGCCTTCAATAAAAAATCAGCAATTATATCCGATATAAAGGCAAGTTTTGATTATACTGAAGAATCAGATATAAGAAGTTTAGCAAAAGATACACTTGCTGATTATGCATTTGATGATGATTTATTTAATGTCTGGAATGAAAATAAAGGGACTATAATCCATATCACTAATTTAAGAGATCAGTGGAATGATAAATCTGTGGACGGTTTGTATTCCAATTTAGAATTGCTGATTCCTCCTCAAATCACCTCTAAATTCAATCTGTATTTATATTCTTCTTTGAAACCAAAAGACTATGGAAAAGTGGAATCAACAATATGCGATGACTTTGACTATAAACTAGCTGCTCATTGTAATGAAAGAGGTGAATTAAAAATAGAAGTGCATAGAAATGAACTTGACATAGAAATATTGAAGCAAATTGATTTTTATAGCTCTGAAATTGTTCAAACATCTCCTAATATCTATGGTTATGAGGTATTTCAAAAAGGCTTTTTTATAATTAAGAAAACACTAAAAGAATTGCTTGCGGGATTTAAGGATATAGATGATAATCTTAAGGAAATTGGAGCTTTTGAGTTCGAGTTTTATTTCATGAAGCGGGGTGGTGGACAGGAAAAAGATGAAATCAAGAAATATCCGTACAAGATTGTGAATTTCAGAGATAGAGCAAAATGGCTTAATGAATTTGGAGGAATTAAACTTTTTAGAGATAATTTCAGAGTGAGACCTTATGGTGAAACGAACAGTAATTCTTTTGATTGGTTAGATTTAGGAAAAAGGGCATTACAGAATCCGACCGTTACCAGGCCTGGGTATAAAGTAAGACCACAACAATCTTATGGTATAGTCAAAATTTCCAGACTTCATAATGAACAATTTGAAGATAAATCTGGAAGAGAAGGGATACAAGAAAATGACACCTTTTCTCTGTTTAAAATTATCCTACTAGAACTCATCGGGATATTTGAAAAGGATAGGAATCAAATAATGATGGCACTCAAAAAGAATCATGGTCAACGAAATGGAAATGAAAAGGTAAAGAAAGAGGCCAAGATGAAAGCTAAAGAAAAACAAGGAAATCCAGAATTAAAGACTTCGGACAAAGACACAAAAACACTTGTAGAAGGTGTTTTAGCTTTTGAAGAAGAAATTGAAGAGCTAAAAGATGAGCAAAAGATGTTGCGAGTTTTGGCAAGTGCTGGAATGATTGTCACCTCTTTTGCTCATGATTTTAAAAATATAAGTGATAACATTCTTCCAAGAACCTCGGACCTCAAACTCATCCTTAAAAATTTAATACCAGAAAATCAAATCATTGAATTACCAGAAGATATCAATCCAATGATATTGATTGATGATATCCAAGATCAAGACAAGAAATTAAAGCATTGGCTTGATTTTTCTTTAGGAGCAATAAAGAAAAATAAAAGAACAAGAAGAAGTATTGATTTAGTCGCCTACCTGAAAAAATTACAAAGATTATGGAATTCCATTCTTGAAAAGAAAAAGATTGTATTTTCGATTGAATACGAAAATCAAAAGGGATTGTTTTTTAAAGCACATGAAATAGATTTAGATAGTATCTTCATTAACTTGATTACAAATTCAGTGGATGCCTTTAATCGAGCAGATGCATCTAATGAAAGAAAAATAGAATTTAGAATTAAATATGACTCTAAAAATGGGATAAATGTAGTTTACGAGGATACTGGACCTGGTTTAGTTGGTGAAATAACTGACCCAAATGTAATATTTCAACCATTCTACAGTACGAAAAGGGATGAACATACAGGGGAACAAACGGGCATAGGACTTGGATTGTGGATTTTAAAATCCGTTGTAGATGAATATAATGGATTGATTCGGCTGACCAAACTAAGACCGGGATTTAAATTATGTATTAATCTACCAACTTAAATGATAGAAAAATGAAATACAAAGTAGTCTACATTGATGAAGTGGACAGTGAAATCAGATCTTTCAAGCGAAGTGTTAAGTTACGTGCGAATGAAAAATTTGATATCTCGGTAGTAAAACCAAAACCAACTATCGAATCCACGGTATCAGAGATTATTAATCAATTTGCTGATGCAGTGGTAGCTGATTTTAGACTTTCTGAAGAAGCTCCAGAAGTTCATTACAACGGCTCAACTATTATTGAGGAAATATTAAAAATCAGAAAGGATTTTCCTGTATTTATTTTAACATCTTTTGAGGATGATGCAATAGATAAGGGATTTGATGTTAACATTGTTTACCAGAAAAAAGACATTCTTTCAAACTCCAAGTTTTTTGATAGGGTGGTTAACCAAATTAAAAAGCATAGAGTTAAAATAAAAAATGCTGAGACTCGAACCCTTGAATTAATTAAAAAAAGAGAACAGAAACAATTATCTCAGCAGGAAGAGTATGAACTTTTAGAATTAGACCAATTTATTGAAGAAAGATTGGATCAAAGAGGTTTAATTACCAAAGATTTAAAAACAATCACAAATTCAAAGAGACTTAAGTCTTTATTAGACAAGGCAGATAAGATTCTTGAAGAGATTAAGAAAAAATGAAATGATAGAAGAGCAATTGTTCAGAAAAGAAAGTCCCAAGCGAACCTATCAAGGTCTAGAATTAAAACCATATTCGAAATACAAAACGAAACTTGCTGAGGATTTTAATCACAAATGCGGTTACACGGATTGTAATCATGTTTGGTTCGGAGGTATTAGAAATTTTCATATCGACCATCTGAAACCGAAATCTAAGTACCCCCATCTAGAAACAAAATATTCTAATTTGGTATACTCTTGTCCGCCTATTAATATTGCAAAAAGTGATGATGACTTTGATTATTTAGACCCATGTGATGATGATTTGAATAAACATTTTTATAGAACTAAAACTGGTGAAATATTTCCTTTTAAGCATTCTAATCGGGCTAAATACATGTATTACAAGTTAAAGCTATATCTCAAAAAATATTCGATAATATACATGCTAGAGGAGATTAGAAATAAAATGACAAAACTTGAACTAGTAATAAAGTCGATTGAGGATACTCAAGAAGTTTCTAAAATCAAAGGAATTAAAAATGACCTTACCAATGTGTTTTTCGAGTATTTGAAATATTTAGAGTAAATCATTGAATAAAAAACAATTAGGATCTTTTTATACTCCGCAAAGGTTAGCAAATTTTATTGTTAACTATTGTTTCTCTAGATTAAATAGAGCCTCAATTTCAGTGTTAGAACCTTGTGTTGGTGATGGTGCATTTATTGAGGCGTTTAATCAATCTCATTTACTAAAAAAATATAACAATATCGAGTTACATGTTGTAGAAATAATCAATGAAGAATTAAACAAAGCGATTCAAAAAAATGACGACAGTCAAATTAATCTAACAACTTACAACCAAGATTATCTTTCTTTTCATTATGAAAAAAAAGATACGTATTCTCTTGTCATTGGAAATCCTCCCTATTTAAAAGACAACCTATTAACAGAAGAGCAAAAAGATTTAGCTATAGATATTCATCTCAGCCAAAATCTATCTATAAAGCGAATCAACAATATCTGGACAGCTTTTCTAGTCAGTACTATTTCAAAATTAGAAGATGATGGAATTTTAGCTTTTGTTCTCCCTTTAGAACTTCTTCAAGTTAAATTCACTATTGGAATTAGGGACTTTTTGAAACAATCTTTTACTAGGATTGAGATATTTATGTTTGATAAATTACAATTTCAAGAATGTAAAGGCCAAGATACAATCTTATTGATAGGATTCAAAAATCATAAGCACGAGGGAATTCATTACACTACAATAGGTTCAATTGATGACTTAGAATCTGAAAGATTTAACCTAAAACAAAACTTGACTGTATCCAATTCTAATAAAAAGTGGACGCATCATTTTATTTCAAGTGATGAATATTCTTTTCTTGAAGAATTAAGAGATAAACTAAATCGTATTAATGACTTAGTGGATAACAAAACTGGGATTGTAACAGCAGCAAACGATTTCTTTATAGTAAATGAGGGCATTATTAATCAATATCAGTTACAAAATTATGCCAAGCCAATTATTAGAAAAGGACATTTTATAAATGGTTCATTAACGTTTAACAAGAAAGATTTTATGTGTTTGGCAACTAAACACAAGCCAGTTTACCTATTGGATTTTAATTCGGTAAATCCAAAAAGACTTTCTAATGGAGTGAAAAAATACCTTCAAAAAGGAGAATTACAAGAATTACATTTAAGATATAAATGCAGAAAAAGAAAACATTGGTATCAGATTCCATATAAAATGGATTTTGGAGAATCATTATTTTTTAAAAGAGCGCATGAATACCCTAAGCTACTTAAAAATGAAACCCATATTCTCGTCACTGATAATGCTTATGTTGTAAATACAAAGCAAGGAATTGAAATAGACGACTTTATTTATTCATTTTATAACTCATTAACCTTAGTTTTTGCCGAATTAGAAGGGCGATACTATGGTGGTGGTGTTTTGGAATTAACCCCAAATGAATTCAGAAAACTACCATTACCCCTGACTAAAGTTGGTGATTTTGATAGTTATGCAGAAAGCTTCAAAAATAAATCAAGTATCACAGAAGTATTGAACAGATTTAACCCACACATTTTAAATTCTACTTTGGGACTTACAACTGAGGAAATAATGAAAATCGAAAGTATTCGAAAAAAATTAATAAATAAAAGGCATCGAAAAAAAAACAAAAGCCCAATGAACTCCTAATCAACGAATAGCCTTTGTTCGATTTTATAAATTTTTGATTGATAACCTCTCTTAAATCCTTATATTGATATCAAATTACCACAAGTCTGAAAATTTGCTTTTTTCATGGATTTAATATTAGCATTTTATTTAAATATATTATGAAACTATACTTGGAATGCTCCTATTTTTGGGTAACCGTACAACATATGTTATGCACTAAAATTCCCCATTTTATTCATCTTCAACTTTCCATATGGACATTGCATTTGTAAATAGAAACTCAGCACGATTTTGTATTTCTTGTTCGTTCCACTCTTGTTTGTCTAAATAGGGAGCAAGTGTTTCAATTCCACCTGAATAGTACCTCAAACCTCCGTGTCTCTCAGATCCCTTTTTTTTAGTCTCCCAGTTGGAATCTCTAATTGAAGCATTTAAAGATTGAGTAATGATTGATAAATTTCCCAGCGTTTTCAGTTTTAAATTCCTGAAATCTTTATCCTCTTGCATTGGCACATTTGCCCACTGATTTTCCCATCTTTTTGGCATTAAATGTTCTAAACTATATTGACTAATACCTAAAAGTTGGGTTGCTTGCCTTTGTTGATCTCTAATTCTAGATTCCAAAAAATAAATTATTCCTCTCGATTGCTGGTTAATCAAAACTGATTTATGGAAACCTTCTTTTAATTTTCTATCATTGGGCAAATAATTTACTTCATCATTGCGATTACTTAAATACTCTCTAAATTGCTCTTTTGATATAACGCCACTTGATATTAACCTATCTGTAAAAAATTGATTATAGTTTTTATTAGTTGCTTTTACCACGATTCTTCTCATTACGTAGCACTCTATAAACTCAAATAACTCATTTCTCTGATTTTCATCTGCTACATTTTTCAGAACAAACAAAACATAAGGAATTAGTGTAGAAGTATCTAAGCCAAAAATAATTGCGTTTATTCTTTCAATTCCAAAATCACGGGTCAGTTGTTTCGAAGTAATATCATAATCAAAGTTCTCTTTGAAGAGATTTGCGTACTCTTTTATTTCAATTAACAACTCTCCTTTATCCAAGTTATATTCCCTAATTATTTTTTTGTATGACTCAAAAAGTATCTCAACTTTTGAGAACTCAATTTTGTCCTCTGTTCTTATTGTTAGTTCGCCTTGATAAATTTTAATTTGTAGATACGAATAAAAAAACAAGTCAATAAATGCTCTTCTCAAACGCCCTGTTGTCATTTCTCTGTCCCAATAGTTTTTAGTTTCATTATCTTTTTCAAAAACATTTTTCCAATACGTCTCATAATCGTCTATATCATTTCTGTTGAAAAAATAGTTTTTTAATAATTCAGCCGTTGTTAGCCTAACTCCAAGCGAATTTATTGTATCAAAAATCTGTTGTTCATCCTCCTGTTCGTCTAAATCAATGGCAACGAACATTATGTTATTTAAAATCTTTTGTCTATCTAACTTTTCAAGATTTAATTTATCTTTAAAAAAGTTGTAAGCTTTAAGGATATTATCTTTACTTTCAATTTCTTCCAATTCTCTAAAGTTTAAAACTCTTTGAAAAGATTCAATGTCATTATGATTATGCCATAAAGCCAATTCTCCATTTTCAAGTTTGAAGAGCCTTTCAAAAGAAAAGTTTCTATCCGTTTTTAAACACAAAACTTTAAAAAAGATAATTAGTGTGGTGAACCTTTGCTGTCCATCAATCAAAGTTCGGACATCACTAACTTCATTTGAAGGGGTCTTTTGTTGTTTTAAGATTACAGAGCCTAAAAAATGGGGTTTGTTAGATGCAGTCATCAACTCCATATCTTCCAAAAGTCTTTCCCATTGTTTCTCACTCCAAACATAGGCTCTTTGAAAAAAAGGTATCTCTAAAACCCTATTCCCATTAAAAATGTCATTGATCGTTCTTTTACCAGCTTCCATAGAATATTTAATGCTTTTTATTTATTTCGTTAATATTTCACAAATTACTTTTCAGAGTTAAGGCATCGTCTTTGTAGTTCATAACATATTCGCTTTATTGATAGGCAATGAAAGTAAAATCAAATATCGCGGAATGCAAATTGGCATGATGTAATTCCCAAGTAATCAGCTTAAAAATATCTATCCATTACCATTCCTTTTGACTTAACAACATATCTTTATCTCCCTCATTATAGTTTTATAACATTACCCTTTTCGTTAAATTTCCGCCACCTATTGGTGATTCTTAAAACTTTACAACTCAGTTGATGATTAGTTCACCTGTTTGATTTAAGTAATAGGATGCTGCTACATTGAATTTTTCTTTAAAACATTTTCTAAAATAGGTGACATCTCTAAAACCTGTTTTGTAGCAGACTTCATTGACATTATATCTTTTTTGTTTTAATAGTTCAACCGCGACAGATAATCGAAAGTCTCGAATGAATTGATTCGGGCTTTTTCCTGTGATAGCTTTCACTCGCCGATAAAGATGCACCCGACTCAATCCCAGTGCTTTGCTGGTCTTTTGAACATTTAGATCGGGATCTTCAATGTTTTTTCTCAGATATTCCGAAAGTCGAATAAAAAACTGTTGTTGTGAAGTCGAATTGTTGATATCGTTTTTATTGAGCAGTATTCTTTGCCTCGAATAATCAATAATATTCATTTTGGTATTGATGAGATTGCTAACCTTTGATTTGATGACCTGAATATCAAATGGTTTGGTTATAAAATCATCAGCCCCAATTTCATAGCTATCGATTTGAGTTTTATCACCAACTCTTGCCGTTATCAGAACGATGGGAATGTGGTTGGTTTTCGAATTTGATTTTAATTCTTTACACAAATCGATTCCTGAGACTTCAGGCATCATAATATCTGAAATGATTAAATCAGGGAGTTCTTTTTTAGCTATTTCGATGCCTTCTTTTCCATTGGAAGCCGTTAAAACATCATATTTTGAAGAAAATATCAGAGAAATAAATTTTCTCAATTCATCTTCATCTTCCACCACCAAAATTTTAGTCTTTTCAAGGTTTGGGACATCGGCACCATTGGTACTTTCAGCTTCAAAGATCCCTTTATAAATTTTAAAATTGATATCGGATTGCATCTTCACCGATACTTTATCTTCATTTTGATAGGCATCAAAAGCTGGAATGCTCACTGTAAAACTGGTGTACTTGCCCACCTGACTGTCCATACTTATTTTTCCTTGGTGTAATTGAACCAAATCTTTGACAAATGAAAGCCCAATGCCACTGCCTGATTTTTTTATATCGGGTTCTTGATTGGCTTGGTAAAATCGATTAAAGATATTTTCTTTATCCGCATGGTTAATTCCCCCTCCAGTATTATATACCTTAATATCAATCCACTCTTTTTTATCTCTTTCTTTTTGATGTGCCTCTATTTTAATTACGCCTCCTCTTTCGGTATGCTTGAAAGCATTGGATAATAAATTGTACATCACTTTTTCTATCTTGTCTTTATCATACCAAATTTCGATATTGGAAATATCTGAATTCACTGAATATTTTACTTCACTGGTAATGGCTAAATGTTTGAATGACAAAGCGATGTTCTCAATGCACGGTAGAAAATAATCATATTTAACAACCAAAGACATCTTCCCAGTGCTCAATTTTCTGAAATCCATCAATTGATTGATCAAACGAAGCATCAGATTAACATTTTTTCGAATCAATTCTAAGTGATAAACGTACTCCATGTTTTTGATCTTTGATTTTAATTCTTGAAGAGGACCAAGGATTAAAGTCAATGGCGTTCTAAAATCATGAGCGATATTGGTGAAATACTGGAGTTCTAATTTGTTTAGATTCTCTAGCTGTTGTTTTTCAAGTTTTTCAAGTTTTAGTTTGTTTTCTAAATTCAGTTTTATCAAAAAGTATTTTCTGACACCTAGCACCAATAAAATGAAAACGATTCCATAAATGATGTAAGCTAGTGGCGTTAACCAAATGAATGGGTTTTTTATGATGGTTAAAGAAGCGTATTGATCATCCCAAAGACCATTTTTATTAGCCGCTTTTACTTTAAACGTATAGGTTCCAGGAGATAAATTAGAATACGAGGCAAATCTTCTCTGACCTACATAATTCCAATCGGTTTCTAAACCTTCGAGCTTGTAGGCATATTGAGTCGTTCCCATTTCTCGATAATTTAATGCGGCATATTCAATAGTGAATATATTTTGTCTTGGCCTGAACTCAATGGTATCAGTTTGTGTCAGCGGTTGACTAAGTATTCCACTTTCATCACCAACGGCAATTTCTTTATTGAATAGTTTGAGTCTCTTTAATTGAATAGAAGGTATGTTTTGACTATTGATTAATCTTTGAGGATCAAAACTCAGCAGACCGTTAAATCCTCCAAAAAACAGTTGATTGTTTGAATGTTCAAACGAAGAAGATTTATTGAATTCTGATATAGGTAATTCATTTCGTAAATCATAAACTTCAAACGTATCGTCTTTGGGATTGTATTTTGTCAAACTAGCTGGAGAGGATAGCCATAGATGATTCAAATAGTCTTCTTCAATGCGATAGACGATATTGTTGGTGTCTCCATGGGAAGTTTTTACATCAACCAATTGCCCGTTTTTAAATGAGAATGCATTTAATCCGCCATTAGAGCCAATCCATAAATGGCCATTTTCATCTTCATGGATGTCATTGATTGTATTATGATTGATGGTATTAGGGTATTCATTGCTTTGATAAAAAGTCAATTTTTCAGAATCATACAATATCAGACCAAAGTTTTGAGTTCCCAACCATAGATTTTCTTTAGAATCGCGTAAAATAGAATTAACGACGACATTATCATGGTTCAAATCTATTTTTTCCACATCGGTAAAAGATTGATCAAAGCGAAACAATCCCGAGTTTGTGGCTGCCCATATTTTACTATCTAAATCTTCATACAATTCAATAATGCTCTTTTGTCCTGAGTAGAAATACCGAATCCCTTGATCAAACTCAAATTTTTCCATCCGATTCTGATTCAAATCAAGTTTTAATAATCCATTGGAATGCGTCCCTATCCACAAATTATTTTCAGAATCTAATAATAAGGATTTGATGGTTTGAGCTTCAATGGATCCGTTTGCAAAAGATGTTATTTGATTAAAAGATTCATTTTGGAAATCATAGTAATTCAATCCACCCCCTTCGGTACCAATCCATAAATTGCCCCCATTGTCCTCCACCATGGCACTGATCACATTATAACTAATGGTGTTTTCAGAAAGGGGATTATGAAAGTAATGCTTAAATATATCGGCTTGAGGTTGTAAAATATTCAGACCACCAAAATGCGTCCCTATCCAAACAATATTTGTATCGTCTATATACAATGATCTAATCGAATTATGAGATAGACTTCTTGGTCTTGTTGGATCATTTTTGATCACCGTTATGTCTCCACTATCCATGTCGATATAATTCAACCCATTATAAGTTCCTATCCACAGATTTCTCATTTCATCCAAACCCATGGTTCTGATAATTTGATTTGAAAGTGTCTCATTGGTTGAAAAAGCCTGTTCAAATCTTTGGAAAGCTTGATCATCGTTTAGAATGTATAACCCATCCCCCGTTCCAATCCACAGAGATTCATCAATCTTTAAAATGGCTCTTACGTCTCTATTGTTGTCCGCATGCTCAAATGGCGAGGTGAAAGTATTTTCTGAACCTTGACTTAATCGATTTAATCCTCCATATTTTGTTCCTATCCATAAATTTTGATCAGCATCTTCATAAAGCGTATTGATATGATTGTTGCTGATGGATTTTTGGTTTGTCACATCCGACTTGTGTCGTAAAAATTGATCCGATCCTTTGATTCTTTTGTTGAGTCCATTTGTAGTCCCTATCCATAAATCACCATTGCTTCTGACCAAAGTCGATAACACATGATTATCTGATAGGGATCGTTGGTCTTCTGCGTCAAAATAAAAGTGGTGGTAACTCTCTGTTTTGCGGTCAAATGAAAATAAGCCGTTGGTTGTTCCTATCCACAAAACACCATCCAAATCTTCTGAAATAGAATTGACGACATGCCCCGTTAAATGAGGAATCTTTTGATTGTAACTGATAAACTCATATCCATCGAATCGGTTTAGTCCATCCTTTGTTCCGATCCACATAAAACCATCACTGTCTTTAAAAATCGACATGATGCTACCCTGAGATAACCCGTCTTTAACCAATAAATGTTTGAAATTAAAATGTTCCGTATTTTGGGCATTGGATAATTGGAAACAAGTCGTACTGATAAACAATAGTGCACTAAATAACAGTGTTTTTTTATGAATTGAGATTGCATGAAAAAAATTCATGAACATTAAATGCACAAAAAATTTCATATGGCCATGAGATATTGCGAGGGAAATTGTTTTCAATAATACATTATCTCGGCTTATAAAATTAATGATAACGGAAAAGACCCATTTTGATTTGATTGAAATGTGATAAATCAGCTCCTTGGATTCTTAAAATTCATCGCTCAAATTAGACAAATATTTTACTATCATGGTTTTGGTATCAATTCTTTTTCAATTTAGTATCAATATCTAATGCTGATTTTGCAGCCAAACTTTTTATTTTCGACGCCGATAAAAAACCCTTTTCTATGACCCATTATGAGTTTCGATATAGTGCGCATCCAAGAGATGTTGACACCTATTCTACTGAAGAATTAAGAAAGCATTTTTTAATTGACAATTTATTTTCAAAAGACCAAATCCATTGGACATATACCATGTACGATCGTTATATTGTTGGTGGGGCCTTACCCAGAACCATCGACTTGAAACTGGAGACGATACCCTATTTAAAAGCAGACCGTTTTCTCGATCGAAGAGAAATGGGAATCATCAATGTTGGCGGCAAGGGTTCCATTAAAGTGGATGGAGATATTTTTGAATTAAATCATAAAGAAGCTTTATACATTGCCAAAGGCACGAAAAATGTCATCTTTGAAAGAGGTGAAAATCCCGTTTATTATATCAATTCTGCACCGGCACATCATCGATATAAAACAACAAAAGTTGGTAAATCTCAAGCAGAAATTGTTGAATTAGGGGACTCCCTTTTATCTAATCAAAGAACGATCTATAAATTGATTGTCAATTCTATTGTTCCCACTTGCCAACTGCAAATGGGATTAACTGAATTAAAACCTGGGAGTGTGTGGAATACCATGCCAGCACACACTCATGAAAGAAGAATGGAGATTTATTTTTATTTCGAATTACTCAAAGAACAGACAGTGTGCCATTTTATGGGGCAACCCCAACAAACCAGACATCTTTTTGTTCAAAATCATCAAGCGGTGATTTCACCGGAATGGTCCATTCACTGTGGAGCGGGCACCTCCAATTATACCTTTATCTGGGCTATGGCTGGAGAAAACTTAGATTATTCTGACATGGATGTCTGCCCAGTGGACAAACTGCGCTAAAAACCAACCGATTCAGATTGGTTTTTGTCAAATTCATCGAATAATGGTTTGTTGATGTATCCTTAATTTTGGAGATACAAAGAGTCCTTTCAATACATCAGATATGCAATTTTTAGAGATTAATAAAATTCATCATATCGATTTTTTTGATGCCGTATCTCGAATCAAAAATGATAGTATTGATTTGATTGTTTGTGATGGTCCTTATGGAGTTACGGATAATGATTGGGACAAAATCAACCCTATTCAAGATTATAACCTTCGTCTCATACAGATTTTTGAAAGCAAACTGAAACAAGGGGGTGCCTTATATTTATTTGGAAAACAAGGTTGTATTGATTTTATTGACTACCGGCCCTATCTTTCTCTTCAATCAAAAATTATATGGTATCAACCTAGTCGATTAGCACAAGAAAGGAAGAATTTCACAAATAATTACGATCTCATTTGTTATTTCACTAAAGGAAAGCATCCCAATACATTTAATCTTGATGACATCAGAGTTCCTCAATTAGTTGAATTAGAACATCGGCTCAGATGCGAAAAAGTATCTTCAGTGACTAATGGGAAGTATGGTAAAACAAAATTTAATGATAAAGGAAAAAATCCCGGGAATGTATGGGGAGACATCAAACAATTAACATATAAATCAAAAGAATTGTTGAGCAGAGAGGTTTTAAACACGATACAAAAGCCCGAAAAACTTATGGAACGATTCATTAAAGCTAGTTCCAACGAAGGAGATTTGGTGCTGGATCCTTTCTGTGGTGTGGGTACTTGTCCTCTAGTTTGCAAAAAACTTAACCGGAGATTTATCGGCATTGAACAAAACACCGATTTTATTGAATTAGGAAGAAATAGATTATTGGAATTCGAAGGGGATAAACAATCAATGATAGCTTAACATTGAAGCAACATTAAATAAATAATATGGGAATACTACAAAATTTTAATCTCGATGGAAAAACCGCACTTGTCACTGGGTGTAAAAGAGGCATTGGTAAAGCCATAGCTATTGGTCTGGCAGAGGCTGGGGCTGATATTATTGGCGTTAGTGCTAGTTTAGAAAAATCAGAAAGTGATGTTGAAAAAGAGATCCATCGCTTAGGTAAAAAATTTCATGCATACCAATGTGATTTTAGAAATAGAAAACAACTATACTCGTTTATTCATCAAATTAAATCCGAGTTTTCTAAAATCGATATTCTAGTGAATAACGCCGGAACCATTCGACGAGCTCCAGCGGCGGAACACTCCGATGAATACTGGGATGAAGTCATAGAGGTCAATCAAACTTCTCAATTTATTTTATCCAGAGCCTTTGGAAAATCCATGTTAGAACAGAACTATGGTAAAATCATCTTTATAGCCTCTCTTTTAACGTTTCAGGGCGGTATCACCGTTCCTGGATATGCAGCCAGTAAAGGAGCTATTGGACAGTTAACAAAAGCTCTTGCCAATGAGTGGGCAAGCAAAGGATTGAACGTCAATGCGATAGCCCCTGGATACATAGCCACTGACAATACCAAAGCATTAAGAGAAGATGGGAAACGAAATCAATCCATTCTAGAAAGAATTCCTGCTAATCGTTGGGGGAATCCCAATGATTTGGTTGGAGCGGCTATTTTTTTGGCTTCTGAAGCTTCTTCATATGTTCATGGAAATGTATTGTTAGTTGATGGCGGTTGGATGGGGAGATAAAAACTTGAAAAACTAGTCTGCTGACTTGAAATTATCTTCATGTTTTTCGGGATTCTTCCCCAAATATCCAAAGAAGATTGTTTTTGGTTGTGTTTCTTTAACTTCGATAAATAATCTACCTTTTAAGTCCAATACCACCCAATGCAATATCAACAGCTCAAATTAAAGAAAAATTCGCATTCAGCTAAGGGTTTTTTGGAAATTTGTATGATAAGAAAAGTAATCGAACTACAAGAACATGAGCACTGCAACAGTCGAGTTCGTTGGGGATATTCCTCATAGTTTAGTTGTAAATAACGGCGATCGGTTCCTATTCATAAGCAAGGACCAACGCACGTATACTCACAGTATTCATAAGTATCCAGCCAAGTTCTTCCCAGAACTGCCTCGTTGGATGATTAAGCGGTATTCCTCTTTGGGAGATACCATTCTCGATCCTTTCATGGGGAGTGGCACAACCAATTTAGAAGCCTCCATCTTGGGTAGAAATAGCATTGGAATTGATATCGATCCGTTTTCTAAAATGCTTGCTCGAGTTAAAACGACCCCTCTATCAAATAATGAAATTCAATGCGCTTGGGAGAAACTTTATACACATGTCATCCATTATCAAGAACCTTCAAATCTTGATGGCGTTCCTAACTTCCCTTATCGAGACCATTGGTTCCAAGAATTTATGTTGAAAGAATTAGCTCACATCAAAACGGGAATAGAAAATTTAAGTTGTCGGGAAGAAATGAAAAATTTTTTTAGAGTATGTTTTTCGTCCATCATTCGACAAGTATCAGAGGCCGATAATCATTGTACTCGAACCGTTATTCGCAAAAAGCTCCAAAAGAAAGTGAATCGTAGAATGGGGATTCATCTTTTTATAAAAAAAACCAAGCATGCCATGTTAGGGATGAATTCACTTAGCGAACTATGTCCTAAAGGTTTGGTCCTAGTACCTGATGACTGCGATGCTAGAAGTATGCCATCAATACAAGATGAAACAATAGATATGGCTTTGACATCTCCACCTTATGTTAATGCAGTAGACTATCCAAGAACACACCAACTAGAACTCTACTGGTTAGGACTAGCACATGGATCTTTACAAACCCTCAAAAAACGACATGTGGGAACTGAATCTGTTTCAGTCTCAGATTATAAAGACTTACATTCGACGGGATGCCATCCTGCAGACACCGTCATCGCAAAGATTTATCATAAAGATCCTAGAAGAGCTTTCATAGCAACAAAGTATTTATGGGATATGTTTGATAATCTTCAAGAAGTATTCCGTGTTTTAAAATCAAAAGCAACCTATATTATAGTCGTAGGCAATAACATGATTCGTCAAATTCCATTTGAGACATGGAAATACCTGATAGACTACGCAACCCAGTTAGGCTATGATTTGGAATCTCACTTCGTTTCGGAAATCATTAACCACTATATAAAGGTTCCTCGAAAAGAGCGAATTAATGATGATCATGTGATCATTCTCCGAAAGCCATGAATGTTGAGGAGAAAGTAATTATGGGGAGGCAAGCCTCAGCTAAAGGATTTGCCAATGAAAGTAGATTACTAGCAGCACTTCTTGATCGAGGCTTTAATGCATCCAATGTCGATTTACCTCACTCTACCTATGACATCGTTGTTGAACTTATTGAAGGCCCTCTTATCCGCATACAAGCAAAAACAATTGGAAAGGCCAATAGCATCAAATTCACTGGAGGAACAAGAGGAGGTGTTGATCGAGAATACAAAAGCGGTGTCAAGTCTTACACACAAGACACGACGACATCAGATATTGTGGTTGGAGTTAGAAGTAAAAAAATGAATGGAGATGAAGGGGTTGATTTCTATTTTGTGTCTACGCTATTAATTGAATTATTCGAGCAGAAAAGCATTTCAGCAAATAAAGTTGAAAAATGGAAAAATCAATGGGAGATACTCGTCGAGTGTCAGAATCTAGAATTTGTGAAAAAGACATTTCGTGATTTATATAAAAAATCATGAAACAAAGAGAACTACATCGAATGCCTCACGCTACATAGCATTTATTTCTCACATGTTCCACGATCAAGTGTCCTATGGCCCACGTTGTCTCTTGCAATTACAGACATAAATAAAGGCTTAACTTTTGGAAAATAACCCTATGACTTATAACTTTGGCTTTCAACAACGAATGACAAAATCTTCATAAGAAATTGCAAACGTTCGAGCTAATCGTACAAATTTTGAGTTCAATCTCCTTTATCCACAAATCATACATCGCTAATTCTGATGCATTTTAAATTTCTACATACCGCTGATATTCATTTGGATAGTCCACTTAGAGGATTGGAGCGTTATGAAGGGGCTCCCGTTAATGAGATACGAGGGTCCATTCGCCAAGCTTTCGATCATCTAATCGATTTGGCCATTGAAGAACAGGTCGCATTTGTTTTGATTGCCGGTGATTTATATGATGGCGACTGGAAAGATTATAATACGGCCTTATACTTCAATAAATGCATGTCCAAATTGAACAACCATGGTATCAAAGTGTTTCTCATCCGTGGAAATCATGATGCCGCCAGTTTAATGACCAAGCATCTTCGATTACCTGAAAATGTTACTTTATTTTCAACCAAAAAACCTCAGCAAATCGTTTTAGAAGACTTGAATGTTTGCATACATGGACAGAGTTATGCCAATCGTTCTGTTCAAGAAAATCTTTCGGTAAATTATCCACTAGGAAATTCTAAGTTTTTCAACATTGGAGTGTTACATACTAGTTTGGATGGTCGAGAAGGACATGATCATTATGCCCCTTGTTCTGTTGATGATCTGCAGTCAAAAGGCTATCAATATTGGGCTCTCGGTCATATTCACAAACGTGAAATAGTCAGCAAAGATCCGTGGATCGTATTTTCTGGAAATATTCAAGGGAGACATATTGGTGAACAAGGATCCAAGGGATGTACTCTCGTTACTGTGGAGCATGGAGAAATCGCAAATGTTAAACACCATACACTTGATGTGATGCGTTGGAAACTTTTGGAAGTGGATGTTTCCAATTGCCATTCAGTAGACAATGCTTGCGAATTGTTACGAGATGAATTAATCGAAGAATTGAATCGTAATCATGGTTTGCTTTTAGCTATTCGACTGGTCTTTAAGGGCGTATCTCCCATTCATTCCAAATTCTCTAAAAACCAAGAGCAACTTATTAGTGATTTGAGAGCACTAGTGACGGAAATTGATCATGAAAGAGTTTGGTTAGAAAAAATCTATTTCAACACAAAAGCACCAACATCCATAGAAGCCATTTTCGAACGTAATGATGCTCTTTCTGAATTATTGCATTCTATTGAGAACATTGAATTCCATGACATGGAACGTATCGGACTGTTTCATGAATTAGATGACCTTAACGCAAAACTTCCAAGAGAAATTAAAGAAAGAAATGATTTTTTAGAGTATAACAATGAAACTTCTGTTAAAAAAGCCCTCCAAGAGACTAAAAATTTTTTGATTCAAAAATTATTGAATGTTGAAATAGAAAAATGATTATCAAAGAGTTGAATTTGATTGCTTTTGGTCCTTTTACCAATAAAACATTATCTTTTCGGAATCGGGGATTACATATTGTTTTTGGACCCAATGAATCTGGAAAAAGTTCTGCATTGAGGGGTCTCAAATCATGGCTTTATGGGATTGATTCTCGAACCAATGACAACTTCATTCATCGTTATGAACATTTAAAAATAGGCGGTGTGTTACAAAAAGAAAATGGAGAAATTCTTGAATTTATACGACGTAAAGGAAGTAAAAACACATTGATTAATTCTGAAGGAAGCCCCTTTGATGAAGATATTTTGCTGCCTTTTCTACAAGGAGTCAGTGATACCCTTTTTACAACTCTTTTTGGAATCAATCATCAGGAATTACAGCATGGAGGGCAAGAAATTCTCGATCAAAAAGGAGAATTGGGCAAAACCCTTTTTTCAGCAGGTCTTGGTAATTTCAATTTGAAAAAGATTCTTGATCAACTACAACATGAAACTGATGGTTTATTTAAAAAGGGGGGCTCAAAACCAACAATCAACACCCTAATCAAAAAGTATCAAGATTTAAAAAGAGAGATTAAAGACCAATCACTTTCAGTACAAGAATGGGAAAATAGTCAACATGCTCTTGAATCGACTGAAGAAAAACTTCGATCGATTGTTTCTGAACTCAAAGTGAAACAAGCCCGTTTGAATCAGCTTCAAAGAATTCAAAAGGTTTTTCCAAAACTTTCTCAACTCAAAGAACTCGAAGAAGAATTTAACAACTATAAGAGCACGATTGTTCTAAAAGATGATTTTAAAAATCGAAGAAGAAAGGCAATGAATGAAAAAGAAAAGGCAGAAATGATATTGAAAAAAATATCCTCTCGACTTAACAAACTACAAGACAACGATGATACCTTATCCATCAATCAGACATTACTCCATCATTCGGGATCAATCAAAGAGCTTTTCAAAAGACTTGGAGAAGTTCAAAAAGCAAAAATAGATAGGCCAAAACTAGAGACCAACCTAAAATATTACGCCAATGCAACTAAAGAAATATCAGAAAAAATAAAGCCAGAATTTAGATTACAAGATGTCGAAAAGTATCGCTTGATATGTGACCATCTAAAGAAAATACAGGAACTAAGTGAGTTGAAAACCAGCCTTGACAAAGATGATGAAAACAAAAAATATAGTCTGGAAAAAGAACATATCCATTTAAAAAATGCTCTTAAGGTGTTAAAAGACATTCCTGAATACGAATCTCTAGAAGCATTGCATTCAGAAATAATGGCTTCTAGAAAATTAGGGGATTTGGATTCTAGAATCCAATCCGATATTGAAACCATCAATCATCACAAAAATGAATGTCAAATAGATATCGCTCGACTTTCTATTTGGAATGGTGATTTACATTCTGTTGGAAGTTTACAACTACCACCAAAAGAAAAGATCACCTTATTTCAAGAAAAATTTAACCATCTTAAAACTGAAAAACATCAACTTGAAAAGAAAAAAACAACTTTTCAAGAAGAATTAGAAGTAAACTTGACCTATATCGACGAAACCCAACGCAAAGGAGAGGTTCCATCTGAAGCCATCTTAAACGACATTCGCTCAAAAAGGGATGACATTTGGCAACTCCTTTATCGACAGTGGATCGAAGATGAGGATATTTCTCATGAAGCAAATAAATACAAAGAACAAGGTCCCCTAACCGATATTTTTGAAGATCACATCAAGTCTTCTGACGAGTTATCAGACCGATTGAGAAGAGAAGCTGAAGTGGTTCATAAACTAGCAACCCTTGAATCGAATAGAGAAAGTCTTCAAAGAAAATTGAAGATAGTCAATCAAAAAATAATGAATTTAATAGAGGATGAAAATAAACTTCAAAAGGACTGGGAAAGTCTGTGGATTACAGTAGATATAAAGCCTTTGACACCTCGTGAAATGGATGTTTGGGTCGATAAATTTGAAAAAATACGAGATAAGGCTCATGCAATAAACCAACTTCAACGACAACTGTCTCAAAATGAAGCCATTCGAAAAAATCATATTCAAGAATTGAACAAACAATTAAAACAATTGAATGGTTCGGTATCAGATTCAGAACAACTCGATACTGTTCTTCAAAAGAGCGAATCACAACATAAAAAAATAGAACGATTTCAGAACCAACGTAGTGTCTTGACTGACCAGATTAAGAAAAAAGAAAAGGACATCGAGTTATTAAATGTAGAACGCCAGTCAATTACGGCAAAACTTCAAAATTGGAATCATCAATGGAGTGAATTGATGCAAAGTATTGATTTGCATAGTGATGCTAATCACCTAGATATTAGAGATTTAATCGATAGTTTATCCGATTATTTTGAAAATAAAACCCAGGAGAAACAATTGAGTCAGCGTATCAATGCCATTGACAGAGATTCTGAAAATTTTACAAATCAAGTAAAAACTCTGATGTTGCAGATAGCACCCGAACTCAGTGGAAAAGCAGTAGAAACTATTGTATTGAACCTTGATACCTTATTGACCAAAAATTCAAAAATTTTAACACAACGTCAAAACATTCAAAAGCAAATCGAAGATGCTGAAAATGAAAAACTAGAATCAGAAACGATGATTGATTCCATGAATCAAACACTTGAAAACCTATGTGAAGAAGCAGGTTGTGATTATCCTGAAAAACTCGAAGATGCTGAAAAAGCTTCTGATGAATATCTCGATATTAAAAATAAAATGGACTCTCTAAAACAGCAAATATTGGATCTTGGAGATGGAAAAACAATCGATGAATTAATCACAGAAGTCAAAAGCATCAATAATATTGACTCTTTACCAGGAGAAATCGATCAACTTAAAAGAGTCATTCAGGATGAACTTGAAACGAAACGCAATGAATTATCAGTTAAAAAAGGACGTCATTTAACGGAACTGGAACAATTGGACGGTAATGATCAAGTAGCGGAAATGACGAATCAATTAGAATCCATTCTGTCTGCTATTCAATTTCACTCTGAAAGATATGCCCATAGAAAATGGGCTCTTAAAGTATTAAGGGATCAAATTGAAAAATATAGAATGGAAAATCAAAGCCCCTTAATCAATCGAGCCAGTGACTATTTTGATTCTTTGACTTTAAATTCATTTGAAAGACTCCGGACTGATTTCAATGAAAAAGATGAATCCATTCTCACTGGAATTCGAGCCAATGATGATGTCGTAAGAGTTGAAGGGATGAGTTCTGGGACAAGAGATCAGCTTTATTTGGCATTACGATTAGCTTCTTTTGAAAAGCACATTCAAAATGGAAGTCTCATGCCTCTTATTTTAGATGATGTCTTGGTTGATTTTGATGATCAGCGATCGCAGTGTGCATTGAACGTTTTCGCAGAAATAGCTGAACAAACACAAGTCATTTTGTTTACTCACCATTCCCGAATTATGGAACAATCTGAAAACATAAATGGGATAGCTCATGTCTATAATCTATGATGACTGAACACGATATCTTCATCAGTCAAAATACCTTCTATCAAAATCTATGTGGAAAGAGATCTATCTCATACAGAAAACAAAATGGGTTATTAAAAGTTTTTGAAACGGTTCCCATTCTTAGAATAGGGATTGACCAAGTTTAAGTTATATCCATGAGTTGTCTGGTTGATGTCGTACTAGCAACTTGGACATGGCATCACAACCATTCTAATTGATGACACTTTTTGCATGGTAACATATGTGTTTTCGACCTCTCTTTTATCTCATGATGCTTGTTCATTGATAGGACTTAATGACAATGACTATGAAATATTGCCGTTCATTCGTGACAATAAATATAAATTTTAATCTTTATTTTATTACAATTATTTTAAGATTTATCCCTTATTTTTATTCATAATGATTACCTTGCCTTTCTTATTCAAAAGAATAAACCTTGGTATTTAAACGTCATTTAGTAGAAAAACTGAAGGAGTGGAAATCAAGCACTGAAAGAAAACCACTTATTTTAAGGGGAGCAAGACAAGTGGGTAAAACCACTTTAATCACTGAATTTTCGAAATTCTATCGACAAAAAATAATCATCAACCTTGAAGAAACAGACAATCGAAAAATATTCGATCAAACAGATGATGTCCATCAAATTCTCGAGAACTTATTTTTCATAAACGGTCTCAATTCAGGTTATATTGAGGATACTCTGCTATTTTTAGATGAAATTCAAGAGGCTCCAAAAGCGATACAACTCCTTAGATATTTCTTTGAATACCTACCTCAACTTCATGTCATTGCAGCTGGATCTCTTTTAGAGTTTGCGCTTAAAGATGTGAAAAGTTTTCCTGTAGGTCGAGTAGAATTTTTATATATCCACCCCTTAAATTTTACTGAATACTTGATGGCTAATGAAAAAGAAATGGCTATTAAGCAATTAAATCATATCCCAATCAAATCATTTGCACACAATGAATTAATGCGGATTTTCAATAGATACCTGATCATCGGAGGTATGCCAGAAATTATCAAAAAAGAAATTCAAGGAAAAATGTTAGGGGATTTGGTTAAAACTTATGAAGGAATTTGGATGACATATGCAAATGATTTTGAAAAATATGCCTCCAACAACACTATAAAATCGGTATCAAGACATCTCATGTCAAATACTCCCTATTTTATTGATCAGAGAATCAAATTCCAAAATTTTGGAAAATCAGATTATAAATCAAGAGAGGTAAGCCAAGTATTCAGAAGATTAAGTGAATCTCAGATTATCCGTTTGGTCTATCCAACAACATCTGTTGAGCCACCAATTATTCCAGATTATAGAAAATCCCCTAAGCTTCAATTTTTAGATATTGGGATATTAAATCATCTGCTTGAAATTCAAGGTCAAATGTTATCTATAGAAGATTTAAGTGGTTTTTACAGAGGCTCATTAATACCTCAAATCATTTTTCAAGAATTAATTTCTATGAATCATTTGACGAATCATATACCTAAGTTTTGGGTGCGGACAAAAAATCAATCTTCATCGGAGGTTGATCTTGTACAAATAGCCCATGGCAAAATGATTCCTATTGAAATCAAATCTGGAAAATCTGGAAAACTCAAGTCTTTACACCAGTTCATCGAGGCATGCGACCATCCATACGCCATGCGTATTTATGGGGGTGAGTTTTTCATTGAAAAAACCCAAACTCCTAAAGGAAAGCCTTTTCTTCTAATGAGTCTCCCCTACTATTTAGGGACAAAACTGCACGATTATCTTTCTTATTTTGTTCAGAATTATAACATTTGATAATTTTTAGTTAGAATGAATATTAGTATTTTGATTAACCGTTTAAAGCCATGATCATGGGATTGATAACCATTAAAATTGAAACACAGAACTTGCAATATGTTGACGCGAAATAGGCAAAGAATAACTTTTAACTTTCAATGAAAACCTCTGAATTCAATACCCAATATCCCTCGACTCAATACCTCAGACAAAAAGCTAAAAAACGAATACCAAAATTCGCGTTTGAATATTTAGATGGGGGGTGCAACGAGGAAATCAATTTGTGGAAAAATATAAGTGATATCCAGAATATCGAATTCATTCCAAAATACATCACTCAAAAAAAATCAGTCGATTTAAGTTGTCGATTGTTTGATGAAACTTATGAAGCTCCATTTGGTATTGCCCCAGTTGGACTTCAAGGGCTGATTTGGCCAAAATCATGTCAGATACTAGCTCATGCTGCACACCATCACAACATTCCTTTCGTGTTGAGTACCGTAAGCACTTCAGATATTGAAACCATTTCCAAAATCACCCAAGGAAAAGCATGGTTCCAACTGTACCATCCAGCAGAACAAAAGGTGACAGATGATATTCTCCATAGAGCACAAATTGCAGGAATCAAAACCTTAGTCCTATTGAGTGATGTCCCATCTTTTGGTCTTCGTTATAAAGACATCAAAAATGGGTTGTCCATGCGACCCAAAATGTCATTCAATAATTTTATTCAAATTTTAAAGAGTCCATCCTGGGCATGGAATACATTAATGAAAGGAAAACCCAATTTTGATTTACTCAAACCCTATATGCCCCCACATCTTTCATTGAAAAGACTGGGCGAATACATGAACAATACTTTTGATGGAAAATTGACTCCAGAAAAAATAAGGAGAATACGGAATCAATGGAAAGGAAACCTGATTGTTAAAGGCATTGCCTCTGAACACGATATTGAGAAGTGTATTGAATTAGGCGTGGATGGGGTGATCGTTTCCAACCACGGAGGGCGACAAATTGATGCCGGTGAATCGAGTTTTCATTCGATGCTCCGGCTTATCAGAAAATATAAAAATGAAGTTCCCATCATGATGGATGGGGGTATTCGATCTGGTGTCGATATTGCTAGGGTTTTAGCCTGTGGAGCATCCTATGTATTTATGGGAAGACCTTTTATGTATGGCGTAGGCGCCCTGGGGAAAAATGGTGGAAATCATACGATTAGTATGTTCAAAGGACAACTTGAACAAGTCATGGATCAGTTAGGGTGTCACCAAGTGGAACATCTTTCCGAATTTCTGAAACAAGACGGATAACTTATGACATCGAAAAGTGGATTTCTCAGTCATTCCATGAGATGGTACGGACCCAGAGATTATATCAAGCTTGAAACCCTTAAAAACCATGGTATCAAAAATATCGTTTCGAGCTTGCATGATATTCCCGTGGGCAAAATATGGACATTAGACGAGATCAAATCATATCAATCTTTTATTCAAAAATCAGGATTCAAATGGACCGTTGTTGAATCACTCCCTGTTCATGAAGATATCAAAACACAAGCAAAAGGGTTTAAACACAAAATTGATAACTATAAAAAAAGCATCGAAAATTTAGCCAGTCAAAACATTCGCACCATCACCTATAACTTCATGCCTGTATTGGACTGGTTGAGGACTCATCACAGAAAACCATATAAAAACAAAGGATTCACTCTGAGTTTTAATAGACACCACATGGTTTATTTTGACTTATATCACCTAAGACCCAAAACATCTAAAAAATGGTATACTGAAAAAGAACAAGAAATCGCTTTTAATCTGAATGAAAAGCTTAGTAACAAACAAAAGACAACGCTCGTTAAAAGTATCTTACAAGGTTTACCTGGTGATTCAGAAAATTTCACAATGGATTCCATGCTGAAGTTGATGGAACCGTATACATCCATCGATAAAAAACAACTCCAAGAGCATTTACTTTATTTTTTAGATCAAATGATTCCCGTTGCACAAGAAAATGGAGTCAACATGGTGATCCATCCGGATGACCCACCTTTTTCTGTTTTAGGACTTCCTAGAATTGTAGGAACTGAAAATGATTTGACCGAAATTTTTGAATCAAATCCTAGTTTATCCAATGGTTTGTGCTTTTGCAGTGGTTCATTGGGGTCTCATCATGAAAATGATGTCCTCAAGATTTACTCCAAACATGCCCATCGCATTCACTTTTTACATCTCAGAAATGTAAAAAAAAGAAAAACATATCACTTTTTTGAAACAGATATTTTTGAAGGTGATGTGAAAATGAAAAAACTGATGCAATTGATTTACAATCATTATCAAACAAATTCACTGAAAGTTCCCATGAGACCAGATCATGGACTATTGCTTCATGAAGAATCTCGTTTAAACGTTTATCCAGGATACTCTTTAATGGGGAGGCTAGAATCACTTGAAGAATTGAAACATTTAGAAAATGAAATCGGGTCAACTTGAATTCATTGATCCCAATAATTTATCATTTTACATTCTTCATGTGAAATGAATACGATTGATATGCATGCCTTGATTTTATAGCTTTCAATGAACGATTGACACATGTACTCCTTAGGCTATGATTTAGGAAGTTCTTCATTAAAGATTTCTATTGTCGATGCTCAGTACCATAATGAAGTTTCGACTATCAAAGAACCAACCACCGCTTTTTCTATAGAATCCGAACATCCTCATTGGGCAGAACAAAATCCAGAATTATGGTGGGACTATTTGTGCCTTGGTACCAAAAAGATTTTAAAACAAAATGATATTGATGCCACTGAAATATGTAGTATCGGTATTTCCTACCAAATGCACGGTTTGGTGATGATTGATGCTAGAGGAAAACCACTTGGGAATGCCATCATTTGGTGTGATAGCAGAGCCGTTCAAACCGGAATTGATATTGAAAGTCTTTTACCGCCTCGATACTGTAGCCATTCATTGTTAAACTCTCCAGGTAATTTTACCTTTTCAAAATTGAAATGGGTCAAAGACTATCAACCAGAGATTTATGAAAAAATGCGTCATTTTATGCTCCCTGGAGATTACCTATCTTTTAAACTTACTGGCAACATCAACACAACAGTCAATGGATTGACGGAAGGCATCTTATGGGACTATCCAAATCATCAATTGGCTCACACTTTGTTCGATAGATTTGAAATTGATGCTGGATTTTGTCCAGAAATTGTTGCTAATTTCGATTCACAAGGACATATCACCAAAAGAGCAGCCCAGGAAACTGGATTGACAGTGGGTATTCCAATAAGGTATCGATCTGGCGATCAACCCAATAATGCTTTTTCATTAGGGGTTTTTGACGGTGGAGAAATAGCAGCCACCTGTGGTACTTCCGGAGTTTTTTATGTCATAGAAGACTCCTTAAAAACTAAAAAGGGATATGGTTTCAATTATTTTGCCCATGTCAATCATCAAAAGAGTCATCCTAGAATCGGAAAGTTACTTTGCATTAATGGTGCTGGATTCGCCTATCATTGGCTCAAAGAAATTTTGAATCAAAAAGATTTTAATCAGTTGAACGAACTCGCAGAAAAAGTCTCAATAGGTTCTGATGGATTGATATCATTAACTTTTGGAAATGGTGCAGAAAGGATGTTAGGTAACAAAAATTTAGGAGCCTCCTTTTCCAATTTAAATTTTAATAGACACCATTTAGGTCACTTGGCAAGGGCTACTATTGAAGGAATCGCATTTGCATTTGTTTACGGATATGAACTCCTGAATAAAAGCAAAGATGCAATAAAAACACTGCGAGCAGGTAATGATAATCTCTTTCAATCAAAAATATTTTCTAGTACGTTGTGTACTTTAATCCAATACCCCATTGAAATCATCAATACAACTGGTGCCACAGGGGCAGCCAGGGCTTCCCTACTGAAAATGGGAGCGCTTCATGACATCAAAAAAATGCTCCGTGTCAATGATCGGTTTAAGGTGTACTACCCTGATTCTGAAAAACACGAGCAGTACCTCAAGGCATACCAAAACTGGAAAGAACAACTACTCCAACAGTGTAGGTAATTAATTATTTTATGGCATACTTTAAAAACATTGGAAAAATAAAATTCGAAGGTAGAAATTCGGATAATCCACTTTCTTTCAAATATTATAATGCTCAACAAATAGTGGCTGGTAAAACAATGGCTGAGCATTTCAAATTTGCCGTTGCCTATTGGCATACATTCTGCGGTCTTGGCATCGACCCCTTTGGGTTAGCAACTCAATTTTATCCATGGAATCAGGCTAAAGATTTCAAAACGAAAGCCTTCCATAAAGCAGATGCTGCCTTTGAGTTTTTAGATAAAATGGGATTTGACTATTTCTGTTTTCATGATTTTGATCTCATCGAAGAAGGTCCAACGCAACTCGAATCAGAAAAAAGATTAGAAACAATCAGTGATTATATCTTGGATCATTTAAAAGCGAGTCATAAAAAAGTGCTTTGGGGGACGGCAAATTGTTTTTCCAATCCCATTTATATGAATGGAGCGGCAACCAATCCAGACTTTTCCGTAGTCGCTAGAGTCGGTGCTCAATTGAAAATGGCTCTGGACATCACCATCAAACTTGGAGGAGAAAATTATGTGTTTTGGGGTGGTCGAGAAGGATATATGTCTTTATTGAATACCGATATATCTAAAGAATTAGATCACTTGGGTATTTTATTGACGATGGTAAAAGATTATGCAAGAAAACAAGGTTTTAGAGGCACTTTTTTTATCGAACCAAAACCGATGGAGCCCATGAAACATCAATATGATTTTGATGCTTCAACCACTATTGGTTTTATAAAAAAATATGGTCTTGAAAAAGATTTTAAACTCAACATCGAAATCAATCATGCGACTTTGGCTCAACATTCATTTGACCATGAATTAGCTATAGCAACGAGTGAAAATATGTTGGGCAGTATCGATGCCAATCGAGGGGATTATCAAAATGGATGGGATACAGATCAATTTCCAAACAATATCAATGAATTGACACGCACCATGCTCATTATTTTGCAAGCTGGTGGATTTCAAGGAGGTGGCATTAATTTTGATGCCAAGCTTCGAAGAAATTCAACCGATTTAGAAGATTTATTTCATGCCCATATAGGTGGTGCTGATGTTTTTGCAAGAGCTTTGCTTATTGCCGATTCTATTTTACAAAACGGGCAATATCAAAAACATAGAGAGCAACGGTATGCTTCTTTTGATACTAAAGAAGGAAGAAAATTTAGGGCTAAAGAACTGGTATTGGAAGACTTGTATGCTATAGCTACTAGTAATCCACCACCAAAATCAATCAGTGGCAAACAAGAAATGCTTGAAAACTGGATCAACCGATTTATCTAATGGGATTCTTTTTCAATAAACGATAACTCTTTTCTTTATCTATAAAACGCTCCCAATGTTTTTGTATGAATATTTTAAAACAACACTTATAAAACCAATCGAATCAACTCATTTCATTTCCAATCTTTCATAGATTCGATTGAATTCATCAATCTTTTTCCTAAGTCACTCATGGACCTTTTATCTAGTATTTCCCAAAAAATAAAACATAACAAACTATTTTTTTTAACCTTTTCAATCCTTTGCCTTTCCTGTCAAGAAAGACAAAAAGAATTTACAATCATTGAAAAAGACAATATGATATGGATACCCAGTGGGAGTTATACAAGAGGGAGTAATCACCCCATGGCTAGAGCCGATGAAAAACCCATTAATAGAGTTAAAATTTCTGGATTTTGGATGGACAAAACAGAAGTCACCAATGCACAATTTAAAGAATTTGTTGATGCCACGGGTTATATCACAACAGCTGAAGTAGCTCCCAAATGGGAAGAATTAAGACAATCGCTTCCTGAAGAGACACCAAAACCTCACGATTCTTTACTCCAACCCGCTTCTTTAACATTCAAACCAACGCAAGGCCCCGTTGATTTGAATCAATTCAATCAATGGTGGCATTGGACTCCGCAGGCTAGTTGGCGAAGGCCAAATGGTGCTGGTAGTTCCATCGAAGATAAAATGAATCATCCTGTGGTTCATATTTCTTGGTATGATGCCAATGCTTATGCAAAATGGGCTGGCAAAAGACTCCCAACTGAAGCAGAATGGGAATGGGCTGCCAAAGGAGGAACTCAAGATGATCTTTATCCATGGGGGAATGATTCTGTTGATCGTGGTGAACCCAAAACCAATTCTTGGGATGGTCAATTTCCTTATTTAAATACCCAACGAGATATGTTTTTTTTTACAGCACCAGTCATGTCATACCAACCCAATGGTTATGGACTCTATGACATGGCAGGTAATGTTTGGGAATGGTGTATCGATTGGTATGCTTATGATTATTACTTCAAATTATCCAAGCAAAGTGCTATTAATCCACAAGGCCCTGAAATTAGTTATGACCCAACAATGCCTTACGTACAACAACGAGTGCTAAGAGGGGGATCTTTCTTATGTAATGACACCTATTGTTCGGGTTACCGTGTATCAGCTAGGATGAAATCATCGCCAGATACCGGGTTACAACACACTGGATTTAGATTGGTGAAAGACGCTGATGAATCCAATCATTAAACTTCTCTAACGATTCCAATGGGCCAAACTGTGGGTATCCGTTCAATTATATGCCACTAACATTTTTCGATAATTCTTGTTTTTTTACTTTTCTTATACACTTTAATGGCTGAGTCTCGATTCATGAATGAAATGACAAATGGTTGGAATCCGTTGGTTGCATATAACCAACTGGCACACCTCCCTCCAAAAATTAATCTTGGCGATAAAGAACTGAATGAAAATCTGGAGCGTTGTATTGAGGTATTGAAAAGCTTGACAAAAGAATTTCACTCTATTCCGAATCCAAGTATTATAAGTAATGTCAATATCTTAAAGGAGTCACAAGCCTCTTCAAAAATAGAGAACATCATCACTACAGGAGATTCTTTATACAAAGCATTATTAAAAGCTAATTTAGAAGAAGAAAAAGACCCTGTTAAAAAAGTTTTCAACTATCGAACGGCATTATATGAAAGCTATCAACATATCGCCAAGGGTGGTTTTTTAGACCGAGAGCTTATCACACATATCGCCACGACGATCAATGGATTCCCTACAGAAATTAGACAAAACAGATCAAATTTTATCATAGAGGGGGATGTTCGAGTTATCTACACGCCCCCAGACTCTGCTGATATTGTCAACAGCTTGCTTTTTAATTTATTTGAATATTACAATGATAAAATATCAGAAGATACCCATCCTTTGATTAAAATGGCGATAGCCCATCATCAATTTGAATCGATTCATCCCTTTATGGATGCTAATGGTCGTACGGGAAGGATTTTAAACCTACTGTACTTAGTAAAACGAGAGGTCATTGAAGAACCCATATTGTTAACATCTGACGTTATTGATCGTAGTAGAAACACCTATGAAATGGAGTTGCTGAACATTAGAAAAACAAATCGATGGGAAGATTGGATCAACTATATGCTTCGAGTCGTTTTTGCTTCAGCATTTCAAACGACCAGCAAGATTTACGAAATCAAAAAACAAATGAACCGTGTCAATCAGCTTTTGGCATCCGTTGGAATCAATGATAACAAAAGATCATTGGTCATAGAAGTGATATTCTATAAGCTGTACTTCAAAATCAAGAATATTCGAAACATTCTAACTAAAGGAGAATCTAAGAAAATGTTTTATATTCTAACAATAAATAAGATTCTTTCAAAAGATAACATCAATGAAGAAACGATTTATGTTAATACACCGATGTATCACTTATTGAATGCAAGCAACAACATAATAAAAGTAAATCACTCTCGTGAAACATAATTTCACAGCTAAAAAATCAATCGAATGGTGATACTCCCCTCCTTTAAACCTAATTCCTTGTCATTCAAGTGGAACATTTCTAATTTTTATTATTTTTTACAAAGTCGATAGACCATCCATAGAAGCTTTGGACTAAGATTCATCGATAATGAGAGGAATGCCACAATTACTATAAAAAGATTTTTTACCTATAAAACAAAAAGCAGAAGTGTTATGACAAAATTGAAGATGAGATTCAACAGTTGCCTTTAAAACAATAACTTCTATAAACAAATCTATGTTTTACTAGCGTGTGGAACTTGATAGTAGTAAAGGTTGGAAGAGAACCGTTGAAGAGTTCATTTATCCTTTACTCTGTCTTTTCTTTTTTTAAGTGTCCGCTCTGCAGTATCTGATGCGTTGGCTATAGCTTCTTCAAAAGATTTTGCTTTTTTTCTGACAATGACATCATCACCTGGAATAAGACATCTCAGTTCCGCAACTTTGTTAACAGGATCACTAGAATTGGTAATCTTAGTAGTTACTTCAATGCCAATGATTCGATTATAAAAGTTTCCAATTTTCCCAACTCTTTTGTTGGCAAAATCGATTAAATCATTTTGTGCAGAATAATTCACTGCCCTAAATCTTATATTCATGATTAAAGTTATTTTTTTTCTCTAGGATGGGCTAATTGATAAACTTTTTTGAGACTTGCTATACTGGTGTGAGTATAGATTTCCGTTGATGAAACGCTTTGATGACCCATCAAATCTTTTATGGCATTTAAATCCGCTCCCTCATCGAGTAAATGTGATGCAAAACTGTGCCGAATCAAATGTGGACTTCGATTTTGTTTGGTCGATACCAAACTAAAATAATCATTAATCGTTCTGTAAACGAATGATTCTGATATTTTCTGACCATTTCTTTTAATGAAAAGAAAGGGACTGGCACTACCCACTTCTTTTCTCCAATCAACATACAATTGAAGCAAATGGATCGCTTCACTAACCAATGGGACCAATCGTTCTTTGCTTCTTTTTCCAAATACCTTTATATACTTGGCATTTAAATGAAGATTTTCTTCTTGAATCGATACTAGTTCATTCCTTCTGATACCGGTATAATACAATAGAGCAATAATGGTTCGTTTTAAAACCCCATGTGGATCATTTTTAAAATGAGTAAGTTCTAAAACTTGATTCATTTCATCTTTTGTAAATGGCAATGGTATCTTTTTAGACGTATTGATAAATTTTATTTTTTTTACTGGCGACTTTTCGATATGATTGATTTGAATTAAAAATTTATAATAGGATCTTAATACCGACACTTTTCGGTTGATGGTTCGAGAAGTATTTTCTTTGATTTCACTCAAATGAACCATCCAATCCCTAACGTCTTGATAATTGACTTCATCCAAATCTGTTGTATTGGTGAACAGATTTAAGTATAATTTAAATTCTAGAAGATTCTTTTTATAAGCTACTTGAGTATGCTTCGAATACCCCTTTTCTATAGCAATAAAATCTAGAAATCGTTCAATCAACACTTTGAACTATTAAATCACTTAAAATTCAAATCCATTGACGTTGATTCTAAGAGAATTTTGAACTTAATGAATTGGACAGTAAGGTAATCAAAAAAGAAACACCAAGCCACTAGATTACTTGGTTCGTCAATCAGTTGATATCTAATTCGACTTTTTTCTGGATATAACTCGCTCGTAATACTTTTTGACGATGTTTTACGGATGGCTTCGTGAATTGTTTACGTTTTCGAAGTTGTCGCAACTTTCCTGTTTTATCAAATTTTCTTTTGAATCTCTTTAACGCCCTGTCTATGTTTTCTCCTTCTTTAATCGGAATAATAAGCATATTTATGATAATTTCTAGCCGACAAAACTACAAAGAATTAAATTCATTACAATCTAAATATTCTTTAAAATGAACCAAATCAAGAATCTCTAAGAAGACTTCTTTTTAATTGATCTTTATTGCCTTCATAGGATTTATCATATAAAATATTTTCTTTTTAAATGATGATAATAGAATATTTTAACCTAAATTTGTCTGAAATGAGATTAAAATGGAAAATTTTCAACCATTACACTTAAGCGAAATTCTTTTTGCTTCAAGTGATTCAAAACAATCGAAAATGGTTTCAAGTTTGAAACAAAAGGGACTGATCAAAAAAATAGCCCCTAGAGTTTATACTTCAAATTTTGAAGACACGCCTCAAGTAATCATCAGAAGAAATCTTTTTTCCATACTTGGGAAATTATACCCTCAAGCTATTTTAAGCCATCGATCTGCATTTGAATTCAAACCAACGACTTCTGGAGATATTTTTCTAACTTATACCTACACTAAAAACATTAGTTTACCTGGCGTCACCATACGATTTTTAAAAGGACAAGGACCCATTGAAGGTGATCAACCGTTTGTCGCGGATCTTTTTGTTTCTCAACAAGAAAGAGCCTTTCTTGAAAATTTACAAATCACAAAAAATATAGAATCTAAATCCAAAGTATTATCTCGATCTGATATAGAAGAAAAATTAGATCAAATGATTCGTATTCATGGAGAAAATCACCTCCATCAATTTAGAGAAAAAGCAAAAAAGATTGCCAGCAAATTAAGCATGCACCAAGAATATAAAAAATTGAACCATCTCATAGGTGCTTTACTTTCTTCAAAACCATCAAGCATTTTGATCTCCCCTTTGACAATGGCAAGAGCTTTTGGCCGTCCTTATGATCCCAACAGAATACAACTCTTTGAAACATTATGCCAATTTTTAAAACAAATTGAATTCATAAAGGTTCCCGATCCAAATGTTAGCAACGTTCAGTTTAGAAATTTTGCTTTTTATGAATCTTATTTTTCAAATTATATAGAAGGAACAACTTTCGAATTAAACGAAGCGAAAAAAATTATTGAAACCAAAACGCCATTACCCCATCGAGTCGATGATTCCCATGATATTCTTGGAACGTTTGAAATTGTTAACAATGTGTTAGAGATGAATAAAACCCCATCGACTGCCGAAGAAATGATGGAACTATTGCAATCGAGACATCAAATCCTTTTAAAATACAGAACATCAAATAATCCAGGAAAATTTAAAGAACAAAACAATCGAGCTGGAAACATGTTTTTTGTTGATTACAATCTAGTTAGAGGGACGCTGTCTAAAGGATTTGATTACTATAAGATTTTAGATCACCCCTTTGCAAAAGCTGCCTATATCCATTTTCTGATTAGTGAAGTCCATCCTTTTATGGATGGTAATGATCGCATCGCTAGAATCATGATGAACGCTGAACTAGTCAAAGAGAACCACTCTAAAATTATCATCCCTACAGTGTATCGAGATGATTATCTCGGAGCTCTTCGGTTATTGACTAGAAAAAACAAACCTAAAGTCTATATTCAAATGCTTCAAAGAGCACTAAAGTTCAGTGTGACCATTTGTGATAACGATATGGTTGAAATCGAAAATCATTTGAATCAATGTCATGCTTTTCAAGAACCAAGCGAATCATTACTAAAAATAGTTTGATGCGATTTTGAAAATCACATCGCAAATCTTATTCAAGAAACGGAATTAATTTCCTGAATAGGAATCTTTACGTAAAAACTGTGGAAAATTGGATTTTAAATCTACTTTTCTCTTGTCAACTTTCTTGAAAGAATAAGCTTTTGAATTTCTGAAGTACCCTCACCAATGGTGCATAGCTTAGAGTCCCTATAGTATTTTTCAACGGGATAATCTTTTAAATACCCATAACCGGCCATTATTTGGACCGCTTCAGAGCTGACTTTCACGCATGTTTCGGAAGCAAATAATTTTGCCATACATACGGGAATCGCCGGATTTTCATTTATGTTGACGGCTTGAGCAGCATTTTTTATAAGTAAACGAGAGGCTTCAATGTCGGTAGCCATTTGAGCTATTTTAAAAGCAATCGCTTGAAAATCGATAATACGACGACCAAATTGCTCCCTCTTTTTAGCATGATCTAATGCTGCACGATAGGCCCCTTTGGCAATACCCAAAGAAAGCGCCGCGATGGAAACCCTTCCTCCTTCTAGAATCTTCATGGACTGGTTGTAACCTTCACCGATGTTTCCAAGCAAGTTACCTTGATCGATGCAACAGTTGTCAAAAATCATCTCGGCTGTTTCCGATGCACGCATGCCAAGTTTATCATCTTTTTTACCAGTTAAAAAGCCTTTTGTTCCTCTTTCGACCACGAAAGCTGTAATCCCTTTGTTCTCACCTTCGACAAAAGCATTAGCTAAAACGACGGCCACATCCGATGAAGCCCCATGAGTGATGAAATTCTTTTGTCCATTGAGAATCCATTGATTCTTTTGTTTGATCGCTTGTGTTTTCATTCCTCTTGCATCCGATCCGGCATCTAGTTCCGTCAGTCCCCAAGCGCCAAGCCATGTGCCCTGTGCTAATTTTTTTAACCAACGCCGATGCTGCTGATCATTGCCAAACAAATAAATATGGTTGGTACATAAAGAATTATGAGCGGCTATCGATAAGCCAAGAGCAGGATCAACAATAGAAATTTCTTCAATAATGGATGCATAGGCATGGTAGTCTAATTCAGCTCCACCCCATTTATTAGGAACCAAAACCCCCATTAACCCATATTTTCCTGCCAATCGCATGGTGTCGATAGGGAAAAACTGCTCTTCATCCCACTGTTTAACAAATGGGCTGATGTGATGTATGGCAAAATTTTTAGCTGATTCTATGTGGTTAGAAATCAGTGGCTCCACAACGGAAACTTTTGAACTATCTTCAAGCATAAGTAAAAACGAGTATCGCTTTTTTTCTCAAATAGATTGCAAATATAATGAGGTCAGTTATGCCGATAAATTATTTAAATTTTGAACCCACAATGGCTTTTAAATATGAGTTTAACTCTCGCCTCACTCGAGGAAAAAGAATAAATAGACCAATCATATTTGGAAACACCAATGCAAGTATCATAGCATCAGCAAACCGAACGACCGAGTCTAAAGTAATTGAGGCCCCGACAACCACAAAAAACAAAAACAATATTTTAAAACTCAAATCAGAAAGTTGACTTCTACCAAAAAGATATTTCCATGACTGAATGCCATAATAAGACCAAGAAATCATAGTCGAAAAAGCAAACAAAATGACGGCAATCGTCAATATATATGAGAATCCAGGTAACACTGAATCAAAGGCTCTAGAAGTTAAATCAACGCCACCAAGCTGTTCTCCTGTTTCATTAAGCACCACACCACTACTTTCAACATTACCATAAGTGAACTGACTTTGAAAATTACCATCACTAAAATTAAAAAAGATAATCACCAATGCGGTCATCGTACAAATAATAACGGTATCTATAAACGGTTCCAATAAAGCCACAATGCCTTCAGAGGCTGGATGTTTCGTTTTGACCGCGGAATGAGCGATGGCAGCAGAACCGGCTCCCGCCTCATTAGAAAAGGCAGCTCTTCTAAAGCCAACAATCAATACCCCAATAAACCCTCCCAATCCAGCCATTGGTGTAAAAGCACTATTAAAAATCAAAACAAAAGCATCATCGATATATCTGATATTTACGGCTAAAATAATCAGCGTGGCGACGATATATATTCCAGCCATTATTGGAACAATTCGCGAAGTAAAGTTGGCGATTCTTTTGATGCCACCAATGATCACAATACCAACCAAAAAAGCGAAAATCAACCCAGTAACAAAACCAGAAGCTCCGCCTTCTAAATTCAAAAGAGTGGTTATTTGATCTGTGGCCTGGTTGGATTGAAACATATTCCCTCCTCCTAAGGCTCCTCCAACACAAAAAACAGCGAAGAGACCCGCCAATATTTTTCCGACGACACCCATACCAAATCCCATTTCTTTCAATCCTCGAGAGAGATAATACATGGGGCCACCATGCACCACTCCATTATGGTCTACATCACGATATTTAACACCTAGTGTGCATTCAACAAACTTGGTAGACATCCCAAACAGTCCACAAACAATCATCCAAAAAGTGGCTCCAGGTCCGCCAAGGGCAATAGCAACAGCCACGCCCGCTATATTGCCCAATCCGACCGTCCCAGATACGGCTGTAGTGAGAGCTTGAAAATGACTTACTTCGCCATCTTTTGATTTTTTATCCTTCAAATTGTCATATTTTCCTCTTACCGTATCAATAGCTAGTTTGAATTTTGTAACATTTGGAAACTTAAAGACGATCGTAAAAAATAATGCTCCTACGGCTAAAAGAATCACGACAAAGGGAATAGAATGTTTTTTTGAAAGTGGAACTTGAAAGAAAACGATACTTTCCCAAACAGAAGCAATTGGTCCAAAACCTTGATCGATTCGATCATCTAATCCTAAACGAGTCTCTTCTGAAATCGGCTCACTAGGTGGAGCATTTTCATCAATATCATTTTGAGTTACATCAATATGATCCTCAGAAACAACGATAGTATCATCACTAATTGGTTGATTTGATTGATTGACATCTTGAGAGAATAGCACCGTTCCATGTAACAGAATCCATGCTATTGAAATTTTTTTGAAATAAATTGACTTCATTTTATGTTTTGGATGGAGTTTTCTAAAATTGGGTAATGATATACAATAAAACCTTGACTGAAAGATAAATACTTTTTTTATACACTTTCAATCAATCCCGGTTTGAAAGCAAAAGTTGGTTATAAAGTCAAATATAGTCATTTGATTGAAGCGAATTCATTTGATTTCCTACGAAGGATATAGTTATTTCAACTTTTTAATGAATGGATGAAACGTTTACAAATCAAATACGGAAGGTCTTTTCCGATAAACCATATCCTTGAAAGTTTGCAAAATAGCAATTAATAAATACAAAATGGGGCCACCTAAAATGGTGATAAAGGAGGTATAGATAAAAAAAAGACGCACACTAGTGACTTTCATCCCCAATAAATTGGCAATTCGAGTACATACTGAAAAACCATATTGTTCAAAAAAAACACGAAGTTTTAAAATCATTGTGAATCGAATGATTAAGGATTATCTATTGAACCATTCCATTTTTCTAGACCTCCAGTTAAATTATAGCAATTGAGATTTTCTAATTTTTTCATCAGATGGCATGCTTTAGCTCCTCTGATTCCAGCCTTGCAATACACAAAGTAATTTTTGGATTTATCTAATTTTTGGATTTCCTTTAAAAAGGATTCTGTTTGTTTGATATCAATCAATGTGGCGTTAGGAATATGTCCCCTATTATATTCTTTTAGGGTTCTAACATCGATAATTTGGGTATTTGGTTTGCTCCGGAGTTCTTGAACCCATTGAGTTCTTTCTAAATTCAAACGTTGACGATTTAAAAATCAAATATAATATTTGATTTTTGATTGAACCTATCAAGTTGACCAAAGTGTTTTTAAGTTTAAAAAAGTTAGGAGCCCTACCGTATAACGGTTATCATTCTTACACAATATTCATGCTATTTCTGTAAATCATACCTAAGGGTCAAAAACTGGAATTATAGTGAAGTTCTTTTTTGCGTTAATTTTGGAGTACCATTCGTTCAACACCTTAAATCAATCTCATTAAGATTATGAACTTGTCGTTTTGGAACCATAAAAGAAAACTAAAAGAGAATTTACTTGATCGAGGAAAAGCGAGGTATTTTCATGGACGCAGAAAAGAAATCGACAAATTCAAATCACTAATGTGGGAAACTAAAAAAAATCAATCCGGAACATCTTTTTTAGTTCAAGGTTCCCCCGGTGTTGGGAAAACTGCATTATTAGAAGAATTGAAAACCGTGGTTGATAAAAAAAAATGGCGGGTTTGTCACATTCCAATGAGAGCTTTATGGGATGTCGATGAATTATATCGTTGGGTGTCTAATAAATCATCTTATCGTTCGACTGATTCTTTTGCTAGATTTGATGTTCATATAGTAAAAGCTGGGGTAAAAAAAACAAAAACGGTTCATCCTTCATTGCTCAAGGTCATCAAGAAAATCAAAAAAAAACCAACCTTGATTGTTTTAGACGAAGCACAACGATTAGGATATAATCGCGTGATTTCCGAAGATAATGAACGAGACTTTTTAGATGTTTTTGATTATTTACACAATCTTAAAACCAAGAAAGGGTTTATTTTCTTAATAGGTGGATTGGGGATGACGGAAGATATTTTTGATCGACTGGGCGTTGCTTCTAGATTTAACGAAGATTGCGTTATTAATCTTCCAGCACTAGACAAAACGGCTGAGAGAGCTATTTTGAAAAATTGGATTATCAATGAAGGCGGATCAAAAGAAAGTAATCCAAAGGTTCATTTTTGGATTGATGAGATTGTGAAAGAAACCCACGGATGGCCTTTACATATTAACTGTTATGCAAAATCTGCAGCCAATTATCTACAAAAAAATAATGTGGCGATGACAAATGATGGATTAAAAAAAGTATTGCGTGAAGGCAGGAATAAAAAAATAAAATACTATGAAAAAAGATTAAAGAGTTTTGATGACAAAGAAGTTGATTCTATCGCTAAATTTTTGCAACAAAATCAAAACCAAGAAAGCTTTAGTAAAGACACCATTCTTGAGTTTTTTAGAAGGTATTATCCTTTCGAAAAATCGATGAATATTTATTTTCGATTGGTAGAAAAAGGAGTTTTTCATCGAAACTCGGATAGAAAATATATTATTCCTGTTCCTTCGATGCGTAAGTGGTTAATGAAACTTCACGAAGGCGACTGACTGGTTTTGGAAAAACAAAATCGGAACTAGAAAAAATGAAAAGGATCAAACAAGCAACAATAGAAATCATTCGAAGTGAGATAATCCGTGGGATGTTACAAACAATTTTAGACTCCTCTGGCAATTTGGTATGTCATGCCATCCACACTTCTTTCCACTGGAAAGATAAAATCAACATGGGTCACGTTGCATTAGCGGATGAAACAGGACATCTAATAAATGAAAATCTCATTGCTATGACTTATGGATTAGGGGATAGAATGGTGAGACACGACATCATCAGCTTCAAAGTTTCCGTTTTTTCTAATGAGATGGTTTAATCCACTCAAAGAAATATCAAGATAGAATCATGTAAGTTTATCAAAAATCGATTGAGGCAAAGGAGTATCTTCATTGTAAAGGGATCAAGCATCGTAACAAAACAAAACATGTGATGTCCTCAAAAGAATACATGTCGATGCTTTTGGCCATCATCCGCTTTTTTCTAATTGGAGATTCAAAATAAAAACGTGTTCTCGTATCAAGTGCAATACATATCATGATAGAGCTAAATTGATTAATGGGAATTATCAATAAAAATTTACTTTTGAACCTCTGTTTTTACTTAAAAAGCATTTATTTATTTGGATCAGCCGTTGACTCATTCCTCATACCAATTTAACATCTTTCGATCGCATTTAATGGCCTTTTTTGGATCTAACTAATGGCAAAATTTCGCTTTAAAACAGAGTCTATTAAACTACAAGCGGATTTGTTGACTCCTGTTGAAGTCTATTTAAAGCTAAGAGATCACTATCCCAATAGTATTCTTTTAGAAAGTAGTGATTATGCCGGGCAGAACAAAAGTTTTTCTTACATCTGCTGTAATCCAATTGCTTCTATTACTATCAAAGACCATTCCGTTTCTTATCGTTATCCCAATGAAAGAACCTATCATAAGGATATTACTTCTAAGGATAGTGTTGCTGAAATGATTCACAATTTCGCCAAACATTTCTATTTTGAAAAGCCACATACGGAGTTTATCACCCATGGTATGTTTGGCTTTATGGCTCATGAAGCGATACAGTATTTTGAAGATATTAAGCTCAATGATTCAAAACCTGGATTTGATATTCCTCAAATCTTTTATGCTGTATACCAAAATGTCATCGCCATCAGCTTATTCAGTCATGAGGCCTATATCTATTCTCATATCACAGAAGACAAACAACATAATGTCCAAGAAGTCCTCAAATTCATCACTAATTCCACAGCCTTAGAATACCCATTCAAAGCCATTGGTGAACCTCATTCAAACATGGATGATAATGAATTCCTTGATTTGGTTAAAAGAGCAAAATGGCACTGCAAAAGAGGTGATGTCTTCCAATTAGTCTTGTCTAGAAGGTTTTCTCGTGAATTCAAAGGAGATGAATTTAACGTTTATCGAGCCTTGAGAAGCATCAATCCTTCCCCGTACCAATATTTTTTTGATTACGGTAATTTTAAAATTTTTGGCTCTTCACCTGAATCCCATTTGGTGGTTAAAGATGGGCGTGCTGAAATTCATCCGATCGCCGGTACTTTCAAAAGAACTGGAAATAATCTTGAAGATACTGCATCGGCTGAAAAACTACTTCAAGATGCCAAAGAAAATAGCGAACATGTCATGTTGTTAGATTTAGCCCGTAATGATTTGAGTCGAAATGGATCGAAAGTTCAAGTGGTAAAAAATCGAGAAGTCCAGTTTTTTTCACATGTGATTCACTTGGTATCCAAAGTTACTGCCCAGTTAAATCCTCATGTCTCTGTTTTTCAATTAATAGCGGATACTTTTCCTGCGGGGACTCTCAGCGGGGCTCCTAAACATCGTGCCTTAGAACTTATCGACCAATACGAACGGACTCGTCGAAACTTCTATGGAGGGGCTATTGGCTACATTGATTTCTATGGAAAATTTGATCATGCCATCTTGATCCGATCCTTTTTGAGTATTCATCAAGAATTACACTACCAAGGGGGTGCCGGTTTAGTGGTTGATTCGAATTCCAAAGCCGAATTAGAAGAAGTCAATAACAAATTAAGAGCCTTAGAGCAATCCATTATTGAAGCTGAAAAAATATGAGAGTTAAAAGTGTGTTTGTCATTGATAATTATGATTCATTTACATACAACCTAGTTCACTATTTAAAAGAATTGGACTGCCAAGTCACTGTGAAAAGAAATGATGCTTTCAACATTTCAGAAATCAGAAGGTATGAATACATCATGATTTCACCGGGTCCTGGATTACCCATAGATTCAGGAAACCTATTAGACACTATTAAAAAATATGCTCCCACTAAAAAAATTTTTGGAATTTGTTTGGGACAACAAGCGATTGCTGAAAGTTTTGGTGGATCACTCATGAATTTAGATAAAGTATACCACGGTGTATCGACCGATATCAACATCACAACTGATGATCTTCTTTTTGAGGGCTTACCAAACGTATTCCAAGCCGGTAGATATCATTCTTGGGTCGTTAAAACCCCTCTTCCCAGTTGTTTGGTGGCCACATCTTTTGATTCGGAACAAAATCTCATGTCGCTACGTCATGAGACTTTTAATGTCCGAAGTGTTCAGTTTCATCCTGAGTCTATTTTGACTCCCTATGGAAAAAAAATGATTGAAAACTGGGTTCATTCTTGAGCATATGGAAATCATTCTTGAGCGTTTACTGAATAATGAAACCTTAAGTTATCGCGAGGCCAAAAATGTTTTGGGGTTCATCACTGAGAACAAATACAATGAAGCTCAAATCGCTAGTTTTTTAACCATCTATAGACAACGAGGAATAACCATTGAAGAGCTCAAAGGATTTCGTGCCGCTTTATTGGAACGATGTCATCAAATTGATTTGAGTGACTTTCACCCCATCGACTTATGCGGTACCGGAGGTGATGGCAAAAACACGTTTAATATTTCTACTGCATCGGCATTTGTCGTCGCTGGTGCTGGTATTAAAGTGGCCAAGCACGGAAATTATGGCGTTTCCTCAAAATGTGGATCGAGTAATGTTTTGGAACATCTTGGGATTAAGTTTTCCAATCATCAGGATTTTCTAGAACGTTGTATTGAATCGGCAGGCATTTGTATTCTTCATGCCCCACTTTTTCATCCTGCGATGAAAAATGTTGCGGGAATTCGGAAAAATTTAGCGATTAAAACATTGTTTAATATTCTTGGGCCCCTTGTGAATCCATCCTCTCCAGAAAAGCAACTCACAGGTGTTTATAGTCTAGAAGTGGCACGTTTGTATCAATATTTATTTCAAGAAGTTTTAGAGCATTACACAATCATCTATGACTTGGAAGCCTATGATGAAGTTTCATTAATCGGATCGGCAAAGCTTCTGACGGAACGTGGCGAATTTTTAATCGATTCACACAATTTTAATGTCGGGCATGTTGTTCCATTAGAACTTTATGGCGGTAAAACGGTGAAGGATGCCGGTGATATCCTGATGGATATCTTAAAAGGAAAAGGAACTCGATCTCAAGAAAATGTTGTCTGTGCCAATGCAGGACTAGCGATTTCTACAGCCTTGAGCACGACTTTTGAAGAAGGGTTCGAAAGAGCTAGAGAAGCTATCAAAAACAAACGAGCCTTTAAAACTTTTAAAACCCTCTATGATCTTTGTCAAAAATGGGTGTCCTAGATGAAATAGTTCGGTCCAAAAGGCAAGCTGTCGCCTCTCAAAAGCAAGTTTTTCCTGAGACTTTGTTAAGAAAAGCGCCCTTTTATGGCCAATCTTCTTCAAGCCTTGTAACCTCCATCAAATCAAGTGCCCATGGCATCATTGCCGAATTTAAACGACGATCTCCATCCAAAGGAGATATTCATATAGGGGCCAAAGTCCATGATGTGGTCTCTGGCTATACCAATGCGAGCGTCTCTGGAATTTCTGTCTTAACCGACACTCCATTTTTCGGTGGGTCCTTGGAAGATTTGGTTTTGGCTAGACATACTAGTCGTTTGCCGATCCTTCGTAAAGATTTTATCATTGATGCTTACCAAATACATGAGTCAAAAGCTTTTGGTGCTGATGTCATCTTATTGATTGCACGAATTCTGAATTCAAATCAAATCAAGGAGTTTTCTCTATTAGCACATTCCCTCGGTCTGGAAGTTTTACTCGAAATTCATCAGCAAAAGGAATTAAATCATCTTGATTTATCGAATATCGATTTGATTGGTATCAACCATAGAAATCTGGAAACTTTTGATGTCCATATGCAACACAGTCAACATATTGTCGAGACCATTCCCCATCATTTTACAAAAATTGCTGAGAGTGGCATTCGTTCGGTAGAAGAAATCAAAACTTTAAAGGCGTTGGGTTTTGATGGGGTTTTAATTGGTGAATACTTGATGCGTTCCAAAAACCCTGGTGAAAAAGCCAACCAATTAGTTCAAAATCTCTATTCATGAAACTCAAAGTATGTGGGTTGACCCAGGGAGAGAATCTGAAGCAGATTGTCAATTTAAAACCAGATTACATCGGTTATATTTTTTTTGAAAAATCGCCAAGATTCCTAAATCATCGACTACCAAGTTTTTCGACATCAACGAAAAAGACGGGCGTTTTTGTGAATGCTACGATTGATTTTATCGTCGAAAAAATTCAAACCTACCAGTTAAATGCCATTCAGTTACATGGTCATGAAACACTAGAGTTCTGTCGCCATTTAAAATCCCAATCTCTAGAAATCATCAAGGCGTTTGGCTTGGATTCCACCATGGATTATGAGATCATTGAGCCGTACCAAGATGTTTGTGATTATTTTCTTTTTGATACCAAAACCAAACAATATGGTGGGAGTGGCCAAACATTTGACTGGTCTTTACTGGATTTATATCCTTTTAAAAAGCCATTTTTCATCAGTGGCGGGATCGATTCTAACCGACTCATTGAAATTAAAAATCTAAAAGATCAAAATGCTTATCTATACGGTGTGGATATCAACAGTCAATTTGAAATCAAACCAGGATTCAAAGATGTTCCAAAAATCGCTCAATTCAAAACTTTAATCGATGAACTATAGCGTAGATGCCGATGGTTACTATGGAGACTATGGAGGTGCGTTTATTCCTGAAATGCTCTTTCCGAATGTTGATGAACTAAAAACAAAATATCGGGAAATTATTGAACGTTCTGCGTTTCAAAAAGAATTTCATCATCTTCTGAAACATTATGTTGGCAGACCGACACCACTGTATCATGCCCGTCGATTATCTGAAAAAATAGGAGCTAAGATCTATTTAAAAAGAGAAGATTTATGCCATACGGGGGCTCATAAAATCAATAATACCATCGGACAAATACTTTTGGCAAAACACATGGGTAAAAGCCGAATCATAGCAGAAACTGGCGCTGGTCAACATGGTGTCGCAACCGCTGCAGTCTGTGCTTTAATGGGCATGGAATGCGTCGTCTTTATGGGAGCCGTTGATATCAAACGTCAAGCGCCGAATGTGGCACGCATGAAAATGTTGGGTGCTCAAGTACAACCGGCTACTTGTGGTAGCCAAACACTTAAAGATGCCACCAATGAAGCCATTAGAGATTGGATCAATCATCCTCAAAAAACCCATTACATTATTGGTTCTGTGGTGGGACCACATCCCTATCCCGATATGGTATCTCTTTTTCAATCGGTCATTAGCCAAGAAGTCAAAAATCAATTGAAATCCATCGAAGGAAGAGAACAGCCTGATTATCTCATTGCTTGCGTTGGTGGAGGAAGCAATGCTGCCGGTCTTTTTTACCATTATTTAAATAATCTTGAGGTCGGCATTTATTGTGTTGAAGCAGCAGGACATGGCATCGAAACCGATCAAAGTGCAGCCACCACAAAACTTGGAAAACCAGGCATTATTCATGGTTGTAAAACGCTTCTGATGCAAAATACCGATGGGCAAATTCAAGAACCCCATTCTATTTCTGCTGGATTAGATTATCCTGGTATTGGTCCTCTTTTTGCTCACCTCAGCGATACTCAAAGAGCAACGTTTCGAGCCGTCAAAGATCAAGATGCCATGCGCTGGGGATTGGAACTCTCTAAATTAGAGGGGATTATTCCAGCCATCGAAACAGCGCATGCACTAGCTCTATTAGAAACCGAAACTTTTAAAACCGATGATGTAATCGTTTTGGGTTGTTCGGGAAGAGGCGATAAAGATTTGGAAACCTATATCAACTATTTTGGATTATAATGAACAGGCTTGATACGTTATTTGAAACCGATAAAAAAATACTATCCATTTATTTTACTGCGGGATATCCAACATTAGAGGATACCGTTCCGATCCTAACAGAACTTCAAGACTCTGGCGTTGATTTAGTCGAAATCGGACTCCCCTTTTCGGATCCGTTAGCCGATGGACCAATCATTCAGTATAGTTCAACCCAAGCGCTTCAAAATGGGATGCAGTCTAATGTTTTATTCGAACAACTGAAAAACATCCGAGACAACATTCACATTCCATTAATCATCATGGGGTATTTTAATCCTATTTTACAATATGGCGTTGATCATTTTTGTCATCAATGCCAACAAGTCGATATCGATGGGCTCATTATTCCTGATCTTCCTTTTGATGTTTATGGTCAATCATATGAATCAATATTTAAAAAGCATGCATTAAAAAACATCTTTTTAATCACACCACAAACACCAACTGAGCGTGTTCAAATGATTGATGAAAAATCCAATAGTTTTTTATACATGGTGAGTTCAGCAAGCGTCACTGGTGCCAAAAAAAAATTTGATGAAAAAGCGATTTCTTATTTTAAGAAAATCAATGAATTACAATTAAAGTCTCCCAAACTCATTGGTTTTGGAATTAGTCATCATACAACGTATGAGTTGGCATCGAAATATGCCGAAGGAGTTATTATCGGATCCGCTTTTATTGATTTTTTGAAAAAAAACAGAATCCAAGATATCAGCCAATTCATCAAATTGATAAGATCAAATTGATAATCCTCTTCCATGATTTTTGTTAATCGATGAAGTGAGTGTTTTTTGTCTTTGAATTTAACAAATGGTAATGTTTACGCATTGCACCTCTTTACGATTACAGTGAAAGGATTCAAAAGCAAGCACTGTCTGTTGTTTATATAAGGCGCACAACCCCATTGTGGGGATTTGAACCTCTTTCCACACGCATCAAGATAGAATATGTTTTTTATTTTCAATCAGTTGTACTAAACCTTTCTTTACTCTACTTTTTGCTTTCTATCTTCTGTAATAAACACATCAACTTTATCTATCCAACGTTTAATATCATCTTCCACTGTAGTGAATCCATGCATGGGTATCACTTCTTCTTGCACAAGCTCGAATTCCCTTAGACGATATGGATTAAATGGTTCGGGTTTTCTATAAAAGACTCCCCAACTACGAAGTCTTTTTTGATATCTAGTTTTTGCTTTCCATAATTCCATAATAGAAATCTTTTCCGTGATTAAGTCCAAATCATAAGCGTCTCGGTATTTAGCTCGATCATGCTAATCCCTACGTCTTTTAATGATAATAGAGGAATACGATGCTCTTTAGTATAGTCAAGCTTATAAATTCTTGAAGAGCCTGTAACTAAATCAACTTTTACGGCCTTTCCATTTTCTTTAATAAAATATTGAACAAACGATGGTCTTTTCAACTTATCTCTTACTACATTTTCATCAATTAATCTTGCACCATAAACCTTATGGAAGGAATCCCTCATTCTTAAAAATTTCTCATTATTTGCTACTTCACTTATAAATAAATCAATATCAATCGAAATCCGATGGTTGAATCTTAATGCAAGGTTTGTCCCTCCTACTAAAAACTAGTTTTTAAGTTCTGGGATTTTTTGAGTATCCAATAAAACTCGGTAAAGTTCATCACTGATAGCTTTCATTTCTCCTACCAATTATTACTTTCAAAGTTTTTGATATTGTATACTTTTAAAAGATAACTATAGGCACTTGGATTTGCATTTTCCTTTGTTGTTCTAAAAACAGCAATTATTTCATCAATTGTATAATACTGTTTCAAAAAGTCAATTTTCATTTTAGCATGTTTCATCAAGTGGATCTTCGAGTAAGGACGTTCCAAAAGCCCATGTCATCCTTGGAATGATTAAACTTTTGTTGAATTTCCAATGAAGCCAATACACATCAGTATCCCAAAAACCTTCGCAGGATGTGGATTTTGGTTTTTAATTTTTTCTAAACGTAACAACTCCCTTTTATAGATTTTCCTTTTTTCAACTTTTGATTTTCCATGTTTTTTAACCTTCCATTTTATGTCTTCTAACATTCTATCTTCTGAGTAATGCAATCGCTTTTGATTCCCATTGTATGGAAATCCAGTACCTAATCCAAGAGATTGAAACATCCTAAAATTTATCAAACGCATCACAATTTACAAAAAACGGGGGGGGGTAGTAGTGAAGGGGTATGTCAAGTAATAATAAAAAAGGGGATTATATACTAAAGTGGCAAAGACTAAAATGAACTGACCATTAGGATAGTGGTATTCAATGTTAAAGGTTCAAGCCTAAAAAATATTAAAGAAATACATCATTTGAATCAAGCGATGATTGATTCATAACCAGCTGATTTATCAAAATAAAGAACGTATTCATGGGATTGGTTTAATAATCAATATTTCTTGGTGCTAAAGGATCGACGGAATGATTTGGTGCATCCGCATGAATGGCTGTTTTTAAACGGTTTAATAATTTTTGATAACTCGATGGCCTTTCTTTTTTCAATAACATGACATGTTGTTGCTTCCATAGGATACTTGGGTAACCTAACCAATCATAACGATTTAACCGATTCCCTTGTTTAAAATCCAATAAAAATTGTTTATCCTTTTCAGTCAAAGCGCTTAGTAGCGTATTCAACAGTTGTTCAAACGTTTCTTGATATTGTTTTTCTACTAAAGGACTTTCAAATAACCCGGCTATTTCTTTTCGGATGGGATTTCTTCGATGTTCTATTGGAATTAAAAAATGATTAGCTATAGAATTGTTGTTACTGAGTATGGCATAAAAAAACCCTTCTTTGATTTTTTCATTAAAGGACGTGTGTTGAAAAATTTGATGCACATCAAATAAATCTCGCACTAATTTTCGGGATAAAGCGGCCGAAAATTTACCACCAAAAACTTGTTCTTTAGGACAACATCGCATGTGAATATCTTTCTTGAAAAAAGCTTTGGCTTTGGGACTTAATGATAATACTTCTGGCTTTGAAATCGTGCCTCGCATTGAACGATTAGGTTCTATTTTAATGCGAGTCCCCTGTTGTTCGATGATGAGTTTGGATGATTTATATTTTTTTTGGATCCTGACATTCGGCATCTCTGTTTGTATTTCTTTGGCTATTTCAGTCAGGGCTTTATTGATTTGGTGGACGCCTTGTCCAAATGGTTCGTGTATCGGTAAGTAGGTTAAATCAATATCAATCGATAAACGAGGCATATTGAGGATAAAAAAATTTAATGCCGTACCTCCATGCAATGCAAAACATTCTTTTTTCAAAAAAAAAGGCATCATATCTAACAATAATGTTGATTGCTTGATAACTTCTTTTGAAAAGGACATCGGGATTAATAATCAAACCGTTCTTGTGGAAAATCGACTTCTTTCACGGAGTGGGGAATTAAGAGTCGATATTTTGGATCATAAACACCGCCTTCGTAAGGACTTGGTGACAACATCCCTTTTCCTAGTGGGATACGCGATACATCCAAATCATCAAACCAGGCGACTTCATTTTGTTCCGCAAAACTCAAAAAGAGCCTTTTGACTTTATAGGATTGACACTGCTCTAATAAAACTTGCATTAAATCCGTATCTATATCGTCTGGAAACACCAGACATTCGATGTTTTGATAGCACTCGGCCAAAGAGATCTTTTGAGGGGCTTGATGCAAACATTCAAGAGTCGCCCGTTCTACAGAGGAAAACCACATCCCGTTGGATTGATTTTCATGTGATACCAGGCCTAGATCAGGGGGTAGAAAATGGGTCCGATGATAGGCCTTATCACAAGGCCAATCCATATGTTGGAACCATGACGGAATAGTGGTATCTAATCGAGAAAAAAGCCATACTTCGGAAAGATGAGAATAGATGTAATGGGTTCTTTGGTGAAGGATTAAAGCGGTGAGCCCCCCGACATGAACGGGTTTGTTTTCTTGTTGTTGGATGACTGCAATAGCACGGAATAATCCCGGTTTTTGACGACCGACATACCAAGCTCCTCGACCGAATGGAGTGATGGTTTGTTTCTTTTTTTCTTTTTGTAATAACGCATTCGATAGACCATGGCGGTTCAAATAAGAAGTGGTAAATAAATTGTCGTTCGGATGATTCTTTAAAAAGGACTGTAATTTCAATTGGAATAGTTTACTAATCAACAAATATAATATAATTAATGAAATATGAACTTCACAAAAAAAAGTAGGGAGTTGTTTCTCTTGAATCCATGTTAGCCTTTGCCACTTCGGTATATAATTCGCATAAATTGACTGATCTTCTTGATTTTCATTCGATCTACGAAAATTTTATGTAATATAGTATATAGTAGTTCCCCTATTTATTAATCTTTTTAGATAATTTCAAACACGTTTCTCAAAGAATCAACCAATTAATTTCAGTCTAATACAAAAAAGATTTATTTAGGCTTAACAGGTTTAATAGGACAATTCATTTTTTTTTTTCAGCCCTCTTTCTTTAACGAATTTTGAAACAGTTAGTCTATGCACATTTAAAATTCTAGATATAGCACTATATGAAACTCTTTTATCTAGTAGTTCTTTAATTTGTTTCTCCTTTCCTGTTAATTTGGTTTTTGATGATTTACTACCTTTAGGTCTCCCAAGAATAACCCCTTCTGCTTTTTTCCGAGCTAATGCTTCTTTTGTTCTTTGTGAAATGAGATTTCTTTCGATTTCAGCTGAAAGTCCAAATGCAAATGCTAAAACTTTTGAATTGATGTCATTTCCTAATCGATAATTGTCTTTGATTGTCCATAACTGAACTTCATTTTTCATACACTGGTTAAGTACACCCATAATCATCAAAAGATTTCTTCCTAATCGAGAGAGTTCAGTGCAAACCAATATATCATCTTTTTTCAGTCTTTTAAGAAGTCTACCAAGTTTACGATCTTCTATGTTTTTCGCTCCTGAAATAGTCTCTTTTATCCATCTGTCTACAACTAAAGTTTCTTCTTGGCAAAACCTATTAATTTCAAATCTTTGATTTTCAACAGTTTGTTTATCTGTGCTCACTCTTATGTAACCATAAACCATTTTATTACTTTTTTGTTATTTCAAGATATGTAAAATTAGATTCTACAAAAGTCATCTCCTATTTGGATTGAAATTACTAAGTAGATTTCGCATAATTTTTCAAAGACATCGTTGTTGTTCAATTATAGAAACTAGAATAGTCTTAAACTGACGCTTTTAATTGACCTATTTTACGCGGCAAAGACATCAGAAAGTATGGCTACAAGTTTGCTGATAAATACCTAATTAATACTCATAATGGAGTCAAGTCTTTAGGGATTAACCCTATAGATATAACGGATTATCCAATTGTAAAAGAACATTTAGATCAGTATTTTGATGCTTTAGTTAAAAGACAAGATCAAGGATTCACTCCATATAACTTGAGGAATTGTTCATATATGGACAATTTAAAGTTGCAAAAAACAAGTTCTGAAGAATCGCCTTGTAATAAATACTTTCATAATCCTCTTTTCTGACTAAAATACTTTCCAACTCAGGTTCATATTCATTTAAAACAGAATTTTTTAATTCATTAATGTCAAATAATTCATCTGGAACAAGTCCTTTTTGTTTGATGAACCAAACGAATAATAAACGCGTTAGTAGTCGAATAAGATTAACTGATTTGTGCTCTTTGATTAAATCTTCTAATTGAACACCTTTTTCGATAGCATCAATAGATTCAGGCTCATTAGGAAAGGTTACGTGTTTTAATGCCCAGAAATACCAATGAGATAATTCCGTATAAAATGATTTATTGAGTACTTGAATATTAAATTCCTTACCCCAATATTCATTGAGTTGTTTAAGTGTAGTAACGTTTTTACCATGAATACTAAGTCTATTGAGAATATCTATGTGACCCCGATGTGGGTTTTCGATGTTGATATCTTTTAAAAGTGTAATCTTTCCTATTTTTTCTCCCTCACGCCAACTCTGTTTATATTCTGATCGTGACGCATGTGAAAAAGTGATAAATGAGTTTTTGTTATCACTATAATTAAAGACAACGACTACAGGACGGCTATTAAACTCACGATTTAATGATCGAGTTAACTCTGATAGTTGTGTTCTATTTGGTAAGAGTTGATATTGCCTTTGCTTTAATCGAATCGCAAAAACAACCAACGCATCATAATTATTTTGGTCAATCTTACTTTTTTCAACTTCAAGATAATTATCACTGAATACATCGTCTAAGACGAAACCAACCAAATGTATCTCTTCAATCAAATGGAAGGCCTCATTATCTTTCCATGTATTTTTTAAAATTTCTCTTTTATCCATTGGATCAGAGTCCGTCAAAGAACGAATCCGAATATCCAGATTCTCAAAGAAGATTATTGTAGCGTCAGCTAACGATTGATCATTAAAATAAGTAAGGTCCATATTAGAGTGAAATTACCATCCAAGTGATCAGTTCAACATACCTAGAATCATATTTCTTCTTTGCTTTTTCAGAGTTAACGATGCTCTCAAAACTTTTCTTACTCCCATTTCTCATGGCATCGAATATAGCTTTCGCTTCACCCTTCATTTTCTGATTCAAATATGATTTCAATAATTGGCTCAACCTTTTAATCTCATGAGTATCCATGTTATCAATTTTTTCAGACACATTCCTTTGGAATTGATCGTGATGTTTTAAAACATTCAAAATTTCCGTTCGATTTTGATAAACTAATTCACCTTCATTGTTGAGAAATATTAAGTCATGTTCTAATTTCCTTGTATGATTCCAATCTCTACCTCTATAGCCAAGTAAAACAACAATTCCACTTTCTTTACAAATTGAAGAATCTCCTATAAAACCTGAGTATATTCCCTTTGGAATTTCTTCATAAAATGACCTTTCTCTACTCAACTCTTTTGCCAAATCTTGCCTGAATAATTCCAAGGAAAGCTTTTCCATCCCAAATGCTTGTATGGAATCTAAATCTTCTACACTCAATTCCATAAACTTCAACATTTTTTCTCTCTGCTTTCGTTCCAATTCGTTACTCCTAGTAATTTCTGAAAGTCTTTCTGAAAACTCATCAATAATTTCCGATTCAACCAGCCTCATGAGAGCCATTCGATCTTCAATTCGGTTCTGTAAGTTCAGATATTTATTGATGTTTTCTGTAGGCCAAAAGTTAACTACTGACACGGTTTTGTTCGGTGATTCTAATCTATCAATTCTACCGACTCTCTGGATAACTCTTACTGGATTCCAATGGATATCATAATTAATGACCATATCAGCATCTTGTAAATTTTGCCCCTCGCTTAACGAATCGGTTGAAATGAGAATATCTATGGGAGCTTCAAGTAACTTGTATGTTTCAGGATTTCGATGCTTTAGTTGATTTTTCCAATCATTAAAGTCTTTATAATTGAACTGCCATTCATAACCTTTAAATAAATTAGTATACGGAGCAAATCGCTCTAAAATTCTTTCACATTTTTTTAACTCGTAATCTGAATCCCATGCAAATGATTCTGAACCAGAAACCATAGCAAAATTGATGATTCCCCTCTCCTTGAATTGATTATACAAGTATTTTGCGGTATCCACATATGTTGTAAAAATGAGAACTTTTTTATTCGAATTGTTTTGTCCCGATTCTTGCTTTGATTTAATTTCTTGTAACAGTCTTTCTAGTTTTTTATCAACTGAGTGACTTTTATTTGAACTCTTTACTTCAGATTCAATGAGAGTGTTGAACCATTTAAGGTTTTCATATAATCTGTCCAACAATTGAATATCCTCTGATAAAGCACGATGAAATACTTCTAAATTTCCTGCTTTTTCAATATCCAGTAGTTTGTGTTTATTAAAACCTTTTGATAATATTTCTTCAAAGTCTTGAGATAAAAATTCATCATCTTCGAAGATTTCTTCATCGTAGTTATCCCCAATATCTCTCCTATCGAGAGATTCACCATTCAACAATAAATTGCTTTGATGAAACAAATCGGTATGTCTCAATCGAATCTTTGATATGGTTTTATAAAAAGCATACCAAGATGATTCTAATCTTTTGACCATCAGTATATACATCATTTTGACTAAGAACCAATCTCTCCATCGTTCATCATCAAAACCGCCAAATTGAGTATCACTATCATAAGGTTTAGCATAAATGGATAATTGATACACAACTAATTTCTTTGGAAATGAGTTGAATAAATCTTCAAATGAAACAAAATCACCGATTCTTTCAGGAGTTATATAGAGGTTTTTTGGAGGATTTTTTTTAGGAAAAATCAAACTTGATTCTTGGCCTTCAATCATTTTTCGAGTTCTAGCAACAACCAATTGATCCGTTAATTCAAAGAACTGATTGTTAAGTCGCTCCATTAAGTCATCAATCTTAGGATTTTTTTCGCTTTTCCAAGAAGTAAAAACAGATTCAGCCCTTTTAAATAAACCATCAATACTACTGATTCCAATAGATTCTTCAAAACCATTGTTTTGGCCTTTTACCAATAGTTTAAATTGATTTCCAACATCTGTGAGTGTGTTGTTGATTGGGGTTGCCGATAATAGTAAAACTTTGACATCTTCATTTTTACTCAAAATTTCTCGAACTAAAAATTGGTATCTATTGGTTTTATGATTTCTAAGATTATGGCTTTCATCTATTACAAATAATTTTGGTTTATCATTTCTAAAAAACTTATCTCTTCTATCATCATATGAATTCATTCTGCGCTCACTTAAATCGGTATGGAAGCGAATCTGAAAATCAAACTCATCTCTTTCAAAACGGGATTCTTGCCTCAGATGATATCTTTTCCAATTATATTCAATTCTTTTTGGACAAATTAAAATCACCTCCCTACCTTGTAACTGATAAAACTTCATTACTGCTAATGCCGTCCATGTCTTCCCTAACCCTACGGCATCCGCTAGAATAGCTCCATTATATTTATTGAGCATTCTTATCAAACTTATGGCTCCTTTTTGTTGAAAATCAAATAATGCATTATAAATTGTTGTATTCTCTAACCTTCCAACACTTCTTTGGTATTCAGGGGAATCTTGATCAATTAATTCAGAACCATATAATTCAAATAGAATCTTATAGTATACATCTTTTGGCGAATATTCTTTAAATATTTTTTGAATTTGCTCAATTAAGTACTTCTTAAAATCTGTTCTTTTGCCATCTGAAAGCTTTTTCTTTGTATAAGCTTTTTCACTATTCCACAACTCATTAAACCATTTGATTTGATCTCGATATTCATAAGAGTTTCCGGTAGCCGCTAGATTCAATTCAACGTTATTAGTTCGCTTAAGTCCTACCCCAGACTCAGTCAAATTTGAGCTTCCAGAGATGTAATATTTGTTTCGGTGATTTCCATCTTTCGGAGAAAATAAATAACATTTTGCGTGACAAAAATTAGGTTCTAAAGTTTTTGCTAATAGTTTATCTTGTTTTAAAAATTCAACAGCCTCTCTAGATAATTTGACAAGCTCAAATGCCGAGTCTGCAGTAACATTCTCATTGAGAAGATTAATTGCTCTAATCTCTTTTTGTTCTACATTGGCAATATTTCCTAATATTAATCGGAATCGATTTATTTTTTTATTGATCTCCTTTGATAAGAAACTAAGTGCTCCAATAGTAAAGTAACCAGTGACTATATCTAATTTTCCTTCTTCAGTGTTTTCCTTAATCCATTGATAAACTGATTTTTCTTTAGAATTATTGTCTAATAGCATTTGACCTATTGTTTACCATTTTCATATGTTTCTTTGGCTCTGACTACAGATTCATAGATTGTGAGATCTTTGAATAGAGCGAAATTAAAAAAATGGGATGCTATGAGGAAACTATTTTTTCCTTTTCAGTGAGCTTATCAACTGATTCAATGTTGCTTTCCTCCAAAAAGTCACGATATTTCTCCGATTTTGGCCTCTTGGGCTCATGATTCTATCATGTTTGAGCCCAAAGAGTTTCCAATGCTTCTTTTTCCCTTGGTATCTCTTTTGAGGCTTGCATGGGAGCCATCATACTTGGTAATCTTTTCAGATAGTAGGCTATCGCTCCAAAACAGGTTGATTATGGACTTTGTCTCATCCTTTGAATCGTGTCACCTAACCGTGGAACCAACGAGCCAAAACGCCGATGGTCTGTTTGACCATCCAACGTTCTTTGCTGGTGGCTTTGTTTCGCTCTTTTGGTTACTTGGTTAAGAGCTTGTTGCGATAATCATTTTCCATCACCAAAAATGCACGGCCCATGTCTTCTAGGGAGTTGTTCGTTCTTTTCTGATTGGTCGCATTAATCAGCCAAGAATCGTTGTCGTTCTTCTACCCAAAATCCCTCCATCAAAGGCTGTAGACCTCAACGGTCGTGCTCATGGGTAGCTACGATATGGAACCCTCGAATCAAGCCTTTTTCAGTCGTAGCGATGTGCCATTTATCCCCATCATCAATCTTTTTTATTTTCCTAAAGCAACGGGCTTAGTGGTCTGCGTAGGACGGTCTTCTTGTTTTTCCTCGTGATTGCTCTTTTCGGCTTGAAGCTCTTGATTTACATCGATTTTCTTTTTGACCTTGAGTCATCTTTTGGGGCTTGCTTTTAGGCGAAAAAGGACTCACCGTGATGCTGGCATCGACCACTATCGTTTTTTGAAGAATCCCTTCTTTGGCAGTCCGTTCTCAGTTGGCTTCGTCCAAAATCCGTTGATAGAGCTTTTTGACCATCAATACCGACTCATGCTATCTTTCATGAATGCTTCGGCCCAAACACCCAAGAGGTGAAACCAAACCGAAATCAGTTACATTTTCAATCAAATCATGGGATAATCGACTAGTTGCTATCGATGTTTTTGGCCTAATAGGTTGTTCTCAACCCATAAAGCTTCGATCAGTTACCCATCGATGGTGACATGGACTTGATTGAAAAATTGTTAGGCCTTTGTTTGACTTCGTCCTTGATGTGGATTCAAAAAACGCATGGGTTTGGATTGAAAAGATTTGAAATGGGGCATATCGAGCACAATAGGCAAAACAAAATGATAAAAACAAATGATTAAATAAAAAGAGAGGGATTTTTGAGCAAATCCTTTATCTAAGCGGAAAGTTAAAATTTTAGTGCAAAGGTCTCACTTTAGTTCTAATCAAAATGTATATCCATAATGGTAGTGATTGGAGCAAGTGGATGGAATATAAGCTTTGGATGCGATAATAATACAGAAACAGAGAAAACAATTTCTTTGATACCGATTCATTGAACCTAAATCGGTATGCATCTGACTTACAAACCTTATTCTATGCCTTGATGCTCAATCGTCTTTGCGATTCTTTACAAAGAGACGAATCAATCATAAAACAGAACTGAAATCCGTAAAAATGAAGTTAAATCATACCTGCTCCGTGCTTTTATTCTCAGTAAAATTGAGAATATCGAAGGTGTCCAAGCTCTTAACTATTCAAAAGTTTTATAACTTTGTGAGCAATCCATAAAAATCTCGCCATGAAAGACCAACCAGCCACTAAACAAGATCTATCAGAATTTAAGTCAGAAATTAAAAAAGATATACAAGACTTAATAAGTCCTATCAACACGAGATTAGAAAATATAGCGAATCAAATGCAACAATTACATGATAAGTTTGATACCATCAATCATAGATCAGGCATACATCGAGGGTTCATTTGGGTTTATGGAATTGTACTAATTGTCATACTAACAGGTATCGTGAATTTAGCCGTCAGTATGGTAGGGAATCAGTGAATACCATCGATAAAAAGAATCATGTAGGGAACTTGTTTGCCCAAAATCTTTTACTGAATCCGATATACAAGGCTTTTTAAAAATAGAGAATGTGAGTGCAGTTTCAATCGGGCTTACAAGGTTTTAAAAAAGCACTTAGAAAGTAGAGGTATTAATACGAATGCTTATTTAGAATTGTAAAAATGGATATAGTGGGTAGTGTTTTAATTAGGGAATTATATACGAAAGTGACCAAAGTCTTCAAATGCTGAAAGCCATGGATCTTTCTCAAATCAAATATGATGATGCGTTCCAAGGACATCACTATATTTGGGATTACCGAACCGACAATTTAACCTTGGAAGCCAAAGAACTAATCATTCCCAGAGTTCTCCGTCATCCCAGCGATTTTGACAAAAATTTGAGGTTATTAGAAACCTATTACACCGAGGATACGATTTACAACACCTTAAAAAACACCAGATAGTTCTTGTTTCAAGATGTATTGATTCGTCTTTGTCAACGGTATGAAAAACCTTTATTTCCTCGTTTAATCAAACGAAAACGATTTATATGGTCTTGAAAGCGGTGAGCGATGATTTGAAAAACGCTATTCAAAGACTGCAATAATTAGAAACCTTAAAAGATTTTAGTTTAGTTGGCGGAACCCATATCGCTTTACAGTGTAACCATCGAGTTTCCATTGATATTGATTTATTTAGCAATCGTCAAATAGGCCTCAAAGGATACCAAGACATCCAAGAAGAATTGGTGGATGTCTTAAATATTCCATCCAATCAATATCGTTATTATTTTGAACAGAATAATGAAAAATGAGGAGCATCCACATTAAAGTATCCGTTACCTAATGGAACAACGATTAAAGTGGATATCATTGATAACATTCAAAAATGTTACCCCCATTGAAAACATAGAGAATATTCGATGTTGGTCTTTGAAAGATGTTGGTATTCTTAAATTAATGGCATTAGGAGGACGTGTTCATAAAAAAGATTTTTATGGTCTAGATTGTATTACAGACAAGATTCCTTTAATAAAACTTATGGAAGGTTTAGAAAAAAAAACTCATCCAATACCCCTATCCTAAATATGATTCCGTATTAGAAAAAGATTCGATGGGTTTTCCAACGCAACGTTCCAAATTATTATTGTCTTATATTGAATTGTATCCAAGTCAATATAACACATCGTTGAAAGAACAACACATTCAACCTATCCAAGGAAAAACATGGGAAGAATCTGAGAAAAGTTGGATTCAAAAAGCAAGACATATCATTTATCACAATGACCGTTATCCTCAAGATATATTAGCGATAAAAACACAAAACAAGAACATCCATTCTCAAAAACAAAATCATGGATTTGGCTATTCATAACAAACTATCCTCGAACCCTAAAACAGAAATAACTGATTCAAAACAAACGCATCCATGCCTTTCCTTTGGATCAAGTTTCTATGGTCAACCCGACTCAAGGTCTAAAAACAATCATTGGTCATTTCGTCAATCGTCAATTTCCTTTGATGGATTCACCCCTATCACCAATGATCCAAAAATCACAATTGGTAAAGGATGTGTTTCTTCTGAATAACTTTTGCCATTTTAGTATGTAATCCCCCCTTTAATTATCCCTCTTAATAGTTATATCCATCGTGGCAATTGTTATGTCTCTTAAAACGAAAGAAGAGCCTTCGAAGTTAGATAAATCAAGCCCCAAACACATATTAGGTTGAATACCGCCTATAAGTTGTTTTTATTAATCTGCTCAACTACAAGAATCACAAAAAATCTTTTCTAAACTATAAATTTGGGAGGGGCAAACCTAGTCAGTTTAAACTATTGTGACTTCGTGTGTAAACAAACTATGCGATGGTTCCTTGGCAAGAAGAACCAGCACCAGCAGTGCAACCATAACAATGTTGAGAAATACAAATCTTTCGGTTTTGTAACGAATGAATATCGAAATCAGATATGTGTTTTGACTTACTGGCAACCTTTAATTCCAACATTTGATTAAAATCACAATCATACAAATAGCCATCATAGCTCACCGAAATCGTATTGGTACACATGACATTTTCAACAGTGTGTGGATTGAATGCATTAACCAATTTTGTCATGTAACCTTCAAAATTTTCAGAAGCAACTAAAAAATCTAAAAACCGACTGATTGGTAGATTGGTAATACAAAAAAGATGATTGAATGTAATGCCAAAATCTTCAAACAGAGCCTCCTTGAACTCGGCTTCTAATTCTTGCTGTCCCCTTGGAAGATAGGCTCCAAGTGGATTGTAAACTAAATCTATTTCCAATCCTGTCCCCTCAATACCATAGCCTACTTCATTTAATTTTTGAAGAGCTTCAATGGATTTATGAAAGACTCCATCTCCCCTTTGTCGATCCGTTTTTCCACGGCGATAAAAAGGTAGTGAAGATATGATATGGAGACCGTGCTTCTTGAAAAAAGAGGGATATCTGTAATACTTTGGATTGGCTCGAAGAATGGTTAAATTAGAACGAACAATAATTTCAGGAATGTCTATTTCCGATGCTTTTTCAATAAACCAACAAAAATCTGGATGCATCTCAGGTGCTCCTCCAGTGATGTCAAGAGTTTGAACATTGTGATTTTTTGCGACTTCGAGACATTGCAACATAATCTCTCTACTCATTTTTTCCTGCCGGTCTGGCCCTGCATCCACATGACAATGAGCACACACTTGATTGCACATGTACCCAATATTTAATTGAAGAATTTCCAATTCTTTAGGTCGGATAGACTCTATTTGATGCTCACGTAATTTTTTAGAAAACGTAGGGAGTTCTCCCGATAAAAAAACACTATTGGATAAAAACTCTAATTGTTTTTGTGCATCCGACAATTGACTTTTCTGAGCTTTGAGAGATTTTTTAGCTAACATCACATGCTGAGCTTGTTATATATATTCATTGCTTGCACTGTATGAACCAATGATGCCCCTCCTCGAATCGCGCCAGCAACATGTATCGCTTCCATCATTTCTTCCTTTTCAATACCCCGTTCAAGGCCGTCATTTGTATAAGCATCAATACAGTAAGGACACTGTATGGTGTGGGCTACCGCTAAAGCTATCAATGATTTTTCTCTTTCAGATAAAGTTCCTTTTTGGAAAACACTTTGATAATATTCAAAGAATTTTTTTCCTAATTCTGGATTCCAATCATTGATATTTCCAAATTTAGCTAAATCTTCAGGTTGATAATAACTTTTGCTCATAGTTTAATTGACTAAAATTGTTTTATACTTTATCCAAACTGTGTTTCCAATTTAAAAATTGATAGGAACAAAAGTATTACATCCCATATGATTCTTCGGCAGCTCTATAAAACATGAATACTTCGATTTGAAATAAGAACGTTATAATTAATTTTGTAGTAGACGAAGTTCAAAGTAGCATGAAAGAAATTATGACTCAAGTCCTCGCAGAAAGTGTGCAAATTGGGGACAAGATAGTGAGTAAATCCGAAAACGATGAAGAAGAAATCATTGGTATCGTAGAAGAAGTTGTCATATTAAATAGGATTTTTATTAGAGTAGACAAACGTAAGCTCTTACATTGGATAAGTTTTGCGTTAACAAACAAGGATAATCAATCTTTAAGAACAATCAGTTACAAGTCTAAAGATGTGATTTCTAAAATTATAACGATATGAGGAGAGTCGAAAGTCAAATTGTAGCCACAAATGTTAAAATTGGTGATTTAATTCAAATCAGAGAATATGAATCAGGGAACGTTATCATAGGAAATGTTGAAGAGATCGTTATTTCAACTGACGTTTACATTCGAAGGGATGAAACAATTGCACAAAATTCTATGCGATTTCTTATAACTGAAGAAAGCAGTCAAGAACAAGAATACTCGATTTTTCTCAGACAAGATGAATTCGTGACAAAAATGATTATTTGTGAATAAACTTGACTTTTTCACACATAAACTGGTGATGGTCTTTTTGCTCTAAATGGTTGAGTTGTTATCAATACAAAGACTGATTTTTTAGGTAAATTGTAGTTCTTGTGCCCTTTTTGGAATACGATTTAAGCCATGATTTTTTAGGTTTTTAACTTGGTTGATAGCCAAATGGCTTACTGAATGTTAAATTTAATTTGAAACGGATGAAAAGTTTGAATAAAGCTAATGAATAGACTTATCATCGTAATGGCAAGAGTCCCCATATTGGGTCAGGTAAAAACCAGATTAGCAAAGTCAATAGGAGACCATGCAGCCTTTTGGATCTATAAAAAACTTTTAAACAAAACCATTAAAACGATTGATAGTTCTTATTGGAAAACTGCTATCTTTTTTGATCCGAAACCTAATAGCATAGCTCCCTATCAAAACATTTCAAAATACATTTTAACACAAAAAGGAACTACTTTGGGCGAACGTTTAATCAATGCAACCACTTGGGGGTTTGATCAGGGTTATCAACAAGTGATCGTTGTTGGTTCTGACCTTTGGGACATCAACCAAGATACATTAATAAACGGGTTCCATCATTTGGAGGATTCGGATTTTGTCATTGGACCAACTTATGATGGGGGGTATTACTTGATTGGTATGCGTTTTTACTTGAAGTCTCTTTTTAAAAACACATCTTGGAGTACTGATAGGGTGTTTGAACAAACCGTCAATAAATTGATTCATCACAAAACCAAAATATTAGAAAAAAAAAACGATATTGACAGTATTGATGATTTAAAAAAAGAAAAAGAACTTTACCAACTGTATCTAAAGAACTTTCAATGAAACAAAAAATTGAATCGGCGGCGCAATTCATTAAAGAATCTGGAATTAGCACCATTGATTTGGGAATCATTTTAGGAACTGGGCTTGGAAAACTATCTGATTTGATTCAAAATCCAATCATCATCCCCTATTCAAAAATTCCAAATTTTCCGATCAGTACCGTTGAATTTCATGCCGGTGAACTTTATTATGGTCCATTGTTTGGAAAAAATGTGTTGGCATTTAAAGGGCGTTTCCATTTGTATGAGGGGTATGATTATTTTCAAATCACTTTTCCAATCCGTCTTCTGAATGCCCTCAGTGCTAAAAAGGTCATTTTATCGAATGCTGCCGGAGGAATTAATCTTAATTTTCAAAAAGGAGATTTAATGATGATTACAGATCATATTCATCTTCAAGGAGGCTCTCCGCTAGCTATCAAAGGGATTGAAAAACTTGGTGATCGTTTTGTCGATATGTGCCACCCTTATTCAGAATCATTAAGAAATAAGAGCCTATCAATAGCTAAAAAATTGTCGATTGATCTTCAACAAGGAGTGTATGTATCGGTGGTTGGTTCTCAATTAGAAACCGCAGCCGAATATCGGTTTTTAAAAATAATAGGGAGTGATGCCGTAGGCATGTCCACCACGGCAGAAGTCATTGTGGCAAGACAGTTAAAAATGGAGGTGTTGGCCTTCACCATCATTACGGACCTTTGCGACCCGGATAATCTCAAGCCAATCAATTTAAAGGATATTTTTGCATCAGCTTCCATTGGAGAAGAAAAACTCATAGATATAATAAGGGATTTGATTCCCTTGATCTAGTCTAGGATGTATACATTGACTTCCATAAACCAAATCAACAAAATATCAGATACTCATCAAACACAAATCAAATGAAACTTTTTACTCTTTTAGCAATATCAGGACTCCTATTTCTTTCTTTTGATATGCTGACTCATCAGAAAAACCTACACCAGCAATGGGATTCCATGCTTAAAAAATATGTTTCAACAACTGGTAAGGTCGATTATCAAAATTGGAAAGAAGATCCTCAAGGCATTGAACAATATATCAGTCATCTTGAAAAAAATACACCACTCGATAAGTGGTCAAAAGAGCAGAAGTTAGCCTATTGGATTAATGCGTACAATGCAGTCACTGTAAAATTAATACTAGATCACTACCCCATCCATAGTATTCGAGATATTGAAGAACCTTGGAATACAAAACTATTTAGCACTGCTGGAAATGACTATACTTTAGATGAAATTGAACACGATATCATAAGAAAAATGAATGAACCCCGCATTCATTTTGCCGTAAATTGTACAGCAAAATCATGTCCCAAACTCCAAAAGTCTGCATTTACTTCTTCTGATTTAGAAGAACAATTAGAAAAAGCGACTTTTGAATATCTCAATGATCATTCGATGAATATAGTCAATCAACAATCTGTTCAGCTTTCAAAAATATTTGAATGGTTTGGCGAGGATTTTGGCGATAAAAAGGAAAAAATTGAATTTGTCGAGAAATACACCAAAGTCGATATCGACCCCCAAGCCAAATTAAGCTACTTGCCTTATAATTGGGAATTGAATGATTGAATTATTAAGAATGGCTCCAGGTTCTTTTGTATAGAAACAAAACTAAATTTATAAAAAATAGGGGGCATCAAAATTTTGTGGAAAGCCACATAAATAAAAAAAAATGAAAAAGAGTTAATAGATTTCAAGGTTCTACCATCATTCGTGGAAATAGACATAAAAAAACACCAAAATGAAAACCATTTTCTCTAAGTGCTCGTAATGATTCATCCACCCTGTTTCAGAATCTACCTCAGTTCCATGAAGAGTGATCCGATGAGTCCTTCGGTCAACGACCACATTATGAAAAACCTTCCGAGAAGCATTCCCTTTTTGGCTTGCCTCCATCATTGGCGTGGAAAGAGATCTCAATGTGTACACAAAGAATAAAATGGCACTCCCATTATTCATGTGGAGAGGCAATTCTTTCTTACTTTATTTTTTTTAAAATGATTACCGATTTTCACGGTTTTAATTCACCGTAAAGCAATCGTTTCCATTCGACCTTATTAGTTTGCAACTATTTGTTTTTGAAATATTTACAACCTATCTCTTTCCCTGTTTTCTTTTAGAGGAACGGTCTATTCATGCTTCTAATTTAAATTACTTTTGCGAATAGACGTTTTCGATCAAAGATGTTACATCTTTAACATATTGATTATCAGTGACATCATTTATTTTTTGTATCATCCTGTTATGTTTTATAAAAATATATTATTTTATCACGGCAATTATTCACCGTCTATGGACATCCATCATTTCTTCTTAAAGCCCCAATTGACATCACACAAGCAT
>JAPOSZ010000004.1 GCA_026709415.1 Flavobacteriaceae bacterium
GATACTTGGAATATAGAAATAAACGTGTAAAAGAGCGTTTAAATAAAAAACTTATTTAGGAGTTCTATGGATTGGTGGCCCAGCAGGAGCTGGAGTTTGGGCTGTTACTATGATTGGAGCAACCGTTTTTGCTGCAATATCATGTTCAGACAATTCTAATTACTAAAAATTAAATTGTCCAGTTTTTTAAATAAATATAGGAGATCAGCACTGCTTGTTTTAATGTGTGTGGGGACACTTGAAATAGGTGCGGGTATTTATTTTCTTATAGTTCCAGATCCAAATTATGAAGACAATGATATTGTAGGTATTCTAGCGATTTTCTGTGGTCTTGGGTTGACTTTTTTCGCATATTGGGAAGCTTTTTTCGCTAAAAAGAAATAGAGAATCCGTATTCGAAAATTATGTGTTTCAGAATTTAATAGCATAATTTATACGACTTTGTAATAACCGATACACTCATTCTATGGGGATTTACGCTTTTGATAATCCAATGAAGGGGGTGAAATTGTGTTTGTAGGCCTTTTTATTTTCTCAACATAAGATTTGAATTTATGATGTTATCATTTTGAAACTATTTTACCAAACTGAAATTTAAACTCACTTATTTCTTCGACAATTATTTCCTCATTTGTATGGATATAACTACTTCTTCCTGAAATCGGGTTCGTATTTCTAGTTGCTATTCCCAACAGGAAGTGAATTTCAATATCCCACGCTCCTTTTATTTCTAATTGGAGTTTAAAATGATTTTTTAGATCTTTTATTTCTTCTGGTTTAATCCCATTCCTATTTGGTTCTAATGAATCGTCATCTACAATAAAATAGTTGAGATTATTCTTGCATAATTGGCAGTTTGTCCTCGAATGGAAACTGCTAACTTTAGAAAGGGGGGATTGAATGTCGTTTTTCTTTGTAAAATTCTAAATCAACTTTGTTCATTGATAACAGTACTATTTTATACTCTACTTCTCTTTCAGCTACATTAAAGCCACCATATATGGTGTAATAAGTATGCCCAAAAATCTCTTTACTTATTTCAAGATTATTCATTTCATAGAAGGATTTTTTATCCTCTTCGTTCTTATCGGATTTGTAAAAATGATTATGATAATGGGTGTCTCTCCCACTGAATATATTTTTATTTCCTGAGTTGTCTATATCTTGAGTGTTTTTCGTTTTTTCTCTACTTCCTGAAATATTGAATTCTTCGACTAGCCTCCTTATAAATGCAAACATTTTTTTTCTACTGCATATATCGCTTCACTTTCCTTATCGTCGTCGAACTCACTTGCAATCGACTCTAGATATCTTGATAGGACTTTCCTTGGTTCAACAAACGGATGATCTTTTTTGTTTTGGGTTTGGATAAAAATGTTTCTTTGGTTTCCACCGTCCCGACTTTTCGTCCAAACGTCTCCCTCGTTCTTTATAAGCTTGGATGCCTTGTCTCGTCCGTTCTAAAAGGGCCTTTTGTTCCATTTCATACAAACAATTCATCATCGTCAAGACCACTTTCCAATAGGGATTTTCTTTGCCATTAGCACGACATGAATCCATTCCCAATTCTTGAATCACCACATTGACTTGATGCTCTTGAAGTGTTTCTAATACCCCCAAGACATCTTTGGTGTTCCTTCCTAATCGACTCACTTCATCCGTGACTAATTGCGTGATCAATCCTTTTTTCACCCATTTCATTAATACCGATCCTTCGGGTCTTTCAGCAAAAGGAATGGTTCTTGAAACCCCTTGATCAAAAAAGACTCGATCGTAAGGCGTCTTTTCTAAATCAAAGCGTTTGCCTTCTTGGGTGAAGTGGCTGGTGCGGAGGTATTTCACTTTCATTTATAACCATGAAATTAATGGAAAGAAAAGACAGGGTTTTGAATCGATTTGAACCGTTTGAGGTACTTTACTTATTAGCGTGCTAAAAAATAAAGCAGGAGAAATAATTGTTTCTTTCTCTTTTTGTCCTCACGTATAAAAACCTAACCGAAAATTTCACATCTGAGATTTTAGAGTTAGGTGATGAGTGGAATTTGATATTATATTCATTTCGATCAAGTGTTTTTCATTTTGGTGTAATTTAATGTCTCCAAAGAATTACAGTCGAACCTCTTTTTTATGTCATGTTGTCATAATTTAAGTTTTTGTTAACATATGGCACGATTTTAGGCAATACGCGTTTATATATGGAGAACCTTATTTCAAGAGAATTACTATCTAAAACAAGACAGAAAAATCTACAGAAATCTAAAAGCGTGTATAATAAAGCTTTAGAGGTAAAAAAGAGAAACAAATACTTTAATGAAGTATCTATTTTTCTTTCACATAAACATGGCGAAACTGAATTAATAGAACAGATAATCGTATTGTTTGAAGACCTTGGGGTTTCTGTTTATATTGATTGGTTGGATTCAGAAATGCCAAAAACAACGAATGGTTCCACAGCAAAAAGAATAAAAGAAAAAATCAGAAGTTGCGATAAGTTCATCTTTTTAGCAACCGAAAGTGCCATTTCTTCGAAATGGTGTAATTGGGAATTAGGCCATGGAGATTCTCAAAAGTTCTTCGAGAATATTGCAGTGATGCCAATTACAGAAAAACCTAAACAAGTCTATTCAGGCAATGAATATTTAGAGATATATCCAATTATTACTTCTCAGAGCAGTTATTCTATTGGTGGTGAATTTTATCTTGAATTTGAAGGTAAAAAAGTTAAACTTTCAGATTGGTTAAAATCATAGATTATGGATAACGAGGTATTGCATAAAGAAATTGATTTAATACAAAACGTCATTTCTAGAATGGCGAATAATTCCTTTCTTTTGAAAGGCTGGATGGTTGCAATCATTGTTGGGATTTCAGTATTGACTCATGATACATTAGTTACTAACGATATAAACTACTTTTCCTTAATTCTCGTTTTATCAGTTCTTGTTTTTTGGTATTTAGATGCTTTTTTCCTCCACAAAGAGGAGTGCTATCGAAAACTTTACGAATGGGTTGTTAAAAACAGGCATAAGACAAGCAAAAACTTGTATTCTCTTGATTATAGCCCTTTTGAAGACAAAGTAGATTCGATACTAAAAATAATGTTTTCTAAAACTTTAAGAGTGTTTTATGGGATATCTATTATCATATTTACGGCAATAATTTTATACAATATTTTAAATGGGTAAGAAAATATTTGTTTCGTACAAATATGCTGACACCTTGGTTGAAAGACTATCAAGTGTGCCAATATGGAAAGACACAACTCCACGAGATTATCTCAATATTTTTGAGAATACTATCGAGGACAAGGATGATATTTACAAAGGAGAATCGGATGATGAAGACATAGGCGACTTATCTAAGTCTACAATTGAAGATAAGTTAAAAGATAGGATATATGATAGTACTGTTACTGTTGTCTTGATTTCAAAAGGAATGGAAGAAAATAGCAAATCTGAAAAGGAGCAATGGATTCCCTGGGAAATAAGTTATTCTTTAAAAGAAATATCAAGAGGCGGTAGGACAAGTTTAACAAATGCCGTTTTAGCCGTTGTATTACCGGAGGATAATGGCTCTTATGATTACTTTGTGCAAAAAAATGTGGAATGTGATTGTCAAACTCTAATCACCTCTTTTCTTTTTCCAATCATGAGAAAGAATATGTTTAATATAAAAAATCCTAATACAAGGGAGTGTAATAATTTAACAATATACAGTGGTCAACCATCGTATATCTATACTGTTGTATGGAAAGACTTTATCTCGAATTATAAGCGATATATTGATGCTGCCATTTCCCTTTTTGATAAGAGAGATAGATATAACATATCCAAAGAATTAGAGGACTAGCTAAAGATTCGAAAGAAACTAGTTATAGGTTCACATTGTTTGACTATTAATTGTCTTTGTTGTTTTTGGAACACTACAATTCTCAACTGTAGCTTACACTTCAAATAAAGATTTAAATATTAGAAAAGTTATCCGATCCATCTAATTGTATTATATATCGAAATCGAACTTCATCATTTTGATCGCCACGAGTGTCATCTTTAACTCCAAGTATCTGAATGGCTGCGTAAAGGCCTTCGCTATTTCTAAGTATGGCAATCTGATTCATCTCGACCGTTCGGCATCTCGAAGTGAAATTCAAATTTTTTGTTTCCATGACATCTGAAATTGTCTGAATTTCTTTTTTAACCAATGCAACTCCTTGAATTGAAAGCGGATCGTTGTAAAGATGAATACGTGTATTACTTGCCTTACTCCACATTGTTTCAAATTTGGCTTTTCCGGAACCTATGACGCATCTTCCATTGTAATTGCTGTAGTCAAATGCAATTTCTCCTTGTGAATTTTTTATTCTTGGGGGAGGAATATTCGAATCTTTTCCACGTAAGGGTCGAAATCCGAGTTTCTCCGCTACTTCTTTTGCTAGAAGTTGAGGCGTGGGATAATCTTCAACTTTTAGATATTGAATATCCTGATCCAAACCAGGTAATATGGAATCATCAAACCGTACAGGGAGTATTCTTATTTGATTCTCGCTCATTGCCTTCATAGAATGCTCTGCTTCTAATCTTGGCCATTTCTTGGAACAGTAATCTTTCGAAATAAACAGTACAACACAGTCGCTTTTTTTAGCATAAATGTATTCCGTGATTTCAGTTAATGATTGACCCCCGTGAGCATTTTTGCTATGAATATCATAATAAACGCTAATACCGCTTGATAATAGGAAATTTGCTATGACTTCAATATTATCTCTCTGTTCCCCAGCAAAAGATAACGCTACATCATATCGTTTATTCATTTTGAGATTGGATCATTTCATTAAAATCAAATTCTTTAAGTGTGGGGTGAAATGTTTCATATGTGCGTTTTAAACGATTACAATAGTTTCTACCTTCTTCATAGTTGCCAATGTTTAGTATGTATCGGTCGATAATGGCGAGAAGTATTTCACGGGCTTCGTAAACAATATTTTGTGAATACGATTTCAAACTTTCCCTTTTTGATTTTGTCGAATGTACTTGCATATTCACCGATTTTCACGGTTTTAATTCACCGTAAAGCAATCGTTTCCATTCGACCTTAT
>JAPOSZ010000019.1 GCA_026709415.1 Flavobacteriaceae bacterium
GGTAATGTCGACCGTCTCTGTATAGAATCCAGCACGACTGATGGATTCATCCAACGCCTCTTTAATATCCTCTAATTGCTCCGTTAACTCAGAAGGCACCGCATCCCCGTCCTCGATCGCCGTTTCTATTTCGGCGAGCTTGGTTTGAAGCCCTTCTAAAGCCTTATCTAAGGCCTCTTTTTGAGTCTTCGCTAAATCGGCCTTTAGCTGGTCGATATCGGCTTGAGACAAGTTGTTTTTTGCCGCCTCCGCCAAGGCCGTCTCTAAGGCGGTCACCTTGTCTTGAAGACCTTTTACAGCCTCATCTAAAGCCGTTTTTTGAGCCGCGGCTAAATCGGCCTTTAACTGGTCGATATCTTCTTGAGACAAACTGTTGGCGGCTGCCTGATTCAAGGCCGTCTGCAATTTGGCAATGTCCTCATTGATAGCCGTCTGGGCGGTCGTTAAATTCGTGCCCAAAGTCGTGCTCACACCAGCCACCGCGGTTTGGATATCGCCTTGAATGCTGGTGCGAATATTGCCAATCTCCGTTTGGAGCGCTGCCACTTGAGAGGCCACCCACCCTTGCAACGTCGTCACTTGGGCGGTTATTGTCTTAATCTGATCATTTAAATTATCAAAACGATCATCATAATTTTTACAGCCCGCCGCCACTACAGCGACGGCTGCCAATAGAATAAAAATTCTTTTCATAAAAAAAACATTTTTTGATTATTATTAGTGTTGTTTATGCCGTGGAAATAAAAATTCCCATCCACTGAAAGGAATGGCGGCAGCGCCGGAGCGTTGGGAGGAAACAAAGCATCCCAGCACCATCTCAGAAATGGGACAATTGAAAAAAAAGAAAAAAGGGGGTGGTGGCTAGGCCAAAGGGCGCTAGAAGAGTAGCAGTTTACAGAATTTTCGGGGGGGGGTAGTTATTACTTTACTCATGTCAACACCTTTGGAGGCAACGGCTCACATACCTCAAATATCGTGCCAATAAGAATATTGAAGCGGTTAGTTCCTTTCCAATCAGCGGAGTAATTATTTTGATTTATCTCTACAGAATACATTAAAAGGGAAATTTTATTGCCCTATCATTTTTTGATGGATAAAAATCCTTTAGCTCAAATTCCATCGATATTTTGTGTTTTTCATGTTTTGAGATATTTAAAACCTCATAACCTAGGCGTTGAAATTCACTAACAAGAAAATAAACTTTTTAGTTGTTTGATGCTGATAAATAGATCGGTCATGGAAATCGTATTTTAAGTTTGATCATCCTGTCAATTAGAGGTGTTAAAAAACCGATTTTCAGAATAGGATGTGTTTCCTTTTTTATCAATAGTTTTCACTGACCATTGATAGATGGTCCCTCGTTTTAATTCAAGAGCAAATTCCTCTTGGGTGATATTTTCAATGGTTTGAGAATGGAAGTTTTCAGATAAAAACAAGTTGTAATGATCAATATCATTATCCAAATCATTGCCGTCCCAAACAAATTTTAAAGTTTGGTTTGCAGGTAAATCAATGGATTGATTATGAGTGGGGTTGATTAACAAGGCAGAAAAAGGAATATAGTCGGTCGTTTCAACTCCTTCCAAATAAAACTGCCAGATTTCACTGACACCTGTATTGCTAGATTTTTCAGTCAACGAAACTATCCACCAACTATATGCCATGCCACGAGTTAATTCTATACTCGACGTTGTATTGGCTTCAATTGTTTTGGTTATTCTGGTTTTGGTTGATTGATTTTCAACGACCAGTTGATAGGAATCCGTATCAAGAGCATTGGCCCATTGAAATTTGACTTGACTAATAGTGTTGTTTAAAACTATAGCAGTAGTGCACGCATCACCATTGATAGGAGCTAACAATTTAGTGGCAGCTGGTTGAATTGGCGGATCAATGGGAGGACCTGAGCAATGCAAACCATAGAGAATAAATCCGACCATAATAATCTTTAATAATTTGAAATTGAAAATCATTTTTTTATGATTTTAAATTGTTGGTCTTTGTGATTATTTTCAATCGTCAACACATACACTCCCGAAGGATATGAGTTCATTGAGATCGAATGCATCAATGGGTTTGAATTCGTCATAAGATCCTTTTTCTGCACTAAAAGTTCGCCAGAGGCATTAAACAATTTGATATTTACTCTTGAATTTTTCGGAAGCAATACATTCAGTTGATCATCCACTGGATTGGGAAAAACCTGTGGATTATCATCTGTATTGATCCATTGCTGAAAGGTTCCTTGGCATGGATTATCGGTTTTGATTTGAATTTTAGTCCAAGGATTTTTTGCTTCAAACCGATATTGGGAATCTTTTGTTTGAAAAGACTGATTATTAAATTCAATGGTGTAAACACTCGCTCCATGTAAGTTTAATTCTATATCATCATTCGTTTTATTCACAGAAACGGCGACTGATAAAGGGGGTGGTTCATCTATTTGAGCCGAGAATTCGTATAAGAAATTGGAAAAAGCCTGCGTGAGTACGACTATATCGTAAATCCCTGAGGGTAAATCAGAAAGGGTTACGGATTCTGAAAAGTTGATAAACCTTTCAAAATTATTGGGCCCGAAAATCGATACCTGATAATTCAAGGGCGCTCGGGCATGGATTTGAATTTCACCATTGGATTTTCCTTGGCAACTGACATCTTTTTTTGAGATGGTAAAATTTCTTGGTGAACGATAGTCACACAAATCACCAATACTATTTCGATCGATATCCTCTTGATCGGGGTTTGGCAACGTGGGACAATTGTCATCCAAATCATTGATTCCGTCTTGATCTGTATCCGGTGTTGAGTGCCCTTTTAAGCAAAAATCAATGGAGGCGTTAAAAATAGTGCCCCCATCATTTTCTTCTCGATCTAAAAATCGAATTTTCCACTCCCCTTTGGCCACGGTATGATTCAATAGATTCAAATTTCCAAAGGGTCGGTACACGCCATCTTGTTGTAGAAGATCTTCCGATACATGCTCTATGGCTTGCTGATCAAAAGTGATTCTGATACGTCCATCAAATGGTTTCCTATTACTTGACATCAAGGGAATTTGAAGGCCTTGTGGACTAATTAATGTTACTCTTAATTCTTCTAAATAAACATGATTCATGTCAAGAATGACATTCAAATCAATAATTTCAGCATCAATTCCTGTCATCAATGAAAGTTCTGTTGGGCCATTGGACACAATTTCTATTGGCTCATTGAGAAAAGAAACCGATTGACAAACCAATTCATCGGTAGTAAATTCACCATATGAACTGTATGCCGACTCAGTACAATCGCTAAAGGCTTTAACTCGCCAATAATAAGTGCTCTGAGATTCTAATTGTGGTACTAAAAATTGATGATGACGTGTTTGTCTATTTAACAAAAGCGTTTGAAAATCAGGTGTTTTGCTCATCTCCAACACATAATTTTCTGCATGAGGAACAGACTGCCATTGCAATAATGGAGTTAATGAAGTTTGTTGTTGATTGTCAACAGGACCAATCAGCAATGGCGTTTCTATGTTTTGGCTTTTCACTTCCAATCTTGATTGAAAGTGGAAGTCATGAGAACTTGAAATAGCTCTCAGTAAAATATCATGGGATCCTGATTCCAGTTGATTTAAACCGCGAAGGATAAAACTTCCTTCCTGCTCTTGTTCCCTATTTCCTTGGGGGTTGAATTCTGCTTGAATCCCTTGTGGCATATTTTCTAAAGTCAATTCAATAGATTCATCAAAACCATCATATCGTTCAATCGCATAATTAAATTCAATCTCATCTTTGTCACATGAAACTATCTGGAACGGATCAACCGTTACTATAAATGGTCTTTTGACAATATTGATTGGAAATGGATTGACCGAAAAATAAATCGAATTTGTAGGAAGAATCTTTATACGCGCATCATCTGCACTGATGTTTCCAGGAACTCGAACCAATTCTTGACCATCATTGGGAGTATCTTTCGAAACAATGTAGTCATAGTTCAGACCACCGTCAACAGATAGTAAAATATCGACCTTCGTGGTATTGATGGGGGATTGATCCGTATTCCCAACATTCCAAAGAATTTCTTTGAGTTCCCCTGATTTCCATATTTGATGTTCCTGTTCATTTAAATTCAATTTAAAATCGCTAGCATCTTCCCAAACATTGATGTACAAAGAATCTAAAAACACGGCATGTTCCTCTCGATTATTCGTTCTCATTGATAACCCCCATTTAAGATGTCTCTCGACCTCAGGAACGGTCTCCCATTGATTTGCATCAAATTCACTAAGAGGTGATTGCAATGCTAATTTTCCAGACTTTATTCTTTCTAAACGTGGGACAAGCCTTGTAGATGTTTTTTTCGGTGGATAAGATCGTGCAATAGAGCCAATGAGATTCGTTGAAAAAAAGTCCTCTCGATTGACGGTGCCATTGTCTAGTTGTTCCCAATTATATAGGACGCTATAATCCTGTGGGATTTCAATATCCGGTATTGAAAGTTCAAAAGGCGTTCCCATTGGAATGTCATAGCTGAGTCCTGAATCTTCAACGATGACGGCTTCTAGATTGATGGCCTCTATTTGTTTTAAACACTCTGATAGCAACAAATGACCTCGCATATGCTGAATAGATTTGAAATGAAAATAGGGACTTGAATTTTCTTGAATATTATTAACGGGCTCTGCAATGCCTGCATAACCCATAATGGTCGATCCACTACCGGGTTCAACATTAGCATTCCAATATTCTTCATACAGTGAAAAAGTGTGCCAAGCACCTAATTGGTGGCCAATTTCGTGGCTAACATAATCAATGTCAAAAAAGTCATTCATAAATTCTTGTTCACCTTCCGATTGAAAATGATGAGATGAAAAACCATCGGCCTTAATTCTAGTACACAAACAAGCAATGCATGCTTCACCATAAGGATCTTCTTGAGCAGCAAAGGCATGACCTACATCATAGCTATCAAAAGGCAGGAACTCTCTGATAATTCTACCCGCTTCAAAGGCATCAAATTCTTCAAAAGGATCCGTATCTGGATGGTCAAAAATGAGGTTTGTATCCGATACCAATTGAAATTCAATTTGAATATCTCTTTGAAAAATTTCATTGATTCTATTGACGGTACTGACAACAGCGGCTAAGGCATCTTCTTTTTTGGTGCCATTAGTATCATCATTATCCGAAAAAATTTCAGTATAACCGCTAGTCACAGCAATGGCCAGTCTCAAAACGTACTTGTTGGTATTGAAGTTAGTTCTAGAATATGGCTTGTTGGCTTTCGATTCAACTAGATCGTGATCACGATGTTCTTGACAATTGATTGGCGATCGTTTCTCCGATTTTAAATACCCCACATGTAATTCCGAGTCAAGCCAACTTGGTTGGACAAAATATTGTTTTCCATCTGGTAACATTAACCACTGATTAAATCCTTTGCCAGATACTGTGATTCGAACTTTCACATCTTCTCTAGTGACACTCCAACCTTCAAAAGTTCTTATTCGAAAATACTTTTGTTGTAATGCTGGTGACAAAACATCCACAACTTCAATTTCAAATGATTCAAACTCTCCACTTTCATTGGGTAATTTGACTATATTATTTTGAGATCTCTCTCTTATATTCTGATTAAAGCTCTTTAAGTTTAATCGATAATAATCCCACTGTTGATCTTGTACAATATGAGTCGAATGTGAGGATGGGGCAGTGGCCACCGTCCAATAATCTTGAGCGAAAACGGAATGGCAAAAGATTAAAAAAAAACTATAAAAAAAGTGTTGATTAATTGTTGCTGATAAATTGAATAGCTCAGAGCAAACTAATGGGTTACAAGTTAATGAATTAACAAATTTCACTATGTAAAATCTCTGAAAAAGCGTTTCAATATCAATGAATTCTATTTAGAAAGTTTCAAAGCCATCTCTTTTTCTGTCCTTAATTCATTGGTTATTCTATGGTGGGGGTTTAAGTGAAGCTTTATCGGATTAATTAATTTTGCTAGAAGTCAGACCTATGGAAAGTAAATATACCGTCATTGGCGAATATGAATGGTGTTCATTTAATGAATTAAACATACCAGCCATCCTTGCTAGGGTTGATTCAGGAGCCAAAACATCGTCAATTCAGGCCAAAAACATCAAGCGAAAAAAAATTAAAGGGGATCTATGGGTGGAATTTGAAGTCAACCCCTTTGAAGATAATTTAAGTATTGCTGTTGAGTGTAAAGCCAAAGTCATCGATATCCGAAACATCAAAAGCTCTTCCGGTATTGTTGAAAAACGATTTGTTATTAAAACCCCTTTAAGGATTGGATCTATCCAGTTTGATATTGAATTAACACTAGCCAATCGCGAAGGCATGGACTTTCGGATGCTATTAGGACGAGAAGCCCTCAAAAGACGTTTTATCATCGATCCCAATCAAAATCAGATTCTAAAAAAAATATCCAAAACCCAACTAAATGATATCTATGGTCATCTGATTTTAAATAAAACTGGACTCAATATTGGTTTATTGGCTACCGATCGAAATCTGTATTCTAACAAACGAATTCTAGAAGCTGGCAATACCAGGGGACATACCATGCACTTTTATAATCTTCAACATTGTTATATGCGCCTTGATACCGATACCCCTGAAATTCGTTATCGAGACGGGAGTCTATTAGATCATTTAGATGCTGTCATTCCTCGAATAAGACCTTCTATGACGTTTTATGGTTGTGCCTTACTAAGACAATTCCATTCCATTGGTACTTATTGCTTGAATTCTGCTGAGTCTATTGCCAAATCGAGGGATAAGTTATATTCTTCTCAAATTTTTTCAATTAATAAATTAAATGTACCCACCACTGGTATGGCCAAATCACCCCAAGATACCAAAGATCTTATTTCAATGGTGGGGGGAGCTCCACTCGTCGTTAAAGTTTTGGAAAGTGCTCAAGGTAAGGGAGTGGTGTTGGCTGAAACAGCTAAAGCCGCTGAAAGTGTCATCAACGCTTTTAAAAGTCTGCAAGCCAATATACTGGTACAAGAATTTATTAAAGAAGCCGGGGGTAAAGACTTGCGCTGTTTTGTAGTAGATAACAAAGTGGTAGGCTCGATTCAGCGTGAAGCAACTTCTGGAGAATTCAGAGCCAACGTGCATTTAGGCGGTATTGCTACCAAAGCCAAAATAAAAGCCGACGAGCGAATTTTGGCGATTCGAGCCGCTAAAGCTCTCAATCTTTCCGTGGCCGGTGTCGATATTATCCGATCCAATAAAGGACCTCTACTTTTAGAAGTTAATTCTTCTCCAGGTTTAGAAGGTATCGAAAATGCTACCGGGAAAGATATCGCAACTGAAATGATTGCCTCAATTGAAAGAAAATTAAAGTATACCCATCATTGACTTCAACCACCGATTTTCACGGCAAAAAATAGGCCGTCAACTATCTAGGTATGGAACGCTCCCAAGAACTGGATTTTTTTATTGCCAAGGAAGGGATAGGTGAAGTCCTGAAACTCACTCATGGTATCCAAGAGTAACGGCAGATGTCGTTTCTTTTTGAGATAGACTTCAATCGTTTCTTTCTTGATGTGGACTTCGGCCTAATCTTCTTGAAAGGCTTTTTTAAAATCGGTCACTAAAAAAGTCACGGCTCTGTGGGTAAAGCCAAGAGCCTTGGCCATCCCATGAGGTGAAGCTTGTTCGATAAAGTAGATGCGGAGAGCTTCGTCATGCTTGTGTGATGTCCGTTTGGGCTTTAAAAAGAAATGATAGATAGCTATAGATGGTGAATATTTGCCGTGATAGAGATAATCTATTTTCGCAAAACATAAGATGTGTATGCGAAAAACAATGAATGTTATTGATAATCAATACTTTAAAGATATAGCATCTTTGATCGAACACACTTATTGGTGGAAATAATTCAAATCAGAATCATGAATAGACCGTTTATCTAAAAGAAAACATGGAAAGGGAGTCGTTTTAAATATCTCAAAAACAAACAGTTACAAACCAATAGGTTCGAATGGAAGTGATTGTTTTACGGTGAATTAAAACCGTGAAAATCGGTGTCAACACGTAAATTATTTCTTTTAAAACCCAATCGAAATTGCGTCATTGAATACGTGGCCTAACAATGACATTTTCTTTGACTTGAGGATTTGTCTTTTTAGGGACGGCAACATAAACTTTCACGTCTTTTTTCGAAATTTTACTCGGAATTTTGTCGATTAATTTGGCCATGTTTTCTTCTGTCATATTTTCTGGCATATCCACACTAACTTTGATTTCAGAAGGAAATTTGACAGCAACACAAGAACTTGTCAATAATACAGTTCCTAAGATCATTAGAGTTTTATACATAAGATTGATATTATATTGGTCTAGATCCTTAGACTGAAAATTATTCCATATGTTACATCAATACAATGGTTTAAGCCACGCTTTTTTAACTAAAATGGTTCTTCACTCTCATTGCCGTTTTCAGATTTTTTTTGATTCCATTGGGAAGAGGTATTCTTCTCATTAGGATTATCATTTTGGAAAGAAATGGAATTTTGAAACCCCTGATTTGTTTTATTATCATTCATTTTTGAAGGAATTTTTTGAGTAGGCATGGGTTTGTAGCCTGCTAATGAAAAGTCATTAGAAAAGTTGCTTATTTTCCCATTAAATCCTAATCGAAAACTTCCAATAGCTCCATTTCGATGTTTAGAAATAATCACTTCAGCTTGGTTAGCCGTGGAATTACCATCCTCCCAAGTTTCGAATTTATAATACTCCGGACGGTATAAAAAGGCGACAATATCGGCATCTTGCTCAATGGCTCCGGACTCTCTTAAATCGGATAATTGTGGTCGGGATTTATCTCTCTTTTCAACCGCTCGATTCAATTGTGAAAGGGCAATAATCGGAATATCTAATTCTTTTGCTAAGGCTTTAATGGAACTAGAAATTTGAGAAATCGTTTGTTCTCTATTTTGATTATACCCCCGATTCGTTACCGTCATTAATTGTAAATAATCAACCAAAATGATATCAATATTATGAGCTGTTTTTAAACGTCTAGCCTTAGAACGTAGTTCATATATCGATAACTGAGGGGTTTCATCAATATAAATCGGAGCCTTTCCCAATGTATCAATTGTTTCGAGAACCTGACCAAAACCATCTGCATCGAGAGCCGCATCTCGGATTTTTGTAAATGGAATCTTGGTTTGAGCGGATACCATCCGAGTAATCAACTGCATGGCCGACATCTCTAACGAAAATATGGCTACTGTATACTCCTTTTCAATGGCCATGTTTCTGGCCATAGACAACATGAGCGCTGTTTTTCCCATACCAGGTCTTGCCGCTAGCACAATCAAGTCACTTTTTTGAAATCCACTAGTGAGACTGTCAAATTCGTGAAATCCAGATTCGATTCCGATTGATCCGCCTTGTTTTTTGATTCTTTCAATTTGATCTGTCAATCTTTCAATCAACTGTTTAGCTGGAACCGGCTGGGTTTTTATTTTATTCTTTGTAGCATTATAGATTTGAGTTTCAGCAAATTGGATGGTTTCAAAAACATCATGTGTTTCGTCGTATGATTTTTCAATTATTTTGGATGAGACTTCAATAAGAGATCTTAAAATGAACTTTTCTTGAACAATTCTAGCGTGATATTCAATGTGAGCCGATGAAGCAATGGATTGACTCATTTTAATCAAAAACGTCCCCCCCCCGACGCGATCAATCATATTATCTGCTATGAGTTGTTCTGTGATTGTTTTTAAGTCAATAACACTATCTCTTGATTGATAAAGCGTCGTAGCTGCTTCAAAAATCAACTTATGTTGTTCTTTATAGAACATTTCCGACTCAATGATTTCATTGACTCTTTCGAAAGCCGTTCTATCGATTAAAATCCCACTAATGACAGCTTCTTCAATTTCGATGGCTTGGGGTGGTAAATTGCCTTTTGCTAGTGGTATGACATTCGCTTTTTTTTGCTGTCGAGGATTATTTTCTGTCAAACTCATGCCCCAAAAGTAAAGAGACGATTCATCAAAATTTCAATGCGATTTTAAAAGTTATTTACAAAAATTTGACAGTATTTCACCCATCAGATGACTTGATTTCTAGCACTTCATGATTGGATTGTAAAATTCCCGATAGTCGTATACTTTTTTCTCCGTTGCTTCAGAAGCTCAACTATAGGAATCATTTTTATTTGATTAAAACAAGCCAACACTTGTTTTTCTAGAATGCTAAACATTTTTTTTCGATCATAATGTGCCCCCCCCAAAGGTTCTTCAACAATGAGATCAATGATTTGTGCTGTTTTCATGTCTTGAGCTGTCAATTTTAATTGTTGGGCCATTTCTTCTTTGTGATCCCAACTACGCCATAATATTGAAGAACAGGATTCTGGTGAAATGACAGAATACCAAGTATTTTCAAGCATTAAAATTCGATCTCCAACACCAATTCCTAGTGCCCCACCCGAAGCTCCTTCTCCAATGATAGTCACGATGATAGGCACTCTTAAATTCATCATTTCATAAATATTACGGGCGATGGCTTCTCCCTGGCCTCTTTCTTCGGCTTCAATACCTGGGAAAGCTCCCGGCGTATCGATTAATGTTAGAATTGGAATCTGAAATTTTTCAGCAGATTTCATCAATCGCAAGGCCTTTCGATAACCTTGAGGATTGGCCATCCCGAAATTTCGATATTGTCTGGTTTGAGTATTATAGCCTTTTTGGGTACCGATGATCATGAAGCTCTGACCGCCAATTTTTCCTAATCCGCCCACCATAGCCTTATCGTCAGCGATATTTCGATCGCCATGGATTTCTAAAAAGGTATCTCCGCAAAAGGATTTGATATAATCCAGAGTATAAGGTCGATTGGGGTGTCTAGACAATTGAACTTTTTGCCACGGCGTTAATTTTTTATAGATTTCTTTTTTCGTAGTCTCTATTTTTTTTTCAAGTTGTTTGGCTGTATCCGAAACATCCACTCCATTTTCTTTGCCAAGTTCAATACACTTTTGGAGTTGATCATTTAGTGCCATTATGGGTTTTTCAAATTCTAAATATTCCATCTAGATTTCATTGGTGTTCTGGAATGTAAAAGTAAAACAATCATCCACCGATATCACTTCAAAAATTTTTTATTCAATCTTAAACAAGAGAATTTGTTTGAAAATCATTAAGGGATTATAGGTTCGAAAGTAAATTTTATTTCAATGCTTTACGCCATCAATATCTTTATCATTTAAAATGAGTAGAATGGTGGTTTTTAAATCTCTTGCATAAGATATCAATTGATGATTAGTAAAGAGGAACAAAAACAGATTTTAGAAGCTATGAAACCTTATAAACCTAAAAGAGTGGGTGTGTTCGGTTCTGTAGCACGTGGAGAAAATAGAAAAGATAGCGATATAGACATTGCCTATACTTTCGATGCTCCTTTTGGTGCGGCAGATCATTTTGATTTATTTACTATGTTAAAAAAAAACATTGGAAAAAATGTCGATTTAGTTGATTTTGACTGTTTTGATCCAAGCATGAAAGATGCTATTATGAGAGATATGAAAATCATTTTGAATGACCCGTATCCATGTGGACCTATTAAAGGTTAACCGTTCAAAGAAGGCTATTAAAAAAGTAGCTCAAGCTGTTTTAGCGATTGGAGATTATGAGAATTTAGTGACATCTGATTTTCTAGTACAAGATGGTTTGATTAAGAGTATCGAGCTTGTTGGAGAATATGTCTATAAAACGTAAGATCAGACCAAGAATGGTTTACCAAATATTCCCAGGGTTCGGATTGAAGGAATGAGGCATTTCTTAGTTCATGAATACCACCACATAAATTTGAAAAAAAATTTGGAATACAGCAATTGTTAATGTTCCAAGTTTTGAAAAATATTTGGATGCTATTCAAGACCATTTAGAAGATGAATTGAAAAAAGAACAACAAATTGATCTGTCTGGACATCAAAGTAGGTGCTCATCTCATTGTTTTTTGCCTTTTCTTTGAAATAACTAAACACTTCTTCATCAGTGATAATTTCGGCCGTTTTTCGCTGAAAACTTTGCTTTCGCTTCACAATCTCTATTATCCAAACAGGACCTCTCTATCTATAATTGTCGCTAAACGCTTTTCTCTGGGCTATTTCGGTTCAAGTACCCCTACAAGGGAACTCTATGAATCACCAAAGAGTCTTTAGTGATTCCATCGCTCGATACGCTTCTCTATTTGATTCATATCAACAACATTCTATTGTGATGTGGTTTTTCTCATGAGATACAATCCGATGGTAGCAAATAAAAATAGAGGAAACCATGCCGCAATGATTGGTGAAAATGTCGATTTAGCTACTAAGACGCCTAGGACTTTGTCAAAAAAGACAAATAAAAATCCTAAAGTCACTCCTAATGCTAAATTAAATCCCGTGCCACCCCTTCGTTTTTTAGAGGCTACAGCCACGGCAATAAATGTCAAGACAAAAACCGATAATGGAATGCTCCATCGTTTATGAAAATTCAACACATGTCGATTAATTAAGGGGGAACCACGCTCCCTTTCGAGTTTAATAAATCCTATCAGTTGTCCTAACGATAATGTTTCGGCAACATAATTGACTGGGGCTAAATCTTCAATAGAAAAATCAAATATGGTATCTTTTAATGTTTCTTGAGTATAAACTTCTCCACGTTGAGTGAATTTTCTTTTGTTATATCTGGTTAATCGAAATAAACTATCTTCATTTTGCCAACGGATACTAGACGCTTTTATTTTAAATTTCAATTCGTTTCCTTGAAAATGGGTCAACACAAAATTATCTGCACTTTCACGAATAGGATCATAATTGCTCACATAGACATATTCTTGATCATTAATCTGTTGAAAGACATCTTCTGTGAATCTTTCCACATTTCGACTTAAATATTTATATCGAAATTCATTATAGCCTTTGCTAGCCGCAGGGGCAATGTATAGCGAAACGACCATAGCTAATAAACAGATAAGGCTGGCACCGATAAGAAATGGTCTGAGAAATCGTCGAAACGAAATTCCCGAACTCAATATGGCAATGACTTCGGTATGATTGGCCATTTTAGAAGTGAACCAAATAATGGCTAAAAACAAAAAAATCGGGTAGAGAAGATTGGCAAAATACCAAGTAAAATCGATGTAATACAATAGGGTTTCATCGAGTGGGACATTATTAGCCTTGAATTTGTCAATTTTTTCAGACAAATCCACCATGATTCCAATGGGAATAAATAAAAGAATCAATACAAAAAAAGTGCCGATATACTTTTTGAGAATATACTTGTCAAGAATTTTCAATTCAAAGTCTTTTATCCAAGTTTTTGGAGATTCGGTTTTTCCAAGCCACAAAACTACCATCAATTATCTTTTTCCTTGCCTGATTAGTGAGCCAGATATAAAAGCTTAGATTGTGGATACTTGCGATTTGCTTTCCCAATAGTTCATTCACTGAAAACAAGTGTCTCAAGTAGGCTTTAGTATATTGAGAACCAACTGTACTATACGCATTGGTGTCAATTTGAGAAAAATCTGATTTCCACTTTTGGTTTTTAATGTTGATAACACCATCGATTGTGAACAGCATGCCATTGCGACCATTACGAGTCGGCATCACACAATCAAACATATCAATCCCTAAAGAAATACACTCAAGAATATTTAAAGGCGTCCCAACACCCATCAAATAACGTGGTTTGTTTTTGGGGAGAATATCACATACTTCTTGAGTCATTTGGTACATCAAATCGATGGGCTCCCCAACTGATAATCCGCCAATAGCGTTGATGGGGGCATTTTTTTGACTGATGAATTCAGCCGATGATTTTCGAAGATCTGAATAAACACTTCCTTGTACAATAGGTGCAAAAATCTGCGGATAACCATAACACGGAGTGGATTCTTTGAATTTTTTTAATCCTCTATCCAACCAACGGTGTGTTCTATCCATCGATAGCTGCGCTTCTTTATGTGACACGGGGTAGGGAGTGCATTCATCAAAAGCCATCATGATATCCGCTCCAATCTTTCGTTGAATACAAACTGCATTTTCAGGCGTAAAAACATGGGTTGATCCATCGATATGAGATTTGAATTGGACTCCATGTTCATCGATTTTTCTTCTATCAGCTAAGGAATAGACTTGATATCCTCCCGAATCGGTTAAAATGGGTTTTGACCATGAAATAAATTGATGAATTCCCCCGGCATGCTTTAAAATTTCTTTGCCAGGTCTGAGGTATAAGTGGTACGTATTACCGAGCATTATTTGGGCTCCTACGGGATGACTTAATTGTTCTTGGGAGAGGCCTTTCACCGTCCCCAAAGTTCCAACTGGCATAAAAACTGGTGTATCAATTGCTCCATGTTGGGTCAATATGCTACAAGCGCGAGCTGATGAATTATCATCATATATGATTGAGTTCGTGTGTTTTTCTTGTTTAATAGTATTAGATTTTTCTCTCATCGATTTAATCCATTATTTAAATCATTTAATTTTGATTTAGAAGGATAAACTTTTTTTGAATATTAAGCATTTGTAAAAATGTTGAAAAAATTAAATCTGGATTCTACATTTTAAAAAACATTCTCTTCTCCGACGTTTAATCAGACTCAAAACATGTTTTAACTATCAATTTCCACGATTATTTCTAAAACAACTTATAAATCAATTTAATGATTAAACTTTAATTGATGATGTCTAATCTCTTTATGTCGATGGAAAAATCGCTTTTGGGTTTTTTGAAACTTTTTTATTTCTCTTTGAATTTTAGTATTTATTGGGACTCTAAATTCTTTATTTTTAGCACAAAATTTGCAGATGTCAAAACCTCACCGCCTAGATGAAAACGTAATTCAAACTAGGAGAGATATCGTTCGAATGGTGCATGGGGCAAAATCAGGACATCCTGGAGGTTCGCTGGGTTGTACTGAATTCTTTGTTACCCTTTTTCAAAATCATATGAATTATCAATTACCATTTGAAATGGATGGTATTGGTCAAGATGTGTTTTTTCTCTCGAATGGCCATATTTCGCCTGTATTTTACAGTGTTTTGGCTCGAAGTGGGTTTTTTCCAATTAAAGAACTAGCGACTTTTAGAAAAATTAATTCCCGACTCCAGGGACATCCGACAACCCATGAAGGGTTACCTGGTGTTCGCGTTGCCAGTGGCTCACTTGGACAAGGTCTCTCAGTCGCTGTTGGGGCTGCACTTTCAAAAACATTAAACCAAGATCCTGCTTTAGTCTATGCTCTTTTAGGAGATGGTGAATTACAAGAAGGACAAAATTGGGAAGCCATTATGTTTGCAGCTGGTAATCATGTGGATAATCTAATTGTAACGATTGATTATAATGGACAACAGATAGATGGGGCTACCCAAGATGTATTACCACTGGGGAATTTGGAAGAAAAATTCAAATCTTTTGGATGGCGAGTGCTTATCAATCATCAAGGAAATGATTTGCACGCCGTCAAAGAAGGGCTTACAAAAGCGGTAAAACACTCAAACAATTCTAAACCCATTGTGATTATTATGAAAACTGAAATGGGCCATGGTGTTGATTTTATGATGCATTCCCATCAATGGCATGGTATTGCTCCCAATGACCAACAACTTCAATTGGCTTTAGATCAAAATTCCCCCACTTCATTAGGCGATTACTAAAATGCAACCTTCTTATCAAAACACTGGAAATGTAGATACCCGTAGTGGATTCGGCGAAGGACTATCTCAATTAGGTCAGACCAATCCCAGGGTTGTGGCTCTATGCGCTGATTTGACAGGTTCGCTTAAAATGTCTCATTTTAAAACAGAATTTCCAAATCGATTTTTTCAAGTAGGCATTGCCGAAGCCAATATGATGGGCATTGCCGCTGGATTAACTATTGGGGGATGGATTCCATTCACTGGAACATTTGCTAATTTTTCAACAGGTCGCGTTTATGATCAAATCAGGCAATCCATCGCGTATTCAGGAAAAAACGTGAAAATCTGTGCATCGCACGCCGGCATCACTTTGGGGGAGGATGGTGCGACTCACCAAATATTAGAAGATATTGGATTAATGAAAATGTTACCCGGCATGACGGTGATTAACCCCTGTGATTTTAATCAAACCAAGACCGCTACGATGGCCATCGCTGAACATCAAGGACCAGTCTACCTTCGATTTGGTAGACCTAAAGTGCCTAATTTCACCACTCCCGATTTAGGATTTGAAATTGGAAAAGGTATTTTGCTTGAATCCGGAAAAGATATTACCATCGTGGCCACTGGACATTTGGTGTGGGAAGCCTTATTGGCAAGGGAAATTTTGAATACAAAAGGAATTTCTGCTGAAATCATCAATATCCACACCATCAAACCGATCGATGAACAAATGATTTTAGATTCCGTTCAAAAAACAAAGTGTATCATTACGGCTGAAGAGCATAATTATCACGGTGGTTTGGGTGAAACGGTGGCTCGAATACTCTCAAAAAAATACCCTGTTATTCAAGATTATATCGCTACCCAAGATACTTTTGGCGAATCTGGAAATCCTGCAGAACTGATGAAGAAATATGGTCTCTCTTCAGAAAATATTGTTAACAAATCTATTGACTTAATAAAACGAAAATAAAATGTCCGCTTCAAAACGAGTTTTCATTGTACTGACCATTTTCGGCTTTGGTTCTCTGTTAGGATTTGCCCAAGCTTCTTATGGTTTAAGTGCTGGAACCAAACTTTCTCCAAGTAAAACTTTACCAAAAGATATATCTACAGAAAAGTTAAAGCAAGAAACCTTAGGTTATAATGTTGGTGCCTTTTTTGAAACCGGAGGAGTGATGTTTTATGTTCGTCCACAACTCGGATATACATGGCATAAAGTAGAAAAAGAGGATCTAGAGTTTAAAGAATCTAGTTTGGAATTGCCAATTTCCTTTGGCTATCGATTTGTACCATTTGCTAGTGCCTATGCGGGACCTACTTTCCATTATACCACAGGGCAAAGTATCGAAAGTATCAAAGAAATTAAGCTCGATGATGTTAAAGACAATATTACCTATGGATTGCATCTTGGAGCTCGTTTGCACTTAGGCAACTTTGATCTTTCTTTAACCTACCACAGAGGACTAAAAAGTAAAGAAGTAGAATTGTTGGGAGAAACAGCTCAAAAAATAGGAACGCTAGATACGAGACCCGACTATCTCATTTTAGCCTTAGCGATCAAAATAGGTGAACAACTCTAAGTGGCGTCTAAATAATCTGGAATACCATCCTCGTCAGAGTCATCAGGGACCCCATCCAAATCCCTATCGTATTCGTCTTTACTCAGTACCCCATCGCCATCGTGATCTGTCTCTTTTAAAGTATAAAGCGATACCTGAAACACAAGGGGTGAATATTCTGGTATTCCTGGAGAAGAATTCGAATAGTATCCCAATCCGGACGGAAAGAAAAAAATACCTTGACCAAAATCGAAAAATTCGACTGTATTATCCTCATTGATTTTATAATCTCCTGTCTTCAACAAGGAGATCCCCTCACCAAATCCTCTTATCACCCTTGTTAAATCCATCCATATGGGGGTTAATCTTGTATCAAACTGTGAACGTGTCAAGAGTTCACCCTTGTATGCAACAAAAGCTGAATCAACGATATGTGGATTTGAACCGACACCTTCTCGTAGAATTATGTAATAATAATCGTAGATGATTTCTTGATTATTCCGATGACGATATTGGATCTTTTTACTTTGCACTTGGTCGATTAAGGGAGTTTTAGTCGCATTTTCTCCCATAATGGTATCAATCTTAACGGAAAGATTAAAATTTTGGGAGTCATCGACAAAATCTTCATAATTGTAGAAGTGGGTATTCAAATACTTTTCTAGCGCTAATTGATCGGCTATAATTTGCTCGGCAGGATCTCGAGGTGGTTCGACTTTATTCTCTTTTTTACAACCAATCGTAAAAATTGAAACCAAAATCAGACTAAAAATCAATTTGAATTTTAGAGTCATTTTTATTCCCAAAATATTTTCGCAAGGTACGATAATCGTACTTTTGTAGTGCTATTTTAGCGATGTAAAACGTGAGAATCGATCAGTTTTTATGGTATGTCCGAATCTTTAAAACCAGATCATTGGCTACCATTCAATGTAAAAAAGGATTAGTAAAAGTCAATAGCATCAAAGTGAGACCTTCCTTTAAAATCTCGCCAACTGATAGATTAGAAATTAGGAAAAACCAATTTTGGCATACCTTCCAAGTGTTAGATTTTCCAACTCATAGAGTGAGTGCCAAAATGGTAGGACTATATTATAATTACTTAAGTGGTAATGACGATCTCCAGACCATGAAGTCGATTAAGCTCATTCCATCACCTTTACGCCGAAAAGGGGCCGGTCGGCCAACCAAAAAAGAAAGAAGAAAAATCGATTCGATAATCGAAAATTAAAATTCCAAGTATGCGACTTTAAAAATGAGTGATCCTAAAGTTAAAATCAAAAATTTATCTGAAATAAAAGCCATAACGAAACGAATTGCTTGGCAAATCTTTGAAGAACACTATCAAGATAAAAAGATCTTTCTAGTAGGCATAGCCCCTAAAGGCGTCAAATTTGCCAAGATGATTCAAGATTTTCTAAATATCATTTCTGACATACAAATTGATTTTATCGAGTTAGAATTAGATAAAGTAAACCCGGCTCATTCTGTTAAAATCATTCCGGAACAATATGATATCAATTCACACCCTATTGTTCTTATTGATGATGTTCTCAATTCAGGTAAAACAATGATTTATGCGGTTGGGTATTTCCTTAAAGACAGTCCTTCAAAAATAAAGACGGCCGTTTTGGTCAATAGAAGTCACGGTGAATTTCCTGTTAAGGTAGATTTTAAAGGTCTTTCTTTATCCACCACTTCCCAAGAACACATTGAGGTGTTTTTTGAAGGAAAAACCAGCGGTATTTATCTCAAATAGTCGACATAAAACATCTAAGAATTATCGGACTTTCAATATTTCTCATCACCAATTTTTTAGATTTTCAATCAATCGAAAGATACTTGATAGAATCCAAATCCTCCCTTTCTTTTCTTTTTTAATCCTCAACTTTGACTTTCCAATCTCCTGATACCAACCAATGATGCATCGAGGGGATTGGAATCATATAACTTCCACCTGAAACACGATGAAAGAGGCCTTCTTCATTTGCTGTTTCAAATAACTTTTCAGATTTTTCTAATGTTAGTTTCTTTTGAAAAGAATCAATGATGTTTTGTCGCCTCATTAAAAGTTTTGAGTTGTGTTTATCTAAGACATCATCTAAGATTTCGATCTCTTCAATGTCAAAAGGGGTCAATCTCTCTTCCTAGTACTGAAAGCGTTTCCGCTTTCCATCATTCAACACTTCGTCTAATCCTTGTCCTGTCAATGGTTTGACATTAATTCCTGGTGGCCTATGTTGTAAATAGTTCGATGCGGAATGCCCATAAGCAGAAATATGTTGAGGCCAGCCATTTGTTTGTTCACTGATTTTATGAACCCATAAATGGTATTCTATCGTTTGATCCAAGCCACCACCATTGTATATAAAGTCTCGAATAATGTTTTTTTTAGATGCCATATCTAATGCCTCCAAATCAAACACACAATCATCATCGAACTTTGAAACTCCTAATTCTTAAAAAATGTTTTTAGTTCATCCTAAACCAACGGTTTATCAAATCCCCCATTATGAAGTTCATCTAATACTTTCTCAACCTTATTCCGTATTTCAAAACTGGCATGTGATACTTTTTTCAAATGTTGCGCTTCATCCAAAACTAACAACAACGGTTTTTTCCCAGAATAAAGAGTTTTAATAACCGATTTTTCGTTCAGTGAAAAATTGGCTTCAACACCAAGAACACGCATTCCAGCCTTTCCTTTGAAACTATCCAATTTGATGAACCCTTCTCTATTTAAATATCTTTTTAGTTGTTCCACATCCCATAATCCATCGGGCTTTATTTTGACAACATCCCAATCCCTTTCCTGAGCAATTTATTTGCATTTTTCAAGCAACGCTGTTTTGCCAACACCCGGTGAACCTTGAACTAAAAAGGATGTTCCGACTCCTCTACTTCTTGTTTTTTTCAAAGCATTCTTGAAAAAAGCTTGTTCTTTTTCTCTACCATGAAAATATTCTGCTTTACCTCGTGAAAACATAATACCAAGTTTACGACGGCTCTGCCTCAGACAGAAATTAATTTTTGATTGATTTCTGAAACAATTTTTTTGACTGTTTTGAATTCCGTATCAATTATAAAATCTGCCTGATTGTAGTAATGAACTCTTTCTAAAAGATGCTTGCCTATAAAATCCTGTAGTTTTTCAATCGAATTGATTTCACTCGGAATCAATGGTCTCGTGATACGGTTTTTAAATAGTCTTTGAGAAAGTTCTCGCACACTAGTTCTCAGATAAAAACTAGTTACCTTTTGATTTTCAGATAACAATTGAAGATTTTGTCCATACACTGGAGTGCCACCCCCTAGACTCAAGACAAGGGACTGTTTAGATTTTAGGATGTTTTCTAAATAAAAACTTTCGAGTTTTCTGAATTGAAGATGGCTTTGTTTTATCAAATCGATGACGGTAACATTTTCTTTGCTTTCAATGTAACGATCTAAATCAATGAATTCAGTTTTTATTTCACTAGCCAACCGTTTTCCAACGGTTGATTTTCCTGAACCCATGTAACCCATCAGAGCACAAATCATATGATTCATTGGTCACAAACGATTAAAACATAAAACATCCAAGTGGGATTTTATTCTTTTAAAAATAACAGATATTCGTTCATTTTGCAAAAAACTGTTTCAGCACTTGAGGTACAAAACATCATTTCATGAAACTTGATTTTCTAGAATCCTTGACCCTTTTTATTTTCTTACTTTTGCAAACCATTTTTAGCAAAATCGATTTTCCATTGTTTTTGCTAATCGCAGACTTGGTAGCTCAGCTGGTAGAGCATCTCCCTTTTAAGGAGAGGGTCCTGGGTTCGAGACCCAGCCAAGTCACAATCCATTTCTCCTATTGTTTCTCATAAAAGCGAATTCGTAGGTTTTGACACTGTTTTATTTGATCGTCAAACTTTAACCCATCAACAGATAACAAGAGATCTTTGCACTAGAATTTCGACTTTTCGCTAAGGTAGAGGATTGAATCAAAAAAATCTTCTTTTTATTTGACGTATTGTTTTCATCGTTTTATTTTTTTACGTTGTGATTGTCGCACTAAATGGTTGAACTTGTAATTTTTTAATTTTCAGTTTGTAATAGTAACTCCAATGGCGTCAATGCATTTTCTAGTCGTTCTTCACTAACACGACAATACGCCGAATTGATTTCACTTCCTATGTATTGTCTTTCCATTTTTTTGGCGACAACCGCGGTGGTTCCCGTTCCTAAAAATGGATCGTATATGATGTCGTTTGGTTGCGTGAAATTTTGAAGAATGGTTTCCACCAATTTTTCAGGAAATGTAGCTCCATGAGATTTCGGTGATTTATAGTCTCTTTTGATTTGCCAAATATCCGAAAGGGTTCCTCTGTTGAAATGGGCATATCGGTACTGTCGACTGATTGGATAATCGTTTTCAAAAACCAGTATCAATTCGGATCTTCGATTGATGACTTTTTCTTGCATTGATGGTTGAGCCACTCCTTTATCCCAAATAATGATGTCTTTTAAGTACTCATTGAAATCGCCTATCATCTTGAAAACGGATCTTTTACTCCCCGTAACAATCTATACATTGTAAAAAATAACCTTAGAGACCCTCAGTAACTCTGTCAATACTTTGGTGTGAAAAGCATTGTACTCTTCAATGGGCATATTGTCAGCAAATCCATGGTATTTCGTGCTGAATTCTTTAACAATTTGTCTCGAACAATACTTCCCATCACGAATGCGAAGGTTCATGTTGTAAGGAGGAGAGGTGATGATACAATCGAGAAAGTTTGATGGTATTCGACTCAGTGTTTTTAAGCAGTCTTCATTATAAATCTTATTAACCGTTACTATTTCTTTAGTTTTGGCTTCCATACAGACAAAGATACAATGGAATTAGCAAAAATTATTCAAGAAATCCATCGAATCAGGGCGTTGGGATTCGTGCCAAACACGGCTACTGAAAAGAATATCGATGGAGCCATTGGTCGAACGTTTGAAGATTTGTTGGGCGTACAAGAAAATAATTTAAGAGATCCTGATTTTCTTGGTTTTGAAGTCAAAACACAACGACAACTCACCAAGAGTGCCATTTCTCTTTTTACGCGTGCACCGAATAATCCCAATCGTGCGATGCGTCTTCTCCGAGATACTTTTGGTGACTACCGAGATGAACGTTTTCCAGCCAAGAAGAAATTATTCGCATCGATTTTTGCCAATCGATGGGGTGATGTTTATGAAATTAATAAAAATGAAATTGGACATTAATTCATCAGAAAGACGCATTGAGTTACTAATCAAAAGAAATCACGACCTATTCGAAATACCCGTCTATTGGAATTTTGATGATATTGAGAATGGACTTCAAAAGATTGACAAGTTAATGGTGATCAAATCGGATGTGAAAGAAACGGATTCTAATTGGTACTTCAAGTTCACTGAGTGTAGAGTATATCTACAGGTGGAAATGGAAAAGTTTCTCAAAGCCTTAACGGATGGCTTCATACAGTTTGACATTCGATTGGAGATATACAGATCTGGAGAAAATGAAGGCAAATACCACAACCATGGAGGCGGGTTTAGAATAAAATCAAGAGATTTATATCGCTTATATCGAAATGTGACAACGGTATAGATGCCTTTTTACTTTTTCAAAATATTTTTTTTTGATTTTATTTCCGAAGTTGTTTTTGATACGCCTGTTTAAAGTATGAACCATTTCAAACCAATGCGTTTTTTGGGAATTATATACCTTTGTAACCACCTATCTTTATGACATAAAAGGTCATCATTCAATTCCAAAAAATCAAATCAATGAAGTCAAAAGAACTTAATGTCATTGATGATTGAGGCCCTGCTAAATATTTTCATGGAAGGAAACAGGAAATTAATTTCTTTAAACATTCTTTAGAGCAATCTCAAAAGAGAGGACTTGCTAAATCGATACTCATTCAAGGGCCTCCGGGTGTTGGTAAAACGGCTTTAATTGATGAGTTTAAAAAAAAATTAACTAACATTTGGCGAGTGGTTGAATTAAACACCATCATCGACTTAGCCAATCCGATTCAATGTGCTCATTTATTAATAGGGCGAAAAAAGTTTCAAAAAAAAGCTAAAGAAATCGGCTTGGATCTTAAAGTTCTAAAAGGAAAAATAGAGTATGAAAAAACAGAAGAGACCATATCGGAGATCATCTCTCTCATTGATACACCAACTCTTTTGATTTTAGATGAAGCCCAAATGGCGGAAATTCAATTAACCAAAGGGAGTGATCCATGGCGTCAAGTATCTGTCATATTAAACGGCCTTCATAATTTGAAAAACGAACATGGATTTGTTTGTTTATTTGGTGGGCTAAGTAATACGCAAAACATTTTTCACGACTTTAAAATTTCAAGATTTTATACCAACGCCATCATTGATTTACAACGTATTGACCAATCATCCGAAAAAGCGATCTTAAAAGATTATATCGTTCAAGAAGCCTATGTGGATCCTCATCATCCTGATTTAGATCATTGGCTTGATCAATTATCAAAAGAGACCCTCCAATGGCCACATCATATCGTCTGTTATGCGGAAACGGCTTCAAAAATGCTTAAAAAGCATAACGGCGTTTTGTCGGATCATGTATTAGGCACGATTTTGGGAAAAGGATTGGCTTTAAAAAATGATTATTATCAGCGTCGGTTCTATAAAATCAGTCCTCGAATGCGATGTTTTATTTATCATGCGATCTTTGAAAATGAAATGAACCCCAACACCATTGACGTGGATACTGTATTAGATGATTTTGAATTGAATCCGTATATTAAAGAACCTAAAAAAACATGGAATGACTTGGTGAGTCGAGGGATTGTTCAAGTTCAAGGGAATGGTTTTTACCAAATCCCTATTCCATCCATGAGAACATGGATGATTGGGCAATATCAAGCATATTGTCAAACCATATCATTAAAACCCAGCATGAAAATACAACGGATGTTTGATACATTAACATCATCAAAAACAAAAGATTTGAATTCGGAAATAAAACCAACGGGTTGAAATAAGTTAATGAAATGGCGGCTGGTGGTTACGAAGGTATATAATTCCCCGTTTTTTTAATCCCCGTCAAGGAAGGAGCCAAACAGTCACCCAGTCGTTTTTCCATCAAGTCTATGATATCATAATTGACAATCCATAGAAGCTTTACTCGTCGAAAACTATAAGTCAGGCAAAAAAACGAGCCCAAAAAGTTGATCGTCCATAATTTTATTGAAAATGCAGTTGATTTCGGTGTGGTTCCACCTCTCGGATGTTCGGACCGAAGACTTCATTAAAGATAGCATTGGCTTCACGGCTTCTTGTGATTTGGACATGGAAGATATCGTTCCCTATAATAGCACCTTGTCTCGTTTCCGTTCAGAGTTGATCGCCAAAAAGCGCTATCAAAGCACCATGGATGAAGTCCATCGACAATAGACCAAGAAAGAAGTGATCATTCAGGGAACGGCGGTGGTCGATACAGGTATCACAGCGAGTCTTTTTTCGCCAAAAAACCAACCCAAGAAACTCGTTCCAGACCGAAAAAAAAGGGAGTGTGAAGAGCCAGAGCTTCAAACCGAAGGTAGCTACCATGAGGAACCACAATAAGGCCGTCCCAACGAAGACCATTGGTTCAAGAAGAGAAAAAAGACCTAATGATCGTTACAAGTAGCACATCGCCACCACCAAAAAAGGCTTGATTTGAGAGGTGCATACCGTTGCCAATGGACATGACCGTCAAGGCCTATAGCTCTTGATGGAAAACCTATCCGCGGGGAACGAAAACGAGTCTCGGGGGATCAAGGCAACCCATTAGAAAAAAACGATCAATTACTGGAGCCAATAGGGAGTGGCCCTTTGGTGGGGAAAAAAGCTATCACCACAAACCCTTGACAGACAAATAGAAACAGCGAAACAAAGCCATCAGTAAAAAACGTTGGGTGATCGAACAGACCCTTGGCGGTTTGGCTCGTTGGTTCAATGGTCAGGAGACAAAATTCAAAAAACTGGAGAAAGTCCATAACCAACATATCATGGAGTCCATAGTTTACCGTTTAAAGAGAGCGCCAGGCATGGTGGCTTTTATGCCCAGCCTAAAAAGGAATATCAAAGGAAAATCAGCTTCTAAAAGTCATTATCAACTCAAAAATGACAAAATATGAAGCCAAAATATCCAAAAAAAAAGGGTATGGTGATTTTTCGAAGGAAATCAACACTGAATCAGTGGATCCACTTTGGCTGAAAAAGAAAAAATAGTTTCCTCGTAGCATCCAATCTTTTTGATTTTGCACTATTCAATGATCTATAGAATCTAATCCTCGCTGATTCTTTCAAGCGTTTTCCAACATTGGTAAAGCCCTCTAGGCACATGAAAACAACCTTTCCATTTTCCTCCTTTTAAATTTAAAAGGACATCGCCTTTTCGGTTGAGATATCCAAACCATTCCTGATGATTTTCATCTTTAAAGTGTTTCCATGTATAGTCCTCAATCTTTAAAAACCATTCGGCGCATTTTGGATTTTTTAATAATTGATATCCTTTTAAAAGGCTAATCATGGTTTCAATATGCACCCACCATAGCTTCTGATCCCATTCCAATTGTTGAGGTGGATGTCCTTTGATATCCATAAAGTAAAAAATACCTCCATGTTTCTGATCCCAACCATAATTTAAAGTATCCATCGTGATATCCACTGCTTTTTCAATGAGGTCTTTTCGATGGAGACGCACGCCTAAATCCATCATAAACCACATGGCTTCAATAGCATGTCCAGGATTGAGTAATCGACCTTCAAAGCTATTTGAAAACTCTCCTTGATCAGTGACATTTTCTAATATTAATCCCCATTCTGAATGATAAAACACATCCATCACCTCATGGATTGCCGTATCGATTAGGTCATCAACGAGACTCGGTTCAATAAGGTGTTCTATTTCCAAACATAGATTGGATAAAATCATAGGAAGAGCAAAATTTTTCAGTGGTCTCGTCCGGGGATAAGCTTTATTGTACTGGCCTTTAGGGTTTTCTTTTCTTTGAAGAATTCGTTGAAACGTTTTTAATGCAATTTCAGCGTATTTTTCATTCTTGGTTGTCAAATGCAACTGACCAAAGGCCATGGCAGCAAACGTATTTGAAAATATATTGTAGGGTTGGATTAAGGGTTTCCCCTTTCGATCAAGACTAAAATACCAATCAAAGTGAGAATCATAACCATATTTTTCTAAAAACTCAGCACCATGTATTGCGATGTCTAACCACTCTTTTTTGGATTCAACTTTATTGTATAAAGTGGCAAACATCCATACTTGTCTCGCTTGTAGCCAAATGAATTTATCCGTATCAAATACTTTTCCTTGACGATCTAAACAACTAAAATAACCACCATATTTTGTATCAATAGAATGGTTTGTCCAAAAGGGGATGACATTTTCTAAAAGCTCTTTTTTATACTTTGTTGTCTTTGAATGAAACTCCATCATTTGACCTTAATTTTTAAAATCTGGTTCTCGAATCATCTTTGTTACAGGACACGCTCATCTATGAGATAAAGGGCATGGAACAAAGCAAAATTAAATCTATTATTCATTTTCCATTGAACTAATTTTATTCACAATAATCAAATCCAAAATAAAATGAAATTTTCAAATCAATTAAACAGAAGATCTTTTATTAAAAAATCAAGCATGTCGATGATGTCCGTTTCTGCACTTCCATTGATGAACTCAAGCCATGGTATAGAACATCTGAATGAGTCCAGTTCTTTTTTAAACACCAATGAAAATAAAGGGCTTCGAATTACGGGAACTTTTATTGATGAAATTTCTCATGATATTCCACATCAAAACTGGGGTGAAAAAGAATGGGATCAAGATTTTCAGTATATGAAAGCCATTGGAATTGATACCGTCATCATGATCCGCTCTGGCTACCGGAAATTCATCACCTACCCTTCCGAGTATCTTATTTCTAAAGGATGCTACAAACCTCCCGTGGATTTATTAGAACTTTTTTTAAAACTCGCTGACCAACATGGAATGAAGTTCTTTTTTGGATTATATGATTCTGGGGAGTTTTGGGATACTGGTGATTTAACCAAAGAAATTGAATCGAACCGTTTTGTCATCGATGAAGTCTGGAAAAACTATGGCAGCCGATACAAAAGTTTTCAGGGATGGTATTTGAGTGGTGAAATTAGTCGAAGAACCAAAGGAGCTATCGAATCGTTTTATGCCTTAGGAAAACAATGTAAAGATGTCTCGAATGGACTTCCGACTTTTATCTCACCCTATATCGATGGTAAAAAAGCTGTGGCAGCGGCATCGAGTACTTTGAGCAAATCTGAAGCAGTATCCATTAAAGAACACGAAGAAGAATGGAACACCATTTTTTCGGGTATCCACCAAGTGATCGATGCCTGTGCCTTTCAAGATGGTCACATTGATTATGATGAACTAGATATCTTTTTTGAAGTCAACAAAAAGTTGGCTGACCGATATGATATCGATTGCTGGACTAATGCGGAATCGTTTGATCGAGATATGCCCATCAAATTCTTTCCAATAAAATTTGAAAAACTTAAACTCAAATTGGAAGCAGCGAAGAGAGCCAACTATGACAAAGCCATCACTTTTGAATTTTCACATTTTATGAGTCCCCAATCGGCCTATCGACAAGCTGGACATCTATACCATCGGTATAAAGAATACTTCAACATTTAAAATGAAACAGACCAAACCATGGGGCTATGTTATTTTTCTAGCCTTTATTGCCGCAATCGGTGGGTTTTTATTTGGTTATGACACCGCTGTCATATCGGGAACCATTTCTGATGTCACCGAACAATTTGGATTAAATTCCCTAGCGCAAGGTTGGTATGTGGGTTGTGCTTTAATTGGGTCCATTATTGGGGTATCCATAGCGGGTTATTTAAGCGATCATATTGGCAGAAAAAAGGTGATGCTGATCTCAGCATTACTGTTCTCCGTTTCGGCTTTAGGATGCGCTTTATCTTCTAGTTTTGACATTTTGGTGTTTTATCGAATCATAGGAGGCATGGGGATCGGGATGGTGTCTATAGTCTCCCCGATTTACATATCCGAAGTTGCTTTTGAAAATATCCGAGGCGGTTTGGTTGCTTTATATCAATTGGCCATTACCATTGGTTTTTTAGGAGCTTATTTGATGAATTTTCAACTATTAAACTATTCCCATTCTGACGTTATTTTTTCTTCTCCCCAATTACAATTGATTTTCCAAGATGAAGTTTGGAGAGCCATGCTTGGTATGGAGTTGTTACCAGCTTTTTTATTTCTCATGACGATATTATTTATTCCTGAGAGCCCTAGATGGTTGGTCATTAAAAACAAGTCCAATAGAGCTGAAAAAGTATTTTCAAAAATTTATAATTCTATAGAAATCGGAAAACAAAAAGTCAAAGCCGTATTAAATTTTGATCAAAAATCTTCAACATCTTCTATGAAATTGCTTTTGAACCCTAAAGTATTAAAGCCTATTGTTTTGGGGGTCTGCATTGCCATTTTAGGGCAGTTCATGGGAGTTAATGTCGTTTTATATTACGGTCCCAGCATTTTTGAACAAGCTGGATTATCAGGGGGAGATGCCCTTTATTATCAAGTATGGGTTGGTTTAGTCAACGTCTTGACAACCGTTTTGGCTCTTTTGATCATTGATCGTTTGGGAAGAAAAAAACTAGTATATTTTGGTGTTTCAGGCATGATTGTATCATTGCTATTGATTAGTTTCTATTTTAGGTTTTCAGAAGCGATTGGTGTTGGCAGCATTTTTTTATTGGTGTTGTTTTTGTTTTATGTATTCTCCACAGCCATCAGTATTTCAGCGGTTATTTTTGTTTTGCTATCCGAAATGTATCCCAATCTAATTCGAGGAATAGCCATGTCCATTGCCGGCTTTTCTCTCTGGGTGGGCACTTATTTAGTCGGGCAGTTGACCCCATGGTTGCTTGAAAATATTGGGCCTTCAGGCGCCTTTTTGTTATTTGCTTTGATGTGTCTACCCTATTTGTTTATCATGTGGAAATACATCCCAGAAACGGCAGGAAAAACCCTAGAAGAAATAGAAGATTTTTGGTTTGAGGATTAAAAACAAATCTTGGTGAATTAATGAAACGAAGGGATTTTATTAGGAATATCGCATCTGGTGGAGGAATGTTAATGCTCCCTTTATCTCAAGATCTCCAAGCCAATGAAAAAGCAGACAGCAAAATTGATTTGAGTTCTTCCCCCGATTCTCTAAATGCAGATGTCATCATTGCTGGTGGAGGACTTGGAGGTTGTGCTGCAGCTCATGCCGCTTTGAGAAATGGGTTAACCGTTATCATGACGGAAGAAACCGATTGGATAGGCGGTCAACTGACCCAGCAAGGAGTTCCACCAGATGAACATCGGTGGATCGAAACCCATGGCGCCACAGCTCTTTATCGAGAGTTCCGAAAATCGATTAGAGATTATTATCGTCAACATTATCCGCTTACTGAATCAGCAAAAGCTAATTCTTTGTTCAATCCGGGAAATGCCGTGGTTTCGGCCATTGCTCATGAACCGAGAGTCGCACTGCATGTACTCGAAGAAATGTTGGCTCCATATGTGAGTGCCAGAAGACTTGTCATCTTGAGACAATACAGAGCCGTTAAAGCTCATACCATTGGGAGTTTCGTCAAAAACCTGACAATCAGAAGTACAATTGATCAACATCAAAAAATTTTGATCGGTCAATATTTTATCGATGCCACTGAATTAGGTGATTTATTACCACTAACTCATACGGCTTATGTAACCGGTGCTGAATCATTCGAGCAAACAGGTGAGCTTCACGCCGCTAAAGAATATGATCCAAACAATAACCAAGCCTTTACATCTTGTTTTGCCATGGATTATGTCCATGGAGAAGACTGGAAAATCAAACAACCCGAAGATTATACATTTTGGAAGGATTTTGTCCCTCAACTGTCGCCCCCCTGGCCTGGAAAATATTTAGAACTCAATTATTCAAACCCAAAAACTTTAGAAAAGAAAGATTTGGGATTTGATCCGCGAGGCACTCCAATGGATGATGTTTTAAACTTATGGGTTTATAGAAGAATCATTGACAAAAATAATTTTGAACCAGGATTTTATCAGGGAGATATCTGCATTGTGAACTGGCCCCAAAATGATTACTTTTTAGGAAATATTGTTGATGTCAGTCGAAAGGATTTTGATTACCATGTTTATAAAGGCAAACAGTTAAGCCTCTCTCTGCTTTATTGGTTGCAAACCCAAGCCCCAAGACCTGATGGAGGAAGCGGTTGGCCTGGTTTAAGACTTCGGCAGGATATCATGGGAACCAAAGATGGCTTAGCCAAGTACCCTTACGTTCGAGAATCTAGAAGAATCAAAGCTTTGTTCACTATTATCGAACAACACGTTGGCGTCAAGCAGCGATCACAAATCACCCAACTTTCTGGAAAAGATTTAAAATCAAAGTCCTATAACGATAGCGTGGGGATTGGCTACTATCATATCGATCTCCATCCGAGTACAGCAGGAAATAATTACATCGACTTCCATTCCCTCCCTTTTCAGATACCATTGGGAGCACTGATTCCAGTGAAAATGGAAAATCTTTTTCCAGCAAATAAAAATATTGGAACAACCCATATTACCAATGGATGTTATCGTTTGCACCCTGTCGAATGGAGTATTGGAGAAGCCGTTGGTATTTTGATACCTTATTTAATGGATAAAAATATCTCACCACAAAAGATGTATCAAAGCCAAAAAATGATAATCGATTTTCAAAATATTATAAGAGATCAAGGGATTGATACCCAGTGGCCATAAAACCCAGATTGACTCAACAGTTTTGCTTGATAACTCTAACAAGCCCCAAACCACTTCAGCAAGCACTTGATATTGAATATTAATCTTGTATTACCAAAAAGGAGGCTTACATAGCCTCCCTTTTTTCTAAACTAAAAATGCTTCTATTCCGTATGAAAATGATGTTACATGATCAATATCCAGGATTTTGATCGGATTCAGATAACGCTGGATTGTTGTTGATTTCATCAAAAGGAATAGGAAACAGTAAACTAAAATCCATAAAGGTCTTTCCAGTAGCCTCCACAGCTTCACGAGCTGTTCCAGTTCTTAATAAGTCATTCCATCTTTTGAGTTCCAAAACAAATTCATAGGCTCTTTCTTCTAAGACTTTATTTCTAAATTCATTAGCTGATAATCCTGATGGCACATCAATTTCACTTGATGTTCCTAATGGCAATCCATACCCTCTTCGTCTTATGGTATTCAACCGCTCATAAGCTAGGGCTGATGGACCGCTTTCAACCTCATTGGCTGCTTCTGCATAGATGAGATAAGCTTCCGCCAAACGAAATACTGGAATATTATTGCGATTACTGCCGGCTGTCGGAGCGCCTCCATCACGCCACTTACCAAACAGCGCCCATTCACTGAAAGTCACCCCTGTTTCGGCGATGTCTTGGGCATTGTATAAATTAAAATTCCTTCTTAAATCATCTTTATCCCAAGAGCTTAATATGGATGTTGAAACGGGTAACCAAGCACGATAACCAGCCACTGAAAAACCTGGTACGGCACCAGGAGCAATGAATGTGGGAAGTGAAGTGCCGTTCACTCCTGTAAATTGGAATGACCATATATCTTCTGAATGTGTGGTTACTTCAGGTCCATAAATATTTAAAAAATCCTCTGAAGAATTCACTTGGACCAGACTGTAGGGGCTGTTTTTAATCACAAAATCTGCTTGTTCTCTGGCATTGTTCCAATCTTGTGTGTTTAAGTATGCATTGGCCAGTAACATCCGTGCCGCCCATGCATTGGCTCTCCCCACTTCTGAAGTTGGCGGAATCTCCTGTGGTAAATCTGGTATGGCTTGGGTTAACTCATCAATGATAAAACGCCATATTTCACTAGCGGGAGTTCGTGGTGCCGGTAAATCAGCTAAATCGACAAATACGTTGGTTCTTAATGGAACAGCTCCCCAATATTTCACTAAATCACTATAAAAGTAAGCCCGTAAAAATTTCGCCTCTGCAATATAGCGAGCCTTTAATCCAGGATCTAATTCGGTAACCGCATCGATATTGTCTAGTAAATTATTTGCTCTATTGATCCCGTTGTAAATATCATTCCAACAATTAAAGGCACGAACTTGATTGGTATTATCCAATGGTTTATCATAAATGCTTATCGGCACTTGACTACCTCGTCCGTCTGAGTATTCCGCTCTATTTTCTAAAAGGGCCATAAACAGTATAAGAGGATAACTATTTCTACGATCAAAGGTGGCATAAATGGAATGGAGTGTGGAAATGGCATAGTTTGGATCATTGATAAAATTGTTTTGAGTCAAAAAACTTTCTGGCACTTCTTGTAAGTTTTCTTCACATCGAATCACAAATAATCCAACAAATAATATGATTAATAATTTTTTCATGGCTTCTGTTTTAAAGGTTATCATTAAAATATAATGTTGAGTCCGAGAGTATAGATTTTGGCTGAGGGATAGCCAGTACGGTCAGCACCAATCACAAAGGATCCTGTCTGTGCCAATGTATTGACTTCAGGATCCAATCCTACATAATCGGTTATCGTCATCAAATTTTGTCCACTGACATAAACTTGTAATGATTCAATGGCATTTGGCAAAAAACTACCTGCTGTTACATGATAGGTTAACTGTATGTTTTTTAATCTGACATACGAAGCATCATGAACAAAGCGATCTGATGGTCTATAAACCGTTCCACTGCTAGGTATGGGGTATCGAGCTGTGGTATTAGCCGGAGACCAATGATCCAACACATCAACAATTTGATTTTCATCGAAATTGAAAGAATTAGCCACATTATTCCCTGTTTCCCAAAACAATTCGTTACCGATAGAACCCTGCCAATACATGTTTAATTGAAATTTCTTCCAACTGAAGGTATTATTCAATCCAATGATAAAATCGGGATATGGATCACCAATAACTCTTTGGTCTTTGTTGGTGATGACGCCATCCTTGTCAAAATCCACATATTTAATTTCTCCATCTGATTCCAAACCATCTTCAACAAAACCATAGAAAACACCCAGAGGTTGACCGACTCTTGCTAAACTCGTCAGAAGACGAAAATCTTGCGTTAAGAAAATATCAGACGGTAATTCCGTCACCTCATTCTGATTCATTGAAATTTGACCCGATACATTCCATTCGAACTCCCCCAACTCAAAATCGGCTGCCGCAGAAAATTCTAGGCCCGTGTTTTTGATATCCCCTGAATTGACCAACTGCTCACTAAAACCTGTTGAACCAGCCAAGGGAACTAACACTAGCAAATCTCTTGTTTGTTTGTGATAAAAATCCAAAGTGAAACGGTATTTCCCATCGTGTAAGGCAATGTCAATACCAGCATCAAACTGGGCTGTCGTTTCCCACTTTAAATCTTCATTAGGCAATTGAGAAGGAGCAAAACCAACCACATCAGATCCACCAAAACTGGCTATCACTGGTGCCAGTCTATCTAAAGAACCAAAAGGGGGAATGGACTGATTTCCAGTTTCTCCATAGCTCAATCTCAATTTAAGGTCTGAAATGGTTTCACTATCTTGAAAAAAAGGTTCATTATTTAACTTCCAAGCAAAAGCTCCAGATGGGAAAACGGCCCATTTATTGTTTTCTCCAAACCTTGAAGAACCATCAGCTCTGACACTGGCTGTAAATAAATATTTGTCATTCAAACTATAATTGACTCGACCCAGCCAGGACAATAATTTACTTTCGTTGACACTCGATACATTCGGACTGGTGGTTTCCGCTGAACCCAAAGCATTATTCTCTAGTATATCATTGATAAATCCAACGCCTCCTTGCTGATTGAACTTATTTTCAAAATTTTGAAAGGTAAACCCAAAAACTGCTGAAATATTATCTCTACCCTCACCTAAGATCTTATCAAAAGACAACGTATTTTCGTTGAGGTATGAGATGTTTCTAGAAAATGCAGTTCTGGCCGTTCCAGTCGGTGAGGTCAATGTCAAAGAACTCGGAGAGTAAAAATTTCTTTCAGCAAAGTCCTGTTCAGATCCACCAGCTATTCTCAGTTTCAAATCATCGGTTAATTGAAATTCAATGGCTGCATTAGCAAAGATTGTGGTTGAATAATCATCATTTCGGACTTCAGCAAACGATAGTGGATTTTGAAGGACATTAGGGCCAATGGTAAAATCTGACAAGACTGTTGGATTTCCATTTTGATCCAAAGGCCTGACTAAAGGGGAAGCCGCTAAAGCGGCTGAAAACACATTGTTACCTCTAGTGCCATTATTTACCGTGGCATTTTGATTACGCTCTCGAGTCCCTACCATACTAGTGATTAATCTGACCCAGTCATTAACTTTATGGTTGATATTGAGCCTTAAAGACCCTCTTTCCAAACCAGAACTTATAATGATACCTTCTTGTTGGAAATAATTGAATGATGTCGAGTACGTGGTCTTTTCATTACCTCCATTAAATGTTAGATTATGGTTTTGAATAGCAGCCGTCCTAAAAATCACATCTTGCCAATCCGTATTGGGATTATCCAAACTACCTAAATTAAAGGGGGGGGGTTGTTCTCCACTATTGGTGAATTTAGTGTTAGCCAGTTGGGCGTATTGTTCCCCATTGAGTAAGTCATAAGTATTTATCACCTCTTGAATACTATAATAACTATGCCATTCAATAGAACTTTTACCGGCCTGTCCAGATTTGGTGGTAATGATAATCACCCCATTAGCGCCTCTTGCCCCATAGATAGCTGTAGCAGATGCATCCTTGAGAATATCAATGGACTGGACATCAGAAGGGTTGAGAAAATCTATTCCTCCGGAAATTGGAAAGCCGTCTAACACATATAATGGACTATTATCGCCGGTAATGGAGTTTCCACCCCGAATTTGCACTGAAACAGGCGCTCCAGGTTGTCCTGATGTTTGGACGACGTTAACACCTGCCGCCCGACCTTTTAATCCTTGTTCGACATTAGCAACCGGAAAAGCAGTCAAAGCATCCGCATCGACTCTTTCAAGTGCCCCCGTTAGATCAGACCTTCTGGCCGTTCCATATCCTATAAGAACTACTTCATCCAAGCCCGCTGTGTCTTCTTGAAGAACTACATTGAATTGTGTTTGTCCATTGACTTCAATTTCAACCGTTTTTAATCCGATATACGAAATTGTCAATACCGCATCTTCATTTTGGAGGTTTATGATGAAATTACCTTCGAGGTCTGATTGTGTTCCGTTTGTAGTTCCCTTTTCTACTACGGCTGCTCCAGGTAATGGTTGACCCGTTTCATCACTCACTGTTCCTCGGACCGAAAACTGTATCAATTCAGATTTTACGTCCTCCATTTCGATGAATGGAACTTCATCAATATTTTCTCTTCTGAGAATAACCTGTTTGTCGAAGATTAAAAATTCAGTATCCGTTTGATCAAATAGATACTCTAAAACGGAATTTAACCGTTTATTTTTCAGGTCAACGGATACTTTTCTTTGCAGATTGACATCATCAAGTTTATACACAAAACTAAACTCTGTGTTCTTTTCAATCTCATTCAAGATAGCTTCAATAGTTGTGACATCGTGATTGAGATTGATTCTGGTCTTTTGTGAATAAGTCGTGATAGCGTTCAGATTGACGACAAAAGACAAAATGAATACCCATGTAAGTTTCATTTTTAAATCAAGTTTCATTTTTCGCAAAAAAAACACACTTAATTCTGGTGATTTTTTCATATTTATGTAATGCATTTATGGTTATTGTAACTCTTTGAATCATATTGTATTTGTCGGAAATTGTTTGCCGCATTTTCCGACTTTTTGTATTTTTTATTTTATATCCAATGTTTTTACTTCGAATGATTGGGTTGTTTATCCATTTTTATTGATCACTCCATCAGAAATGATATAGAATTTCACTTATGTAAAATTCAGTATATGATGACCGTGTTGTCTTTAATTTGATAATCTAAGCCTAATATTTTATCGAGATACCTCAAAACATTTTCAACTGGTTCTTGTTTAAAAGTTGCATTGAATAGAATGTCATTCAACTCTTCATCATGATTCACGATGGTGATGTTATAATGTCTCTCAAATGTTTTGAGCATGTTTTCCAAAGAGCTTGATCTAAACAAAAGATTTCCGTACCTCCAAGAGATGTATTGTTCTATGTCTACCTTTTCAACAAATATCTCGGCATTTAATTCTTTGCTTAATTGGCCTTTATCGCCTTGTTGTAAAATCAAAGGAGATTTATCTGTAGTAGGATCAGCATTTTTGGTTAGTTGTACAGAACCTTCAACCAAAACCACATGGGTCGAAGAGTCATCGGCATAAGACGAGACATTGAACTCCGTACCTAACACTTGTACATGAATACCCTCTGTGTTGACAACAAAGGGCATCATTTCATCTTTTGCAACTTTAAAGTAGGCCTCGCCACTTAAATAAACCTGTCTCATGCCTTTAGAACTTGCAAAGTCAACTGGATATTTTATTGAACTTCCAGAATTTAGATGTATTAAACTGCCATCAGAAAGTAGCAATTCAAATCTTTTTCCGTTTGGTACTGTTAATGTATTATACGTTAACTCTTCTGAAATTCCATGAGCATTATATACTAATTTATTTCCATAGTGACTACCAATCACATTCCCTTTCTTATCTATCAAACTCTTCGAATCGTCATCCTGAATCACTTCTATGGAACCATCTTCAAGTTCTAAAGTGATGCTTTCATCTGGAATAATTAAAGTTTCCTCTTGCGTCATTCTGAAATAACTATATCCCGCTAATGCCACAAGACCTATGGATACTGCAGCAACTTTTGACCATGCGGGCCAATGCTTTTTCTTTTTTGATGAAACCCGTTCTTTGAGGAGAACTTGATCCATGATTTTCTCAAATAATTCATTGGATAAGATGTTTTTGTCATTAAAGTCCTTGTCCACCGATATTTTCCAATAATGATCTAATGTTTCTTTTATTTCATCCGTATTCTGGTTACTTTTCAAATAACGATACAATACTTCAAGTTCTTTTTTAGTCGCTGTGTCATTGGTGTATTTAAACAGTAAGTCTTTTATTTTTTTGTCCGACATTTAAAAAATATTATTTGTATTCATGATTCTCACATTATAATACGATGTATCGCTAGTAAAGTCCCTTGAATTGAGAATTTAAATTTCTAGTATTGGAAATTCGATGTGCCATCGTTTATATCGAATTGTTTGAGTTATAATCTGACACTTATTCGTGTTTTGTATTTTTTCTTTATTTCTTGCCTTTATGATCCATTTTTATCATAGCACGATATATCAAAGTCGTTTTGATTTACCGGAAATAGGATTAAAAAACCTCAAAAAAGATTCAAAGTTTTTGGTAAGCCAGCCAATCCAAATGATTATCAACGGCCAACAGAAAAAACAATCAAAACCATTGGTTCCTTATCGTTCTCTTTAAAAAACGGGGCTTATATACCTGAGTGCCCAAACTCTACTTAAAAAAAAGAAAATCACTTCACCTTTTCAGGTGGTGTTGATAATATCAATTTTGCTAATGCTTCTGGTGATTCGGCTGGTATGGATTGAGATAAGTTGAGAATATCCCTTGTTTTAGGACGACCACGGGGGTTTTTAGGTTTCAAATGAGTTTTAGATTTCATCTCGATTATTTATTGAGTTCGTTCCACTTATGTTTTAAGTTGTATGGAATATCAGTATCTTTATCTAATAAATCGACATAATTGTGAACAAAATGATCGGGGTTTTTAATGAGGCGAAGATAATATTTTAAAGTAGACGCCACTCCATTTAAAATGACTTGGCAACCATATTTATTTTTAATTTCAATAATCATTTCAGTTATTTTATTTATACTCTCAGCCGTTATTGACTTTTCATTTGTACTAAGAATATAATAAGTTTTCATTCCAGAAGAAATGATTTTTTCTTTTAATTGAATAAGTAATTCTGAAGTTAATTGAATATCATGCTTTATTTCTATTGCTTCAAAAACATTACCATCATTATCTTGTACTTGTATGTCACCAAACCGACCTGATTTCAAATCTGATGAATTATGTGGCATTAGATCTAATAAATCACATCCTTTAAATTTTTTCATTTCTATAATGACACAAGAATAAATAGCATAAATAGCTAAAACGGGTAATTTTGATGCCCATTGTGTTTTATCGTTCCAATGTGATTCTATAATTTTTACGATATTATTAATTGATCGACCAGTTGGTTTTACTAGAGAAAGATTAACTGATTTTGTTCGCCATTTTAAAAGTAACTGTAATGTATAAACAACACATTTTTTTGCGTTTTGATGGCACCCCCCCCCTATTTTTTTCTTCTATTGAATGGATAAGGTTCAAAAATTTTTCTTTCAAAGATTTTGGGGTAATCTTACCTGGATAACTTGAATCATAAGGGTGTGGCTGTTCAAAAGAACGAGTTAACCATCCTGATTCTTTATTGTGAGAAAAGTTCTCTTTTGTTAAAAAGGGGGTTATGATCTTTGTATCAAGAGTACGCCCCGAAAACCCCCCTTCCATTCCATCTTGATGTTTACGTATGTCTTGAAAAGGATTTTCTATTTTCTTATACAATAAAGTAAGCGTGACAGATACACACGATTTATTTTTGCCCTTATACGCACAATCAACTATGTGTTCAATAGATTCTTTTTGTTTGGAACCTATTCCAACACATTCCATTTGTTTCGCTTCCTCTAAAAGACTATTAAGTATCATTTTCTTCTTGAATTTTCTTAATTCTTAACTTAGCCATTTGACAATACTCTGGATCAATATCGATTCCTACAAAATGTCTATTCTCTTTTAAGGCAGCGACAGCACTTGTTCCACTCCCAATATATGGATCCAATACCAAACCATTTAATGGACAAAGCATCTTTATGAATTCTCTAATAATTTTTTCAGGAAAAATTGCGGTATGCTTTATTCCAGGAATAGATTCTACTGGACATTGAATAACATCTCTTTTTATAGAGTTACCATAAATTCTAATAATTGTAAAGCCTTGATTTTTAATTTGTGAGTTACGTCCCCCTTGTTCACCACCAAATGCTTTTGCGTGTATATCTCTAATTTTCATACGAAATCCTTGAATTTTCCCACAATGAACCTCATAGATAACGTCATCTAATGCCTTGTTAGCTTTACTTTTTTCATCATCATTTAAATTTGATTTTCCTAAAAGAATTCGATATTTACTCCCTAATTTTGATGTAGGTTTCGAATGATTATTTTTTTTATCAACTTGATAAAACTGGTCTCTCTCATAATAATAGTCATTTGTTTTAACGAAATGAAAAAAGGGTTCTGTACTATTAATCAATCGTCTATTAAATTGTCTAGGAATTGGATTTGATTTAACCCATGTGATATTATTAACTAATTGTATAGATGAGATTTCATTTGCCTTTATCGCAAATTTAAATGGAATTAATGATAAAGAATTATTGATGTATTTATCTCCAATATTGTATACAATACTCCCGGTTGGTTTAATGACTCTTATAGCTTGATAAAATGTATCCATTAAAGAATCAATATAATAATCTATAGAATATTCAATTCCTATGCTTTTAGACGCTCCGTTGTAACTTCTTTGCTTGAAGTATGGAGGAGAAGTGATAATAAAATCTACTGAATTTTCTGGAAACTGATTTAAAAGGAAACTTGAATCACCGCATTGAATAGAATCGACCAAGCATTTATTTATTTTATTATCAGAAATATAGTTTGATGACTTTGAAAGTGGCGTAGCAATGGTACTTATCATCAAATAATTTTATAACTCGGATTACTTTTTATCAACGTTTGGTATGTCAATCGCTTTCCTTCAAATCCTGAAGCCATTTGAT
>JAPOSZ010000018.1 GCA_026709415.1 Flavobacteriaceae bacterium
TTGGATTGATAAGATTTGAAGTGATTCATCACGCGTACCATAGACAAAAACAAAACAATAAAAACAAATTGTCAAATAAAAAGAAGGGAATTTTCGACCAAATCCTCTATCTTAGCGGAAAGCCGAAATTTTAGTGCAAAGGTCTCTAAGATTAATAAGTATATCGAAAAAACAGAAATCATCATTAGAGAAGCGTTGCCAAGAAAGTTGGATATTAAACACATGACAAATATTTTGTATTCTCAACCTTATTGCAAACCAAAATTTTTAATTGGTTCAATGATAAAGGATAGAAGAACAGCGATGAAGCACTTAAACACATTAACCAAATTGGGATTACTCAGAAAAGAAAAAATAAGTAACGAATATCTTTATTTAAATCTCCCGCTTGTTTCATGTTTAAAATCTGAAAATCTAGATTTTAATATGAAAACTATTTTGAACAACATATAATCTTAATAAGGTCACGTGGTAATTTCATTCTTGACTTCGACGATTTTGGTGTATAATGGTTCGATTATCAATTGGCGTTTTTTCAGTTTAAGGATTTTTCTCTAAATCAAGCCGTTTTTACTTGGTATTATTGGTTTGGGAAACAGGCTGTTTTGATGCCTTAAATGGTTGGTTTCTTCATGCCAATATTCTGATAATATCGAATAAATTCCGTTATGGTTTATTGATTTAGAAAATGCCTACAAGGTGGACTATGAATTTTTCAAGTCGAGGATGGTCTTTTGAGGGTCAGAAGACGAAAAGACATGACTGCCAGCGACAAGGACGTCAGCGCCTGATTTCAGCAATTTTCCAGCATTTTTATCGGTAACCCCACCATCGATTTCAATAAGCGTAGATGATCCGTATTTAGCTGTTAAAGATTTGGTTTGTTGCACTTTTTGGTAAGTAGATTCAATAAATTTTTGTCCTCCAAAACCAGGATTCACGCTCATTAAACAGACTAAATCAATTTCTGTAATAATATCTTCCAATAAAGAAACTTTGGTATGTGGATTGAGCGCCACCCCTGCATATACACCCCTAGAAGAAATGTAATTGATGGTTCTATGTAGGTGAGTGCACGCTTCATAATGAACAGTCAAAACCAAAGGCTCTAAATCAAGAAATAAGTCCAAATATCGATCTGGATCGATAATCATCAAATGAATATCAAGCGGTTTTTTTGCTTCTTTGGCAATGGCTTTTACGACCGGTGTTCCAAATGAAAGATTGGGAACAAAAACACCATCCATAATGTCAAGATGAAACCAATCAGCTTTTGATTTATTGACCATTTCACACTCTTGTTTGAGCCATCCAAAATCAGCGGCTAGAATGGAAGGGGCAATAAGTGGTGTAGCCATTTTGGGAAATTAGAGGGATGTCATGGGAGGCAAGAAAATCGAACAGTTATGATTCACTTTTCGAAGGTTTTCGAAACTTTCTAAAATTTTTATTAGGCCTTTTATTTTGATGACTGAATTTAGATGAATTTGAATTTGAACGTTGATGGGGTTTATGAGGTTGATAGCCCTCAGGTTTTGGAAGTAATACTCTCCTAGAGACTTTCATCTTTTTTGTTCGAGAATCAATGCCTAAATATTTGACGTCAACTTCTTGACCAATTTCAAGTACGGAATGAACATCATGGACTTTCCCCCACTTTAATTCAGAGATATGCAACAAAACTTCATTTCCTGGGACAAATTCGACAACGGCCCCAAAATCGACGATTTTAATAACCTTTACTGTATAGACTTCGCCTTGTTTTGGAACAAAAATGATATTTTCAATTTTCTTAATGGCTAAATCGATTTTTTCTTGATTGACTCCTAGAATTTCAACAATACCTTGCTCATCAACTTCTTCGATAACAATGGTTGTTTCAGTTTCTTTTTGAATCTCTTGAATCACTTTTCCACTAGGACCGATAATAGCTCCTATGAAATCAGCTGGCACCGTTATTTTAATGATTTTGGGGGCATGAGGTTTAATATTTTCTCTAGGCTTATCAATGACTTGATTCATGAGCTTGAGAATGTGTAACCGGCCAATTCTAGCTTGCTCAAGCGCCTGCTGGAGCACTTCAAAACTCAACCCTTCTATCTTGATATCCATTTGGCAAGCGGTGATTCCATTGGCCGTTCCAGTCACTTTAAAATCCATATCTCCCAAGTGATCTTCATCACCGATGATGTCGGAAAGAACGATGAAATCATCGTTGTTACTCACCAAACCCATGGCGATTCCGGAAACCGTTTTATCGATTTGAATTCCGGCATCCATCAATGCCATCGATGAAGCACAAACGGTGGCCATCGATGAAGATCCATTGGATTCTAAAATATCGGAAACCACTCGGATGGTATAAGGACATTCTTGAGGAATTAAATTTTTTAATGCTCTTTGGGCTAGATTTCCATGGCCAACTTCTCTTCTTGAAGTTCCCCTTATGGGTCTGGCTTCTCCAGTAGAAAAAGGGGGAAAATTGTAATGCAAATAAAATTTCTCCTCACTTTGTAAAGTCGGTATATCGATGACATTGGCTTCTCGGGAGGTGCCCAAAGTCGTCGTGGCGAGAGCTTGAGTTTCACCTCGAGAAAAAATAGCCGAACCATGAGTGCCATACAAATAATCGACTTCACACCAGATATCTCTTATATCGGTTGATTTCCGACCATCAAGTCGTTTTCCTTTCTTCAACATGAGATCCCGGACGGCCTTTTTCTTCACTTCTTTGAGGTAGTGGCTAAACTGTTTGGTTTTTTCTTCAATTTCTTCCGGATCAAATTTTGACAGATAATCCTCTTTGGCTAGCTCGAAAAATTCAGAACGTTCTTTTTTAGTATAACCTTTTGAAGCTATTTTGTAATATTTGTCATAAAGTGATTGATTGATATCAGATTCCAGATCTTTATCTTCTTCAAATCGTTCATACTCGCGGGTGGGTTTTTCACCAACTTTTTTGACAAGAGCATTTTGAGCTTCGATATGGGTTTTGATGGCTTGATGTCCAAAATCAATCGCCCCAATCATTTCGGCTTCAGAAATCTCTTTGAATTCTCCTTCAACCATCATGACCGAATCTTGACTAGCTCCGACAATGATATCGATATCTGAATCAGCCAGCTGTGATTTACTCGGGTTGAGAACATATTGACCGTCAATCCGTCCCACCCGAACTTCTGATACGCGATCCGCAAAAGGAATATCAGAAAGAGCAATGGCCGTTGAAGCGGCTAATCCAGCTAAAAAGTCAGGGATCACTTCATCATCATGAGACATCAATTGAATCATCACTTGAGTTTCTGCATGATAATCCCATGGAAATAATGGTCGTAACATCCGATCGACCAATCGCATGGTCAAAATTTCTTCCGTAGATGGACGGGCTTCCCTCTTAAAAAACCCACCAGGAAATCTACCCGCTGCGGCAAATTTTTCTCTATAATCAACCGTTAGTGGTAAAAAATCAACATCACTTTGTTCTTTTGAAGAAACTACCGTGGCCAGTAGGGTACAGTGTTTTAAGGTGACAACGACGGAACCATCGGCTTGTTTGGCCAGTTTTCCAGTTTCTAAAGTGATGACGTCACCATTGGGTTGTATAATTTCTTGTCGATGAGTTTTAGGAATCATGTTGTGTTTTATTTAATCTCCAATGAGTTTATTTCTCAAAGGATTATTGTTAATAAGCAAGTGAAGGATAGAAAACGATGAGTTTCTATTTTCGAAGTTTAAGTTGTTTAATGATGGTCCTGTATCGATTGATATCAACAGAAATCAAATAGTTCAATAATCTTCTTCTCTTGCCCACTAGTTTAATCAGGGAGCGTTTAGTATTGAAGTCCTTATGATTATTTTTTAGATGTTCAGAAAGCCGTTTAACTCTTTCGGTCATTATGGCTATCTGAACTTCTGAAACGCCAGTATTTGACTGGGATCCACCAAATTTTTTGTAAATCTTACTCTTTTCTTCTTTAGTCAGAGTCATTGTATCTATGCTTACTTTTTTCGGAGGCAAATATAGAAAAACTCCATCAGCTTCATACACATGACTTTATTCCCTAAAGGAGGGATCCTTTCAAATTTCAAAAAGATAAATTATTTTCTGATTTTACGATTTTGAATCAAATCCAAATACAAATTGATTTTGTTCTTGAGTTCGGGTCGAGTGACAATAAAATCAAGAAAGCCTTTATCTAGTTGAAACTCTGAAGTCTGAAAACCATTTGGGAGATCTTTTCCAACCGTATCTCGAACCACTCTGGGTCCGGCAAACGCTATCAGAGCATTAGGTTCTGCAATATTGACATCACCAAGCATAGCAAAAGAAGCTGTCGTTCCTCCAGTGGTCGGATGAGTACATAAAGAAATATAAGGTATTCTAGCTTCCGCTAGTTCTACAAGTTTGGCCGAGGTTTTGGCCATTTGCATCAGTGAAGTCGCTGATTCCATCATACGGGCTCCTCCAGACTTAGCAATCGAAACAAAAGGGAGTTTATTGGCGATACTATAATCTACTGCACGAGAAAATTTTTCCCCAACAACGGAACCCATAGAACCACCAATAAATTCGAAATCCATGGCGGCGATCACTATCGGTTCTCCTTTCGATAAACCAACGGCAACTCGGATGGCATCATCTAAACCAGTACTTTTGATGGCTGCTTTTAAACGTTCTTCATAAGTTTTTCGATCAGAAAAATTTAAAAAATCAGTCGGTTTGACCTCGGAAAACAACTCCTCAAAAGTTCCATCATCAAACAGGTATTGAAAATACTTAGCACTACCAATGGGCATATGATGACCATCTTCCTTAGAGACATAATAATTTTTACTAAGCTCTTCTTTAGTTACAATTTTCCCAGACGGGGTTTTATACCATTGACCATCAGGAATAATTTTCTTTTCTTCAGTTTTAGTTGTGATTCCTTTTAATGTTCTTTTAAACCAAGACATCGTTTAGAATTAAATAAATTGTAGAATAAACGCTATTGAATTCTCTTAAAGAGTATTGACATTATTGAGCGTTGTAAAAGCTTGAGATAATCGATCTCTAAAAGAAATCTCACCATATCGCAACCAACTTCTGGGATCATAATATTTTTTATTGGGTGAGTTTTCACCATCTGGATTCCCAATTTGAGATTTTAAATAGGGAGCTTTGTCATTAAAGTAATCCCGAACTCCAGTCATAAAGGCATACTGTAAATCAGTATCGATATTCATTTTAATCACACCATATCCAATGGCTTCTTTGATTTCTTCAGAAGTAGAGCCCGAACCGCCATGGAATACAAAATCGATATGATTTTTTGGTAGATTTAGTTTTTCGGAAAGATACTGTTGAGAATTTTTTAAGATTTCAGGTTTCAAGACCACATTGCCCGGTTTGTAAACCCCATGAACATTACCAAAAGAAGCGGCAATGATGAATTGATCACTAATCTGGCTGAGTTCGGAATAAGCATATGCCACTTCTGAGGGTTGTGTATATAGTTTTGAAGAATCCACATCTGAATTGTCAATCCCATCTTCTTCACCGCCTGTGACTCCTAATTCAATTTCTAGCGTCATTCCCATTTTGGTCATTCGTTTAAAATATTCTTTACAAATAGAAATATTTTCTTCAAGCGGTTCCGCCGATAAATCAATCATGTGAGAAGAAAATAGAGGTTCTCCAGTAGCGGCATAATAATCTTCATTGGCTCTAATCAAACCATCTAACCATGGAAGTAGTTTTTTGGGACAATGGTCAGTATGCAAAATCACGGTGGCACCATAAGTTTTCGCCAGTGTTCGGACTACTTGGGCCCCGGCGATGGCGCCAGAAATGGTGGCTTGTTCATTGGTATTAGACAAGCCTTTCCCTGCCATAGAATAAGACCCCCCGTGAGAAAACTGAATGATGGCCGGACTATTGATGACAGAGGCTGTTTCTAATACAGCATTAATGGAATTACTCCCAACGACATTAACGGCTGGCAATGCAAAGTGATTGGCTTTTGCTAGTTGAAAAATTTTTTGCACTTCTTTTCCTGTGACTACACCAGTTGATATCGTTTCAACCATTTGAATATTTTTGAGCAAAGTTAAAAAGTTTTGAATCAGTTGATTTTGAGTTAAATCGAAAGATCCCTCAAAACCTGTGTTTTAAAATCCTCTGTAAAAATCATTAGTGATGATGGGGATCTATTATTAAGTAACTGGTCATAAAATGAGTGGAAAGTGTTGTTTTTTTACGATATCCGTCATATATGCCATGCTCTTTTTATACTCTTGTGACGATAGTTCTCCCACGCTTCCAGATACCCTTTCTCCTCCTCAAAGAGTAACTTTCTTGGTTTCTACTTCAGCCAGTGAAGGGGGTTTGATTACTCCAAATCAAACCATCCAAAGCGGCCGACTAGTCTCCATCGTAGCCACTCCTGATGAGGCGTATCAATTAAAGGAGTGGAAAGGAAATTGTGGAAGTTTTAGCAAAGATCATTTGGAGGTTAGTTTCATACCATCAGGAGATTGTGAAATAGAAGCGATATTTGAAAAAATGAAAGACCCCACGACTCCTATTCAAACAGAAGGATTTACCACCGACAAAAATAAAACTCGAATCGCTCTATTGGTCATCGACTTTCCCGATACTAGTAGCCGCGCCGAGTTTCCAACAGTTTCTGAAATTGAAAAGGCTTTAGAAGAAGGGGTGGCACTCGATTTTTTTAAAACCAATTCATACGGCCGTTTCGAATATGAAATCAGTGGTTTTGGTCCATTCAACCATGAAAAAAACTATGTGGATTTAGAAGATATCGGGGATGTGCTTAATACACAATCCATTCAAATCAATGGGTTTAAAGAAGATGATTTTGATGTATTTGCATTGATTCCAAGAACCGACAAAAAATATGACGGTGCCGCTGCGGCTCCATTTTGGAACTTGTCTGTGAATGGTCATTTGGTTGGTAATAAAAAGTGGAAACTTGTTAATCCCCTTTTCATCGGTGATTTTTCAAATGCATTCGTGCAAAAAGATTTTTTTGTTGAGAGTTACCCATTGACCATCTTCGAAAGAATTTTTATTCATGAACTCATCCATTGCTTGGATATCGGTACCCATGCTAAATCAAAAACGAATGGCGAATATTACCATTACCAACCCGAAATCCCAAATAACGGAGAAAATCTTAGTTTGGATTATGGAAATCAATTCGATATCATGGGAGGGAACAATTATGGGTACAATTTGAATGTGGCATTTCGAGATCAACTTTCTTGGCTTTCGACGACTCAAAAAACAACCATAATGGAAGTTGGTAGACATTCAGTAACTGTTTATCCCATCAATGACTCAGAAAATGTTGTTGCCGTAACCATTAAAACACCCCATGGAGATCGATATTACATCGAGTATCGGGATTTTGATTTTTGGGATCAAAGATCACATCTTACAGACAGTCATTCCATCATGTCGAACAATAGCCAAGGGATCATGGTCAACTGGTTGGATTCTTGGGGCACTCCTCACCTGATCGATATGAGCCCCTCTCCTAATTATACTTATCAAGGAGATCATTTTGACATCGGATCTCCTGATGTTCGTGATGTCGTATTGAAACCAGGAATGACCTATGATTCTCCTTCAGTCAAGTTGTCCAATGTCGTAGCAAATACCGATAAGTCATATACATTCACTGTTGATGTGAAACCATAAATTATCTAACACACATGAAAGCCATTTCGTCATGGATAGATTAAGGGTAAGCTCATCAATAGTTCACAAGATCAAATCAAAAGGGATAATTGATGCCAATATTGAAGACCGCTTGATCAAGAGATAATCCACTCCACCAACGTTGACCGATATCTTGTGCTGGATCATGGGCTTTAAATCCAGTATCCAATCGAAGCACAAAAAACCGAAAGTCATACCTCAATCCAAGCCCAACCCCCACCGCTAATTCTGATAAATCGGAGAAGCCATCGAATCGTAGAGAGGGATCATCCACATCATCTAATGTGTTCCATATATTGCCGACATCTAGAAAAAAGGCCCCATGGAGTCCCCCCAAGATGGGATATCGATATTCTAAACTAGAAAACAATTTAAAATTAGCTTCATTCAATTCTTGCTGAGTTTGGTTTGTTCCGGGCCCCAAAGAATAGACTCGCCAAGCTCTATTATCATTAGTTCCACCGGCAAAATAAGATTCAGCAAATGGAATATTATTAGAGTTTCCAAAAGGGATGGCGATACCATTGAAAAGTCTCAATGCAAGTACTTGTCTAGAACCCAAAGACCATCTTTTGACCACATCCAATTCAATTTTGATGAACTGAGAAGGTTCTACACCTCCCCATTCGTATTTTCCTTGATCATTGATTGAATTTCGCCTATTTCTTAGGACGATATCATTTAAAATGGTCCCGACCCAATCTAAGCCACCTCTTATTTGGAAAAAATGCTCATCCGCGAAATTTTCTTGAGTGGAATAATTAATATTTAATGACGATCCAAGAATCAAATTATTTGAAACCAATCGATCATACCGTTCTTTTAGGTTATTTAAAACTCGAAAGTGATTATCTCTAAAAAAAGACTCCATGGATGGGTTCGTAGAGGTGTTTAAAAACCCCAACACCCCCCGAGGAATTTCTAAATCACCACCTTGGTTTTTATATTCTGAAAAATCATCATAGCTTTCTGCAATGGCATTAACTCTTTGATAGGTGTTCGTATAAACATTGAAAAAATTATCAATATTTTGGTTATTGACATATTCAAAATCCAGTAAAGAAAAACTAATACTTGTATTTGAATTTGGATTCCATTGAAAAGAATAAACCGCATCATAAAACTGTTTATCAAGTCCTATATTCCTCTGAATCGAAGTGCCAAACAAAATATTAGTTTGAGGTAACATTTTTGGAGGGATCAACCGATTAAACCGAATCGGAAAAAATATCCGAGGGATTTCCATGGATAAATTCGCCCCAACTTCATAAAGATTAAAAAATTCATCACTTGGAGTAGGGATGTCACTCGATGAGCCAATGGTATTATCAAAACTCAATCGTAAAATTTCAGCCCCACGAAATACATTTCTCACTTCAAAAGAGACAATAGAACCTATTCCAAAATCTTGAACTTGTGAAGTTGATACATCGAATTCAATTCCGAGCCGGAATCGATCTTTTGGTGTTAAATTAATTGATGAAATTAAACTTCGTTCTTTGTTTGGATCGGGAATAAAATCAATCCGTGGGTATTTGAAATTTTCAAGTGAGGTATAGTATCTTAAAGTTTCATTCCTATCGACATCTCTGTAAAGGCTATCGAGTTTTATTTCAATTCCTCTTGTGAGAGTACTTGGTTTGTATTTTAGTTTTCCTCTCGAGTAAATAGTAAAATCACCATATTCTAAACTATTTAAGTCCTCAGATGTCCCAATGGCCGAGTCCACCCTGTTGATGTAGACATCGATTTTACCAATTTTATAGGGGACATATGGTTCTAAGAGGTAGTCCGAAAAATTGGAAGCTCTTTTTTGAAACCCTCCGAGATCAATTTTTAAAGGCAGATACAATTCATGATTTAAACTATCAATCCCCAATTCAAACCGGATGCTATTTTGTTGATAATTATAAACGCCATTATTTCTTAAATAATTGACAATACGACGTCTTTCTTCTTGCAAATCTGAAAACCGAAGAGGATCTCCTTTTTTAATCAGCGATAAATCCGATGAATGTTTTAATAGCGTATCTAATTCAGGAGAAATCGACTGATAATCAACGGCATCGAGAAAGTACTGATCATTCGTATGGACGATAAAATTTAAGTTGGCTTTGCTGGTATCAAATGGCTGAATCGTATAGGATACTTCAGCGTCTAAAAATCCATAATTATTATAATAAGCGCGAATTTCTTCTCGAATATATTCTAAAGATAAACTATCTATTAGTTTGGGAGCTTCACCGGCATTTTTTAGCCAGTTGTTGAATGAAGATTTATAGTTTTTTATTGTTTCAACTTGTTTAGGCGAAATCAGACGATGAACCCTGTTCAATCTTTTGGGTCTTTTGTTCAACCAAGATTCGAATTTCTCATCTGAATTAGTAGAGGCTAAATTGTATAGGTGAAGCCCAAAAGGAATATTTAAAAACCGTTTATTGGGGGCATTAACCGATAAATCAATAGGATCATGATTTTTAACCGTTTGATTATCAACAACCAATGATTGATTCATAATTAATAATTGATCCTCAGATAAATGTTTGGTAACGCTACAATTACTGATAATTAAAACGATGGTTATCACACCTATTTTGCCAATAATTCGAAAGCTAAACACCTATAAATTGAATAAAAATTCTGTCTCAATCATATTATCAACTAGATTGCAAAATTCCAGTCACGTTAGTGTCGATCTGTCGATAATTTAGCAATATTAAAACGGAAAAGGGAATTTATATTATAAACGCATCGATTGTACATTCCTTATCTGGAAGTTACGGTGATTTTCCATCGACCAATAACCTATTCTATAAGTCTCCCCATTGTTCCAACTTTGCGTTTAAAACTAAAGATAATTGCAACTTTCTATGATTAAAAGTTAACGATGCTAAGGTTTCAAAACAACTATTTCCAATCTAGCAAAAACATATGATTTCTAAATCTCAAATTTCGTTATTAAAAAAACTTCAATTAAAGAAATATAGAGCTAAAACTAGACTTTTTGTAGCAGAAGGCCAAAAAGTGGTTGATCAGTGTATTGATCAAGGGTTAACAATCCATCGAATATACAGTACTGACTGGCGTAATGATGTGCAATTGGAATTAATTAACGCCCAACAAATGCATAAGATATCGAATTTTAAAACCCCTAGTTCTATACTTGGCATTTTCGAAATGCCTCCAAAAGCGGAGATTGAAACTCAAAAAATTGATATTGTCATCGATCGAATCCAAGATCCTGGTAACTTGGGAACGATTATTCGATTGTGCGACTGGTTTGGTTTTAGGCAATTGATTTGTAGTGAAGACTCCGTCGATTGTTACAATCCAAAAGTGATTCAAGCCTCAATGGGCTCATTCTGTAGAGTGAATTGCCACTATACCAATCTTTTAGACTTTTTGAGTTCTCAGAATAAACCGGTTTATGGCACATCACCAAAGGGAGACTCAATGAATGATTTCTATTTTGAGGAATCCTTTATTCTACTATTTGGTAATGAATCACAAGGAATAAGCAAAAATCTTCATCCAATGATATCCCAATGGATATCGATTGATAAATTTTCAAAACACCAAGCTGTCGATAGTTTAAATGTGGCTTCTACCGTGGGGATTTGTTTGTATAAGATTAGAAATAGGGAATCGTATTTCAAAAAATAATAACTCCGAAGTTTACTGTAAATACGGAATGTTTTCCATGTTTTACTGCTAATCCTTCTTCTTTAGACGGATTGACAATATTGCCTAGTAACATGGACCATCTTATAGAAGGGGATAAACGAAATTTGTCAAAAATAAATTCAATACCGAGGCCAATTTCATAATTTAGTGAAAACTTTTTTCTGTTGAAAAATGTTGGGTTCTCTATTTTGATGAGTTCATCAGCTTCATACCTTTCAACAATGTTATAGCTAAGTGAAAGTCCAGATGCTAAAAAAGGCCTTATGTTATTCAAGCGATAAATTCCGACCTCTACAAGTAAAGGAAGAGAAAACATATTCGGCGCAAAAGATAATTTTTCAACCCTATGAGTTACTTCTTGTTCTTTATCAGAAAGAGAAATCATATCTGGTGTAACAGATAATGGTTTAGTATTCCCATCAAATGTAAAAGATACTTCTTGTTTATTACCAATCAAAAAGGAAGGTTCTAAACTCAACTGTAAAAATTCGTGGAATCGACATTTAAAGACAACTCCAATATTAAACCCCAGTCCATGGCTAATGTGTAATACTTTTTGATTTTTGATTTTTTCTAAAATAAATCGATGATGATCAAAATAGTTTGTCCCTAATTGAATTCCAGCAGAGAATCCACTCCAATTGAGATTATTGTCATTAAGAACTCTGTTTTTTACATAAGTTCTTTGCCCCATGCTAGAAAATCCAGAGAGCATGAAAAAGCCAAGAATGAAGACATTAAATAGTTTGGATTTCAAATCATTAAATTTTATAAGCTAAAATTATTTCCAAATTTTCTAGAATTCGAAACATTGTTTATTCATTAAGAAATATTTGAAGTGGAACCTGAATCAATGGTAACTTTTCTTTGATTATTTGCTCGCCACATAGATACTAGAAATTTGAAATATCTGAGGTTGGTGTTTAACGGATTTAAAACCAATTCTTTTCATTAGACCGATGAGTTGTTCACTCGATGGAAACAAAAGAGCCGATTTTGACAAATACAAGTAAGCGGACTTTTCTTGAAATAATAATTTAGTCATTAATGGCATGATGCCAACTGTGTAAAAAATATAAAATGGTTTGATAAACCAATTTTTTGGTCTGGAGGTTTCAAGCGTTATCAAATAACCTCCTTTTTTGATCACTCGAAAAATTTCTGTTAATGCTTTTTCAAGATTTTGAAAGTTTCTCAAACCGAAAGAAACCATCACTATATCAAAAGATTCATTATCAAAATCTAGAGACTCTGCTGATCCTAATCGCAATTCTATGACATTATTCAAGCCGGCTTGCTTGATTTTTGAAAGCCCAACCTCTAACATTTTTTCAGAAATATCGACGCCGATGATTTTCACATTTGGAATATGGCTCACTGAGATAGCAAAATCGGCAGTCCCCGTCGCTAAATCAAGAATTTTTGTTGGAGATTGATTTTCTACCAGTTTAGCCAATTTTTTCCGCCACTGATCGTACATCCCAAAGGTGATGATTCGATTAAGCCGATCATATTTTTGTGAGATACGATTAAACATATCTTCAACTTGCCGTTGTTTATCTCTGGAATCATCTTCATTGGGAAGTACGGTTTTGTACATTGGAATCAGAATAAGGTATTGGGTTTCGCTTGGACTTAATAACGATAAATTTCATTCCATAATTTTTCTAATCGCCTTCTTAATTTTTCTTCTTGCGGATTACTATTTGGAAAGTAAACCTGGGAATTTTTGATTTTCTCCGGCATGTAGTCTTGAATCACAAATTCATTGGGATAATCATGAGCATATTTATAATTTTTGGCGGCACCCAATGATTTATGGAAAGCCGTTGGAGCATTTCTCAAATGCATTGGAACAGAAAGGTTTGGATTTTGACGGTGTAATTTTTCAGCATTCTTAATGGCTATGTAGGCCGAATTACTTTTTGCACTAGAGGCCAGATAAATGACACATTGACTCAAAATGATTTTGGCTTCAGGTAGTCCGATTTTTTGAACAGCTTCAAATGTAGCATTGGCCAATAATAAGGCATTGGGGTTAGCCAATCCAATATCTTCCGATGCTAAAATGATCAATCTTCGCGCAATAAAAACAGGGTCTTGTCCTGATTCGATCATCGAAGCCAACCAGTAAAGCGCTGCGTTTGGATCACTTCCCCTAATGGATTTAATAAAAGCCGATATACGATCATAATAGGCATCTCCTTTTTTATCGAAAACGAAATTTTTTGTTTGAAGCGTTTGTTGAATCAATTCATTGGTAACGGTCAATGGTTTGCTTTGATCGCAAGAGATGACCAATAATTCAAATATGGAAAGCATTTTTCGAGCATCTCCACCAGCACTGATCATTAAGGCATCGGTTTGCTTTAAATGAATATCCCGTTTGTTTAATACTTCATCCCGTTGTATGGCTTGTTCTAAAATAGTTTTTAATTCGGCTTCCGTTAGCGGGTTTAATATGTAAACTAAACATCGAGATAATAAGGCATTGATGACTTCAAAGCCAGGATTTTCAGTGGTAGCAGAAATCAATGTGATAATACCTGTTTCAACCCCTTCCAGAAGAGAATCTTGTTGTGATTTAGAAAATCGGTGAATTTCATCAACCAATAATACAGTTCTGTTTTCTATGGATGATTGATTTTTCGATTGAGCTAAAACTTCTCGTATTTGTTTTACACTGGTATGAATAGCTGATAATTTGACAAAGGGTCGGGATTGACGTTTGGCCAAAATTTCTGCCAAAGCCGTTTTTCCTGAACCCGGTGGGCCCCAAAAAATCATCGATCTCAAACTTTGACCATCTAAAAAACAATGGAGACTTCCCTTTGGCCCAACCAAATGCTTTTGACCTACAAATTGATTAATTGTTTGGGGTCTGACTCTTTGCGCAAGTGGTATCGTATTCATGAAATAGAAAGAGGGTTAACCCAGTGGATGTTGATTGATATGGTAAAGCGTAATACCACAAGCGATTGAAACATTCAGAGAACTCATCTGTTTGGCCATGGGGAGATGAACAAGATGAGTAACCAATTGTTTCACCCCTTTAGAAATCCCTTTGTGTTCATCACCGGCCACTATAGCCAGCGGTTTTTTAAAAGAAGTTTCAAAAATAGAATGTGGACTTTTTTCATCCAATCCAATGATTGGAATCTTTCGATCAATTAATTGATAGAGGACATCTTTTAAATGATTCACTCTGACAATGGGAATTTTAAAAATACCGCCTGAAGAAGTTGAAATAACATCCGAAGTTATACCAACAGAATGATGGTTACTGATGATAATGGCTGAAATAGAAGTGGCCACAGCAGTTCGTACGATGGCTCCAAAATTTCGGATATTAGTAACGCCGTCCAGCATAAGAAAAACAAAATCCAATCGTTCATGGAGAAGTTGGGCTAATAGTTTTTCAAAAGAAACATATTGAATGGGACTACCCAAGGCGACTATTTTGGTTTTCGAATGGGTGGATAGTTTGAATAACCTTTGTTTTGGAACGTATTGTATCGGGATTTGACTTTTTCGAGCTCTTTGTAATAATGAAGAGAGATGCCAATGATGGTAATCTTTTGAAACCCAAATTTTTTCAATGGAGTGATTTGATTCGAGGGCTTCTGAAATCGCATTGATACCATGAATATATAACCGTTCCACAACTTCAAAAATAAAGGTTTGACCTACTTCCAAAGCCTAGAAGAATTCGAGTTGTTGAGATAACGGATATTTCAACTGCTCCACGAAGGATATTTTTAAATACGATGGATTAATCAATTCCAGAATGGCCAGCAGAAATTCAAATAATTCCCTATCGAAATGATGTGATAAAAAGATTAGCCTTTTTAATCTAAAAACGATTACATTTGCACCCCTCAAAAATAAGGGGGCGAATTACAGTTTATGCCAACGATTGCGCAGTTAGTTAGAAAAGGGAGAACCTCGATTGCCAAAAAGAGTAAAGCGGCTGCTTTGGATTCTTGTCCACAACGTAGAGGGGTTTGTACGAGAGTATATACAACAACGCCTAAAAAGCCCAATTCGGCCATGCGTAAAGTGGCCCGTGTTCGTCTGACCAACGGTAAAGAAGTCAATGCTTACATTCCTGGTGAAGGACACAATCTTCAGGAACATTCCATTGTACTGGTCAGAGGGGGTAGAGTCAAAGATCTTCCCGGTGTCAGATATCATATTGTAAGAGGCGCCCTGGACACCGCTGGTGTGGAAGGAAGACTTCAACGTCGATCCAAATATGGCACCAAAAGACCCAAGAAATAATAAAGCCCCATCAGTTAGACCCTTTTAAATGAGAAAAAGAAGAGCCAAAAAACGAAAATTAGCCCCTGATCCAAGGTTCAATGATCAGTTGGTGACTCGTTTTGTGAATAATTTGATGCATGATGGAAAAAAGTCCGTGGCTTTGTCTTTGTTTTATGATGCCTTGGATATTGTGGAAGAAAGAAAAGAAGACCAGGAAAAATCCGGACTTCAAATTTGGAAAGAGGCCCTTTCTAATGTAATGCCTTATGTGGAAGTTCGAAGTCGAAGAATTGGAGGAGCCACCTTTCAAATTCCGATGCAAATACGACCCGAAAGAAAGGTGTCGCTAGCTATCAAATGGTTAATCACCCATGCACGAGCTCGCAATGAAAAATCCATGGCTTTGAAGTTAGCCAACGAGATATTGGCCGCGGCCAAAGAAGAAGGAAATGCCGTTAAGAAGAGAGTCGATACGCATAAAATGGCTGAAGCCAATCGAGCCTTTTCACATTTTAGGTTTTAATGCATTACTATAAGCAATACGGTTAAGATATCATTTGGATGATGGGAAAGGATAGAGATTTAAAGTTAACTAGAAATATCGGTATAACAGCCCATATTGATGCTGGAAAAACCACGACCACCGAGCGTATTTTATTTTATACTGGTATGAGCCATAAAATAGGTGAAGTACATGATGGTGCCGCCATTATGGATTGGATGGCTCAAGAACAAGAAAGAGGCATCACCATTACTTCTGCCGCGACCACATGCGACTGGCATTTTCCTACCAAACAAGGTCAATTACTACCCGATTCAAAAAAATTTCATCTCAATATCATCGATACCCCGGGACATGTTGATTTTACGGTGGAAGTCAATAGATCCTTGAGAGTGCTCGATGGTTTGGTGTTTTTGTTTTCCGCTGTCGATGGGGTAGAGCCTCAATCCGAAACCAATTGGCGTTTGGCCGATAACTACAAGGTCCCGCGAATTGGCTTTGTCAATAAAATGGATAGACAAGGGGCCAATTTCTTGGGAGTTTGCCATCAAGTCAAAACCATGCTTAAATCCAATGCCGTTCCAGTGGTATTGAATATTGGTGAAGAAGAGGACTTTAGAGGCATTGTGGATTTAGTGACCAACCGCGCCATCATTTGGCATGATGAAAACTATGGTTCAACATACGATGTGGTGGAGGTTCCAGATGCGATGAAACAAGAAGTTGAGGAATATCGTGCCCAATTGATTGAAGCGGTTGCGGATTATGATGATGAGATTTTGGAAAAGTTTTTCGATAATCCGGATTCGATTACGCCTCAAGAAATTCATACAGCCTTGAGAGCAGCCACCCAAGATATGAGCATTATACCCATGGTCTGTGGTTCGGCTTTTAAAAATAAAGGAGTTCAGTTTTTATTGGATGCCGTTTGCCAGTACTTGCCGTCTCCGGAGGATAAAAAGGCCATTGAAGGGGTTAACCCCGATGATGGTCGAACCGCCTTAAGAGGCCCGAGGGTTGAAGAACCTTTTTCTGCGCTGGCATTTAAAATCGCCACCGATCCCTTTGTGGGAAGATTAGCTTTCTTTAGAGTGTATTCTGGAAAGTTAGATGCCGGTTCTTTTGTGTTGAACAATCGAACAGGTAAAAAAGAACGAATATCGAGGATATACCAGATGCATTCCAATAAACAGAACGCTATCGACACCATTCGAGCGGGGGATATCGGTGCAGCCGTTGGGGTTAAAGACATTAAAACGGGAGACACGTTATCATCAGAAAAATCCCCCATTGTTTTAGAAAGCATGGATTTCCCAGATCCGGTTATCGGTATTTCAGTCGAACCCAAAACCAAAGCGGACATCGATCGTTTGGGGATTGCGTTGGGAAAATTAGTGGAAGAAGATCCGACGTTCCAAGTTCGAACAGATCCAGCTTCAGGTCAAACCATTATTTCAGGAATGGGAGAATTGCATTTGGATATCATTGTAGATAGACTCAAAAGAGAATTTAAAGTCGATGTTAATCAAGGGCGCCCTCGAGTGGAATACAAAGAGGCCCTAACAGCGACGGCTCCACATCGAGAAGTCTACAAAAAACAGACGGGAGGTCGTGGAAAATTCGCTGATATCATTTTTGAAATTGGTCCGACAGAAGAAAATGAAACAGGTTTGGAATTCATCAATAATGTCAAGGGTGGAAATATTCCTAAGGAATTTATTCCATCGGTTGAGAAAGGATTTAAAGAGGCCATGAAAAATGGTCCTTTGGCCGGCTTTGAAATCGATTCCATGCGGATTGTGCTTAATGATGGTTCATTTCATGCTGTGGATTCGGACTCTCTCTCGTTTGAGCTTTGTGCCAAGCTTGGATTTAGAAACGCGGCACAATTGGCCAAATCAGTGATCATGGAACCCATTATGAAACTAGAAGTGTTGACCCCTGAAGAAAGTATGGGCGACATTGTTGGAGATTTGAATCGACGCCGAGGTCAAGTGAGTTCAATGGACGATAGGGCAGGATCTAAAGTGATTAAAGTCCAAGTGCCACTGGCTGAAATGTTTGGCTATGTAACCACTTTGAGAACCTTGTCATCAGGCCGAGCCACTTCGACCATGGAATTTTCTCATTATTCGGAATTACCACCAAGCATTGTTGAAAAGGTGATTGAAGAAGTGAAAGGAAAAGTTTTAGTTGTTTAATTATGAGTCAAAGAATACGAATCAAGTTAAAATCTTATGATTATTCATTGGTCGATAAATCTGCTGATAAAATTGTCAAATCGGTCAAGACGACCGGAGCCGTCGTTACAGGCCCCATCCCATTGCCAACGCACAAGAGAATATTTACTGTGCTTCGTTCGCCTCATGTCAATAAAAAATCAAGAGAACAGTTTAAACTTTGTTCGTATAAGCGATTGATGGACATCTACAGTTCTTCATCCAAGACAATTGATGCTTTGATGAAGTTAGAACTACCGAGTGGTGTCGAAGTAGAAATAAAAGTATAGGATAAATTCAATATAGGCGACTTTATAAGCATGTCTGGACTCATAGGAAAAAAAATAGGGATGACTAGCATTTTCAATGCACAAGGTAAAAACGTTCCTTGTACTATTTTGCAAATGGGTCCTTGCGTGGTGACCCAAATCAAGACTCAAGAAACGGATGGTTATCATGCCTTACAACTGGGCTTTGAAGATTTGAATGAAAAAAAAATCACCAAGTCTATCAAAGGCCACTTTTCAAAATCCAAAACGAATCCGAAAAGAAAATTGGTGGAGTTTAAAAATTTTCCAACCACACATCAACTTGGAGATCAAATAACCGTTACCCATTTTGAAGAAGGTGAATTTGTGGATGTATCCGCAAAATCAAAAGGGAAAGGGTTTCAAGGAGTCGTCAAAAGACACGGATTTGCTGGGGTAGGAGATGCTTCTCATGGGCAACATAATCGGAAGAGGGCCCCAGGATCTATCGGTGCCGCATCCGATCCCTCTCGGGTCTTTAAAGGCATGAAAATGGCGGGTCAAACTGGAAATCGAAAAGTCAAAGTGTTGAATTTAAAAGTGCTTAAAATTTTGCCTGAAAAGAACTTGATGGTACTCAAAGGAGCCGTCCCCGGACACAATAACACTTTCGTTACGGTTAGAAAATAATGACACTCAAGGTCTTAACACAAGAAGGGAAAGAAACCCAAAACACCGTTCGATTAAATAAATCGGTATTTGGTATAGAACCCAACCAACATGCTATTTACTTAGATGTCAAAGCGATTCTAGCCAATAAGCGGAGTGGAACACACCAAACCAAAGAGCGTGGCGAAATCGTTGGGAGCACTCGAAAATTAAGAAGACAAAAAGGAACAGGGGCGGCTCGTGTTGGCAGTATTAAAAACCCCATTTTTAGAAAAGGAGGTCGCACTTTCGGTCCTAAACCTCGATCTTACGAACAAAAAGTCAATAAGCAACTTAAAAAGTTAGCTCGTAAATCGGCATTGTCTCAAAAAGTTAAAAACAAAGAACTCAAAGTGGTTGATAAGTTTGAATTGAAACAACCTAAAACCAAAGAGTTGACTCAAAGTTTACATGATTTGGGAATAGACCAAACAAAAACATTGGTGGTCTTGTCTCAACAAAATAAAAATGTGTATTTGGCTTCAAGGAATTTACAAAAAGCCAAAGTGGTTGTCAATACCGAATTGAATACCTATGATATCAGTGATGCAAAATGCATTGTTCTAGAACAACAAGCCATTAAACAAATTGAATCAGCTTTAAAATCATGAATGTATTGATAGAACCCATTGTGACTGAAAAAGCATCGGATGCTAGCGAACTAAAAAACTGTTATTCTTTTTTTGTACATCCTAAAGCCAATAAAATTCAGATCAAGAAAGCCGTTGAAGATTATTATGATGTTCGAGTTGATAAAGTGCGCACCATGATTTATGGTGCCAAGCGCTTTACGAAGTTCACAAAAACGGGCGTTCAAAGAGGAAAAACTAATTACACCAAAAAAGCCATGATACAACTTGTGGAAGGCGACCAAATTGATTTATATACCAGCATTTAATAATGATTAGAGATGCCAGTTAGAAAATTGAAACCCATCACAGCCGCCCAACGATTTCGGATTGTCAATGGCTTTGATGCCATCACAACCGATCAGCCGGAAAAGAGTTTATTGGTTCCCAATAAACGAAGTGGCGGTCGTAATAATGTTGGTCGAATGACGGTTCGTTATAGGGGAGGCGGACATAAACGGAAATACCGAATCATTGATTTTAAACGAGATAAATTCAATCTTAAAGCAACGGTTCAATCCATTGAATACGATCCCAACCGAAGTGCATTTATTGCACTCGTCAAATACAACGATGGTGAAAAGCGTTATGTCATCGCTCAAAACGGTTTGAAAGTCCAACAAAAAATTGAATCTGGAAAATCAGTTCCCCCCAATATAGGGAATGCCATGCAGTTGGCTAATATTCCACTAGGTACCGTGATTTGTTGTATCGAATTAAAACCAGGCCAAGGCGCTGTGATAGCTCGAAGTGCCGGCTCTTTTGCCCAGTTGGTTGCTCGCGATGGAAAATATGCCACTATCAAGTTACCGTCTAACGAAATCCGATTATTATTGGCCAATTGTATGGCCACCATTGGTGTGGTTTCGAATTCTGACCATCAATTGCAAATTTCTGGAAAAGCTGGACGATCCAGATGGCTAGGACGAAGACCTCGGACCAGAGGTGTGGCCATGAATCCAGTGGATCATCCCATGGGTGGTGGTGAAGGAAAAGCTTCGGGGGGTCATCCCAGATCTCGAAACGGTATTCCTGCGAAGGGATTCCGGACTCGAAATAAAAAGAAAAAGTCCAATAAATTCATTATTGAACGTCGAAGAAAATAATGCATTATGCCTAGATCAATAAAAAAAGGTCCTTTTGTACATCATTCTTTAGAAAAAAAACTAAAGAAAAATATCGCCGAAGGCCGTCGGGAAGTCATTAAAACCTGGTCTCGAGCTTCGTTGATTACACCGGATTTTGTCGGGCAAACCATTGGAGTCCATAATGGACGAAAACATATTCCTGTTTATATAACAGAATTCATGGTAGGACATAAACTGGGTGAATTTGCCCATACGAGAAATTTTAGAGGACATATCAAAGGAAATAAAGGTAAAAAGTAAGGCTTTAAATCATGGGATCAAGAAAGCGAGCAGTCGCTATAAAACGTAAGGAACAAAAAAAAGATATCGTTGTTGTGAAACTCAACAAATGTCCTGTTTCCCCAAGAAAAATGAGATTAGTTGCCGATCAAATACGAGGACTCGATGTCAAACAAGCCTTAAATGTTTTGAAATTCAGTTCCAAAGCCGCGTCCATTCGAGTTGAAAAATTGCTGTTGAGTGCATTAAACAGTTGGCAATTGAAAAATCAAGACAACGATATCGAAGAATTCGATTTTAGAATTAAAGAGATTAGAGTCGATTCAGGGGCGATGCTTAAAAGAATACGCTTTGCCTCGAGAGGTCGTGTTCATCGAATCAGAAAACGAACCAATCATACGACTTTGGTGTTGAATGTACAACCAATTCAATCAACGTAATCAAATGGGGCAAAAAACAAATCCAATAGGTAATCGGCTGGGTATCATCAAAGGATGGGATTCTAGTTGGTTTGGTGGCCGAAATTATCGCGATAAATTAGTTGAAGACGATAAAATCAGACGGTATATATATGCTAGAAATTCAAAAGCGGGTATCGCCAGTATAGCCATTGAAAGAACCCTCAGAATTGTCACCATATCCATTACTTCCGCCCGACCTGGGTATATTATTGGAACGGGACAAAAAGAAGTTAACCGACTTAAAGAGGAATTAAAACGATTGACTCAAAAAGACATTGTTATTAAAATATTTGAAGTGCGTAAACCCGAGCTGTCAGCTCGGTTGGTAGCTTCCAGTATTGCTCGTCAAATTGAAAGTCGGATTTCATATCGGAGAGCCGTTAAAATGGCTATTGCCGCGACCATGAGAACCAATGCCGAAGGGATTAAAGTTAAAGTATCGGGACGACTAAATGGTGTTGAAATGGCCCGTTCAGAAACCTATAAACAAGGCCGTATTCCGTTATCGACTTTTCGTGCCGATGTCGATTATGAAGTGGTTGAAGCCAATACAACCTATGGACGAATTGGCGTCAAGGTATGGATCATGAAAAATGAAGTGTTTGGTAAGCGCGAATTATCACCATTGGTTGGCTTGAGCAAAAAGAGTTTTGGTGCGGGACGTAAACGAGGTCAAAAAAAGTAACTGAAAGGCTAGAAAAATGTTACAACCAAAGAAGACCAAATACCGTAGAGCCCAAAAGGGTCGCATGAAAGGAAATTCTCAGCGAGGACACCAATTGGCCTATGGGATGTTTGGTATCAAATCATTGGATTCTTGTTTTATAACTTCTAGACAAATTGAAGCGGCTCGGATTGCCGCGACTCGTTATATGAAACGAGAAGGTCAATTATGGATTAAGATATTTCCCAATAAACCCATCACGAAAAAGCCATTGGAAGTCCGGATGGGTAAAGGAAAAGGAGCGCCAGAGTATTTTGTGGCTGTGGTTCGTCCAGGTCTGGTGTTATTTGAAGTCGCTGGTGTCACCAAAGATATCGCTACGGAAGCATTGCGCTTGGCCGCACAAAAGTTACCTGTCAAAACCAAATTCATTATTTCAAGAAATTATCAATAGTCGATCATGAAACAATCAGAAGTGGTTTTATTGGATGAGAATCAAATACTTGAAAAAATTGATCAATTGACCCTTAGGCAACAAAAGTTGAAAATCAATAAAAAGGTTAACGAAATTGAAAATCCATTGCAATTACGAATCAATCGACGATTGATCGCTCGACTAAAAACCCAACTGGGTAAAATACAAGAGGATCGTCAAAGAGAACAAGATAAACAAAGCCCCCAATGAGTACAGCTACCAAAATAGAAAGAAACGAACGTAAAGAACGTATCGGTGTTGTGGTCAGCAATAAAATGGAAAAATCAATTCTGGTTAGAGAAGTCCGCCGCGTTCAACATAAAAAATATGGAAAGTTTGTCCTTCGAACAAAAAAATATGTAGCTCATGACCCTGAAAATCAATGCCATATTGGTGATACAGTAAAAATTATGGAAACCAGACCGTTGAGCAAGACGAAATGTTGGCGATTGATCCAAATCATAGAAAAAGCCAAATAAGATGGTACAGCAGGAATCGCGATTAAAAGTAGCCGATAACACTGGAGCAAAAGAAGTGCTCACCATTCGGATCTTAGGAGGAACTGGTCGAAGATATGCTTCCATTGGGGATAAAATAGTCGTCACGGTCAAAGTTGCGACTCCTTCAGGTACGCTTAAAAAAGGAGAAGTCTCAACCGCTGTCGTGGTCAGGACTGTCAAAGAGATTAGAAGAAATGATGGTTCTTATATTCGTTTTGATGATAATGCTTGCGTGTTGTTAAATCCTACAGGTGAAATGAGAGGAACTAGAGTTTTTGGTCCTGTTGCGAGAGAATTGCGAGATAAAAAATTCATGAAAATCATTTCATTAGCCCCTGAAGTACTCTAAATATTGGCCATGACAAAGAAAATAAAGATTAAAAAAGGAGACGCTGTTAAGATCATTGCTGGTGAACACAAAGGCAAACAAGGGACCATAATGAAAATCATCACCAAAACCAATAAAGCCATTGTCGGTGGTGTCAATATGGTTAAACGCCATACCAAACCCAGTCGAGAAAATGCCAAAGGGGGGATCATTGAAAAAGAAGCGCCTATTCATATTTCTAATTTGAGTTTGATTTCCAAAGGAGAAACAACGCGCATTGGTTATCGAATGGATGGAAAACAAAAAATCAGATATGCCATTAAAACTTCTGAACCGGTTTAAGTCATGAACTATACGCCAAGATTAAAAGCTGAATATTTCAATCGTATTCGTCCAAGTTTAAAAGAGGAATTGGATTATAAAAGCATTATGCAGGTGCCTAAAGTTGAAAAAATCATCATCAGCAAGGGGGTCGGTCGCGCTGTGGCTGAAAAAAAGCTCATTGATTATGCTTTAGAAGAAATCACTCAAATTGCTGGACAAAAAGCTATCCCAACGTTATCTAAAAAAGATGTTGCCAGTTTTAAATTGAGAAAAAAGGTTCCCATCGGTGTGAAAGTGACCCTGAGATCTCAACATATGTACGAATTTTTGGATAGATTGATAACGACGGCACTTCCAAGAGTACGTGATTTCCAAGGACTAAAGGAGTCGTCATTCGATGGGAGAGGAAATTATAATTTGGGAATAAGAGAACAGATCATTTTTCCAGAAATAGATATTGATAAAGTCAATAAAATCAGTGGTATGGACATCACATTTGTCACTAGTGCCGCCACAGATCGAGAAGCATTAGCCCTGCTGAGAGAATTGGGACTACCATTTAAAAAGAAAAATTAAAGATTATGGCCAAAGAATCAATGAAAGCCCGAGAAGTCAAACGAGCCAGTATTGTGGCCCGATATGCTGTAAAACGACTGGCTTTAAAAAAAGCAGGAGATTATCAAGGATTGCAAAAATTACCTCGAAATGCATCGCCAGTTCGGATGAGAAATCGGTGTGCCTTGACCGGGAGACCCAAAGGATATATGCGTCAATTTGGGATATCAAGGGTCAAGTTTCGAGAAATGGCCAATAAGGGATTGATTCCGGGGATAACAAAAGCCAGTTGGTAAATTAAATATAGAGTGAAAAGATGGTAACAGATCCAATAGCCGATTATTTAACGCGAATTAGAAACGCGTCTTCAACAGGACATCGAGTGGTTTCTATTCCGGCATCAAATATCAAAAAAGAAATCACCAAGATTCTATTTGATCAAGGATATATATTGAGTTACAAGTTTTTGGAACATGAACCTCAGGGTGAGATCTTAATCGCGTTGAAGTATGATCAAAGAACCAAAGATCCAGTGATCAAAGAAATCCAACGGGTATCAAAACCTGGCGTTAGAAAATATGTTGGAGCCAGTCATTTACCTCGCATCATCAATGGATTGGGAGTATCTATTATTTCAACTTCAAAAGGGGTGATGACCAGTAAGCAAGCCTCAAAATTGAATCTCGGTGGTGAATTGATTTGCTATGTGTATTAATCAGAAAAATGAGTAGAATAGGCAAGGCCCCCATTACTGTCCCTCAAGATGTCAAGGTCACCATCGCCCCGCAATCCGTATTGGTTGAGGGAAAACTTGGTGTTTTGCATCAATCTTATGACACGGTAAGGGTATCACATCAAGAAGACAAGATTGTGGTTTCTAATGATTCTCAAACAAAGCAAGCTCAATCAAAACATGGATTATATCGTTCATTGATTGCCAACATGGTAGAAGGTGTATCCAAAGGATTTACCCTAGAACTGGAACTAGTAGGCGTTGGATATAGAGCCTCTTGTAATGGTCAACTATTGGATTTATCACTAGGGTTTTCACACAATATCATTTTGGACATTGCTCCAGAAGTGAAAGTAGAAACGAAATCTGAACGCGGAAAAAATCCCGTGATTACATTAACGTCCCATGATAAACAATTATTGGGTCAAGTGGCCGCTAAAATCAGATCGTTTCGCAAACCAGAACCCTATAAAGGAAAAGGGGTCCGGTTTGTTGGAGAACATATAAGACGTAAGGCCGGAAAATCAGCGTAAAAATGAGCACACTAAAAACATTTAAAAGAAATCGTATTCGCCGAAGAATTCGTGGCGTGGTGAAGGGGACTTCTGAGCGACCTCGATTGAGCGTTTTTCGAAGTAATCGACAGATATATGCCCAATTGATTGATGATGAAAAGGGGAGTACCTTGACAGCGGCTTCTTCGCGGGATAGCGATTTCGAATCAAAAAAATTAACAGGTGTGGCTCTGGCCAAACAAGTGGGTATCTTGCTAGCGAATAGAGCTAAAGAAGCAAAAATCAAATCAGTTCATTTTGATCGAGGAGGCTATAGATACCACGGTCGGGTCAAGTCATTGGCAGAAGGCGCAAGAGAAGGTGGTTTAAAGTTTTAAAAAGATATGTACCAGAAATACAGAAGTATAGAAAAAATTAAACCTGCTGGATTGGATTTAAAGGACCGGCTAGTGGGTGTAAAACGAGTGACTAAAGTGACCAAAGGTGGACGAACTTTTGGATTTTCAGCCATTGTAGTGGTTGGCGATGAAGAGAGTATTGTCGGCTATGGACTTGGGAAGGCCAAAGAAGTCGCCGAAGCGATTTCCAAAGCCGTAGAAGATGCCAAAAAGAATTTGGTGCGAATTCCCATTGAAAAAGGGACGCTACCACATCAACAAAAAGGAAAGTATGGTGGAGCTCGGGTATTTATTAAACCGGCATCAGAGGGGACGGGTGTGATTGCCGGAGGTGCTGTTAGAGCGGTTTTGGAATCCGTTGGGGTTCATAATGTCCTTTCTAAATCCCAAGGTTCTTCTAATCCACACAATGTGGTCAAAGCTACTATGGATGCCTTATTGCAGTTAAGATCCCCTCAAATGATTGCCAAACAACGAGGAATATCACTTGAAAAAGTATTCACCCATTAAAAGATGATGGCACAAATAGAGATCACCCAAATAAAAAGCTCTATCAAGAGAATGAAAAATCAAAAGCAAACTTTACAAGCTTTGGGTTTGAGAGGCATTTCTAAAAAAGTAGTTCATGATGCCACGCCATCCGTTTTAGGGATGGTGAAAAAAGTAGAGCACTTGGTTCATGTTAAAACCCTTCAAACCAAAAAGAAATGAGCCTAGATACATTAACACCAATTAAGGGATCTGTCCATAAAAAAGGAAAAAGACTCGGTCGAGGTCAAGGGTCGGGAAAAGGAGGGACCGCCAGTCGTGGCCATAAAGGTCAGCAATCTCGTTCTGGGTACTCTAGAAAATTGGGATTTGAAGGCGGTCAAATGCCTTTACAACGGCGGGTTCCTAAAGGGGGATTTAAAAATATCAATAGAAAAGAGTATCAAGCGGTCAATTTAGATGCCATTCAGAAATTAATCGATCATAAAAAGATTGGAAAAGTTCTAGGATTGGATAAAATTAACTCATTGGGTTTAGCAGGAAAAAATGACTTGATCAAAATTTTGGCCAATGGTTCCATTTCCTCTGCGGTAAAAGTTACGGCCCATAAATTTTCAAAAAAAGCAAAACAAGAAATCGAAAAAGCGGGAGGAGAGGCTAGAAAAGTAAAATAGATTAGTGAAAAAGTTTTTTGAAGTTTTTGCCAATATGTATAAAATCCGCGAACTGCGGGATAAGATTCTATTGACTTTGGGTTTATTACTGGTCTATCGTGTTGGGGCACAAATTGTTTTGCCAGGAATCGATTCGCAACAAATGGCGGCCCTCGGAGATCGAGCTGGGGGCGGTGATTTATTGGGACTGTTGAATATGTTTACTGGTGGGGCATTTGCCAAAGCATCGGTTTTTGCGCTGGGGATTATGCCTTATATATCGGCTTCCATTGTTGTGCAATTGATGCAGATTGGCGTCCCATATTTACAAAAACTTCAAAAAGAAGGAGAAAGTGGTCGTAGACGAATCACACAAATCACGCGATGGTTAACCATTGTTATTTGTGTGGTACAAGCGCCAACTTATATTTTTGGATTGAGTGCATTGGGCGTCCCTGATAGCGCTTTTATTTTAGGAAGAAGCCCCATGTTTGTTTTTTCTTCAACGATCATCTTAGTCACCGGTACCATTTTTGCCATGTGGTTGGGTGAAAAAATCACTGACAGAGGTGTAGGGAACGGAATATCGTTGTTGATTATGGTTGGTATTATCGCCACTTTACCGCAGGCTTTTTTTCAAGAGTTTTATTCTCGAGTCAATGAAAATAATGGTGGCTTGATGATGGTGCTAATCGAGTTAGTGATTTGGGTAGTGATTATTTTACTGTGTGTGTTACTTGTGATGGCGGTAAGAAAAATTCCCGTACAGTATGCTCGACGAACAGCTGGCAGGGCGACCACTCAGAGTAATATTTATGGAAATAGACAATACATTCCATTGAGGTTGAATGCTTCGGGTGTGATGCCCATCATCTTTGCCCAAGCGATCATGTTTGCACCAGTTTATTTGGGAAGTTTGATTGGGGATTCTAATACTGGTCAATGGATACAGGCCAGTTTTTCAGATATTTTCGGCTTATGGTATAATGTATTGTTTGCCCTTCTGATCATCGTGTTTACTTATTTCTATACGGCTATTACCGTTCCAACCAATAAAATGTCAGACGATTTAAGAAGAAGCAATGGATTTGTTCCAGGTATAAGACCCGGTAAAGAAACGGCTGATTATTTAGACCGTATCATGTCTTATATCACATTTCCTGGATCGTTGTATTTGGCTGCGGTGGCAGTATTTCCAGCCGTGGTGGTCAAATTGGTTGGTATGCAACAAAACTGGGCTATTTTTTATGGTGGAACATCACTATTGATTATGGTTGGTGTTGCCATTGATACGATCCAACAAGTCAATTCGTATTTATTGAATCGACATTTTGATGGACTGATGAAGAAAGGAAGAACAAGAAAAACAGCGATTTAGATTATGCCTAAACAACCACCGATTGAACAAGAAGGAGTGATTACCGAAGCATTGTCCAATGCGATGTTTCGAGTCGAGCTAGAAAATGGACATATTGTGACGGCTCATATTTCAGGTAAAATGAGATTGCATTATATCAAATTATTACCTGGCGATAAGGTCAAATTAGAAATGAGTCCGTACGATTTAACGAAGGCAAGAATAAAATTTCGCTATTGATATGAAAGTAAGAGCATCATTGAAAAAAAGATCGAGCGAGTGCAAAATAGTCCGTCGTAAAGGCCGGTTGTATGCAATCAACAAAAAGAACCCACGATTTAAACAAAGACAAGGATAAACTATGGCAAGAATTTCTGGAGTCGATATTCCCAAAAACAAACGCGGTGAAATCGCTTTAACCTATATCTATGGGATAGGAAAAAGTAGAGCTTCAACACTGCTCAAAGCGGCTGGAGTATCGGTAGATAAAAAAGTTTCTCAATGGACCGATCAAGAACTTTCAGCTATACGACAAGAAGTTGGGAATTATAAAATTGAAGGGGAACTGCGTTCCGAGGTACAATTAAATATTAAACGATTGATGGATATAGCTTCTTATAGAGGGATTAGACATCGGTTGGGATTACCTCTGCGAGGTCAAAAAACTAAAAATAATTCAAGAACTCGAAAAGGAAAACGCAAGACCATTGCCAATAAAAAGAAAGTAACCAAAGCATAAGGAATTTATACTATGAGTAAAACAGTTGGTACAAAAAAGCGTAAAGTCCAAATTGGAGTGGTGGGTCACGCCCATATCAATGCTTCATTTAACAATATTATCATTTCCATTGCCAATCTAAATGGTGATGTGATTGCGTGGTCTTCAGCAGGGAAAATGGGTTTTCGTGGCTCTAAAAAAAACACGCCATTTGCTGCTAAAACAGCTGCAGAAGATGTTACCAAAGTAGCTCTAGAAGCGGGCATTAAAAAAGTTACGGTTTATGTCAAAGGGCCAGGTAACGGCAGGGAATCAGCTATTAGGACCATTCACAATGGAGGGATTGAAGTCAGTGAAATTATTGATGTTACCCCATTACCTCACAATGGGTGTCGACCACCCAAAAGAAGAAGAGTTTAATTAATCAGTTAATCAAAATGGCAAGATATATAGGTCCAACTTCCAAAATTGCAAGAAAATTAGGAGCTCCTATTTTTAAAGAGGATAAAGCTTATGAAAAGCGTCCTTATCCACCGGGACAGCATGGTAATTCGAGACGTCGAACAAAAAAGTCGGAATACGCCATCCAATTGATGGAAAAGCAAAAAGCCAAATTCACCTATGGTATTTTGGAAAAGCAATTTCGAAATCTTTTTGAAACCGCTAGTCAGTCCAAAGGCGTCACGGGGGAACAATTGTTAAAACTTTGTGAAGTTCGACTAGATAATGTTGTTTATCGATTGGGGTTATCTCCCACGAGACAAGGGGCCCGCCAATTGGTATCTCATCGCCATGTTTTAGTGAATGGGAATTTGGTCAACATCCCTTCATATTCATTAAAACCTGGCGATAAAGTTAGCATTAGAGAACGGTCAAAAAATTTGGAAGTGATTAAAAATTCATTGGCCAATGCTAACTTTAGTTCCGATGAGTGGCTTGTGTGGAATCCAGATGCTTTAGAAGGAACGCTTGTTGAATTTCCCACAAGAGAACAAATACCAGAAGATATCAAAGAACAACTCATTGTCGAGTTGTATTCAAAATAAACTTAAACATCTAATTAGAAAAATCAATGAGTGCATTAAATTTTCAAAGACCAGATAAGGTTATTGTAATTGGTTCAACAGAAAACCATGGTTCGTTCGAATTCAGACCATTAGAACCTGGTTATGGTTTAACCGTAGGGAATGCTTTGAGAAGAGTATTGCTTTCTTCTTTGGAAGGGTTTGCCGTTACTTCAGTCAAGTTTAGTGGTATTGTTCATGAATTTGATACTATCGATGGCATCGTCGAAGATATCACAGAAATCATTTTAAATATCAAACAAATTAGGTTCAAGCAACTCAATGAGCATGTTGATCATGAAGAAATATCATTTAGAATCAGTAATCCAGGTGAGTTTAAAGCCGGCGATTTAAAAGATTATACTTCTTCATTTGACATTTTGAATCCTGATTTTGTGTTATTCAATGTTAGTAAACAAATCGATCGATTCATTACCTTAACAGTTGAAAAGGGGATTGGCTATGTCTTAGCCGATGATAATAAAAAAGAAGATGCTCAGATTGGAGAATTAGCGGTAGATTCTGTTTTCACCCCAATTACCAATGTGAAATATCGTGTGGAGGATTATCGGGTAGAACAAAAAACGGATTACGAAAAGTTAATCATCGATATAGATACGGATGGTTCGATAGCTCCGAAAGATGCATTGATTGAAGCTGCCAATGTTTTAATTACCCATTTCAGATTGATTACCGACGATGAAATTCAAGCCAAAGTTTCAAAACCTAATGACAATGTCCTTGTATACGATGAAGAATTTCTTGAAATCAAGCAGTTACTTCAAACTAGATTACAAGATTTGAATTTATCGGTTCGAGCTTTAAACTGCTTGGTATCGGCCAGTGTCAATACGCTTGGGGATTTGGTTTCCTATCAAAAATCTGATTTGATGAAATTTAGAAATTTTGGTAAAAAATCACTGACGGAATTGGAAGAAATCGTCATTGCCAAAAAGTTGAAGTTTGGCATGGATATTTCAAAATATCATCTCAAGAGTAGTAAAGATCAAGATCTTTTTTAGTAAACCATCTTCATGAGGCATCGAAAGAAGTTAATCCATTTAGGACGTAAAGTCGGGCATCGTCGATTGATGCTAGCCAATATGGCTTGCTCTTTGATTGAGCATAAAAGCATCAACACCACTACTACCAAGGCCAAAGCACTTCAGCGATATATTGAACCAATTATTACGAAGAGTAGGACCGATTCCGTTCACAATAGGCGGTTGGCTTTTAAATTATTACGCAATAAGAAAGTTGTTACGGAATTATTTAATGAGGTTTCAGCGAAAGTTGGCAATCGGCCTGGTGGTTATACTCGAGTCATCAAGCTAGGCAATCGATTGGGAGATCATGCTGAAATGGCCATCATCGAACTCACCGACTATAATCATCTTTATAAAGCAGAGAAATCTTCTAAATCATCTAGAAGAACTAGAAGGTCGAAAAAATCAATTGAATCTAAAGATACATTGAACCAAAACCCTCAAGAATCTAAAGAAGAGATAGGAGAGAAAACCTAGATAGAACCAAATCGAAACAAGGCGAGGATAGAGTAACCAATATTTTTTTATTCATCAACAATTATAAGTTTATTCAAAATTTAACCATTTTTTTTGAATTTAATTAAAGATAAAGAGTCGTTGCTTGAATCTAATTCCAATAAAATAAATTGAATGGTTGCTTTATATTTTTTTGGATCATCACTCTTTAGACTTCCATAAAGAAACCCCTCATCAACAAGCATTTGGGTTGATAAGTTACGGGTTGAACACTAGAACCTGAAAATTTTCTTAAGTTTAATCTGTCATTGAGTTGATGACACAGACTTTGTGTTTATGTAAATGCAGTGTTCGCTTTATACATGATGATGTTTTATTAAAAGAGTCTGATAATTTATGAGTTCTCGAAGGGTATTGCAGAGCTTACAGCCACAAGTTTTAATCTGGGCTCGTCAAAGGGCTCAAATCTCCCCTAAGTTTTTGGCTAAAAAAATGAAAATTAAAATTGAAAGAATCCTAAATTGGGAACAAACTGGCGAGATTAGTATGGCTCAAATTGACAAATTAGCTCAAATAACAAGAACCCCCATTGGATATCTTTTTTTGAGCCATCCTCCTAAAGAAAAAATACTAATACAAGACTTTCGTACGTTGACTAAAGACATTCCAAAATATCCTAGTCCCGATTTGACAGATACCATTCAGCTAATGTTGAGAAGACAGGATTGGATGAGAGAGGAACTTATTGAGGCAGGAGTGGAACCATTAACTTTTGTTGGAAGTTGTAAGGATATGACAAGCATCGAAGAGGTGGTTCATTCAATGAGACGAGCGTTTTCTCTAGATGAAGAATGGGCATTCGATCAGAAAGATTGGGAATCAGCATTTCAATGTATAAGACAGAAAGCGGAAAAGATCGCAATATTCATTGTGATTAATGGAGTGGTTGGAAATAATGCCTATCGAAAATTAAATAGAAAAGAATTCCAAGGGTTTGCTCTTGTCGATCAATTTGCTCCATTCGTATTCATTAATGGAGCAGATTTTAAAACGGCCCAAATGTTCACTTTAGCTCAGAGTTAGCTCATATATTTCAAGGGTCATCAGGGCTTTCTCAGCTGAACAATACCATTCACAATCATCATACGGAACAAATATGTGATGCGATAGCAGCGGAATTTTTAATCCCCAAAAAGAACTTGATTTCTCATTGGGACCATCTCATGGACTTCGGTAAGAATATTCAAAATTTGTCTCATCGATTCAAGGTTAGCGAATTTGCATTGGCTCGTCAAGCACTACATTCAAAGCTGATTCATAAAGATGAGTATCATGATTTTTATAAAAGCCATATTCATGTGTCTCATCGAATTCCTAAAGCTAGTGGAGGTCATTTTTGGTACACTCAGTTAAATAGAGTCGGCCGGAAATTTGGTACAGCCATTGGCCGCGCCGTATTGTCAAACAGAATGACTTATCTAGAAGCTTATGACTTGACAGGGTTATATGGTAAAACTTTTCAAAAATTCATAAATCATTTGGATTTTAAAATTTGATGAGTATGCAATATCTATTAGATTCCAATATTTATATTGAAGGGTTTAAACGGTATTATGCCATGGATATTTATCCTGGATTTTGGGAATTAATTGTTAGCTATTCGACTAAAAACAGGATCTGTAGTATAGATAGGGTCAAAGATGAATTAAATGCCAAAGACGATGAACTTGAGAATTGGGTGTTCAATGCCCCTTCTGAATTATTTGTATCTACTGCTAAAATCCATATTTCCAGAGCATATTCTGAGGTCGTCGAATGGGTTAATGGAAATGCTCAATTTAAAGATTATGCAAAAACAAAATTTTTTGAAGGAGCTGACGGATGGCTAGTTGCTGAAGCTTATGTCAATAAGTCAATTCTTGTGACTCATGAGAAAAACAAATACGATCCGAATGTTAAAAAGAGAGTCCCTCTCGGCAATGTTTGTGATTATTTTACCCGAATAATTCATACAAAAGTAGGTCTTTTGAAGACAATTCCCTTGATTGAAGCCATTTTCATCCCACATGACCGGTGTTTTTGAATCTAGTTTTTTGTGGATTGGTTTCAACCGATTTTTTTTCTCAAAAAAACAAACGTTAGCTAGGAGGCGCTCCCAAAAACACCTTCAAAACGATGGCCATGATTTCCTCAAAAAGGCGTATCCTGTGGTTTTAAGATTCATCCCTAGAACCATTAAGAAAGTTCATTTGGGGACAGAACGATTAGCCAGAGCCTTGAAAATCCCCAACTTTGCTGAAAAAGAACGGAAGCAAAACTTCCCAATCGAGTCTAAAAGCCAAAAACGAATCAACGAAGAAAGACAACGATCCCTCTATTAATCTGATTTTATACTATTTTTTTAGAAATAGAAGTTTTGCGTATTAGAGTATATAGTTCCCAAACAAACTTAATAACAGTTAATGATACATTTTTAAATATTAATCTGTCAATGAAGCGTAAAGAGGTAAAGATTTTTTTTGAAGATTAAGCTAATCTTTTATTTTATCATCTATGTTCAATCGACTTCGTCCTCCAAGCAGTATTGCTGTTAACACTGTTATCATGGCGGATGTTGATGTTATTATAGCTATCATAACAGAAGGTTCTTTTGTTTCGACCCACAAGATATAAGTCATCATCAATCCAAACATAGCTGTAGGCCAAGCGATAGCAACTATTTTAAACACGTTACTTAAAAGTTTTATTAGCTTTAATTTAATTTTATTCCTTTCTATTTTGAACTCCATTTCCTTAATCTCTAAAAGTTCAATGGTTGTTTGTTTCGATTTAATTGGATGCCCTTTCTCTAAGGTTCGATGTTTTTTATCGGTTGAGTTTTTCATAGTATCGTTTAATCAATGGGACGGGGATCCTTTTTTTCATGGAAGGGTCATAAGTCGCCCACCATGGCGTGTTTCTTTGATGAGTTAAGGAAATCAAATCTTCCGTTGGTTTCTTTTTGTAAAAATCCCAAATCACCGATAGGTTTTGTTGTGTTTCATCATCGATGTCATCCCAAGGAGCATGGGTTAGTTGAAGTGTTTTGTCATCTAAATAAACAGCATCGTCTTCCTGCCTGATATCTTCTCGCCTTCGATGTTTGTATTGCTGGTAAATCATCGGAATGACGGGGCCGAGTCTCCAGGCTTGAATGGATTCTTGGTAGAGTTCTTTTCGATCACCGATGATGTAATACCAACCAAAAAAGATATAAAGCAACTTTTGAAGCTTGATGTTATTCATCGGTATCTTTTCTTTCCTTGCTTTATGAAGAATATAGTTAGTTACATGAGCTGCGGTGTATTGCGTCTTGTTTCTCATTTTTAATACAAAAATAAAGGGACTTATATATTTACTTTGAATTGGTTCTTTCTATTTTTGGATGGGAAGTCCTATTGGCTTTTTTGAATACTTCTCCCATCACATGATCGACTCTTAGATGCAACTCTAAAGGAATCTTTTTGTAATTCGGCAGTTTTTCAAAAGGTAATTTTTCGGTAGGTTCTTTCGCCATGTTTTGATTTTAAATGACGAAATTAGAAAAACTAAATTAGATGGGGTTTCAATTCAAAATGTTCGAATTAGACACTTAATTTTAATAAAACTTTCTAACTTGGTAGTTCACTCCAAGAGTGATGAAGCCTTTTAGAATAAAAAACCAAAAATCTTCTTAAATGAAAAAGAAACTCCCTAAAATCAAACCCTACGACTACCAACCCAACAAAAAGGAATTGGAAGAAGATGTCCGTATTGACACTTCGCCTGAAGAATTAATCCGTCGGGTGTTACGTCCATTACCAGGGTTTAAGCGATAAAATTCAACCAGTGTTGTGTGTTACGATGAATCCGAAAAATCAAATGGCTTTTGGCACTTAAGTATATAATCCCCATTATTTTCATATTTAGTGTATGTAAAACCTTGATTTAACGAATAGGTAATGCTTTGGGTTTGGTAATCAATTCTACAGGCATCAGTTCCTTCATGACTGTGATTGGTATACATAGCAACAATAGGTGGAGAATCTTGACCAAAACCACTCGTGTTGTTTAAATCTACAACGGCACTGCTCGAAAAAATAGTGCCAATAGAATCGGGATAAATAGCCAGATCGTGTTCTTTCCAAACGAGTAAATCTTCACTTGTGGCATGCCCCCAATGCATAGGCCCCCACACATCATCATAAGGATTGTGTTGAAAACACAAATGATAAATACCTTGGTAATAAAACATGCCATTGGGATCATTCATCCAATGGCTTTTGGGTGAAAAATGGTATACTGGGCGATGTTTGATTTCATCTTCAGCCAATTCTTCTTTATGTTCAGAATGGCTACCCTTACAACCAAAAAAGGAAAAAGCAAACACGAAAAAGAGACATTTAAAATTGCCTGTTTCACGGATTTAAATTTACCCGACGGCAAAAAATGTCAGCTAGAAGATTGCTCAAGTTTTTTACTCAAAACCTCTAATGGCACGCCTTTTGTCTCTGGCATCATCAAGATGACAAACAGGAGTTGTAAAAACATCATACCTGAAAAAATTGCAAATACGAATCCGGGACCGACGCTCGAAAACAATAGAGGAATTAATGAAGGAATTATCCAAGCCAAAATCCAATGGACTGAAGATCCAAAGGACTGACCACTATGGCGTAATAAATTGGGGAATATTTCAGAGATATAGACCCATATAACCGTCCCAGATCCAATGGCATGGGCGGCAATAAACAGAAAGAAAAAAGGTGGAAGTAAAGAACCTTCCCAATGAATGAAAAATGTCAATGAAACTAAAGTCAAGGAAATCACATAACCGACAGAACCCAACAACAGTAGTTTTTTTCTGCCAAAGCGATCAATTAACGAGATGCCCAAAAAAGTAAACAAAAGATTCACCACACCCACACCCACACTACTTAAAAGAGCGACATCTTCTCCAAGACCGCCGGCTTCAAATATCCTTGGCGCGTAGTATAAAAAGGCATTGATTCCAGAAAATTGATTAAATAGGGCCACGAAAAAAGTCAGTATTAAGGGAAACCGATATCGCTTGAGATAAATGGAAACACGTTGTGTTTTGGATTGATCAATTTCTAAATCAATTTGAGACTTCAATTCATTGATATTTTGGCTAGGATTGACCATAGACAGCACTTTTTCAGCTTCTGAAATCCTATTTTTTGTAATGAGCCAACGTGGACTTTTAGGAATTTGGATCACTAAGAAACAGTAAATGAGTGCTGGGAGGGCTTCAATGCCAATCATGATTCTCCAAGCTTCGGGAGCAATCAATTGACTGATGAGGTAGTTCGATAAAAAGGCTACTAGTATCCCTAAAACAATGTTAAATTGATACAGTCCTACTAATCGCCCCCTATTTTTAGCCGGAGCAATTTCAGAAATATATACTGGGGCCGCAACGGTAGAAGCTCCCACACCCAATCCACCAACGAATCTGAAAAAACCAAATAGATAAGGATTATTAACGGATGCAGAACCCATGGCTGAAACAACATATAGGACACCGATTAAAATAAGGGTTTGTCTTCTTCCAATTTTATTTGTTGGCATAGAGCCTGTTAAAGCACCGATAACGGTTCCAAAGAGAGCAGAACCCATCACCCAGAATCCGTGAAATTGAGAACTTGAATCCCAAATCTTTTCTAGCGTTTGATCCGCTCCAGAAATCACAACGGTATCAAATCCAAATAAGAATCCAGCCAGTGCTGAGACCAAGGACCAGAACCAAATTTTTTGTTTCATGATAGATTAAGGGGAGTTATTAAACGAAAATACAATTCTATTTCATATTCAAAATTTCAGAATACCTAGCGATAATGTTTTGCTAAACATTAAAAACATGGTTCTACAACGAATTCTGTGGTATTCGTTTTTTATGAACTAGCGTGATGGTTCTTTACGAATGTTGATCGGTTTTAATTGAGTAGCATTGACCAAAATTGATTTTATCAATTTACAATTTAAAGCGGTGATTCATTAATCTCTTTGATTCCGTGTTGAATGGGTGATTGATGCTTTTTCGTTGTCAGCATTAAGATCGATTTCCACCGGCATCGAGATCGAACTTAAAAATTACTGAAGAGAATTTTAATACCATGATGCAACTAAATAGTCGCTCCTTAAAAACTCAAATAGAGTCCATCATCCCCTTGATATGTGGGATTGAATGATACCCCACTGGCCAAGAATGGGCTTTGAAATCTGCAAGGAAATGCGTCTCTTGGTCTCAAAACCTTGCAGAAATGATCAAAAAAGTGCCCCCAAAACAGCCCCAGTTATTTGACTCGGAATTCAATGCTATCCTCAATCCAAAACATCAGATCAAGTGGCTGGCTGATGCCATCGATTGGTCTTTTTTTGAAAAAGCCTTTGAGCCTCTGTATGCCAAAACAGGCCGTCCGGCCCATCCCATTCGGGTGATGGTGGGTTGTTTGATGCTGAAACGTCTTTACAATTTAGGTGATGAAACCCTCATGGATCGCTGGATTGAAAATCCAACCATGCAGTACTTTACGGGTTCTGATGTCATGAAACACCAGCCGCCTTGCGATCCTTCTGATTGGAGTCACTTTAGAGATCGTATTGGCCAAGCAGGGGTGGAAAAGATCTTTGCTTACTCGGTTCAGTGGCATCAAAAAGAAATCAAAAAGTCATCGATGGTCTTATCGGATACCACCGTGCAAGGCAACCATGGGACCTTTCCGACTGATGCCAAACTGAATCAAAAAGTCATCGATCAATGCCACAAGATCGCCAAAAAAGAAAAGATCCCACAGAGGCAAACCGATGCCAAAGCCTCGAAAGAACTGCTGCGTCAAACTTTTAACGGGAAGCATCCTCGACGAGCTAAAAAAGCCAAAAAGGCCACCTCCAAACTCAAGACCTTAGCGGGCCGACAAGTCCGAGAGCTCGGGCGAAAACGAGATCCCCAACAAAAAAGTCAATATCAAAAAGAGTTGACATGGTATCAAAAAGTCATCCATCAACAGCGATTTGATCAAAACAAAGTGGTTGCCATCCACAAGCCATTCACGGCTTGCATTGCCAAAGGTAAGGCTCATCGAATGTATGAATTTGGGAATAAAGTGGGACTGATCGCGACAGGAGGGCCAACCATGATCATCACGGCGATCCGTGCTTTTGAGGGCAACCCTCATGATAGCAAAACCATCCAACCCTTGTTGGAACAACATGAATCCATCATCGGTCTAACTCCCAAAGAATTAATCTATGATCGAGGCGGACGCGGAAAACGTCAGATTGGCGAGACCAAGATATCGATTCCAGGCAAACCATTGAAAAGTGATACACCGTATCAAAAACAAAAGAGGAGGAAAAAGTTCCGACGCCGAGCCGCCATCGAGCCACTGATTGGCAATCTCAAAACAGAACATCGCATGCAGGAAAACGATTTGATGGGCGCCCAATTGCCAACAATCAACGCCTATTTGGCCGCTACAGGATGGAATTTGAAGAAATTCATGGAACAACTAGTCCAAGATGTTCTTTTTTACTTTTTCAGAAGGGTTTCATTTTCGGCTCAAAGAACTTTGATAATAAAAATAATAGAACTACAACCGCTAAAAAAGAGTTTTTAAGGAGCGACTAAATATCTAAAAAATAGGTATAGAATAAATTTCCTCCAACTTTTGCGTTGAATTATTTAATTTTGCAACTCCAAACGCTTAATAGAAATCAAAATATCATACTACAGTTTGGTAATGATCTTTCGGTTTTTTACTGACTAAAAAATAAAAAAACTATATTATAAAACATATGATTATGAATAAATCATTAAAATTCGTTTTTCTTTTACCATTGGTATTCTATATGCCAATAGCATCTGCCCAAGTTCAAATTTCAGGGAATGTTAAAGATGCTGAAACCAATGAACCTCTTTTAGGTGTTCAAGTGGTTGTTCAAGGCACATCATTTGGAACAATATCTGATCCAGATGGAAATTATTCCATCACAGTGCCTGAAGTTGGCAGTATACTGGAATTTCGATTTGTAGGCTATGGAGCTCAAGAATTTGTCATTTCAAATGAAACGACAACCATTGACGTTTCATTGGCCCAAAGTATTCTGAGTTTGGATGATGTGGTGGTTATCGGATCTCGACGATTGCCTCGACTCATTAAAGACTCGGCGGTTCCAGTGGATGTTTTTGGTCCAAAAGATTTGGTTTCACAAACAAGTACGGATGTCGATGAAATATTAAGGACCCAAATTCCTTCTTTCAATGTTCAACGTCACGGTATTGATGATGAGGCCACATTGGTACGACCCATCACACTTCGGGGCCTTTCTCCAGATAATGTGGTCGTGCTAGTCAATGGAAAACGACGACATCGTTCCGCTTCCTTAGCTCTTTTGGGAAGTTCTCTAAATACGGGTTCTCAAGGGGTAGACCTCAACATGATTCCAAGTATTGCATTAAAACAAGTTGAGGTCTTACGTGATGGTGCTGCTGCACAGTATGGTGCCGATGCCGTTGCGGGTGTGTTTAACATGCAACTTCGCGATAATCCAAGCGGCTTACAAATAAGGCTACAAGGAGGCCAATATTTTGGAGGGGATGACATTATTTTAAGAGGTATTGATGCTTCGAATGGAAGATTGTCAAATCAGGAGACCACTGGGAAAGGAGGTAACATCATGGCAGCTGTGAATTTAGGACTTCCACTGACTGAAAATGGTTTTATAAATATTAGTGCGGAATACCGTGATGCCAATCCAACCATTCGAAGTGGTCTAAGAAGAGACGAAATAGCATTAAATGAAAGAGGATATCCAGTCAATAATCCAGCTCAAATATGGGGTAGTCCTGATGTGAGCAATTCCTTGATCACTTTTGTAAATGCTGGCATTGATCTTAGTGAAAACACCCATTTTTATGCATTTGGTGGGTATGGAACCCGAGAATCGGAAGGGGGATTTTACTTTCGAGCGCCAGGTACAAGCAGTGCTCGAAGTGCCGTGTTTAGAAATGGAGATGTAAGAGCTGTTGCTGATTTAAATCAAAACGATGCTATCGATTGTGCACAATTAGTTCCTAGTCTTGATGCTACTTTCGCTGAAGTGAGTTCATTTGTTTCTCAATATCAAGGCGATTGTTTTCTTTTTAATGAATTATTTCCTGGCGGTTTTACTCCACGTTTTGGTGCGGATATTACTGACATAAGTGCAACTACAGGTCTTCGCGGTGGCCGGTATGATGGATTTCAATGGGATTTGAGTTTTGGTTATGGAAATAGTAAGATTGACTATTTCATCTACAATACAATCAATGCTGCATTGGGACCAGATACGCCTACTTCATTTAAGCCACGAGGTTACGATCAAGAAGAAGTAACCATTGCAGCGGCGGGATCGTTTCCCATTGAAATGAACGCTTTTGCAACCCCGTTAAATGTCGCCTTTGGATTAGAATGGCATAACGAAAAATTCACAACTAAAGCTGGCGATCCAGATTCGTACAGAGACCGTCCAGATAGGTTGTATACGAGTCAGGGATTTAGTTTGGGATCAAATGGATATCAGGGTTTAAATCCAAAGTTTGCCATTTCTGAAGATCGTCCCAACGTGTCTTTTTATGTTGATTTAGAAACGGATATCACTTCTCAATGGACTTTAGGTATTGCAAGTCGATACGAAAATTATTACGATGACTTTGGTTCCACTGTAACAGGAAAAATAGCTACATTATATCGTGTGTTAGATGGTTTCCGCCTACGAGGAACGGCTTCGACCGGTTTTAGAGCACCCACCCCTGGACAAGCTAATCTTTGGGCACTTCAGACTGCATTGTCAGGAACTGGAGATCAATTGGTCGAAACAGGACAACTTCCGCCTACACATCCGATTTCCCGAGCATTAGGAGGAGAAGAATTAACCGAAGAAACGGCTGTGAGCCTATCGTTAGGTTCAATTGTGGATCTTACGCCAGATTTAACCTTGACACTAGATTACTTTAATATATCTATGAAAGATCGAATTTCATTGACTGGAAATATTGAAATTACTGAAGAAATTCAAGATGTTATCAAAAAAGATCCCGGCGTTTTTGGTGGTGCAACTACACTGCGAGAGATTAAATTCTTTTCTAACGATTTTGATACCAACACGCAGGGAATTGATCTTCTTTTGGCGTTTGATTATGAAAGTCCAGCAGGACATGCAACTCAGGCATCCATTGCTTGGAACTGGACAACCACTACTTTAAAAGATTTTTCTGAACCAAGAGAAATTAACCAGTTTTTAGACACCAGATTAAGTGAACCATTTACACTTAGTCTATTAACGCCTCGTCGGCAGTTTGAAGCGGAGGAACTGAATCCTAAAAATCGAATTGTGGCTATGGGACGTCATATTCGTGGGCCATTTAGTGGTATGTTAAGATTCAATTACTTTGATGGATGGCGTGCTTGTCGAAATAACAGCAATTCTTGTGTCAATCTCCTGGATAAGTATGATTCTGCTATTATTATGGATGCAGAAGTTGGCTTCCGATTTTTTAATAATTATCAGTTCTCATTTGGAATCGATAATATATTTGACACGGTGCCCGATGCCCACGAAGATGAAACTTTAAGTCAAGGAAATATTCGTCCAGAAAGTACGCCTTGGGATTATAATGGACGAGCGTTTGTTGCTCGATTGCTGATTGATTTATTCTAACCATAAATATTTATCATAAACAAAGCCTCGGAATTATTTCGAGGCTTTTTTGTTTTCAGGTTCTACTGCGAAAGTTGTGGGTCGGTTTACTTTTGGGCCATTCATTCTTTATGAAAAAGCTTTGAGCATTTTTTGAATCAATTTTGAAGATGGGCGATTCACGGCCGGTCGATGACGTTTCTATTAACGATCACCAGCATTCCATTCATGTTGATGTCTCTCCTGTTGGTGGTCGTGTGGTGTGCCCTGGAACTGGCGAAGAAGGATCGATCGATGATCATCGTCAGGAGCATGCCTAGCGTCTTTTGAATTGATGGCCGTATCCGTGTTTAATTCATGGGCGGGTGCCTCGCATCCATTCTTCTGCGGGGGTCCAGATGATCCATGTGCCTTGGGCGGGTGGCTCATCGGTTCCTATGGTGATTTGAAATAGGAGCCATCGATCGCCTCTTGACCAGCAGAAACCAACCCCCAACAGTCTAACGTTGGCGTTGTGGTTTTCAGGCCATCCGTGGCCTCTTCAAGCGTGGGGTCATCCATGGCATGAAGTGGTGTTCCGATGCCCCACCGTTGCTCATTCGTTGGGATGAAAAAGCCATCCCAAAGGGGATTGGTGATGCGACGATGCTCAGTGATCCGACGCTAGGAACGGTGCTTGATTTGGCGGAGTGGCGAAACCTGACCAACGTTCAAGACCATTGCCATAAGAAAAAAGAAAACCCATCGAAACCATCACTACGGATAGCTGGTGGCCTTCGATTTCTTCTGCCCAAAAACGATTGCTTGAGATTCCCTTGATGTATGATCGATTGTATGGGACGCCATATCGCAACAAGGCCATCGACGAAGTCAGACGAAGGGAAGTGAAAAAACAGGCGGTGCTACAAAACGCTCAGTTGGCCATCCTGAAAAACGACGACAACTGAATCGAAAAATCAAAAGAAATCTTTCAAAGAGTCCCAGAAGGTCACGGAGTGGTCCGTCACGTTTGGAAACTCCAAGAGGATGTTCCGTCCTTTTCCGAATTAAGCCCCTGGAAGAAGGCCGCAACCTATCGCCAATGTTGGATGGATCGCATCATCCCATCACATATCCAAACAGTGGGCACAGTTAGTTGCCAGGATGTCTCCAAACCATGTTCAAGGCGTTGCTCATGCTTTATGTCGCCCACCGTCCCATGCCAAAGCCGAGCGACAGCATGGAAAGATTTAAGAAATCAAGGCCATTGGTCGAGGCGATCGAAAATTCGAAAACTGGAGAGCAGCGGTCCTGTTTTTTAATGGCAGTCTCAATCGTTACCCACAACTTTCGTAGTGCAAACCATATTCATCAATCAAAGTTAATTTTAGGGAACTATATACTCTAATACGCAGAACTTCTATTTCTAAAAAAAAGGAGAACTATATACGAAAGTAGCATTTGATTTTTACAGAAAAAATAGTTTTATCTCAATTAATATGGTATCTTCAAAAAAACATTAAAAACCCCATCACATGCCCATCAATCGTGGATCTCATCCGATATTTCATGGTCGAAATCAAGAATTAGATGATTTTCAGTTTTTTTTAAATGAGATAGAAAAACAAAAAACCCGAACATCCTTTCTCATTCAAGGATCACCGGGTGCGGGAAAAACAACATTAGCAGAAAAGTGTGGTGCATTAGCTGAAAAACAAGGATGGCAAGTAGTGGTGATGAATATTCCAACATTACTCAATCTAAAAGAATTTCGCAAAGCAGTTGGTCGGGAACCTCGATGGAAATTTTGGAGAAAACGTCAAGTGAAGATGCCATTAGCCCACGAAGGAGCATTGAGTTCTCTTAAAATCAATTTTGATTATCACACTTTTGTTAAAACACTGAATGCGATCCATTGTCCGACCATTCTTCATTTTGATGAAGCACAACGATTAGGACATTCGGAATTAACTACGGCACAAAAAAGTATTTTAAGTGATGTCTTAGATGAATTACATAATCAACGAAAAAATGCGAAACATCCTATTATTTTTTTAATGAATGGATTAGGGCGAACAGAAGAAGTTTTAGAAGAATACGGTATTTCTCGCCCTGCTGATGAAGCTGTTATTTATTTAAAAGCCTTAGATCAACATTCCGAACGAAACATTATTCGAGATTATTTAGTCAAAGAAGCTCATGTTTCGATCAACGATCCCCAATTAAATCATTGGATCGATCAAATCAGCGAACAAACCCATGGTTGGCCATCCCATATCACCAGTTATGCTAATACTTTTATGAAGTATTTACAAAAACATGGGACATCCTTAAACCATGAAAAACTAAAAAATGTTTTAGCATTAGGCACTCAAAAACGATACCAGTATTACGATCGAAGATGTCGAGGAGTGGAACCTGAAGACAAGAAAAAAATCGCTTCATTTTTAGTTGAAAGACAAGATCAGAAAGTTTTTACCCGAAAACAATTGATTTCTTATCTTAAAGAGAGTCTTTCTGAAGAAAAGAGTCATCAGATTTTTCATCACTTATTAAACCGTGGTGGCATTCATCGAATGACAGGAGGTTCTTACCAAATAGCGATCCCTTCAATGAAAGATTGGTTATTAGAAACCTATTCTATCAAACCAACACCAACAATCAGTCAAAAAACACCTCAACGAAGTCATTCAAAAACCATCAAACCGTCAAGATCTACTTCAAATTCTAAAAAGAAATCACCAAAAGAGCTTGATGTTTCTCAAGGCCCATCGATCTAATCTTTTGGGAACTATATACTCTAGTATACAGAACCTCTATGTCTAAGAAAATAGTATAAAATCCGATTAAAAAATGGATCGTTGTCTTTCTTCGTTGATTCGCTTTTGGCTTTTAGGTTCGATTGGGAGGCTTTGCTTCCGTTCTTTTTCAGCAAAGTTGGGGATTTTTAACGACCTGGCTAATCGTTCCGCACCCAAGTGAATTTCTTTGGGAATATCGTTTGGTGTTGGTTTGGGTTTTCTGTTTTTAGAAGATTTCATGGTTCTTGGATGAAACACGAAGTTAGAAATTTTATTTACTTATAGTTAAAACTATTGTCTATTGGATTTTCTAACATTACAGTTACTACAAAGTACTTGGCAATCCTCTTCTGTTGTCCGTCCTCTTTCTGATTTAGGGTCTCTTGGATTAAACGGTTTTATGTGGTCTGCTCTTGCATCCCCCCATTTCAATTCTTTGTCTTCTTTGTTGTGATATGGACAATCTATGTGATTAACAAAAGCACATAGATTATTGCCATGTTCAACTATCTAGGCAACATGAACGACCCCAGCCAAAGGATTGGCTGGAGCAGTTATAAGGTTTCATTGTGACGTTTCAAAAACAACTAAATATGAAATATCGAAAACTCAACCGAGAACAAAGGGACATATTGGAGGCACTCCTTCATCAAGGGCTTTCCAATCGAGCCATGGCCGAAGAATGAGGAGTTCATCGGACGACCGTATGGAGAGAACGAGGCCGTCATACCGTCAAAAAAGGTCAAGACAAAGGGGGTTACCAAGCTGATACAGCACAATGGAAAGCGGTCCAGAGAGAAAAGGGGAAACCCCGTCGGATCAAGTGGACTCGGGCACTCCAAGAAGAAATCAAACGCTTGATGGTGGAAGATCGTTGGAGCCCTGAACTGATCGCTGCCTATTGGAAGACGCATGGGATGGCGAGCGTTTCGATAGAACGTATCGATCGCTGGTGATGGACCATGAAGCGGAGTCACAAGACGATCGATGCTCCTTACAAACGGTGGTATCTCTATTGACGTCATGCCAAAAGAAGACGTCAGCGTGGGAACGACCAGGGAAACAGAGGGGGTATCCCAGATCGTCAATCGATGGATCAGCGTCCAGCCATTGTGGAAGAGCGTGTCCGCTTTGGCGATTTTGAAGCGGATTTGATGATTGGGAGCAAAACCGGATGTCCCTTATTCGTATTGACCGATAGAGCCAGTCGGTACACCAAGATTCAAAAGCTACCGAGCAAAGGGGCCACGCCCGTCGTTCAAGCGGTCATCGAGAACATCAGAGAAATCGGCCCTCAGCTGATGAAAACCATCCCCTTTGATCATGGATTAGAATTGGCCAAACACCATCTCATCAAGCAGCCGTTCGGCATCGAAACTTATTTTACCAGACCGTATTCGTCACAGGAAAAAGGAACCGTTGAAAACCGAATCGGCATCCTGAGACGGTAGTTCACCAAGGGGGAGAGCATGGATGATGATATCAACCAAGAAATACAAATCATTGAAGATAAAATAAATCACAGAGGCGTTCGTAAATTTGATGACAAGTTCAACGATCTAGTGCAGCATAAAACCCCGTACTTAATGGTTTGAATAGAATGGTTGCTCTCCAATTTTTGAACTTTCGATAGCCTTGACCAATGGCCTTGATTTCTTGAATCCTTCCATGCCATCGCTTCGCTTTGGCATGGGACTGCGGATAACACAAGGCCTGACCAACGCCTTGAACATGGTTTGGAAACCTCTTGACCACCGGACAGACTTCTTGGATGCTGGACGGGATGACGCTATTCATCCAACATTGGAGATATGGTGAGGCCTCCTTCTAGGTACTCGATTCAAAAAAAGATTTCAAATCCTCTTTGAGTTTCCAAACACGACGGATGTCTCCATGGCTTTCTAGCACTCTTAGGAAGACTTCTTTTTGTTTTTCGACTCGGTTGTCGTCGTTTTTCAGGATGGCCAACCGAGCGTTTTGGAGCTCGGCCTGTTTTTTCACCTCCCTTCGTCGTACCTGGTCGATGACCTTGTTGAGATGTGGCACCCCATGGAATCGATCATCAATCAAGGGGACTTCGGGTCATCGTTCTTGAGTCGAATCGATGTCAGGGCACCACGGATCGGTAGTGATGGTTTTGATGTGCTTCCTCTTTTCTTTTGGCCATGGACGGCGGAGGTGACCTTGGACATTAATGATTTTCCCCCTTTCCACCAAATCAAGCCCGCCCCTTGGGTTGGATTGCAGAGAATCGTCGCATCACTATCTTTTTTTTTGATGGCTTTTTCATCCCAACGAATGGGCAACGGTGGGGCATCGAAACAACAATAGCGACGGCCCGATTGAAGCGGCCATGGACAACCTGAAAACCGCAACGTCAAAGCTCGGCTGTTTGAGTTTGGTTTCTAGTGGCCAAGAGGCGATCGATAGCCCCTATTTCAAATCGCCATGGGAACATCGCCAAGGAACAACCATCGTCTAGACACTTGCAGAAGACGGGATGCGAGGAATCGACAATGAATGAAACACGGGTGTATGGGCATCTATCCATAGGACACAAGATACGCTCTTGACGATGATTGTCGATGGATCCTTCTTCACCCGTCTCAGGGCATACTACGTGGCCACCAACACATGAATGGCCATCTAGCGATCATCAACAGAAAGGGCATCTACCCGCCATGAATCACCGACTTTGAAGATCGACTCAAAAAATGGCAACAGTTTTTTCTTCAAACCTTGAATTCATGAATCAAAGATAAACCGACTCACAACTTTCGTAGTAGAACCACCAAAGATTATAGCAATTGTTTTACTTTGCAACGTCCCAAACGAAATCTATGAATAGAAAAAAAGGCTTAGTCATTTTAGAAGATGGGGCCATTTTTTATGGCAAATCTATAGGTATCGAAGGAACGGCCTATGGAGAAGTGTGTTTTAATACAGGAATGACAGGTTACCAAGAAATATTTACGGATCCTTCTTATTACGGTCAAATTATGGTCACTACCAACGCTCATATTGGGAATTATGGTGTTTATGTGGGGGAAGCTCAGTCTGATGGTATCATGATTTCTGGTTTGGTCTGTAAAAACTTTAGTTTTCCTTATTCTAGAGTATCCTCTAAAGAATCTTTATTCAAGTATTTAGAAAAACACAAGATTGTAACCATATCAGATGTAGATACGAGAGCTTTAGTTGGTTATATCAGAGATCATGGTGCCATGAATGCTGCTATCACTACTCAAACCAATGAATTAGAGTCTATTCAAAAAAAATTAAGTATGATCCCTAAAATGGAAGGTCTTGAGTTGGCATCAAAAGTATCGACCGAAAAACCTTATTTCTTTGGTGATGAAAATGCTCAATACAAGGTGGCTGTTATTGATTTAGGAGTAAAAAAAAATATTTTAAGAAAATTAAGTGCATTAGATATTTACGTCAAGGTTTTTCCATACAATAGTACCTATAAACAAATTTTGCTATGGGAACCTGATGGATATTTATTTTCAAATGGACCTGGCGATCCCCAACCACTGATTGACGCTCAAAAACTGGCAAAAATCATCATTGATAAGGGTTTGCCATGTTTGGGAATCTGTTTAGGACATCAAGTGATGGCACTAGCCTCTAATGTCAAAACGTTTAAAATGTTTAATGGCCATCGAGGCATCAATCATCCCATTATTAATTTAGAAACGGGAAGAGGGGAAATCACATCTCAAAATCATGGATTTGCCGTAGATAAAAATTCTGTGGAACAACAACCGAATCTGACCATCACACACCAACATCTCAATGATGGAACCGTTGGAGGGTTATCCTACGGTTCTGATTATTGTTTTTCTGTACAATACCACCCAGAAGCTAGTCCTGGACCTAATGATTCAGATTATCTATTCCAACAATTCATACATAAAATCAAACAATACCAAACTCAAGAAATAATTAATTCATAAATATCATGAGTATCATTCTTGATGTCATCGGACGTCAAATATTTGATTCCAGAGGAAACCCAACCGTAGAAGTCGATGTGGTGTTAGAAACAGGTGTTTTGGGAAGAGCCTCCGTACCATCTGGTGCTTCAACGGGCGAACATGAAGCTGTCGAATTAAGAGACGGTGGAAAATCATATATGGGTAAAGGTGTTTCCAAAGCAGTATCCAATATCAATAATCAGCTAAAAAAGGCATTACTAGGCCATTCTGTTTTTGAACAACAGCGAATCGATCAAATGATGATTGATTTGGACGGCACTTCTAATAAAGCCAATCTTGGTGCGAATGCCATTTTAGGTGCTTCACTAGCCGTTGCAAAAGCTGCAGCTAATGAATACGCGATGCCACTTTATCGATATATTGGAGGTGTTCATGCACACCAACTACCGGTTCCATTGATGAACATCATCAATGGTGGTTCTCATTCAGATGCCCCCATTGCATTTCAAGAATTTATGATCGTACCGATTGGCGCAGAAACCTTCTCTCAGGCATTACAAATGGGCGCAGAAATATTTCATCATTTAAAAAAGGTATTAAAGGAGCGCCATCTCAGTACAGCTGTGGGTGATGAGGGGGGATTTGCTCCCCATTTAAAAGGGACTGAAGATGCACTCGATACCATCTTATTGGCTATTGAAAAAGCTGGTTATACTCCATCGGAACAAGTAAAAATCGCTTTGGATTGCGCCTCGAGTGAATTTTATAAAGACCAACAATATAATTATCAACTATTTGAAAACCAAAGTGGTCAAATATTGGACTCTGATGCTCAGGCTCAATATCTTTCTGAGTTGTGTCATAAATACCCCATCATATCGATTGAAGATGGCATGGATGAAAATGATTGGGATGGATGGAAAAAATCAACACAATTAATCGGAGATTCAGTCCAATTGGTTGGGGATGATTTATTTGTTACCAATGTGGATCGTCTTTCAAGAGGAATTAATGAAAACATTGCCAATTCGATATTGATTAAAGTCAATCAAATCGGTACGTTGACTGAAACCATTGCTGCCGTTGAATTAGCCCATCGTTCGGGATACACTTCGGTGATTTCTCATCGATCTGGTGAAACCGAAGATAACACGATTGCTGATTTAGCTGTTGCCTTAAATACAGGTCAAATAAAAACGGGTTCCTCTTCTAGAACAGATCGAATGGCCAAATACAATCAACTTTTGAGAATTGAACAAGAATTAGGAAATCAAGCCTTTTATCCCGGGGAAAAAGCGTTCAAGATCATCTGATGTTAAAGACAAAGCATTAGAAGGGTCAGTTATTTTTTTGAATAGGTACTCGCTTTATGATGGCTTTAAATAGATTTCCTTCTCGATGATCCTCAAATTCTATGTTAGGATATTCTTTTAGTGAACGTAATATTCCACTTCCTAAACCACGATAAAGTATTTTGGGAGCGAATGAATATAGAAGAGGATTACGAGCAACTGAAATGCCCATTTTAATATTGGCTACAGTTAATTTGTTCGGTAGGTGTCCTGGACTGATAATTTCAATTCGGTCTTTAAAAACAAACAATTTTATAGGTGAACGAATAAAATAGTCCCTATGAATTAAAGCATTGGTTATTAATTCTTGGATCACATTTCTTGGTATTTCTGGAATGCCAACTGAATTGAAGCATTGATCTTTCTGAACATGATGAATATTGGATAGTACAAAACTTACTGCTTGTTGATAAATATCTATGAGTTTTCCATTAAAATCTTTACTATCTATGTAGTTCGTATCAGTAATATCATTTCCAAAAAAGGCTACCGCTTTTAAATTAAAAACTGGCAACAGATTTTGTGGTTTAAGAGCAAATAACAAAACACCACAGTAATTCAATGTGCCATCAGAAGCTAGTTTCATATTTTCCAATAACTGTTTCAGTGAAATGTTTTGATCTTCTATTCGTTCACCATATTCTTTGATGAAAAACTTTGAAAAAAAGGTTCTGTCAATATCAGCCATTGTGGCATCATCAACTAAGGAGGCATCCGTTTTGGCTAATCCTGCTCTTTGATACAGCCGAATAATTTCTTCACGTGAACTGACCTTTATGGTATCGGAACCTATTTTTTTGTAAATCTGATGGTTCTTATCCATATAGGGCTTGTTTAATCCTATAGGAACAAAAACGATAATTAATTTTCCAAGTTTCAAGGAAAATGTTTGTGTTGTAATCCGATGATTAATTGGTTTAACATGTTGTGAAATGGCATTTGAAATATGTTGATTAATACGAATCACATCATCGGTATTTAGCCCTGATATTTCTCCTTGATCGGTAACCCCAATAATGATAGTGCCACCATCATCAGAATTACTGAAGGCAACAATTTCTTTTGAAAGAGTCTCTGGATGTTTTATGTTGCTTTTAAACTGATGCTTTGAGTCTTCACCATTGGCAATGGTTCCCAATAATTCTTCTAATTCCATGAATTATAAATCTGATTTCTTTTATTAAAAGCTTCTTTACCTCCTTCTATGATATTAATGATATTCTTTTGAGTTTCTATCGAATCAACATCACCAGACTTTGTTTTAATCTGGTTATTGGAATATTCACAAGTTATAATTTGTTCGGAATCCCCTAAAAGTGGAAAATTTGCATTATGAGTGACTAAAATAAACTGTGTATTAGATTTTAATTTTTGAATGACTTGAATGACATTTTCATAAATGGTTTGATTATCTATGTCATCTTCCGGTTGATCAATGATGATGACATCATTATTTTTTTGATTTATGATATACAATAGTAGAGCCGATGCACGTTGACCTAGTGAATGTTTTGCTAGTTCTTTACCATTATACATGATGTTATAGGTATTAGGAATTTGCCATGTCAGCAAACTATGTAAATTACTTTCGAATATGGACCAAAAATTTTCAAAAGAGGCCCCAATTAGTTTTTGTATATCACTTTTACTTTGCCAAACTTTTCCAAAATCATCATAATTCGCAACTATTTTTTTAATGAAGATTTATGGATGCCCGAACCTTGATAAATGGCAACTAGATAATTCAGCATTTCGGATTTATCCCCTTTAAACTTAGAAACAAACTTTAGTGGGGAATCAATATCATTGATATTTTTCAGTAAACTTTTGATATAATTGTATTCCTCAAACCATGAATCATCCAATTGAATTAAAGTCTCAATGAGTACTCTATGTTGTTTCAAGTATTCGAGTCTAGCTTTTTTTGAATAATCTAACATTATCGTTGCTCTATCAAGTAACGATTTCAATTTTTTGTACTCGTTTAAATTGATTGATTCTGAACTATCTAATTTAAGTTCACGGATTAAATGTCTTTCCTTCTTAGCAAACTCTTCCTTTAAGGAGTGTCTTAAAGTTTGAAATTCTAATTCTTTGTTTTTCAATCTGTCATTTAGATTTCTCCCCTTTTGGTATTGAACTTTAAAACTTTCAAATCCATCAATAATCTCTTGATATATTGAGAAAAAACTCTCAAAAAAAGTTTTGTTGTAAGTCGATTTGTACAGAGCAAATTCAGATAATTCACTATCGAGTGGTATGATTAAATCCTCTAAATGGTTTAGAAATATTTTTACTGATTCTAAGATTTGTCGAATCTTTAATTCATCCTTATCGAAGCTAATTTGCTTTTGAAGTTCATTTTCAATTCCATATTTTCTATAATACTCCAACTTATGTTTCGCATCAAGCATTTTATCATTCCATTTTTCTTTATCACTTATAGATTGACTCAATTTTTTTAATCTATCCACGTTTTCAATTACCGCATGACGTCCATCTTGTATTTTTTTTTGATAAGGGACAATTCTTGGACCTACTAGTTTTTCTACAAGATCACTCTCAAACTTATCATCTGTGTTTGACAAGTCTTTTTGGCCAAAATATAGTGGTTGATTTAATATGGTTTCACTGATGGATACTCCAGGTACTATTTCCCCATTGAAATATACATCAGGTTTTTCATGCAGGATACGTTTAATTTCGTATGGATTCCCATGACTATCGATAGCGCTTAAGGTAATTTTTCCTCCACTACCTAAATTGAATTCGATTAAATCTTTTTTATATTGAGTATCAGTGGCCTTGCTGCTAAATGGAATATTAAGTGCATATCGGATTCCTTCTAAAACAGAGGATTTTCCGCTACCGCGTATTCCAATGATGGTATTTAACTCAGGAGATAGATTGATTTTCGTGCCATTTAACACGCCTGCACCTTCAAACTCTACACTTTTAATGTAGGAATGATTATAAACAAGTCTGTCAGATTGAATTCTGAGATTTTTATTTTGTAAAGCAAACTTGAGAGCAGAAAAACTAAGTTCCCCTAGTTTAATGTACTTTAAGTTTTTTTCTTTTGAAGTGATATCGTTTAAGTTTTTCGGATCTGTCCCTTCAACCTCTGCTGGATATAGGTCTCGTAGTTGATTTTGAATCTTTTTTCTTTTTTCATTACTGTGAACTTTTTGAAAGGCTAAAACTCTATTTTTTATTGAATTATTTTCAAATAGTTTTTTTATTCGTCCAGGTTTTAATTCATTCCAAAGTCCCTTCGACTGATGTACATGAGCGAATACTATAAAATAATCCTTTTTGAATTCATCTAGCGCTCTTACAGTTTCAACAACACTATATTTGGAGTTAATATTTCTTTTTGACGAATGAATACCTGAAAAAGCGGCTATTAAAAAATTTTCAATGTGATTAATTTGTTCTTTATTATAGATCCATTCCTCAGAAAAAACAATCAGCGCATGAATGCCTGATTTTCCTTCATCAATTGAAAACTCGACTCCAGGTAGTAAACCAATATTACTTTTTTTTGCTTTTTTGTTTAGACTTCGAAACTCTTGTAAGTTAAATTTATTGTGATTCGTAATAACACCTAACCCTATATCTGCTTCGATTAAAGTGTTGACGTATTTATTAATGTATTGGTTTTCTTCACCTGAATAATCAAATTTATCATCTACTCTCGTGTGGAGGTGAAAATCCACTTTTTGCCAACGGCTTCCACACTCGAATGATAATTTACTCATATTTTGATATAAACTAATCGTTGAAAGAAGTAATCCATAAATAATATTACTCCACTTAACGAGTTATCAGCAAATTCACCAACATAAAAACATTCTGTATATCATTGGAATTTTAAATGAGTTTACATAAACAATTCTTTTAAAGCATAGTTTGGACTGTATTACCCAGATAGGAGAAGATTTTGATAAAACAACCGATGAAGGAGATGTACGATCCGAGTTAGAACCCCAATAGTAGAATCAAAAAAGTAATAAGTCGCTTTTGTGATTTGATTTTTCCAAAGCTTCTGTTTTGTTCTTTTGTGGCCGTTGAGACCTCTTTCTACACAAATGATCGTAGAACCGTTTTGATTTTTTGGCATCTATGAAAAATGGGATTGTTGTTTCTTTACCTTTGTGAGACATCATTTTTTTGATGAAATCTCAACATCATTCACGGCGTATTGAACGTGGTCCAGCTAAATACTTTCATGGGAGATGTGAGGAATTAACTTCGTTTCAACATCTTTTAAGGGAAACGGTTCAAGATCAAATAGGTAGCAATCTTCTCATTCAAGGGCCACTAGGTGTTGGTAAATCAGCCCTGATTGACTAACATAAAAAATAAGCGAAAGCATAAGGCAGGCAAGTCATAACATTAAATACTCAATCACTATACGATCCCAAAGAGTTGTTTCGACGCATGACTCAAAATAAAAAGACTCAAGAAATTGAAACGACGTTTGGAGTTGATTTAAGAGTATTTTAAAGGGGTTTTGTGCCTAAAAATGTAGAAGAAACGACTTATTTAAATGAAGCTATCATCTGTTCTCAATCCATCTTATTGGTTTTGGATGAAGTCCAGACATTAGAGCATTTACTATCAGGTAACATCCTCCCCAGGTATCTGATTTTTTAAATCATTATCATGATTTAGAATCGGAACAAGGCTTTATTCTTTTATTTGAAGGATTGAGCACTTCAAAAGAAGTCCTTCGATCGTTTGGCCTTTCAAAATTTAATCCGGGATGTCTTCATTATTTAAAAGCAATAGAACTTGATGCGGAATGATCCATTATTCACGATTGGTTAACCAAAGAAATGAAAACCCCCAGTGATACGACATCTTGGATTGATCAAGTCACTCAACGAACCGATCGTTGGCCTCGTCATATTAAATCTTATTGCAATGCTTTGTGTGATTTTTTAGAGATAGAAGAAATGTTAAGCGATCAACGACTAAAACAAGTGTTAGCATATGGGGATGATTTAAAACATACGTATTACCAACAACGATGTGATGGTATCGATTACCATCAAAGACAGCTTATGGCATCAACATTGAATGAATTACCTGATTGGTTTGTTCAAAAAGATATGGTTGAAATTTTTTCAAAATCACTTTCCGAAGCAGCCTCTGAAAAACTTTATGAAAAGATTCTTTCGAAAGGGATTATTCATATTGATCAAGATGGAAAGTCTTCTGTTCCTGTTCCATCCCTTCGTTCGTTTCTCATGGAGGAATATGGTCCAAGTCATCCTTGAATACCACCTCCTTTTGGTGGATTATCGATCGAGTGATGATTCGGGTTTCATCGGAACGACTTGACTGATTTTTTGATGTCATGGAGTGGGTTCCCAAATAATAAAGCCTTTGAAAGGAAGATTATGTACCTAAGTGCCAAGGGATATCTGATTTTTTAACCTAATAACTAATAAGACATAGTTCCATCTATTTTATTTCTTCAATCCTGGAATCTGATGAAAGACCACTTTAACTAATTCTTCAGGCGTCGTATCAATACGCATATCCTCTTCCAATTCCGCTTTATTGGTAGTCGTAGGGTTTGATTTTAGAAGTTTAACTTTATCTTACAGTTTCATTTGATTTATTTTTGTTATGATGAGTTCAGCTAGAAAAACAATAGTTTCCGATCGGGGGTGAGCTCATTATTTTCATGGAAGAGATTTAGAAATCGATGCTTTTCAAAAGATTTTAAAATTATCTAAAGCAGATGGAAAAGGTCATTCGATGTTAATACAAGGAGCTCCTGGTGTTGGCAAAACAGCATTATTAAGAGAACTTGAAAGGATAGGGGAACAAGATGGTTGGACCATTTCTAAGATCGAGCTAGAGGCTTTATGAAATGTGAATGAATTACATAATGCTTTGATTGATGATAAAAAGTATGAAAAAAAATCAAAGAGTATCAAGCTAATATTAAATTAGCAAGTGGTTCGATGCGTTACGATAGAAGGGAATAGACATTTTCTAAAACGATTCGTGCCATTAAAAAACCACATCTCTTAGTATTGGATGAAGCTCAAATGATTGGTGTGGGCCATACCAAAGATAGTCCTGAAATCAAACAAGCTTCTTATGTGATGAACCAACTTCATAATATTGAATTAAAACAAGGGTTGGTTTTTTTAGTCGTGGATTGAGTGATACTAGAAGGATTTTTAAAGATTTTAAAATATCGAGATTTAATAGCCGTTCCGTTGTCAATCTTAGTGTTTTGGATCGAGAGTCAGAAAGAAATATTATTCAAGATTATTTAGTGAATGGAGCTGGTGTGGATCCAAAGCATCCAGATATCAATCATTGGATTGAACGAATGATCAAAGAAACACATCAATGGGCACATCATATTTCATGTTATGGACAAGTAGCCTCTACGTTGGTTAAAAATGACGGTGGTGTGTTATCGAATGATGTATTACTTGAAATTTTAAAAGATGCCCGAGAATTGAAAACGGAGTACTATGATGGTCGTTTTATTGAGTTAAATGAACCTCATAGAGCATCGATTTACCATGCTTTATTTGAAAATGAAGTGAAAGAAAATATTATTGTAGGGGGGCAGGTAAAATCTGATTTTGAAATCAATCCGATGATTAAAGCTGCTGGAAGTATGTTTCAAGATATTGTTTCGAGGGGGATTTTGCAACCACGTCCTGATGGATTTTATCAAATTCCGATCCCATCGTTAAGAACTTGGATGCTTCAAGAATATCAAAACTACTTAACGATCATCGATCAAAAACCAAGTCCTCAAATACAACAGTTGTTCAAGGGTATGGAATTCTCTATAAATCAAGATCGAGCCATTGAATAATGATTTGATGTCATGTTCAACTATCTAGTGCAACATGGAACCCATGTTGATGCTATCTTTTCGATGGAGCTAAGGTAGTCTAATTGGCGAATGCCTCGGTGATTCATATCTTCAATGATTTGAATTTCTTGGTTCGGTATCGTCATCAATGCTTTCCCCTTTCGTAAACCATTTTCTGAGCACTCCGATTGGGTTTTCAACCGTTCCTTTTGTAACATATTCGTTTCATGGCAGTTGTATCATGACAAATGAGGTGTCATATAGATTTGAAAAACAAATTGTATCAGTAACTCATGATAAAAATTGAAAAATATGTAACCCTTTTAAAAAATTTACGTATTAATTATAAGTGTATTTTTTAAGATGAGACAACTCAAAATAACCAAGCAGGTTACCAACAGAGAAACCGCTTCTCTAGACAAATATCTTCAAGAAATAGGTCGAGTACATCTCATCAATGCGGATGATGAAGTTGAATTGGCACAAAAAATCAGGTCAGGCGATCAAGAAGCATTGGATAAATTAGTGAAAGCTAATCTACGATTTGTGGTGTCGGTTGCGAAGCAGTATCAAAATCAAGGATTGACCCTTCCCGATTTAATTAATGAAGGCAATTTGGGTTTAATCAAAGCGGCCAATCGGTTTGATGAAACGAGAGGTTTTAAGTTTATTTCATATGCTGTTTGGTGGATCCGGCAATCGATTTTACAAGCTTTAGCCGAACAATCTCGAATTGTTCGTCTTCCTCTCAATAAAATTGGATCCATCAATAAGATTAATAAGACCATTGCTTATTTGGAGCAATCATTAGAAAGACATCCTACCATTGAAGAAATTGCTAAAGAGCTTGAAATCACCATTACCAATGTCAGGGATTCTTTAAAAAATGCAGGAAGACATAAGTCATTAGATGCCCCACTTGTGGAAGGAGAAGAATCTAATCTGTATGATGTTTTAAATGTTGGCGAAAATCCAGAACCTGATGAAGGTTTGGTTTATGAATCGTTGGGATTAGAGATCGAAAGAACACTTTTAACCTTAAAAGATCGCCAAGCCGATGTGTTAAGATTATATTATGGATTAGGGGGAGAACAACAGATGACGCTAGAGGAAATCGCTGAAAAACTTGATTTAACCAGAGAAAGGGTACGTCAAATAAAGGAAAAAGGAATCAAAGCATTAAAAAGAACATCACGAAGTCGAATTCTAAAAACTTATCTTGGTAACTAATTGAGAATTGTATACTTTACACACAGAACTAGTGATATTTCCTGATTTCAGACAAAATAGAAGGGACTTATACACTTAACCTCATATCGATCGATTAGATTCTGGTTCCGGTTTTGATTCATTATTGTTTCGATGGAATGCATCATCCATCACCGCATTGACTTTTAAGTGCTATTCCAAGGGAATGGTTTCATGGTTTGGCAATTCATTAAATATGTTCCAATTTTCTTTGAAATTAGGGTAATCTATTCAATTTAATTTGTCGAATCGATTCTTATCTGTCCCCTTCAAATCCAAAAAGCGAAAGAACTAATTCAAGTTAAATACATGAGTCTCTTTTTTTAAATGGTCAAGATATTGTCAAAGCTTGCCACTACTTGACCTTTTGGATTCAAGGTCATGGACACGGGCATCCAACCAATCGTGAGATCAGCCAAAATGCTTCAAAACACCTCGATGTGGTATGACATGCCATGATCTACGAACAATCCAATGCGTGAGCCAAACGAATCGACGGGAAAACACAGGAAGTCATCACGGTGACTAGTGTATAATACGGTCAAATTAAGCCACTCTTTTCGGTCTAACTGAGCCACCCCTAGGGGTGGCTCAGTTAGACTAAAATCGATTGTCGGTTTAATGAAATTGAAACACACAATAGCCATGTTTAACTCTCTAGTGCTACATAAATCAGATAAAAACTCGTTGTTTCAAAAGAAATAGTTGCATTATCTTTTTATTCCTACTTGATACCATTCACTACGGAAGTGATAAACCACCCATCGTAAATTCGGTTCATTAGGCAAACTTCAAGGACTTGTATACTGGTGAAATATCCATCATGCATGTGTTTGTTGAATCGTATGGTTCAATCATTGAATCAAACACCGACAGATGGAGAATATTGAAGAATAATGAAAAGAAGAAAGAGAATTAAAAAAATATCCCCCATTTTCTTGAGAAAGCGGGGGATATGGATTTGTATACGTGGAGATAGTGTGAATATATCTCTTACGATATCATAACAAAGGCTTAATCATCTAAATCGCCTGTATAGATTCCAGAACCGATGACGAACTTTCCTTGACCTTCGTATAATTCAAAACTATATGCGTAACCGAGTTTTGCTTCCTCATCGCCATCGTTAGGATTATTGGGATTATCATAAAAATATTGTAAAAACTGTCCTCCTTCATTTTCTCGTGCCCCTTTAACGAGTTCTTCGACAAATCTTTTTCCATTTTTGTCTACTCTATCAAAGTTTGCAAATCTATGTTCGAGACTCAGATTAGCGCCATGAAAAAGGTTGATGTTTTGGTCACTCACAATCCATACATAGACAGAACCAGATTTCCAATCACCTTTATCATCTCGGAAGACGTTTCTTAACTGAGGGACACTGGTTCCGCCGAGTATTTGTTCCTTAGCTATTCTGGCCGCTTCTTGGGTAAAATCGGTGAGTGTCTTACGATCTTTAACCTGTGATGCCGTGACTTTCGGTTTGGGTACATTGTCAGGAGTTAAGTTAGGAGCCTCGGAGAGGTCTTGAGTGTACCCCCCCCCACAAGCACATAAGTCTCTCTGCCTATTTTGTCCCCGTACGAGACAGCGTATGCACTTTTTGTGTTTCCTTCGTCATCTTGATACTTGACAAATCCACCACCTTCATTTTTGGCTTTATCGATGAGTTGCTTGATAACTCTTTTCCCGCCATCATCCCGGAATTCCAACAAGTTCTTACTCTCAAAGTCTCGATTTTTTCCATGAGTTAACAAATCCCCAGTTCTTTCGAGTACGACGAGGAGATACGTATCATCTCCGTCATTAAAGTCGTTGGGCTTTTTATTCCCATCATCGTCTTCTCCTCTCAACTGCAAACCGATTTCAGCCGCCTTGGTGACATCGGTCACTGGTTCGATTTCAGACTTGGCCCATTCGACAAATGCTTTGAGCGTTTCAGTATCATCATCCTTAACATCTTTGGCCGTCGTTTTCGTCGTCTCTGGTAAATCACCTGTATAGATTCCGGAACCGATGACAAGATCTCCTAGAAAAGGACCCAAATTAACACTATAGGCGAAGCCGAGTTTTGGTTCATCACCATCGTCAGTAGTAGTTGGATTATTATAGGTGTACTCTAAAAATCGTCCGTTTTCTTTATCCTGTCGTGCTCCATTGACCAAGATCTTAATAAATTCATTCCCATTGTCATCCAATCGATCAAGGTTGGCGAATTCATGTTCGAGATTCTGATTAGCGCCATGAAAGAGGTTGATGTTTTGTCCACTAACGACCCATATGTAAACAGAACCGGATTTCCAATGCCCCCCGTCTTCCGCTTTTTTTCGGAAAGAGTTCCTTAGCCGAGGGACACTTAAATTTGGTCCTTTATCAAATTGTTCCTTAGTTATTCGAGCCGCTTCTTTGACAAAATCTTCGAGTGTCTTTCTATCTTTAACCTCTGATGCCGTGGTAGATGGCTTTGGTAAATTCTCAATTTCAAGTCTTTCGGTCCCTTCAATTTTCTTGAGATCTTGGGTATAACCACCGATAAGCAAGTAATCCGCACCGGTTACGCCGTCTTTATACGAGGTGGCATAAGCCTTTTTGGTTTCTTCACCGTCTTGATAATCGACAAAACCACCACCACCTTCAGCTGCTTTGATAAGGTCATCGATGACTTCGACTTTTGATAAGGTCAGACCTTCTACGGTTCGATCTTTACCGTGAGTTAACAAATCCCCAGATGCTTGGTGTACTTTGAGGAGGTAGGTATCATTCCCGTCATTGAAGTCACTATTTTCTTTTCTGAGTTGCAACTCGATTTTAGCAGCCTCGGTGATATCGGTCACTGGTTCGATTTGAGACTTGGCCCATTCGACAAATCTTTCGAGCGTTACATCGTCTTTAACTTCTTGAGCCGTCACTTTTAAATCGCCTGTATAGATTCCAGAACCGATGACAAACTTTCCTTGTCCACGGATTAATTCAAAACTTTTTGTGAAGCCGAGCTTTGGTTCATCACCATCAGCAGGATTAGTTGGATTATCATAGGTATATTCTAAGAATTGTCCTTCTTCTTCATTGTCTCTTGCTCCATTCACCAATAACTCGACGAATCGTTGCCCATCTTGATCTACTCGATCAAAGTTTGTCAATACGTGCTCGAGATTTGCATTAGCGCCATGAAAAAGGTTGACATTTCGGTCGCTGACAATCCATATATAGACCGAGCCGGATTTCCAATGACCCCCATCTTCTCGGAAAGAGTTCCTTAACCGAGGGATACTTAAACCTGGTCCTTTATCAAATTGTTCTTTAAGTATTTTAATGGTTTCTTCGACAAATTTTTCGAGAGTTTCTCTGTTTTTAACCTCCGATGCCGTGATGGATGGCTTTTTTAAACCGTCAATGACAAGTCTTTCGCTCCCTTCAACTTTGCTGAGATCTTGGGTATAACCACCGATAAGCACGTAATCCGCTTTGGTTACGCCGTCTTTATACGAGACGGCATAAGCCTTTTTGGTTTCTGCACCGTCTTGATACTCGACAAAACCACCACCACCTTCAGCTGCTTTGATAAGGTCATCGATGACTTGAACTCCTTTCAAGGTCAGACCTTCTTGGTCTCGATCTTTACCGTGAGTTAACAAATCCCCACTTTCTTGGTGTACTTTGAGGAGGTAAGTATCATCCCCGTCATTGAAGTCAGTCAGTTTTCTGAGCTTTAATTCGATTTCAGCGGCCTTGGTGGCATCGGTCACTGGTTCGATTTCAGACTTAGCTCATTCGACAAATGCTTTGAGCGTTTCATCGTCCTTAACTTTATCGGCAGATGGGGGATTTACTTCCGATTCTAAGGCGGCAAGATGCTCATCTATTTTTTTAATAGAATCACCAAGTCCTGTCAGTGCATCCTGACCGGATTCAACTTGACTTTTTAAGTCACCTATAGCACCTTGTAGCTTTTCAACTTCATTTTTGACATCATCAGACGTTGGAAGACTGTTTATTGATGTTGTAAGGTTACTAATTCTATTCTCTAAGTTAGTGATTTGACTTGAGAAGTCACCACTCACCTGAGACTTAATCTGCGCAATTTGGGCTTCTAAGTCATCGATTTCATCTTGATTGTTATCACAACCAAAAAATAGCAACACAGTTAGAAACCCAACACCTAATAATTTAGCAAATGATTTGTTTTTCATTTAGTTTAAGTATTAAAAGTTGATTAAATTTTCGGCGAATATAAATAATTTGGGAATTATACGCTTATTTTGACATAAGTTTATATCTTAGCTGAAAATTGACGTTATGAGTCAGCACTTATCGATCATTGATATCCTTCATCTGTTTCCGAATGAACAAAAGTCCATGGAATGGATCGAACGCTGCCGATGGGGCGATACGGTATCCTGTCCCCGATGTGGTTCTGGTGAGATCACTGAGACAACGAATCGAAAGCCACAGCCTTATTGGTGCCCACCCTGTCGCCAATATTTTAGTGTTCGTACGGGAACATTCATGGAAAAATCATCGATACCATTGCAAAAATGGCTCATCGGCATCTACTTGTTTCTCAGCCAACCCAAGGGTTATGCCAGTACCGTTATGGCCAAGGAGCTTGGGGTGAGACAAGCCACGGCTTGGTTGATGAAAAAACGGATGCAAGCCGTGTGTTTGACGGTTTTAAATCAGTTTAGTGGAACCGTCGAAATCGATGAAACCTATATGGGAGGACAACGTAAGAATAGGTCCAAACATCAGCGGATGTTGTTGTTTGGCTTGGGGAGAGGAAGTTCTGGCCAATGTCCTGTTATTGGGGGGCATTGCACCGAGAAACGAACCAAGTCATCGCCAAAGCCGTCGATCACACCGATCAAGAAACGATGCATGCCTTCATCCATGAACAGACAACACAAGAGGCGGTGATCTACACCGATGAAGCCCGTTGCTATCGAGGCATGAATAGGACTCATAGCGTCGTTTGCCATCGTCGACGAGAGTTTGTCGATGGAACGATTCACACCAACGGCATCGAATCCTTTTGGGCTAGCGTGAAGCGATCTTATAAAGGCACTCATCATTGGTGGAGTCGTCAACATTTACAGAGTGACCTCCATGAACTGACATGGAAACATCATCACAAGGGGAAAACGTTACTGGATCAAATGGGGCTTCTGATGTGTCAGACCACAGCACATCGGACAGATCAACCATCGATGGGAAAGCCAAAAGAAAAAAAATAATAAACGCTTAAGAACCTATCAATTGATGGGGTTCATCTCATAATGGTTACTTTTGAGGTACAGAACAAAAGGCTCCATGAAAAAACTACCACACGAACACTTACCAAAAAACGATATTCCCGTACACCTGCATTTAATGGCGGCTGCGATGATACGACTAGGGACCAAAACATCACGAAAAACAACCAAACCGAAGCCGAATAAACCCATGTCAAAATAAGCGTATAATTCCCAATAAATTCATTAAAGGGGGGGGGTATTTCAAACGCGATTTTTTCAGTTTTATAAATTCTTTAAGAAAAATAATGAGTGGAGAACATTTGATATTCATTGTTGATCAAAATTCGGATCTTCTTAGACTTGAAATTTTTTATTTAATTCCTCAAAACAACATATGGCAATACATTTTGTATGCTTTCAACCGTATAGAAGGTGGAGATATTTTCAACGTTTCCCTTTGGGCTGATTCTACGAATCTTGACAAGGACAACAATTGCAGTGAAATCAAAATTTGAAATATCTGTAAAATCGAACTTTAATAGCTGCCCCAATTTTGAGCACAGAACAAAGGTGCACTATGAAATGAAGTCTCTATTCTTCATCTCATAGCAAGAAAATTCTTAGTTTTGGTGGTCGGCATCAAGTCCTATAAAAAACGTGTACCCAGATGATCAAACAATTGATTGAAAAATTCGACGACCTATTGAAAGAAAATCGGGCCTTTGTTTTTTTTCGTTTTCCAAATTCAGATAGAGTCCATTTGTACATCCAAAATGGTTTAGCGGTAAATAGAACATCTGAATTTTCATCGCCGGGATTCGTACTAGCCCCTTTTTCTTATCAGGGTGAACACAGTAACCTATTGATTAGAGATCAATCCGAAGAGTTTTTAATTCAAACCTATAAACCTCGCAGAGAATATAAAAACCCTATAAAATCAGCATCATTTGATCAATCTTCGTTTATCAATTTGGTAATAAACGCGAAAAAATATATTCTGGAAAAGAATGCAACCAAAGTTGTCGTATCTGCCTCTGGAGAAATAAACAATAGCAGCAAGTTTTCCCGTTTATTTTGTGATACGCTGTTAGAATACCAAAGTGCATTTGTCTCTTTTTTCCATCATCCTGAAATCGCCACATGGCTTTCTGCTACTCCCGAACTATTACTTCAAAAAAAAGGCCTTCATTATAAAACAGTGGCATTAGCTGGAACGAAATCATCCAATCCTCATGAGTATAGACCTTGGACTGAGAAAGAAAAGCATGAGCAAAAAATAGTCCAAAATCAAATCCATGATGATTTAAAATCGATATGTGGTAAATATAAAATTGATATTAGCCAAACCTCAGATTTGAATGCTGGTCACCTATTTCATCTATTGACTGAATTTGAATTCCAAACCGATTCTCATCCTACAACAATTCTCAAGTTATTACACCCGTCCTCTGCCATTGCGGGGCATCCCAAAGAAAACGCTTTGGCATTTTTAAAACATAACGAAGGATACAGTAGATCGTTTTATTCAGGATTTTTAGGACCAACGGATATCAATGATTTTTCACTTTTTGTGAATATTAGATGTGCTCAAATGTTGAGTGATACTGTGCGATTGTATGTTGGGGCTGGAATTACTTTAGATAGTGATCCTGAAAGTGAGTGGGAAGAAATATTGCAAAAATCCAAGACTATTTCAAAGATGTTGAACTAATATCCTTGAATAGTAATCCTTTTTAAAATAGCTCTTACAAGAAGATGTTTTGAAAACGAATTCATTCTTTGAGAACCATATACTCAAATCGGCAAAAGCATGGTTAACAATGGGATACACTCCATCTATCGATTTTTTCTCTCTCAAAAAGCAAGCAAAATTGCTGATGCACGAGATTGAGAGAAAAAAAGAACATGAGAATACACTGAAAATATAAGCCTTTCAAATTAAAAAATTGGGAAAAGATGTAGGAGAAGATCCCGATAAAGTTGATGATACAAATCCAAATCAGAACCCCAATAGTAGAAGCGAAAAAGATGGAGTCGTTTTCTTGACATGAATCTTACAAAGCTTTTTTAAACATAATCTCACTGTACGTATCAATTGATAGCCAAGAGGAGTTGCATATATAGATCCTTTGAATGGGTAAGTTGAATATGGGAACCACTTAGCAACACTTTAGATTACTGTATTTTATCTGTAAGATTTTATGGTTCTACCACTTTGTTGGTCTGTAAAGAGATATCAATGGGCATAAAAACTCAAATAGCTAGTCGCTCCTTAAAAACTCAAATAGAGTCCATCACCCCTTTGATATGTGGGATGGAATGATACCCTACTGGCCAAGACAGGGTTTTGAAATCTGCAAGGAAATGCGTCTCTTGGTCTCAAAACCTTGCAGAAATGATCAAAAAAGTGCCCCCAAAACAGCCCCAGTTATTTGACTCGGAATTCAATGCTATCCTCAATCCAAAACATCAGATCAAGTGGCTGGCTGATGCCATCGATTGGTCTTTTTTTGAAAAAGCCTTTGAGCCTCTGTATGCCAAAACAGGCCGTCCGGCCCATCCCATTCGGGTGATGGTGGGTTGTTTGATGCTGAAACGTCTTTACAATTTAGGTGATGAAACCCTCATGGATCGCTGGATTGAAAATCCAACCATGCAGTACTTTACGGGTTCTGATGTCATGAAACACCAGCCGCCTTGCGATCCTTCTGATTGGAGTCACTTTAGAGATCGTATTGGCCAAGCAGGGGTGGAAAAGATCTTTGCTTACTCGGTTCAGTGGCATCAAAAAGAAATCAAAAAGTCATCGATGGTCTTATCGGATACCACCGTGCAAGGCAACCATGGGACCTTTCCGACTGATGCCAAACTGAATCAAAAAGTCATCGATCAATGCCACAAGATCGCCAAAAAAGAAAAGATCCCACAGAGGCAAACCGATGCCAAAGCCTCGAAAGAACTGGTACGTCAAACCTTGAACGGGAAGCATCCTCGACGAGCTCAAAAAGCCAAAAAGGCCACGTCGAAACTCAAGACCTTAGCGGACCGACCAGTGCGGGAATGAACACGAAAACGGCCTCCTCGGCAACGGAGCCCATACCAAGAAGAGCTGGATCGGTATCAAAGAGTCATCCATTAACAGCGATTCGATCAAAATAAAGTCGATGCCATTCACAAGCCGTTCACGGCTGGCATGGCCAAAGGCAAGGCTCATCAAATGGATGCATTGGGGAATCAAGTGGGACTGATGGCGACGGGAGGCCCAACCATGATCATCACGGCGATCCGTGCTTTTGAGGGCCACCCTCATGATAGCCAAACCATCCAACCCTTATGGGAACAACAGGAATCCATCGTCGGTCTAGCCCCCAAAGAACTGGTGTATGACCGAGGCGGTCGGGGAAAGCGTCCGATGGGAAGCACCAAGAGATCGATGCCAGGTAAACCATTGAAAAGCGATACCCCGTATCAAAAGCACAAGAAGCGGAAAAAGTGCCGACGCCGAGCAGCCATAGAGCCACTGACTGGCCATCTCAAAACAAAACATCGGATGCAGGAAAACGATTTGATGGGCGCCCCATCGCCAACAATCAACGCCTATTTGGCCGCTACGGGATGGAATCTGAAGAAATTCATGGAACCATGAGTCCAAGATTTTCTTTTTTACTTTTTCAGAGGGGCTTCATTGTCAGTTCAAAGAACTTTGATCATCAAAATAATAGAACTGGAACCACTAAAAAAGACTTTTTAAGGAGCGACTAAATAAAGAGTTCATATTCGAGACCAAACCCGTCAAGACATAAAAGCCCCCCCATTAACCATATCGATGGTGTTATCCGATACCACCGGTCAAGGCCACCACATGACGTTTCCCTTCGATGCCAAACTGAATAAAAAAGTGAAGGACCAATGTCATATGAACGCCAAAAAAGAAAAAATAAAACAACAGTAGACCGATGCCAAAGCCTCAGATTACGAAAGAGATTTTGGGGACGGATGAAACGGCCTTATTGATGAACACTTCAGTGCTAAATGATGCAGAACAGGTCAATAGAAGAACTCAAGAAATCACGCTAAAGTTGAATGGTAAACTTGGATAACTTCCGAGATTCTGTTATGTCCTTTCGTGTCATTTGGTGTTACTATAAATTAATCGTATTGAAACCAAAGTTTAGAGAGAAAAACATAAATTTGACGTACTTTCAAAGGGCATCCATTGATTCAAACCAAGAAAATTGCTTTAATGACATCCGGAGGGGATGCTCCAGGAATGAATGCATGTATAAGAGCGGTTGCTAGAGCCTGTCAGTATTATAAATTAGAATGCTTTGGCATTATGCAGGGTTATGAAGGATTAATCAATGATGATTTTATAGTATTGGATGCTCGAGCCGTTAGAAATATTATCAACAGGGGAGGGACTATTTTAAAATCGGCACGTTGTGCTGCTTTCAGAACCAAAGAAGGAAGAGCCAAAGCATGGAACAACATACAAAAGCACGAAATTGATGCTCTCATCATCATTGGTGGTGATGGAAGTTTAACCGGTGGGATGATTTTTCAAAAAGAATATGGCATCCCTGTGGTTGGCATTCCTGGGACAATAGACAATGATATCTTTGGAACTTCGAAAGCCATTGGTTTTGATACGGCCGTCAATACAGTCATTCAAGCCATTGATAAAATTCGAGATACGGCTTCTTCCCATAACCGATTATTTTTTATTGAAGTGATGGGACGAGATGCGGGACATATAGCATTAAATGCAGGGATTGCAGCAGGGGCAGAAGAAATTCTAATTCCAGAACAAGAACAAGGAATTGAGAACTTGATCAAAACCCTCAAATATGGCAAAAAAAGTGGTAAATCTTCAAGTATTGTAGTCGTGGCTGAAGGGGACAAGACCAAAGATAATGTCTATAACCTCGCTCAACAAATCAGAGAAGAACTCCCCGGATATGATGTGCGGGTTTCGGTATTAGGTCACATCCAAAGAGGAGGCAGCCCCACCTATTTTGATCGGGTTTTGGCTTCAAGAATGGGTATTTATTCAGTAGAAATATTAAGAGAAGGAAAATCAAATGTCATGATTGGTATCCAACTAGATAAATTAGTTTTGTCGCCATTAAAAGATGCTATCAAAGGAAAATCGGCCATCAATAAGAATATGGTCAGAATTTCCAAAATATTAAGTGTATAAATAATGATTAAATCAAAAAATAATCGATGAAAATTGGAATTAATGGTTTTGGAAGAATTGGTCGACTAGCTTTTCGGTCTGCTATAAAAAAAGGGATTCAGGTGGTTGGCATTAATGATTTACTCGAAGTGAATCATTTGGCTTATCTACTTCAGTATGACTCAGTTCATGGAAAATTTGATGGAGAAGTCCAAGTCCAAGATGGAAATCTAGTCATCAATGGGACCCCCATTCGCATCACCGCTCATCGTGATCCCACACAATTAAAATGGAACGAGGTTTCTGCTGATATCGTCCTGGAATGTACAGGAATATTTAGAGATATGGCTTCGGCTTCAAGGCATTTAGAAGCGGGGGCAAAAAAAGTAGTGATTTCGGCTCCCTCACCAGATGCCCCAATGTTTGTTATGGGGGTCAATCATCAAGAAATTCAAGCCAATCAAACCATCGTTTCCAATGCTTCATGCACCACCAATTGTTTGGCTCCTATCGCTAAAGTTCTCAACGATGCTTTTGAAATTCAAGAAGGTTTAATGACGACAGTACACGCTACGACAGCTACCCAATATACAGTTGATGGCCCTTCTAAAAAGGATTTCCGAAATGGTCGCAGTGCTCTTTTGAATATCATTCCAGCATCGACAGGAGCAGCGAAAGCAGTGACTAAGGTCATACCAGATTTGGTCGGCAAGTTGACAGGGATGGCCTTTAGAGTCCCAACGGCAAATGTTTCGGTTGTCGATTTAACCGTGAGACTCGCTCGAGAAACGTCTTACAATCAAATCAAACAATTGATGAAACAACAATCAGAGGGAGAACTCAAGGGGATTTTGGGTTATACAGAAGATGATGTGGTGTCACAAGATTTTGTTGGAGATGAACGTACCTCGATATTTGATGCAGGGGCTGGCATCGAACTAAATTCTAAATTTTATAAAATCATCAGTTGGTATGATAATGAATATGGTTATTCCAACAAATTATTAGATTTAGCAAAACTGGCTTTTGAAAGTTAAATTATAAACATGTTTTTTATTGCAGATAGCGGTTCTACTAAAACAGATTGGATCGCTATAGACAATACGGGGAAGGTATTGTTGACCACCCAAACGCATGGTCTCAATGCCTCTATTTTAGAGGAAGAAATTCTCGATCAGAGAATAAAACAGAACCCACAACTCATCCAACTTCAAAGCCAAGTAAAAAAAATTTACTTCTATGGTGCTGGTCTGGGGGTCAAAACAGCCGCTCAAAGCATGGAAAAAGTTTTAAGCCAGATATTTATCAATAGTTCATTTTTGATACGAGAAGATACCTATGCGGCTGTCTATGCCACCATAACCCCATCCCAACCGGCCATTATATGTATTTTAGGAACAGGATCGAACTGTTCTTATTATGATGGAAAAAATGTCGAACAAAGAGTCAGATCGTTAGGGTATATCATCATGGATGAAGCCAGCGGAAATTTTTATGGCAAACAACTCATCAGAAGTTATTATTTCAATGAACTTTCTAAAGGAATGAAAGCTAAGTTTGAAAGTCAGTACGATATGAGAAATGAAGTGATCAATAAAAATTTATACGAAAATGAAAATCCGAATACTTATCTAGCTAAAGTTGGAAAATTTGTTATTGAGAATAAAGAAGAACCACTTTTTCAAAAAATTATTTTTGAAGGACTTAATCGGTTCATTGAACACCAAATTTTCCAATTTGAAAATTGTAAAGAAGTCCCAATTCATTTTATTGGCTCGGTGGCCTTTTACTTAAAAAAAGAAGTAGAAAAGGCCCTAGATTCGTATGGGTTGACATTGGGACGAATTGTTAAAAGACCAATCGACAGATTGGTGGAGTATCACAAATTATTTTTATCAGAATAACCTCAAAATGGGGACTATGTATCTTTGACGGCAATCATTGAAATTTCAATTTTTGCATTTTTGGGTAGGGTTTTCACTGCAACGGTTTCTCGAACGGGTGGCGTTGTATTTTCAAAATATTGAGCATAAATTCGATTGACCGCTTGAAAGTCATCCATGGTTTCTAAATAAATGACTGATTTAACCACATGTGAAAACGACAGGTTGCCAGCTTTTAAGATTTCATTGAGATGATTCATCACCAAATGAGTTTGATCTGCAATAGACCCATCGAGTAATTCCCCAGTTTCTATGTCTATGGGAATTTGTCCAGCCGTGTAAAGGGTGTTACCGATTCGAATCCCTTGACGATAGGGCCCAATGGGTTCTGGGGCTTTGGGTGTAAATAAAACTTTTTTCATATTTAAAATCTTCGATCAGGTTCTCTTCGTTTTTCATATTTGATATCTTTTAATAATCCAGATTTAATACCGATAAAAAAATACCAGGATGCTCGGTCACTGAATGGGACCCAGTCAAAATTCAAACGCCAACTATCTAAATCTCTTTCAAACCGGAATTGAGTATAGGTGAACCCTTTTCCTTCAAAATCATAACCAGAGGAGATGCCAACTTGCCATTTGGGTGTTAAATTAACATTGCCAGAAAACATCAACGAATTATTAGAAATTCTTCGTTGTCTCGTAGAATTGAGATAGGTTAAGGTATAGGCTATTCGTAAATCCCACGGAATGCGAGCACGATAAGAAGGATATTTCGGTGCTTCTTGTCCATCATCTTGGGAAAAGTTCCGATTCGTAAAATCCTGGGATCGCCCAAATAAATCATCGGATCTACCTCCACCAAAAGCACTCTCCTGCTGAGAACTGTCCAGTTGATCTGGGTCAGATGCTTGGGTATCTGTATCTCTATTGGATTTGAAAAAATCACTACTGATATTAAAATCAAAATTGGCATTGAGACTGGTTAGTCGCAATAGGCCTCCGCCCTCATTGAGGTTAAATTCAGGGATACGCACATTATTTTCATCAAGAGCATAGGGATCAAATGTAGCTCCTAAATTCATGCCCAGTTTGTTTTGAATCATATCAAATCCAGCCGTCATTCGGATGGGAGCTAGTTTAAATTCTTCAGCATTAAAATTATACGATGTCGAAATGTTTAGATTTTTTATCAAGGTGATTTTTTTGGGTTCTGTGGCGGTTGAATCCCGATCCCGTACTTTGGCTTCAAATAAATTACTGATGGATATATTCATTGAATTAGATTTGGACCGAGAAGGAGCTCCAAATAGTCCTCCTTCAAACCGTGTATAATCAGCGGTATTTCCATTAGCATCAATAATGTAGGTGTCATAATAACGTTCCGAACTAGGACGTTGAGAATAAGAGATCGATGGTCTCATGGTATGCCGGATGGATTGAATTTTTTTATCCAATCCAAAATTGACTGTTCCATAAATGGTCGTTCCGACACTAGCTGATATATTATAACTAGTAAATCGATCAAATCCAGAAATAGTGTCTTTAATAGCAGCATTTTCGGCAATATCAAAATCTTGATATCGAATCGTTGTGGGTGTCCACACTTCTTTAATATTGGAGCCCACTGTAACACTCAGATACTTTAATACTTTAAAATTAGTGGATATCGGTACGGTGTGGGTGGCACCATAACGCGCATCATCAAACATTCCTTTCTTAAACATTTTGTCTTCATCGGTAATTATTCGGTTTTCAAATTTTGTGCTGTATTGAAAATTGATGTTTTGTAAAATACCACTTTTAGAACCTGTTCGAGGGGCAAAAGGAAAAATTCTTTCCAAATTACCTTGGAAAGAGGGTAGTGTTAAATTGACTCGCATCGAACGTGAATTTTGAGATAAGTTAGCATTGAATGAGAGATTAACACGGGGGTAAGCTGGAAAAGTTTTGGTATAAGCAATCGAAGAACTCAAATCATTATTGAGAAAGTTTGGCGAATTGAGTTGGTTCAATGATTCCCTGAAATAATTACTACTTCCAAAATTGACCGAAGCAGAAAAATTGGAACTTGGATTTGATTTTCGATCTTTTCTGTGGGACCATCGAACATTAAACACACTCGACTTGGAATAATTAGGAAACCCTCTTTCTTCAGAAATATTTTTTTCATAACGAAATGAAAAGTTCCCAGAAAATTTATATCGCTTGATATATTGGGTATTCGTTCTTATTCCAAAACTTCCATTGGTATAATAATCTCCTGTTAAGGTCAAGTCATAATAATCGGATAGAGCGAAATGATAACCGCCGTTTTGAATATGAAATCCTTGATTGACACTTTCACCAATCGATGGAAATAAAAACCCCGATTCCTGACTGGTTTGGGTAGGAAAATAGGCAAAGGGGACCATGAGAGGTGTTGGAATATCTGCAACAATCATATTGGCAAATCCAGTAATGATCTGTTTGCCTGGAATGACTTTGGCTTTACGAACTCTAAAGTAATAATCTAGTCCTTCCGTTAGATTTCCCAAAACTTGACCAGCTGTAGACACTCTGGCATCTCTGAGATAAAAAATAGAATCGTTTTCTTTTTTGGTTAGCCTAGCAAACACATCCATTCCATTTTGACCTGATTTAGAATTCCATATCAAGGCTTTTTCTGTGTCGAAATTGTATCGAATCGAATCGGGATAAATCAAATTATCAGCTTGTTTAAATGATGGGGCTTGCACCAAATTTCCAGCGGAGTCAGGAATTCTTCCGGCATAGACCTCATTGAGTTTAAAATCCATGACGATGATCCCGGCTTTGAGTTCGGTATCTTGATAATACAATTCGGCTTGATCATACAGATATAGTTTATTATGAATCCGATCGATTTGCACAGATTCTTTAGCCGAATAATCGATTTGGTCAGCAATCAGAGGTGTTGGCTGTTCCTCTTGGACTATTGGAATGGTATCGTTAGTTACTGGAGGGATGGTATCTTGTTGTATTTCTAAAGAGATATAAAAAATTTTTCCATTAGCCGTTGCTGCCAGTGGAAAAACAATTAGGGCAAATGCCAATAAAATATTATGTCGATTCAGCAAATTATCTTTGGTTGTAGTCGTATATGAACATCTGAATTATGGGCAATAAAATTAAGGATTAATTTTGCCTAGAATAAACAGTCAATGGATAATCTAAATCGTATGAAATCAGTGATTCTTGGATTGGGTCTTGTTTTGCTCTTATCGAAACCCAATAGCTTAGTTGCTCAAATTTCTAATGATGATTCATTTGTGGTGGTCATCGACCCTGGACATGGAGGAAAAGACCCAGGAGCAATGGCTTTTGGAGCCAAAGAAAAAGATTTGGTTCTTTCTATGAGTAAAAAAATAGCTACAGAATTAAAAAATCATGAGGGTATTCAGGTGATTTTAACACGCCACACCGATAAGTTCATCGAATTATGGCGCAGAGCTCAAATTGCCAATGAAATAAAAAGATCAGATAATAAAGCAGGCGCGGATTTATTTATTTCTGTGCATTGTGATGCCATTCGAAATCCAAGTATTCAGGGAGCTCATGCTTTTGTTATGGGGACTCACGTCAGTAAAAGAAACTACGAAGTTGCAAAGCACGAAAATTCGGTTGTTTTTTTAGAAGATGGATATGAAGAAAATTATCCCGGATTTAATCCGAATGATCCTCAAACGGTTATTGCTCTATTTGATGTTCAACAAGATTACCTCAACAAAAGCATCAGGGCAGCAAAATTCATTCACGACCGCATTGAATTTGATTTAAAGAGAAAAGTTAGAAACATCAAACAAGCCGGATTTCTAGTTCTTCATCAAACGAATGTTCCCAGTGTTTTATTTGAAGCCGGATTTTTAACCAACTCTAATGATGCTAGCTATTTAAAGTCGGTCAAAGGTCAAAAAGAAATTGCCAAAGCGGTTGCTGATGCGATTGTGGATTACCGTGATTGGGTCAATAGCAACACATTAGTTCCAGAAGATGATCTTCGTCTTAATACGGCTGAAATTGAAGATTATTCAAAAGGAGAGAGTTATCGAATTCAACTCGTTGTATCGAATGTGGATAGAAGTCCTTATGACTCGTATTTTAAAGAACTGTCTCCCATATCCAAAGAATCGTATAATCATTTGATTAGGTATTATTATGGAATGACTCGATCTTTAAACCAAGCTAAACGATATAAAAACGATGCGATTTCAAGAGGCTTTAAAGGGGCAGGAATTGTTAAATTTATTGACGGAAAACGAACCAATGAATGGCAATAAGTTCCTAACACTTGAATTAAAACATGTTTTGAATTTCCGTGCAACTATAGTTCAACATTTTATCTTTTCTTAACTTTTGATCTTATCGTATTATCTGCGACTGAACTGTGCCCTATGGTCTGGGCAGTTATTGTCCAGATGAACTACCTATAACTTGTGTTTTCGTCTGGAGTTTAGGGTCTAAAAAAGCTTTGGAAGATTCAATTCACGAAAACGACTCAATCTTTTTTGTTTCTATTATTGGGTTTTTGATTTGGATCGGTATCTTCCCCTTCATCATCTCCTTTGTCGGAATCTTTTCCCACATCTTTTTCTAGTTTTTTAATCTGAAGGTTTTGTATTTTCAATGTGTTCTCGTGCTCTTTTTTTTCTCTCAACTCTCTCTCTTCCTCTCTCTTTCTTTCTCTAAGCTCTTTCTCTTTTTCTCTCTGTTCTCTCTCTTCCTCTCTCTTTCTTTCTCTAAGCTCTTTCTCTTTTTCTCTCTGTTCTCTCTCTTCTTCTCTCTTTCTTTCTCTGAGCTCTTTCTCTTTTTCTCTCTGTTTTCTCTCTTCCTCTCTCTTTCTTTCTCTGAGCTCTTTCTCTTTTTCTCTCTGTTTTCTCTCTTCCTCTCTCTTTCTTTCTCTGAGCTCTTTCTCTTTTTCTCTCAACTCTTTCTCTTTTTCTCTCTGCTCTCTTGCATCAGCTATTTTGCTTGCTTTTTGAGAGAGAAAAAACCGATAGATAAGCCAAGAGATACCAAAAATACCAAGCCCTCCTGTAATCCAAGGGTTCACTTCTTCTATAAATGTCGAAACCAGCATCACCGTAATGATTCCTGCTACTTCTATAATTGGTAGATCTAATGTATCTTCCATGATAATACAAAGTTAAAATCTTTTTTATTTTTTCAAATTCCATGCAATATACTTTTTCACTTGCCTTATCGTTGTCGAAATCACTTGCCATCGACTCTAGATATCCTGATAGGTTTTTCCTTTGTTTAAAAAACTGACAATCTTTTTGGGTTTGGACAAAATTTTTTTTCTGGTTTCCACCTTGCCGACTTTTCGTCCAAATGTACCACCTCGTTCTGGATAGGCCTGTACGCCTTGTCTAGTGCGTTCGAAAAGGGCTTGGCGTTCCATTTTATACAAACAACTCATCACCGGGAGGATAACTTTCCAATAGGGACTTTCCTTTTTCGTCGTGACTTAAAGAGATATGTTTCTAACTCACTAAAAATCTTTTTCCAATACGGATCATCTTTCATAAACTACGGTATACCAAATATTAATTTACTACCATAAAGGCCGTAGTTTTTCCCTTGCCTTTAGCGCCATTGGTTGTATTTGTATGTGGATTTTTAGACCGTTTTTAGTCTCCCAATACAGTCCTAACAATGGGACATAACATTCGATTCTTAGGGAGATTTTTTAAGACCTTTCCAAATTATGTGATAGCTTTCATTGCAACAATAGGTTACCACTTGATTTAGAATAAATATTAAATGCGAATGCTGAACTTAGCTAGCAATTATTAGTAATTTTGTGACAGTTTTTAAGCTTTGAAATTTTCAAAAGAAGTCAAGGTTACCATAATTTTTGTTGCAGGAGTTGCTTTATTTATAATAGGTTACTCTTTTTTGAGAAATAATTTTATTCTTTCTGGATCAAAAAAGATTTATAGCTATTTCGAAAATGTGGAAGGTCTTGGTCTCGGCGCTAAAGTAACGGTCAACGGGTTTTCGGTTGGTTCGGTAACCGGTATCGACTTTTCGGAAGATTTTTCTGCATTAAAAGTGGAAATGAATGTTCGCTCAGATTTGACGTTTTCAAAAAATAGTACGGCCATACTTTATGAAACTAGCTTAATAGGCGGAAGAGCCATACAAATCATTCCTGTTTATGAAGCCGATGTGATTCAACAAGGAGATGTCCTGCCTTCAGTGATTAAACCGGTTTTAACAGCACTAATCAATGATCAATTTGCACCACTTCAGACCAAATTAGAAAACTTAATTTCAAATCTAGATTCATTAGTTATCGGCTTTAACGCAGTATTCGATAATACGGGACAAGTGAAGTTAAGAAATGCGCTAGAAGATTTCACACTCATCGTTGATAATGTTAATCAATTATCCAGCGAAATTGTCGTTGGTATTCGAAATAATCAAGAGGCTGTGAATCAGACTTTAACCGATGTTGCAATGGCTTCCAAAAATATGAAATCCCTTTCGGATTCTTTGATTGGAATTGATTTGAATTATACGGTATCAAAAATGAACAATCTCATTGGAGATATTGACTCAATGGTTAGTTTGATGCAGTCCAATAAAGGGACCATAGGACAATTAGTAACCGATCCGAACCTATATGAAAATCTAAACCAAACAACCCAAACTTTAAATGCTCTGATGCTGGATTTGCAGACCAATCCCAAGAAGTATGTTCATTTTTCTTTGTTTGGTAGAAGAAACAAAACCAAAACAAACAACTCGAATTAGATTCTAACACGATATAAGCACTATTTCATATTCTAAATAAACCATAATAATGGACCGTAAAGAAGCAGAAAATTTATTGCACCAAAAAGTAGAAGAAGGGTTAACGGTTAGTCCTGTTTTACCAAAAGGGGTTAAAAATTATTTAGTCGACATCGACGGAACTATTTGCGATGATATTCCAAATGAAGAACCTCATCGAATGGAAACGGCACGCGTTTATCCAGATGCTTTAAAAACATTAAACAAATGGTATGACCAAGGTCATTTGATCTGTTTTTTTACGGCAAGAGTGGAATCACATAGAGAAGTCACTGAGCGATGGTTGAAAAAAAACGGATTCAAATACCATAGTTTATTGATGGGCAAACCAAGGGGTGGTAATTATCATTGGATTGATAATCATTTGGTCAGAGCAACCCGATATAATGGTAAGTTCACCGATTTGGTTCAAAAAGAAGTTACCATTGAAGTTTTCGATGATTAATTTTTTACTGATTTTGGGGGATATGGACATTTCTATTTCGATTGATCAATATAAAATCGTTGTTTGATGCTGGTATCTTTTGATTCGTTATCAGAGGATTCTAGAATTTGGATTTTTCAGTCCAACCAATTTCTGAGTTCAAAGCAGATGGATACCATAACATTCGAATTGAATCGATTTTTAAAACAGTGGGTTTCTCATCAAGTTTCGCTGTCTGCAGGATTCACCATCATCAATAATTTATTTGTTATCATTGGATTAGATCACAACCAAACGACTAGCGGGTGCTCTATCGATGCCATGATGCATGCCATTCAAGCGATTGAAAAACGAATGGACCTCCAACTATTAAATAGAACCAATGTTGCTTTTCAAATCAATGGAAAAATTCAAATGATTGGATTAAATGAATTTCAAGATTTAATAAATAGAAAATCAATTAATCGATCGACTGTCGTATTTAACAATATGGTGTCGACTATAAAAGAATTAAAAACCAATTGGAAAGTACCCCTTGAGAACAGTTGGCATAAACGCTATTTGATGTCATGAAATTTTTAGGAATCCTTATCCTATGGCCTTTTGGCATTTTTTCTCAGATGCCTAATCCTTTGTTGGTTGAGGGTGATATACAACAAAAAATATGGGTTGATAGTATCTATAACCGTTTGACTATAGAAGAAAAAGTCGGACAGTTATTCGTTCCGATGGTTTTCTCAGAAGATGATCTTCAATTCGATGCGACTTTGAAATTGATTAAAGAAAATCACATTGGGGGTTTGATTTTTTCAAGAGGTGGACCAGTAAAACAATCACAATGGTTAAACGAATTTCAAAAGCACTCTAAAGTACCTTTATTAATCAGCATGGATGCCGAATGGGGTGTTGGCATGAGACTCGATTCAGTGATTGATTTCCCATGGGCTATGACGCTTGGTGCCATCCAGGACTTGGAATTGATTGAACGCATGGCTTATCAAATGGGTAAACATGCCAAACGGTTAGGAATTCATATGAATCATGGACCTGTGTTGGATGTCAATACCAATCCCGATAATCCAATCATTGGCAATCGCTCTTTTGGAGAATCTAAAAAAAGAGTCACGGCATCGGCATTAGCTTATATGAATGGCCATCATAAAGCCGGTGTTTTAACAACCGGCAAGCATTTTCCAGGGCATGGAGATACCGATGCCGATTCTCATCTGACATTACCGACCATCTCACATTCGAAAAGCCATATTGAAGAAGTTGAAATTTATCCCTATCAAGAATTGATTAAAAAGGGCCTTCCATCGGTCATGGTCGCTCATTTGAATGTTCCGAGTTTAACTGATTCGGTGATCCCTACTTCACTATCTAAAAGAGTGATTACGGATATTTTAAAATCAAAAATGGATTTTAAAGGATTGATTTTAACAGACGCACTCAATATGAAAGGAGCGACAATGTATGCTCCCGCTAAGGGAATGGACAAAATGGCTTTTCAAGCAGGGAATGATGTTTTATTGATATCCAATGATATTCCTTGGGGCATACAATCTATAGTGCAGGCGGTCAAATCAGGTGAAATTACCCATCAACGGTTGGCTCATTCAGTAAAAAAGATTTTAAAAGCCAAATACAAAGTGGGATTAGCTGATTATAAAGCGGTTGAAACTAAAAATCTCATTGAAGATTTAAATCCCCCTTCGGATCAGCTATTGCTTAATAAGGCTATCAAAAGTGCATTGACGTTGGTTCATAATAAAACAAATCGCATTCCCATTCAGGACTTTAGTACGTTAGGGTATTTTAAAATAGGTGATGCTGACGGGGATGTGTTTAAAGACCAATTATCTCGGTATTTGACTCTTGAGGAACTCAACGGACAAAATTTAGAAAATTTAGATGCTAATGGTCTTGGATTTGATACGGTATTGATTGCTTACCATAAAAAAAATCATTCCCCTTATGTGGATTATCGATTTAATGAAAGGGAACTAAAAACTATAGAGACGCTGACTAAAAAAAAGGATGTCATATTGGTGAGTTTTACTAGTCCGTACGCTTTAGGTCAAATCAAATCACCAGATGATATTGAATCGATTGTGGTCGCTTATCAAAATTCGAAACAAGCTCAAATAATCACGGCTGATGCATTGATGGGTTATCATTCGATTAAAGGCAAACTACCCGTTTCACCATCCAAAAGTATTGAATGGGGCTCTGGAATAGAACTCAGCGTCACCAAATCCATGCCCTATGTGGATCCTCGAGATGTTGGCTTTGACTCTGAAAAATTGAATCAACTCGATGAGTTTGCCCAAGTGATTATCGATTCAATGATAACTCCGGGATTACAAATACTAGTGGCTCGAAAAGGGAAAATAGCATACCATAAAAGTTTTGGATATCATACATACGCTAAAGAAATTAAAGTGGAAAACAATCATTTATATGATTTAGCCTCACTAACAAAAATTTTAGCAACGGTTCCCATGATTATGCAGGATGTCAGTAATGGAAAATTGCAATTAGATCAAAAATTAAAGCATCTGATACCAAAAGCAGCCAAAACCAATAAAAGTGAAATAACCATCAAGCAAATTCTTTCACACCAATCCGGATTGCATTCATGGATTCCATTTTATTTAGCAACGCTTGATAGTATCAATAATAAACCTTTGAATGATTTGTATAGTCAAAATTATTCTGAAGAATATCCCACTTTAGTTTTTGATGGACTTTTTCTTCATTCTGATTATACCCAAGAAATCTTGAATGAAATATATTCTTCTGCAATACGACCGGTACCTAGCTACCGTTATTCAGATTTGGGATTTATTCTTTTGATGGAATATTTTCAACACACCTATCATCAATCATACGATCAATTGGTCAGTCAAAGAATTATCGAACCACTAGGACTCCAACGGACTTCATATAATCCCCATGGGTATTTCCCTGATCATCATATTGTTCCTTCGGAATACGACGATTATTTTAGATATGGAATCGTTGATGGTTATGTTCATGATATGGCCGCAGCACTCATGGGAGGTATCGGTGCACACGCTGGATTATTTGCCAACGCAAAAGATGTTGCGGTGATAATGCAAATGTTTTTAAATAAGGGAGAATTCATGGATAAACGGTATTTTGACTCGACAGTCTTTGATTTATTCAATACTAGACATTATCGAAATTTTAACAATGATCGGGCACTAGGGTTTGATAAAAAAAGAAAAATCAATAGCCGACGTCTTAATGTTGCCACGGACGCCTCCGACTCTAGTTTTGGTCATTTTGGGTTTACTGGAACCTTTGTCTGGGCTGATCCAGAACACGATTTGATTTTTGTTTTGCTATCCAATCGAACCTATCCAAGCATGGCAAATGATTTGATTTCAAAAAAATATATTCGACCACGTATGCACCAGTTGGTGTACGAAATCTTATTAGAAGGAAATTAAATTGAAAATTGCTATTGTTTGTTATCCCACTTTTGGTGGGAGCGGAGTGGTTGCCACCGAATTAGGTAAAGCCCTATCGAGAAGTAAAGGTCATGAGGTTCATTTTATCACATATTCTCATCCGGTTCGACTGGACGAACTGGGAGCCCATCTCCGTTTTCATGAAGTGGATGTTCCTCAATATGTGTTGTTTCGCTATCAACCCTATGAGTTAGCTTTATCAAGCAAACTCGTTGAAGTAGTTCAAAAACACCAAATTGATCTACTCCATGTTCATTATGCCATTCCGCATGCCTATGCAGCTTACATGGCTCGAAAAATGCTTGAGGATATGGGAATCACATTACCCATTGTCACCACATTACATGGAACAGATATCACGCTGGTTGGGAAAAATCAATTATACAAACCAGCGGTAACATTTTCTATCAACCATTCTGATGCCGTCACCGCCGTGTCTAAAAGTTTAAAAGCAGATACCATCAAACTTTTTGATATCAAACAAGATATTCAGGTGATTCCCAATTTTATTGATATTCAAAAACATTTAGCGAGTAATATTCAATGCAATAGAAGTTTGATTGAACCGGATTTAAATAAAAAAATCATTACTCATATCAGCAATTTTAGACCATTGAAAAGAGTAGTCGATGTCTTGAAAGTATTTCAGAAAATTAAAGAACAGTTGCCATCAAAATTATTAATGGTTGGACATGGACCAGAACGTAAAAAAGCCTATCAATATTGTAAAAACAGAAATCTTTTGAACGATGTCATGTTTTTGGGTGAGAGTTCAGAAATTCAAAAAATTCTCTGTGCATCGGATTTGTTTTTATTGCCTTCAGAGTCTGAAAGCTTTGGTTTAGCTGCCCTTGAAGCAATGCTTCATAAAGTTCCTGTGGTTTCAACCAATATTGGTGGTTTACCCGAAGTGAATAGGCATAATTATTCCGGATTAACTTATCCCTTGGGTGATATCCAAGCCATGGCAGAAGGGGCGATCAAAATACTATCGAACCCCCAAGTTCATTCAAAGTTCCAGAAGCAGGCATTTGAAAATGCCAAACGATTTGATGTCAATGGAGTGATTAGAGCCTATGAAAAAGTTTATGAAAAGGCTGTGATGAAAGTTCGTCAATCCACTTAAATTAGATTGGGATTATATTTTTCAATTTATGTTATATCCAAATAATGTCCAACGCTATAAATCAACTGGGGAGAAAATATTAGCACAAAAATTCGAAATAGATTTAAAAATGCAAGAGGCATATGTCTTGCCTTCGGTGTTTTGTAGTCAACATTTTAAAAAAGTTTCTGGCGAATTGGATTTTTTAGTATTGATGCCAAAACATGGGTTTTTTGCCCTTGAGGTCAAACACGGAAAAGTCGAACGAAAAAATGGAAAATGGTTCTATACGAATAAAGATGACAAAAAGACCATTGCCAATCGAAGTCCTTTTGATCAAGTCAATAAAACCATGCAAGCCATCAAAGGCTTTGTCGATCGAAAAATAATAAAGGATCCCGTATGGAATAAACAATTAAAAAGAAAATTATGGGGCTATGGCGTTTGTTTCACTGGAATTAAAGTGGATGCTGGTTTATTTGAACCTGAAGGAGAAAAATGGCAGATATTTGATCGCGATCAAATATCAAAGCCAATCAGTCAATACATTGAAAAATTAAGTTGGGGATGGCATCATAAATACCGTAATACCCCTTCATGTCGATGGTACTCTAATGAACTTTCAAGACCATCTGAACATGACTGTTATAGACTATTCCAGTTATTAAGAGGGGATTTTGAGTTTGATTACAGCGAAATTAATCGATTGGGCGATTCTAAAAATTTAATTGATCAGTACACCCACGAACAATTTGATATTTTGGAACAAACGCGATACAATCCAAGAGTGTTAATTGAAGGCCCTGCTGGTACCGGAAAAACACTCATGGCCATTGAAATGGTCCAAAGAAAAGTCTTTGAGGGAAAGACCGTCGGGTTGATGTGTTTTACCAACTCTCTGTCCAATGATTTCAAAAACAGATTTAAACAGCTTAAAAAAGATCATCCGAATTTAAGATATGTCAAAACATTTCACAGTTTTATGTATGACCATATCGATACAGAAATTCAAGTCGACAAAATGACTCCTGAGGAAAAATCTCAATTTTTTGATGAAGGTTTGCCCTTAGAATTCATCATAGAAGCCAGTACTTGGACAGAAAATAAGAAATTGGATTATTTGGTCATCGATGAAGCACAAGATTTGGTCAAGTCGAATTATCTCGATGTCATTGATATGGCGCTCAAAGGAGGAATCGAAAAGGGTAGTTTTTTATTAGTTGGAGATTTTTATAGACAAGGTCTTTTCAATGAATTGAACGGAGATCAATTGATAAGACTAATGACCAACCGAACTGGGTTGACGATTTTAAAGCTGACCATCAATTGCAGAAATACAAAAGAAATTGCTCTATTTGCGTCAAAATTATCCGGTTACCCTTCTCCCAATGCCATCCATAAGTCAATTACAGGAAAAAAAGTAGACCTTCGATTTCCAATAGAATCAAAACTAATGACCCAAGTCATCACTGTATTAAAGGATATACAGCAAAGAATACCACTAGAAAAAGTAACGATACTAACTCATAGAGTATACAATAAAACCGTCTTGAAAGGTTCTAAAGAAATTAAAAATCTCATGAATACACAAGGACTAACCCACAGTACGATCAAATCATTTAAAGGACTTGAAAACGATATCATTATCTTGATTTCTGATTGTAATGAATCTAATTTTAAAGAAAAACAAAATGCTTTGTACGTTGCTTGTACCCGTGCCAACCATCAACTCTATGTGTTTTTTACTAGAAAACTCAAAGCCCTGATCCAAGGTCAACTTAACAAAGTATCCTAAACTAGAAATAAAACACAACTTTTTAGATAAAATCAAACTAACTTCACATTTAAATTTAGAATTATGAAAAACGTCAAACTTTCTCTTATATTGGGAATCGTCTTTGGATTTTTTGTTAAAGCACAAGAAATAAGTCTGTTCAATGGTATCGATCTTGAAGGATGGAACATTCATGGAACTGAATTATGGTATGTAGAAGATGGACACTTGGTCTGTGAAAGCAGCCCACAAGAAGAATATGGCTATTTAGTTACCCAAGAACACTATCAAGATTTTGTTTTGAATTTAGAATTCAAACAAGAATCTAAATCAGCGAATAACAGCGGTGTGTTTGTCCGCTCCACGATTGAAGGGGTTCGAATATCTGGATGGCAAGTGGAAGTGGCTCCCAAAGGATTGCATACGGGAGGCATTTATGAGTCTTATGGACGAGGCTGGCTCATCAAACCAAAACCTCAACTTGAAGAAGCATTGAAAGAAAATCAATGGAATACCTTGAAGATAAAAGTCGTTGGTGATCAAATCACAACATGGCTCAATGGAACAGAAATGATCCAATTAACCGATGAGAAAATCGGTCAAGGAAAAGGTTCCATTGCTCTACAAATTCATGATGGAGGGGGAATAAAAATTCGTTGGAGAAACATCAAATTAAAACCCATAATATCTTGAAAACGTCAAGTCGTCGAAAATTTTTAAAGAAAGCCGGATTAGTCAGTGCCGGATTATTCAGTACGAACGAACTATTATCCAATACTCATCAAAAAGTTCATATTCTTCAAAGAAAATACCAGTCAGAAAATTTAGAGACAATCCGATATGGATTGATTGGTGCGGGGGGTATGGGACTATCCAATATTCGAAATGCCTTAAGACATAACAATACCCAATTAACTGCCGTTTGTGATCTCTATGAAGGACGATTAAAGGCTATTAAAAGAGACTTTGGTTCGAGTGTCTTTTTAACAAAAAAACATGAAGAACTCTTGAATAGAGATGATGTGGACATTGTTATTATCGCTACATCCGATCATTGGCATATGCAAATTGGGATTGATGCCCTGAAAGCCGGAAAACATGTGTATTGTGAAAAACCCGTGGTACATAGTATAAAAGAAGGAAACAAATTGATTGATGTTTGGAACAAGTCTGGAAAAAAATTCATGGTTGGAAGCCAAGGCATGTCTTCCCCTGGAAATGAAAAAGCCAAAGAATTATTGGCAAAAGGAGCCATCGGTGAACTAAATTATGCTGAGGCCATATATGCCCGTAGTTCTTCATCCGGGGCTTGGCAATATCGTATTCCAAAGGATGGAAATCAGTCCACCGTTGATTGGGAACGGTATATTTCAAATACGACCAAAAGAGCATTTGATCCACTACGGTTTTTCCGATGGAGAAATTATGTCGACTACGGTACGGGGATGTCTGGAGATTTATTTGTTCATCTATTTACTAGTTTGCATTTTGTGGTCGATTCTTTAGGCCCCGATAGCATTTCCTCATTAGGTGGATTGAGATATTGGAAAGATGGAAGAGAAGTTCCGGATGTGATGTTAGGTATTTTTAATTATCCAGATACACAACAACATCCAGGTTTTAATTTATCATTATACTGTAACTTCGTAGACCCCACCACCGAGAATAATATTTTAAGATTAGTTGGGAGTAAGGGGGCGATGGATGTTGGTTGGGAAACAGTGCGTCTCAAACAACATAAAGGTGTCGTTGAATCCATAACACCAGAGGAAAGAAAAAAAATGAAATTAATGGGCTATTCGACACCCCGAAAAAAAATGTTACCCCCCAAAGAATCACTTTTTAAAGTAGATAATGATTACAAAGGAGTGCTTTATGATCATCATGGGGCTCTGATTTATGCTATAAAAACAGATTCTCAAGTAGTTCAGGATCCAATATTTGGATTTCGTGCTGCTGCTCCAGCTTTACTTTGTAATGAGAGCTATCATAGTAAAAAAATGATTCAGTGGGATCCTAAAAATCTCAAAGTACTCTAATGTGAAGCGATATTTTTCTTATGGCACTCTAACATTGCTCTTGTTAGGGTGTAATAATTCAGATCATTCTGAAGATTCAGTGCAGTTAATCAGTGAATTCGCTCTTATACCCCACGTTTATCAAATCGAGGATTCCACGGGTACAATCAATATGGGATCCATGTTAGAAATCGTTTGGAATAACAATCCAAATGAAACTTTAAAAAATCAAATCTTTAACCAGTGGCATGAAATACAATCTAATCAACGTCAAGGTCAATCGACCAAACTAGAAATCATAATCGATATAGATTTGGATTTACCTCATCAAGAAGCCTATCGACTGGAAATACATCAAGAGGGTATCATTATTAGGGCTTTATCACAGGAAGGAGTGTATAGAGCTTGGCAAACCCTAAGACAAATACTTTATTTAAGTCGTGATGAGAAAATAGGCTGTGGAACGATTTTAGATTTTCCCAAATATGATTATCGGGGCGCCATGTTGGATGTGGCTAGGCACTTTTTTTCAGTTGATGAAGTCAAACGATACCTCGATCAGTTGGCATGGTATAAAATCAATTATTTTCATATGCATTTAAGTGATGATCAAGGTTGGAGAATTCATATCAATAGTTGGCCATTATTGACTCAAATCGGAGGAACTTCACAGGTAGATGGGGGAACGGCTGGATATTATACCCAAAATCAATACCAAGACATTGTGAATTATGCTGCTGAGCGTTTTATAACAGTTGTTCCAGAAATTGATATGCCAGGTCATACCAATGCCGCCTTGGCATCCTATGCGGAGTTGAACTGTGATAACACTAAAAGAGAACTTTACTATGGTCGTGAAGTTGGTTTTTCAACGCTATGTGTAGAAAAAGAAATAACCTATCAGTTTGCCGAAGATGTGATTCGAGAGATATCGGAGATTACTCCAGGCCCTTATTTCCATATAGGTGGCGATGAAACTCATGCTACACCTGAAGATGATTATATCCTATTTATCAATAGAGTCATGCCTTTGGTAGGGGAATACGGCAAAACGGTCATTGGATGGGATGAAATCAATTTGGGAGAGTTACCCCCAGATGCCATAGTTCAATACTGGGCAAGTGCCCAGAATGCTATCAATGGAATTAAAAAAGGAGCCAAAGTCTTGATGTCTCCATCGAGTTATGCCTATTTGGATATGAAGTATGATTCATTGACTCCAATAGGATACAATTGGGCTGGTTATATTGATACTCAAAAAGCATATAGTTGGACTCCAGAAACGCTGGTTGAAGGCATTAAAAAAGAAAATATAATTGGCATTGAAGCCCCACTTTGGGGTGAAACCATTACCAATAGCCAAGAATTAGAATTTTTGGCATTTCCTCGATTGTTGGGTTATGCTGAAATCGGATGGTCCGAAAAAGAAGATCGTAGAACTTGGGAGGAATATAAATTAGATTTAGCGATTCATGGTCTGTTGCTGGAAGAGTTGGGCATCAATTTTTATAGAGATCCAAAGGTCAACTGGTTGACAGAGTCTGATTGATTTTTTCTACAAATTCGAAGTCTTTATCAGTAATTGCATTTTCTGAATGGGTTTTGATTTTAATGACTAGTTTATTATAATCAACTATCATGGTTGGATGGTGATTTAGTTGTTCTGAAATCAAAGCAATTTTTGAAACCTGTCCGTAAGTTTCGATATAATTTTTGAATACTAATTCGAGTTTTAGATAACCGTCATCATCTGTACTCCAATTTTGATTTTGTTGATTTAAAAACCGGTTGATTTGATTTTGAGATTTGATTTTCATAACGGTGGGTTTTATTGTTTAAAGTCTTATGCGATTTCAGGAAGTTTAGTCGTATTGTAATACCAATTTGAGCTTTGTCTGTATTTGATTTTACTCTCATTGCCGTTAAATCGAGGGAACAATGATGAAACATAAAGGTAATGTCCTGACTTTGAAAGTAATTTAAAACGCAAATTAGTATAAGCTCCAATCAGGTTTGACTCCATTGGTCTTTTTTCTCATTTTTGACTCTTTCTTTTTCAATTCTTCTTGAATCGTTAAGCCTAGTTTCGATTTTGAACGAGTAACGTTCCATATTCTGATAATAACCAGCTACGCATAGACGTTATCGGGACAGAATAGAAGCCATCGACTAATGGATGAGACACCCCTTTTTCTAATGCTTATCGAAAAAACACTCTGATTTTTGTCCATCCTGTTTTTGGTCCGAATTAAAAAAAAGCAATCGCATCCCCTTGGTTTATTTCCTGATAATTTTTTGGGAATTTTGCGGTCAATAGCCGTTTCTTTTTTGTGAGAGGATAATCGTCGTTCATAATATCAACCTCTTGATTTCAATCTCTTGTCCAAAATCTATTATACTCCTTCTTTGTGATAAATTACCATTATTGAGGGACTTATATCTCATGACCACCATCAGCTCATTGATACTTCATTGTGCTTAGCCCATCACTCATACGAGTGAGAGACCGTAAAAAGACGCCATGTCCGTTTTTTGTATGGACTATACCAACAACCAATATTTTTTCGCCGCATTGTATATAACTTTTTGATGGATATGGGCTATTGATTATGAGGATATGGTTACCAAAAGATTCAACGCCTTAATTTTAAATCAGAGTTATCTAGAGTTTTTTCTTTTAAAGGCTAGTAATCCTAAAGGTAAAAACAGTATCAATAATCCAATTTTGGTAAATAACGACACAAGAATTGATAAAAGGATTAAAGCCACACTCCATGACCAAAATGGTGGATTGTTCATTTAAGAAGGATTTATTTTTTGCAGATATTCTTGACGAATGACTTTGGCTGTTTTTCCAGTTCCAAGGTGATTCCAACCCGGTGGGTAAACGATGTATTTGAATTTATTTAAAACTCCAGGGGCTCCATAGACATCTTTGATTAACAAAATGATCTCACCGAAATAAACGTCCATAAAATTCCCCGATTTAATTTTTCGAGTCACTCCATAATTTATAGGCATATTTCTGTTTTCATCTTGAAGGGTTCCAAATATTTTATCCCAGATATTTAATAGATTACAATAGTTAGTATCGATATACAACGGATTTTTTGCATGATGAACACGATGGTGAGAAGGGGTAAGGATTATATTATTGAGAAAGCCAAATCGAGCATCTTTAATCATGTTTTCTCCAACATGAATAAAAGCACCATAGGTGCCATCGATAAACATGATGACAAATAGTACCGTTGGATCAACGCCTAATAAAATACAAATGGTTGTTCTAATGACATCGGCATAAGGTGCTTCTAGAAAAAAATGAGCATGGGAAACAAATAGATTCATTTCTTCTGGTGTATGGTGAGTGGCATGTAAACACCAAAATAGACGCACTTTGTGACCTAAATAGTGATATACATAGTGCCCCAATTCCCATACGATATAACTGTAAATAAACCAGTACCAAGTTTTTGAAGTGTTTATAATGGCCCACGGTTCAAACAATCCAATGCAAAGTGTAACCATGGCAAGGGCTATAAATCGACCGACCACTCGATTAAATAGATAAATCAAAAAAATCACTCGATAGACTTTTGTTTGGGGCTTTTTATAAGCTAGACCCAAAATGAATTCACATAGGATTAAAAGCGGTATAATGGGAGCAATGATGGAAGTCACCCCATTATAGGTCAAAAATTGAGAGTAATCTCCTTGGTTGAGAATTTGAAAAAATCGACTAATTCCAAAAAAATTAACTATTTCTTGGAATATTTGTTCAACCATATGTCATTAATGAATTGATATGTCAATTGGTTTATACGAAATACAATCTTTTCAAAGTCAGAAAACCAATATTAAAAATTAAAGTTACTTTGAGTTGTTATACCTCAATTTGCAAGTATACGTAATTGATATTCTTTCATATTTCTTAACCTAGATGTCGAAAAATAATTTCATTGAGGGATGAACCGATAAACCAAGAGAGATAAGACTTAAACCTTGAAAGGTTTCCGATACTTTTTAGTTCGAAGCTTATTGGCTTTTGAATTTCCTATGAAGCGTTCTTTAATTGGATTCCATTCAAGCGTTTGATTCAATTTATAACCGATATTCACCAATTGACAAACGGTAGCTGTTCGATGGCCTATTTCAGCATCTGTAATGACGCCATTTCTAGTTTTCATGCCATTAATCCAATCCATTATATGATCATCGCTACGATAAAGTCTGATATCGGAATCTTTAATTTGGATATTGGCGATTGATGTTGGGTCTGTTTCAATGTGCCCCCTGGCGACTTTCATTTTTCCTTGGGTTCCAATAAACTCGATGCCATGCTGATCTGTAAAAATCTTTCGATTATCATGAACTATTTCGATCCCATTTTCATAAAACATTTTTAATCCTCTAGTCATTTTAGAGTTTTTTGGAGGAACAATTTTTACCGGTCCAGTATGATCGGTTCCCAAAGCCCACTGAACAATGTCAAACATATGAGCCCCCCAATCGGCAACAATCCCGCCTCCATATTCTTCATACCATCGCCATCGAGGATACACTCGAACCTCTACCGGTGGAGAAAGAATGGCATTATAGGGTCTCACTGGAGCGGCCCCAAGCCATTGGTCCCAGTCTAATGTGTCTGGTGTTGGTTCTTCAGGCAAATCACAAGCTATAGGTGGATCACCTACATACACAACCGCCTTTTTTATGTCACCCAAATAGCCATTTCGGATTAATTCACTGACATGTCGAAAATGCTTCCAAGAGCGTTGCATGCTACCTGTTTGAAAGACGACATTATTTTTTTTAGCAGAGTCGGCCATTTTTCGACCTTCATCAATGGTATGCGAAATGGGTTTTTCACAAAACACATGCAATCCTAAATCCATAGCTTCAAGAGCTTGCTTAGCATGCCAATGATCGGGCGTGGCAATAACGACAGCATTTAGATTTTTTTCTTGTATTAAATCTTGATAATTTGGATATAAACTTATAGAATTGATTTTCCAACTAGGTTGAGTTTCTCGGTATTTTTTAATAGCATTTTTGGACAGTAGTTGGCGTTTTGTTCTTTCGACATCAGAAGCCGAAATCAATCGGAGTTCAGGATAATTACAAATAGCATTTTGCAAACCTCTGCCTTGCATTCCAGCACCGATGACACCGACTAAAATTTGATCATTTGGAGTTATAAACCCTTTTCCAAGGACATGACGTGGAATAATACTGACTCCAACACTGGTAGCTATGGTTGATTGAATGAATTTCCTTCGACTGGTTTTCATTATGAAAAAATTAATTTTTTTAGTTTAAATAGATTTAAGGGTTTATTGATATCCTCCAGATTCAATAGTGAATTTGAAAGAAACCTTATGATTATTGAAATTTCAATTGAATAGATTATTGGATATAGACTGTTAATAGAGGGGTTGTGAGGGTGTTTCAATTTAGGTTTGTAATATTCAATGAATTCACTGTTTATTGTTCGCTAACTAGTCTTTTAGTGGCAACTAATACTAAATTACTTTTTAGAGTTAGGACAAAATCTTTGTATTTCATAATGTATCTGCTTAGTTTGATGGCCATAAGATGAGAATCAAATAATACAGAACACAAATTGGTATAATATTTTACTATCATTTTTTTATGCAATAACCTTTTGATATAGAAGAACCATTTGAATATTGACCACTATCGTCTTCATAATCTATGTAGGGATAGATGTGTTAAGATACTCTATTCCTTTAAAAGATTGATTTGTGCGATTAATTGGAAGAAGAGTTATATACTCAATATATTTTATGGCATCACCTGATCCTAATTCCCAACCACACCATTTAGAATTTACTGCATTCTCAGTAGCTATAAGGATAAATTTATCTGAGATTTTTATTTTTTCTTTTAATCGAATTGCCGTTTCTGCATTTGTATACTTAGCCATCTCTTTATCCATACAGTCAACATAAATATAGACTCCTTCAACCTGAAGGAAACTAATCACATTTCGAAGAATGCTATACTTTTCGTGTTCATGGGAAAGAAAAAACATCGGTTTGGTTTTATCTCGAGAATAACTTTTTCTAAGGTTAATGGTATCGTCTTTTGTAAAAGTTTTTGCAAGCCGACTGAAGTTAGATAATTGGGGTTCGGTGATGAAACTCATTGATTATTTTATAGTTTTTACTATCTCAAATTCTTCTATTCTATTTTTAAGCTCTACTGCTTTTTCAATATATTTTAATGGTTTTAAAATAAAGTCATCCCATTTAACAGATTGAATATAAGAGCAATCTCCCTCATATACCCATCCATTATTACACCATCTTCTCTTGGGTTCCTTTGCATTATGAATGTTGTCACTTAAAATTTGAAATAGAAACTCCAAATTCAGTGACCAATAATCGCATTTGTCATTCCAACTAATGTAATAGTCATATTTATCAGATTCATCTGGAAGAACAACCACCACCACGGCGTTTGTATTGCTTGTTCTACCCAATCGTGTTTGGTTTTTTAATGAGTATGATACTTCCCAAGGAATCCATTGCTTGCTTTCCAAAACACCCGATTTTTTCATTCCTTTTGAAACCAATACTAGGTTAACAGAACTATCAAAAATTTTATCTCCAAGCTTGGAGGCTATTGTTGAATCAGCAAGTGAATCCAAACTCTCTCTATCATCTTCGCCTTTATAAATTTGATTATCGTCACCCAAAACTTTGACTAATTCATCAACATAGTGTCTAGGGGCAGTCTCAATTTTTTTTGAAGTTGGAGAAGGGTTAAAAAGGAACTCTGTTTCATATAAATTTAAATCTTTCACAAGCCTATCAGAATACTTGTAGGATACGAATATCTTTCTTTTCATTACCTTAAATTCTATCAATCAATAACTGTTTAAATAAAGATGTATAGCTATAATCTTTCTCTAATCTTTGATTTTTGAAATTTCTAGGAAGTAAATTATCGTACACAATTTTAGTAGCAGCTCTAGTACTGGCTATTGGAAGTAGCAATGCATCAGGGTGGTATTTTCTAAACATTTTATATTCATCTTCGATACCATCCATACCCCCTATAAATACCGCAGCAACAAATTCATTTTCAGAAAACATTTTTTCTCTCATTAATCCGATACTTGAGGAAATATTATTTTGTTTTGCTGTAAATACAATATTCTCAAACATGTTGTTATCTTCTGGAAATTCATCTTCAAACCACAATGACTGATATAGTTTAACATGTTCTTGGATGTTTAAGTTCAACTTACACATCACATAATATATTAACGGTGTTATCGAAGGGTGACCACCCCAAATAACTCTGTTATGAGGTAGTACAACTCTTGTTAAAGCAATAACGGCATCCCTGATTGCGATAATATCAGCTGTTTCTATGTATTTTGAATCTCTGAGAGGTAATGGGATACTTGCCGATAGAAAAATGTTTTTTATATTGCTCGTAGCCACTGTTCAAAGTTTTGTTTTTTCAAAGTTTTTATATCCTTATTTAAACTATCGTTCAACCACTCCAAATGTTCTAACCAATAATTCCGTATGCGTAAATCATCATATATTAAGCGCATAGAAACCTTATTCCCCAAACATTCTTTATTCTCGACTTCTGCTCTTTGAAAATTTATTGATTGTGGGATACCAATCGTAGGTATGTATATGATATGCTGTCCATTGGGAAGGTCTTCAGTTAAAATCTTTTCAGGTTGCAAGTTTATAGTTCTTTCATTTTTTTTAGCAATGTTTCTAAACTCGATAATCAAACTTTCTTGTCTTGCAGCTAAATTTCTTGCTCTCACCGAATCAACTGTTTGAATAAGTCGCTCAATAAAATCTTCAGTAAACTTACCTGAGTTGTCATAAACCCCACCGATAAAATCATCCTTTTTTAATTGTATTGGGTAACTGATATGGGATGTCTTATCAATGCTTTTGAATTCATACTTAGGCCATGTCAACTGTACAACACCTATTTGTTTTGCAGCTGCTTCAGCAAACTCTTCTTTGCACCAGTGACTTTTTAAAAAGCCAGGGGTATTTAATAACACCATAACATCACAATCAGTCATTCTGTGCCATAATTCATCTTGAAATGGTTCTCCCTTTTGTACTGAGTGTGTGTCAAGAAAAACATCGAAATTATTCGCTTCCAAAGCTTCATAAAGTTGAATAGCAACAGATGTTGATTCTGTCCTTCTATAGCTAATGAATATTTTTCTGGTATTTCGTAATAATTCGAATGCCTCCAATACGATATTTGTAATTTTGTTAGTCTCTGCTTTTTTGTATTGGATAGAATTTTGATTAGAAAGGATTTCAGGGATATCTGAATTAAATTCATTAAAGTAGATGGGGAGTATCATTGTGCCATCTTCTAGGAGTTTTTTAGTGATGTCTAAATCATGGAAATTACCATCAACATCACCAAAATAAAGAGCAAAAGCAGGTTGATTACCCAGATATTCAGTATCGATTGACTTTGCGTCAATAATTTTTAAGAACTCTTCAGACAATTTAAGATGATTAAACTCAGTATAAATCTGAGTTAAAATAAGTTGCTTTTCGTTTACATCAGATCCCAACATGATTAATTGATATTTATATTTCATACTTGAACTTGACTAACTTATATGGCACCCTGGTTAGTGCAAGTTAAGAATAATATTTATTTTCCAATACAGAACTTTCCAAAAATAGTTCCTAAAATATCGCCATCAATATCGATATGGCCTGTTATTTGGCCGATGTGATGAATTACTTGATTCAAATCAACACTTAATAAATCACCACTGAGATTATTGTTTAAAGCAAAATCAATCTCTTTTAGAGAATCCAATGCGGATGTTAAACATTGATAATGTCGAAGATTGGATACTACAACTGAAGAAGTTGTTTTCTTTTTCTCAACGAGTTCAACGAGTTTGTCTGTTATTTTTTGGATGGTTGATGGAATATAAATGGAAGTTTCTAGGTGGGTGAATTCTTTGAGTTTGTTATTCAAGTCCGACGGGTTGATTTTTCGTTGACCGGTTAATTTTTGATTTGAATGTAAAAAACGGTCGATTTTACCTTCTAATAATAAAACTTGTGTTTGGGATTGGATTATTTTTTTTAAATCATCAATAATGTCTTCTGTTGAAACCTCTAGAGAATCGTACAGATACAGGCAGAATTGGGCTTTTCGAGCTTTTTTGAGAGCGATTTTTATTCCCAAAGTTTCAATCTCGTCACTCGTCTTACGAATGCCAGCAGTATCTATAAAACGAAATTGATAGCCCTTATAGGTCATGAGGTCTTCAATGCTATCACGGGTCGTCCCTGGAATATCAGATACGATGGCTTTTGACTCTTTCAATAAAATATTCAATAATGAAGATTTACCAACATTGGGTCGACCTAAAATAGTAACATCAATTCCCTTTTTAATGGCATTTCCATAGGCAAATGAATCTCTGAGCTGTTTTATTTCACGTTGAATATGACAGATCAAATCCCTTAATTTTTTTCGATCGGCAAATTCGAGATCTTCTTCACTAAAATCGAGTTCTAATTCAATGAGTGATTTGAATTCAATAAGTTGCGCTCTCAAGTTGGAAAGAGAAGTCGAAAAAGTACCTTTCAATTGATTGAGCGCCAATTGATGACTAGCTTTAGATTCTGATTCAATCAGATCGCAGACGGCTTCAGTTTGAGCCAAATCCATTTTTTTATTCAAAAAGGCTCGAAGTGAAAATTCTCCAGCTTTGGCTAATTCAAGGCCGTCATCAATGAAACACTGAATAATTCGTTGTTGAATATAGATTGATCCATGACAATAAATTTCAACCAGATCTTCACCTGTATAGGAATTTGGTGATTGAAAGTAAACGACCATCACTTGATCAATGATTTCATTTTGGCAATAAAAATTTCCTAATACGATTTGATTAGGGGTATCAAAATTTGATTTGGATTGGATATTCTTTTTAGCTGATTGTAAAGCATTTGGCCCGGAAATTCGAATAATGGCGATGGCACCTTTACCTGGTGCGGTTGAAAGTGCTACTATGGTTTCATTATCTAACACCAGATCAATCGCTAGAAGTTATATTATCAAGTAAAAGTGAAACGATAAATCATCACGAAATGGTTTTGTAAAAAGTAGCTCTCCGTTTATGTAATTTAGGATTGAACTTCTTCCAAAGCTGTTGTATTTCAAGATTGGTTTCTAGTTCGGGATTCGTTTCAAAGGTTTGAATTTTTTTGGAAGCAAAAACTTTTGCCATTTCATTGAAGATAATCGATGGAATTCCTTTACCCATATAAGAAGGGTGAACACCTATGAGATAAAAAGCCGCTTTATTGTTTTTAGCCAAAGAACGTTTTATATGAAAAATTCCAAATGGAAAAAGTCTTCCGTTGGCTTTTTGAAGTGCTTTTTCAATGGAAGGAATGATGACTGAAAAGGCTATCAATTTGTCGTCTTTATCGACGATTAATTTGATAAATTGGGGAGAAATGAACTTTAAAAATCGATTTTTATAGTTTTCTATTTGAGACTTTTGAATTGGAACATAAGTTTCTAATGATTTATGTGATTCTTCAATCAAATCAAAAAGTTCATAGAGATAGGGAAAGACATGCTTTGTTTTTTTGATTTGGACAACTTTAAGTTGATATCGGGTTTTAATAAAATCGGAAAAACGATTTAATTTGTGGAGATTCTCTTCAGCTGGAAAATCAATTTCATATTCTACCCATTTAAGATTTTGTTTAAAACCTAATTGGACTAAATGTTGGTGATAGTAGGGATGGTTATAGATGGTCCCCAAAGTGGGCATTTGGTCATAACCATAAGTCAATAGTCCAGCTTTTTCAAAATTTGAAAATCCCAAAGGACCTTCAATTAATTCAAGGTTGTGTTTTAAAGCAAATTTCTCAACTTCTCTAAACAATAATTCACTTATTTCTAAATCATCAATGGCATCATACCATCCAAATCGAGCTTTCTGTTTCCCCATTTTATTGACTTCTAACCAATTGACCATAACGGCAATTCGTCCAACGATTTCTTTATTTTGGAAGGCTAGAAACAATTGAGCATCCGCATTTTTATAAACTGGATTTTTATTGGGTTTTAGGGTGTTGAATTCATCGATAATAAGAGGTGGAACCCAATATGGATGATTCTTATAAATTTGGAAAGGAAATTTTACAAAATCGTAGTAATCTTTATTAGAACGGACAGATTTAACCGCTGGTTTGGATTCCATTAGGAAAATTCAAAAGAGGCTCAAAATTATTAGATATTTCAAATTTCTATGTCATTCAACGAACACAAAGAAAACCTTAAAAACTTACCAATGAGAAAACTTGTGCTAAAATAAAAAGGAAAACAACAGATTTTAATGGCTTTATAACTAAAAGTCAAGAATAAAAATCAGATTAGTAATACCTGAAAGTATTTTTGAATAGGGTTTCAAATGTGAAATTTTTCGTCCGAAGTAAATAGAGTGAATCATTACTTTTTTGAATTTCCACCAAATCGTTAGCCACTGAATAATCAACACAATTTTGAACATTAAAACTAAAAACAGTATGGCTATAATTTTCAAGCATCTTCTCATAGTAGGAGGTTTTGCTTTGGTTTCTTTATTGTTTTATTATCCGCTACTGCAGGGGAAAACTCCATTTCAATCGGACATTTCACAATACAAGGGGATGTCAAGACAACTCGTGGAATATCGTCAAAACTATCAATCCGAAACTTATTGGATTGACAATGCCTTCATGGGGATGCCCACGTATCAATTAGGAGCCAATTATCCTGCTGATGTCTTAAAACCATTCTATCAAATCATCAGAATATTACCAAGACCTGCTCACATACTCTTTCTTTATTTTTTATCAATGTATGTCTTGCTTTTGGTTTTGAAAATCAATTGGAAATATGCCATTTTAGGTTCATTAGCCTTTGGGTTTTCCACATATTTACTGATCATACTACAAGTGGGGCACAATACTAAGGCTTTAGCCATCGGGTATATTCCACTAGTTATTGGAGGCATCATGTTATTGTTTGAAAAAAAATGGTTGATCGGTTTTGTTTTAACCACCATAGCCATTGGACTACAAATTCGAAGCAATCATTATCAAATGACCTATTATATGCTGTTTATGATGGGCCTTTTACTACTGATTAAAATGTTTGTTTTGATCAAAGATCGTCACTTTTCATCCCTATTAAAAACGCTAGGTTTTCTGATTATTTCTGGAACCATTGCACTAGGGTTTAATTCCACAGACCTATTGACTACATCGCAATATGCCTCTTTTAGTACAAGAGGTCAAAGTGAATTAACGTTAGCTCCTGACGGAAAACCCAAAGAAATTTCTACAGGATTAGACTATGATTACATCACAGAATACAGTTATGGTTTATTTGAAAGTCTCAATCTGATTTTTCCTCGAATACAAGGAGGTGGTTCCACAGAAGCCTTAACAACCGATAGTCATTTTTATGAGTTTTTAATTCGCAACGGATTAGATATCCAAACAGCTACCCAAGCCATTAAAGCAGTCCCTACCTATTGGGGCAATCAACCTATCTTAGAAGCCCCCGCTTATATAGGCATCACTGTTTTCTTTTTAGCCGTGCTAGGGTTTTTTGTTATGAAATCTCCAATGCGCCTTTGGCTAGGATTGACTATTGTTTTCTCCTTATTGATGTCATGGGGAAAGAACTTTCCAATCTTAACCGATTTTTTTATCGACTATTTTCCATTTTATAATAAGTTCAGAGCCGTTTCATCAATACAAATTATTCTTCAAATCTGTTTTCCAATTTTGGCGGTTTTGGGTCTGTATCACTTCATGAAATCTTCAGTTTCAATTAAAAAAACAAGTCTTCAGAAGACTGTATATGTCGTTGGTGGATTATGTGTATTTCTTTTGCTAGCCAGTGGATTTCATAGCTTCCAGTCGGCAAGTGATGCCTTTTATCGGCAAAGCTATGGTCCAGAATTTGTTCAAGCCATCGTAGCGGATCGAAAAGCAATGTATAATGCGGATATACTCAGAGGGCTTATCTATAGCGGGATCCTATCGGTAGTTCTTTTACTTTCTTGGACAAGAAAAATCCATAAACCCATTGTACTAGGGGCCATCGGATTAATCTTAGTTTTTGATCTAGTCAGTGTTTCAAACAGATATATTAAACGTGATTTGTTTGTTTCTCAAAAACAAATTGACAACTATTTTGAAATAACCACTACTGATCGTTCGATTCACCAAGATTCAACAAGGTTTCGAGTCTTTAATCTTGAATCGAGAATGGTGGGGGCAAGGGATGCTTTTCATCACTATTCTTTGGGAGGGTATCATGCCGCCAAACCAAGAAGATTGCAAGAATTAGAGGATTATGGACTATTGAATCTTGATAATGATGTGTTTTCTATGCTCAATGTGAAATATTTTTTATATCACGACCGATCTACAAGGGAATTAAAGTTTGAAATAAATCCAACCCCTTTTGGCAATGCCTGGTTTGTTCAACAGATTGAACTGGTTCATGATTACGATAAAATGTTACAGAGATTAGATAGCGTTGATCTAAGACAAAGGGCTTTAATGGCGGATCAAGATTTGATTGCAGACATTCCTTTGACCTATACTCTCGATAGTTTGGGTTCCATCGAATTAATTGAATATCGACCCAATTCTCTCAAATACCAATCGATCGCTTCCCAAGATCAATTGGCTATTTTTTCTGAAATGTATTATCCAAAAGGTTGGCATTTAACAATTAATGGGGAATCGGCTAACCTATTCAATGTCAATTATATTCTTAGAGGAGCATTTATACCAAAAGGAAATAACATTATAGAATTTCGATTTGAGCCTGAAATCGTCCAAGCGGGAACTCGATTAACAATTACAAGTGGAATTCTGTTTTTATGTGTTCTAGTGGGGTTCATGATCTTCAACAGAAATTATTTATTCATTAAAAAAAATAAGGCTTGAGTATTGTAGCTAAACAATCTTTTGCTAATATTTTGAGTCTCTGTTTAGCTTTTACACTAGGGGCTATCAATACGTTGTATCTCTATCCGAGTCAGTTGGGTGAGGAATATCATGGACTAGTGATCAGTATTTTGGTCTTTTCCAACTTGGTCCAACCGTTTGTTAGTCTCGGACTACAACATGCTATCATTCGATATTTCAGTTCGATAAAGACCAAAATCGAAAGAGATCGACTATTATGGTTTTCTATTTGGTTGCCTTTTTTATTTATAGCCATAGGGGGCGCGTGTTTACTATTTAATTTTAAAAACTTTACAAGTTGGTTGACCATTGAAAATCAAATCTTAGGTAAATACCTATGGATGATTATAGGCATCGCCATAGCTACAGCATATTTTGAAATTTTATACAATTGGACAAGAGTTCAACTCAAAACGGTTTTCGGTAATTTTTTAAAAGAGCTGTATCCAAGACTAATCATCTTTATTTTATTATTAAGCTATGTATTGACATGGATAAACTTTGATGAGTTTTTAATGATTCTATTTGGAGCATACTATCTGAGGTTATTATTAATCATTTCATTTAATTTAAAAGTCTATGTGCCGCAATTCAGTTTTCGACTGCCTAAAAACTATAAAGAAATCACTCGATATAGTTGTTTGATTTTTTTATCGGCCGTCGCCGCTTCCTATATTTTAGATATCGATAAAGCTCAGATCAATCATTTTTTAGGGAATAAAACAGTTGCGTATTATACTGTAGCCTTGTACATCACCGCATTTATTGAAGTCCCTTTTAGATCCCTTTCTCAGATAGTTAGTCCATTAGTTGCTAAAGCCATCAATACACAAAACGACAGACAGTTAAAATCATTACTGACAAAAAGTGCTGATTCACAATTGATTGTATCGGGGTTTTTGTTTGTATTGATCTTGATCAACATTGAAGAATTATATCAATTGGTTTCTCAACCAGGATATACCACTGCATTGGGTGTTGTTTTTATCGTGTCCATTGGAAAGTTATATAATGCCTCTCTTGGTTGCACCAATTTGATTATCACCAACTCAAAATATTATGTCTATGTGTTTTGGTTTTCTATTGCCTCGGCTATTTTAGCCGTCGTTCTCAATATTTATTTTATTCAATGGTATGGCATGTTTGGAGCTGCCTATGCTACTTTGGTGATCATCGTTTTGATTAATAGTTTGAAACTATTGCTTGTCGCTATTAAATTTCGAATGCTGCCTTATTCAAGAAATACGTTGGCTATTTTAATTTTAATTGGTTTGAGCTTTTTTGTTCTTTACGTTATTGGATTGAAGTTAAATCCCATCTTGAACATCGTGATTCAATTCCTGATTTTGAGTGTCCTATTTTTCTTGGTTGTATTGAAATTCCAGCTTTCAGAAGATTTAATAAAATTTTATGATGATTTGAAAAGTAAAGTTTTAAAAACCAAGCGATAAAAATTAAATTAGCTTTAATGAAAGAACGGATATCTTTCAATTGGAGTCGAGTCTATCCCATTTTTTTAGTTCAAATGAAATTTAATGATGGATTGTTTTTGTGTAAATATTTGGTTATAGGGCCCTTGAAATAAAACATTTCCTCCGTGATGTCCACCACCTGGGCCTAATTCGATGAGATAATCTGCACATTTTATCAAATCGATATTGTGATCGATCACAATTACCGTATGCCCTTTTTCTATCAATAACTCGAATGATTTGATGAGTTTTTTTAAATCATGAAAGTGCAATCCAACGGAAGGCTCATCAAATATCAACAACATTTTTTCTCGATCTCTTGTAACGCCCAAATAGGAGGCCAATTTCAATCGTTGAGCTTCTCCACCTGATAATGATGATGAAGATTGTCCCAAACTGATGTATCCCATTCCAACATCTTGGAGGGGTTTCAGTTTTTTTACAATATTGGTTTTATCGTGCTGACTGAAAAATGATATGGCTTCATCCACCGTTAATTCTAGTAGTTTATCAACCGACAATTTTTGAAATGTAACCTCTCGAATTTCTTTTTTATATCGGGATCCATCACAATGTTCACATTTTAATTTGATATCCGCCATAAATTGCATTTCAATTTTGATATAACCATCCCCATTACAATGTTCGCAACGCCCCCCTTCGATATTAAAGGAAAAATAAGAAGCAGGATAATTCATCAGTTTTGAAATATTTTGTGAAGCATAAAGTTCTCTCAAATCTTTCCAAACATCGATATATGTCACTGGATTGGAACGTGAAGACCGATTTAAAACATGTTGATCGATGTATTCGACACTCGAGATATCATCAATCGCCCCATAAAAAGAGTCGTGTTTGAGTGATTCGTTTCGTCTGACATCGATGTGACTTTGCAGTTCAGGGTAGAACGTTTGTTTTAAAAGAGTGGATTTCCCACTTCCTGAAACGCCACAGACGACCGTCAAACAGTTTAAAGGAAACTTCACATCGATATGGTTTAAATTATTTCCTTCAGCCCCTTTAAGAGTGATAAATTTGTCTGGTATTCTGGGATTATTTTTAAATGGCATTCGAGAATCACCGTTGAGATATTTTGCAGTGAGACCATGGGATTGTTTAATAGTATCTAAGGTCCCACTAGCCACAATTTTCCCGCCATTTGTTCCTGCTTCTGGTCCAATATCTAAGATATAATCAGCCTTTGAGATAATATCTCTATCATGTTCAACCACGATGACAGTATTTCCTAAATCCCTTAGAGATTTTAAAATTTCAATTAGCTTTTTGTTGTCTTGAACATGGAGACCAACCGAAGGTTCGTCTAGGATATAAATGGACCCGACTAAACTACTACCAAGTGCCGTGGCTAGTTGTATTCTTTGAGATTCGCCTCCTGATAAACTACTTAATGTTCTATTGAGTGTGAGATAACTTAGCCCAACATTTTCGAGATAAGAAAGCCGATTTTTGATTTCAAGCAATAAGGTCTTAGCGATTTTGTGATCATGGTCTGAGAGTTTCATGGCACCAAAAAACGGACTCAATTCATCGATTGGCATCAATAATAATTCGGGTAAGGATTTACCATTCAATTGGACATAATGTGTTTCGGGTCGAAGTCTAGTCCCTTTACAATGAGTACAAACAGAATAATGACGGTATTTGGAAATTGTGATTCGATGACTAAAATCGGTATAATCCGATTCTAATCGTTTAAAAAACTTATGGATGCCACAAAAATCAATATCATTATTCCAAAGAATTTCTTTTGACTCTTCGGACAACTCTTTATAGGGAATATCGGTCGGGACATCGGCATATTTACCGTTGGTCACTATTAAATCATAATAATATTGATACTTTTCAGATTTCCAAGGTGCGATGGCATGATTTTCAATACTAAGAGCAGGGTCGGGAATTACAAGATGTTCACTATAACCATAGGCTTCTCCTATTCCATTACAATAAGAACAGCTGCCTAGTCGATTATTGAAACTAAAAAAATGGATAGAAGGTTTGGTATAAGAGATACCATCTAATTGGTAGTGTTTGGAAAATTCCTTAACCTGGGCATTTTCTAGGATCAAAAGTTGGCAATCCCCATTACCAATTTCAAAAGCCGTTGAAATACTATCTCCAAGTCGGTGATAGTAAGCCTCTTCCGATTGATGAATCGTCCTTTCGATAACCAATGAAAAATTCCATTTTTGGTTAGCTAATTGGTTTTTTAATTCGACTAATTTGACAATTTTATCTTTATAAAAGGCTCTAACATAGCCTTCATTAATTAAATAATTTATTTTTTGGAGTGCTGATTTTTTTTTAGAGGCATTGACGGGGGACATAATTGCCAATTTTTCTCCCACTTTAGTGGTTTTGATAAAATTCAAAACATCCGAGACGTTTTGTGATTTGACGAGTTGGCCAGTCGTTGGACTATAGGTTTTACCAATTCGAGCATATAAGAGTTTTAAATAATCATAGATTTCCGTTTTGGTCCCAACCGTAGATCTTTTATTGCCAGATTGTATTCTTTGCTCAACGGCAATGGTTGGTGCTAACCCTTTGATATAATCCACTTTAGGTTTATTGATTCTTTCCATGAATTGACGGTTATACGAAGAAAGACTTTCGACGAACCGACGTTGCCCTTCAGCATATATGGTGTCAAAGGCTAAAGAGGTTTTGCCAGAACCGGATAAACCGGTAATGACAATTAATTTTTTGTGCGGCAATACCACATCAATATTTTGCAAATTGTGCATTTGAGCCCCTTTAATAATGAGGTGGGTTTTGGGATTGTAATGCTGGATTTTTTGCATAAAGTAAAACAGACCAAATTACCCTATTCGATCTGAATTCGAATCATTAACTTGATTTCTTAATAATTTTTGTCAATAAACTCTTTCTTCCTATAGTTTTTGTGATGATGTCTTTGTCGATATTCCAATTTCTTGCGGGACTATATTTTCGGCCATAGTAGATTATCTGAAGATGAAGTTTATTCCATAATTTTTTTGGAAATAATCGCTTAGCGTCTTTTTCTGTTTGTACAACACTTTTTCCATTTGAAAAATTCCATCGATACATCAATCGATGAATATGGGTGTCCACTGGAAACGCCGGAATTCCAAAGGCTTGAGATAGAACCACACTAGCTGTTTTATGACCAACGGCTGGTAGTTGCTCCAGTTCTTCCATGGTACTGGGCACTTGACCTTGGTATTTATCGATTAAAATGTGAGATAAATGATAAATTCCTTTGGCTTTCATTGGAGATAGTCCCACTGGCCTAATGATTTGTTGAATTTCCTCAATAGATAATTTGACCATGTCGTACGGATTGGATGCTTTTTCCCAAAGTAAAGGTGTGATTCGATTAACCATAGCGTCAGTAGCTCTTGCCGATAGTAATACAGCGATTAAAAAGGTGTAGTTGTCTTGATGCTCAAGGGGTATTTGAACTTTTGGAAATAATTTTTCTAGTTGATGTATTGCGAATTCTACACGTTGTTTTTTTGTCATAAAAGTGGGTTGAATTACCTTTGAAGACAAAAATAGCATTCATGTTAGAGGTAGGCGAAAAAGCACCCCATTTCAAAGTGATTGATCACCTTGGAAATACCCATACGTTAGATCAATATAAAGGTCAAAAACTAATCATCTTTTTTTATCCTAAAGCCTCTAGTCCTAGCTGTGCCTTAGAAGTTCAAAATCTCAAAGAAGGATTTAAAAATCTACGAGAAAAAGGGTTTAAATTATTGGGTGTGAGCCTAGATAGTGTTCGTTTGCAAAGAAAGTTTGCTCTTACACATGAATTGCCATTTCCACTTTTAGCCGATGTAGAAAAACAACTAGTGTCTGGATTTGGTGTTTACGGATTAAAAAAGTTTATGGGAAAAGAATATTTGGGGATTCGTAGAAGAACATTTTTAATTGATGAACAAGGTGTCGTGACCCATCGGATCGATAAAGTCAAAACCAAAGATCACGCCAATCAGATATTGAGTTTATTCAAGTGAATCAATCTGGGTATTTAATCCAAACATTTTTTCATTAACGATCAGTTCTGCAATGCCTTTGGGTAATTTTTCTTCCCATCCCATTCCTCCTGTTTTAATTTGATGTAAGACTTCACGGGAGTGAATGTCAAGGTATTCTTCTTGATAATCTAAAATATCCACAATCATACTATTGTATTTGAAAAATTTATAAAAATCTTTCATTCTAGGTTTCAACTTCAAATTGTTTGATTGTATGATGGTTTCCGTTTGCTCATCTCTTAGAGGATATAAATAGACTTTGAGGTTATTACGAAACATCTTTCCAAAAGCTTCTAATATGCCTCCTTCAACATCTTGGTAGTAATCTTCAACAAATATTTTCAAAAAGTTGTCCACGCCCATGCATAAACCCATTTGCTTTTTGGTATACTCAGAGAAATAACTAACCAATCGATAGTATTCTTGAAAATGTGAAATCATGACGGTATGACCTAACGAACAGAGTAGTTTGGCTCGGTCCATAAAATCAGTCTCATCGATGGTGCCATCATCTTTTCCATTATTCAATAGGTTGGAAAGCGTAATTTCAAAAATGACTTGGGTATTTTCCTCAGTCACATTTTTTTCACACAGAAAAATATCATAAGATTTTTCTAACATATCGATGTTCACTTTGGTAACTGGTCGAAAACTACCTCGAAGAGCCAATATATTTTTATTATAAAGAATCCGAGAAGGCATCACATTACTACCATTGGGATCAAACATGACAGCTTCGGTCATATTATTTCGAATCAGTTCCAAACTCATCAAACGATTATCTACTTTTTCGAATATGGGACCAGAGAAGTTGATGGTATCAATTTCAATGGAAGTATGATCGATATGATCATAGAGATATTTTAATATGGATTTAGGAGCATCATGATAGTAAAAAGCACCATAAACCAGGTTGACGCCTAAAATGCCAATCACTTCCTGTTGCAATCGTGCTTCCAACTGCTTGAATCGAACGTGTAAGATGATTTCGCTATATGCTTGATTGGGTTCCAGTTGATAGCGGATTCCCATCCAACCATGACCTCTAAATCGTTTGGCAAAATCAATTGTCGCAACGGTATTGGCAAGGGTAAAAAATATTTTTTCAGGATTCTCCGTTCTTGGGATTCTTTTTTCTAATAACTCAATTTCATGAAGTAGCATCTTATGCAAACGAAATTCCGATACATATTGTCCATTTTTTTCTTGGCCATAAATGGTATCGCTAAAATTTTTATCATAAGCACTCATGGTTTTTGCAATGGTGCCAGAAGCGCTACCAACTCGAAAAAAATGTCGAGCTACCTCTTGTCCAGCACCGATTTCTGCAAAAGTGCCATAGATGAATTTATTGAGATTAATCTTGAGTGCTTTATAATTAATCGAAGGACGATTGTCCATGACTTTATCTCCTGGTAAGTGAGGCACTGTACTCGATATTTGATGCACGAAAATTACAAAAACTTAAAACGTGTCTGTTTGAGGAACATGTTAAAACTCAAATTTTGTCAAGTCGATAAATCTGACTATTTAATTTTCTAAAAATTCAGTTTCAAAGCCGATTGTGACGTTGGAATCATAATTTTGAAGAGTAAAAAATTCAGCAATCATTAATTTACATAAAGTATTATGCTTGAAATCACTTTTTTAGGTACGGGAACCTCCTATGGAGCACCGGTTGTAACCAGTGATCATGAAGTTTGTTTTTCAGAAGATAAACGAGACAATCGATTGCGAAGCTCAATTCTAGTCCAATGGAAAGATTGTCATTTAATCATCGATTGTGGTCCAGATTTCAGACAACAATGTTTGCGCTCGAAACTTCAGAGACTGGATGCTCTTTTATTTACTCATGAACATGCTGATCATACAGCAGGATTGGATGATATCCGTGCCTTTAATTTTAAACAAGGTCCAATCCCCATTTTTTTATCCAAAAGAGTATTGAAATCCCTAAAAAAGAGATACCATTATGTTTTTGACAAACGAATAACCTATAAAGGAAGGCCTGAAGTCACTCCAATCATCATCAAAGATTTAGTTCCTTTTCAGTTGAAAGGAAAACAAATTTTACCCATCGAAGTCAATCATACCGTGGTTCCCGTACTGGGTTTTAGAGTCGATGATTTTGCCTACATCACGGATATCAAGTCCATCAAACCAGAAAAAATAAAATATTTAAAGAACCTTCAATTGCTTGTTTTGGGTTGTATTCGTAAAGAACCACATCCGAATCATCTCAATGTGGACGAAGCTTTAGCACTCATCAAGGAAATTCAGCCAAAACAATGTTATTTCACTCATATCAGTAATCTTATCGGGTTTCATGAGACGGTTTCTAAAGAGTTACCACAAAATGTATTTTTAGGCTATGATCAATTGAAACTGACCATTTGAGTTAGTCACTCTAATTTTGGAATTATACACTAAAGGGGGGTATACTATTTCCAAATCAGGGTATAAGCCCATTGATCTTCTTTTTCAGTTATCAAAAAACTATCGATCGAAAACAACCTTCCTTTATGGTCTATGATGGATTTAAACTCATTTCTTTGTTCATCGTTTGGAATGTGTTTATAAACACATCAATTATTCTATTGTCTTTTGATGATTCGATTTCATTTCTTTTGATTTTTGAATCGAAGCGATTAACTGTTGTATCTTAAAACTAGGTTTTTGATCCGTAACGTTTAAATAGGACTGATATTGTTCCAACATCCATGTTTTTAATGAAGGAATCGGAATACGATAAAACCCCCCTTCACTCATTTGTAAAATCCCTCTAGAAACAAGTTCTTGAAACATCTTTCGACTGTTTTTAATCATGGGATTGATTTCAAAATTGGCTTTCACTCGCGAACCCATGATCACATTTTCTTGAAGCTCGTTTTCAAAAACAGCATTGAAAATGGATGCTCTTTCGGCTTCATTCAACCCCACAAAACGGCCTTCATAATACTTCTTCTTTTTGCCACGAGATGCGGTCAATATTTGGGATAAGACTTTCTGCGATAAATCGCCCCCGTTTGCTTTGATGATCCTTGATGCCACTTGACCATAAACGACAATGTGCTGAGCCCACCCTTGAGTTTCTTCAGCCATTTGAGCTATCCAATCCTTTAATTGAGGATGATTTAGATCCACCCCAGCCCCTTTGACTAAGTAATCCTTCAAAATATTTTTTTCTGCTTCTGGATCTATGGGGGTTAAATTAATGACACATCCATCATTGAATCGAGAAATATTGAAATATCTCAGAATTTCACGGGCATCACTCAGCCCAGCGATGAAAAAGACCAGTCCATATTCATTTTCTAAATTATGTAATTGGTCGAATAAATGAGCTATTTGAGGGGCATCATCACTTTCTCTAGCACGTCCTACACGAATCATCTGAGCTTCATCCAATGTTAAAATCAAGGATTGATTGATCGAACGAATGATTTCAGAAATTGTCATTTTCATGGCATCATATCGCACCTTCACTTCCGCTAATTCAACATTCACACTGATCTCTTTGGCGGTTTTTTGATGTGATTTTTCGCCTCATAAAGCATTTTTCAATTCATCGATATTTGATAAAGCTTCTAACTCTAATTTCGCCACCCGCCAACCAGCATTTCGCCCTCTTTTTTTTAATTCTTCCAATAAGGCGGATTTTCCGACACCAGGAGCTCCTTGTATTAATAAGGTATGGCTTTTTTTCTTTTCCTTCGATTGTGATAAAATCGTTTGAAAAAAATCAATTTCTTCTTTTCGACCATGAAAGTAATCCGCTTTCCTTCGATAATTAACCACTACTTTTTGATCCGGACGCATACTTACAAAGTTAAGAAGGATTATCATTCTGAGAGTTTAACTATTTTTTGGTTCTGTTTTTGCCATTTTAGTATACCTCTTCCCATTACTTTATGTTCACTGTAATCGTTTAATTGTTTTTTAAGATTGTCTATCACTTTCCTTCCATTCGTTTCAGTGTCTACTTATTTTTTTTGAAATGATTTATAACTTATTTTTACTGAAACTTGATTAGAAAAGCAATTGATGTATCGAGAATTGATAGCATAAGATATGAGGGACTTACATAAGGCAAAAAAAAATAAGGCAGACGAGTTTTATACTCAATTTGATGTCATCGAAAAAGAATTAAAACATTACAGGAAACATTTTGAGGGCAAAGTAGTGTATTGCAATTGTGATGATCCATACACATCCAATTTCTTTGAGTACTTTGCTAAAGATTTCGAAAATTTAGCATTAAAGAAATTAATTGCAACGAGATATAAAAACACAAGCCCGATTGATTTATTTGGTGAAAACGATGAAAAAAGGGCCATCAAATTGGAATATTTGGGAGATAAAGACGGCGATGGTTTGCCTTCTATTGATGAAACAAAGGTGACTGAACTTCAAGGAAACGGCGATTTCAGAAGTGAAGAATGTATTGAATTATTAAAACAAGCCGATATTGTGTGCACCAATCCTCCTTTTTCTTTGTTTCGTGAATATGTAAAGCAGCTAATGAAGTACAATAAAAAATTTTTGGTTATCGGACATCAAAATGCTATTTCATACAGCGAAATATTTCCATATATAAAGGAGAATAAAATTTGGTTAGGTGTTAGTATTCGAAGTGGGGATAGAGAGTTTGGTATTCCACCTCACTATGAAGCATATTCAAATAGCTTACGATTAGATAAGGAAGGAAACAGATACATTAGAGTATCGGGTGTCAGATGGTATACTAATTTAGACCATGACAAACGACATGAATTTTTAACGCTTAATAAAAATTATTCCCCTGAAAAATATCCCCATTACGACAATTATGACGCCATAGAAGTCAGTAAAACAAAAGATATTCCCCAAAATTGGGGGGGGGCAGATGGGCGTGCCCATTTCATTTCTGAATAAATACAATCCAGAGCAGTTTGAGATAGTGGATATTAATCCACATTTCTTTATGCTTAGGCAAAAAGGTTTGCCTAAACCCAAACAATTAAGAATTAGTGGAAGGAAAGATCCTTATGCCCGAATTCTAATCAAAAACAGAAATCCTAAACTATGAGCCAAAAAATCAAACGCATTAAAATCAGGGAGATCATTGAAGGCTATCAAGATCATGGAGAGGAACAAGGGGTTATTGGTTATGGAGGGAAATTAAATATCAGACCCCCTTATCAAAGAGAATATCTCCACGAGAACAATCAGAAATTCAAAGAAGAATTAATTCAATCCATCTATCATGGAAGACCCATTGGTCTGATCTATTTTGCTAAAAATAAAGAAGGAAATTTTGAATTAATGGATGGGCAACAACGCATCATCACCATATGCAAATTTTGCGAACCCAAAAAATCGTTTTTTATTCATCTTGAAATCAGCCCTGGAAATACCCAAAGAATCAAGTTTCATGTTTTGGAAGCCCAAAAACTATCTCAAAAGATTTTGGATTATGAATTAATGGTGTACGAATTCGAGGGAACGGATATTGAAAAACTCAATTGGTTCCGAACCATCAATAAAGAAATCGAAGTCTTATCAGACCAAGAAATACGAAATTCAGTATACCATGGCCGTTGGTTGAATGATGCCAAGAAATACTTCACACACATGGGTGATACGAACAGAAAAGAAATGTGTAATGAATTGATGGGTAGCAAGGATAGAAAAAGGCATGCTCATTTGGAGAAAATAATTCAATGGAAAATAGGAAGTTCTGATGAAGATAGTATCATGGAATTTATGGCGACTGAATCAGAAAAAGACCATGCCAAAGATTTATGGGATTATTTTAGAACCATTTGGGATTGGCAACATGATTTATTTGGTGAAGCACCAGACAAAAAGTTGAAAGAAAAATTGAATTGGGGACGTTTGTATGCGACCTATGGAAAAAAGGAATATTCAAAACACCATACCAAAGGGAGATTTCAAGAGTTATACGAAATGTATGAAAAGGATGAAGATACCATAGATCACACCGAATATCCTTTTGTTCAGATACCCAATGGAATTTATGAATATATTTTATCTGGTGAAATGGAGGAAAGTCGTCAATATATCAACAGACGAACGTTTAACGATAAAGAAAAAAGAAATAAATGGAAGGAGCAAAATAAATTATGGCCCAACAAAAATCAAATTTGTAAAAAAACGGAGTGCAATACCCCAATGAATCAATCTCATGGAGATCATATAAAACCGTATTCAAAAGGAGGTCGAACTGTCCCATCAAACCTGCAAATTTTATGTGCAGATTGTAATCGAAGATTGTCGAATAAATAGCTTTCCAAGATTCAATTAGAATCTGATGTAACCTCCCAATTGAAACAAGGTGAGAGATTCGCCAACATGCAATGACAAACGTGCTCCAAAATTTCCTCCCACTAATAAACTAGTTCCATAGGTGAATGATACGTCACCCCCGTCATATTCTATACCAGTTCTTAATTCGGGTCTGATTAGCCAATCAGTCGGACCTATTCGTAATGAGGCTCCCAAACGACTTGCAGTGCCTTTTAAATCTTGACATTGATAATTTTCTATCATAGAGTAGAGAGATAAAGGACCTGTAACCTCCCCACTCAATCCGATGTAATGTCCAGGACATGCGTTTTCACTTCCACCGACTAGACCCGCTTCAAGCATAAAACGGTCCGTTTTTTCTTGAGCACAGATACAAAGGGGGAGGAAGAAAAATGATAGGAGTAGAAGTCTCATCGTTTTTGAATGTATGGGTTTTGAATCATTCAACATTCCAAATATTTTTAAAGTTATAGAAACAGATTCAAATAAAAGTGGTTCATCTTTTAATTGCGATCAAAGTTTTGTTTTTTCAAGCCAAGTCAAAAATGAGTTTAAACTTTCTTCAGATAAATGGTGGCCATCATTGAACTCGTAATAAGTGATGTTATGGTATTTTTGAGATAAGGATTCAATCGAATTCCTTGCCAGTTCGATAGGTAGGGTAAAATCTTGCTTTCCATGGCTTGCATAGCATAAAGTAGGAGGGACTTGCTTTGGGGTAATATTCTCGCTAATGTATCCACTCAAACCAATGATTCTGCGAAATTTTTCTGGATGATTGAATCCCAATGCCCAACTCAAAACGGCCCCTTGACTGAAACCAATTAAGGTGATGTCTTTGGCATCAAGATTTAGTGATTTAACATCATGGTTAATGCTACTGATAATCGATGCCATCGAATTTTTTGCTTGTTCAACATTTTCCCATTTTTTAAAGTTATCGCTTGAATTGATATCAAACCAAGCATAGCCGCCCCAAGGCAAATGGATTGGCCCTTGGTACGAAACAACCGTATATTCTTTGGGCAAATGTTGATTGAATGAAAACAGATCTTCTTTATTGCTCCCATAACCATGGAGCAACACCAGTAAAGGACTTTTATTTATGCGAGTTCCTTTTCTAATAATAGATTCTAACAACATATATGTTTTGTTAATTCAATATAAGATGGTCATCAAGCATTGTTCCGTACACTTTACCTTTTATCTTTTGGTTGATATAAGCACAATTTTTTGAAGTCGAATGAATATGCTCATTGGTAAAAGTATATATAATATCAGGATTGAAAATGGTGATATTCGCCTTTTGATTGGCTTCAATTTTCGGAGGTTTTAATCCAAAATGTATTCGACCTCTTGTTAAATAATCGATCGTTTGAGGCAATCCAAATTTTGAATTCAATAATCCAAAAGCGGCTTCCAATCCGATACTACCTTCTTTAAGTTCCACAAAATCATGTTCTTTTAACTCAGGGTTAATCGGTTCATGCATGCATGAAATCATGTCGATCGTACCATTTTCAAGCCCCTTAGCTAGAGCATTGATATCTTCTCTAGTTCTCAGTGGAGGGGATTGCTTTAGGTTGGCATCAAAATCCGATAAATCATCGGTTGTGAAAATCAAATGTGGTAAACCAACAGAACTTGAAATGGTCGCCCCCATACTTTTTGCCTGCTTGATTAATTCAACACTTCTTTGACAAGATAATAACTGAAAATGAAGTTTTCCTTTCGTGTAATATAGAACTTCTAAATCTCTTAAAACAGCTACTGTTTCTGCTATTTCCGGACTTCCATTGATTCCGTAATGCAAACTAAAATCACTTTCACCAAGAGCAGCATCCATGTGTAGACTTCCAATTTGTGGAAAAGAAATAACGGTACCAGAAAAACTCTGGACATATTGCAACGCAATTTTCAATAAATAGGGGTCCCCAATATCTTTTTTGTAATCACCAAACGCAATGGCCCCAGCTCGATGCATATCAAACAGAGGAGAAAGTTCAATCCCCTGCATTCGATTGGTTAAACTGCCACAAACATGTAATTCACAAGGGGCATTTTTAGCCCATTGCATGATATGTCCAACGGCACTGTGAGAATCGATGACCGGTAATGTATTGGGATTGAGAATAATCGTGGTAAATCCACTTTTAGCCGCTGTGAGTAACCCATTATTTAAAGTTTCTCTTTCTTCATAGCCGGGCTCACCAAAACTAACACAGGGATCAAACCAACCAACCGATGCATGGAGGTTTTCAAATTCGATTAGTTGATCACACAAAACATCAATATTCGAACCTATTTTTCGAATGACGCCCTCTTCAATAAAAATATCTTGAATTTCTCCTGAATGTGTCGAACGGGGGTCGACAATCATAGCTCCCTTGATGAGAACTTTCATGAAGTTGAATCCATCTATCGGGAGACGAAATTAATTAAAATCGAAGAATTCGAAATGATCGAGAGATAATTGAAGTTATTTTAAGTCGTTCATATTTATACTCAGCCATCATATACGGATTGAAAAAGCTATCGAGACTCCAATGGAATACCTTTAAGTTTAAACTTGATTTTGGAATTTGGTTGTTTTTGTGCCATGATATTGATGGCATCGTCAGTTAGTTGTAATATTCTAGGATAGCCGCCTGAAGTTTGACAATCCCGCATCAAAACAATCAAATGACCTGAAGGAGTCAATTGAATTGTACCAGGTAGAACAGGATTTGATAAAATCGGTTTCAAGTTGTTTTTGATTTTGGGTTCAATTAAATAAGCAATTCGATTGCTAGAGTGTAAAACTTTGAACTCATGATTAAAAAGGAGTTTTCGTTGTGGTTGGTCTAGGTGTTTAAACTCTTGACCAGCATAAACCTCAATCGATTCATTGGTTAGTATTTGTCGATCGAGTTTGACGTTGACTCCTTTGGAATAAGAAACCTTCCCCTCGTTTAGTTCAAAAAACTGATTTTTTTTAATTCGAAAATCCGGTGTGACGCTTCGAGACATGGATCTACTTTTTAAAAATGGTTTGGTATTGATGCCTCCAGAAATAGCGAGATAGGAGTAATTCCCTATAAAATGATACCCGACTGAAAGAATATCTCCACTGTTGATTTTAAATGGATTATGGATGGGTACCTCAGTTCGATTATTGACGATAGGAGAAATCAATGCCCCACTGAAACATATATGGGTCGGCTGATGAAATTTTAAAGTTGGACCAAGTGAAGTGCATTCAAACAAAGCCGTATGGAGTTTATTATCCAAGAGGAGATTGGCAATTTGAGCGGACTGATGGTCCATATAACCAGACTTTGGGACCCCATTGGAATATAATCCGAACCGACCAGAGTCTTGAATTGAAGTATATATTCCAGGATCTAAAACTTCAATCATGGGAGTAGTTTTTTAATTCTTGTTGATCTATTGGAAAAAATTCTATCGTATCACCAGGTTGGGGCAGTTTGGTTTCATTATAAGACTGATCAAACAAACGATAAGGGGTGTAACCAATGATATTCCAACCGCCTGGACTGTTGACGGAATAAATGCCAGTTTGACTTCCTCCAATGCCAACGGACCCAGCTCCCACTCTTTTTCTTGGATTTTTTCTTCTGGGAAAATATAAGATTGGATTGAGTCCCCCCAAATAAAAGAAACCAGGTAAAAACCCAATAAAATACACAGTATATTTCACTTTGCTGTGGTATTGAATGATTTTTTCAGGCGATAAATTTAATTGTTGAGCCATGTCTTTCAAATCAATAGCATACGGCATTTGATAACAGACCGGAATCTTCCAATTCTGTGGCTTTAATTTAAATCGAAGTCGTTTTGTTTTTTCATAAAGCAATTCAATTTCTCGAGTTAGTTCATCAAAATTTAAAATAGGATTTGCAAATTGAATAAGGATACTTGAAAAACCATGTGACATATCCATAAAATCAATATGCTTTTTCAAAATCTTTTTAAACCTCAAAATGTCAACAAGGATATCATAGGAAATTTTTTCCTCCCAATTAATGGTTATGGCCGTTGGAGTAACTGGATAAAAGGAGAGATGAAATTTATTTTTACTCAATTGGATGGTTTTAAAGCTTTAAAGTCAACGGCTAACGATTGTAATATCATTTCTGCGTTTGGATTGTCTCCGTGGATGCAGTAAGTATCAGCATGAATATCGATAGAGTCCGATTCAACGGTTAACAATTGCTTTTCGAAAACCATTTGACTTAAGTGAGAATGAATTTTTTGATACTCGGTATAACAACTGCCTTTGATGGATCGATCAACTAATTGATAATTGTTATGATATGCTCGATCGATGAAGGCTTCTTTCATAATGGGTATTCCAACGGAGTGGAACATGTATTTGGTCTTGGCCATGTAAGGAATGAAGAAATAACTTTTTAATTCAAAGTCAAAAATAATTTGCATGATCATTTCTGCATAATGTTCATGATGGCTAATCAAGTGATATAATGCCCCATGAGGTTTGATGTGGTGTAATTCTACTTTTTTGGAATTCAAAATATTGAGAAAAACTTCCAATTGTTTCGTGATAGAGACTTTTAATTTTTCTAAAGGGAGATTCAAGGGTTTACGACCGAAATTCTCCACATCTTCAAATGATGGATGAGCGCCTATACCTACATGGTGTTCGATGGCCAAATCCATAACGTGATTCATGGTGTTATGGTTACCGGCGTGACCGCCACAAGCAATACTGCAAAGGGATACATAAGGCATTAATTGCCGATCGTTTCCAATACCCTCGCCCATATCAGCATTGATCATAATGTGCTCTGTTGCCATTTATAGGAACTGAAAAACGCTCAAAATACTCTTCAGACTCAGCAAAGTGGTTAATAATAATATCAGAATGCCAATCAGATTTTGAATTCGAGAATTGACATATGACCCCAATAAATCACTTCGGTTGATGATGATGAGTATCATTCCCACGATGATTGGAAGCAAAACACCATTGGCAACTTGGGCAAATTTGATGACCTGAATCAATTGAAAATCCAAGGATGAAACAATGACCCCAAACGCTAAGACGATTAAGAATACGAATCTAAAGGGTTTTGATGTCAATGAACTTTTCCAACCAAAACAATTACAAGTCACAAAAGCAGCTGCCAGTGGTGCCGTCATGGCGCTGGTGAGTCCTGCTGCAAACAATCCGAAGCCAATCAGCGTCTTGGCATGCATTCCTAAAAGAGGTTCAAGACCAATGGCCAAATCACTAGCATCATGGATGGAAGTTAAATTGGAACCAGCCGCCGTGATCATGATGGATAGTGAGATGATCCCTCCGATAGAAACTGAAATCATCAGATCCCAAATTCCATGGGTAAGGTTTTTTGGATTGTTCCATTTTTTCTTAGACAAATGAGCATGTAAAAAAAGATTATAAGGAACAACTGTTGTGCCAATCAAACCAATAACGGTCAATAAACTACCTTGAGGAACTTGAGGAATAAATAAGCCATAGAGCAATTCTTTGATTGGGGGCATCAAAACAATGGTGGAAACCATAAAGGATAAACTCATCAGGAGGACGACACAAATCAAAACACGCTCAATTATCCGATAATTGCCAACGTAAAATAGAGCCATGGCAACAATTCCGACGACGAGTGGATAGAGGTTGAGTTTTAATGAATCCATGCTCAGATAACAATGACTGAATATGGTTTCTAATCCTAATACAGCTCCTGAAATATTTCCAGCTTGGTAGACTGAATTGCCCATAACAATCGCCGAAATGGTTAAAAAGATGAGAATGACTTTTAACCCCTTTGGGTTGATTTTATTTCGGATGATTTCACCCATGCTCGATTGAGAAACAACCCCAATGCGCATCACCATTTCTTGCAGAAAGATCGTGGCAGCAATAGCCACAAGGATCGTCCATAGCAATTGATAGCCAAATGAAACCCCAGCAATAGAGCAGAGAGTCACGGTACCTGGGCCTATAAAAGCGGCTGTAATTAATGTGGCGGGACCTAGGTTTTTAAAAATATGATTCAACAACGTATTGAATGGGATTTGATAATTTTAAACTTCAATTAACTCAAAGTAATGATACAAAATTCACATTTATACAAAACAAAAGCTTATATCAATGGTGATTTTATTGCTGCATCAAACCAAAAAGAATTTCCCGTGTATAATCCTTCAAATCAGGAGCTTATTGCGCATGTGGTTTATGGCGATACCATACTTGCAGAAAAAGCTATCGAATCAGCTCAAAAAGCTCTCAATCCTTGGAAATCATTATCAGGAATTGAGCGATCCAATATCCTAAGAAAATGGTTTGAGTTGCATTTAAAATACATCGATGAGCTGGCGGAAATATTAACGCTTGAGCAAGGAAAGCCTTTTCATGAAGCCAAAGGAGAAATCCATTATGGAGCTTCCTTTATTGAGTGGTTTGCTGAAGAAGCCAAAAGAGTGTATGGAGATGTTATTCCAGGACACCTACCTGACAAAAGAATTGTGGTGATCAAACAACCGATAGGGGTCGTGGCAGCCATTACGCCTTGGAATTTCCCAAATGCGATGATTACCCGTAAAGTAGCTCCCGCTTTAGCAGCTGGATGTACTGTCATTGTTAAGCCCTCTGAATTAACACCTCTTTCGGCATTATCCTTAGGACAGTTAGCCAATGAAGCAGGTTTTCCAAAAGGGGTATTTAATGTCATTCCAACTCTTGATGCTCAACAAATCGGAGAGACCCTTTGCCAAAGTCCCATCATCAAAAAACTATCCTTTACAGGGTCCACTCAAGTCGGAAAATTATTGATGCAACAAAGTGCATCTACGGTGAAAAAACTCTCTTTGGAATTAGGAGGTAATGCCCCTTTTATTGTATTTGAAGATGCCGATATTGACCAAGCCGTAGAAGCCGCTATGACCTCAAAATTTAGAAATGCCGGACAGACTTGCGTTTGTGCTAACCGAATTTTTGTTCACAGTGATGTATATCAAGAGTTTTCCAAAAAATTGATTCAAAAAGTTGAAGAGTTAAAAATCGGTGACGGATTTGAGCCTGATGTGGACGTAGGGCCACTCATCAATCAAGAAGCTATTGAATTCATCGATGATTTGATTGAAGACGCTTTGGACAATGGCGCTCAAATTTTCAGAAGCCCCCAGGTTAAAAGAAAGAAAAAAAGTCTCTTTTATGAGCCCATCGTATTAACGGATGTCACTTCAAACATGAAGATATTTCACAATGAAATATTTGGTCCCGTTGCCCCTTTATTCCAGTTTTCAAGTGAAAAAGAAGTGATAGAATTAGCCAATAATACACCTTATGGACTGGCTTCTTATTTTTTCGGAAAAGATCATTCAAAAATTTGGCGAGTTAGTGAGCAGTTGGAATATGGTATGATCGGGATTAATACAGGGATGATTTCAACCGCCGTCGCTCCTTTTGGAGGCATCAAACAAAGTGGCTTTGGAAAAGAAGGCTCAAAATATGGTGTTGAAGATTATATCATCACTAAATATCTTTCTTGGTCTGTCTAACCCCATATTTTAATTGATCAATAAGGCATTCAATAGGACTGGGTTTAAAAGGAAAATAACGGTCATGTCACATTTTGAAATGATGAATAATAACCGTTTTGAATTGCAAAAATATCTTCACGGAACTTTCTTAACTCTTTGAGGGGTTCCTTCAAAAGAGTTTTAAAAAGAAAAAAGCAGCAAGGGTAGTAGAACATTGTGAATTGTTTGATTAAAAAAAATCAAACTCATTTGTAAAACACATTTTTCTCTTTTATCGCACGAAAAAATAGAAGAAATTTTATTTTTTGATACTTAATATGACTATTTCATAAAAAATGATAAAAATTTTAGAACAGAAATAATTAATTTAGTCATACATCAAAAAAGCCATTTTAGATTCGTGAAAACCCCCAAAAAAGTGAATATAAAGTTGTTGGTCTTGGAACTAAAAGGGGGGAACGAAAAGGCCTTTAAGGCCCTTTATCAACACTTTCATATGAAGTTATATCACTACATTCTTCAGTATGTCAAATCTGTTCATGTCGCTGAAGAGTTGGTCCAAGAAGCCTTTATTAAAATATGGTTAAAAAGATCTGAATTAAATGAACAAAAAGATTTTCCTTCTTTTTTATTTGTGATGACTCGCAATATGATTTATGATCATTTACGCCAATTAGCTAGTCGAAGTAAACTGCATAAAACATACTTTGAGTTTCAAGAGCTATTAACCAATAAAACCTCTGATGATGTTCAATTAAAAGAATATGAAGGGTTTTTGGACAACATTGTCCAAAAACTATCGAAGCAAAAACAGAAAATCTATATCCTAAACACAAAAGAGGGTAAAAACGATCAAGAAATAGCTAAAATCTTAGGTATCAGCTCCAAAACGGTAAAAAACAACCTTTGGGAAATATTTAAAGTCATTAAAGAGCAGCTTCGCCCCATTATCTGAGACAGAATTCAGACTGAATTTGCTACCTAAATTAGACTTTGGATGACGATCATTCTTCTAATTCGATCATTGAAATATTAAAATTTCAGCCTAATCGGGAAATTTCCTTTTGAGAAACGTATTTAAAGTATAAAGTCAGTGGACACTGAACGAAAGTTGTTACAATAAAATGTCTGAATCACAAATTAAGGATTTACTTTTTAAGTATATGAGCAATACCATATCGAAAGATGAACTTGATCTGTTGGAAGGTTTGCTTGAAGAAAAAAAGGCGGAAGATGAAATAAAAGATGCTTTGGATAAACACTGGAAATTATGGACTGAAAAAGAACAAACACGGGATAGCATATTACCAAAGGATTTATTTAACCAAATACTAAGTAAGGCCAAAGTCACTGAAAAAAAGAAAGTAGTCAAAAAATTTAGCTGGTCCCCTTGGTCAAGAATAGCAGCCATTTTTGTTGGTATCATCGCCTTAGCAGGGTTTGTATATCTTCAGTTAAACATGGAAGAAACTTTAATCATCCCTGATGATAAAATCACCTTGGAACTTGAAGATGGAACGATTGAAATCATCGAAGAAGACGGAACCTCAACTATATTGGGCAGAAATGGAAATACCATTGGAAACCACATTGGGAATCAATTGGTATATACTTCTAATCAACAATCAAAAGATTTAGTCTACAATACGCTTCAAGTACCCTATGGAAAAAGGTTTGAATTAACCCTTTCAGATGGCACATTGATTCATTTAAACTCGGGGACGACCTTAAAATATCCTATTGAATTTATCGCAGAAAAAGGAATAAGACGAGTGTTTTTAAAAGGAGAGGCCTTTTTTATTGTTGCTGAAGATGCGTCTTTGCCTTTTGTAGTCAATACCGATGGTATTCATGTGAAAGCATTGGGTACCGAATTTAATGTTTCAGCCTTTTCTGATAATCCAACGACAGATGTTGTATTGGTTGAAGGATCGGTTCAATTGGATATAAATTCTGATTCAGTTGCCCCGTCTTCACTGATTTTATCTCCAGGATATAAGGCACAGTGGAGTCGAGAATTAGATACGGAATTTCAAGTTGAAAAGGTCAATACGCTTCAACATATTTCTTGGATTAATGGGGAACTACTGTTTCGGAAAAGTTCTTTAGAAAACATGCTTAAAACTTTTGAACGTCACTACAACATCGCTATTGTTAATCACAATGAAGATTTAAATGGTGTTTTGTTGAATGCCAGTTTTAAAAAAGAACCGATTGAGTATATCCTAACCTATTTGGATGATGTGCTGGGTTTAGATTATCAAATCAAAGACAATACGGTTGTTATCAATTAGACGAAGACTGGAAACAGATATCATACGAAACAGACCGTGAAAAAAACATTCTATGTAGCATTATTTCTATCTCATTTGGTAGAGCGAGGTGTTCTTGTTTTGTCCTACCCTCCTAAACTGAAGTGTTCTATGGAAATTTCAACTTCCAAAGTATGGTGGGGTCGAAAAATCAGCAGATGAAAGAGGACATTTCCTGATGAAAACATGGATCAGACAATTAAAAATTACAAAATCTATTTATGAATATGAAAAAATATTTGCAATCAGATGTCATTCAATGGTTGAAAATTAAACTAGATTTAAAAATGAAAATCACCGCTGTATTCGTTTTAGCCATCATGTTTAATATTCAAGCGAATAGCACCTATTCTCAAAAGACTAAAATAAGTCTTTATTACCAAGATATTTCAACTGAAAACATCTTGGATGTGATTGAACAAACTACTGATTTTAGGTTTGTTTATAAGCTCAAGGATGTGAATCTTCAGCGAAGACTTTCCATCCATGTTATAGAAAAGCCGATAACAGAAGTGTTGTCTATTCTTTTTGATGGCACCGATACGGGTTATAAAATCCGGAGATCTCAAGTCATGTTAAAAAAAGGAAAGCCAGCAAAACCAAAAGTTGCAAAAACGGTTGAAGCCGTCGTAGAAGACCTTCAACAGTCGGTCAGTGGTAGTGTTACCAACCAGGACGGGGAGCCTTTACCAGGAGCAAGCGTTGTGGAAAAGGGAACTAACAATGGCACGCAAACCGATTTTGATGGAAACTTTACTTTGACATTGAGTAGCGATTCTTCCGTGATCCTTGTTTCTTACATCGGTTATAAAACACAAGAAGTCAATATAACGGAAGATCAAACGCCAACGATAACTTTAGAAGATGATGCGGCGGCTTTAGATGTCGTTGTTGTCACTGCGATTGGTATTGAACGAAGTAAGAGAGCACTAGGCTATTCCGTGGAAGAGGTTCAAGGTGAAGAAATCGCCAATTCAGGCAGTTCCAATGTTTTAACTTCATTACAGGGCAAAGGAGCCGGTATCTCGATTACGAATACGAGTTCCGGTGTTACAGGATCAACTGAAATTGTTTTAAGAGGAGGCTCTTCTTTGACAGGGTCTAACGGAGCTCTGATTGTTGTCGATGGGGTGCCATTTTCTAATAGATCATTAAGGAACGGTGGAGATTTAAATGTTGATTTTGGTAGTGGAATTGCAGATTTAAATGCTCAAGATATCGAATCGATATCGGTCTTAAAAGGGGCCAATGCTGCCGCACTATACGGCTCTCGTGCTCTTAATGGCGTTGTGATGATCACGACAAAAAGAGGGCAATTAGGAGAACCTCAATTTTCGTTTTCTTCTCAATTAAAATTCACGGAGATCATGTATTTCCCAGAATTGCAAAATGAATATGGAGCGGGTCATGGAAATGTTAATGTTTTTGGAATACTTAAAGATGATAATGGTCAACTGTATACGGGTGCCGATACGAATTATGATGAAAAATCATGGGGACCAAAGTTGAATCAAGGACTGATGGTTCGACGGGATTGGTTACGAGATCGTCCCATACTTCCTTGGGTATCCCATGGTGAACCATGGAAAGATTTTTTTCAGACATCTTTAACCAATATTCAAAATTTGAACATCACCGGCGGAACCGAAGCATTAAACTATTATTTGTCCTTTTTGTATGAAGATGCGGAAGATGTACAACCTGAATCCACTCAAGATCGATACAATTTAACGCTTCGATTAGGCTCTCAAATCAATGAAAATGTTGGTCTTGAAGGAAGATTATCCTATACCTATTCACAAACCCATAATCGACTGAATGTAGGAAGTAGGGAAAGTGTTTATTATACGCTTCTCCAGATGCCTCGAAGCATCTCATTGGATTTCCTCACACCACACCGATATCCTTTTTCAGGAAAAGAATATTCTTTTGGTTTCTTTAGAGATGGCAATAAAGTCGCTTGGAACAGAAGTAGAAATAATCCCTATTGGACCGTTTACGAAGATCCCAATGATGATAAAACCAAAAGACTCATCGGATTTACCAAGTTGAATCTGAACTTAATTGATGATCTCGATGGACTTGGAAAGTTGACAGCGTTTGCCAGAATAGGATGGGATAATAGTGAAGTGGATTTTAAAACCATACGTGGCCGATCAGAAGCATACACTAAGGGTAATTTGAGTGTCACCAAAAACTCATACCTTGAACTAAACACTGATTTTTATATTACCTATCAAAAATCGTTAGGCGATTTAGGATTGACGGCAAACTTTGGGGGTAATCGAAGATATAACGAGACAGACTTACGACGGGTTTGGGGTTGGAATTTTCTAACCGATGAAAGAGTTAGTTCGAATAATTTGGAAAATAGGGAATTTGCTTCAAGTACCAATAAGCAAGCTTTGAATTCGCTTTATGGAGGGGTCCAATTTGCCTATAAGAATTATTTATTCTTGGACATTACTGGTCGAAATGATTGGAGTTCCACTTTACCCCTCGAAAACAATTCTTTCTTTTATCCCTCGGCCAGTTTAGGATTCGTAGTCACCGATGCATTGAAAGGATGGAATTCAAATATTTTGCAGTATGCTAAGTTAAGGGCATCCTATGCGGAAGTAGGGAATGATCTAGGCATTTATCGGATCAATACCTATTACAATTATGGTACGGATGGCCAGGGTCGATTACAAGCCACGGTACAAAACTCGGTTGGTAATCAAAATATTGAAGCTGAGGTCAATAAATCTTTAGAATTTGGCGCTGATTTGAGGTTTTTAGAAAACAGAATCGGATTGGATGTTACATGGTACCAATCGGCTACTGAAAATCAAATCATTGATAATTATCCACAAGCGATCTCTACTGGATTTACTAACTTGCTGTATAACGTTGGAAAGATTTCTAATACCGGTATTGAGGTTTCTTTGTTCACGAGCCCCATCAGAACTGAAAATTTGAACTGGGATTTAACGCTGAATTATGCAACTAATGAAATGGTTCTTGAAGAATTGAATTTACCAGGAGAAGCTTATTTCAGAATAGAAGATCATATCGAATATAGTGCTAGGGCTTATGTGGGAGAAAAATTTGGAGATATTTATGGCTACCGGTATTTAAGGGATAATGAAGGAACCGTGATTGTCAATGAACAAGGTTATCCCATCATTGACAATTTAAAAGGTTCTGATTCCGAAGTAAAAGTTGGAAATATTCAACCAGATTTTAGTGCTAGTATCCAAAGTTCATTGAACTACAAGAATTTAAGTTTTTCATTTTTGATCGACGGAAGTTTTGGAGGCGATGTCTTCAGTGGTACCAAGCGAGAGTTGAATCGAAACGGATACTCCAAAGAATCGTTGCAAGGTAGAGACGATTGGACTTCTGCCATCGACAATGATCCTAGAAATTTAAGACAACTGGGAAATAGAAATGTTGGTTCCCCACTTGGTGGTTATGATCGCTGGGTTGGAAAATCAATTTTTGGGGTTTTTGATGCCAGTGGGCTCATCATGTTAGATTCTAATGGCCATCCGATGACGGGATTACGAAACGAGGGACAAAATGCCATGTATGTCAACCCCGAAAGATATTGGGGTGAAGCGGCAAGGCAAGGATATCGAGCGGTGGCAGGGAGTAAAGATGGTGACACAGAGGAATATCTTGAAGATGGAACTTTTATTAAACTCCGTGAAGTTAGTTTGACCTACGATATCCCTCCGCAGTGGTTTGAGGGAACGGGATTAGAACAAGTCCGTTTAAGTCTTGTTGGTAGAAACTTGTTTTATTTCAATGATGTTTCCGATTTCTTTGATCCAGATTCATATCGAAGAGGTACCAATATCAATTCTTTAGGATATGAACGTAATGGGGCATTCCCATCAATGAGGACTTATTTATTAAACTTGAGCATTAATTTTTAGAGAAATGAAAAAGAATATCATAGTCATAACACTCCTTTCGTTAATGAGTTTTTCATGTGAGAAAAACTTTGAAGAGTTCAATACCAATCCATTAAATGCTCAGTTGGGGTCTGATGAAGTAACGCCCAGGATACAGCTTGGCCCCATCACAGAAGCATTAAAATCAGTGGGACAGATCAACAATCAAATAGCTCCCGAGTATACCAGACAGTTTTCTTATAATAATAGTAGTTATCGAGTTTCAGAGTTAGTTGCTAGCCAGTGGAACAATATGTGGAATAGAGTGTATGGAATCAACCCAACCATCAACAATGTACTTCAACAAACACAGGAGTCTACGAGTCCGGTGGATATCGTTGTTGGAGCGATTGCCAAAATATCGAAAGTATACCTATTTACTGGATTGTCTGATTTGTATGGACAGATCCCTTATTCTGAAGCGGGACTTATGGATGTTCAGTTCCCCAAATACGATACGCAGCAATTTGTTTACAATGATGGTTTTGGATTGCTTGATGAAGCTATAACGAGTCTCTCTTCTCAAATTTCGGCTGATGTCCAATTACCGACAGATGATCGAGTCTATGGCGGGGAGGTGTCGAAGTGGATTCGGTTTGCAAATTCATTGAAATTGAGATTAGCTATGCGATTGAGAGATGTCGATAATGGAACTTCGGCTTCCAAAACAGCTGAGGCGATTCAACACAGTGGTGGACTGATTTCAAATCACGATCAATCGGCTACTATTGAAAATTTCGGTGGTGCTGGTCCCGAACATTCCATTTATCAAATGAGAAATGAACCTTTTCGAATGGCCAAGTTTTTTGTTGATTATCTCATTGGCACCAATGACCCTAGATTACCTATTTGGGCAGATCCTGCCGTCAATGGAGGAGGTTATGTTGGAGTAGACAATAGTTTGATTGACTTCCCTGATAATGACAATTTCAGCAAGTTAAGTGCTAGCAACATCTTCCAACAAGATTTAGAGGACATTATCTTGATGTATTCGGAGTCTGAGTTTTTAAAAGCAGAGGCTTATCTGATTGGACACGGTGTCGGTAAAGACCTCAATGCAGCAAATGATGCCTATAGAGCTGGAATAAAAGCCTCATTGGAATATTGGGGTGTTGCTGAAGCGGATGTCACCACTTTTTTGGCACGAGATATTGCAACGCTGACAGGAAGTGAAGAAGCCATGTTGAAACAAATTGCAGAACAAAAGTGGGTGTCCTTATTCCTGACAGGAACGGAGTTATGGTCAGAAGTAAGGAGATTGGATTACCCGGTATATCCAAGTAGAACGGGTGTTCCTGGTTATTTTCAAGGAGATACCAATGGAGAAATGCCTGCCAGAATGGATTACCCTGAAGATGAAGCCTCTCTGAATGCTCAAAATCATGATATGGCCAATAGTAACTATCCACGAGTTATCGCTTCTAAAGTTTGGTGGGATGTGAATTAAAAACACAAATTTCACACATCTACTTGATAGTATAGAGTTTATAAAAGGGCGTATGAAGATTCATATGCCTTTTTTTTTGGGGAATCATTTCCCAAAGTCGCAAAAGGCGGTGATGGATTGTTGGTTGGGAAAATTTCCGAGAACTTTAATTTTGACTTGTTTGATTTTTTTATAGTTCATTTTTTAGCTTTTCTTTGGTATATCATTCTCCATTGATTTCTATAATGTGTTTTTCACTAAATATTCATTGCCCCTTTTTTGGGAACCACATAAGTTATACTTGGGGCATAATATCTAGTTCAAATATCCAATTGAAAATCAGCTTTTAACTGACTTGATGAAGTTTTGTCTGATTGTTTGGAATGCTAGAAATGCGAAATAGAGTTCCTAAAAAAACCGTATGATATAATTTACTTTCACAGAAGTTTGTGGGATGGTGTGGGATTATTGCATCGATTTAAGCTTTGTCCTAATTTTGGGGAACAGAACAGTATGGCAAAGCGTTTCAGGTTTCAAGATTTAACGTAAGATTAAACCTGCTTATAAAGACGTATCAGTATCCCTATTTTGGAATTCGACGAATGATCCAATGGTTGATGATAGGCTATTCTAATATGAAAACGTTCTAATAAAAAATGAATGGATAGTCTTCATAACTCCCTGGGGATTGGTTATTTGTTTCCCAAACCAAAGATTACCAAAAGGCCCCTAAGACTTGACATCAAGTATTTCCTCATGGAGTTGTATCAATAAGCCCAATTAGTTTGAGCGACGAATATGGTTTTCATTAGTGTTTTATAAGGATGCTTTGTAATCGGTTATTGTCTTTCCACTACCATGTATGTGGACTTGAATTTGGAAGCTTGATACAAATCGGTCGAACGATATTAGTTGTCTCCAAACAGACCAAGGTAGTTAGTTTAGCTTAAAGGAATATATCAGTGCAGTTACAGATTTTTCTTTATTGATGGAGTATGCACAAAAAAAGTCGAGTTGTAGATGACGATTATATCAATCCCGATGACTGGTCAAATATGTGCACCCTCATAGAACTGTCGGATGATGGTTTGCCACCAAACAATCAATTGGAATAATAAATTCGAATTACAATTTCAAATAAAAAAAATTAATTTAGTGAAAGTTCGGTGAATCAAGATGAATAATCTGAAAAAAGAGGAAATTAAATCTTTGGTAATTGAATTGCAAAAAGGCAATCAAAAAGCTTTTAAATCTCTTTTTGATATCTTTCACATGAAACTGTATCATTATATTCTCCAGTTTGTAAAATCCTTCCAAGTTGCCGAGGATTTGACTCAAGAGATATTCCTCAAAGTATGGATGAAGAGAAGTCAATTGAATGATAATAAAGACTTTTCCTCTTTTTTGTTTGTAATGACACGCAACCTCGTATATGACCACCTAAGAAAATCAAAAAGTAAAAGGGGTTTCATTAAAAAATATTTTGAATTTAAAGAGAGGCAATTGTCCTATTCAACGGACGATGAAGTACAATTGAATGAATATGAAAGGTATTTGAACAAAATCATTGAAAAACTACCCAAACAAAAACAAAAAATATACATAATGTCTCGAAAAGAGGGTAAAAACAATCAAGAAATCGCTCAAATTCTTGGAATTACTCCCAAATCAGTAAAAAACAGTCTATGGGAAACATTAAAAATCATTAAAGAACAACTGAAGCCTATAATTTATAATAATTAGCACACTGTATTAGTTAGGGATTATGAATTGTACCCTATTATTTGGGTTTTGCGTTATGTTAGATATTCCATGACTGACGTTTAGGACGTCGTGTGTTGTTCCAAAGTTTGGTAATCAATTATTTTTGGCTATCTTTTTCCACCGTTGGTATATAATTCCTGGAAATAACGCATAAAACTTGAATCTTTAATCATGGAAACACTTTTTATACACATGCCAAAAAATGAAGAAGCTGAATTTGAAAAAATAGTATTTTTTTTTTGATGGTAAAAATTTTAGAGCCGCGACAAATAATCAAATGATAGAATATGGAGAACGATTGAAAAAGGAGACGAATTATAAATATTTCTATGAAAGATAGTTGTCTTGGAAATTATACCGTCGATATGGACAAGAAACAGGCTACCATTTTTAAAACGAGTTGTAGAGCATTTTTTACCTTCTATTGAGGTTACTATTCCAAGTGTAGAGGATGTCATTTCTCTTTCTGACCATTTAAAAGCTTTGGAAGAAATTCGATTACATGGAGAAGGTGTTAAAGAACTACCTCGTTTTCCTAATGAAAATTCAATCGGTTTCTAACAATAAAGCTTTTTGAGTTCTTTCTGTAGCAGAAACGCTATCAAAAATAGCTAAGCGAAATTCAAAATTTCAAAACGAATTCTATAAAAAATCCAATAAATTTTTAAACTATCCAAACACGAAAAGAAGAATAATAAAACGACCTCAAAAGAACACGTATTTTACGATCATCAAGGAGGGAAGGGGTTTTAAGGAGAATCGTTCATGTGGTTTTCAAAGATGTAGCCATGTTCCACTATCTAGTGTAACATAAGCCCTTGTTGATTTTAGCTTTTCTCCATATTGTGATATTTCTTTATATCCTATAGGCTAATTGATTGACGAGATTATCGAGACTTTCAAACAATTTATTATCTAAGAATTCGTCTCTTATTTCAGTCCATATCTGCTCGGCAGGATGGCGTTTCTAACGACAATTTCCCCAATAGGTAGATGCATCATTTAGGTATTGGTACAAGGCCATGTCAATGAAGTAGTCTTTGCTTTTTCATGACAAACAAAGGGATAGGTATCCACGGACCACCGTATCACTTGTCTCGTCACATGGGATCTCTCCGTTTGAGGTGACCTCAATTTTTTAGATCTATGAATTCTTTCAAAGGTCTATCATCCAATATCCAAAAAGTCCTTGCCCATTGTTTTTCTTTGATCACATTTTTACTCGCTTGGATGTTTTTTAAGGGCTTCTAGAGATTGTTCATTTTTTTTAGAATGAAACATGGACGAGGAATGATTTTGGTTCAATCATAACTTTCAATAAGTCATAAGCCGAACTCTTGACCACTTTCTTGCCGATTTTCTTTCCAAAAACAGTTTTATGACAGTAGTGGTGATGTGGTCTAAAACGGCTTTTTCTTGTTCTATTGTGGGAGAGCTATGTTTGTTATCATCCCATAGCTCTTAAGCGATGCGGTTTTTTAGGGGCTTATATACCTGAGTGCCCAAATGGAACTTACTTTTCAGATTTATCAGTCAAATAGAACATAGAAATCGATTATATTTTTTTTTTGATTCTGTAGTGATTATTCGAATAAAAGATGTATATTTGGGCAATCAAATAGACAAAAATGAATCAACAAAAAACAACTCAAAAACAAAAAGGAATCGCACCAGGAAAATACCATCGAAAAGGGATTTCATGGTTTCGAATCATGAAAATGTTCCCCGATGATGAAACTGCAGAGCGATGGTTTGCTTATCAACGATGGGGTGATCAACCCAAGTGTCCTCATTGTGGATCAACGAATGTCTTAATGGGAGCAAAAAATCCATCCATGCCTTATCGTTGTCGGGATTGCCGTAAGCGATTTAGTGTGCGTGTAGGGACGGTGATGCAGGATACGAAATTAGGGTATCAAGTATGGGCAATGGCTATTTATATTTTAAATACAGGCATTAAAGGGGTTTCTAGCATGAAATTACATCGTGATTTAGGGGTAACGCAAAAAACAGCATGGCATTTAGCTCATCGGATTCGAAAAACATGGGAAGTCAATCA
>JAPOSZ010000032.1 GCA_026709415.1 Flavobacteriaceae bacterium
TTAACCATAATGAAATCAAACGATGATGGCTTGGCTTCGAAAAGTCATTGAAAACGTAAATCAGTAGAAAATGACTCAAAATCGCTGTGAAAATGTCAAAATCAAGGAAATCCCGTATTGATAGGACTGAATTATTCGCTGATTGCGAAAAAGAGATCCCTTGAAAATTCAGATTGTTTTTAATTTCTATTATTCAAAGGTTTTTAAGGAATAGTTTGATTAGTAGTCAGAATTCCCTCATCATTCAAGGCGTTTAGTAGCTAATTAGAAAACTGATCCCATAATTCAAAACATAGCCAAGATGTTTAAAAATTAAATTGCATAATTTATTATATTTGTTTAATAAATTTTATAACAGATGTCAATTTTAGAGATGAGCAATTCTTCTTGAAGTAGATAAATATGGCAGTACAATATGCAGTTTATCGAATGGCTAGTGGGAAATCACTAGGGATCGGATTAGGAAATCATATAGATAGGATCGAAGGGAAAGAATGGTCTTATAGGCATGCTGATCCCAAAAGGATTCATTTAAATTGGAGTAAGAATATTGTAGAGTACACTGCACTTCCGATGCACAAAGCCATTAAAAAAAGAATCCAAATGGGGCATACCATTTCTCGTAAAATCCGTTCGAATCAAGTATTATTTCATGAACATGTTTTGACTGGTAGTCCCAAAAGAATGCATGAAATATTTGCAGACAAGAAATTAAGAGAGCAGTGGATTGCAACTAATTGGAATTTTATGTGTCGTGAATTTGGTAAAGAGAACATTGTTCGATTTGTGTTACATAGAGATGAAAAGACGCCACATCTTCATGTGATTAGCGTTCCGATAATAAATGGGGCCTTAAATGCTAGTCATTACATTGGTTCGAGGGACGCTCTCAAGAGATTGCAAACTGAATATGCCCATTCAGTTTCTTCATTTGGATTAATTAGAGGAATTGAAGACACTGGTGCAAGAAATATTCCATTAAAAGTTTACTACAAGAAAATGGCCCATTTAGGTATTTTACTTGATAAGTTGAATCAACGTGCTAACGATTTGGAGAAAAACATTATCAGTCAAATGAAAAAGGAATTAGGAGAAATACATTACCAGATGAGGAATCATTGAAAATTAGTCGATAAATATAAGGAGCCAAAAACAATTGGTTCTATCACAAGTTACCTGGATAGTATAGCCGTATGAGACCTTCGAATTATTTCTGCATCTGATACTAAGCTTTAAATAACTGATTTAACAACTTTAAAAAGTCATATGGTAAAATGGGCCATAAAAATTTTAGTGTCGAGATATGTTTGAATTATTCCTACATTTGTCACTAAGCTTTAAATAACTGATTTAACAACTTTAAAAAGTCATTTGGTAAATGGGCCATAAAAACTTTAGTGTCGAGATATGTTCGAATTATTCCTACATTTGATACCGAGCTTAAAAATAAAGAACAACCCAAAAAAGACAAGTGATGAGATGTGCCTTAAAATTGGTGTCAAGATGTGTTCGAATTATTCCTACATTTGATATAAGCTTTGAATAACTAATTTAACAACTCTAAAAAAACATATGCTAAAATGAAAATTACCTTTAGATTGACACAATGGGATCTAGTCGTTTCGGGGCTAGAGGTACGTGGTGTCGGAAAAAAAGTTTTTTACCAACTGTGCACAATCATGATGATGATGTGGGGAACTCCTTTCTTTGCATCATCTCCTAGCACAAGAGTAATTTTGATGTCTTTAAAAGCTTCTACCCCCCCCCCCCATATTCAACAAGAGATTACAGGGGCGGTAACCGATGCTGCTGGCATCCCTTTGCCAGGTGTTTCCATTGTCATTCAGGGAACTACTCAAGGAACTCAAACAGATTTTGATGGAAATTATAGTATTTATGCTCCACAAGGAGCCGTATTAGTGTTTTCATATATCGGTATGGTGACTCAGGAAGTCGTCATCGATGGAGACACCGTCAATGTCACCTTACAAGAAGATCAAGAAGCACTTGAAGAAGTCGTTGTGGTTAGTTTTGGCACCCAAAAAAAATCAAATGTCATTTCTTCAGTAAGTTCGATTGAACCAGAGGAGTTACTCATCCCATCAAGCAATTTAACCGCTGTTCTTTCAGGAAGGATACCTGGTCTAATTTCATACCAAAGGAGCGGAGAACCGGGTGCTGACAATGCTGAGTTTTTCATTCGAGGAATAACTTCTTTTGGAGCTGGAGGCAACAACCCATTGATATTGATTGACGGTACTGAGTTGACCGCAGATGATCTTTCAAGAGTTCATCCAGATGATATCGCTACGTTTTCTATTTTGAAGGATGCCTCAGCAACAGCTCTATATGGGGCTCGTGGTGCTAATGGAGTGGTATACGTGACCACCAAAGAAGGCTTTGAAGGCCCACTACGTGTTTCGGTTAGATCTGAAATATCATCATCTAGTCCAACGGATGAAGTGGAAGTTGCAGATCCTACCACATACATGGAATTGTACAACGAAGCCATAAGAACTCGTGACCCTCTTGAGCCTGTTCCGTTTAGTCAAGAAAAAATAGATCAAACTAGATTGGGAGCAAACCCGCTACTATACCCTGCAATTGACTGGCGAGAGTCATTGTTTAAAGAGCAAGCCATCAATAATCGGATTAATGTTACCCTCAGAGGAGGAGGTGCTGTGGCTCGATATTACGTTTCTGCTGCTTTTTCTCGTGATAATGGAATTCTTGAAGTTCCTGAGGTTAGTAATTTCAATAATAATATTGATTTGAGAAAGACTCAACTAAGATCAAATATCAATGTCAATTTAACGAAGACCACGGATTTAAAACTGGGGTTCAATACGGTATTTGATGATTATAATGGTCCTCGATTGAGTGGCTCAGAAATGTATATCCGCTCGCTCAAAACAAGCCCAGTCTTGTTTCCACCATTCTATGAACCAGATGAAGATAATCAATTTACTCGGCATATTCTGTTTGGAAATGACAGGGTTTTTGGTTCTGAAAATGTATTTTACTTCAATCCATACGCTGAATTAGTCAGTGGATATCAAGAAAGAGACGAGTCAAGAGTTTTAGCACAAGTGGAATTAAATCAAGACCTTTCTATGTTGACAGAAGGTCTATCCGCTAAATTTATTGTCAATGCCAATAGAAACTCGTTTTACAGGATTTCTAGACGCTATTTACCATTTTGGTACCGTGCAGGGGAGAACCCACGGAGTGGAGAAACTTTTTTAGAACCATTGAACCCTGAAGATGGAAGAGAAACTTTGATTGATATACAACCTAATGATCTGTCAACTTCTACTGAATCGAGCACCTATTTTGAAGCTCGATTGAGTTATGTCCAAAACTTTAATGAAAAGCACGACGTAACCGGTCTTTTGGTATTTACTCAAAATGAACGAGTATCGTCTCAGTTAATTGAAAATAGTGTTGAAGCTTCTTTGCCGTTTAGGAATAGAGGGGTTTCAGGACGCTTTACCTACGGATTTAAAGAGACGTATTTTACAGAATTTAATTTTGGATTCAATGGTTCGGAGCGTTTTGCTGTTAAAGAACGTTGGGGATTTTTTCCATCGGTGGCTTTAGGGTGGATTGTTTCGAATGAATCCTTTTTGAAGGATAGCAAGGTAATTGATAACTTCAAACTTAAAGCGAGTTATGGTTCCGTTGGAAACGATCAAATTGGTAGTGAGGAAGATCGGTTTTTTTATCTCTCAAGAGTTAATGCTGTTGACAATTCAAGAGGGTTTTTAACAGGAAATGAATACGATAATTTTGTTAGTGGTGTGTCCATATCAAGATACAGTAATGATCAGATTACATGGGAAACAGGAGATAAATTGAATTTAGGAATAGAATTGGGATTGTTACGATCGATCACCTTTGAACTCGATGTCTTCTCAGAGACTCGAAAAGATATTTTAGCCACAAGAATTATTCCAGCCAATTTGGGATTAGAAACTCAAGTAAGAGCTAATATTGGAAGAGCTCGAGGTTATGGAGTCGATGGTACGATTGTTTTCCAAAAGAGTTTTTCGAGTGATTTCTTTATCGAATCTCGTAGTAATTTCACTTTTGCAAGAAGTGAAATAACGAAGGTTGAAGAGCCCGATTTTTCCAATTCACCATGGAGGTCGAGTGTTGGACAATCCATTGGACAAGAATTCGGATATGTTGCTGAACGATTGTTTGTCGATGATGACGAAGTTTCGAATTCTCCTCAGCAATTTGGCGAATATTCGGGAGGGGATATCAAGTATAAAGACATTGATAATAATGGTATCATTAATGATTTGGATCGAGTTCCCATTGGAAATCCGACCACACCAGAAATCAATTATGGCTTCGGGTTTTCTCTTGGCTATAAATTGTTCGACTTTTCGATATTTTTCCAGGGTTCTGCAAACTCCACATTTTGGATTAATTCACAGCAGTCGGCTCCATTTATCGATGACCCAGATGTGCCGGGCATTTCAAGAAATCAACTATTAAAAGTATGGGCTGACGATTATTGGAGTGAGCAAAACAGAAATATATATGCTCGTTGGCCTCGACTAGGAGCCGATCAGAGCTTTCTTCAAAACAATACCCAGCGGAATACTTGGTTTATGGAAGATGGTTCTTTTATACGCTTGAAAAGTGTAGAAATCGGATTCGACTTGCCGGAAAAATTGGTGAATAAATTGGAGTTAGAAGGATTCAGAATTTATCTGAGTGGCATTAATTTACTGACATTCAGCAAATTTAAATTGTGGGATCCCGAGTTAGCTGGTAACGGTTTGGGCTACCCTATCCAAAGGGTCGTCAACCTAGGTATTAATATAGATGTTTAATTTTTTAGCCATGAAAAAAAAATATAAACTAGTGATCTTGATTGGTTTTTTCTATCTCATTTCTTGTGAAGAATATCTCGATGTTGTTCCTGATAATGTAACCACCATCGAAGATTTATTTTACAATCGATCTTCAGCGGAGCGATATTTAGCCACATGTTATTCGTTTTTACCTGATGCCGGTTCCAGACTTTCTGATCCAGCCATTTTGTCGGGAGATGAAATTGTACAGCCGCCTGTACGCAGTAATCAGGATGGGGTGAGAATACAAAGAGGACTACAAAGTGCACAAAATCCGCTTTTTGATCGATGGAGTAGTGGATACTACGATGCCATCAGACTTTGCAATGATTTTTTAGAAAATATACAACAAGTTCGTGATATCGAAGAATTTGAACGAGAGCAATGGATTGGTGAGGTTACTTTTTTGAAAGGCTACTATCACTTTCTCCTCTTACAAATGTATGGTCCTATTGTTATTAATAGAGAAAATTTACCTGTGTCAGCTGATACAGAAGTTATTGCTCCATTTAGAGATTTGATTGATGACGCTTTTGACTACATAGTCACGCTAATGGATGAAGCCATCACCCTCCTTCCAGAAACGGTTGATCCGAGTCTATACGGTCGTGTATCTAAACCCATTGTTGCATCGATAAAAGCCAAAATTTTGGTGACCGCAGCGAGTCCTCTTTTCAATGGAAATGCCATCTATGTCGATTTTCTAAATCACGAAGGGACTCCTTTTTTCAATCAAAACTTTGATTCTACCAAATGGGATAAGGCAGTAGAAGCTTGTAAAGAGGCCATTGATATGAATGAGCTACTGGGGTTGAAACTATATGACACGAACAATTATAAACCTCGTCAACCCCAAGATGAAATCACATTGCTTAAAGCCGGATTAAGAGGACGAGTTACCGATGAATGGAATAGGAATGAAGAGTTAATATGGGGCTCGGCAGCTAATACTAGAGAGATACAGCGAGAATCCATGCCGAAATTATTTCCTCACCTCCGAAATCCTGTGCAATCGAATCGGGGCGTAACACTCCGGATTGCCGAACTATTTTACACTAAAAATGGAGTGCCAATCCAAGAAGATCGGCAATGGGGATATGATTCTAGGTATGCTTTGAGACAAGCGACCGAAGAGGATAAATTTTTTGTGCAACCTGGAGAATCGACTCCGAATTTGCATTATGATCGAGAGCCGAGGTTTTATGCGGACTTTGCTTTTGACCGAGGGACGTGGTTTGGAAATGGGAGAGAAAATACAGATGATGCTTGGTATCTCAATGGACGGTTTAATGAATATGGAAGCAGATCAGAAGCATGGGCGTTTTCACTCTCGGGAAACTTTCCAAAAAAACTGGTGAACATCAAATCAACGGTCAATACGGAAGGGACAGGTTTTAATGCCACTCGTTATCCATTTCCTATTATGCGCATGTCAGATTTATACTTATTGTACGCTGAAGCACTCAATGAATCTTTGCAATCGCCAAATGATGAGGTGTATGAATATGTTGACCGCATTCGTCAAAGAGCAGGGCTCAAAGGCGTGGTTGAAAGTTGGAATAACCACTCCGTTGATCCCGATAAACCCTCCACCAAAAGCGGTATGAGAGATATTATACGTCAAGAAAGACTGATTGAACTGGCTTTCGAAGGACATCGTTTTTGGGATTTGAGGCGTTGGTTGTTAGCTAAAGAAATGATGAATATTCCGATCAGAGGTTGGAATGTTGCCTCAGAAAGTAATGCCCCGGAAGATTATTATCAGATCAAAGTCATCGTTACGGATAGGCTATCTCGATTTGAAGAAAAAGACTATCTCTGGCCGATTCCACTCAGTGAGATTATCAATACACCTACATTGGTTCAAAATCCAGGCTGGTAATGTTCATTAAATCCATATTTAAAATGAGAAATTCATTAATACAATTAAAATCTAAAAAGAATTCATTTTTGATAAAAATGATAAATGTTAAAACCAAATATACTTATCTCTTCTCGCTCAGTATTGCCTTACTATTAGGCTGCCAAGAAGAAGAAAGAGTCATTTATAAAGCAGATGGTCAAGCCCCACCACCTATAGAAAACTTAAGATTTGTTCGAGCTAATGGCGGTTTTGATATTTCTTACGATCTTCCTCCGGGAAAAGATATCTTATATGTGGTGGCGGAGTACACGGATAATAAGGGTCAAAAAGCAGAAGTGAGAACATCTACTTTTAATAACAAAATGACCATCAGAGGTTTTGGCGATACGGCCCCCAAAACGATTGAAGTTTTCACGGTTGATCGAGCCAATAACCGATCGATTCCCGTGGGTTTAACGGCCGAGCCACTGAGTCCCGTGGTCGAAGAGGTGGCAAAAACCATTTCAATACAGCCAACTTGGGGCGGCGTTGCCGTCGAGTGGTTCAACGAAACAGAAGTTCCTATTGTCCTTGATATCTACGCTGAAAATGAACAAGGAGAACTAGAAATAGCAGAGGTCTTGTATAGCGAGAATCTTGAACAATCGTTCACTCTGAGAGGTCGAGAAAGTACACCACAACAATTCAAAGTGGTTGTTAGAGATCGCTATGAAAATCAGTCAGCAGAAGTCTTTCCAGTGACTTCCGACCAAACTTTAACGCCTCTTCAAGAAGATGAGTTGGATAAATCAAAGTTCGTTCAAGTTACATTGGCCAATGATGATACATGGGATGCTTGGGGATCCAGTTTTAGTAGATTGTACAACGATAATTATAATGCTGAAGATTGGGCACATACTCAAGGCAACAAACCCAGACCCACTATTTTAACCATCGATTTAGGGGTTGAAGTCGAATTGAGCCGATTTAGAGTTTACCAAAGAGGGGGAAATTGGGGTTTCCGGCATGCTAATCCAAAAACCTACACACTCTATGGTAGTCTCGATGATAGTCTCGTGGCACCTGGAGCCGATGGTAATTTAGACGACTGGATTAAAATAAGAGATTGTGAATCCATCAAACCCTCTGGATTGCCGGTGGGAACCCTCTCCAATGAAGACAGGGATGCGATACTCAGTGGAGATGAATTTGAAATAGACGAGTTAATTCGGATTCGATATGTACGCATAGCGGTTCACACATCGTGGGGTGGTAATAATGCGACCCACATCATTGAACTGGATTTTTGGGGAAAAGTTTATGAATTATCAAATTAACATGAGAGCAATGAATTTTCATAATATTATTTTTGTTTTCCTCATTGGTTTATGTGCTTTATCATGTGTCAAAACCACCGACAACCACGAACGTTATTTATTAGAGGGAGAAAGGCTTTACACAACAAGACCATATGAAATCAGAAGTTTTGTTGGAAGAGATCGGGTCAAACTGATACCTTATGTTCGAAATGCCTTTTCTGTTTCTGAATTTGTGGTTGAATGGGATGATAATTCGAAAGCGTTTCCATTTCAAAAATCAAGTGAAGAAATTGATAGCATCGAACTCATCGTCGATGGATTGCAAGAGAAACTACATACATTCAATGTATACACTAGAGATGCACAAGGTAATGAATCGATTAAGGTTTTGGCTCTTGTCAGTGCTTTTGGAGAGGGTTATCGATCCAATTTAGTTCCAAGAAGAATCCAAAGCATGGTTCATGATGGAACCAATGGAACCATCAATTGGACAAAAGCGGATGATTTTGAAAGAGGATCTCAGGTGAAATACATCAACAACGAAAACCAAGAAGTCATTGTGGATGTCGATAAAGATTCAGACCAAGTTGTTCTTGAAAATCAAAAGCTCGATGCGAAAGTAGAATATAGATCGTATTATGTTCCGTTACCGATGAACCTGTATGGTCAAGAATCATCCATCGATAAATTTGAGTCCGATTGGGCCTCAACGGAATTACCAAAAGAAATGATTTCCATTTTAAATTCTGTGGAAATCACGCCCATTACGGAAGGCATAAATTTGAAATGGCACAATGAATCGGCTCTGAATATTCAAGTATCGATCGATTATACGTTAACCGCTAATGATGGGGCCACCACTGAGAAGAGTCAGAAATCGGCTTTTACAACAGAAATCAATGACACATTTGATCTCATAGGTTTATCTTTAGGAGAACAAGAAATAGTTGTTAAAGTTTCCAACCAATTAGGAATCGCTCTTTCCAAAAAGATGACCGTCACGCCCATACCGATTACTCTGTTAGAGTCAGATGAAATTAAAGTCGTGGCTCTTCCAACGGATGAACCGGGATCCGCTTGGGGAGGGTCTATTGAAAAACTTTTAAACAAAACGGTTGCTAATGGGGATTATTACCATACGGCCAATGGTTCTTATGAAGCCTTTCCTCACCATTTCACTTTGGATTTAGGAGAGACTTATGATTTGTCTAAACTACGCATGCATCCAAGACAGGGTTGTTGTCAAGAAAGAAATCCAAGTCGTGTGCAAATTTGGGGTATCAATGATATAGAGGGTGCTGAGACCACGTTGCTATCCAACGATGCGGGATGGGAAGAAGAAGCAAAAACTAAAGGGTGGTCGTTATTGGTCGATGAAGCAATTGATCCGAGCTGGAAGAGTAAAAAAACACCATATGATATATATATCCCAAAAGAGGCTGCGGATTCTAGATACATTCGATTGAGAATCCTTTCGAATTTTGATGAAAATCCGGATACGGTATTGTCAGAAATCTATGTTTATAGGTTTTAGTTCAATATTTTATTTCTAAGGGTAAAATAGATTATTCAGTTTGATGTTCAAATGAAATATAGTTCGTTTTAAGCTTCCTATCCAAATATTTGATTTTGATAAGAGTAGTGATATTTTGAAAAGTAAACTTTAGTGTTATGCATTAGATTACTGCCTTCTGGTTCATCAGAAAACTTTCTTTTGAACGGTTCATCATAAAATGATTAATCAATCGGGGATTTTTCGACTTCAGGTTTTGTCGTTAATTTGGATTACTTGTGTGGCCTGTCCTAGCGATAAATTACGCCATACAGAGGAACTAAAATCAGGATTTATCAGGCATAGCTGGGAGAAAACAAGGGTGGATTTCAATAACCAGATTATTGAAAACGATTCCATCAACCACCTTTTTCAAATGCAAATCTACAATGGAGCTGGAGTGGCTATTGGTGATATCAATAACGACGATTTACCTGATTTGTTTTTCGCTGGTAATCAAGTGGATGACAAACTGTACCTGAATAAAGGAGACTTTCTATTTGAAGATATCAGTGAAAGGGCCAATATAAACCAAACCAATGGCTGGTCCACAGGCGTAACGATGGTGGATATCAATGCCGATGGGCTTTTAGATATTTATGTGAGTCGATCGGGACTTTCAGCAAAATTGAAAGATCGTCAAAATATGTTGTATATCAACAATGGCGATTTGACTTTTACAGAATCGTCTAAAGAGTATGGACTTCAAAATTATGGTTGTTCCTCTCAAGCCGTTTTTTTTGATATGGATAATGATAATGATTTGGATATGTTTCAAATGAACCAACCACCGGATCCTCGTATGACCGATCGATTTGGTATCGAACCATTAAAAATTAAGTTTTATAGGGACAAACTGTACAAAAATGAAGGCGGTTTTTTTGTTGATGTTTCAAAAGAATTGGGTGTCGATCGCTTGGCCTATGGTCTTGGGGTGACGGTATCGGATTTCAATCGAGATGGGTTCATGGATATTTACATAGCCAACGATTATGATGCTCCTGATTTTTACTATCAAAACAATGGCGATGGCACATTCACGAATCAAGTCGATCAAACGTTTAATCATATCTCGAGATTTGGAATGGGGGCGGATGCCGGCGATATCAACAATGATGGATGGACTGACTTGATGGTATTGGATATGGCGGCTGCCGATCATTACCGTTCCAAAACAAATATGGGGGCCATGAATCCTAAGGAATTTGAAGCCACCGTCAAATTTGGGGGACACTACCAGTATATGTTTAATACGCTACAATTGAATAATGGGATCGGTGCGTTTTCAGAAATCGGCCAATTCGCTGGAATTTCAAAAACCGATTGGAGTTGGGCGCCACTGATTATGGATTATGATAATGATGGCTGGAAAGATATTTATGTCACCAATGGCATATTGAGAGATATCAGAAATAACGATTATGTTGACGAGGTAACCCAATCCCTCCGTCATGGAGAAACCAATTATCTAGAGTTAGCGTTAAAAGCGCCTTCAGTTCCCGTTGGAAACCATATGTACAGAAATGATCAGTCATTAAAATTTTCTGAAGTCACAACATCATGGGGTTTGGATGAACTGGCCTTTTCAATAGGTGCTGCCTATGGCGATTTAGATCAAGACGGTGATCTGGATTTGGTGACTAACAATATGAATAGCTCTGCTTTTGTATATGAAAATCTGGCTAACGGCAACTATATCCAATTAGATTTTGAAGGCCCACCGAAAAATCCATTGGGATATGGTGTTCGAATCAATGCGTTTTATCAACAGCAGCAACAAGTTTATGAACACATACCCACTAGAGGTTATTTGTCATCGGTTGAACCTGTCGTCCATTTTGGTTTGGGTACCAATAGAATGGTGGATAGTATTCAGATTTGTTGGCCAGATGGCAACCTTCAGGTGTTGAAAAACATCAAAGCAAATAAAAGGTTGACGGTGAATTATCTCAAGGCATCAAAAAGAACGGAAACGATGGACAACGATGAAAACTCTGATAGGATTTTTGAAGAAATCAATCCAATCGATTACGGAATAGACTTTATTCATCAGGAAGAAGAATATGATGACTTTAAAGAGCAAATACTGTTACCATACAAATTGTCGCAAAACGGACCTTTCATCAGTGTAGCCGATGTCAATGCAGATGGCCTTGATGATTTTTTTGTAGGCGGGGCTGCCGGTCAATCAGGACAATTATACCTACAACACTCTGGCAAATTTAGTCGAGCGCTTGAGCAACCATGGATGAACAATGCACAAAGTGAGGATGCTGGCAGTGCCTTTTTTGATGCAGATAATGATGGCGATTTGGATTTATACGTTACTAGTGGCAGCAATGAATTGATGAACCATTCGTCTCTTCAACGCGATCATTTCTATCTCAATAATGGCGATGGAACTTTTGTGTCCGCAGATCATCGAATTCCAGAGATCATAGGGCATACTCAAATAGTTCGGCCTGAAGATATTGATCTTGATGGAGACATGGACTTGTTTATCGGGGGTCGTCTGGTTAATGGGCGCTATCCATTTCCTGCCGATAGTTATCTATTGATGAATGAAAATGGCTACTTTAAGGAACACACAAAGACAATAGCCCCTGAATTAAAAGAAATTGGTTTGGTCAGCGATGCCTGTTTTTTTGATATCGATGATGATGGCGACTCGGATTTGATTTTGGTTGGGGAGTGGATGCCAATCACTGTTTTTGAAAACACCAATGGCCACTTTATCAAATCAGAGAAGTTTCCTGTACTCAGTCATTTGTATGGAAAATGGTGGTCTTTATCAATAGCGGACATCGATGCCGATGGTGATGTTGATTTGGTGGTCGGAAATTTAGGTGAGAACACCAAGTTTAAAGCCACCGATACCAATCCTTTTGTTGTCTATTCAGGAGATGTTGATTCAAACGGATCGAATGATGTCATTCTTTCTCAATCTTACGATGGATTGTATCTTCCGGTTCGAGGGAGAGAATGTATGAGTCATCAATTACCATGGATTAATGAAAAATTTAAAGATTATCATTCTTATGCTTCTTCAACATTGAGAGAAATTTTACCCGATATCACATCTCAAAATGTGTTGAAAAAGAAAGTCACATCGTTCAGTAGTGTCCTTTTGTTAAATAATCAAGACGATGGCTTTTCTGTCATAGAGCTTCCGGAAATAGCTCAAATTTCGCCTATAAAATCTTCAATTGCAAGGGATTTTAATGGTGATGGTATCGTCGATATTCTCGCTTTTGGAAATCATTATCCAACAGAAGTCGAAACCATCAGGTACGATGCCGGTCGAGGCGTATTATTGATTGGTGATGGACTTGGAAATTTTTCTCCAATTCGAGGCTTTCATAGTGGGGTGAACCTCAATAGTGATCATCGTGATAGCGGTGTCATAGAAATCAACAATCAATTACATGTCATGGTCACCAATAACAATGGGGCCTTATCGCTGCTTCGTTTTTCAGGCTAAGTTGTTTTGTTTATTTTCCCAAGCCATTCTATAGTTCTCACTTGGACTATAGTACTTTGACTAAACGAGTACGCCATTGTTTTCAAAACCCATTGGTGAGTTAAAGCGGCTAGTTTTGGTTTTCGATCTTTGGGTTTTTCAAATGATTCCATAGAATGTGCTGAATCGCCTGGTAACAAAATGGAATTTTTAAATTTTCGAGCGATCGATGTGTTGAATATACCATCATCTAAAAAGCATAAAGCATCAGCTTTCAAAACCTCTGCCCATGGGTGCCATAATCCCCCGTCGCATCATCCCCTTGAAAGATGTGAGTGAAAAGGGTCGGTAAGTTGGATAATGCGGGGTAAACTGACCACCTAATACGGCGAAATTGAAGTGATTAGATGGGATCGGGTGCGAATTCGGCAGCTTTCTATACAGTAATCTTACCGAATGTGCTGACTAGCCCACACTCAGTGACTAGTGATGACGGAGTTGTTGAAGACAAATCGAAGTTCGTCTCATTGGGAATCGAAATACCAACCACCAATTTATCCTCCCTTCAAAGATAACCCCTGAGATTAAAAGGCTCTGTCGTTCAGTCCATTTAACGCCGACAAAATCTGTGAAAACACTATGGCATATCACTCATGAGAAAAGCGGGAGTTCATAGTATAAAAAGAACTTTTTTTTATCTCATCGTTGACCATAAAAAATGAATGCTTCAGCCAAGATCGGGATGTGAGTTAAACGAAAAAAAGTCGGTCATGATGACGATTCTTTAGGTGAAGCTATGTAGAAAACACCCCCATTCATCAATTTCCCTCCAAAAAATTGCTGTCAAAGGATATTCCGTTTTACGCTAACAAGGTGTTCTATATTTGTTACCGTGTATGCTTTAGTTGACTGTAATAATTTTTATGTTTCTTGTGAGAGAGCTTTTCATCCTAAATTCATTGGAAAACCAATGGTGGTACTTTCCAATAACGATGGTTGTGTGATTTCTAGAAGCCATGAAGCCAAATCGGTGGTGCCGATGGGAGCCGTCACTTTTCAATACCGTAGTATCTTTGAGAAGTACCACATCAGCGTCTTTTCTTCTAATTTTCCTCTTTATGGCGATATGAGCCAACGAGTCATGGGGGTATTGAATCGTTTCACCCCTGATATGGAAATATATTCCATCGATGAAGCATTTTTAGAATTCAATGAGTTGAAGCGTGTCGATTTCAAACAACTAGGCCACCAAATCAAACAACAAGTGAAGCAAATCACTCAAATTCCAATCAGTATTGGCTTCGGAAAGACCAAAACGTTGGCCAAAATAGCCAATCGAATGGCTAAAAAATTTCCAGAAAAAACCAGTGGGGTCTTTATCTTGGATACAGAAGATAAAAGAATCCATACTTTACAAGAAACGCCGGTCGAAGATGTCTGGGGGATTGGCCGACAGACCGCAAAAAAACTCCATAACATCGGTATTACCAATGCGTTGGAGTATATCCAACGTTCTGACCAATATCTCCGAAAACACTTTTCTGTGGTCGGACTACGACTGAAATACGAACTACAAGGCACCTCGGTGTTGAAATTGGAAGAAGTCGCTGACAAAAAATCCATCGCCACCACTAGAAGTTTTGCTACTTCGTTAACTGAATATGCCGATCTGAAAGAACGAGTCAGCACCTTTGCGTCTTCTTGTGCTGAAAAACTGAGAAAACAACAGGCCAAATGCCGAGCCATCATGGTCCTTATTCGTACCGATGGTCATCGAAAAGAAAGGAAGCCATATCGCCGTAATATCGTTTTGAAATTACCCTATGCGAGTTCTTCGGATATCACCTTGAGTCACTACGCCTCCCGTGGATTGCAAGTCATCTATAAAAAAGGCTATGCCTATAAAAAAGCGGGTGTCATCCTGATGGATGTCCAATCAGAGACCTACCAACAACTCAATTTATTCACCAACGAAAATCCAAAACACCAAGCATTAATGCAAACCATGGATGCTATCAATCATCGATGGGGTGCCAAAAAGGTCAAACTAGCCAGTCAGTATATTCCAAAGACGTGGGTGATGCGGCAAGAACGATTATCTAAGCGATATACCACCCATTGGCAGGAACTATTGGAAGTGGAATGAAAATCAAGAAACGACCTCCCCTGGGCAAAGAACTCATCTCGATGCCTTTTCGGATTGAAGATCAGAAAATTTATGTAAAATACTATCAAGAGGGGGTCCAAGCAGGTTTTCCATCGGCTGCTGATGATTTTCAAGAAATGCCCTTGAGTTTGGATGAGAAATATTTAAAAGACCCAAAAGCGACCTATTTAATCAGAGTTGTAGGACATTCGATGCATCCAACATTACATAAAAATGATATTCTCATTGTTAAATCTAATCTCTCTTTTAGGGATGGGGCCATTGGAATTGTATCAGTGAACCACACCGATTTTACCGTCAAACGACTTGACGAAAAAGGCCATCGATTGATGGCCGATAATAAAAATTTTTCACCGATAAATATTAAAAAAGAAGATACCATTATCTGTTTAGGCGTGGTCAAACATTTGATAAGGGATTTATAGGTTATTATTCTATCAGTTGCATTAGAAATATGTTTTTTGAACTTAATTTTTGTGTTTCATCCAAGACCAGTAATAGGGTTTTATGATTTGATTCAAATTTTGTTTCAAAACTGACGGATTCAGTCCTAACTTTCAATGGTATAGATGACGGCTTTTTCCATTTTTTCATACACCAAATAATGTTCCCAAATCCCAAAGTGCAAAACAATCTATTCTATCCGTTTTTTATTTTTTATTTTCAGCCATGATTTCACACTTTTTGAGTCATTCGGTTTTCCCGACTACTAGCAACCCCCATATAAAAAAAGTGGTTTTTTCTAATAAACTCTCAAAATGTGTTAAAGCTTCTTTTCCCCATGAAAATACTTTGTGCTACACCCTATGAAACGCTATGATAAGTCGATTTCTTTTGTTCTTTCTAAAAAACATTTTTGTATCATGGAATATGAGTATATTTAGGGGTTTCTTCTACACTTTTGTATCGTTCGAATAAATTAGACAAACCAATGGATTTGATTTCTTCTAAGCTAACCTTCAGTTGACTTGATTTACATGTAATACAAGAGTAAAGTATTCCCAAATAAAACCTATCGATGTATCGCTTTATTCCATTTTTCGTTTTTTATATTTTAAACTTGGGGGCACAATTTGGTTATGCACAAAACTCCAAAAAAGATGTGTTGTGGTATAACCAACCGGCACGTGAGTGGATTGAAGCATTGCCACTTGGAAATGGCAAATTAGGCGTCATGGTTTTTGGGAATCCCATAAACGAACGAATCCAACTAAATGATGATTCCATGTGGCCGGGCGATCCTGAAAATTGGAAAGAACCTAGTGGAAATATCAGAGATATCCAATTGATAAGACAATTTCTATTCCAAGGAAGAAATACAGAAGCCGACCGGCTATTTGAACAAAAATTCTCCAATAAAGGAATACTTCGTTCTCATCAGACTCTGGGCGATTTGCGTATTCAATTTGACCATCAACAGATCTCAGACTATCGAAGAGATTTGAACATCGAAAATGCGATTTCCACAACCCAATATCGAATGAAAGGAGATTTGGTCACTCAAGAGGTTTTTGTGTCTCATCCACATAAGGTGATCGTCGTGCATTTAACCTCTGAAAGTAACGCTGGTTTGAATGCTAAGTTAAAACTCAGCAGACCATCTGATCGTGGTTATGAAACAGCAAAATCCTTTACCGATGATGACCACCTTCTTTATCTGCGTGGTGAAGTGACGCAACGGAACGCCCGTTTTCAATCGAGACAAACGCCCATAACAGAAGGCGTCTTATTCGAATCTGTTTTGAAAGTTGTCCACCAAGGGGGACAAATCATAAGATCAGATGATGCCCTTGAATTAGAAAATGTTCGTGAGGCAGCGATCTATATAGTTTCCAATTCATCTTTTTATTTCGACAATTACCAATTACAAAACAAAATCGATTTAGAAAAGGTTCTTTCTGTCCCGTATGAAACAATAAAATCACAGCACATTGCTGATTATCAAAGTTTATACAAACGAGTGGATGTTGATTTTGGAGATGAAGCATTGAATGAGATTCCAACAGATCAAAGGCTTTTGCGTGTCAAGAATGGTCAAAATGATCGTGGTTTGGAAGCACTTCTCTTTCAATTTGGTCGCTACCTACTGATTTCATCTTCAAGAAAAGGGACCAATCCACCCAATTTACAAGGACTTTGGAATGAGCACATACAAGCTCCATGGAATGGGGATTACCATTTAAATATTAACCTTCAAATGAATTATTGGCTATCAGATGTCACTAATCTCAGTGAATTGAACTATCCACTTTTTGATTTTACCGATCGGTTAGTTGAAAATGGAAAAACCACGGCTATGGTTAATTTTGGTTCTCGAGGCACTTTTTTCCCACATGCCACCGATTTATGGGCCCCCACATGGCTCCAGTCAACTGTTTTTTGGGGTTGCTCTATGGGTGCAGGTGGTTGGTTGATGCAACACTATTGGAAGCATTATGAATTCACCAAAGATCTGGATTTTTTGAGAGAGAGGGCTTTTCCAGCCATACATGAAGTGGCTTTATTTTATAGTGATTGGTTAATTGAAGACACTAGAGATGGCACTTTAATTTCAGCCCCTTCAACTTCTCCTGAAAACAGGTATTACAATCCCCAAAGTGGTCGAGTGGTGGCTACTTGTTTGGGGAGCGCTAAAGATCAACAAGTCATCTATGAAGTTTTTTCGAACTATCTTAAAATGTGTGAAATACTGGGCTATCAAAATGATTTAGTGAATAAGATAGAAAGTCAAATCGAACGCTTGCGTCCGGGATTTGTTGTTGGAGCTAATGGTCGGATTTTAGAATGGGATAGAGAGTATAGAGAATTCGAACCTGGCCATAGACACATGTCTCATCTGTATGGATTTCATCCAGGAAATATTATAACCAAAGAAAAAGATCCAGAACTTTTCAATGCGGTCAAAAAAACAGTGGATTATCGACTGGCCAATGGAGGCGGACATACAGGGTGGAGTAGAGCTTGGCTAATCAATTTAGGCGCTCGTCTACTCGATGGCGATTTCGCACATAGAAATGTCCGGTTACTATTTCAAAAGTCAATGGCTGATAATCTATTTGATCTCCATCCGCCATTTCAAATCGATGGTAATTTTGGTTATTCTGCTGGTATTGCTGAAATGCTTCTACAATCTCATGAAGAAGGTATTGTCAGAGTATTGCCTGCTTTTCCAAAATCTTGGGAAAATGGATACATCAAAGGATTAAAAGCTAGGGGAGGTTTGACCGTCGATATTTATTGGCAAGATAATTGGTTGGATAGAGTTATTTTTCATTCTGAATTTGATAAAAACTTCACACTATTATATCGTGATAAAAGAGTCGACATTGACATGGTTGCTGGTCAGACCTATATTTATGATTATCGGCCATTTCGAGATTTAGATCAAGATGGCATTCCTGATCAATCTGACAATTGTCCCAATAAAGCCAATCCAGAACAGAAAGATATAGACAATGATGGTCAGGGTGATATCTGTGATGTAGACTCTCCTAACAATATCTCAATTAATAAAATAAATACCAGTTGTCAAGGGAAAGCCGATGGTGAATTGATCATAAAAACTCTCGCTGATTTCCAATATCATGTTGTTATCAAAGGGCCTTCAGAATTTCAAAAAGAAATGGACTTCAAATCAAGCGCCCGTATAACGGGATTAACGACTGGGCTATATACCCTTTCGATTACAGCAAAAGAAGACCCGAGTTATTTTGTGGAGTTCAGCAAGAATATCGAGGAGCCTCAAGAGTTATCGGTCCAAACGCTTTTAAATAGAAAAACCGGGGAAGTCGAATTGATCATGGATGGCGCGGAGTCTTATCGTGTTCAATTAGGGGATGAGCAATATGAGTTTGATGAATCCAATGTTAAATTACCAATCGATAAGCAGTGGACCAAAATTTATGTAGGGACAAATAATCCCTGTCAAGGTAGTTTCGTAAAATGGTTGAATGTAGCCCCTGTTGGTCAGGTGTATCCAAATCCTGTCGCTGATTTCTTATATGTGCTTTTCCCTGAAGATTTGGAATTCACCATTAAGATTTACAACAGTTTTGGGAAGGTGATTTATACCGACGAATCCCCCAAGGTAGATTCAACCAATAGATTGCCCATTCCGGTAGGTCAATTCCCTAGTGGTATGTACATAGTTAGTCTAAAGCAACAAGAAAAAGAGGAATTATTTAAGGTTTTAAAGCAATGATAGAGCACCTATTTACTCGAACACATGATTGTTGCTTGAACAATATTTTCATTTCATGCCCTTTCTAATCGTGGAAAATCCACAGCCAAACCAATGCTTTTCAGTGCAAGATTAGTGATCTTAGAAAATGGTGATTCACGCACATCGGAATAAAACCAAAAAAAAGTAGTCTCCGAAAGGTCACATAATTAAACATACCATCCTGGAATGAAATTCTAGGAAAATTAAATTTTTATTTAACTTTCCAAGCTTCAATATTAAAAGTATGCTTGATTATAAACTAGGAGTTGTCTTCATTTTTTTGACACTTTATCTAGCGCACACTCAAATTATCGTTGAAGGGAATGTATCAGATAATCAAGGTCCGTTAGCTGGCGTCAATGTATTAGTGGAAGGGACGTCTACTGGTGTAATTTCCGATTTTGATGGAAATTTTCAAATCAACGTATCCGCATTAAATCAGATACTAATTTTTAGCTATGTAGGCTATCAATCCCTGAGGTTAGAAGTCACTTCTAATGAATTTTTACAAGTTTCAATGCAAGCAGAGAGGGGGTATTTAGATGAAGTGGTTGTGGTTGGTTATGGAACCCAAATCAAAAGTAATCTCGTTGGATCGGTTGTGAGTGTTGATGTAGAAGAAGCTAATCAAGTGCCGACGACCAATATTTCTGAATTGTTAAGAGGTCGAGCTGCCGGTGTTCAAGTGAATTTGGGAGATCCAAGACCTGGCGGATTTTCAAATATTGTCATCAGAGGAAATGTATCGGTTGCCGGGGGGAATAATCCATTGATTATAGTTGATGGACTTCCATATGATAATTTGAATGATATCCCAGCCGATGATATCGCTTCTATTGAAGTCTTAAAAGATGCTTCTTCCACAGCCATTTATGGGGCACGTGCATCCAATGGTGTGGTTCTAGTCACTACTAAAACGGCTGGAGAAACAGCCAAACCTCGATTTAGCTATTCAAATTATCTAACCACTCAAAGACTCACTCGAAATTTTAATCTATATTCTGGAGAGCAGTTTGCTGATTTACGGAGACAAGCCAATCGAAATAGAAGAACTGGCAATTATCTATCAGACGGGATTATTTTTTCGCCTTTTGAAAGAGAAGCCATTGAAAATAATCTCTATGTCGATTGGGAAGATTTAGTTCTCGATGATGCCCAGTTAACCAACCATACTTTTAGTGTGACGACGGGTGGTCCACGAACGAAATGGTATTCGAGTATCAACTACTTCAACCAATCCGGAATCATTCCCAATTCTAAATACAATCGGTTGAGTTTAAAACTCAACCTCAATCAAAAATTGACTGAAAAAATAAATGTTGATGTCATCGTGAATTATCAAGATGCCATTCAAGAAAAAGAAACTGGGGGATTAAATTTTACAACCATTACCCCTTTGGCTAAACCCTTTGATGATGAAGGAAAGTTATTGAAATACTATTTGGGACCAACCGATGTGAGTTTTGTCAATCCCCTTTGGGACCAAAGAGAGTCTGTTGATGAAGCCGAAATTGATTTAATAGATGTCAGTTTAAAGTTCAATTTTCAGTTATTGCCCAATCTCAATTACGCCCTAAAAACCTTTCAAAGAAATAGAATCCTTGACCAAGGGGTCTATCGTTCATCATTGCATTCTGCCGGGGATCAAGGAACGGGTGGGATTGGCGTGCTGATCAATGGAAAATACAATCAGATATTGATTGAAAATATTCTGAACTATACGCCTGATTTGGGTGAAAATCACAATTTTGACTTCACAGCCGTTCAAGCTTTTGACCAACAACTCAATGAATATTCTCAATTAGATAAATCAGGGTTTTTAAATGATGGTTTGCTCTATGATGGACTGGCAACAGAACTTCTAAACAGCAATAGAAATGTATCGAGAAGACGTATTTTGTCATTCATGGGGAGATCTCGATATTCTTTTAAAAATAAATACTTGTTTGAAGCAACGATCAGAGCGGATGCTTCCTCGGTGTTTGCAGAGGATAATAAATGGGGCTATTTTCCTGCCGTATCAGGGGCTTGGAAATTACATCAAGACTTTTTTGAAAATTCTGAAAACATCGATGAATTAAAATTACGAGTCAGTTATGGTGCCACAGGAAATCAAGGCATCAATCCACTGGAGTCTTTAGGAGTTGCGGACTTCACACCTTATGTGTTTGGTTCAGAAGTGATTGGAGGAGCCGTCGCCTCTTCACGATTGCCCAATCCAAAATTAAAATGGGAAACAACATTGACTGCCAATATGGGGATAGATTTTGCTTTTTTTAATCGCGCCCTCAGTGGAACGCTTGAAGTGTATCAAGCCAATACCATCGATTTATTATTGGATCGATCGATTGCCTCATCGACTGGATTTAGCGTGACTCGTTTTAATGTTGGAGAATTACAAAATACAGGGGCCGAATTAACCCTGAATGCTCGATTGATTGATCATTCCGATATATATGTTGATGTTGGAACGGTATTGTCAACCAATAAAAACAAAGTCATGGCTCTTACAGGTGAAACCGATAGCGAAGGTCATTTTATCGATATTTCTTCAACAGCGGGTCGACTATCCATCGGTGAATCCATCAACAGCATCTGGTTACCCCAATATGCTGGAATATTTCAGGAGGGGGATGATGTCGTGGCTGCAGGAATACCTACAGCCCAACCCGGAGACGTTTGGGTCGTTGATAAAAATCAGGATGGTCAAATTGATGATCGCGATAATGTGTTTGTGGCCACGGATCCTGATTGGTATGGTTCTTTTACTGGAACCATTCGATACCAAGGTTTTGACTTGTTTGCTGATTTTTATACGGTTCAAGGGGCCACTCGAATCAATTCGGTACTAGCTAATGGTGAATTATGGAAAGGAGCCATCAATGGCATTGTAACGTCTTATTATACCCCAGAATTTCCTTCTACGGAATATCCCAGACCCAAACAAATCACTCATGCCCATTTGTTTTCGTTTGCCGTACGGGATGCTTCTTATTTTCGATTGCGAACGTTGACCGTGGGTTATACCTTGCCAGAAAAATGGCGTTCATCCATTGGATTGGATCATCTACGGGTTTATTTTACGGGAACCAATTTATTTACCTACACGGATTTCCCTTCTTATTCTCCAGAACAAGATTTATTCAATGGGGTATTCCCTGAAACCTTGAATATTAGTGTGGGACTTCATATTGAATTTTAATCATGAATCTCAAAAGCCAATTCATTTTCCATAAACTCTTTTTAATCCCTTGTGTGTTTTTTATGACATGTGACGATGACTTTTTAAAAGACGAATTATTGTCGGAAACATCTGTGGATTTTTTATACTCTAGTATCGACGGATTATCAAACGCCGTCGTAGGCTTGTATGTGTTACAACGCCAACCCTACGAACAGTCTACATGGCAAAATGCCAATTGGAATGGCATGATACCATTAGTGCTAACGGCTAAAAGCGATATTGCGGTGGGAGTTGATGGAGAGATTTCACTTTATAGTCGATTGACTTGGGGAGCCACGCGAGGTGACTTTGGGGTTTTTGCCGCTTATGACTTTTTCTGGTCCTTAAATTATAAAATCATTGATCGAGCTAATTCCATTATTCAAGGAGGTCTTCAGTTACTTGATGAAGGGGCATCAGACCCAAGATTAATTCAAGCATTGGCTGAAGCACGAGTCATGCGTGCTCAAGCCTATTTTACGCTTTATCGAATGTTCAATAACATTTATATCAAAACGGATCCCACCACCCCAGAAACCGCTTTTGATCGACCACAGGACAAATCATCCCCCGCTGAAATATTTGCGCTTTTAAGAGAAGACTTGAGTTATGCTAGTGAAAATCTTTCCTACCAAACCACTCAATTTGGTCGCTGGACTAAAGGAGCGGTCGATCATCTGTGGGCTAAAGTTGAAATGTGGGATCAGAATGATCAAGCCGCAGCTGATCTCATCGATGGATTGATTTCATCTTCTCCGCATCAATTAGTGGCGTTAGAAGCGGTGTTTGATGGCGAATTGAATCATGCCGAAACCCTGCTGGCTGTGAATTTCGAAAAAAGTGCCATTGGAGGGGGGGCACCACATATTATGAATTGGAGTACGGTATCGTTTTATGCTGGAGCGCCTGGTTTGGTACAATCCATTGAAAATGGGGGCAATGGCGTTGGATTTATTTCGTTGAATGATTATACCATTGATTTATTACTCGAAGATCCCAACGACAGACGTAAAGACAACACCTATTACATCTTTGAATATCAATACAATGATCCAAGAACATTGCCAAGAGGAAAAACCATCGGCGAACCATTGGATCTGTATACCAACCATCCCACAGACCCTAATCAATTTTTCTTATACTATCGAAGACAAAACCCTGGTGTTCTCAAATACTTTGATCCGACGGTTGATCCCACCGATCGAGATCATTTTAAGAATGTGATGATTTATCGATTGGCAGAATCTTATTTAATAGGTGCCGAAGCGCATATGAACTTGGGCAACACCTCTCAAGCGCTCACTTATTTAAATGCCGTGAGACAAAGAGCTGGAGCTGCTCCTTTGAATCAAATCGATATCGACATTGTTTTGGCTGAAAGGGCCAGAGAATTGGCTTTTGAAGGACAACGATGGTATGCCATCAAAAGAACGGGAAAAATGCTTGAATACATGAAAGATCACATGAATAATGACAATATCAATAGGTTTTACTATCCCGATGGGAATCCTAAAGAGTTGTATCAAGAACACATGAAACACTTGCCCATCCCACAAGGACAGTTGGACCTTCTGGGGGATCAATACCCACAAAATGAAGGATACTAACCATTTATAAAATCTGTAAAATAATTATCATGAAAATAAAATCTTTATGGAAACATGCCATTTGTTTTCTCTTTCTCTTGGGACTAGTTGTTCTACCCGTTGCTTGTGGAGGAGATGATCCGGAGCCTCCTCCAGTGGTGATGCAACCCGAACCAAAGCCGACCCCAACAACTGATCCAAACAACAATAACAATAATAATGAGAGTGATGACGATGCTCGTGAATTTGAAGCCGTCACTCCCAATCTCAATGATGGTTCGTTTGATTTTGAAAATCAAGGCAATCCATTTTTAGCTGGCGAAAAGATTTCTCCTAGTAATGAAGGCGGCAATTGGGGCATTTTTGGCAATGGATCCAATGCTGCCGATAGTGATTTCTTAACCGTCGAATATGCCGATAACCCCTCCAAATCAGGAATCAATACATCGGATCGCGTTTTAAAAATCACAGAACAAGCTGGAAATGCCCCTTGGTCAGGCTTCTTTTTTGATTTAGAAGAAGTGGTGGTCTTTCCCGATGGGATGAATGCTATTTCTGTTCATATTTATTCAATAGAACCTGGCCAAGAAGTAGAAGTGAAAATAGAAGATGCTACTGATAACACTAAGAATGTGGTATCTAAAGTTAAAACCACCAAAAATGATGAATGGGAACAATTGATATTCAATTTTGCCTCTGAAAATAGTGGACTTTATGACCGTATCGCTATGGTCATGAATCATGCAAAAACGAACGATGCTGAAACCACTTATTATTTGGATAACGTGGCTTTTGCCACACCAAAAGAAGTGACGGATGATGGTGGGGGAGGTGATACCGATTCTGGAACCGAAGCAACGGCACCCGACGGTCCGGCACCAATCCCAAGTTTAGAGGCCGAAAATGTACTTTCCGTATTTAGTGATGCGTATACGAATATCGAAAATGTCGATTTCAACCCAGATTGGGGTCAGCAAACAACTCAAACCTTTGAAGACGTTGCTGATGGAGACCGCGTGTTAAAATATGAAAACTTAAACTACCAAGGCATTGAATTCAAAAATGAGGCAAGTGATGGCAATACCCCCGTGGATGTGTCTTCTTATCATAGCGTTCATTTGGATTATTGGGTATCGAATTCAACCAAGTTGCAGTTTTTCTTAATCAACTCAGCATTACAAACAGGATCGAACCCAGCTGAAAAACCCTCTGAGTTAGAGGTGAGCAAAGTCAGTCAATGGGTGTCTGTCGATATCCCATTATCGCACTTTTCGGATGTGGTGGATCTGGCCATTATCGATCAGTTTAAATTCGATGGTGATGGAACGGTTTATGTTGACAATCTATATTTTCACGGTGAAGGAGATCATGCGTCACCACCACCGTCCCCCACGGATGCTGTCAATCCTCTAATGGAAGCCCCCTCAAATCCCCAACATCCTGCGGATATGGTCACGTCTATATTCAGTGATGGTTATGATGATGTGGAGGGTGTGAATTTAAATCCCGATTGGGGACAAGCGACACAACATGATGGAGACTTCAATATCGATGGCAATGAAATATTGAAATACACCAATCTCAATTATCAAGGCATCCAATTTGCCACGGAAGAAGCAGGCCTAGATGTTTCCAAAATGACGCATCTCCATGTGGATTATTACGTGGTACGAGCGGTGGATTTAAGATTGTATTTAATCAGTCCAGGACCCAAAGAAAAAGCGGTCTCCTTAGATGTCAGTCAAAAAGGTCGTTGGATCAGCCTTGACATTCCACTCGAAGACTTTACCAAAGGGGATTCAGCTGTTGATTTAACCGAGGTTTTCCAGTTTAAAATAGATGAAGAAATGGGCATGGGTAGTGGGGCCGAAATTTATCTCGATAATCTTTATTTCCATATGGGGAATGATGTTTTCAATGACCCTGCAGCCCATTTAGATTGCACCTTTGAAACGATTCATCCATTGAATTTAAATGATGGTCCCATCGATTTTGAATGTCGAGGAAATCCCTTTGTTCTTGTGAATCCTGAAGGAACCGAACAAGATACTTGGACGCGATTTGGGGGAAATCCAGATCCTCCAAGCATCACGTTGGCATATGTTGAAAACCCAGATAAAAGCGATATCAACTTATCCAATTATGTGCTTCAATTCACGGAACAACCGGGCAATCAACCGTGGGCAGGAATTTACTTTGATTTAGAAGAACCCATTGTCTTTCCAGCTCATAGGAATGCCATTTCGATGCAGGTTTATTCGCAAGCACCCGGTCAAAAGGTGACCTTAAAACTTGAAAAAACAGCACAAGATTTTAAAGAAGAGACGGTCCCAACGACTGCATCAAACCAATGGGAAGAATTAAAGTTCGAGTTTTCTTCTTCAGATAGTAACCAATTCACTCGTTTGGTGTTGTTCATGCATTTAGGTCAAAGTTTGGAAAAGGAACAAATCACCTATCTCGATAATATCAAAATAGTCGAAGGTGGAAATCAAGAGTCGATGATCCGCAAGCCAGATCAACCAGCCCCCTATCCGCAGCATACAGAAAACACCCTCGCGATATTCAATGATAATCCATATGAAAACTTACAGGACACAGAGTTTAATCCGGATTGGCATCAGCAAACGCAAATGAGTAAAGAACGTATTTCTGGCGATCAAGTCTTGAAATATGCCAATTTGGATTTCCAACCAACGGCTCTTGGTCAAGTAACGGATGTTTCGTCACATTCCCATATTCATTTGGATTATTGGACGGCTGATGCCTCTAAACTAGAGTTTAAAATTTTAAGTCTCGGTGTTGCCAGAGAAGATGCCATCGCTTATTCGTTGCCTCTAAATCGGAAGTCTCAGTGGGTCCAAAGAGATATTCCTTTATCTTACTTTGCGGAGTCGATTGATTTAACCAAAGTGGCTCAGATAGTATTAGAAGGTGATGGAACGGTTTATCTCGACAATATCTATTTCCATGGCACGTCCTTATCACCTCAAGAAAGCGCCCCTGAACCCACCCTTTCTCCAGAGGAAGTTTCGAGCATCTTTAGTGATCCCTATGGAAGACGAGATCCGATCACTGGGCTGCTGATCGATGGGGCGTATCCCACCGTCCCTGAATTGATTACGCCATTTGGGGAAGAAGATCAAATGCTCAAACATTCGAATATAGCGTCTCAAGCCATACAAATCAATCCAAGCCTTGATGCTTCTGACAAAGCCCATTTTCATTTGGATTATTGGGTCGCCACTTCCACGAAGCTGAAATTTTCTATCCTCAGTGTCTTGGATGATGTCACTCATGAAGTTTCCTATGAATTGGATGTCAGCCAAAAAGAGCAATGGATCCGTGTTGATATCCCACTTGAAGATTTTAAAACAGAAACCGGAACGATGGATTGGAAATTGATCAACCAATTCAAAATAGAAGGGGATGGGACGACCTATTTTGATAATCTCTATTTCTATGGTCGCGCTCAAGATGATACAATGGGAATGGATCCCCCCTGTGAATTCGAGACGGTGACCCCCAACCTCAATGATGGATCGTTTGATTTTGAATGCCAAGGACCTTCCTTTTCAGCCTCGGATCAAAATGTAGGTGAAGGGGGAACTTGGGGGCGATTTGGCCCAGGATCGAACGCTCCTGAAAGTGATTTTTTAACCTTAGAATACGTCGATAATCCCAATCAATCCGGAATCAATACCTCCGATCGAGTGCTGAAAATTACTGAGCAAGCTGGCAATGAACCTTGGTCCGGTTTTTTCTTTGAATTAGAAGAAAAAATCATCTTTCCTAGTGGCATGAACGCCATTTCAATTCAGGTATGGTCCAAAGAGCCTGGTCAACGAATGGAGCTCAAGTTAGAAGAATTAGGAAATCCACAAAACAATGAAAATTCAACAGTAACAACGACTGAAACCGAGGCATGGGAAAATTTAATTTTTGAATTTTCTGAATCAAATAGTGGAGAATTCAATCAAATGGTGATGGTGATGAATCATGCACAAACCAACAGTGCCCAAGTCAGTTACCATATCGATCATATAGCATTGACGAGTCCTGAAGGGACGGTGGATTCGGGTTCCAGTCAGGAACCCAGCCAAGCGGCTCCCAATCCAACTCGCTCTGCCGAGGATGTCATCTCTATTTTTAGTGATGCGTATACCGATGTGGAGAATGTTCAATTCAATCCTCAGTGGGGTCAATCGACAACAGTGACCAGACCAACATTATCTGGGAATGAAGTTTTGAAATATGAAAATCTCAATTATCAGGGCATCGAATTCAGAAATCAAGCAGACAATGGGAACACGCCCATTGATGTGTCTTCTTATGCAGGGGTTCATTTAGATTATTGGGTGTCGAATTCTTCAAGATTCAGCATTGATTTGATTAATTCGGCGTTGCAGACGGGAGGAGAGGCTGTCGAAAAACTCAGAGAATTGGATGTCTCGAAGGTGAATCAGTGGGTGGCTGTCGATATTCCATTATCGGATTTTTCGGATGTTGTTGATTTGTCCAAAGTCGATCAATTAAAATTCGAAGGGGACAACACCGTATACATTGACAATATTTATTTCTATAAAGAATAGTTGAATTTCAAATTCTTAAATCGAAAGAGGTTGTTTTTGATGGCCTCTTTTTTGTTTTGGTCGGGAATGAATAGCTCAACATGATCAAACAGAAACGCGCCACGATAAATCTACAAGCTGGATTTTATCCAACCTCCATCTACTGCTAAGGACACCCCATTGATATAGGAGGCTTGTTGGCTGGCCAAAAAAGTGACTGTAGCGGCCAGTTCTTCGGGTTTGCCAAAACGTTTCATGGGTATTTCAGACAGCACGTTGGCGAAATTTGGATTGGACTCTGTTAGTTCTTTTAACCGTTGTGTAGCCGTATATCCAGGCATGACATTATTGGCTGTGATATGATAGGGACCTAATTCATTAGCAAGCGATTTAATCAGCCCTACCACTGAACTTCGAATGGCATTGGATAAAATGAGGTTGTCGATGGGCTGCTTGGTTGAAACGGATGTGATGGCGATAATTCTTCCCCATTGTTGCGATTTCATTTTGGGCAGAAATCCTCTAATCATTGAAGCAGCACTTCCAAACAGTAACTCGTAGGCTTTATTCCATTGAGTTTGTTCAAAATCATCAAAGTTTCCAGCAGGAGGCCCCCCTGTATTGGTAATCAAAATATCAATGGTATCAAATGCATCGAGAGCCGTTTGAATGATATGCAACCGATCTTCATTGATTGAAAGATCCCCCTGAATAATCATTGGGGAAATACTAGTCTTGTTTTCGATTTCAGCTCTAGCTTGATTTAAAGGTTCGACTTTTCGTCCTGACAAAATAGGAATCACACCTTCTTTTGCAAGTTGTAAAGCGATACTTTTTCCAATTCCTTGGCTGGAACCACCAATGAAGGCGACTTTGTCTTTAATCCCTAAATCCATGGTTATTTTCTTAAATAATCATCCGTACCGTCAATCCAATCTTGTCGTGGTGGAGACCACATATCGATTTCTTCAACATCGCCAATCATTTCGGCTCTATGAGGTAAATGTGGTGGAATGACCAACACATCTCCAGAATGTAAATCAACCACCTCTGATTCATCTTCTCCCAACCAAAATCGAATGGTTCCCGATAACACTTGTGTGATTTGTTCGTTTGAATGACTGTGTTTGGGGACCACAAAGCCGTTTTTAAACTTCATGTTGGCTATCATAATGTTTTGACCTGTAATGATTTTTCGATGCATTAAAGGTGTTACTTCTTCATTTGGCACTTCGCTCCAGTTGATTTTTTGAAACATGATGTTTTTTTTACAACGGCAATTTAAAACTTAAAATGAATTAATTCAAATCACTGATACATTGATAATGACGGTTTTCTTGTGGTAAATAAAACTTTATTTTTGCATAAAATTTGATGTTACAAGAGATTGTTTATCAAGTCAAAACCAATGATTAAATGCTGGAATAGCCGTCCTCGTAGGGTATTTACCAAATACTATGAAGCCCTTTTACTTTTGAAATTAATACCTAAGGACAAAAAGCAAATATTGAGTTGTAGTTATTATTGGCAGTGAAAATAAAAGGCAGGTCGAACCTCAACAACCTTTTTAATTGAAATCGAACAAAATATTTTATGAACGTTTGATTACAATCTGATCAGTCGACAGTTCAAAAACACAGACGTTGCAGATACAGGTAACCGATTATAGTCACAATGTAAGTTTTAATTCATGAGATTTTTTACCAAGCATTTTGTTCTTTTGAAAGCGTTTTCTAAAAAACATCACGTTGACATCATGAGTAAAAACAAAGAGAAATTAATTATTTTAACTTTCTTGCTCTCTTCAGTTTTTGCTTTTTCACAGAAGCCAGAGTATACTATTGGTATTCTTGCTGATGACATCACGATTGAACTCAATCCCCTCCTTGAGCAGCTAAAAACCCAAATAAAGGCTGTAGTAGGAGAAGATGCTAAGGTGTCTTTTCCACCAGAAAGCATCATGGTCAATAAATACAATTTCCAAGTAGCTCAAGAGCAATACCGGAAATTATTGGATAATCAAACCGATATTATTTTGGCTTTCGGAGTCGTCAATAATCAAGTCATTAGCAAACAAGCGAACTACCCCAAACCAACCATACTGTTTGGATCGATAAATAAAGATTTCAGTACGTTGGATTTGACAAAAGAGGCTTCAGGAATTGAAAACTTCACCTATCTCATTCAATCCAAATCTTTTGTAGAAGATTTTAATACCTTTTATGAATTAACTGAATTTAAAACACTCGGCATTGTCTTAGAAGCCTTTTTACTTGAATTACTACCTATAAAGGAAACATTTGATAAAATATTTAATGAATTAGGAGCCGATTATCAATTAATCCCATTCAATACCATGGATGACATCATCAATGACCTTGAGGGAATCCAGGCCATCTATCTGGCTGGTGATTTTTATCTGTCGGAAAATGAAACGCAAGAATTAGTTGGTGTTTTTAATGAAAAACAAATTCCTTCGTTTACTTCTTTAGGAGTGCAACAAGTTGAAATGGGTATTATGGCGACCAATCAATCCCGAGAAAGTGTGGATCAATTTTTTCGTCGAATTTCTTTGACGATTGAAGGGTTTATAAATGGTACGCCATTATCAGAAATGCCAGTTTTTATTGAGTATCATCCTCGGTTGACCATCAATTACAATACCGCTCAAAAAGTGAATGTACCCATAAAATACAGTTTAATCCAAAACACTGATTTTGTTGGAGAATTGAAAAATCAATTGTCGGATAAAGCATACAGTTTGTATGAAATCATCCAAATGGCTTTAGATCAAAATTTATCATTGAAATCTCAAGTAAAAGAAGTTGAGTTGAGCCATCAAGAAGTTAAATTGGCTAAAAGCAGGTATCTACCCAATATTTCTTTGTCTGGAAGGGGACTTTACGTCGATCCAAAGTTTGCTGAAATTAGCAATGGTCAAAATCCAGAATTTTCAACTTCTGGAAATATAATATTGGAGCAAGTTCTGTTCTCCGAGGCAGCCAAAACCAATATTGCCATCCAAAAACGATTGCAAAAAGCACAACAAGAAAATTATAATACGGCTGAATTGGATGTGATTTTCAATGTCATGAGCACTTATTTTAATGTGTTGATTTCAAAAACTGTTGTCCAAATCCAGTCCTTTAACCTAGATTTGACCAGGCAGAATTTACGGATTGCGGAGCAAAATTTTGAGGCGGGACAATCGGGTAAATCAGACCTATTGCGGTTTAGAAGCCAATTAGCCCAAAACACGCAATCATTGATGGAAGCCATTAATGGTCTCGAACAAAGTTTTGTGCAATTGAATCAGATAACCAACAATCCCGTCGAAAATCAAATTGATATCGAAGATGTTAGCTTGGATCAAGGCATCTTTGAACAATACAATTATTCCCAACTGGTTGACATCCTGGACAATCCCAATGCCAGAGAACCCTTTATTGCCTTTCTTATCCAAGAAGCCATCAAGAATGCTCCAGAATTGAAATCGATAGATTACAATATGCAGGCTTTAGAAAGAAACTTAAGACTCCATGCAACTGGAAGGTTTTATCCCACATTGGCTCTTCAAGGACAGTTCAATAAAACATTTGACAGAAGCGGTTCGGGAAGTCGAGCCCCTCAAGGGTTTTCCCTAATCGATCAGCATTATAATGTGGGGGTAAATATTGCCATCCCGATTTTCAATCAAAATCAAAACAATCTCAATCGTCAAATCAGTAGTATTCAAATTGATCAACTCAATATCAACAGTGAAAACACTCGATTATCTATTAGCAGCAATATCAGAACCTCTGTTTTAGATCTTATCAATCAATTATCCAACATTCAATTGTCAGAAGTGTCGGAGCAAACAGCCAGAGAAGCATTGGAGCTCACACAAGTGGCTTATTCAAATGGTGCTGTGAACATCATTCAATTGATCGATGCTCAAAACAATTATTTAAGTGCTCAACTAGCACGAAACAATGCGGCGTATCGTTTTTTATTGGGAGCTCTTCAAGTAGAACGATTTTTAGGGTATTACTTTTTACTTCAGACACAAGAAGATAACAATCGATTCAATAGAGGGTTTTTAGAATTCCTCAACACATTAAATTAAATCAACAAATGAAAAGCTAAAAGGACATGAACCCCTTCATAAACTATTTAAGTATTGTACTGATAACGGGTTTGTTTTTTTCTTGTGCTGAAGAAAAAAAAGAATCCAAAAAAATCGTGCGTCCTGTAAAATATCAGAGTGTTGGCTACCTTGGTGGGGAAGAAGTCAGAACATTTTCTGGGACGGCCCAAACCGAAAGAATCATCAATTTGAGTTTTCGTAACACGGGAATCATCACCTATTTGGATCTAAACATTGGTCAACAAGTCAAAAAAGGACAATTGTTGGCCAGATTGGATAATGTCCAATCGCGATTGGCTTATGAACAATCATTAGCCCAGTTAAATAGCTTTCAATCGCAAATGAATACAGCTAAATTGAGTTTGGATCGCGTTCGTTCGCTATATGAAAAAGGAAGTTCTTCTTTGAGCGATTACGAATCAGCAAAAAATTCATACAAAACAGCTCAAGAAAGTTTTCAGTCTGCAAAACGTAGCGTGGCCATTCAAAACGAAAAAGTAAAATATGGTTATCTCTATGCCCCAGAAGATGGTGTTATTGCTGCTGTGAATTCAGAAATTGATGAGAATGTGAATGCCGGACAAAGTATTGCTATTATCAATGCTGGCGCGGATATGGAAATATTTCTTGGCCTTCCTGAAAGTGTCATCAATGGGGTTCGTTTGGGGATGGCCGTCACGGTGAACTTCTCATCCTTATCAAATAAGGAATTTGATGCCGTGGTGACTCAGGTGTCCCCATCGGTAGACAGAAATTCCGCAACATATCCAGTCGTTGTGACCATTTTAAATCCAAGTGATGAAATTAAAAGCGGTATGGCGGCTAATGTCACCTTTGATTTTGGAGGCGTTAAAACCAATAACGATGCTCTAGTGGTTCCTGCTCATGCGGTTGGAGAAGATAGTCAGGGACATTTTGTTTTCACCATAGAAATCAATGACCAAGTGGCCACAGTGAATAGACAATCCGTTTCAATAGGGGTGCTTACTTCAGAAGGATTTCAAGTGATTTCAGGACTGTCTTTTGGTCAGTTAATTGCCACAGCAGGTCTGCAAACTTTACTGGATGGTCAAGAGGTGAGACTTCAATAACACCAAGAGTTTCCATGAATTTAGCCAAGTTATCCATCGATCAAAATCGGATCACTTTTATGGTTTTGCTAAGCATTTTGCTGTTTGGATCCATCATGTATTTTGGGTTATCGCGAGATAGTATGCCGCCGTATACAGTCCGAGTTGCCAGTGTGGTTTCTCAATTTCCTGGAGCCAGTCCAATTCGAGTGGAACAATTGGTGACCGATCGAATCGAAAAAGTAGCGCAAGAGCTTCCCGAATTAAAAGAACTATCTAGTACTTCCAGAACAGGGCTATCGGTGGTAACCATCACCTTAAAAGATGAAGTTTCTCCTGAAAAAATGCAATCCGTTTGGGACAAGCTTCGAAGAAAGCTCAATACGATTCAAGGGTTGCCAGAAGGTGTCACCCCCAGTTTAAATGACGATGGAATTGGTGATGTCTATGGCATTGTTGTTGGATTGAGTTCCGACGGATTCAGTTATGCCGAAATGAAAGCGTATGCAGATGATATCAGAGATGAGCTGATAAAACTACCAGATGCTGCTAAAGTTGAATTAGGCGGAAATCAAGAAGAACGAATTTTTGTTGAATTTGAAAATACCCGATTAAAAGAATATGGATTATCAGCTTCTATAGTACAACGGCATATTTCGTCAACCAATATTTTGAACTCGGGTGGAGAAATTAATTTAGGAAATCAACGTATCATACTCGAACCCACAGGAAATTTTGTTTCAATTGATGACATTAGAGAATTGTTGATTCCAATAGGCGATGGTTCCCAATTGGTGCAACTGGGCGATATCACTTCAGTTTCGAAAGGGTATATCGATCCTCCCACACAAAAAATACGCATCAATGGATTGAATGCCATTTCAATTCACATCAATTTAAAGGAAAATGCCAATGTGATTGCTTTGGGTCAAGCGGTGGATGAAGTGATTGCTCAATGGCAACAAGTACTTCCGGTGGGACTAGAATTATCAAGAGTATCTTCTTTAGATACTTACATTGAATACAAGGTCAATGACTTTATTGTCAATCTAGCTCAAGCCATAGCCATTGTCTTGTTGGTCATGCTTTTATTTTTAGGTATACGCACGGGTTTTGTCATTGCCAGTTTAATCCCGATAGTCATGATCATGACCTTTATGGTCATGGGCTTTATCAACATGGGTTTGAACCAAGTGACCTTGGCGGCCTTGATTATGTCCCTAGGAATGTTGGTAGACAATGCCATTGTGGTAGCAGAAACCATCATGGTAAAAATGGAAAAGGGCATCGAAAGAAAAAAAGCAGCCATCGAGGCCTTTAACGAATTGTGGATGCCTTTGCTGATATCTACGGTTACGACTTCTATTGCCTTTTTGGCTTTTTATCTTTCGCCTACTTCAATGGGTGATTTTGTAGGCCCCATATTTGTGGTCATCACGATTGCCTTGGTTTCCTCATGGATTATCGCTCTGACGGTCATCACTTTGTTTTGTTATTTGTTTTTAAAGATAGAATCCAATAGAACCAAAAAATATAGTCTGGTGGATAGAATTATTGTCAAAATGAAGTTCTATTATAAAGATGTCATACTGATAGCACTTACCAATCAATGGAAAGTACTTTTGGGTGTTTTTCTGTTATTTATGGTATCACTAGCTGGTTTTTTAAAAATTCCTTTTGTATTCTTTCCAGATAGCGATCGCAATATGATCACTATCGACATCAACCTACCTCAAGGAACTAAAATTGAAGCCACAACACAACTAGTGCAACGTGTGGAACAATTCATGTCGGATTCTCTTCAAGTAAATGATAGGCAAACACAAGGCGTTGTGAGTTGGTCATCATATATCGGTCAAGGCCCTGCATCTTATGATATGGGATACACACCTGATGAAGCAAATTCAAACTATGCCCATATTTTGGTTAATACTTCCTCTTTTGACCAAAACAATACTGTTATAGCTCGTTTGGATAACTACGCGTTAAATACTTTTCCTGATGCTGATATAAGAGTGGGTTCTTTAGCGAGTGGAGGTGGCGGAGCACCTATTGAAATCAAAATTTCAGGCGATGATCCTGATGAATTATCTGAAATTGCTCAAAGGGTTAAATTAAAGTTATCCCCCATCGAGGGCACAAAAAATGTCAAAGATGATTGGGGGCCAAAAAGCAAGAAATTTTTAATTGAAATTGATCAGCAGAGAGCCCAATTTGCTGGAATTACCAGTCAAGATATTGCAACTTCTTTGGAAACTGTTTTGGTTGGATTTCAGACGGGCGAATACCGTCAAGAAGATAAATCCATTCCCATCATCATGAGAAGTGATAAAAACCAGCAGCAATCATTATCTTCATTAGAAACCTTAAATGTATATTCTCAAGCAACAGGTCGAAACGTACCTCTGCTTCAAGTGGCGTCTATTATTCCTAAATGGCAATATTCTAGAATAAAGAGATACGGATTACGCAGAACCGTGACCGTATCTAGTGAATTAACAGAAAATGGCAATGCTTCTATTATCACGCTTCAAATCACTCCTTGGTTACAAGAACAACAAAAGAATTGGCCAGAAAACTACACGTTTGAATTTGGTGGAGATGCTAAGCAAGCTGCCGAAAGTATGGGTTCGGTTGTCAGTTATTTGCCCGTTTCTGGATTTATTATAATTCTTTTACTGATCATTCAATTCAATTCATTTAGAAAAATGGGGATGGTGATTCTGACCATACCTCTTGGAATTATTGGTGTAGTCATAGGACTATTGGTGTTTGGTAAGCCATTTGGTTTTATGCCGTTTTTAGGCGTGATTTCATTGGCCGGAATTGTTATCAATAATGCTATAGTATTGCTCGATAGAATGGAAGTCGAAAAAAGAGATTTAGGACGCAATCAACAAGATGCCATTATTGCGGCTTGTTTGCAACGATTTAGACCGATTCTACTAGCGACTTTTACAACAGTATTGGGACTCACGCCATTGTTTATATCTGGTGGTGAATTATGGGAAGGTATGGCAATAGGTATCATGGTAGGCTTGTTATTTGGGACCATCATAACATTGATTTTTATTCCATCACTGTATGGCATTCTATTTAAAGTAGATTACAAAGGCTATCAATTCAATGAAACTTTATTAGAAAGTTGAAAATACTTTTTAACACCAAAGCTGGTGAGGATCAATTTTTTTGTTTGAATTTATCACCAGAAATGGCTCAGTAGTTTACTCGATGAGAATCATTTCGATTGATTTTTGTTTTATCGAACCAAGAGGCATATGTGATGTAGTTCTGTGCAATACGTTTGATTTCGTCATCAAAAAGTTTTTGATCTACTTTTTTAATCAGTTTAGCCGGCACGCCACCATACACTGATCCAGCGGGGACCTTTGTGTTTTTGGGAAGGACAGCCCCAGCACCAATAACACTAGATCGACCAATGTGGCAATTGTCCATGATGATACTCCCCATACCAATGAGCACTTGATCTTCGATGGCACATCCATGAACAATCGCATTGTGTCCAATGGATACATCATTTCCGATGGTCGTGCTTGCAGTTTGATAGGTCCCATGAATGATCACCCCATCCTGGATATTGACCCGATGACCGATCTGAATGGAGTTGACATCTCCACGGACCACAGCACAAAACCATACCGAACATTGATTTCCCATCATCACATCTCCAATGAGGGTGGCGTTTGGCGCAAAAAAACATTCTTGTCCAAAAACTGGTGTTTTCCCCCTAACGGAAAGGATGGTCATCGTTTGATTTGTTCGGTTGAAAGTTAATGAAATACAGCCATTGATCAATAATATGGACAATAGGAACTCATGAGTCGTAGAGTATATTTCCCTTTCGATTCCATGCCTCAATGGATTGGGTTAGGTTCTGATGAGATGATGGGTGCTTTTTCATTGTCAGCATTCAGACCAAATTCCACACATATCGGGATAGAACTAAAACGGGGTGGTTAAAGGTCAAACCGACCTGGGGAGGTGCCGATACGAGGCTCTAATGTGATGTTCATATGCTTTGCAACTTCACCGATTTTTTCTATGAATTCATCGCTTTGAACAACCAATTTCCATGTCGCTTTAAAATCAATTCCAGGGTAATCGTGAGTCACCTCATGTCTCATTTCCCTTAATTCACCCCAAGCCATATGGTTGAATTTTTCTTGGACTTCACTTGGAATATACTTGATGTTTTCTCCAATGACCAATAGTTCTAGTATCATAGCTCCTCGCGATTCCCACTCATTTAAATAATCATCAGAAGTTTTGATGTTGTTTTTCTTTAATGATAAAGAAATTTTTTGAAAAGAATCTTTAATCGTGTTCAATACAAGGTAAAGGTCTTTCTTTTTTTTGCGTCTTGTCATTAAAAAATAATTTTACTTCACTCAAAACACGTTTTTTAATGTATGGATTGATGAAATCAAAACACATGAAATCCACTTTTTTACCTAGCCTTTTTTTAATGTTTTTTTTTAATCGAATCAGCTCTAATAAATCTGAGCTATTATTGAATTGATATAGTATATCAATATCACTCTCTTCTGTATGGTCGCCACGAGCGACCGAACCAAACACTCCGATTTGAATAGGCTCATAAGGACTCATTTCTTTAATAATGATTTGTTTTTGTTTTTCAGTAATCATACGATTCGATTTTACAAAACCAACGAATGACTTTGATGGGGAATCCAATGGTTTCAATGATTTTCACAAGTCGTTTATTACCACAACATATTTAAAATCATCAGCAAAAATAGACAATAACTTTTAGGCCGATATACTATTCCCATTGAATCGAATCAATCAGTACTGTATAATATTCTAAAAAGCCGTTTTTCTAACACCTATGGCTCCTTGAACTAAAAAATAATCGCTCATTTTTTACAGGTTCTTTGATAACAGACCTTTCTATCTCCCATGAAAAAATTCTGCTTTTCCCAGTGCTTCATTGGCTAACCATTGAGTTGGTCATATTGCAGAAAACGATTTTTTGACATCTGTAGGATCATATCTTTTGGTATGTCGTGCCTATATTTTTGGTGTTGATCGTGTCGGTGGATGATTGAAGTCATCCAAAATGATAATGATCGTCAAGAAATAGGGATTTGAATTTGTAATTTTGTCATTGAATATGAAAAAATTTGAAATAACGTCGAAAGTGGAAAAAGAAAATCCTTGGGCCACATTTTATTCTAATGTCCCCATTGGAACAGAAGAAATGCAAACTTTTGAAAACATCGATCATACGGCTAACGCTCCATTGGCAGCACAATTGTTTTACCTCCCTTTTGTGAAAAAAGTTAAAATAGGTCGCAGTGAAATCCATGTGGAGCGATTTGATATTCTCGAATGGAGTGAGGTCAATGAAGAAGTCGCACAGCAAATTCAAGATTACTTAAATGATGGAGGAGTGGTGATTAAATCAGAAGACAATAACAAAGTCCCCATCAGTGTTTATGCTGAAAGCACGCCCAATCCAAAGGCGATGAAATTTGTCGCTAATAAACCACTCGTAGACCAGACATATGAATTCAAATCAGTCCAACATACCCATAATGCACCACTAGCAGAAAAATTATTTGAATTTGACTATGTCGAAGAAGTGTTTTTTGATTCCAATTACATTTCAATTCAAAGCAATCAAGATTGGAATCTACATTTTACACACCTACGCGAATTCATCAAAGACTATCTTGAATCAGGAAACCCTATTATCGATGGCCCTGTCGATGAAAAGTATATCGTTTCATTGCGTCACCAAAAAGAGTTGTCAGACATCGAAAAAGAAATTGTAGATGTTTTAGATAACTATGTACGACCGGCGGTTGCTGCGGATGGAGGCAATATAGCTTTTGACACCTATGATAAAAAAGACAAAACACTGAGTCTTATTCTTCAAGGAGCTTGTAGTGGTTGTCCATCATCAACCTATACACTAAAAATGGGGATCGAAAACATGATGAAGCAAATGCTTCCTGGAAAGGTCAAAGAAGTGGTGGCCATCAACGGTTAAACTTCAAGCTTTTTTGTTTGGTCGCACGGAATGCTCTCAAATAAAACGGTTCAAAATCACTAGTCGTTTCAAATTCTTTGGCACAATATTTTCTATAAGCCAGTTTGATCATGTCTTTTGAAGAAGGGTATTGAATCTCAGGCATGTACTTGGCCTTTAAATGGGGTAAAAAGGATTTCAATTTTGTTTGTCCATCACCAATGACCTTTAACTGTTTTCCTTTTGAAAGAGCTACAATGGATGGACTTTCTAAATTTTCAAACCAGGTGGATTGAACAATACGTCCAGAATCGTCTAGTAACAAACTAAAGAGATTGGATTTTCGAGCATCTAAAATGGATAATATCCAGTCATTAGAATTTGCCAGTGTACATTGAGCCATTATTTCTAAGGTATTGATACCAATCAAGGGAATCTTTAAGGCATAACAAAATCCCTTGGCAGCACTGACACCAATCCGAAGTCCAGTAAACGAACCAGGGCCTTTGCTAACCGCAATAGCTTTGAGTGATTTTGGTTGGATATGGTTGTTTTCGAATATCTCTTGGATAAAAGGATGCAGTAACTCACTATGACGATAATCTAAAGAGAATAATTCTTTCGATTGAATCAATTGACCGTTGTGGGCCAATGATACCGAACAGTTTTTGGTAGAAGATTCAATATGAAGAATCAATCCAATAAAATATTGTTAATCAGCGGTTTCTATGATGTCCTCGATATTCAAAGGAAGTCCAAAATAAAGTTCTAACACTTTTAATTTGAGAATATAATCGTATTTAGAACGGATCAGATCCGATGCGGCTATTTCATACCGTTGTTGGGCTTGAACTAATTCAAATGCATTAAGCGTTCCTGCTTGAAAACGATTTTGTGCCACTTGATAGGCATTTTCCCTAAAGTTTTCAGTCTTCAAACTAGCTTGGTACAATCGATAGGCCCCACGGGCAGAATTATAGGCTTCATTGATGGTGGATTCAAAATTCAAACGATCTTGTTGGTATTGTTCCTCAGCCTTTTGTAGATTGACTAAACTACGATTCACATTGGATCGGGCCGCTTTTCCATTGAGTATCGGTATGGAAAGACTCAATCCAAAGTTATGCCCATCGTTCAATGTCCATTGATCAAAAAAAGGGATAGGACCAACAACTTTGGATTCATTCACTTGCGTGATGACTTTTTGACCGGTTTCTTCCACCACACCAATCGGGCGTTCAGTAAATGTTCCAGCACCGACAAGCCGATCACTATATGAAATTCGAGTGTTATAACTATAATACGCACTAAGGCTAGGCAGTAAAGCGGTTTTACTAATGGCTAAATCTGAAGCGGCTAAATCGACATTGGTCTTTGAAATTTTAATGGTGGCACGCGCTTCAACCGCTTTGTTGTAAATATCTTTTGGATTTACAGCAAGAATGGATGAAAAGGGGACATTGAACTTTTCATCATCAATATCAAAGTGTTCATAATCGGTGATCAAAAGGATTTGAGCCAAAGAGATTTTGGAAATACGCAAATTATTTTCAGCAACGATAAGCGTTTGTTCTTGAGAAGCTATGTTGGCTTCTAATTCGTGAACTTCACTCGGTATAAGCACTCCCGCTTGAATCAGATTTTTGGTTCTATCTAATTCTGTTTTTGATAATTCTAATTGAATTTGATTGACTTGGTACAGCTCTCTATTGAGCATAATTTGTAAATAAGCATTAGCCACAAGAATAAAGATATTGGTTCTTATTTCTTCAAGATTGAGATTATTAGATAAAATGGTTAAATTACTACGATAGAGTTCTAGAAATTTTCTTTTGCCATTATAGACATTATTGTTCATGGAGATACTTGCCGAAGAGAACTGAGTGGTAATGTTCTCTAAAAGTCCCGTGGTGATGTTTTGGTTAAGCCCAATATTCCATGAGTGATTCAATGAAGCGTTGATATTTGGAAAAAAATTGGCTTTTGCTTGTTGGTTACTGATTTCAGCATTTTCAACATCCAATAATGCTTGCTTGATAGCAATTGAGTTTTCACTAGCAATGGCAAGACATTCCATGAGATTGTATTGAGTTTTTTGTCCACAGAGACTAAAGCTCATGGATAATAGGATGGCGAGCAGAAAAATAGGTTGGGTTTTCATGAAGTTTAAAGTACGGTATGCATTAATCAGATTCTTGATCGTTTTCACCAATTTTTCTTTTTTCGGTTTTATTCCAAATTTTAATATTGTCTTCCATTTCCACACCTTTTAAAATTTCGACCATGATCCCATCGGATATCCCCAATTCCACGTCGCGTCTTTCGTATCGTTGATCGCCAATTTCAATTTCCACATAAGCCTGTTCGGTTTCTCGATCAAAACGTAGTAAAGCTTCTGATATGGCCATAATGCTATCTTTTCGTTCTAAGGTTAGTGATGCATTGGCACTATAGCCAGCTCTGACAAATAGACTATCATTTAAAAAAACATCCCCTTCGATTTTGAATTGCACGGCCCCTTGTTCTTCGATTCCTTTGGGAGCGATGAACTTTAAAGTAGCCTCAAAGTCATGACCCTCAATAGCTCCTAAATTAACACGGAGGTCCATACCAATTTCTAGTTTTCCAACCTCTGCTTCATCCACTTGACCTTCAAAAATGATTTTATTAAGATCAGCAATCGTGGCGATCGTGGTACCATCATTAAAGGTGTTACTTTCAATCACTTGATCCCCTTCTTTTATAGGAATTTGAAGTACCGTACCGGTGATTGTGGAACGGATATTGGTGTTGGCCGATCTTGATCCTCCGGCGGTTCCCAATTGAATGATACGTAAATCACTAGAGACATTATTCAGATCATTTTGTGCTCTTTGGTACCTCAATTCAGCACTTTCATATTCCTGTCGTGAAACGATTTCTTTTTCAAAAAGATCTTTGCTTCTGTTGTATTCGATTTCGGCATTGCGTAGTTCAACTCTAGCGTTATTAACACGCCCTCTAGCAGAATTCAAACTCTGTTCGTTAGGCACGACTTTTACGGTAGCTAATAATTGACCAGTTTCTACCAAATCACCTTCTTCAACATATAGTTGATCGATGATCCCCGAAATCTGTGGTTTGATTTCAACTTCATCTTCAGGAACTACTTTACCGGTAACCACCGTTTTTCTTTCAATGGATGTTATGGTTGGATTTTCGGTATCAAAAACAATAGAGGTTTTGCTATTGGTTTTAACAAAATAGGCAATGGCCAGCATGACCAATACGCCTAGTACTCCAAACAAGATTTTATAAATCAATTTCATGACAGAACTTTTTTAATGTTTATTTATATCATTCCTCTCTGAGAGCATCGATGGGACGGATACTGACGGCTCTTTGCGCTGGTATCAACCCTATCAATGTGCTCAATAAAACCATTAAAACCACCACTCCAAATAAATAGATTAGTGGTACGGTAGGATTGGTGTAAGGAAAATCTTCAAGATTTTGTGTGACCAAATTGATGATGGCTAACACACCGGCTCCCATAACAACACCCAGAGCCCCAGCAATAAGGGTCAAAAAGACATTTTCAATGATGATTTGAACTTTGACTTCTCCTGGTGTGGCACCGATAGCTCTACGGATACCAATTTCTTTGGTACGTTCTTTAACCGATATCAAAGAAATATTACCAATACCGATGACTCCGGCAAGTAGTGTAGCAATCCCCACTATAAGTGAAATAAAGGTCATTCCATTGGCAAACCCCATGATTTGGTTAAAAGCTTCACCGAGATTGAAAGATCCAAAAGCTCTATTGTCATCGGGAGACACCCGATGCTTTCTTTTCAGTGCATAGAGAATAGCTTCTTCTACTTTGACAACATCCACATCATCGTAAGCCGCGATAGAAAACCACCCAACAGAATCCCCTGTATTGTATATCTTTCGAAATGTTTCAAATGGGATGAAAATATCTCCGGCTTGTTCAAAACCACCACCGGGAACAAATTTGTGAACGCCAATGACTTGAAAATAGATATTGTCAATTTGAATATACTCTCCAATGGGATCTTCTCCTTTTTCAAATAACTCTTCGGCCGTTTGCTCCCCAATGACAGCCACTTTTCGGGCATTGATGATGTCTTGATCGTTGATGAATCGGCCATTTTCAAAGATTCGTTTGGTGGCTATTTTGGTGAATTCTGGAAAATCGCCATAGATGTTATAGTTATTGGATTGATTGTTTCGTTTGACCGTTGCTGCAGAAGTCCCGAAAATGCCTCGATTATGTCTCGGAGCGATGAATTGAATTTCAGGGATTTGCCTTCTTAAGTATTCAACATCAGATATTTTTAATTCAATGGGCCGTCCTATTTTAAACCCTTCATAGGGTATGCTAGTTGATTGAGCCCATACAAACATGGAGTTCATAGCAATGTCTTGAAACATCCTTTCAAAACCATTGTCCAATCCTTTGGCTGAACCAGATAAAGCAATATAAATAAACACTCCCCACAAAACACCGACAATGGTGATGGCTGTTCTGGTCTTATTATTACTAATAGAACCGAAAATTTCCTGCCAAGTATCCAGGTCGAAAATAACTCTTAGGCTACCCATTTCTCAAGGCAACAATGGGTTTGATAGAAGCCGCTCTTTTGGCTGGAATATAACCGGCAATTCCTCCACAGACAATCAACACGACGGTGGCAAATAGGGCTGTATTTAAATTGATATAGGGATTGGTTATAAAGTATTCATCCAATCGATCCCCCATGCTAGAAAGTGTTAAAATGCCCAGAAACAATCCAATATATCCTGAAAATGTTGTGATTAAAATGGACTCTTGTAATACCATAGCAATGACACTTCTTGGAGAGGCCCCAAGAGCTTTGCGGATACCCAATTCTTTGGTGCGTTCTTTGACGACAAAAACCATGATATTAGAAATTCCAATGATCCCAGCCATCAGAGTTCCAATTCCGACAACGCTGACAATCGTTTGAAGTACACTAGCAAATCGTTGGTTTTGTCTCAATTGATCCGCTAGATTATTGATCCATAGGCCACGGGGATCTCTAGGAGAAATATTTTTTTTCTCTTTCAAAAATTTTCTGAGATCATTTTCAAACTTTATGGAACCCGCATGGCCTAATTCTTGACGAAAAGTGACAGCAAACATGCTGATTTTATCGGTGCTTTTATTGAGGAGTTGTTGGGTGGTGTATGGCGTGTAAATCGTTCGTTCCACATTATCCCCACCACTATCTTGAAAAACACCAATGATTTTATAGGTAAAACCATTTAAATCGATATAATGACCGACAACGTTATTGAGTTGACCGAATAAATCCAAAGCCACCAATCGGCCAACAACCGCATACTTTTCTTTGTTCATCAAATCTTGTTGATTGATATAACGACCATACATCATGATGGTTTTTTCAATGTATTGATGATCAGGGCCAACACTGATGTTGGAATAATTTTCACTTTCGGTTTTATAAGTAGCCGTTACGGAGGAAAAAATACGTGGCGTGATGTATTCAATATAGTCATCGAAATTTTCTTTGATATCCACAATATCAGCATTATCAAACTCTATTCGACGTCCTGACTTGTAGCCCTTGTAAGGGATTGATGTGCGCCCTGGTCGAACAAAAAGCACATTTTCTGCATCGTCGAGAAAAAACTGCTGAAAAGTGTTTTTCAAGCCATTCCCCAGTCCATAGAGGATGACAAATATGAAAATCCCCAAAGCAACCGTAAATCCTGATAGAACCGTTCTCAGTTTATTTTTTTGGATGGTTTCAAATATTTCAACCCAACGGTCTCGATCAAACATGAAAGGGTTTAATTATTGACAGCGCCGTTTGAAGTCAAGTAATCCTCGTTGATTTCACCATCTCGTAATCTGATGATTCGTTTGCACATTTGGGAAATATCTCTTTCGTGAGTCACGACTAAAATGGTTTTTCCTTCATGATTGATTTCTTTTATCAACTCCATCACTTCATAAGAAGTTTTACTATCGAGGGCTCCAGTGGGTTCGTCTGCCAAAACCACTTTAGGTTTTGAAACAAGAGCTCGGGCAATGGCCACTCGTTGCTTTTGCCCTCCTGATAATTCATTAGGTAAGTGTTTTGCCCAAGGCTTTAATCCCACTCTTTCCAAAAGTTCCATCGCCGTTTTTTGTCTTTCTCTACGTCCTACACCTCGATAATAGAGGGGAAGAGCCACATTTTCAAGTGCATTTTTATAATTAATTAAATTAAAAGATTGAAAAACAAAGCCCAAAAAATCATTGCGATAGCGAGCTGCTTTTTTTTCATTTAATTTTTTTATTGGTATTCCATCCAGTTCATAAAGCCCTTTATCGGCCACATCGAGCATTCCCAATATATTTAACAAAGTCGATTTTCCAGACCCAGAAGAGCCCATGATGGCCACTAACTCACCACTTTCGACCTCAAAATTGATTCCTTTGAGAACATGGAGAGACGAGTTCCCCATTTTATAGGACTTGTGAACATCTTCAAGCTTAATCATTTTGGAATGGAGATAGGAATCTTGTTCAAAGGAAACAATAGGCTTGCTATGTTATTTCGTAAATCAAAACCTATTTTGATGCTGATTTGTTACATTGGGATAAAAATAAATAATCAGATATTAAAAAACTCGATTCTAAGGATGACCTTCACCATTTCTTAAACCATAAAACCAAGTAGTGACACACCAACCCAAGATGGAGACATGAAGACAATTAATCCGTGGATATAGAGATAACTCATCAAACTGTGGGAGATTTGTATAGCAAGACTAGTAAACATGAAGTTGACACCTATTGAAAACAAATTCATTCTTGTATCTTGCATGGCATTCAACACCACGTGGGTACTGAAATCTATACGAATGCAATCGAATGATTTTTTTGCCGAATAAAAGAGAGTTGTACAGGAAATAGATATTGCATGAACAGAAGACACTTCGATCGCTATGTGGAATTTTGGAGGATATCATATGTAATAGGATGGATTTAATAGACCAAAGAACTCCAGTTATTCTAGAATATAAGGCAAACTTTTAATCTACTGGTCATCTATTTATCGAATCAATGAACATTTGATGAATCAAGCATTAAAACATTTATACGAAGAATTAATTCATACAAATGAAGCCGAAGCCAATGTAGAATCGGCACTTAAAAGTATCTTCCGATTCAAAAACCGCGAAGATGACTGGGAACAGAATTATTCAAATTCCAATGGACGGTGTGATTTAATTTCATTTTCCAATAAAATCATTATTGAAGCCAAAAGAAGAGGCGAAGTTCATGTTGATGTGAATAAAAGGCAATTATTAAGATACCTTGACGGGGTGGTTCCAAATTTTGATAATCAATTATGGAATCAAGGGAAGGATGTGGTTTGGAAGGGGTTGATTACTGATGGACGTGAATGGGCTTGTTTTGATTATGATCGTTTTAACAGAGAACTTCGAAATGTAAGCCATCGAGTTTTGGAAACCCCAGCACGGATTAATGAATTCATCCAAAGCCATATTTACCAACGCTGGGATGGAATTCAAAAAATAAAAATACCATCGAAAGAAAACCTCCTTGAAAAAGATTTCAAACCTATATTCACTGAAATTAGAAATGCAATCGAATCCGATTACATAGAAATCAAAAAGGAGTACCAAACGAAAATTGGCATTTGGCGTATCATTCTAAAAAACTCGGGTGTGATACCCGACCAAGCCACGGGTTGTTTGGAAGCTGGAATCTTTTGGAGACACTCATTTATTGTTTCTATTTCACGAATCATCATCGGGCATCTAGACAACCCTACTTTATCAAAAGAAGAGTTAGTTAAATACATTGGCAATGGATTTCATGCCTGGTTGTTAGAACATCGAAAAACGAGAAGGCTGATGGTGAGATTAGCATCTGAAATCCAGAAGTATCAATGGGCATTTTACTCACAAGATGTTTTAAAATACTTATATCATACATTAACGCCATCAAAACAAAGAAAGGAGTTCGGCGAATTTTTTACACCTGATTTTTTAGCCAAAGACATTGTTCATCAAGTATTAGACGATCAGTGGTTGGATGAATCGATAGAGAGAGCTTACAGATTGGTTATGGGAGACTCGATTAATGATGCTCACTTAGGCGTCCTCGATCCGTCATGTGGGTCGGGAACTTTTTTACTTCAATCTGCCATTTATATTCGAGAAAGAATAAGGAAAGCCCATAAAAATAAACTCCATCAATCCTCCAAGATTATCGCTCGATTGGTCCATGGTATCGATATACACCCGATTGCCGTAGAAATGAGTAAAGCAACACTACGAACAATATTACCCGAGTCATTAAATAAAAATGAATATCGAATTTGTCTTGGTAGTTCATTAAATGAACAAGAAATAGGTCAAAGATCGCTTCATATTGAAATTAAAACCCCCAAAACAAATCTAGAAATACCCGATGGACTCTACAGACATCCATCATTTTCCAATATTATTGCTGAAATCAATCAATCTATTGTTAATCAAAAAAGAGTTCCTGAGTTTAAGAATATGGATGGTTTTGTTAAAAACCAAGCGATGACACTGTTTCATGATTTAGAAAAAATTTTTAAAGAACAAGGCAATCATGTCTGGGAATGGGTCATCTTAAATCGGATTTATTTAAGTAAAATTTTTTTGAATGGGGTAGGAAGAATTGTTGGAAACCCTCCATGGTTGGTGCAAAATAACGCTCAAGATGCGATTAGAAAAGCGGTTTACAAACGAATTGCACATGAAGAAGGGGTGTATACAAGAACCCGAGGTTATTTAGCTAATGTTGATTTAGCAGCGGCATTTACCACCAGAACCACGAGACTTTATTTACCTCAAAATAAAGGTAGATATGGGTGGGTATTGCCAAATAGTCCATTAAAAGGACAAACATGGAAGAAATGGCGCGATGGAAACTGGACAAACATTCAAGTCCAGCATCAGGAAATGTGGGATTTAACCGATGTGATGCCTCCAATATTTGATCATTCACCCAATGGATGTAGTGTGGTCATCGGAGAAACGACGAATCAAAAAAAACATGAAGACAATCATGAAGTTTTTCACTATAGTGGGGATTACACGAAAGAGCCATTCATAAAAAAAATAAGTCAAACGTTATTTAACTCATCTTCTTATTTAAAAAGGGTCAAAAGAGGAGTGATTTATACCCCATACTGTTACTATCAAGTAATCAAAAAAGAAGACAGGAGGGACGGACTTTCGACTATTTTAACACCAAAAAGCAAGAGAGGAAGATGGCAGGGATGTGGCTATGACGGCACCATTGAAACCAAATGTTTAATCCCCTTAATCAACCATAAGACCTTTAAAAGATTGATAGAAAGTCAATCTTTGAATTACCAACCTGAAATGTGGTTGATCGCACCGCTAGATGAACATAAAGAACTGATGCTGTCTGTGGATAAATATGGTAATGAAAATTTAGAAAGGAAAAAGCTATATCCCAAACTTCATCATTATTGGAGCCGATGTCAGACGCAATATGAAGAAAAGAGGGATGAAAATAAATCGCAACCCTTATTAGAACTGAACTATAATTATAAAAGAAATTTAGAAAATGAATTAACCGATTGTAACTTTGATGATTCGAGACTTAAAGTGATTTATAATGCTTCTGGAAACATCTTAAGATCCTGCAGAATCTGCAAAAATATCCTTATAAGCCCCACTTTATACTACTTGTTAAGTGAGTCAAAAGAGGAAGCACAATATCTTGTCGGTGTGATTAATGCTCCCATCATGCAAGCCGCTTGGCGTCAAACCAAAACCTCTTCGAATCATTACGATACTCGCCCTCTTGCCAGAGTCCCAGTCCCCGTATTCGACCGACACAATAAACTTCATATGCGGATCGCTAAAGAAATTGATCGATTAGAAAAACTCAATACTATTCCTGATTTTAGTGGGTTAAATCCATTATTAAAGGAGTTATTACCTTATTATGCTTCTTTAACCGATTGATTTTGAAGCCTGTTCATGAGATTGGACTAATCAACGAATCAATGGAAACAAGATCTTTTTCCAAATGGTTCAACCAAAGGGTTACGTCACTAAAGTAGAGAAACCATGGGGTATGGACACCATGCCATCAATACCGAGATTCTTGTTTACAACTGAAAGGTCAATTGTCAAATCTAGATTTCAAGTGACTTCCAAATAAGACTTCTATTGGTAGTTTGATGTTTTCTTGCTATAATCCATCAAAAATAATTTTTAGATTTGTAGACAATTCTAAACGAATCCAAATAATGGGAATAGGAAATATTTTTATCGCTTGTGTGCTGATTTGTCTGGCTATTGCTTTGATTATAGAAGTCAAGGAAAGGCACCTAAAATAGATTCATGGGCTTTATTGGATTCATCGTTCTCTATGTTGCTCTAGCGTTTCTAGCCTACTTGGCTTATTCATCCATCAAGGGATTTTTAAAAAAGTAGTTTTCAAACCTCCTATTTCCCTGGAAAGACTCCAGGTTTTTAGTTCAAAATGACTATTGGGTTTTGAGTTATAAAACAACAATTGATTATTGAATCAAGAATAGGATTTTAGTCTGATAGAAAAAATGGGTTCATTGAACAAGTCATAACCATTGAGGTTGGTATGTATAAAACATTCACTTGGTGTAAGGGATTCTCCTAGTGGCTTTTCGCATTAGTTTATTGATTAACGAGCTTTGGGAAGAACCTAAATGACCTTCTACATGTTTTAAATAATCCACAACTAAATCGCCATTAGAATGGTAAATTTGTAACGATAAAGTCGCTGAATTGTTTGGTGGATTATTATCTGAAGAGGGCAGTATATTGAACATTTCTAAAGCAATAATCCCAACAGAAACAAAGTCGGGAAGTAGTTTGTCCGTTTCCAAATTTCCAACAACAAGAGCATCCACGCCTAGTATATCACACAATTCCGTAACGGATAAATCGGATACAAACAAAGGATCCATATCGTTGTTTTGAAGTATTTGATTTGTTTGGATGGTCGGTTGTATTGATACGCGAACTTTTCCTCTTTTTCGTCGTTTTAGAAACCAAGAATGCATTGATTTTTGGATTTCATAAGCCATTTTTCTTTCAATTTTTGGAATATCTCTATCAGAAAGCGATGCGAAATCAATTGGATTGATGAAAAAAGAAGCGTCGATGGGCATGATGGCCATTGTTTTTGTTTGACTGACATATGTTTCAGCTTCAGGGTGCACAAAAAGATTAGTTTGGGCCCATCCATAGGCCCCCCAAAAGAGGAATAAACAAATATGGAGATACCTCATAAAATTCAATTTATGGAATGGGTAATTATCAATCGCAAATGATTTTGAATATACCAAAACCATACCAATCATCAAGTGTGCTTCAAAAACCTTCTCGAATTTGATTAAAAAACTGTGGAGAAGATGGGACTCGAACCCACGACCTCTTGACTGCCAGTCAAACGCTCTAGCCAGCTGAGCTACATCCCCACTAATTGTAGAACCTTGAGTTTTTGTATTTGACGAAGTTAAAACAATTGAACATGGATTTATTATTGACTTCGAATTAGATTTTAGAATCAAATGATCTAGAAAAAGGCTTTAATCAATCCTAGTTGAAGATAAAAATGTTGGCCGTCTAGTTGTTGTTTGACGTCTTTGGTAGTGATGATGCCAACGGCAAACAATCTCCAAGATGCCAATGTGGTCGATAATCCATATTCAAAGGTAAAATGGGGATGAACTAAGTGCCAATCTCCATCATTTTGAAATTGAAACAATTTACCTGTTAACCCGTATTCTGTCCATCGGTATCGAAATTTTCCTTGAAGATAAACCGAAAGTTTGAAACCATTTTTCTTTTGTGATAGAAATTGATAGGGATTAAGTGGAATTGAGCCATAGTGTATTCCTAAATCGATTTGCCCTCCAGTTCGATAAGTCCCTAAATCAACCATTGGTTTTGCGTGGATTTTCCAACGATTTCCTAGGGGAATGTTTCTAAACCAAAATCTGGATCCATTGAGATGAAAAAAAGGTGAGATGGGATCTGTCCAACTATGCTTTTCAATTCCTCGAATGACTTGGTGAAAGAAATTATGAATGGGACGTGCCAAAGATAAATCAGCCCCAGTAACTCCAAGGAGAAAACTCCATCCACGCCCTGATATTTCTTTATTGAATATAATGGATTGGCGCTCAATAAAAAGCCAGCCATTATATGGATAATCACCTATTTCTGGTTTATAAAGAGAGGTCGACGGAGTGAATATCTGTTGACCAAAAGTCCAATGAATTAATCTAAGAGAATTGGGGTTTGAATCTGAAACGATTCCCTTCCCAAAATGCAAAAAATTCCCACTGCTATAGTATTGATCCAAATCAAAATAAACATCATTATCCACTTGAATACCTATAAAACTATAATTTTTGAATTGTCCATTGGCCGGGTTTGAAGTCAAAAGACAACAAAACGTAATCATCGAGAATAAAATGGGAAAATGAATTTTTATTGGCACGCTTTTACGCAACAATTTACATCAGAATTCTAAATGATTATTTTTGAAACGATATGATTGACCTGGCCCATCTAAATGATTTACCTAAAATCAATCAAATCATGATCGCCTGTCGTGAAAAAATGATTTCTAGCCATATTTTTCAATGGAATGAACATTACCCTAAATTATCAGAATTTGAAAGCGATATTGAATCTAACGAACTATTAGCCTATAGAATGGATTCCGAATTAGTGGGGGTTGTCATGTATTCTACCGATAAAGATCATGTGTATAAAGATGTCGACTGGATTATTTCTGATACAATGCATTACTACGTGCATCGGTTGATGGTGCATCCTGAACATCAAAAAAAGGGGTATGCTAAACAACTAATGCAATACATTGAAAAGAAAGCCATTGAAAACAATATCGCTTCCATTCGATTGGATACCTTTAGTCAAAATTTAGGTAATCAACGATTTTATCAAGAATTGGGTTATGTCCGTTTACCTTATGATGTATATTTTCCAAAGCAATCCGATGATCCATTTCATTGTTTTGAACGAGTCTTGATCCAACCATCATACCCATTAGATTCATTGGAAAATGTCTGAAGTGGTCAACATTCATGTAGAGCATCAAATTGGCTTTTTAGAATTTGGTTCATCAAAGGCAAATGCTCTAACCAAGTCATTATTAAAAAAAATCTCCGATGCCTTGTTGTTTTTAGATGAAAATTCTGATGTACACGTCATTTTGATGAATAGTATTGGAAATAAAATATTTACAGCGGGGGCCTCTTTAACGGAACTAGCGCAGATAAAAACCATGCAAGAAGCCACGGATTTTTTTCAATCTTTTGCTGATTTAATCAAAAGATTTCGCAATCTGACAAAATTTAGTGTCTTGCAAGTTCAAGGAAAAGTGTTGGGTGGTGGACTTGGAATAGTGGCTGCCGCAGATTATGTTATTGCTAGCAATTCAGCGGCTGTAAAACTTTCAGAACTTTCTATCGGAATCGGTCCTTATGTGATCGCTCCTGCTGTCAAAAGAAAAATCGGCACATCGGCTTTCAACCAATTATCTATTGAATCTCATCAATTCAAATCTGCAAAATGGGGCTTGGATCGAGGCTTGTATCATGTATTGGTTGAAAATTCAGAAGCTTTAGCCGCCAAGGCCATCGAAATGGCAAAACTCTTGGCAAGTTATAGTCCTATGGCCACAAAATCACTAAGAAAATTACATTGGAATGATACCCAAGAATGGGATGAATTACTGTCCTTAAACGCCACGAAGACAGCTCAATTAGCTCTCCAAGAGCCTACTCAAAAAATATTGAAATCATGGAAAAAATTCGACTGACAAAAGAGTTTTATTTCCAGGCGGGCCATGCACTTTATGGTCATGATCAAAAGTGTCAGTATTTACACGGACACAGTTACAAGTTATCTGTAACCATCATTGGACAACCCATTCAAAATAAATCCAGTGCTAAACTGGGAATGGTTTTAGATTTTGGAGATTTAAAACAGATCGTCAATCAGCAAATCATCGATTTGTTTGATCATACGGTGATATTGAATGTGGATTCTCCTCATAAAAAACTAGCTCAATATCTAGAAAAAGAAGGTCACAAAGTTCAAAAGGTCAATTATAATCCAACTTGTGAACTTTTGTTGATTGATTTTTCTAATAGAATTCAAAAGGCCTTGCCAGAGCATGTCCTTTTACATAACATGACTCTTTGTGAAACTAAAGATTCGAGAGCTCACTGGTATAGAAGTGATAATATTTAATGGGCCTTGGATTGAAATCTTTTGTGCATAAATTCCAAATCTAAACTCAGTTGGTAAATGATGAGAAAGAGATTCATCACATGGGCAAAGAAATAAAATGATATGAAAAAAGATGATATCTTTAACTGATTCTAATTTTGAAAAACTCAATCATTTCAAATGAAAGCCAATAGAAGTTTGTTTTTAATCCTCATTTGGATACTAGGGGGAAATCTATATGGTCAAAATGAAAATGATTCTAGGATTGACATCGCCATACCATTTTTAACCATTACATCAGACGCTGTAGCAGGCGGCCTTGGAGAACAAGGCATCGCTACTCCAGTTGATATGTTTTCACAGCAGTGGAATCCAGCCAAGTATAACTATAGTGAGTTTTCATATGGGGTGGGCAGTAGCTACACCCCCTATTTGAGTCAGTTAGTTAAAGATATTTTTTTAGGGAATATCAATGTGTTTGGTCGAATCAATGATCGAAGTATCTGGGCGGCTTCTCTAAGGTATTTTAGTTGGGGGAAGTTTGAAAAAACCGATCTAATCCAAAACACTATATTGGAATTAGGAACGGAACATCCTAATGAGCTGGCTGTTGATTTTTCATACGCTCTTGAAATGGGTCAAGATTTTTCACTATCAGTGACCGGTCGGTTTATTAGTTCAGATTTAAAAATAGGTAGTGATGCCAACCCCAATGCAGCTATTAGTTTCGGTGCCGATGTGTCGGGTTTTCATCAAGGAGAGTGGAAAAGATGGGGTCAAAACTTGGTGTTATGGCGATATGGTTTTCGTATTTCTAATTTAGGACCTAAAATTAAATATGATGGGCGCAAGAGCAGAAGTTATTTTATTCCAACAAATCTTGGCCTCGGGGGTGGCATGGATTTACGATTGGAAACCGAAAATACACTGGGTTTTTATGCAGAACTCAATAAATTGTTGGTGCCCACATCAAATCAATGCAACTATAAGAACCAAAATTGTCAAAACATTGGATTTTTAGAGGGGATTACGACTTCATTTTCGAAGCCCGAAAATCAATTCAAGCTCATAAGTTATGCCATAGGAACTGCTTTTTCATTTAAGAATCAGTTCACATTGAGAGCTGGTTATTTTGGTGAAAGCCAAATCAAAGGCCCCAGAAGATACTTTACGGTTGGGACTGGGATTCAAAGAAAAAATCTAAGGGTTGATTTATCGTATTTATTTGTTGCTTCCTCGGTGCCAACCCCTCTTGATAATACTTTGAGAATATCGGCTTCATGGCTTTGGGATTAATCAAAAAAGATTCGTCGAGCACTCACTTTTCAAAATTTGAATCAACATAGGGCGTCTGCAGTAGTGATTTTTTGTACAGAAAAAGGTGTTAAAATTCTGTATTTTTGGCAAACTCATTTATGCCGTTTTCTTTTGCCTTTTAATGAAACCAATCACTAAAAAAACCTACCTCGATTGGTACTATCACATGTTGTTTTGGCGCAAGTTTGAAGACAAGTTGGCGGCTGTTTATATCCAACAAAAAGTTCGTGGATTTTTACATCTTTACAATGGTCAAGAAGCTGTTTTAGCGGGGGCTCTTCATGTCATGGATATGAAGAAAGATCGAATGATTACGGCCTATCGTAATCATGTGCAACCTATTGGTTTAGGTGTTGAAGCCAAAAGAGTCATGGCCGAATTATATGGCAAAACAACAGGAACCTCTCATGGTCTAGGGGGATCCATGCATATCTTCTCTAGAGAACATCGTTTTCATGGGGGTCATGGTATTGTTGGTGGACAAATTCCATTGGGTACTGGCATGGCTTTTGGTGATAAATATTTTGGTAGAGATTGTGTCACCTTGTGTTTTCTGGGTGATGGAGCGGTTCGTCAAGGAACATTTCATGAAAGTCTCAATTTAGCCAAACTATGGAATCTACCAGTGGTTTATATTATCGAAAATAATGGGTATGCTATGGGAACCTCGGTAGCTCGTACGTCAGCGACTCAAGAACTTTATAAATTGGGCCATGGGTATGATATCCCATCGAGTGAATCCGATGGAATGAATCCCGTGAATGTGGCTGAATCAATTCATCCGGCCCTTGAAAGAGCAAGAAAAGGAGATGGTCCCTCATTGATCGAAATGAAAACTTATCGTTACAGAGGACATTCCATGTCAGACGCTCAACATTATCGAACTAAAAAAGAAGTTGAAGAGTACAAAAAAATAGATCCAATCACGCAAGTTAAAGATGTGATTATTGAAAAAAAATATGCTACAGAAGGCCAATTAAAGGCGATGGATGATCAGGTACGGAAAGAAATTCAAGAATGTGTTGATTTTTCGGAGTCGTCACCGTTTCCTGAAATTTCTGTCATGTATGATGCTGTTTATGAACAGACGGAATATCCTTTTATAAAACATAAAATATAATGGCAGATATTGTAAACATGCCTCGACTTAGCGATACGATGGAAGAAGGCACCGTGGTGCAATGGTTCAAAAAAGTTGGCGATCAGGTTCAAGAAGGAGATATTTTGGCAGAAATCGAAACCGATAAAGCGACTATGGAATTTGAATCCTTTCATCAAGGGACGTTGCTTTATGTTGGTATTCAAGAAGGAGAAAAAGCAGATGTAGATGCTCTACTGGCCATCATCGGAGATCAAGATGAAGACATTACCGAATTAATCACTGCTGGTTCTTCTCAAAGGAATGCAAATCAAGCAAACCTGTCAGCTGAAGAAAAATCATCAACCCCAAAAGATTCTCAGGGAGAATCAAACCAATCGAATGGAAAAAATCGTCGTATTTTAGAAAGTGTTCATATAATTAAAATGCCTCAGTTAAGTGATACGATGGAAGAGGGTAAAGTCATTGAGTGGAGGAAAAAGGTTGGCGATCAAGTTCAAGAAGGAGAAATATTGGCGGAAATTGAAACTGACAAAGCAGTTATGGAGTTTGAAGCTTTTGAATCAGGCACACTATTGCATATTGGCATCCAAGAAGGGGAGTCGGCTTTGGTGGATAAATTATTAGCGATTATTGGTGAAAAAGATGCAGATGTTAATCAAGTTCTAAAATTAGTTACCTCACCAGAAACAAGCCAATCCAATTTACCTAGTCAAAAAAAGGAAAATAAAGTACGAGAAGTTGAAATCAATAAGTCCCAACCAATCGAAAAAGTGGTATCACCCGAACCCCCATCGGTTGTTTCTATAAATTCATTACCAACAGATAAAATTGTTGCCTCACCACTTGCTAAAAAACTAGCCAAAGAAAAAGGCATTCAATTACAGTTGGTCAAAGGAACAGGCACTAATGGCCGTATTATTAAAAGAGATATTGAAAGTTTTGATCCTAAGATTATCTCCACGTCATCGAAAACAAGAAACTTTGAAGAACAAGTGGTCGATATCGATAATACCCCAATGCGTCAAGCCATTGCCAAACGATTATCATCATCCAAGTTTACGGCTCCTCATTATTATTTAACCATTCAATACGATGTTGAAAATTTAGTGACATTCAGACAGCAATACAATGCATCGGGTCAATACAGAGTTTCGTTTAACGACATTATTTTAAAAGCCGTAGCTTTTGCATTAAAGCAACATCCTCAGGTCAATGCACAGTGGAGTAATCAAAAAATCCTGCAAAACAAACACATTCATTTAGGAGTCGCCATTGGAATCGATGATGGACTTGTGGTTCCTGTAGTCAAATTTGCCGATCAAAGAGATATTCATGAATTAGGATCTGTTGTTAAAGATTTTGCGGTTCGAGCGAGAGACAAAAAACTAAAACAAGATGAAATTGAAGGAAGCACGTTCACTGTTTCAAATCTTGGAATGTTTGGTATTGAAGAATTTACTTCAATAATCAACCAACCAAATGCAGCCATTTTATCCATTGGTGCCATTATGGAAAAACCCATAGTCAAGGAAGGGAAAATGGTCATTGGTCATACCATGAAAGTAACACTTGCCAGTGATCACAGAGTGGTCGATGGAGTTACTGGAGCAAAATTTTTACAAACTTTAGGTGAGTTTGTGGAAAGTCCCATTTTATTGATCATTTGAAAATGGATGACATCAATAATTCTTGTTTTGTTATAATTAAATTGGAATTTACTTTTTAGAAAGATTTATAGTTTTTTTAATGTCTGCATGACGTTGTCCCTTTTTAGTAAATCGAAAGAATAAATCGATGATTTAATTAAAGTGATTAGATAAAATATCAAGATTATTGGACGGAAAAACAGAATCCTTTTCATTTTTAAAAAATTATCTACCCAATGATTCCTATCCGATAATAGCTAGATACCTTAAAAATAAAGTTATATCGGTTAGAGTAACTCCGCCAAGAATGACAAAAGCCGGTGATTTTACTTTTATAAAGAATCAACCCAATTCATGTCGGATAACCGTTAATAATTCAGGAAACAAGTACGAATTTTTAATCACATTGGTTCATGAGATTGCCCATTTTTATGTGTTTCTCAAACATAAAAACAATTATCTAAAATTAAAACCTCATGGCTATCAGTGGAAAACAGAATTCAGTTCGCTAATGCAACCATTGATGAGCCAAAAGATCTTCCCGAAATCTGTATTAGAAAGACTAAAAAGGCATATGATGGATCCAAAGGCATCGACTTCAACCGATGTTTTGCTAGTCAAAGCATTAAATCAATATGCTCCAAAAACGAATCATATCAGTGTTCGAGAAATACCCATAGGCAAAACCTTTTTGTTTCGCAATGGTATTCAATATACTAGAGGAAGAAAAAAAATCAAAAGAATAGAATGTATAGAAATCACCACAGGTAAAAAATATTTATTTCATCAGGAAGCCATGGTAAGGATGTTATGACATCTTCGAAGCATCATTATTTGGTGATTATGGCCGGAGGATCAGGAACACGCCTATGGCCATTGAGCACAGTTGAAAAGCCCAAGCAATTTTTAAATCTTCAGGGCAATTCCAGAACGTTAATACAAGAAACCCTTGAAAGAGTCGCAAGTGTTTTTCCAAAAGAAAACATATATGTTTATACCAATCAACGGTATCGACGTATCGTATTGAACCAATTAGTTGAGTATATTAATGAAGACCAAGTTGTCTTGGAACCTATTAAAAGAAATACAGCTCCATGTTTGTTATTGGCCTCTATGAAAATTTTCAAAAGAGATAAAGAAGCCAAAATGGTAGTCTTGCCAAGTGATCATTTGATTAAAAACAAAACTTCTTTTATTAAAGACATTCAATTTGCTTTAAGTCAAGCAGATCAAGAAAAATTAATCACTTTTGGCATCGAACCTAACTATCCAAGTACGGATTATGGTTATATAAAAACCAATCAAAATGAACGGTTTTCAAAAGTTTTACAATTTACTGAAAAACCCAAACGTCAAAAAGCTATAAGCTATTTGACGGGACAAAGACATTTATGGAATGCCGGTATATTTGTTTGGAAAACAAGTGTGTTTCTGAATGAATTTTTAAAATGCCAACCAGAAATGTATTCTCAAATTCAAAAGGGATATCATGTATTGAACTTTCCTTCAGAAGAATCTTTTCTTGCAAAAAACTACCCAAAACTCAAAGATATATCCATCGATTATGCATTATTGGAATTATCTGAAAGCGTTTATGTCTTAAAAGCTAGTTTTGATTGGACGGATCTTGGAAATTGGAAGTCGGTTTACGATGTTTCAAAAAAAGATAAGAATAAAAACGTTTTGATGTTTAAAAATGGAAACCTTGTCAATAACTCGAATTCATTAGTTCGAGTGGAGAGCCATAAAAAAATTCTCATTAGTGGACTTAAAGATTACATTGTGGTCGATACGGACGAAGGTTTATTGATTTGTCCAAAACACGAACTGGAGCGTATCAAAAAAAGGCTTTAAGACTTTTAATTGTTGGGGATGATATATAAAATCAACAATCCGAGACAGAAAAAGGCTTGCCAAATTCATTTCTTCGGATTATTACTTACTTCGAGGTTCTTTTTTCTCTTACTATCATTTTCATCCATTTCTTTATTCAAAAACCTTTGGTGATGTTTGATCTTTGATTTATGAGTGCTCTTATACGTTTATTTTATAAGTTGCGTTTCACCTCTACCATATTGTTCTATTAACCAAGTTTTAAAGGATGGAATTGGAATTGAAAAGTCACCGTCAATCCCTAAATAAAAAACACCTCTGGTCATTAAAAGATCAAAAAATTCTTTCGTTTTTTAACAAAGATTTTTCTTTTGATAGAAAATTGATGATTTGACTTTTCGTAAAAACATCAAGACTGAACTCCCCCCCCCTTTTTTGAGTTCTTCATCGGTCTCCAAAGCGCATGATGCCCCCTATTTTCTGATAAAAACGAATTCCAAGAAGAGATGATTGACGAGCCTTTGCCGGGGGTTGCCCCCATAAGCGTTAACTTGTTTAGAAATGGATTCTTTTTACATTCCTTTCATAAGGAATGATGTTTCGTTCACTATTTGATTTTGATCCGTTTGGGTTGCCTTTGGATGAAGAAATGATCTTTCTTTGACCATCATTTTCTTGTGAAGCATCATGAAACCATCATCAATCAAATGAAGAAAACTGTCCCACGCGCTCCCCTTGAAGATGATTGGTCGGTGTTGACCTCTTTTCTGCCGACCAACTGGCAACAGTTAGCCGGAGAATTAGGAGCCCTACGTGGCTTGGGTCAAGACAAGTCGCCCGAGCATCTTCTTCGAACCTTATTGATCCCTCTGGGATGTGGTCATTCCTTAGGAGAGACGATCATTCGAGCCAGGCAGTCCCAGATGGCTCATCTTTCTTCGGTGGCTTTCTTCAAGCACCTTAAAAAATCACGAACAGGGTTGCGTTCGATGTGTCTTGCTCTCTTCCAAGAACATGGGGTGAGGGTTTCTGAAGGGGCCAACCATCAGATGCGTGCTTTTGACGCCACCCACATCAGTGAGCCGGGACGTACGGGCTCCTTATGGCGATGGCACGACAGCATCACGCTACCGGCATGAGGGTGCGATTTTTTCAAACGCACCCCCACCAAAGGAAAAGGCACTGGCGAATCATTCCAGCCGTTTCCCATTCAGAGAGGCGACTATATTTTGGCCGATCGTGGCGAGCGACCCACTCGGGCATTCCATAGGTGGCCGCCTGTGGTGGCTACTTGACGCTTCGAGTCCATACCGGCACCTTATCGTTTGAAACTCCGTCGGGCAAACCATTTGATTTATTAGCCGCCGTCGAATCCATCAAGCAGGCGGGCACCACGGGTGTTTGGACCGCATACGCGAAAACATCACCGCCCATCCAAGGATGCCTTTGTGCCTTACGTAAAACCCATGAAGCCATCCAAGAAGCAGTGAAACGAATCCTCAAAGTGGCTCAAAACAAGGGATGCCAGCCTAGAGAAAAAACGTTACGCTATGCACCTTATGTCATGGTGTTTACCACCTTTCCTGCCGAGACCTATTCAGAAAAAGAGATTCTGGAATGGTATCGATTACATTGGCAAGTGGAACTCATTTTCAAACGATTCAAATCATTAGCACAACGAGGACACCCCCCAAAAATGGATGAAGAGAGTGCACAAGCGTGGCTCTATGGAAAACTCATGATGGCCTTGTTGACTGAAAAAATCATCCCCCATGCACGGACGTTTTCCCCCTGGGGCTATGCATTGCAGACGTAGTGAATGGCGGAATTTTAAGTTGGCTCTGAATCAAGTCGTGCGAACCATTGAACCCGATGTGGGGCTCAACGACATGATGGCACATTGGAAGACGATTTCCAAAAGCCTCAAAGAACCGACGAGGCGGAGAACCTATCAAATGAAACAATATTTCAAACTATCCAAAACAAGTTAATGCTTACGGGGGCAGTTATAAGTTTAATTGTTTATCTTTGCGGGCTTTATTATCAACTTAATTTATATCTAACTTATGAAAAACAAATCATTTCCTAAATTTTTAGGTGTCGGATTTTTAACTGTCTTGTTGTTTTTTGGTTGTGATGACAATCAAGATGACATCGATAAGTTGAAAGAACAAGTCAATCAACTCATAGATCAGAATAAAGATGTATCGAGTTTAGAAGCTAATCTAAAGAATTTAGATGAAAGAATCAAAAGCCTTACAACATCTGTAGGCAGTCTTCCAACATCTGATGTTGTCAAAGATGTTGTTGAAGGTGAAGCCAAAAAGTTGCAAGGGATAATAGATGGATTAGAAAATCAACTTAAATCCGGTCAAGGTGAACTGACAGGACTTAGTGATTCTATTGAAAAAATAAATGAGCATCTTACCGCATTAGAATTGAAAGTGAATCCTCCGACCGCTGATCAAGTTAAGGATGATGAAACGCTCAAAGCATTTGTCACATGGGCTCATTCTGAAATCGTAGCACTCGAAAACTTAAGCGAAGCAGCTGAAAATGGCCTTTTGTTGAGGACTGAAGGCAGTGACTTTAATTCAGAATCGACATATCTCTTAGTCGTTGAAAATAGTGGAGAAGTTTTGGTTCATGGAACTGTTCGAGCAGCTGAGGGTAAGAATTTTAAAGAAATCGATGATGGTAAACTATTTGAAACTATTCAAGAAGCTGGAAAAAAAGAAGGTGGGGATTTTTTTGAATATCAACATGATGGTAAAACTGAGAAAGCCTATGCTATCGGATATCAAACTGCACTCACAGGTGGTAGAGAAACGATTTTGGTCGGTGGTTATAGAAACGAACTCTCCGATGTTTCTTACGATATTCCAGAGATATCTTGGGATGGTAAGACCTCTGCAGCAGACGTCAAAGATGAAGAGTCACTCAAGAAATTCGTTTCTGAGACAGTTGAGTTTCTTCGAGATCCTACGACTTTAGGTACATACTCTATTGGCCAATTGCGTAACGCTTTCCAACAGGAAGGTGGTCATTGGAAATCAGGTTCTGTTTACATATGGCTTGTTAGTAGTGAAAACTACAACTTATTTCACGGTGCTAATCGAAATCTCGAACATCATCCCTCAAACTTTAATAGAGTAGATGAAACAGGACAAAAATTTGTTGAAATCCTCGTTAATGGTGCACGAGATAATGTAGATGAAGGAAAGTTTTTAGAATATTTTTATGATAACCCAAATAACGAGAATGATGGTCCGGAAGCAAAGCTCGGTTACACCAAGAGTTTTAGATTTCCTTTTACACAAGCTAACCAGCCATACATTGTCCTTGGCTCCGGAATCTATACAGGTGATTTAAAAACATCTGCCAAAGAAGTTGAAGATGCTGAAGGTTCTGAAAAAGATGAAAAGCTCGAAGCATTTGTCAATTGGGCTAAGACTGAAATCCAAGGAATCGCAGACTTAAGCGAAGCATCTGAAAATGGCCTTCTATTGAGAGGAGAAGACGAGAAAGGGGAGAAAAAAGAAAGCGACTTTAATTCTGGAGACACCTATCTCATATCTATTGAAAAAGAATCTGGAGAAGTCTTAATTCACGGAGATGAACGAGAAGCTGAGGGTAAGAAACTTGAAAAAGAAATACTTGATAAAATTAAAAACGCTGCAGTAGAAGGGGGATTTGTTGAATATGAACAAGGTGATGAGACGAAGAAAGCCTATGCTGTCGAATACACTTCTGTTATCGGATCAAAAGAGATTTTGATTGGTGGTTATACTAATGACTTATCCGATATTGATTCTACTTATAACCCGGAAATAATTAAAGATTTTGAAGAAATATCTGAAGGGATCACTGCAAAAGATGTCAATGATGAAGAGTCACTCAAGAAATTCGTCGATGCAACGGTTAAGTTTCTTGAAGGGGAAGCTCTAGGTAAATACAGTATTGGCGAGTTGCGTAATGCTTTCCGAGATGATGAAAAAGGAACTTGGAAGTCAGGTTCTGTTTACATATGGCTTGTAAGTAGCGAAAACTACAACCTATTTCACGGAGCTAATTCAAATCTCGAACATCGACCTACAAACTTTAAACTGCAAGATGATAAGACTAAACGGTTCTTTGTTAAAGAGTTAGTTGAAGAAGCTAGAAAATATGGAGTGCATACTTTAGAATATCACTATGATAATCCTGCTAACGACGATGATGGAAAAGAACCTAAATTTGGTTACACAAGAAGTTTTAGATTTCCATTTTTGGCACCTGATCAGCCTGACATTGTCATAGGTTCGGGATTTTATTCTGGAGATAATTAAAACACCTTTATCTGCATAGTCAGACGGATTTTCATTAATCCGCTTATGTTGTACATCAATTACCCCCACCTCTTCATGAGGTGGGGGTAATTTTTTGTTTGCATCATCAATTGGTTTGAATCGATTTTGAAACCGCCTCAAAAGAGTAAGATGAAAGTTTTTATAGTTTCTGAAACCTCTTATGATAGGGGTATAACTACTTATGATTCCTTAGTTCGGACAACTTTGGCATTAGATTATTCAAAAACAAGTGCATGAATCACAACTTTTTGTGATTTAGAAAGATATAAAACTACTTGATCATTTCTTCGACACCTTATTCGATAACACTTCTAGCTGGTAAGTAATAACATCTGATAGCTTCTTTTACACTAAGAAAGTTCAAAATGCCATTAACGCATTCTCGATGTTGCTTCATTTAATCAACAAAGCGATTCCATTCTTGAAACTCGAAATTTAATTTCTTTCTACGATTCTGATTCTTGACTTCGATGATCAACCCATGTCTGAATCATAATTATTTCTTAATCAGTTTGTTTTTCATTTTTTCTTTGATTTTTGGAAGAATCAAAGCTCACTTGGCGATTGGTTACGTGGTTTTTGCGTTGATTTGAATCTTGCGTTATCAAAAATCAAAGCATTTTGAATCGGATGACCCAATCATGATCGCTTTGAGAAAAGTTCAGGTATCGGAGGTTCGAGACAATAGTAGTCAAAGACTGTTTTTATTGCCATCAAGACGAGATCACTTGCAAGAGCATATTGATCAAATCATCGAATGACATCTGCCAAGAATAGGCAAATACCTCACACGAAATAGACAAGGTAAAAACAGCTTGATTTAGTAAAAAAACTATTGATAATCAATCTATTACAAACGTAAATCACCAAGTCAAGAATTCAAATAATTTTCATGTGCAAACTTTTGAATTGAATTTACAAGTGAATTGAACTTGTCTTTCTTGCCAATCGAGATGAAGAAACAAAACTAAAATGGTGTTGATTAGAGTTGGAGCTCTAAATACTTTATTAAATTTGTTAACTAAGAAAGATTTTTTATCATGAGTAAACAAGAATCTAATCCATTTGTGGATCCAGAATATGTTAAGTTTGGAATGAGTTATCTCATTGATTACATACTGTACCTTGAAAAAAAAATAGATGATTTGGAAAAGAAAATATTTCCGGAAAGTGATATTGATGTTAGTGATTTAAACCCCGAGGATAAAGAGACCATTGATAGTGTTAAAACATCTTTTAAAGAAATGGAATTAATTCTTGATGGCAAGCTAGAAGCGATTCCGAGTGAAGAATTCATCAAAGTTTTAAACTCAGAAAATGTAATGAATAGTCCAGAGTAATCAATGTTTAAAATTGATTGTACTCCAGAGTTTATAAAAAATGTTTAAGACTTTCTAAAAAGTATCCATCTCTAAAAGAAGAAGTTTCACATCTCATTAAATCCTTAAGTGATAATCCAAAGCAAGGGGATTGATTAAAAAACCAGTGCTACAAGATTAGAATTAATATTAAGTCTAAAGGAAGTGGTGCTCGATTGATTACCCATATCGCATTTCTTCAATCGAGGGTTTTGATTTTGACCATTTATGATAAAGCAAAACAGTCGAGTATAACCCAAAAAGAAATTAACAGGTTGATCAATACGGCAATGGAAAAGAGAAACAGATTTGAAATACTTGATGAAATGGGAATTAAAGACTTTTTTAAGCGACGTATATATCGCAATCGAATCTAGTTTTGTTTTGGTCATTCTGTGGTATGAGTCAAACATGATGTATACCATATTTTAGAAGGCTCTTATCTTTGGGGAACCTTACAGTTCAATATGAAGTCATAAACGTCAAAGTCAAGGAAATGTTGTGTTAACTGGACCGAGTTATTCACCGAATACAAAAAAAAGACACTTTGAAAATTCAGTTTTTTTGTCAATTTCTATTATTCAAAGGGCTCATTTCATTAAATTTATTCATTATAGAAATTATAAGATGAAAAGGGGTTTCGTTTATGATCGTCATTCAGATCTAGACTTGATTTTAAAAAAAGAAAAATCCAAGGCTTTAAAAAGTTTAAAAACAGCCTCTCTTAGACAAGCAAGACTTATTAATAGCATTTTTGAAGCCCCCTACATACTTATCGAGAAATAGCCAATTCCATCGAATTTATTAAGACGAAAGCTCGAATAGAGGATAAAGAAAACGGAAAAAAACTTCAAAATGTATGTGGTGCCACTAAAAAATGGTCAAATGAGGATTTTGAATCTTTTTTAGATGATGTTTATCTCAGCAGGCCCCACGCAAAGCCTGAATTATCAGACTTTGGTAGGAAGAAGTAGTGCTTTTTGACACCAATGTGGTTATTGATTACATTGCAAGGAAAAAGCTTTACTGAAGATGCTGTAAATGAGTTATTCATGGCTACACCAAAAATAAATACTAACATCAATAAGCAATCTATAACCAATTAAGGTCATTTGCTAGCATGTTCAAACTGCTACTGCTACATGATTTCATATTGATTTAAACTTTAGAAAAATAGAATGGGAGGTGTAATCAAGATAATGGATTATCTCGTAAAAAATTAAATTAAAAACAGAATAGTAACGAATGACTAAAGACTACACAAAATACGACTTTCATGACAAAAAAAACAATGTTCATTATACAAAACTCCACAAAAATGGATTGGCAAAAGAGATAATCATATATCTATTAAAAGAAGATATAGTTAAAAGGCATGAAATAAATGAAGAAAAACTTAACGAAGTTGGTAAGCGACTACGTGTCGAAACTGAAGATGAATTCCAAGGTTTCCGGAATGATGGTAAGATAAAACGGTATTTTGAATCAGAACTAATTAATGATAAGAAGTATTACATCTCTAGAGGTTGGACTAAGGATAGTATTGATAAATTAATCGAGTATGCTAGGGTTAAGGACAAAAATTTAGACATCATTCCAAGTAACTCTCAAACTGCTTATGATAAAAAGCACACAGTGGATTTAGACTTTTTTAATCAAGAGGATTTTTTGCTGCTTAAAACTTGGATGGGCAAACCATACGATAAGACAAGAAACTGTCATCAAGAGACATTAAGTAGGATTAATAATGATAAAGGCCCTCTAAAAAAATGGAAGTATTGGCATCAATGTGTCGGCCAAAGACTCTATCCAAATATTGAGCAACCTAAACCGACATCCAATATTGTTAATCGAAATAGTTTTTTCAAAAGCATGCTTTGGTCTAAAATATTCCCGTTAAATACGGAGTCTGATGGAGATCATTGGTTGTCTTTTTGTCTGAATATTACTTTGGATTTAGAGGAAGTCAATGATTTATCATTTAAAATAGCATTAGAAACAAACAATGACAACCCTAGAAGGCCATCTCTTTTAAAAATCAGACCTCAGCCGCTATACATCAGTGTTGATGACCAATCTATTAACAGCTGGGAAAGTCTCATAGGTCAATCAGTGGATTATATCAAACAACATCAATCAGATTATTGGGAGATTAAGAAGCGATTTGCCATAGATAAGAAATCTACAAAGAGCTCTAAAAACCTCATTTTATACGGACCACCTGGAACGGGTAAAACCTATAAAGCCAAAGCATTATCGGTTCAAATGGCAGATTCGATATTCTATAGTCAAGATAGCTCGAATCGGAAAGGTTTGATGAATCGATTTAAAGAGTTATTGCATCAAAAGCGAATCATAGTGACAACTTTCCATCAATCCTACAGTTATGAAGATTTTGTAGAAGGGATAAAACCCAAGATTGAAAATAATCAAGTAATTTATGATATTCAACTTGGGGTATTTAGGGAAATTTGTCAAAAAGCCTTAGACAAACCCGATGAGGATTTTGTCTTAATCATTGATGAAATCAATAGAGGAAATGTAGCTGCAACTTTTGGTGAATTAATTACCTTAATTGAAAAAGATAAGCGCATGGGACAAGAAGAAGAAATTAAAGTTCAATTGCCTTATTCTAAAAAACTGTTTGGTGTTCCATGTAATATCCACATCATCGGGACGATGAATACGGCTGATAGATCAGTAGAAGCACTGGATTCAGCATTAAGAAGAAGGTTCGACTTTCAAGAAATTGGTCCCAATACTGAATTACTCAATGACATTGAAGTTAAAGGAATCAATCTTAAAAATATTCTCGAACAAATCAACAAACGAATTGAAATTCTTCTTGACCGAAATCATGCCATCGGACATTCGTACTTTTTAAAACTCAAAAATGAATCTCAAGAAAGGGAAAAGAATCAATTATTTATCGATATTCTTCACAACAATATCATTCCATTGCTTCAAGAACATTTTTATTCTGACATTTCAAAAATCGATCTTGTTTTAGGTCCAGAGTTTGTTAAAAAAGGGGCTTATATACCTGAGTGCTCAAAAGTAACTGATTTTTTAGATTGATCTTATCGGCAAATCAAATAACCTCTATTTTGTAGGTCGGAATAAAGATGATTCATTGATTATTTTTTTTTGATTTCATACTGATTCTTTCAAAAAAAGTGTATATTTGTGCATTCAAATAGACAAAAATAGATATCATGAATCAACCAAAAACAACTCAAAAACAAAAAGGAATCGCCCCAGGAAAATATCATCGTAAAGGGATTTCATGGTTCCAGATATTGAAGATGTTTCCCGATGATGAAACGGCAGAACAGTGGTTTGCTTTTCAACGATGGGGGCATGAACCCAAGTGTCCTCATTGTGGATCAACCAATGTATTAAGCGGTACAAAACATCCCTCCATGCCTTATCATTGTCGAGATTGTCGGAAGCGATTCAGTGTGCGAGTCAACTCAGTCATGCAAGACACTAAGCTAAGCTATCGAATTTGGGCGATCGCTGTTTATATTTTAACGACAGGCATTAAAGGCGTCTCTAGCATGAAATTACATCGTGATTTAGGTATCACACAGAAAGCTGCATGGCATTTGGCACATCGTATAAGAAAAACATGGGAAGTCAATCAGTGCTTATTTTCTGGACCCACTGAAGTGGATGAAACCTATATGGGTGGGAAAGAAAAGAATAAACACGCCGATAAAAAACTCCAAGCGGGAAGAGGTGCGGTTGGTAAAACCATTGTCGCTGGTGCTAAAAATCGTGAAACGAATCAAATTCAAGCACAAGTGGTAGAGAATACAAAAACAAAAACATTAACTGATTTTGTCAATGAAACAACCAAGAAAGGAACAGAAGTATTCACCGATGACTTATCTTCGTACAATCAATTAGTGAAAGAATACATCCACCAAAAAGTGAAGCATTCGGTCAATGAATGGGTACATGGAGATGTCCATACCAACGGCATTGAATCGTTTTGGTCTTTATTGAAACGGGGTTATTATGGGACGTATCACAAGTTATCTTCTTGGCAACTGGATCGTTACGTGACGGAGTTTGCTGGTCGGCATAATGTACGGGGCATGAATACGATGGAGCAAATGAATCAAATGGCTTCAGGATTTGAAGGAAAGCGATTGACATACCAAACGTTGATAAAGAGTAATCCGAACTTTTATTGTATTGAGAATGAATCCAACTAAAATCGTTCAAAACTCCGATTACATTGAAACAATTTTTAGGACTAGTGATCGATACCTTGATAGGATTTTTACAAAGAAGGAAAAAACGAATCTTAAAAATCGTGTTTATAAGCGATTAAATAGTCATCGTGTTAATGTTGTTAGAGAGTTCACTGAAGAATATAGAATTTTTGTAAAAGAAATTCATCAAAAAGAACATTCTAAAACGGATGACCAATTAAGTTCATTTATTAAAAGTGATATTTCTAAAGTTGGCGTCATATGGGGAGATTCATTCAATGTGTTGAATACAATGAAATCAGAAAGTGTTCAATTGATGGTGACATCTCCACCATACTATAATGCAAGAAGTTACAGTACTTGGCCTGATATAGATAAATATTTAGATGATATGAAATTAATTATTAAAGAATCATATCGAGTTTTGGACAATCACAGACCATTTGTTTTCAATGTTGGAGATATATTTGATAACGATCATAAACATACTCGTTCAAGTTGGGGAAAAAGAAGGATTCCTTTAGGAGCTTACTTTACAAAAATTTTTGAAGATGTCGGGTTTCAATTTGTGGATGATTTTATTTGGGATAAAGGAGAAGTAGAAAGTCAAAGACATAAAAACGCAAACAATCCCTATCCATTGTATCAATATCCCATCAATTGTTATGAACATGTTTTCGTATTTTACAAACATCGTTTGGATAATTATTTATACCCTTGTCCTATTTGTGGATGTTTAAAAGTAAATGGAAATGCTTACTCTGGAATTGGGGTCAAATCCTGGGAGTGTAAAAACTTAAAATGTATGAAAAGATCAGCAGGGAATAGGGGTAAAAGGTTTTCTAATCGCACATACATTATGAATGGGTTGAAAAAAGATGAAAATATAATTGATGTTGATCTCTTGAAAAAATGGAGAAGGGATATAGTCAAATTAAATCCAGTGATTAAAATAAATAGTAAAGGAGAAAACACTTTAGGACATACCGCTCCCTTTCCAAACGAAATTCCAGCGTATGCCATAGAAGTATTTACAGGTAAAAATGAAGTGGTATTCGATCCTTTTGCAGGTAGTTTCACAACATCAATTGAAGCAATCAAACGAGGAAGAAATGGAATAGGTGTCGAATTAAACAAATCAATGTTTAGAAATTCCATTTTAAAAAATATTGCTCGTAATAACTTATTATTCAAAGAGTTAGACAAGGGGGGGGTATAATATGGCTGAAGAAAAAGATAAGAAAGTTATTGGATTATACGGTGAAATGCGTTTGGCTATGGAGTTACATGAACGTGATTGGCAGGTATATAGAGCCTACATAGATGATAAATTCGATTTTGTTATAACAAAAAGTTACTGCACTAATTGCAAAAAATTTTTTAAAGAAACTTATACAAGAACAACTGAAAATTATACAAAAAACTCTGATACGAAGCCTAGAAAAGTTAAAGCCGTAACTAACCTCTGCAAAGAATGTGAAAAAAACACTCTTTTTATGTTGGTTCGATTTATTCAGGTTAAAACTTCGGAAGGAAAAACCCCAGAATCGAAAAACTCTTTAACCACTGGATTAAAAAATTATAGTTTTCATGCTAAAATACGTTATCATTTAGCAGACAGTCGAATTTTTTATGCTTGGATTCAAGTAATAGATAAGATAACTGAAAAAGATAATAAAGAGAAAGACGCTATTTTTTTTATTTTCCACACTGATGATGTTGAAAAATTTGATGATCTTAGTTTAGATTCATATCAAATTACTGACAATCAGAAAACTTCATTAACAATTTCAAATTCAGGTGAAGTCGTTAAGAAAGGAAAAAAATACAATTACGATTTTTTTAAACATGCTAAAAATAATTTTGATATTTCAGACGAAATTAGAGAAGATGAAAAAAGATGGAAAATACAATTAGATAAAAATTTTAATTCGAAAAATGAAACAAAACGTAAAACATAACTTAAAAACAAGCAAGAATCCCCGTGGCCGTCCTAAAACAAGGGATATATTAAATCTATCTCAATCGATACCAGCCGAATCACCAGAAGCATTAGCGAAACTCCTATTCTCAACACCACCTGAAAAAGTGAAGTGATTTTCTTTTTTTTTGGCTCCCTTTGTGCACTCAGGTATATAAGCCCCTTAAAAAAAGGGATTTAACCGCTGATGATATTCCGAAACTTGATGGAGAAGAAAATTCGATTAATATCTCTACGAAATATGAAATCCAAAAAGTCAGTTTGGAAAAGTTAGAAAAAGCGCTTTCTAATTTTAAAGAAACTCAAAATAATGAAAACTCATAAAGTTTTTGAGCATCAATTTTACAGTTGGAAAGAATTAAATCTTGATGAAAATGATAAAAAAAGCCTTCATGCTTTCAATGCAAAACACGATAAAAAGTTTTTTAATCTACAATACAATGGAATCCAGTTCAAAGAGTATGTCGGTGTCTTACAAGTAAATGCTATTACAATAGAAGTCCTCCCCAAAATAGATAATAGACCCTCAGTAGATGAGAAAAGTCTTTGGCGAGGAGTACTCTTGGAGATGCTCAAAGCAACTCTAAAACTGAATCCCACGGTAACCAATTATAGTTCTTTAAAGACAAGTCAAAACAGTTTTATTGAATTACTCTTTGACCTCTATCTCAATGAACTACAAAAGTTGTTTCGACGAGGCCTCCAAAGAAAATATGATCGGTATTCTCAAAATCTAACAGCGTTAAAAGGGAAACTTATGTTTTCTAAGCATCTAAGGAAAAACTATATCCATAAAGAACGATTTTATACCTCTCATATCAAATACGAATACGATCATCTCATCCATCAAATCTTATTCGATGCACTAAAAATTGTACAGCGATATAGTACGGGTTCGATTCTCTATGGAAAATGCCTTCAACTATTAGAAAGATTTCCAAATGTCAGTAATATTCAACTAACGGATAAAACGTTTTCAAAAGTGAAACTCGAAGGAAAAACCAGAATATATGAACGGGGATTCAAACTAGCAAAATGGATCATCCAAGGGTATAATCCCGATATAGTCATTGGAAATAATAAAATGGTGGCTATTCTTTTTGACATGAATCAATTATGGGAAGAATACATTTTGATTCAATTACAGAAATCTTCTAGAAGATTTAATTCTAAAGTTCAGGGGCAAAAGAGCAAAAGGTTTTGGGGTAACAATCAATTAAAACCAGATATATATGTTCAAAGTATGAATATGGAAAGTTTTATTATCGATACCAAGTGGAAAAGGTATATTGATAATCCATCAACATCTGATTTGAGACAAATGTTTGTATACAATAAATTCTGGAATGTGAAAAAATCATTTTTACTGTATCCTACGGCAACATCCGATCAACCAAATCTAAAAGTAAAATCATTTGAATCACCACAGGAACGTCTTTCATGTGGCATTTTAAAAGCTAATGTCATTTCAGAAAATAAACTCAATAAACGGATTGGAGAGCAGATTTTTGAATCGATTTCAGAAATAAAACCTGATTAGTCATAGGCCCAATTGATATTTTGAATGGAATCTGGTGGTAAACTCGGTCTATTTCGGTAAATGATGATGAAAGGATTGAATCGAATTTTTGGGGCTTAGAGGTTCAGTAATTATTCTGTTTGGGTTGGCCTGACGTATTTTCCTAGTTCTCGAAACACTTTATTAGAATAAAGAAAATCTCTGACTTCTTGGGTGGAAAAATTCATGATTTCATGCTTTGTTCCTTCCCAGTTTTTAACGCCGCCTTTCAAGAATATAATCTTTTCTCCTATTTCTAATACAGAATTCATATCATGCGTATTAATGATTGTGGTGATTTGGTATTCTTGAGTGATTTCTGCAATTAAGTTATCTATTAACATAGCGGTGTAAGGATCCAATCCAGAGTTGGGTTCATCGCAAAAAAGGTATTTGGGTTTTGAGACAACAGCTCGTGCAATGGCAACTCTTTTTTGCATTCCACCCGAGAGTTCGTTGGGGAACTTTTTATTACTATTGAGCAGATTGACGCGTTGTATAATTCTTTCGGTGAGATCTAATATTTCATCTTTTGACTTTTTGGTATGCATTTTTAATGGGAAGGATATATTCTCTTCAACAGTCATGGAATCAAAAAGGGCACTTCCCTGAAATACCATCCCCATTTGTTCTCTCAAGTCAATCAAAGCTTCATCATCGAAGTCTTTGAGTCTTTGATTTTCATAAATAATGTCACCCGAATCAATTTGATGAAGACGTAGTATACATTTTACTAAAACAGTTTTACCGGATCCTGATTCACCGATAATTAAATTGGTTTTTCCGACATCAAATCTTGTTGAAATGTCTTTCAAAACATAGTTTCCATCAAATTGCTTGTATAATTTTTCAATTTGTATCATCAGGCCAGCATCAGTTGAGTGAGAAGGTAATTGACCACGATGATGACCGTTGAAGTCCAAATAAAAGAGACGGTGGCTGCTTTTCCAACTTGTAATGAACCTCCTTTGGAGAAATACCCATGGTAGGCAGGAATAGTAGCCAAAATGAAAGCAAAGACAACGGTTTTGATATAAGCATAAATGACATGATAGGGTCTAAAATCGTCAGTAACGCCCGTAATAAAATCTGAAGTAGTTCCAAATCCACCATAAACAGCAGCAAGGTATCCTCCATAAATACCAAAGGCCATGGAAAATGTGATTAAAATGGGATAAATCATCATGGCTACAATTTTTGGAAAAATCAAATAATTGTAGGTGTTGACCCCCATGATTTTTAAAGCATCAACCTGTTCTGTAACTCTCATCGTGGCAATCGAAGAAGTAATGTAAGATCCGACTTTTCCTGCCATGATGATGGAGACTAAAGTGGGGGAAAATTCTAGAATAATCGATTGCCTGGTCGCAAAACCAACGATTGTTTTCGGAATCAGTGGATTTTCAATGTTTAAAGCCGTTTGAATGGTAACAACCCCTCCAACAAAAAAAGAAAGAAAAATGACAGTTCCCATGGAACCAATAATCAAAGTATCAATGTCTTTTAAAATCAATTGGCGCATGATCGACCAGGGCGTGAACTTTCCAAACACCCGATAGATCATTATAAGGTAATTTCCAATGTGGAACATGAAATTCATCCGTTCAAAATTATGAATAATCGAAATCCAATGGGATGTTCATGAAGCATTCGATTGAAACGAGTCATTCATTCGGTGCAACAATTTAAGCCGGCTAGGAAATTGAGCAATAATTCACGGTTTATAAAATGAAATCTGATATTTCAATTTCATCAGACTTCTTCAAAGGCTTCAATAGGAGGACAAGTACAAACTAGATTTCGATCCCCATAAGCATCATCAATACGCCGAATAGGGGGCCAATATTTTTTAGCTCTTTTGCCATTTGGAAAAGCTGCTTGATTTCTTGAATATGGAAAATCCCAATGATCTGAAGTCACCATCTCTATGGTGTGTGGAGCATTTTTTAGCAGTTGTCGGATTGATTCATCATTGGAAGTGATTTCAGCATGAATTGAAATCAAAGCATCACAAAATCGATCGATTTCTGAAAGATTTTCACTTTCAGTCGGTTCAATCATTAACGTGCCTCTGATTGGAAACGATAGTGTAGGACAGTGAAAGCCATAATCCATTAAACGTTTGGCGATATCTGAAGCATCGATTTGGAACTTTACAAATGACCGACAATCGATAATCAATTCGTGACCTACCCGATGTTGATCTCCTGTAAATACAATGGGGTAGTGATCTTTTAGTCGGTTTTGAATATAATTGGCATTCAAAATGGCCATTTCACTGCAACGCTTTAAATGATGTTTTCCCAATAATCGTATATAGCCATAGGAAATTAAAGAAACTAAAGGAGATCCATAGGGTGCCGCTGAAATATGGATTGGAGTAGGGACCTTGTTTTCAGAGTTTTCAATAGAAGTATCAGGAAGAAAAGGAGCTAAATGCTCGGCCACACAAATAGGACCAACACCCGGACCTCCTCCGCCATGTGGGATGGCAAATGTCTTGTGCAGGTTCAAATGACAAACATCGGCTCCAATGATCGCAGGATTGGTCAATCCAACTTGAGCATTCATATTGGCCCCATCCATATAGACTTGTCCACCATAACGATGGATCAATTGGGTGACATTTTTAATATTCGATCCAAAGACGCCATGCGTAGATGGATAGGTAATCATGATGGCTGCCAATTTTTCTTTGTGTAACTCGGCTTTGGATTGAAAATCGTCCCAATCGATCTCCCCTTGATTATCCGATCGTACAACCACTACTTTGAGTCCAGCCATAATGGCTGAAGCGGCGTTGGTGCCATGAGCTGAATCTGGAATCAAACACACATTTCTATGAACATCTCCGATGCTATTTAAATAAGCTTTAATCACCAATAGTCCTGCAAATTCTCCCTGGGCGCCAGAGTTAGGTTGAAGTGATGTGGCATAAAAACCAGTGATTTCAGAGAGGTAATTTTCTAATTCATGCAATACTTTGTGATACCCCAGCACCTGATTTTTGGGGGCAAAAGGATGTAGTGAATTCCAAGAACTTTTACTCAAAGGAAGTAATTGGGCGGCAGCATTTAATTTCATTGTACAAGATCCCAAAGCAATCATGGAGCTAGTGAGGCTTAAATCTTTGTTTTCAAGTGATTTGATGTATCGCATGAGAGAAGTTTCACTATGGTATTGATTGAACACGGGATGCTCCATAAACGTTGATGTTCTATTATAGACTTTTGGAATATTCCCTAAAACATGTGGATCATCACTAGCTATTTGTCCTTTGGCGGATTTAAATACTTGAGTGATATCAATGAGATCTTGATTAGTAGTGATTTCATTGACTGCAACACACACCGTTTGTTGATCAACATACCAAAAGTTGAAGCCATTGCTTTCAGCCATTACTTTTACTTTTTCAGAGTCTGCCCTTATTTGAAGAGTGTCAAATAGATGATCGTTTAATTGTTGATAACCCAAAGAATTTAATTTTTGACTCAGAAGTAATGCCTTTTGGTGAATTTGAGTTGAAATGGATTTGAGACCTTTTGGTCCATGAAATACACCGTACATGGAAGCCATTACAGCCAGTAAAACTTGAGATGTACAAATATTAGAGGTAGCTCGATCTCTTTTGATATGCTGTTCTCTAGTTTGTAGTGCCATCCGATAAGCTGGTTGTCCACTGTTGTCTTTTGAAAGGCCGATAATCCGTCCAGGAATATGTCGTTTGTATTGATTCAAAGTGGCGAAATAGGCAGCGTGTGGACCACCATAACCCAAAGGAATACCAAATCGCTGTGAAGTACCAACGACAACATCCACACCGTAAGAACCCGGCGGTTCTAAAATCGCTAAGCTTAATAAATCGGCAGCAACTATTATTGGAATATCATATGCTTTGGTTTTTTGTCTCAATGCCGATAAATTAGGGATATTCCCTTTCTGACTGGGATATTGAATAATAGCTCCAAAATAAGATTGATCAAAACGAACCGATTCATGATTCCCGATGACAATTTCTATATCGATAGGTTGGGCTCTTGTTTTTAAGACTTTTCTCGTTTGGTTAAAAACATTTGAAGAAACAAAAAACCGATGGGCCTGGTGTTTCTTTTTTTCTGGTGAACGTGTTACAAAGAGCAATCGCATGGCTTCCGCCGCCGCCGTTGCTTCATCTAGTAAAGAGGCATTGGCAACTTCCATTTGGGTCAATTCAATAACCATGGTCTGAAAGTTTAAAAGAGCCTCTAATCGGCCTTGGGATATTTCGGATTGATAAGGAGTATAAGCGGTATACCAACCTGGATTTTCAAAAATATTACGTTGAATAACCGCTGGTAAATAGGTGGGATGGTACCCTAGTCCAATAAAATTTCTGAACAGGTTATTTTTTCTGGATAGCTCTAGCATCAATTGGCTATATTCTGATTCAGAAATAGCATCAGGTAAATTTAATGTTTGATTTAATCGAATGGAAGATGGTATGACTTGGTCAATTAGCTGATCGATTGAATCAAGTCCGAGTTTTTTAAGCATCACAGCCACTTGTTGGTTGTCAGGACCAAGGTGTCTAGTAGCAAATGAATCCAATTTTTAAACGGTTTTTAGGCAGTAAAAAATATTAAAGTCAAAAGTAAATTAACACGGTTTCATTCGAGTCTATGAAGTCTTAAATTGTTAAAAACTTGTTGTTTAAGTTATCAATGCAGAACCATATTTTTGGATGGAAAAAATTGATAAACTACTGAAACAGTTTTTAAAGAAATATGTTCTTTTTGGGGTCATTGGATTAATCATTTTGGTTTATTCATTGCTATACATTTTTGATGCAATCAATTCTCAAAATAGTAACTATCAAATAGTTTCTGTTGAAGAATTCAAAGCATTAATAAAGCAAGGACATCCGATCATCGATGTGAGAAGACCCGATGAATTTATCCAGGGGTCGATACCAAATGCCGTGAATTTTAACGTTTTAGATTCTAATTTCATCCGACAAATTGATACCTTAGATAAAACAAAACCATATTTAATTCACTGTCGATCGGGAAATAGAAGTAAAAAAGCAATCGATATTATGATTGATTTGGGATTTGAAAGAATCTATGACCTTGAAGGAGGATATCTCAATTGGGTAGCTACCGATTCCTTGCCATAGATTATTTAAGTTTTAATAACAAAAATCGAGCAAAGCAAATATTTTGAGAATATTGACCGTTAAGTCAGTAATGAATGGTCAAAAAGGATAAAGACTGGTTGCTACATCTCTCATACTCTAAGAGATGTATTCAAACAAGCCACCGGATTGGGATTAATCGATAAAAATTCTAATTTTGACGCCCCTTAATGTATTATGGCTACCTATAAAAAGCGCTCCACCAAATCTAGTCCGTCTTCTTCTCAAAGTACAACAAAAGAAGTCTTTGAAACCCTTGATGTTACGGCATCAAAGACTGAACGATGGGTTTCAAAAAACCAAAATTATATTCTTATTGCTGTAGGAGTGATTGCTATTGGGGTTTTAGGGTATTTAGGTAATCAAAGATTCATTTTAGAACCAAAAGAAAGAGAAGTTGTTGGAGAAATGGGGCAAGCGCAGGAATATTTCAACATGGCCACCAATAGCGTCATGAACTCCGATTCCCTGTATCGGCTTTCATTAGAAGGGGGGGAAGGAAAATACGGCTTTTTAGAAATTATTGATCGGTATAGGGGCACGAAGTCTGCTCGATTGGCTCAATATAGTGCAGGAATTGCCTATTTAAGACTGGGGGAGTATGAAAACGCCATCCGGCATCTTGAAAGGTTCAAATCAAAAGACATTATTTTTTCAGCTTTGGCCAAAGGAGCCATCGCTGATTCGTTTGCTGGTTTGGGGCAGCCACAAGATGCCTATGAATATTACTTGGAAGCGATTGATATGAGTGATAACGATTTCACAGCTCCTAAATTTTTATACAAAGCAGCTATACTGGCTCTAGAATTAGAAAGGCATGAGGATGCCTTGGAATTTTTCAATACCATCAAAAACGATTATCCCCAAGCAACGGAAGCCGAACATATTGAAATTCAAATTGCCAAACTGGAAACATTACTTCGGTAATGTCAACTCAAGATTACATTTCTACAACAAAAGAAACAAAGGTTTTGATTGATGGGGTTGAGAAACTTAACTTCATTTTGGTTGTTTCTCAGTGGAATAAGTCCATTACAGATAACTTGTATATTGGAGCTGAATCCAAACTAAAAGAATACGGAGTCACCGAAATCACTAAATGGGATGTGCCAGGTAGTTTTGAATTAATCTACGGATGTGGTCTTGCCCAACAAAAAAATCCTAGTGCGGTTATTGCCATTGGCAGCGTCATCAGAGGCCAAACAGCTCATTTTGATCATATCTGTCAAGGGGTTACCCATGGTATTAAAGATTTGAATTTGAAAGGGACAGTCCCTGTTATTTTCTGTGTTCTTACTGATGACAACATAGAACAAGCCCGAGAAAGAAGTGGCGGTAAATTAGGAAATAAAGGTTCACAAGCCGCCATGGCGGCCATTGAAATGGCTCAACTTAGAATCAAAGAATTAAATTCGAATAGTTCCTTGTAAATTTGAATCATGCCTAGGATTAATTTTTTTAGACTCTCTAAAAATAGAAAATTCAATTATACGCCTAGGTATTACCAGGGGAAAAAAGATCATAATATCTATGATTTTGGTTCAAGAATAGCTCGAAGTCGAGAAATATTTAATGATAATGATTATCGAAACCAATGGGCATCCCAACGGTTGCGATCTAGAAACAGAAAGAATAGGGCAGTATCGAAAACCTTGATATTGATCATTTTAGTTCTTGTTTTTCTATTTCTTTATATCATTGATTTTGAGTATACCATTTTCTTTAACTAGTCAATGAGTGGATTGATTTCTCGATTACCCCAGCAAGTTGCCAATCAAATAGCAGCTGGGGAAGTCATTCAAAGACCAGCATCGGTTGTGAAAGAATTGATGGAAAACGCCATTGATGCCCGATCAACCCAAATACAAATTTTCATTAAAGAGGCAGGCAGAAGTTTAATAAAAGTGGTGGACAATGGAGTGGGGATAGCTCCTGAAGATATGGAATTGGCATTCCAAAGACACGCTACATCTAAAATCAAATCCATTGATGATTTGACAAAAATCGTCACCAAAGGGTTTCGAGGAGAAGCCTTAGCATCCATTGCTTCGATAGCACAAGTAGAAGTCATTTCTAAAACTCAAAACCAACCACTAGGGACATTTCTTGGTATGGAAGGGGGTAGGGTTACTAAAAAAGAAGCTATGGCTGCTGAAAATGGAACTTCTATTGGGGTTAAAAATCTTTTTTTTAATACACCCGTGAGAAGAAATTTTTTAAAATCTAACCATCGTGAACAACAGTATATTCTCGATGAAATTTATCGTTTGGCCATATCTCATTGCCATGTTCGTTTTGATGTTTTTGAAGAGGATCAAGAACTGTTGCATTTACCGGTGGCCACTATAAAATTCCGTTTGAGAAATATTTTTGGCCCCAAACTCAAAGACAACTTATTAGAAATCGAATCCGAAACTCAAATTGCCAAAATCAGTGGTTATATATTAAATCCATCCATGTCCAAAAAAAGAGGCATTCCCCAATACTTCTTTGTTAATAAACGGTATATAAGGCATCCCTATTTGAGGCATGCCATTCTTCAAGCGTATGAAGGCTTACTTCCTGAAAAAAATCAACCAGGTTTTTTTGTCTTTTTAGAAGCCCCAACCAATAAAATTGATGTCAATATTCATCCGACTAAAACCGAAGTGAAATTTGAAGAAATTGAACATTTGTATCCCATTTTAAATTCCACAGTTAAATATAGTTTGGGGATACATCATATCACACCCCCAATTGACTTTGACAAAAATCCTGAATTCAGTGTTCCTCATTTCTTCAGAGACACGACGGTAGAACCGCCTACAATTCCTATTGATCCGAAATACAATCCTTTTAGAGATGTTGAAGGTAAACCTTCAGAATGGTCTAATAGAATGTCAACCGATATTTCCCAACCACAAAGGAATCCTAAATTGGTTGAGATCGCCCCAGATCCTACAATATTTCAATTATTCACGGGATATATTGTTTATTCAAACGGATCAAGTTTGGTTGTTATCAATCAACGCAGGGCCCATCAACGCATATTGTTCAACAAAATTTGTCAAGAGAATCCCACCGATAAAATATCGAGTCAATTATTAATTTTCCCCATCACTATTTCTTTATCTGTAAAACAAAATAATGTGTTGAAAGAAATTCAAAACACGTTATCCCTAGCGGGTTTTCAGATTAAGATTATAAACAATACATCGATAGAAGTATTGGGGGCACCTGCCTTTTGTCCTATGGAAAAAATTAATTTCATCATCATTGAATTATTGGACAAAGCCCTGGATGAAATGCCAGATCAAAATCATGGTGTGGAACATTTAATTGCTAAATTTCTTTCAAAAAAATTGGCGATTTCAAACAATCGTGAGCTCAACGAGTTGGAACAAAAGGAGTTGGTCAGGGATTTGTTTTCTTGTTCAGAATATGTTATGTCTCCGTTTAACAAAAAAATACTCATTAGTTTTGATAAAGATTCACTCGTCAATAAATTCGAATGATTAGGTCAATTCCAAAAGCCGTTCTAAATCTTTTGATTATCAATGTGATTTTGTTTTTTGCATCGCAAAGTATGGGCAATCTGTATCAAGTCTTTGGATTGCGCTATCCTCAAAACCCTGATTTTGGTTATTGGCAAGTCATCACCCATCTATTCATGCATGGGAATTTTATGCATTTGTTATTTAACATGCTTGTTTTATGGATGTTTGGTAGTACCCTTGAAAGGGAATGGGGAACTAACAAGTTTTTATTTTTTTATTTTTCAGCAGGACTTGGTGCCGCCGCAATCCAATTATTATATTATTATGTTCAAATCAATGGTGTTTCAAACTTGTTGAGTGATTTTGGCCTTTCACCATTCGAAATACAGCAAAGACTGATTAATAAAGAATTTCCGAAAGCCTTATTGGAATCCAATTTAATAACTTTTTCTAAAGGAGCTGAAGCCTTTCATGTGACTATGGTCGGAGCCTCTGGTGCATTGTATGGCGTTTTAGCGGCATTTGCATTGATGTTTCCAAATGCTCGTTTGATGCTTTTGTTTCCACCAATTCCAATCAAAGCAAAGTATTTAGTTCCTGGTTTAATAGTCATCGACTTAATTGGGGCTTTTTCTAGTTATGACATTGGTTCCATTGCTCATTTTGCTCATTTGGGAGGAGCTTTAACAGGTATTTTGATCATGTTGTACTGGCGAAACCTCAATAAACGATCTAGAATTTAGTTTGCCGATTAATGTCTTTGAATCTATCACAGAGGTTTAACAATTTAAATATTGCAGAAAAATTAGTTGTCATTAATATTTTATGCTTTGCCATACCGGCATTGCTGAGAGTATTTTTTTTTCTGTTTGATAGTGACAATACGGATTATTTTAGGTATTTCAATTTACCAGCTAATCTTTCTCAATTCATCAATCAACCATGGTCGATTATTACCTATAGTTTTTTACATGGAGGGATTCTTCATTTATTATTTAATATGCTTGTCCTTTATTATGTGGGAAGGATGTTTATTGCCTATGTCGGCAATAGAAAATTTCTTTCAGTTTACTTCATGGGGGTCATTGCAGGTGGAGTTGCCTTTATAATCACATACAATCTTTTTCCAGTATTTAGTCAGGTGGTTGGAGTATCCGAGTTGGTTGGTGCTTCTGCCGGGGTCATGGCGATATTGATTTTCATGTGTGGATATGTTCCTAGAATGAGGATCAATTTTTTCTTTTTTAGTATTCCATTCTATGTCTTAGGTGTTGGTTTGGTCATCTATGACCTATTGACCATACCACTTAATAACAATGCCGGTGGAAGTATTGCCCATCTTGGTGGCGCGGCTTTGGGATTTTATAGTGTTTACCAATATAAGTTAGGAAAGTCTTTTGGAAATAGTTTTGAGAAGTTTTTGGATTCCTTTTTAAATGCATATAAATTTTCATCGAATAAATCGAGGTTTAAAGTCAACAAAAACCAAGATTATAAAAAGAAAAAAAGGCGAAAAAAATCTAAACAATCATCAGAGTCTCAAGAAAGGATTGAAAAGATTTTAAAGAAAATCAGTCAATCTGGATATCAAAGTCTGTCTCAAGAAGAAAAAGAGTTTTTATTCAATAAAGAGGACTGAATTTTCTTTTAAAATTAAAAATCATGATTAAAAGAATCTTGTTTTCCATGATACTGATGGTCAATATCATTACTCTGATATTTCAATTGGCATCTATGGGGAAATGGATCCATTTTGATTTTTTATGGTTTTCACCTCTTTTATGTCCATTGATAAGCATTATCAATTTGATTTTTTTATTGTATTGGATTATTCGAGCCAAATGGCCTTTTTTACTCTTTTTATTTGTATTCTTTTTCACTTTAGACAAATGGAGTTTATTATTACAATTACCTGATGGGGAACCAAATAACCAAGAGGGTCTTAAAGTAATGAGTTATAATGTGCGTTTGTTTAATCAATTTAATTGGATAGACGATCAACAAATCCCTGAAAAAATTCAAGCCCAGATAAACAGTATGGATCCCGATGTGGTTTGCCTTCAAGAATATTCTGTAGAGTTGGCTCCAGATTTTTCAAACTATCCGCATCAATATTTTGAGTCGACGGTGACTAATGGAAACCTTGGAAACATCATACTTTCCAAAGCCCCTATTTTAGAATCAGGAAAAGTCGAGTTTGAAAACTCTAATAGCGGGGGTGTTTTTGCTGATATAGAAATAGAAAATCGAAGGTTTCGGTTTTTTAGTGTTCATTTTGAATCACTTTCAGCTAATTTCAAAGAGACCATAACCGATTGGCAGTCCCACTTTAATGAATTTAAAGAGCTAAAAAAAGTACTTGAAATCCAAAACAAACAAGTGGAATTAATTGATTCTGTCGCTCGAAGCACCCAATACCCTGTGATACTCTGTATGGATTTAAACAACAATGCATTTTCAGACTCTTACCAACAATTGACTCAAAACAGAAAAGATGCTTTTGTTCAACAAGGAATCGGCATTGGAACCACATACAATGGATTGATTTTTCCAATGCGAATTGATTTTATAATCGTAAGTGAAAGCATTGATGTTTTGGATTTCAGGACTTCCAAAGTCAAGCTTTCAGACCATCGCCCCATAATGGCCGAACTAGCCAATTAGTTCTTTGAGTTTTTCCGTTGCTTAGTCTTATACGCTTAAGTATTTAAATGACTTCATAGCCATGTTCAACTCGCTAGTCAACATGAACCCATGTTGATTTTATCTTTTCAATGGATCGATATAACAACTCGAGAAAACGAGTTTTTCTTCTTGTCTTCCATGAAAAAATTTAGTAAGACACTCTATCAAGCGTATTCTCAAAGAGATAAAGGAAAAGCGATCTATTATTGATTGTCATTGAATCGTAGTGATTTGACTAGATTTCGATATCCCTACGGCACACACGGTGTTTAAATCTAAATTGTCACAACCTTCAACTTTTTAAGAAATGTCAAAGAATCGGGGCCGATATTGAAAAGGAGGTCGACAATACTTAAATTAGGGATAAAACCATATTTATTATCAAAAACTTGATGGTACTGATTTAGTGAACAATGGGTTTGATTTTTTGCATTCAATAAATATTCAGTGATGCGATGTTGGTGTTTGACGGCCTCAATCACTTGATAATCTAGTTCAAAATTTAGAAAGTCACAGACGGTTTGAATTAGTTGGATATTAAACTCAAATAAATGACTGCTTTGACTCCGATACAAAGGAAACAGTCTGTCTTCATAATACTCAAAATAAGGAGAGCTACGATAGCAAGCACAAAGTGATCTCCAATGGATTGTTTTCCATGGAATTTGATTAAAAATTCGGGTCTCTCCATCGGTTCGAACATCATTTTTTTTGTCGTGAACAATGGGAACCACTAGGCGTAATTTTCCATTTGGGCCATAGATGTATGTGCGATTCCGAAATGTTTGTTTCTGATAGCGCCAATTGCTTGCAAAAAGAATTTGTTTTTGATGGATCAACCAGCTGAAATAAGATATTGGTGGTAAATAGGCTGGTATGAGGATGTTTTTCAGGATTCTAAAATTCTAAAAATTATAACGGTAATATGAAGTGAAATTCTCAACGAAGCTTTCTATCAAGCCAAGGCAAACAAGCTTACTTTTTTTCTTTTTGGAGCCATCCTTTCTTTCTCCTTTTCAATATAAAAGCCATGACTTGCCATAACACAATCAAACCAATGAAATAGGGAAAATAACTTTTGGCTTCTCCTTTTCCAGAAATGGTGGTAAAAACTCGATTCCATCGAATTTTCCAATTTCGCACCCCTTCAGTAAAATTTTCAATACTAAACCATATAAAGATGGGTTTCCCGACGATATGATCTTCAGGAACAAATCCCCAAAATCTACTGTCTTCGCTTCGATGGCGGTTATCACCCATCATCCAATAATAATTTTGTTTGAAAGTGTATTGATTTGTGTTTTGACCATTGATTCGAAATCCAAAATCTCCTGATTCGAGAGTATTGTGTTCATAGTCAATGATTAATTTTTTATAAAGTGGTCGATTTTTAGAAGTCAAAGTAACGGTGGTTCCCTTTTTAGGAATAATGATGGGACCGAAATTATCTTCATTCCAATCGAAAGGAATTGTATTAGGGAAAAAAGTGGTATTGGGGTTTTTATCTGAATTGATTTTTTGTTCGATACTGTCTAACCACTCTGCATTGGCCAATGTTTGAGCTTCTTCTGGGGTAAGAAAAACTGTTTTAACCCTTTCTAGAATTTCTCTTCCCTGTAATCCAAGCGAACTAACCAATTGACCTGAAAGTCCCTTTTCCGAAGTGATCACCGTAAAGTCTGAATAGCTGTTCCCAGTCGTATATAGAATTTCGGATTGCAAGGCTTGGAAGGTACTTTGGGTGATATTGTCGATTCGGTATTTTCGATTAAACCCCTTAATACCACTGTCAGTTAAACTTTTTGATGAAACACCATTGCTATTGAATAATTGATAAGGGAGTTGAATTTTGGCTCGATCTGGTAGTTTATTTTTTTTGCCATCGATATGAACAAAACCATTGATGATCTCCAAGGTATCTCCAGGTAACGCCACACATCGTTTGACATAATTGGATTTTTTATCCAATGGTTTATTGACTCTTGCTTCAGCGACAAAAAATCTTCTTACAGTATCTGCAGGCCAGTTAAAAACCACGATATCATTACGTTCCACCTTTTGTAATCTAGGCAGTCGGATGTATGGATACTGTGGGTTTTTAAGGTAAGATCTTTTTTTGATCAGCGGTAATGTATCGTGAACCAATGGAAGTGAAACCGCTGTAGTGGGTATCCTAGACCCATAATGAAATTTACTGACCAATAAAAAATCACCAACGAGTAACGATTTTTCTAGAGAACCTGTAGGGATGATATAGGGTTGTATAAAATAATTATGGACTATAGTCGCTACGATGACTGCAAAAATTATAGAGCTGAAGGTTTCAGCCATCGAAGATCGTTTGGAGCGATTAATTGACTGGGCATATTCAATTTTTTTTGAATAGTTTACGGTGTAGATATAAAGACCAAAAGTGATTAGTCCTAGGAGAATATCACTGGTTTTGGCTTTACCAAAAATCTTAAGTGTTTCTACCCATAGAACCCCCAACATGATTAAGTTGATGGTCGGCAGAAAAAACAGTATAACCCACCACTTGGGGCGGTGGATAATTTTCAAGTGTACAATTAAATTATAAAATGGGATGATAGCCAAATAAGGATTTTTCCCAGCTACTTTATAAAGTCGAAAAGTGCCTCCGAAGTGAACAAGGTTCAAGAGTAAAAACAAAAAAATCCATTGAGTAATGGTCATCAGTTAATGTGTTTTAGTTAGAAAAATTATCTGACAAGACATGGCTCATCGTAAAAACTCCTTTTTTATGTTCTATCCATTTGGCAGCTACTAAAGCTCCGGTGGCAAAACCATCTCTATGGTGTGCTTGGTGAACCAAACTCAAGGTATCAATTTCTGAATGATAGGTGATTTGGTGCTCACCAACCACATTTGCTTTTCGAAATGATTCAATTTGTAACTCTTGTTTTGAAGCCGTTTCCTGAGTCCAATTTTTCAATTGGTGGATCTGAATCAAATCTTCAGCTAGTGATAAGGCAGTCCCACTGGGTTTATCAACTTTTTCTATATGGTGGGTTTCGGATATGGAAACCTCATAATCATTTAATGGCTTCATGATTTTGGCCAACTTTCGATTCATTTCAAATAGAATATTGACCCCGATACTAAAGTTTGAAGCATAGAGAAATCCGCAATTATATTGTTTGGCGATCTGAGTTACTTTTTTATAATCTTTTAACCATCCTGTTGACCCGCAGACCACATTGAGTTTGTGTTTGAAAGCATATTCGATGTTTTCAACCACCGCGTTGGGACTACTAAATACGATGGCCAACGAGGCTTGATCAATGGTACCACGAGAAAAATTCAAATCTTGTATATAAACTACTTGATATGACTTTCGTAGGGCCATTTTTTCGATTAGTTGCCCCATTTTACCGTATCCAAAAATTGCGATTTTCAAAATATTAAAGGTTTTTACCCATGGTTAGCATCGGTGAAGTGATCCATATTATTTTCATATAACCTTTGTCATTGATAGTGCAAAATTAAGGCTAAATATAGCCACAATCATGAACTATAATTAGAAATGGTAACAAATTATTACTGATTGGCCGATATCGGTAAACGGAATCAATCATTGATGTCATGATTGAATACAAATCTAATTCTCAATCAAGTTTTTTAAAATCATGACATCAATGATTGTGCTTGGCAATTACTTCAGCCAAATCAAAATGGACAACATCCCTACCTTTTCTATTTCGGCACGAATACTTTATGTGATGTTTTCCTATGAACATATCTGTGATTCGATCAGGCCACGGTTCAACATCATCATCTCGAGGGTGTTGTTTATGCCTATCGGCATCCTCTGTGAGGTAACGGACAATCATTTTCGTGATGTGTTCGCATTGGTATAGATGACTCAATCCAAGTATGGTATGACCCAATTCATCCCACATGGTCCCCAATAAATTTTTCTTGATCCATTTCCCCGATAATCTTCTCGAAATCCTACTCCCTCTAACTGTTCTGAATAGAAAATAGAAGAGAATGCTTGGTTCATGGGATATCTTCTGGGGTAGCGAATGCAACTTCAGCGATGCAATGCTTTAAAATTCTAAAGAAATAGACAATCCGGTTTGTTGGGGGTCAACCAATAAATTGGAACGAATACTTAATTTTTCATCAACATTAAATTGTAGTAAATGAGCAGCCACATTAGCATGTATCACATTCAACACATAAGACACGGCGATGAATATGGCTGAAATGTCTCTATAATTTTCGTAGAAATCCATTCCCCTTAGAATTTGATCATTGTCTGGAATTAATGCAGAATATTCATCGTCAGTATATCCCATAAGCCTTCGCTTATAGATATCTCTGAATCGATTATACTCTTTTGAATTATCTACAAAAAAATAAATGGAGGCCCCAATTCCACCCCAAAAAATTGGAGCCCATAGATATTTTCCTAGATATAATTGCCCTAGCCCAGGTAAGACCGTCGATAAGAAAGTGGCTTTGGCAGGAGTCCGTGGATCGGCCATTAAACGAAGTCTTCTTTCGGAAAATTGCTCTCGCCAGTCAATGGCTTCAAAACTCATTAGGGTATCTTTAACTTGAAAATCTTTGACTGGTGTTGGTTCTTGAGTGGTATCCGTTGACGGCACTTGACTTTGAATGGACCATACCAATATTGAACAAAGTATTGGAAGCAGATATCTATTTTTCACCCGTTATTTTTTGAAGAATCGATAGAAGATCTTTTTTCGAACGGAAAGGAATTTTTATAAATCCACTTCCTTTTTTTGTGAGTTTGAAATCAATTTTTGTATTTAAAAATTGATTTAATGTTTTGGTAGTAGACGGAATAAGGGGATCGGATGTAACGGGTTTTTGGGATGGTGAGGATTTTAGTTTTTTAATCAACCGTTCGGTGACTCTGACGGATAATCCACCTGAAATTATTTTCTTAAAGACGGATAATTGTTCATGTTTATTTTCAATTGAAACTAATGCGCGACCATGTCCAAAGCTGATTTTTTGTTGACCCAAGGCCGATTGGATGACATCAGGGAGTTTGAGTAACCGAATATAATTGGTAATGGTTGAACGCTGCTTGGCAATCATTTGGCTGAGTTGAGAATGGGTTAAATTCAATTCTTCCGTCAATCTAGAAAACGTCAATCCGACCTCGATGGGATTTAAATTCGCTCGATGAATGTTTTCAATCAAGGCAAATTGGAGCATTTCTTCATCATGGGCCATTCGCACATAAGAAGGAATATTTTTTAATCCCACAATTTTGGCCGCTCGTAATCTCCGTTCTCCACTGATCAATTCATAATGGGGGGTTTTAGGGCATTTTCTGACTGTAATGGGTTGAATAACCCCATGAAGTTTGATGGATTGAGCAAGTTCTTCCAACGAAGTAGTATCAAAATCTAATCGAGGTTGTTTGGAATTTACTTTGATTTTATGAGGGGATAGATGCAGTACTCTTCCAACAACGCTTGGAGAAAAATCTTTTGGATTTTGTGTGCCGGAATTTAATGGTCTTAAAATACTATCCAAACCCTTACCAAGCGCTGGTTTTTTGGTTGATTTTCCCATTGAACTACGTTGGTATAGTATTTTTTTTAATCAATTCACTGGCTACAGACAGATAAGACTCTGCACCACGGCATCCCACATCAAAACTAAGGATGTCTTGACCAAAGCTTGGCGCTTCAGATAGTTTGATATTTCGAGGGATGATGGTTTCCAATACCATGCTATGGAAATGCTTTTGAACCTCTTGAACAACAGAATTAGATAATCTCAATCTGGTATCATACATCGTCAATAAGATTCCTTCCACATCTAGTTCTGGATTATAATATTCTTGAACACTTTTAATGGTATTTAATAACAATCCAAGACCTTCTAAAGCAAAATATTCACACTGGATGGGAATCAACACAGAGTCAGCAGCGGTTAATGCATTGATGGTAATCAAACCTAAAGATGGAGCGCAATCAATAATGATGTAATCATAATCATCCTTGATATCAGAAAGAGCGATATTAAGCATGTATTCTCTTTCCGTCTGATCGACTAGTTCAATTTCGGCTGCCACCAAATCAATTTGTGAAGGGATTAAATCCAAGTTTTTGATATTGGTTTGAACGATTGTTGAATGCACCTCTGTTTGTCCTATCAAAAGATCGTAGGTGGTTGGTTGTTGGTTCTCTGATTGGTGTCCGACACCAGAAGTGGCGTTGGACTGTGGATCCGCATCAATCAACAAGACCCGACGTTCTGAAATACCGATGGCGGCTGCGATATTGATAGCACTAGTGGTTTTACCTACCCCTCCTTTTTGATTGGCAATGGCTATGACTTTTCCCAAAGTTCAATGATTATTTAAACAACTGAAATTCAAAAAGTAGTTTGTTGATAGCTTATTCTGCTAATGAGTTAATTGTGGTCGAGTCAATGATATAAATAATTTCATCTTCCGCTTTATAAAAAAATTCTTCACGCGCATATTTTTCTAAACTATCGGGGTTTTTTAACGTTTCAATTTGGTGTAGTACAGCTGAGATGTTTGAAGTTAACGTCTTTTTACTTGATTTAAGATTGGAAATCTCCAGGTCTAATTCTCTGTGAATGGCTATGGAATGATCATCATAAAAAGCCATCCATACGGCAAATGCAATGGTTATTACAGCATAGATTAAAAGAGTTTTATGGACTTTTTTAATCATGATCAGTCGTTAGGTTTAATTGATTGCACTCGTTCAAAGGTGATCATATGTGGGTGAGAATTTCCCCAACTATTTAATATATAATTCATCACATCGGCGACTTCTTGATCTTCTAGTCCTTGATCGACCATCAATCCATTGTATTCTATACCATTGATTATAATGGGTTCTTGCGTTCCATACTTTAGAGAAGCAATACTTCTGTCGATATTTTTAAATAAAAAGTCCGCTTGGGCTAACGCTGGAAAAGCGCCTTCAACCCCTTTTCCATTGGGTAGATGACATTGTAAACAAAAGTCGTTATAAATCATTTCACCATCTGCAATACTTTCTTTCAATGGTTTGTTTTTTTGTACTGTAAAAAACAAAATTGTACTGCTCAAACTAAAGAGAAGTAGAAAGGTTTTCATGGGATGGAATAATTTTTATGATACCGAGATTTTCGACCCCGACAAAAAGGTAACCCTCGGGACTTTGCTTGACATTACGCACTCTTCCAATTTCATCTAGGACTTTTTCTCGTTTGACCACTTGATTATTCTCAATGACCAATCGTTCCAAATAAGAAAATGTTAAAGAACCAACAAAAATATTTCCTTTCCAATCGGGATAAATATCTGAAGTGGATATAGCCATTCCACTGGGTCCAATAGAGGGAGTCCAATAGTAAAAAGGTTGCTCCATGCCTTCTTGATGGGTTTTATCTGTAAAGATGGTGCCGCTATAATTGATACCATAAGAAATCACCGGCCATCCATAATTCAAACCTTTTCTAGAAATATTGATCTCATCCCCACCTCTAGGACCATGTTCATGAAGCCATATTTCTTTTTTTTCATTGTGGAAAAACATGCCTTGGGGATTCCGATGGCCATATGAAAAAATAGCTTCTTTAACACTTGGTTGACCAACAAAAGGATTATCTTGAGGAATACTACCATCAAGATGCAAACGATAAATCTTTCCACCATCCGTGGTTAAATCTTGTGGTGTGATGTCTCGTTGCCCTCGATCACCGACAGCGAAATAAAGATACCCTTGATCATCAAATATTATTCTAGACCCCCAATGGTGTGGTCTTTTGGTATTCGGGGTGGCTTTATAAAGTAGGGTCAAATCATCAAGTCTAAAATCTTCTAAATTAAGGACCGCACTATAGAGCGCCGTGTTTCCCCCTTGATCGTCATTTTCTGTATTGGTAGCCGTGACAAAATAGATGACCTTGTTGTTTCTGTAATCGGGATGCAATGCCACATCAAGTAATCCCCCTTGACCTCTTTGGTAAACAAAAGGCAATCCAGAAATTTGAGTCTTTTGACCATCAACAGCATAGATTAGTTCCCCTTTTTTTTCTGTGATCAACAGTTCATTTTCAGAAATAAAATCCATGCCCCATGGAATCTCCAGACTATCAACCACAACTTGGTAGCCATAATCCACTTCTTTTGGTGACTCAATAAATGGGGGATTATCGGGTCTGTCTTGACAATACAGTAAAACTAGTGGACAAAATAGTAGCCCAATTGATGAAAGTAAGTACTCCATTAACTGTCCATTTTACAAATCAGCAAAGTAGTAAAAATCACCCATTCATTTTCTCGAAATGAACCTAAAAATTTCTATAGATTATATTTGCCCAGCTTCTTAATTGATTCGGGATGTGGCGCAGCCTGGTAGCGCACACGCATGGGGTGCGTGGGGTCGCAGGTTCAAATCCTGTCATCCCGACAGAATAGATGTCAAGCGACATCATTAAAATGGTCATTAAATGATATGAATTTTATTGTTTTGCCATGTTCAACTCGCCAGTGCCACATGTGCAACCGCCAACCAATACTTTCATCAATGGATCTTAAACACATTAGAATGTTTGCAAAAAAGAAATAAATCACTACAATAGAAATAATAAAAGAATGTAAAACAAGTCCGATTAATGAAAAAGCACATACAGTTAACACCATTTTTGCTACTAGTGGTTTTACTCATTGTAGGATGCAAAAATGAAATTAAAAAAGTAGCCAGTCCTAATATTATTTATGTGATGGCCGATGATCTGGGTTATGGTGATATTGGGGCCTTCAACCCTGACGGAAAAATCAAAACGCCCCACATCGATCAATTAGCACAAGAAGGCATGCGCTTTACGGATGCTCACACCTCTTCCTCGGTGTGTACCCCTACACGTTATAGTCTGCTCACGGGCCGTTACAACTGGCGCTCTACCCTAAAAAAAGCCGTATTGGTAGGTGAGTCTAGCGCACTCATCGAAAAAGAGCGTGCCACCGTAGCCTCTGTCCTTCAAAAAAACGGCTATGCTACTGCTTTTATCGGTAAATGGCACTTGGGATGGAACTGGGCTAAAGATAGTACTGGAATAATAGATTTTACCAAAAAAGTAGAACACAATCCCAACGATCTAGGCTTTGATTACGCTTACGGCCATGCCGGTTCACTGGATATGCCCCCTTACGTATATGTGGAAAATGGTCATTCAACAGCCATTCCAGTGGATAGTACTGGAAACTCTGAAAAATTCACATGGTGGCGTCAGGGACTGACGGCTCCCGATTTTATACATGAAGAAGTCACTCCCCATTTTTTTGAAAAATCCATTAACTACGTCAGCGAGCGAGCCAACGCGGACAAACCCTTTTTTCTATACCTTGCTTTGCCATCACCCCATACCCCCATCCTCCCAACGGGAGACTGGCATGGCAAGAGCGGTCTCAATCCCTATGCGGACTTCATGATGCAGATAGATCACCATATGGGGCAACTCAACCAGGCTGTAAAAGTGGCAGGGATAGAAGACAACACCATCATCGTATTCACTAGTGATAATGGTTGCTCTCCAGAAGCGGACAATACTTGGCTCAAAGAAAGAGGCCATGCCGTGAGCGGCCCGTGGCGCGGTCAAAAAGCAGATATTTGGGAAGGTGGACATCGTATCCCCTATATTGTAAAGTGGCCAAAAATCATCAGAGCCGGGACCGAAAATGCCCAAACCATCAGCAATGTAGATCTAATGGCTACTTGCGCCGCTTTGGTAGGATATGACCTAAAAGACAACGAGGGTGAAGATAGCTACAACCTTTTGCCTCTTTGGAAAGGAGAAACCGTAGAAGGTGACTTCTGTGAAGCCACGGTGCACCATGCCTGGTATGGCGATTTTGCTATCCGTCAGGGGGACTGGAAACTCATTACTTGTGCTGGATCGGGTGGATGGTCACCAAGACGATATACCCTTGAAAAAGCTATAGAAGAAGGGGTTCCCATTATGCAGTTGTACAACCTTAAAAATGACCCAGTAGAGCAGGAAAATCGCTATGAACAAGAATCCCAAAAAGCCGAAGAACTATTGGCTCTTTTGACAAGATACGTGGAAGAAGGCCGTAGTACCCCAGGGATTGCACAAAAAAATGATGGTGAACCTTGGTGGCCTGAACTTTGGTGGATAAATAAAAAAGCAGATTAAAAGATTAGAACAATAAATTTTAACAATAGGTGATAAGGGTAAAAACGACTGAGAATGTCTTCAGTAAAAGTCTAATCTGCGTGTTATTATCTAGACTAAAAGGTGATTGGTTTTAATGGGAGTGGGATTAAAAACTGATGATGATGAATAAGTGATGGTAATCCCAATAAATCACCATAGAATGAGTGAAACGTTATTAAGTAAACGATAAACAAATTACTATCCTATTGATGGGACCACTATCTGCCCAAATTACGGATAAGAAAATAAAACCTGTGTAAAAAGGGATACTGTGAAGACAAAGTCTGCTATGTGCTGAAATGGTATGTGAAATGCAGGTAAGACAAAACGAAATAATGAATACAAATAGATGTCGCCTACAAAAAAGATATTGATGATCTGGTTGCTGCCACTGATTATGATGGCATGCAAGCAAAAATCAAAAGAAACCATACCGCCCAACATCATTCTCATAATGGCCGATGACCAGGGATGGGGTGATACTGGCTATAACGGACATCCGCACTTAAAAACGCCCAACCTTGATGCCATGGCTGCCAATGGCATTGTTTTCAATCGGTTCTATGCTGCTTCAGCAGTATGCTCTCCCACTCGTGGAAGTGTCATGACCGGGCGTCACCCACTTCGCTATGGTATCTGTACAGCCAATTGCGGTCATATAAAAAAACAGGAAGTAACTTTAGCAGAAATGGTTCAAGAAGCCGGTTATACCACTGGACACTTTGGCAAGTGGCATCTAGGCACATTGACCAAAGATATTGTGGATGCTAATAGGGGAGGCAGGCCTGAACATGATATCCATTATGCTCCACCAACTGAACATGGTTTCGATATCTATTTTGCGACGGAATCAAAAGTGCCTACTTGGAATCCTATGATTACGCCTCCGAGATCTGCGGAAGATGTTTCGGCATCCCTTGAAGTAGGTGAACCGTTTAATACTCGCTATTGGACCGAACCTGGAAAAATAGTCACTGATAACTTGGAGGGCGATGATTCTCGTGTGATTATGGACAGGGTGATTCCTTTCATTGAAGGCGCCGTAGAAAAAGACCAGCCCTTTTTAAGTGTTGTATGGTTCCATACGCCACACTTGCCTGTTATTGCAGGAGAAAAGTACAAACAGCGATACGCTCACTTATCCGAAGACCAAAAGCATTTCTATGGTGTGTTAACCGCTATGGATGAGCAAATAGGGCGTTTAAGACAAACCTTAACTAGATTAGGAGTGGCCGATAATACCGTCCTGTTTTTTACCAGTGACAATGGCCCTGAAGGAACTGTTGTAGCAGGAAGGACGCAAGGAACCACCAAGGGCTTGAAAGGCAGAAAAAGAAGTCTATATGAAGGAGGTATAAGAGTCCCTGGCATCATGGAGTGGCCCGGGAAAATTCCATCAGGAAAAATCCTAGAGGCCCCATGTTTTACTTCAGATTATTTCCCTACCATTGCCAGCATTCTCAATATCGATTTGGAAAAATACAATCGCCCTTATGATGGCATAAACCTAATGCCCCTTGTTAACGGCACAACAGAAAAAAGAGAAAAGAACCTGGCTTTCAGGTACCAACAACAAGCCAGCCTGATGAGTGAAAACCATAAGATTTATAGTGATGACGGAGGTAAAACTTTTGAATTATATGATATTTCAGAAGACCCTGCCGAATCGATTAATATGGCTGCTTCCCATCCCGATAAATTTGAAGAGATGGTTACGGAGTGGCACCGATGGAAAACATCCCAAGAAGCTAGTGCCAACGAAGCAGATTATTAATATTCGTAAAATCTGGTAATAGACACACATGAGAATCCCAGAAATAGCATTTGTTTGGGGTTTGTATATGATACCCCTAAACCGAAGCGCTCTAAAATATAGTTTTAGAAACATATTCAATTAGATGTATCAAATTTCATTTTTTAATGATGCCATGTTCAACTCCCTAGTGCAACATTTGCTCATGTTGAATTTAAAACTTTGGTTCTGTTCCAGTGTGCGTGGATAGAACCTTGTCTATTTTGTTGGTATGTTTAGATTCCATACACAAGGCAAGAAAACTATGAGATTCATTATAAATGAAACACGGACTAGTCCAATGAATTACTACGGATAAAGTGGGACATTCTGCCTGAACTGGAGGTATTCCAATTCAAAACACCAACTTCAAATAAAAAAGGATAGAAAGGGTAGGTTAAAATCCTAATTCTCGCTTAACATCAGCCGTCAGATCTTTACCCTTAGCTACGATGACGCTTCCCCCTGGAGACGAATCAAGTACATAGGCAAATCCTTGAGCCAAAGCAACCGCTTCGATGGCAGCACGAGCTTTTTCAATCAGTGGATTCATTAGTTCTCCTTGTTTTTTTTGTAGTTCTAAAGAAGCTGTTTGACGAAATTCTGCAATGTTCTGTTGCATGCTTTCTAATTCTCGTGATCTCTGTTGATTGATTAAGTCAGATTGGTTTTCAGCCTCAGCCGCATAATTTTGAGCCTTGGTTTGGTATTCTTTGACCGAAGAATCTAGTTCAGTCGAATACTGATTTTCAAGGTTTTCAAGCTCTTTATTGACTGCAATGACCTCAGGCATTTCACTCAACAATTGTTGAGTGTTGATATGAGCAATGTTATGTTGAGCTTGAGCAGAAAATGAAGATACCAATACAAAAAGAAAACCTAATAATAAAGTGTATGTTGTCGATTTTATCATTGTTATCTGAATTAATTTAAAGAATACTTTAATTGTTTAAAATTTTTTTAGGCCTACAAATATCGTAAATTAAATTGACTGTTTAATAGACTTATAAGCTTGTATTAGTGGAGGAAATAAAAATCAAAATTGTTGTCCAATAATGAAATGAGTTTCCCACCCACTGGCTTCCCCAGTTGGAAAATTGGGATTATCAAAACCATAACCAAAATCAATGCCGAGTAGCCCAAAGGCAGGCATGAATATTCTAACACCACCTCCCGCAGAGCGTTTTGAATTAAAAGGATTAAAATCTTTAAAGCTATCATAACCATTTCCAGATTCTAAAAAGGTCAAAGCGAATATTGAAGCAGCGGGTTTAAGTGAAATGGGATATCGCACTTCTAAAGTGAATTTATTATAAATAATGGAGCCATCTGGAGAGGATAAAGATTGATTGTCATAACCTCTAAGGGCAATATTCTCACGGCCGTCCAAAGCATAATTTTGCATGCCATCACCCCCCAAATAAAAACGTTCAAAAGGTATCAGACCGCGATCATTATCATAAGCCCCAATAAATCCAAAATCTGCTTGAGCTTTTAAAACAAATTTATCGATCAAAGGAGTATACCAAGTTCCATTGAATTTTATTTTATAAAATTCAAGCCACCGAAATCGTTCTTGATCAATTGATTCACGATCGGGATTTCCATTGTCATCTTGATATTGAGGTTGATTTTCTAAATCAGCATAATCGACATTGGAAAACAAAGAATAGGGTGGGGTTAATTTCGCACGAATGGTAAAGGTTGAACCCCCTACTGGAAATATGGGATTGGTAAAGGTATTATTTCTTGAAAGGGCTATTTCGTAAGCAAAATTATTGGCAACACCATTTCCAAAAGTGAATAGTCCTGTAAAATAATTATTGAAATTATAGTATTGGTAAGCTAGGCTTTGAGATAATTGGAAATAATCATCAGGAACTTGTAATCTTCTAGCTAGTCCAATGGATGCTCCGCTGATTTGAAAAGATTGACTCTTATCGGCTCGACCGGTAGAATAGTCATATCGATATTGAATGGTGTGAGAAAAAGAAGTCGAAAAGTTCACCGGTTGACGCCCCCCAAGCCACGGTTCAGAAAAACTAAAACTATACGTATTATAAAACTGACTAGATTGCAAACGCAAACTCAAATTTTGTCCATCTCCCATTGGGAGAGGTTTGTATTCTTCTCGATTAAAAATATGACGCATCGAAAAGTTGTTAAAAGATAAGCCCAAGGTCCCTATAAATCCACCGCCACCATATCCGCCTTGAAGTTGAATTTGGCTAGCCCCAGTCTCTGTTAAAGGAAAAGAAATATCAACCGTACCAGCATTTGGATCCGCGTTATCAAAATTGGGATTTATTTTTTCAGCGTCAAAATATCCCAATTGTCCCAGTTCTCGAATGGACCGGACCAATTGATCTTGACTATAGATTTGCCCTGGTCTTGTTCTTATTTCACGATAAATGACATGGTCATTGGTGCGATCATTACCAGTAACAGAAATTTTGTTGAATTGAGCTAGTTTACCTTCACTGATTCTCACTTCAAAATCAATGGTGTCTCGTTCGGCACTGACTTCGACTAAATTGATATTTGAAAAAAGATATCCATTGTTTTTATAAAGATTTTCTACATTATCAGCATCTGGATTGCCAACCTCTGAAATACGTTTTTTAAGTAAACGGCTATTGTATACATCGCCTTTTTGAATGCCGGTTTTTTGTTTTAAGAAATAATCGCTGTAAACTGTATTTCCTACAAAATCGATGTCTCCAAAATAGTATTGATTTCCTTCTTCGATTTCAATGTTAATGGTCAGAAATCTATCACTTTCAGAAATGATGGTATCAGAAAGAACTCTTGCATCTCGATAGCCTTTTTCTTTCAAGTGTTCAACCAAAGAAATCAAATCTGCTTGATAATCGTCTTCAATAAACTTGGATTTTTTCCAAAATCTCAATCTATTTTTCTTTTTCGTGTTTTTGAGCCTTTTTCTGAGATAAGGGCCCCTAAACACTTCATTATTTTCAAAATTGATATCTGAAATTTTGACACGATCTCCCGGATCAATAAAAACTAATAATTCGGACTGATTGATATTAAGACTATCAGGACGCGTATTGAGAGTGACTTTGGCCTTGAGAAAACCATTTTCCTTATAGTTTTCTATAATGTAGTTTCTGGTATTGGTTAAAAAGCTTTCAGATAGCTTTTTTCCAGCGGTCAATTCAGTTTCTTCAATCAACGATTCTTGTTTTCCCTTTTTGATGCCTCTAAAACTAACTTTTGATAAAGTAGGTAGTTCATCAACTTCAATTTCAAGAGAAATATTATTTCCACTGACTCGAGTCGCATAGATATTGATGTTACTAAATAAATCTAGATTCCATAGTTTATTAATGACCGATGAAATCACTTCTCCAGGTACTTTAATTTGTTGACCAACAAAAAGACCAGTATAAGAAATTAGGGTTTGATGATTAAATGTTTTTAATCCTTCAACGCTGATACTATCAATTGTATAGGTTCTTCCTGAGACATAGTCCGCTGTTTGGCCAAAGGTCAACCAAGGGATAAAAATGATGACTAGTAAAAGTTTGGATGTATTAAACCGCAAAAACCTTTTGTTTGATTTGATGACTGGTTTTTCCATATCTTCTCTCTCTACTATTGTATTCATTCAGAGCCTTATGAAAATCTTGCTTGCTAAAATCGGGCCATAATTTATCATCAAAAAGTAATTCGGCATATCCGGATTGCCAAAGTAAAAAATTACTCAATCGATGTTCACCACTTGTACGAATTAAAAAATCAACATATGGTAGAGAAGCCGTATAAAGATTTTGGTTGATAATATCTTGATTGATATCTTCCATTTTATGGACTCCATCGAGTACTTTTTGGATAATTAATCTAGTAGCTTCAGTGATTTCTTCTCTTGATTCATAACTGATCGCTAAGGTCAATTGGAGGCCTTTGTGATTGGCTGTGCTTTGGGTGATATCTTCTAGAGCGTTTTGTATTTCTTCAGATAAATCATTGAGATTTCCGATAACATTGATTTTAACTTGACTATCTACAATACGCTGAAATTCAGTTTTTAGAGAATCAACCATCAAATTCATGATGATGGATATTTCATTTTCAGGTCGCTTCCAATTATCTTTTGAAAAGGCAAACAGAGTCAAATAATCGATTCCGAGATCTGAAGCTTCTTGTACGATTTCAACGGCGCGATCGACGCCTTTATGATGGCCGTAGGTTCGGGGTTTTCCTATTTTTTCAGCCCAGCGACCATTACCATCCATGATAATGGCCACATGCCTAGGAAGTTCGGTTAACGGCATGGTATCGATGATTGACGGACAACAAATGGTGTTTGACAGAACACGGAACTAAATCTACAGAAAATCAAATAAAATCAACTTTTCAATTATAATTTTATAACCATAATTTGGGTCCAAAGTTAAACAACCTAAAAGCATATTTGAAAAGTATAATCTCGATACAGGTAAAAAAATGAAGTATCGATTTTTAGATTTGTGTTGAATTTTTTGTTTAGCCGATGGATAATCGATTCCGTTGATTAGAATCTGTTTCATCAGAATTAGCACAACAAAATGTTGATGAAACATCTAGATCTGCATGAAAAGGTTTTGGCACATATATCAAACGAGTTATTTAAACTCGTTGGTTTTTAATGGCCTGATGGATGGTGTGAGAAAACGAATATAGATTGTGAAAAAAGCCATGCCTATTATTCATCTTTCACCAAACTAAAGGAAATTTTTTTAATGAAATGGTTGCAGAAATCCCAAAAACATAATACCAATTATTTCCTGTATACCCACTCATCATTTTTTCTTCCTCTCCATTTGCCATACTTTCTTCTTCTCCATTGTCTGTGGGTTTTTTGAAATTGTAGAATTTTTCAAAAGTAAATCTAGCTCCAAATTCGACACCAAAAGTTAGCCAATCGGTCGCATTAATCGAAACACCAACCCCACTAGACAAAATAGGTAGTGTTTTTAATTTCCACTTCCCTTCTTCATCTCCATCTTCTGGTTTGGGCATGTCATCTAGTTCATATGAACTAGGACTTTTCATGAGAAGACCCCCACCAACGAATATATAGGGGCGAGGTTGTGGAATATGCCAATCAAGTAAGCGCCGAGGTATAAGCCAATACTCTATTCCTACATTGAGTTCAATACTAGGGTCTGGATCCTTGAATTCTCCTTCTTTGACTCCAGAACGGTTGCTCGGCAATTTGAATTCTTTATAAGATGGAGGATTTTGTAATTCAAAACAACTAAGTGAAGCTCTCAGTGAAAAAGAGTTATTCGAATTACGACGGAGTAAAAGCCCAAAAACACGTTTACTACTAATCGTATTCTTATTCCCCATCGTTTCGTCATCCTCGCCATCATAGTCGAATTTTAATTGATGGTATTGTTCTGTAAGGTATAAACCATGCCCTCCCCCAAAAAAACCTACTTCATAAACTTGTGAAGTGGTCCTTTGGATATTTCCGATCATAAGGATTCCCAAAATCAAGAAAATCTTTAAACAAGGGGCTTTTTGCTGAATATGACTTGCTAAGTACACTGATGATTATTCATGATTTCTAGTATCGATTCCCCAATGGAGCTTTTTTCGTAACGTACTGAAATAACTATCTCCATTTAGCTGGATCGTATGGATAGGAAACGGGGCTTTTTGTATTAAAATTCGATTTCCATATTCAAGTGAAATCGTTCTAGAGTCCAAGGATAGTAAATGATTTTTCCCCCTTCCAGTCACTAGTAGCTCAATCTCGTTAGAATCGGGAACAATCAACGGTCGGACACTGATGTTATGAGGAGCAATCGGATTTAAAACCCAACATGAATTATCAGGACTTACAATGGGACCATCAACACTCAAAGAATAAGCTGTGGAACCAGTGGGCGTACTGATAATCAATCCATCTCCCCAATAGGTGGTTAATTTTTCTTGGTTGATTTTAGCTTCGATTTGAAGTAAACTGAGTTTATTTTTTCGCGTGACACAAACTTCATTAAGAGCAAAGTTGAGGTTTTGAATTTTGGAATGTTTTGAATCGTCGATATCAACTTTCAAAGCCGTTCTTTCGATAATCGAATATTTCTTTTCTAATAAATCATCCAACCCGTTATGATAATTTTCTTTACCTATGGAAGTCAAAAACCCTAACCGTCCTGTATTGATTCCCAATACTGGCACTTTGGAATCACCAACAATAGTGACCGAATCCAATAAATTACCATCTCCCCCAATGGTTAATAAAAAATCAAAATCAGAGTCTAAAAAAGGTTGAGGATCATAAAAATTGAAAGATTTCGAATCTTTATCTAATGGGTTTTCTAAATTTTTAATCAGCCAGACTTCATGCCCCTTTTGAGTTAAATAATGATGGATTTCACGAATGATGTTGAGATTACCTGAAGAATAAAATCCGGTAAAGACGGCTATTTTCATTTCAAATACTCATGAGAATCAAGATATTTTTGCAGATAAACCGATGAGACGATCATCCAGCTTTTGGAGTTAATATATCGCCGTAAAGATTTTTTAATGGAAGAGTCGTGCTATTCATCAAATAACGATCCATATAATGGGCAGCGTCTCTTCCTTCAGAAATCGCCCAGACAATTAATGACTGTCCACGACGCGCATCTCCTGCGGCAAATATTTTGGGGTTCTGGGTTTGAAAATTTGAAGTTTGAAAATTACCCCGATGGTCTAATGGTAAATTCAACTGCTCGGCGAGGGTCGGTTCCGGGCCAGTAAAGCCTAGAGCAAGCAAAGCCATATCGCATGGCCATAATTTTTCTGAATTTGGTTTTTCAACCAATTTATGGATACCATATTCATCTTTTTCCCATGTGACTTCCACAGTTTTGAGTTGTTGAACATGATTGTGATGATCGCCAATAAATTCTTTTGTCATGATGCTCCAATTGCGATCAACCCCTTCTTTATGCGATGAACTAGTGGACAAAGTGAAAGGCCAATAAGGCCAAGGATTTTCTTCAGTACGATGCATGGAGGGTTTGGGCATGATTTCAAAATTGGTGACCGATTTTGCTTTTTGTCGGTTGGCTGTTCCAATACAATCGGATCCCGTATCCCCTCCACCAATAACAATAACATGCCGGTCAATGGCATTGTATTTAGCATTTAATTCAGTTTGCTGGTCAACCACCTGATTATTGTGAGGTAAATATTCCATGGCTTGAATCACGCCTTCTAATTGATGACCAGCAATGGGTAGTTGTCGCTTAATGCCTGCCCCTATAGCCAATAAAATGGCATCATGTTTACTTAAAAGCTCTTCAATGGCCACCGAAACCCCAATGTGCTGATTACACTTAAATTGAACCCCTTCAGCCATGAGAATTTCTAATCGACGGTCAATAACGGTTTTTTCCATTTTAAAATCGGGGATGCCATATCTCAAAAGACCACCGATTTTATTGTCCTTTTCATAAACAGTCACGTGGTGGCCAGCAAAATTTAATTGTTGTGCGGCGGCTAATCCAGCGGGTCCTGAACCGATAATGGCGATTTTTTTTCCAGTTCTTTCCGTGGGCGGATCTGGTTTAATCCAACCTTCTTTAAATCCCCTCTCAGCTATATACTTTTCAATCATTTCAATTGAAACGGGCGGTTCTATAATCCCCAATACACAAGATTCTTCACAAGGGGCTGGACATAATCGACCTGTAAATTCAGGAAAGTTGTTTGTGGAATGCAACACGGTTAGCGCGCGTTGCCAATCATTTCTGTAGACGGCATCATTAAAATCAGGAATTAAATTACCCAAGGGACATCCACCATGACAAAAGGGAATCCCACAATCCATACACCGAGCCCCTTCTTCTCTCAATTTTTGATCACCAGGATGTTTGGTAAATTCTTTAAAATTTCCAGTTCTTCTTCTGGGATTGATAGCGGATTCATCAGTCCGATGGTATTCTTTAAAGCCTCTTAGTTTGCCCATGCCTATACCGGAATTGTTTCCTCTGTTTTAATTTCTTGTGTCATCAGTTCTAATGCTTTTTTGTAATCTGTCGGCATCACTTTTATAAATCGATCTTTTGAATCTTTCCAATTTTCTATAATCCTTTGCCCTAAATGGCTGTTAGTGTATAGAACATGATTTGAAATCAATTCATGAAGATTTTCGTAGTCCGCACTATTTAATTTTTCTAATTCCACCATTTCAAGATTGAAATTACGTGTGTTGAAATGGCGGTTTTCATCATAGATATAGGCGATGCCGCCACTCATGCCGGCCGCAAAGTTTCTTCCATATTTTCCTAGTATCACGGCAATACCACCCGTCATATATTCACAACCATGATCTCCAACCCCTTCTACAACGGCATGGGCCCCAGAGTTTCTAACACAAAACCGCTCTCCGGCAACCCCATTGATAAAGGCATAACCATTGGTAGCACCATAAAGGGCCACATTCCCGATGATGATATTTTCACTTTGAACGAAGGTGGCTTTAGAAGGAACTTGGGCGATTAAAGTCGCCCCTGAAAGGCCTTTACCGAAGTAATCATTGGCATTACCCACTAATTTGAAATACAAGCCTTTGGCTGCAAAAGCCCCAAAGCTTTGTCCAGCCGAACCATTAAAAGTGATTTGAATTTGATTCTCGTTAAGTCCTTTAGCCCCATATTGCTTTGAAATTTCATGGCTCAGAATGGCTCCTACGGCACGATCGGTATTTTGGATTTTATGCTCTAGCTCAAATGGTAAATTATTTTTGATAGCCGGATTTAAAACGTCTAGAAGTTTTAAATCCAATACATTTTCTAGTTCATGGTCTTGAGAAGTGGTATTATATACATTCACATGATCCGGTGTTTGAGGTTTAAAGAGTATTTTGGAAAAATCCAAACCACGCGCTTTGTAGTGTGAAATAGCTTTCCGCATATTCAATTTTTGAGATTGACCTACCATTTCTTCAATCGTTCTAAAACCAAGCTGAGCCATAATCATGCGAAGTTCTTCAGCGACAAAATGGAAGTAGTTGACCACGTGCTCCGGAGTCCCTTGGAAATTTTTACGCAGCTCCGGATCTTGTGTAGCCACACCAACGGGACAAGTATTGAGATGGCATGCCCGCATCATGATGCATCCCGAAGCAATCAATGGTGCGGTTGAAAATCCAAATTCCTCAGCCCCAAGCAAAGCGGCGACGGCCACATCTCTCCCAGTTTTTAACTGTCCATCACATTCAATAACGACTCTAGAACGCAAATCGTTCATAACCAAAGTTTGTTGTACTTCCGCAATGCCTAGTTCCCAAGGGAGTCCGGCGTGTTTAATCGAAGTTAGGGGCGAGGCCCCAGTGCCGCCATCATAACCAGCGATTAAAATGACATCGGCTTTAGCTTTAGCCACACCCGCAGCAACGGTGCCAACACCAACTTCAGAAACTAATTTGACATTGATTCTCGCTTCTCGATTGGCATTTTTTAAATCGAAGATCAATTGTGCCAAATCTTCAATAGAATAAATGTCATGGTGGGGTGGAGGTGAAATCAACCCCACATAAGGCGTAGAATTTCTAACGGAGGCTATATAAGGGTCTACTTTTTTCCCAGGCAGTTGTCCCCCTTCTCCTGGTTTGGCTCCTTGAGCCATTTTGATTTGTATTTCTCGGGCACTACTCAAATAATGACTAGTAACCCCAAAACGTCCAGAGGCGACTTGTTTGATAGCACTATTTCGCCAATCGCCATTTTCATCTTTTGTAAACCGAACGGGATCTTCACCCCCTTCTCCAGAATTACTTTTTCCTCCAATTCGATTCATGGCAATAGCTAAATTTTCATGAGCTTCTCGACTCAATGACCCCAATGACATGGCTCCGGTTTTAAACCGTTTAACAATTTGAGTCCAAGATTCAACTTGTTCAATGGGAATGGGATCATAAGATGTAAATGTCATCAACCCTCTCAAAGTCATCAAACGCTGATTTTGTTGATTGATTAAATTGGAGAAATTGTTGTAGTTATCCCATTGGTTACGACGCACCGCAATTTGTAACTGGGCTACCGTTTTGGGATTCACACTATGATCTTCACCATCTCTTCGCCACCGGTATTCCCCACCTATTTCTAAAGGGATGCCAAATTTCTTTTCATACGTGTAGGCTTTGTGGTGTTTATGATAAATTTCCTTTTCAATTTCATAAAGTCCCACCCCTTCAATTCGAGTTGGTGTTTGACTAAAATAGGTATCTACAAAACTTTGTGACAGTCCAAGGGCTTCGAATATTTGTGCTCCACGATAAGAATGTAGCGTGGAAATACCAATCTTATTCATGATTTTGACTATGCCTTTCCCAATGGCGGTATTGAAATTATTGATGGCCTCAGGCACCGAGAGTTCGATAGCTCCCTCTTGTATTTTGTGAATGATAATTTCATTGACTAGGTAGGGGTTGATCGCACTAGCACCATATCCAAAAAGACATGAAAAATGATGTGGTTCTCTGGGTTCGGCAGTTTCTAATATAATTCCAAAATCAGATCGACGTTTTAATCGTTGGAATGAATGATGTATGTGTGAACAGGCCAATAACATTGGAATTGGGGCCATTTGTTCATCAACGGAACGATCCGAGATGACAATGATATTAGCCCCCTGATCTATGGCTTTTTCAATTTGGATTAGCATTTCCGAAAGGCCATGTTCTAACCCGTTGAGCCCATGGGTGAGGTTATAAAGAGCTGGAATCGTCACCGCTTTAAAATCGGGATGATTGATATGTTTGATTTTGAACAAGTCTTTATTGGAGATAATCGGGTTTTTGATGTGTAACTTTTTAGCGTGTTTTGCATCGATGTCAAAAAGGTTATAATTATTTCCAATCGAAAGACTGATGTCGGTCACTATTTCTTCTCTAATTCCATCCAAGGGTGGATTGGTCACTTGTGCAAATAATTGTTTGAAGTAGTTGTAAAGTAATTGAGGTCTATTGGAAAGAACAGCGAGTGGTGTATCGGAACCCATTGACCCGATGGCTTCTTTGCCATCAACAGCCATCGGTGTGATGATGGTTTTGATATCTTCATGGGTATAACCAAAAATTCGGAGTCTAGTCGCAAACGGTTCTTTTTCTTCGATTTGTAAATCGGCTAAATAAGGCACCTTTTTTAATGGCAATAAATTTTCATCGAGCCATTGAGTATAATTTCTCTGGGTACAAACTTCTTTTTTGATTTCGTGATCATCAACAATCCTGCCCTGGTCCATATTCACCAAAAACATTTTGCCTGGCTCTAAGCGACCATGAAAGGCCACATTTTCAGGGGCGATTTCCAACACACCAGTTTCTGAAGACATCACAACATAACCATCTTTGGTAACTGTATAACGCGAGGGTCTTAGTCCGTTACGATCAAGAATGGCTCCTATATAGTTGCCATCCGTAAAGGGGATGGATGCCGGGCCATCCCATGGTTCCATAATGCAGGAATTATAATGATAAAATGCTTTTTTATAATTAGGCATATCATTGTGTTTTTCCCAAGCTTCTGGAACTAACATCATCATCACTTCAGGTAAAGTACGTCCCGTAGCCAATAGCAATTCGATAGCCATATCCATGGAAGCCGAATCGGATTTTCCAGGTGGAATAATTGGAAAAATATCATCCATCTGATCGCCGAATAGCCCATCGGCCATTTTTTCTTGACGATAAAACATTCTGAGATAATTACCCCGAAAAGTGTTGATTTCTCCATTGTGACACATATATCGAAACGGATGAGCTAATTCCCATGAGGGAAAGGTATTGGTCGAAAATCTTTGATGCACCAATGAAAACCGAGTTACCAATTGTTCATTGGACAATTCAGTATAATAGTTGCTGATGTCCTGTGCCCTCAATAATCCTTTGTAGATAATGGTTCTTGGAGAAAGAGAGGGTAAATAGAAATAATTCTTTTGCGAAAGCTTGGATTTTGAAATTTTGTTTTCAGCAATTTTACGAGCGATGTATAATTTGATATTGAATTGGTGTTGGCTTAATTCTTTTTGGGATTTGCCAATAAAAACTTGCTGAATGTTGGGTTCGGTTTGAGAAGCGATTTCTCCGAGGAATTTTCGATTAACAGGCACTTTTCGCCACCCCAATAAACGAAGCCCTTGACGTTGTATTTCTTGTTGAAGAATTTCTATACAATAATTTCTCTGGTACTCTTTCGTTGGTAAAAACACCATCCCCACGGCATAATCTTGAAAATCAGGGAGGCTAAAAGAACATCGCTCTTTAAAAAATTGGTGTGGAATTTCAATGAGCAATCCAGCCCCATCTCCAGTTTTTCCATCAGCACTTTTGGCTCCCCGATGTTCTAGTTTCACCAGAATATCAAAGGCTTTGTGAATAATATCATTGGTGCGTTTGCCCCGTAGACTACAAATAAAACCAGCCCCGCAGTTATCGTGCTCAAAAAAAGAATCGTAAAGACCTTGCTTTTCAACTAACATATACCTTCAATCCAAGTGGATTTACGAAATTACTGATACTCGAGGGAAATTTAAATTTTAATACGATTGATTTGAAAAATTTTTTCGAATTTGCAAAAATGTTTTTATTTATGGATATAATTTATGGGGGAATGCCAACAAAAAATAAACAAAATCCAAATGATGTCAACAAATCAAATGCTCCGATGATAAATTTCTATTTATTTTTACCCATCAACTCACTATACTGAACTTTTAAATGAATTCGTCTTATAACCTTTTTAAAAATAAATATCGTGTCTTAGGAGTGATGTCGGGTACTTCATTGGATGGGGTGGACGTGGTTTTGGTAAACTTTTGGCTTGAAAAAAATAAATGGAAATTCAAAATAGAAATATCAGACACCCTTAATTATGATTCCAAATGGCAAGAACGATTAGCCCATGCCCATCATTTATCGCCCAAAAAATTAGATGAGCTAGATCATGATTATTCGTTAAAACTCTATGAAATACTATCTGACTTTATCTTGAAACATAGTGTGGGTCCAGTCGATGCCATTTGTTCACATGGACATACTGTGTTGCATGAGCCAGATAAAGGATTCACAGTACAAATTGGAAATCAAAATTTGTTATCTGAAATGCTCGGTTGTACTCTAATATGTGATTTCAGAGTTCAAGATGTTGAAAACGGAGGTCAGGGGGCCCCCCTCGTGCCGGTGGGAGATTATTTGTTATTTTCAGATTATTCAGCGGCGATGAATTTGGGAGGGTTTGCTAACCTGACGCGAATGGATAAAGATCTCCTAAATGCCCATGACATCTGTGCATTAAACACCGTTATCAATCGTTTAGTGACTCGAGAAAACCTCAAGTTTGATGACAAGGGCCAATTGGCTAGTCAAGGAAAGATTATACAAGAGTTATTGGAAGAGTTAGACAATATAGCCTATTATCAAGTCGAAAGTCCAAAATCTCTAGGAATTGAAAATGTTGAAAAAGATATTTGGCCTTTGATTTTAAAATACCCAGATCATTCAACCAAAGATTTGTTAGCCACTTATGTAGAGCATGTCAGTAAGATCATTGCACTAGAAATCGGAGGGGCCAAAAGTGTATTAGTGACTGGTGGAGGAGCATTTAATACGTTTTTAATTGAATCGATTAAAAAATATGCTCAAAGTCAATTAGTGATTCCCGATAAAACGATTGTTGAGTATAAAGAAGCTATTGTATTTGGATTATTGGGTATTCTGCGGTTGAGACAAGAAAATAATATATATGCTAGCGTAACGGGTTGTCTAGAAGATCATTGTAGCGGTAAAATATACAGACCCGCTTTGGCATCTTGATAAACATGACCAACTAACTACAAATTTTAAGTACACTCATGGAACTTATCATATTAGTGATTTTTATATTAGGATATATTTCAATTACATTAGAACACGCACTTAGAGTAGATAAATTGATTCCAGCCATCACGATGATGGCTATTTTATGGGCAATTGTTTCATTGGCTCATCTACCCGTTTTTGAAATCAATCCCGAATTAAAAGAATTAGAAGAATCAGATGTCAAAGGCGTGTTGGTACACCATCTTGGAAAGACAGCAGAGATATTGATTTTTTTAATTGGTGCGATGACCATTGTTGAAATCGTTGATTATTTCAATGGGTTTTACACCTTTAAAAAACTAATCAAAACAAAATCCAAGGCTCGTCTGTTATGGATTTTTGGAATATTGGCCTTCTTTTTATCAGCCATCATTGATAATTTAACAGCCACCATCGTTTTGGTCACCATTCTTCAAAAAATCGTTAATGATAAAAAATTGAGATTATGGATGGCCGGGATGGTCGTTATCGCTGCCAACGCCGGTGGAGCTTGGTCTCCTATTGGAGATGTCACGACAACCATGCTTTGGATTGCCGATAAAGTAACGGTGGTTGGATTGATCTTCAATGTTGGTATTCCTTCCATTATATGTATGGTGGTTCCATTTTTTATTGCTTCAATTCTTCCAATTTTTAACGGAAGCTTCCAAGATAGTCAAGAAGAAGCGTTTGAAACGCATGCGATGGGAACTCCCATTTTAATTATCGGGCTATCTTCGATTGTGTTTGTCCCATTTTTTAAAATCATCACACATTTGCCCCCCTATATTGGTATGATGTTGTCATTGGCCATCGTGGCCACTTGTGGCGAAATATTCTCTCGGCGCCACTTATCCTTGACCAAACCCAGTTCAGATCACACGACCCATGAAACACCGAGTCCTTTACATCATTCACTTACCAGAATAGAATTACCCAGTATATTGTTTTTCCTTGGAATATTAATGGCCGTCGCAGCCCTTGAATCATTAGGAATGCTCTATACATTTGCTAAAGATTTAAAAGTCGCTATTCCAAATTCAGATGTGGTTGTTGGGTTATTGGGTATTTTATCAGCTATTATCGATAATGTTCCATTAGTTGCTGCGGGTATCGGTATGTTTGATTATGCCATCGATGATCAATTTTGGCATCTCATGGCCTATGCAGCAGGCACTGGTGGAAGTATTTTAATCATTGGATCTGCTGCCGGAGTCGTCGCCATGGGCATGGAAAAAATCAATTTTTTCTGGTATTTACGTAAAATAGGTTGGCTGGCTTTTCTTGGCTTTTTGGCTGGTTTATTGGCCTTCATTATCATGAGAGATTTTGTGCTTTGATGTATTGTGTTATCTGATTTAATGGTTATCATTATTCGATAAGTCAAACACTGTGTGCTTTTGATTGATGTTGGGTTTCATAAATCATAAAGTTTGGAATCTATTTTCAAATTGTTTGATATTTAGCCGAAGCTAATCCACTTTTGAGTTTTAGATAGGCCGCTTGATTAACTCAAAATAAATATAAACTCAAAGACTCAATTGATGGATGAAAAACTTGGGCATTCGCAAACAGTTCAATCCATTTTTATCAGAATTGAAATCCTATAAGGAAACATTAGACTGGATGTTTAACCAATTACCCTATTATCAAAATAGGGGCCATTCAGCCTACAGACCTGGGTTACAAAGAGTCGAGAAATTAGTTGCTTATTTGGGAAACCCCCAAAATACCATCAAAGCCATTCATATCGCTGGCACCAATGGTAAAGGATCGACTGCACATATGATTGCGTCAGTTTTCATGGAATCAGGTTATAAAGTGGGATTATTTATTTCTCCACATTTTTTGGATTATAGAGAACGCATCACTTTAAATGGAAAAAAAATCCCCAAGACATATGTCCAAAAATTTATTGAAAAGCACTATGCGTTTCTAACGCAATGGCAGATTTCATTTTTTGAAATGAATATTGGTTTGGCCTTAGATTATTTTAAAGTAAAACAAGTGGATTATGCCGTTTTGGAAGTTGGTTTAGGCGGGAGATTGGATGCGACGAATATTGTAAAACCAATTCTTTCGATCATCACCAATATTGGACTAGACCACACTGAATTTTTGGGTAATACCATAGAAAAAATAGCCTTTGAAAAAGCGGGGATTATTAAGCCAAATATTCCTGTTTTAATCGGACAAAAGCAAAATGAAACCCATCGCGTGTTTAAATCAGTTTCTCAATCGAAAAACGCCCCTCTTTTTTATCCTACTAACAATAAGGGTATCGAAAGGATTTATAAAAACTGGCCCAAATACCAATATAAAAATATTCAAACGGCGATCGGAGCTTTGAAATTGATTCAACAAAATGAAAAAATAAGACTAAATATTGCAAAGGGGATTCAAAACACCATAAAAAACACGCGCTTTTTAGGTCGATGGCAAATAGTCGCTCAATATCCTTTGGTGGTGATGGATGTCGCTCACAATATGGAAGGTTTTCGAGAAATTATAAAACAATTAGATTTTTATTCATACAAAACCTTGCGTTTGGTTATGGGTTTTGTTAAAGGTCGTAGTCATCAAGAGCTATTTGAAATCTTACCAAAAAATTCGATTTGGTATTTATCTTCTCCTAAAGTGGAAAGGGCAAAATCAAAACCAGAACTAATGGTTGATATTCCTCAGAATCCAATACCTAGCCATCAGTTTTATAAAACGATAAAGCAGGCCTTTGAAAAAGCTCATTCTGAAGCACATCCAAGGGATATGGTATTGGTTTGTGGAAGCACTTTTGTCGTTGCTGAAGTCCTTGGAAAACTGTATGGCGATCAGACTGACAGAAGAAAATTTTGATTCTAAATCGACGATTTGGTTACTTTTGCCCTCCTTTTGATTTCATAGGGGGGTACTTAGCTCAGTTGGTTCAGAGCGCTTGGTTTACACCCAAGAGGTCAGGGGTTCGAATCCCTTAGTACCCACAAATTATTGTACATTAGGGTTGAGATTTATTTTACATGTCTTGGTCCCATTATTTTTTACCTCCCTTTTTAGCCATTCTTTGCATCGGACTTAGTTTTTTTGCGGGTCAATATTTCGGTGGAAACATACCGATTACTACCCATTGGTTAGGCTATGTCATTATCATCATGGCCCTTTTTAATATCGCAAGAACCATCAGAATGATTCGATTGAATAAAACGGCTGTCAACACCTTTAAAGACCCAAGTCATTTTATTAAAACAGGTCCTTTTAAATACAGTAGAAACCCTATTTATTTAGGACTGTTGATGATCCTGATTGGATTTGGCTTGGTCATGGGGTCGTTTTCAAGTTTTATAGGAGTCATTATCTTTTTTATAATCACTGATGTGTGGTACATTCCTTTTGAAGAAAAAAGATTAGGTGAGATATTTGGAGAAGAATATGTCGAATACAAATCAAATGTCCGCCGATGGCTCTAAATCTTATTCGCGTTATCTTCTGATGTATGGTTTTCTTTTTGTGAATCTAATCGATGAACTAGGTTTTCATTCCTGTCTCTATCGGCCATGAAATCTTGAAATTAATCGTCTCTCACATGAGTCCGTATTCTATTCGTACATCCAACCAACATTGGGATTTGCAGTATTATTAATCTCAAATGTCGTCATTGAAAAACACATCCAAAATTTTAACAAAAATTTAACATTTACGATGTAACAATAAGAGATATTATGTGGTCTATTGGGTGATACAAAAATGAACTCTCTTGGCTCTTTTTACACAATTCATTAGGTAAAATTCATTAGTTGGTTATTTTTAAGCGTTCAATTCTTTTTTAGCCAAGAGAGTCATTTTTTCACTGAGAACACTAAAACCTAATGGGTTATGTTCTTTCAAAGATAAAAATTTATAAGAAACGATATTGCCTTACGAATTTAATGACAATATCTTTTTACCATTAATAAAAAAGAAGAGACTTAATAGAATCATTGGATTAACATCAAAATGTTAAACCAACTCACGAATTTTCTTTTGTTCTTCTTCGGCCAACGCAGGATCGACGAGAATTCGACCGCTGTGCTCATCTTTGATAATGCGTTTTCTATTGGCAATCTCTAGTTGTAATTGTGGCGGGATGACAAAAAAAGACCCCCCAGCCGCTCCTTGTTCATCATGAGTGACAATGGCCAGTCCATTTTTAAATGAGGCGCGAATTCTTTGATATTCTTTAATTAAATTATCATCTATCTTCTCGGCAAACTCTCTAGATTTTTTTGATAAAATGTCTTCTTCTTTTTTGTTTTCGGCCATGATATCATCTAGTTCGTTTTTTTTGTTTTCTAAATGACCTTCTCTTTCTTCGAATTGTTCTTTTAATTCTTGAGCTTGGATATCAAGTTCTTCGATCAGAACTTTTAATTTTTCAATGTTTTTTTCTGCTAAATCAATTTCTAAAGTTTGGTATTCTTGTTCTCTTGAAATTGATTCATGTTCTCTATCATTTCGAACTTCTTTGATTCTTTTGGAATATTGAGCTAACTTTAAATTACATTCTTCAATTTTGTTTTTCTGTTCAGAAATTTTACTTTCCACATTTTCTTTTTGTGAATAATTGATCTCCAACTTTTCTTTAATGCTTTTCATGGCATTTTCTAAATCTTCAACTTCTAGTGGTAATTCCCCCAAAACATTTTTGATTTCATCGATGCGCGAATCAATCAATTGTAAATTGTAGAGAGCTCGCAATTTTTCTTCAACAGTAGTCGTATTGTTTTTCACACTCATTTTCTATAAGAAATAATAAACTGGATTGGTTCGAATTTTTGACAAATGGACGGCAAAATTAGATAATTTAGTCGTAAGAAAATCATAAATCAAATTTTGGGTGAATTGCTCACTTTCATAATGTCCGATATCACAAAATAGCATTTTGTTTTCAGCCTGAAAAAAATGATGGTACTTTAAATCTGCAGTGACAAAGGCATCAACTTTAGCTCTTGTCAAGTGTTCGATAGCAAAACTTCCCGATCCTCCAATTAACACCACATGCTGAATGTTTTTATTAAGTAATTGACTATGACGAATCATTGGGGATTGGAATTTTGTTTTTAGCAGTTGTAAAAAGTCATTTTCACTGATGGGTTCTTTAAAAGAACCGATGATGCCTAGTCCAGTTTCATGACTGGGGTTTTCTAGATTGTAAACTTCATAGGCAACTTCTTCATAAGGATGACTTTCTATCAATGCGTTGATGATTTGACGATGGTATTGTTTGTGAAATACTATTTGAATTTGGGTTTCAGAAACGTTTGATTTTTCTTGGGGAATTCCAATCGCTGGATGGCTTTGTTGATTGCCTCGAAAACGCCCTGTTCCATGACTGGTGAAACTGCATTGGTCATAATCACCGATTTTTCCAGCACCAGCATGATGAAGAGCGGCCAATACTTTTTCGGAATGTTGATGGGGGACATACGTATTTAATTTCAAGAGATTTCCTTTTTGGGGAATAAATACCTTAGTGTGATGCAACCCTATTTTTTTAGCCATGGTTTGACTTACCCCATCTTTGTGATTATCTAAAGCCGTATGTATGGCATAAATAGCAATTTTATGTTCTATGGCTTTGATGATGGTTTTTTGGATATAGGAATCAGGGGTCAACTTTTTAAGTCCTGAAAAAATTATTGGATGGAAACCAACAATGAAGTTGCATTGTTTTTCAATGGCTTCTTCGATGATAGCTATGGTTGTATCAAGACTGATTAAAACGCCAGTGCATTCTATTTCTGGATTACCAACCAATAACCCCACATTATCAAAATCTTCTGCATTAGATGGTGGACACCAATCGTTTAAAATAGAACAAACCGACTTGATTTTCATGTTCAACTAGTTATTTGGCTTAAAATATCTAATCCTTTAGTATTGCCATCATTCACCAATAACGAGGCTTGATTTTTATAGACTCCGGTATTTCCTTGTCGATACTTTTTAGCTCGTCTAATTTTTCTATATCAAATCTTCAACTTTAACTTTCCAGGAATCAGAAACCAGCCAATGATACATGGATGGTATCGGGACAATATATCTTCTATCTTCAACACGATGAAAAATTCTTCTTTGAACGGATCTTTCAAATAAATCTTCAGGGTTTTCCAATATGGCTTCTTTATTAAATGAAGATATAATGTTTGTGGACTTCATTGCAAGATTCTCATTGTTTTCATTCAAAATTTTTGTGATTTCTACGATTTCTTCGTACTTAAAGGTGTCTAATCGCTCTTCATAGTATCGAAATCTCTTTCTTTTCCCTTCATTCAAAACCTCATTTAATCCCTCCTTTAGTAAAGATTTTTGATTGAAATGCTTTACATTGTTTTCTAAGTATTCAGACGCTGCTCTTCCATAAACATTAATGTGTTGAGCCCATCCATGGGTGTGTTTCATTATTTCATTAACCCATAAATCACAACTAATACTTTTTTTGATATTTTCTTCTTTTTGAACCCAATCTTTAATGATTTGGATTTCTGACTGTTTATCTAATTTTCCAAGATCAAATGTAGAGTGATCATCAAATCTTGACATTCCTAATTTTTGAAATATATCTTTCGTGATTCCCTATCCACTAACAGCAAACAACAAAGGTCGATTAAAACCTTCATTATGGATTTCATCTAATACATTTTCAACTACATTCCGAATTTCAAAACCGGCATCCAATACCTTTTTTAAATGTTGCGCTTCGTCTAATGCCAACAATAGTGGATTTTTTGCTGACTCTAAAACTTGCAATACTGATTGTTGAGAAAATTCAAAATTCCCTTCTAAACCAACACCATACGCCCCCGCTTTTCCTTTGAAACTTTTCATTTTTATTTTCCAATCTCGTTTCTAATATTTTTTTAATTGCCCTGCATCCCATAATCCATTTGGCTTAATCTTAACAACACCCCAATTTTCATCAATAGCTATTTGTTTAAGCTCTTCTAACAATGCAGTTTTTCCAACAACTGGTGAACCTTGAATTAAAAAAGTCGTTCCACTTTTTGTTTTTTTAGCCTTATGGAATATTTTTTTTTCATGTTCTCTTCCATGAAAATATTTTGCTTTGCCTCTATCGAACATAAACTTAAAGATAAAATTTTTATCGAATTATTTATTGCAATCGGTTTTAACTTCCGAGTTGGTCTTTCGTAAGTTTATAAAATGCGTGTTAAAGTGTATAGTTCCCAATAATAAATGACATTTTATCCCAATGAGAAAGGCTGAAGATTGTTTGTTCAATTTTTCCACATGTAAAACGTCAATAAAGGTTGTGAAACTGTAATGCCAATCAATCATTTTTTTCTTCTTGGAGTTGATGATTAATATGTTCAAGTTGGCTTAATACAATTTCATCAATGGCCTTTTCTCAATTCAAATCATCAATGAGAATTAGTCATAGATTCAGCTTTTCATTTAAGAAATAACGCTTTATATTTCATTCCGATTTTGTGGATGAGCCCCCGATTCACTGGCGAGATTTCAATTTTTTGTTGCTAAACTTCAAAAGTTAGGGCCATGTGACTATGAAATGAATGACATCTATAAAATGAAGGGCAAAACAAAAATGATTAAAATCCCAAAAGATTGTCGACAAACACAAACTTTGAGCTATCAGACTGAATTAGGGTCGATATCGAGATTGAAAAATCAATTAGTCTTGAGATTCAGATTAATCGTTGGCAATCGTTATGAATATAATTTTCATAGGTTTATATGCACATTGGCATAAAAGATTCTTCCAGCAATATTAGAAGCGTTCGGAGGATCAGTAAAATCTAACAGGTTATCGATTCCGAAACCAAGCAAGTAGTTATCAAAAAACAGTTTGTTTAATGCAAAATCGACAATAAAATAAGAATCAGCAAAATGGTCATACACATCTAAATGAGTATTGTTATTGGTATCGAATAAAGCGTATTTACTGCGATAGGTGGCTCGAATGTTGGTGTCAAATCCCCAAGATGGCACTTCATAAAAGAGTTTTAAATTGGCCATGTGACGCGAACGGTTGAAAAGGCCATAATAATCGTCTTCTTTTAGTCTAATGACGGGAGAACTAGGAGATTCTCTGGCAAATACTTTTCCGTCCTTAAATTCCTTTTCAATTTCTTCATCTTTTGAATACAGTAACTGGTAGCCGCCTTTTAAATCTAGATTTTTTAAAATCATCCATTTAAAGTTATATTCTAATCCTTCAGTGTATACTTCATTTAAATTGATATAGCTAAAAACATTTTGTCCATTTCTCAATCTTGCCATGGGCAAGGTTTCAATCAAATTGGAAATGTTATTTCTAAAATAGTTTGCAGACATGTTGAGTGATTTCGAAGGACTAAATGTTAATCCAACGTTGTACGCAATGGATGATTCTGCTTTTAAGGGACTATTAAATTGTCCAATTATTTGGGCTAATCGATTGACCGAATCTATTGTGAGTTCATTTTGAAGAGCAAGCTCTCGGAGTTTATTTTCTACTCCTTGTCGACCGATAACGACATACCCCACATGGCTATTGGTAAAATTCAAATACAATTGTCTAAAGTCCGGCGCTTTAAACCCGTAACCTACCGATCCTTTGATAGCTAAATCTCTAGTCAATTGGTACCTAAGAGCAAATTTTGGACTGAATTGTGAATTGTATTCACTATGCGAATCAAATCTAAATCCCGCAATGATATTCAACCCTTCCAAAGGAAAGGCATCATATTGAAAATAAAAATACTGGGAATTAAATCTTGGATTAGAAATAAAATCGTCTCGTTGGACTGACTCTTGGGCATAACCGAATCCACCTATCATGGTATTTTTTTCATTGGGAGAAAAAACGGTGCGAATTTCAGGTCTTGTTAAGTTCTGAACAAATTCATTGCTGGAAAAAGCATCGCCATTGAAATAATTTAAGAAACTTCCCAATGTATATCGGGTACTGTGAAATTCAAGTTCACTATGCCATTGATCATTGATCTGCCAATTAGCATTGAAATTTAAATTGAATTCGTCTAAATTATTTTCACCAGTCAATACTTCATCGAAAGCGAGTAATGATGAATTTTCTTGATTTTCATCATAAATGCGACCATAAATACTAGCCGTTACTCTGTCTGAAAACTCATAACTAAATCGAGCTGTAGCCGTGTAATTGACAAAAGGATTGACCGTTTGAAATTGATCTTCAGGAACTAAGTCAAACCCATCACTGCTGAATCGATTAAAAAACACATCGACGCCAACTTGATCTTTTTTATAATTGAAATTAGACGTGGTATTTTGTCGATTAAAAGAACCTAATTGATGACCTACATTGGCATAAAAACCTAGCTCATTGGTTTGGGTGATGATATTGATGACCCCTCCCAAAGCATCACTACCATATAAACTAGAAGAGGCTCCTTTGATAATTTCAATTTGCTGAATATTTCCAGTGGTTATTCTGCCGATATCTAAAGTTCCCGCAGAGCGGCCGACCAGGGGAACCCCATCTAAAAGAACCAATGTATACTGACTGTCCATGCCTTGGATTTGTACGCCTTCAACTCCACCAAAATCTGGAATGGTAATCAAACCGGTTTGTTCACTCAAAATGTCTGTGAGCCGAACAGAATTAATGCTATTAATTTCTTCGTGGGTTATAATATCCGCAGCCACTGGGAGTGAAGACAATTGTCTTTGAGTTCTTGTTGCCGTAAGAATCACTGGATCTAAGCTTCGAACATCTAACGAATCAGTGATTTGTTGTGTATGGCCAATGTTGGCAACCAATAATATCATCATGATGGCAATCACAGGAGATTTGGTTGCGATATGTCTTCGATTCATATCCAAACTGAATTGCATTTAGGATGAAAAAACCGGATGCAAAACTAACTATTTCGAATCATTCTAAATAACCAATTTATTCATCATAATCTTTTATCACTAGGATATTGAAATAATCCTAATGGGATGGATATGATATTTTGTAAGAAAAACTTTATATCCACTACTGTTTCGAGTTTTCTATTATATTTCAAAATTAAAATTCTCATCGATATGAAAAAACATAAACATTTAACGCTATTCTGTTTTTTGTATTTTCTTTTGATTGGATGCCAAAGATCGGTTTCTGAAAAAGAAAAACTATTTCAAGTCATCGAATCTTTTGAAAATCACACATCAATTTCTGACGAATCTCCTTTGGGAGATTATTCTCAAGAAAGATTTGATCAGGATGATTTGTTTTACCAAGAATTGCAGGACAAATTAGCGAGTATTGATAAAAAGCATTTGGAAGAAACCGATCAGATTTCTTTTGAAATACTATCGTTTTTGATTAATGAAGAAAGAGTACAATACCAATTCAATCGGCACTGGAATCCCATTTTGTCTGATGCCGGTTTCCACATATCACTCACTTTTCGAGTTCGGGAGTTAAGAAATCGAAAGGCGGTTATCGACTATCTAAAATTTTTGGAAGCCATACCAACCTATATCGAACAACAAAAAGAGTTAATTCTAAAAGGAATTCAAGCGGGCATTTCACAACCTCTGGTCATTTTCAAAGGGTATGAATCGAGCTACCGCCAACACATCACTCCAACGGCTGAAGACAATTATTATTTCAGTCCATTAAAAAAACTACCTCCGGTATTGCCTCAAAGCTTTAAAGATTCAGTTATCGATGTTGGAAAGTCAATAATTACAGAAAAAGTCATTCCTACTTTCCAATCAATCGATGAATTTTTTCAGGCCCAATATTTACCTCATACAAGAACTACGATTGGAACTTCAGATACCCCTGATGGATTAGCGTATTACCAATCGAGAATTCATTACTACACTACTTTGGATTTAACGGCCCAAGAAATACATGATAAAGGTTTGGAAGAAGTCGCTCGGATTCGGAATGAAATGCAGTCTATCATTGAGGAACTAAATTTTGAGGGCGATTTTAATGAATTTTTAAATTTTTTAAGAACGGATCCTCAATTTTATGCTAAAACGCCCCAAGAGCTATTAATGTTTGCTCGTGATGTTTCCAAACGTCTCGATGAGCAATTGCCTCGATATTTCATAACCTTACCTCGGAAACCCTACGGAGTTGTTAAGGTTCCTGATGCGATAGCCCCTAAATACACTGGAGGGCGCTATGTAGGAACCGATGCTAATAGCACCGAACCAGGTTATTATTTGGTCAACACCTATAACTTAACTAGCCGACCATTATTTGTTATTCCTTCTCTGACAGCCCATGAAGCTGTTCCTGGACATCATCTTCAGGTTGCCTTAAGTAAAGAAATGTCGGATCAAGTCCCCAAGTTTCGTCGCCAATTATATCTATCGGCTTATGGTGAAGGTTGGGCCCTATATTGTGAGTATTTGGCTAATGAAATGGGAACTTACCGAACGCCTTACGAACAGTTTGGCAAATTGACTTATGAAATGTGGCGAGCTTGTCGATTAGCCGTCGATACAGGAATACACGCATTTGGATGGACACGGGATCAAGCTGTTGATTATATGAAAAAAAACACGGCTTTATCCACTCATGAAATCAATACCGAAGTCGATCGGTATATTTCTTGGCCTGGTCAAGCTTTGTCTTATAAAATTGGTGAAATGAAAATTCGTGAACTCAGAGAAAAAGCTGAAGATGAATTGGGTAGCGATTTTGATATTCGAGCGTTTCATGAAGTGATTTTAGAGCAAGGCGTGGTAACTCTTCCCATTTTAGAACAACGGATTTTAGATTTTATTGAGCGGGTTAAAAAAGATAGTCAATCTAGTTCTTTGAATGTCTGATCAAAAGGTTCACATTTTTCGAAAACCAACTGGACCAATAGTCGTCCAAGGACCAGTTTCTTTAACGGATCATTTGGGAAATGAATTGAAACATGGTACGAAATTCAGTTTGTGTAGCTGTGGAAGTTCTTTGAATATGCCTTTTTGTGATGGCTCTCATAAAGAATCAAGCTAATCATGGATATTCAACAATAAAAGGTTAGGAAGTGGGTAGGCTTGATTTTAATCAAAGGATTTTTCGAAGGTCTGAAATAGTGCGGGTGAAGGGACTCGAACCCCCACGCGATTAAGCACTAGATCCTAAATCTAGCGTGTCTACCAATTTCACCACACCCGCAAAATGGGACGGTAAATATACTCAGAATTGAATTTGACTCTAGGAAAATCAATACTTTCAATGTCGAAATCTGTTCTATATTTGAGTATTGGGTTAACAAGGTGAAATCATAAATGATAATCAATAAGATTCAAAAAAAATACATCGATCAATTAAAAGATTTTTTGGCTTTCGCATCAATCAGTGCCGATTCCAATTATTTTGCGCAAGTCAATCAAACCGCCCAATGGGTAAAAAATGCGCTCATCGAATCCGGATGTACAACAGCCACAATTTATCCGACTAAAGGTCATCCAGTAGTGGTTGGTTCTAGGATTGTGAATTCAAAATCCCCAACAATCATGATCTATGGGCATTATGATGTTCAACCGCCTGATCCACTGGATCAATGGGAAACAGACCCTTTTAAGCCGATAGTTAAAAAAACCCAAATTCACCCTGAAGGGGCCATCTTCGCTCGTGGGGCGTGTGATGATAAAGGACAATTATTTATTCATATCAAAGCTTTTGAAGAACTGGTTAGAGATAATGAACTCGATGGCAATGTTATTTTTTTAATTGAAGGAGAAGAGGAGGTGGGGAGCACGCATTTAGAAGAGTTTATAACCAAGCATAAACAAATGCTAAAAGCGGACCTCATTTTAATTTCGGATACGGCGATGATTTCAAAATTCCAACCGTCCATTACAACGGGTTTGAGAGGTCTGAGTTATCTAGAAGTCCAATTAGAAGGGCCATCGATTGATTTGCATTCTGGAGTTTACGGTGGGGCCGTTCCAAATCCAATCAATCTCTTATCTCAAATGATTGCCCAGCTCCATGATGAAGATCAAAAAATTACGATTCCAGGATTTTATGATAATGTAGTTCCACTGGACGAAGAATCAAAAGTTGAGATACTCAAAGAGACATTTGATTTAGAAGATTTTAAACAATCCATTGGAATAAAGGATATCATTGGAGAAAAAGACTTCACAACCATCGAGCGAAAATCAACAAGACCTTCACTTGATGTCAATGGTCTGTGGGGGGGATATATTTTAGAAGGAACCAAAACAGTCATTCCAAGTAAAGCGACAGCCAAGATTTCCATGCGTTTGGTCCCCAATCAGCAATGGGATATAATTTCAAAATCGTTTGAAGATTACCTAAAAAAAATAGCCCCAGTATCTTGCAAAATAACTATTAAAACCTATCAAGGTGGTGATCCTTATGTGGTTTCAAGAAATCATCTAGGTTACCGCGCCGCCCATTCCGCCTATCAAAAGGCATTTGGTATTGCTCCCATCGCAACCCGAGGGGGAGGCAGTATTCCCATCGTTTCAAGTTTTGAAAAGGTGTTAGGAATAAAATCCATTCTTATGGGGTTTGGTTTAGACAGTGATGCGATTCATTCTCCAAACGAACATTTTGGATTGTATAACTTTTTTAAAGGCATCGAAACGGTTAAATATTTTTACCATCATTACACTAAACTCTTTCAACAGGTTTAGATTCTAAAAACAGGTCAGAAACAATTCTATCAGCCAATATTTTCCCATGTTTAGTCAACTTAAGTCGGCATTGACTTTGATTCATCAGTTTTTGTTTTATATAGCGTGATGCTTTATGAAGTAAACTGGTTTGATAATGTTTCCCCCATTGAGTCGTAATACGGTTCAAATCTATGCCTTGGCTAGTTCGTAAGGATATCATCAAATACTCATTGTATCGATCAATTTCAGTCAAGACTTCTTCTTTTTTGGGAAGTTTTCCTTGGTGAATTGATTTAAGGTATAAATGATTGTTTTCAATATTCCAACTTCTGGTTTTCTTTCCATCAAAACTATGAGCTGCAGGACCAAATCCCCAATAAGGTTTGTTATTCCAATAGGATGTATTATGCTGTGATTTCCATCGAGGCAATGAAAATGAAGATATTTCATAATGCATATACCCATTGGTTTCTAAATAATCAACCCCATGATTATATTGATCAAAAATCACTTTTTCTTCAGGAAGTTTGATTTTACCATGTGATATTTGATGATGCAAAAGAGTATTTTCTTCTATCGTCAAAATATAAAGCGATAAGTGCTTTGGGGAATAATCAAGAGCCTTTGTGAGATTGACTTTCCAACTTTCTATGGTGGAATGAACCAATCCATAAATTAAGTCGATAGAAAAATTTTCAAATTGATTGGTTACTAATTTCAAGCTATCCAGAGCTGTTTTACCATCGTGAATACGCCCAATGGTTTTTAATTCTTTGTTATTGAAAGACTGAATTCCTAGACTCAATCTATTGATCCCCAATTGTTGTAATTCACAGAGATATTTTTTTGAAATATCATCAGGATTCGCTTCAAAAGTGATTTCAGCATCAGAATCAACACAAAACAGTTGAAAGACTTTATTTAAGACTTGTCGAATCTGAAAAACAGACATTAATGAAGGAGTGCCCCCACCAAAATAAATGGTATTAATTGGCTTATTGATTTCTAATTTTCTCAATTCTAGTTCTTTAATCAAAGCGTCTATAATGGTTTGATGGTTTGATGTTGAAGTTGAAAAGTGATAATTACAATAGGTACATGCCTTTTTACAAAAAGGATAATGAAAGTATAGAGATGCCAAGAAAGAGGATGTTTATTGTTTTGAACCCTCTTGTGAAGAGATCAATCGCTGGGGGTTATCTCTGATAAATGAACTCCAAGATGTGTAGGATTTATTTCTTAAATCCAGAGTATTGGAATTATAAAAATGACATAGAGCAACCGCAAGGGCATCGGATACGTCATAGTTAAATGAAATGCTTTTTAAGGATAACAAACTTTTTAACATTTGTGCGATTTGTTCTTTGGAGGCATCTCCTCTTCCGACAATGGATTGTTTAACTTTTCTAGGAGGATATTCAGTCACGGTAACATTTTTAGAAAATACGGCGGCAATGGCAACCCCTTGAGCTCGCCCCAATTTCAAAAGAGATTGGGGGTTAGAGGCATAAAAAGGAGCTTCAATGGCAATTTGGTGGGGTTGAATTAAATCGATTTGTTCTTTACTTTTGAGGTAAATTTCTCTCAATTTTCTGTGTGGATCCTTAATGTTTGTCAGATTTAATTCAAGAGTCTTGTACAAAGAAGGTTTGTTATTGACAATCTTGATGGCTCCAAATCCCATTTTTTGGGTGCCAGGATCGATACCAAGAATGATTTTTTCAGTCATTGAAATGATCTGAAGTCTGTTTTATTTGAAAAACAGCTTATTCTACTCTTAAATTTACTCAAAGTCCTTCTTTTGAACAAAAATATCTATTCAAATCGAGTATTAAAACGTAAATTGCTCATTAGATTTGTAATACGATATGATTGAAATTCTCTTATTCGGGGGAGCTGTCTTTTTTATCCTTCTGGGGTTGGCAGGAAGTGTGTTACCTATAATACCTGGTCCCTTATCATCATGGGTAGGTATCTTATTACTTTACTTGACCCAAGCTGTTCCATTTGATTGGCGTATGATTATTATTACGGGATTGGTTGCTATAACGATTTTTATTCTCGATTTGCTATTGCCCATCATTGGAACAAAGAAATACGGTGGATCTAAAGCCTCGATTCGGGGCTGTACTATTGGCATCATTGTGGGTATCATCGCATTGGGTCCTCTTGGATTGGTTTTTGGCCCTTTTTTGGGGGCATTGGCGGGAGAATTGATTGCTAGGAAATTTTCTCTCACTAATTTCTCTCCTCTTAAAGTGGCCTTTGGCGCAGTGATAGGATTCTTAATCGGCTCGTTTTTAAAAATCGTTATTTGTGTTGGATTTTTGATTCACTTCATCCTCATCACGATTAAAAATTGGGATACACTAGTTTAAAAGCTTTGATTTTGCTAACTTTGCGTTAGTATGGAATTGTTTTTAATTTCGATTGTTCTAGTCGGTTTGGCTTTTGGTGGGATTGCTATTAAGATTTGGGCCACCAAAGGCGGACGCTTCAGTGGCACATGTGCTAGTGAAAGTCCCTTTTTAAATAAAGCTGGTCAGCCGTGTGGTTTTTGTGGGAAAAGACCTGAGCAAACGGAATGTCAAAAACCATCACTCAACTAAATTACGATTCTGAAATCGCCACTAGCTATTTTGTCCATAGAGGAGTTGGTTCTTCTTGGAAAAAATAAAGATCAAAAAGCCTACCACGAATTATTTCGTCGATTTTGGAAACCAGTGTACCATTTTTTGCTTAAACGTACCAATGATGAACATGATGCTGAATTACTTTCAATCGAAGTATTTACTAAGGCATTTGATAAACTAACTTCATTTGATCTAAAATATCAGTTTGAAAATTGGTTGTTTACCATCGCTAGAAACCATCACATTGACCATACCCGTAAAATTGTTAAACAGCAAGATTTGCATGCTGATTTAACGGCTCAACAACTGTTTAATGTTCCTAGTGAAGTTCCGACAATCGAAGACGATTTAATCCTCAAAGAAAAATTGGAGTTAGTATTGAGTCATTTGGATAAACTCAATGATGAGCAACGCGCGTTAATGGAAGCCTTTTATATGGATGACCATTCATTAAAGTATATTTCCGAAAAGTTTAATTTACCGATTAATACAGTGAAAGTAAAAATCTTTCGTTCTAGAAAGCGACTATTAAAATTATTAGAGGATGCCCCGGATTAGTCTGGCTAAATTAGGTCCAGGACTATTGTTTGCTGGATGTGCTGTGGGGGTCTCCCATTTGGTACAATCAACACGAGCAGGGGCCGACTTTGGATGGGGACTCCTATGGGCCTTGCTGCTCATCAATCTGTTTAAATACCCCTTTTTCCAATATGGTCCTCGGTATGCTCTATCCACTGGAGAGTCTCTTTTGGATGGCTATTATCGACTTGGGAAAGGATACTTGATATTGTATTTTGTTTTGAATATTGTGATGATGTTTACTGTTCAAGCAGCCGTAACGGTAGTCACAGCGGGATTGGCTATCCAACTTTTTGGTGGTAGTTCCAGTATCGTTTTATGGTGCATTTTACTGATTGCGTTTTGTTCCATCATATTGGTGTTGGGAAAATATAAATTTTTAGATGGATTGATTAAAGTCATCATGGTGGTTTTGGCCTTTTGTTCTGTAACAGCCGTGGTTGTTGCTTTTGTCAAAGGAAACGCATCTCCTGATTTGACTATCACACAAATCATGCCTAAAGGTTCTGAAGTACTCTTTTTATTAGCCTTTATGGGTTGGATGCCTGCGCATATGGATGGATCTGTTTGGTATTCTATGTGGGCCATAGAAAAATCTAAAAATCAAAAAGTCACTTATAAAGAATCGCTATTTGATTTTAATGTGGGCTATATGGCGTCCGTGGTTTTGGCCGTATGCTTTTTGGCTCTTGGTGCGCTAGTAATGTTTGGATCGGGTGAAATCTTTTCTTCTCAAGGGGCTGCATTTGCCGGACAACTCATCAATCTGTACACGTCAACCATGGGACAAGTATTTTTTGGATTGATTGCCGTGGCTGCTTTTGCTACCATGTTAAGCACCACCATCACTTGTCTTGATGCGTCTCCCCGAGTGATGACTCGATCAGTGGAGTTGATCGCTCCAAAATCCACGATGGTCAAAAGAAAAAACAGCGATAAAAAGCTCTATGGTATTTGGATGATTATATTGGCGATAGGCACATCGATTATTTTTATTTCATTTCTTTCGGAAATGGGGACACTCGTGCGAATAGCTACGGTTCTGTCATTTATATCGGCTCCTATTTATGCCACTTTAAATTTGGCCGTAGTGACCAGTAAACATATGCCTAAAGAAAGAAGACCTTCTAAAACACTCAAGCTAATCAGTATTCTAGGGATTGTCTTTTTGCTTGGATTCACGGGTTATTTTGTATCTACTTTGTTCTAATCTATTAACCTGATAACTCTTGCTGTTGTAATTTTGTGAGCCGTCAGAATGTCAACGCCAGTGATCCACAAATCAACCGAATCAGTTTCTACTTGGAAGAGCATTAAACCAATTCAAAAGACTTTTTCACCTTCCACCAATGGGCAACCAACGAAGAAAAGAAAACCACCCTGGATTCGAGCAAAGCTGCCCATAGGAGAAAAATATAAGGACTTAAGGCATCTAGTCGATAAGTATAAATTACATACCATTTGCACTTCAGGAAGTTGTCCGAATATTGGAGAATGTTGGACAGAAGGAACCGCCACTTTCATGATTTTAGGCAATATATGCACTCGTTCTTGTGGATTTTGTGGTGTACAAACGGGACGTCCAGGTCCTGTGAGTTGGGATGAGCCAGAAAAAGTAGCCTATTCAATCCACCTCATGGGCATCAAGCACGCCGTGATCACATCGGTGGATCGTGATGACTTAAAAGATAAAGGATCTATTTTATGGGCTGAAACCGTAAAAGCCATTCGTCGCATCAGTCCCATCACCACATTAGAAACGCTTATTCCAGATTTTCAAGGCATCGAACCATGTTTGGATCGTATGCTTCAAGTAGCTCCAGAAGTCATTTCCCATAATATTGAAACGGTGCGTCGTTTGACCAGACAAGTTCGAGTACAAGCCAAATATGATACATCCTTGGGCGTCTTGAAATATTTAAAAGAAAATGGAGCCAAAAGAACGAAATCGGGCATCATGTTAGGATTAGGTGAATTGGAACATGAAGTCTTTGAAGCCATCCAAGACTTGCATTCCGTTGGTGTTGATGTGGTTACCATTGGACAATATTTACAACCTAGTCAAAGAAATTTAGAAGTATCAGCCTTTATTCCACCAGAGCAGTTCGATAAATATCGAGAATTTGCATTGGATCTTGGTTTCAGACATGTTGAAAGTGGACCCTTAGTCCGATCTTCCTACAAAGCACACAAACACATTGACTAGTCGTTTGGTATGGAGAGTTGATTCAAAAAGTCTGATGCATCTTTAGCGTTGAAGAACTCTAGTCTTACAGGTAAGTAAAAAACTTTGTTTGGATTAAGGACTTGAATCAACTTATAAAAATCTTTCTCAGTAGTGATAATGGATTCATTTTCCAAAGAAATTTGGGAAAAATCACTTTTAGTGTAATGATGATGATCCGGAAATGGAAGGGGGGCTATTTGTAACTCAATACTTTTCAAATGTTCAATCAATGGATTAGGATCTACGATTCCAGTAATCAGTTTGATTTTTTGATGTTTCAAAGTTTCTAATGGATATGTTTTCTTTTGGTGGTCATAGACCTTGCTGGGATAAGAAAGTTTGGTGAAGTAAATCTTTTGATGTAATCGGGGCTTTATTTTTTTTAAAAAAAGTTTTTTAGTTTCTGTAGTTAATTGATTTGGACACTTCATCACCAAGATGATATCGGCACGGTTTGAACCAATGGCCAATTCTCTGAGATTCCCAACTGGAAATATATAGTCCTTAAAGTATGGACGTTGAAAAGTGGTTGTTAGAATCAGTTTATTTGGTTTCACCCATCTGTGTTGAAATACATCGTCTAGTATGATGGTTTGGAGATTTGATTTTTCTAATTCACTGATTCCATTGGCGCGATTTTCACTAACAGCTACTGATATATTGGAATACTTAGAATGAAATTGAAACGGTTCATCGCCTATCGTTTGAGGGTTATCATTGGATTTTGCCAAAACATATCCTTTGGTAATGCGTTTGTAACCTCTACTCAATACACCAATGTTTTCTTTTTTATGTAATTGTTTTATGAGATAGTCCACGACGATTGATTTTCCAGTACCTCCCATGGAAAGATTCCCCACACCGATGAGTTTGACTGAGAATTTTTTCCTCTTGAAAACCTCCAAATCAAATAGAAAATTTCGGATGACTGTCATCAAACCATAGACCATGCTTATCGGAAATAGCAGCCATCGAAGTTTTGTCAACATTGCAGAGGCGTCTTAAAAAATTCAGTTCTCATGTTAATCAACACAAAACTAAAAAGGTTTCAACTTGAAAATTGAAATGCGAAATGATTTTACTTTTGTCCATAGAGTTTAATCCAACAACCGAAGGATTATTTTTCCTCAGCAACTCTAATAAATTAGTTCATTTGAAACATTTTCTTAACAGATATTCTAAGGCATTCGGGATAAAAGAGGGGGTGTTATTTATGTTGGGGATATTTTTAGTGTTTTTTTCTTGCAGTGATGATGGCATCCCCGAGCTGCCAAGTCCTCCAATGGCCCTACCATCTCCACCCATTCCAATCAACTATATCATCACTACCCATGCGGAAGAAGGCGGTTCTATTTCAGCTAACCAAACCATTGAAAGCGGTAAAACCGTTTCGGTTACCGCCACTCCCCATGAACATTACCAATTCAAAGCATGGACGGGTGATTGTGGAACCTTTAGCAACGATGTGCTTGCCATCCGTTTTACAGCTACCAAACATTGCCAAATCACAGCGGTTTTTGAAAAAATAGTCTATGCCATCACGGCTACCGCCACCCAAGGCGGATCCGTGACTGATTCATCAGCCATTGATGCGGTGCATGGTCAAACCGTCACGTTGACGGCCGTGGCCAAAGAGAACTTTGTGTTTGGTCAATGGACAGTCGACCCAGATGCCGATTGTCCGACCCTTGAAGAGGCGACCAGCCCAGAAGTCACTTTCACGGTCGAAGGCCACTGCACCCTCCAAGCGGTTTTTATGAAGGTTCCCCGAACCGTTACGACTTCTGTCGGACAGGGAGGCAGTATCACGCCGACCACCATCGTTGAACATGGCCAAGAAGTCAGCATTGCGGTGGAATCAGAGAAAGGCTACCAATTAAAAGAATGGCAAGGAGATTGTGGCGATTTTAGCCGAGAGGACTTAGAAATCCGTTTTGAGGTGACCAAGGATTGTACGCTTTCAGCCCTCTTTGAAAAGATTACTTATACCATTACAGCCACCGCTAGTGAAGGGGGCTCCATTACGGACCAAACGGAAGTCCGTCGAACGCATGGTCAAACCGTCACGTTGACGGCCTTGGCCAAAGAGAACTTTGTTTTTGGTCAATGGCAAGTCGTTGAAGGTTCCCAATGTCCCAACCTTCAAGACGCCATGAGCCCGAGCATTACAATTATGGTCGAAGGCCATTGTCAGCTTCAAGCGATGTTTATGAAAGCTCCCCGAACTATTACCACTTCTATAGCAGAAGGAGCAAGTATCACCCCGAGTACTGTCATAGAACATGGTCAAGAGATGTTGATAGCCATCGATTTAGAAGAAGGCTATGAGTTCAAAGCATGGATGGGGGATTGTGGTGAGTTTAGTAATGAAACATCAACGATCCGTTTTATAGTCCGTAAAGATTGCAAGATGGAAGCTATTTTAGAAAAAATCAATCCGCTGAAAGGGACGCCACTTTATTTTGATGAGAATGAGATTACCGTGAAAAGTCACCCATGGGGCGAAAATTTGATAGGTGAAACTTGGAACATCAATTTTTTTGATGGAAAAGGGGTGGTTGAAGTGACGCTAGTCGATGAAGCGATGCTACGACAAATGGTCAATGATGGAGAGAATGTGGAAAATGTAGTGACCACCTTTATCACGGATATGGGTGCAGAATATGGTGAACGAACGAAGTCCGGTTTGTTTCAAGAGCAATCAGATTTTAATCAAGATATTAGCTCATGGGATGTGAGTCAAGTCACCGATATGCAGTGGATGTTTAGTTATGCCACTTCATTCAACCAAGATATTGGTGATTGGGACGTGAGTAATGTCTCTTATATGGGAGGAATGTTTGAAGGAGCTTCTTCATTCAACCAAGATATTGGTTCATGGGATGTGAGTCATGTGACTAACATGAGTTACATGTTTTTTTCCGCTAGTGTATTCAACCAAGACATTGGTTCATGGGATGTGAGTCAAGTCACCGATATGCAGTGGATGTTTAGATATGCCACTTCATTTAACCAAGACATTGGTTCATGGGATGTGAGTCAAGTCACCGATATGCAGTCGATGTTTAGATATGCCACTTCATTTAACCAAGACATTGGTTCATGGGATGTGAGTCATGTCACCAATATGAGTTGGATGTTTTCGGGGGCTTCATCATTCAACCAAGATATTGGTTCATGGGATGTGAGTCATGTCACCAATATGAGTTGGATGTTTTCGGGGGCTTCATCATTCAACCAAGATATTGGTTCATGGGATGTGAGTCATGTCTATCACATGGGAAGAATGTTTCAGGATGCCACTTCATTTAATCAAGATATTGGGGAGTGGGATGTAAGCAGTGTTATCGATATGAGAGAGATGTTTCAAAATGCCGTTACCTTTAACCAGGATATCAGTCAATGGAACTTCCATGATTCCGTGGATCGAAGCGATATGTTTCGAGGGGCGACTTCTTATGAAAACAATATCGATTCGAACATATTCGAAGGGACCCTTTTGACGTTAGATGATAATGGCATGACCATTAAAGTAAGAGATGGGATCAAACCCGAAGAGGCCATTGGTCAATCCTTCCGATTGGAAATTGGAAGAGAATTCCCAAAAAAACAGGTCGATTTTCTCATCGTTGATGAAGCGATGCTCCGAGAAATGGTCGCCAATCGTGATGAAAACATCGCTTATGCCGTCACCACGTTTGTGGAAGATATGAGTTCGTTATTTGCCAAGACCAAAACCTTTAATTCACAAATTGGTGCTTGGGATGCCACCAATGCACAAGATCTCATTTGGTCGGGAGTGGGATGGTTGCCGGGGATTGGTTCTTGGGATGTGAGCAACGTGACCGATATGCGAGCTATGTTTTATTATGCCACTCATTTCAATCAACCCATTGGGGCGTGGGATACCAGTAGTGTGACGGATATGAGTCAAATGTTTTATGCCGCTGAAAAGTTCAATCAACCCATTGGGGAATGGGATGTGGGTCAGGTGACCGATATGAACGCCATGTTTTATCAAGCAAGTTCATTCAATCAGGATGTTGGAAATTGGGATGTGGGCCAGGTCACGGACATGGCAGGAATGTTTCGATGGGCGACTTCATTTAATCAAGACATTGGTCGTTGGGATGTGAGCCAAGTTATGGACATGTGGAGCATGTTTCGGGATGCCCATTCGTTTAATCATGATCTTTCCAACTGGCAGGTGGATAAGGTGCGGTCATATGAATATTTTTTAACCAATGCCAATGAAGAATGGCGGTTATCCGCTCCCTCGAGACTTCCCAAATTATCTGGTTTGTTCAGAAGAGTGGCATGTGGTGATCTTAAAAACCCGCTGTATTTAGATGATAATGGCATCACAGTCAAGAGCCATCCATGTGTTGATCAAACATTAATAGGGACAACATGGCCGATGGATGTGGGAGACGGTAGAGGAACGGCCGATTTTAAAATTGTCGATGAAGCGATGCTACGACAAATGGTTGAAGATGGTGAGAATGTAGAACATGTCGTCACAACGTTTGTCACCAATATGTTTCAGATGTTTTCCGGTGCTGAATCATTCAATCAAGACATTGGTTCATGGGACGTGAGTCACGTCACCGATATGAGTTGGATGTTTAGAAGAGCTAGGTCGTTTAATCAAGCTATTGGGGAGTGGGATGTGAGTCAAGTCACCAATATGAGCCAAATGTTTTGGAATGCTGAATCATTCAACCAAGCTATTGGGGAGTGGGATGTGAGTCAAGTCACCAATATGAGCCAAATGTTTTGGAATGCTGAATCATTCAACCAAGCTATTGGGGAGTGGGATGTGAGTCAAGTCACCGATATGAGTTGGATGTTTCAGGCGGCTACTTTATTCAACCAAGCTATTGAGGAGTGGGATGTGAGTCAAGTCACCGATATGAGCGGAATGTTTTTTTCCGCTAGTGTATTCAACCAAGACATTGGTTCATGGGATGTGAGTCAAGTCACCGATATGCAGTGGATGTTTGCAGATGCTAGGTCGTTTAATCAAGACATTAGTTCGTGGGATGTCAGTCAAGTCACCAATATGAGCCAAATGTTTTATTCTGCATCTTCATTTAATCAAGACATTGGTGATTGGGATGTCAGTCAAGTGATTAATAGGGAAGGCATGTTCAATTACGCTAACTCATTCAATTTGAGTTATGTAAGTGCTTGGCCAGAACCAATCACTAAAGATGAAACAGAAAACGAAAATGATGCTGAATTGGGTTGGGATACCTTTTTAGATACCGACCCTATTTATTCTAACATTGTATGGAATGATTTTGAATCGTATCTCCATGCGTTTATAGCGGATGCTAAAAGATATGGGCTTGATTTATCCCATATTGATACCAAAGATTATGAATTTGAAGTGGTTGAAAACCATACACGCTCACGTGCCTATGCTTTTCATATTTGTTCTGATAAGATAGGAGTTGGATTTAAAAAGGATTATTGGGAAAACGGATCAAGAAGAAATTTATTGGGTACAATGTGGCATGAATTTGGCCATACCATGCTTGGATTAGTTCATCTCTGTCAATCTGGACACATCATGTCTGGAAGACATAACAATGATTGTCAGTTGCCGTTAGAGGATACCGATAGGGATAAGCAACACCCTCGAGATAATGATGTTGAACACTGGCCAGATCGAGTCAAAGATATGTTTACGGGAAAATATCAAGTCAAATATTCATGCCGAAATAGGAGAGGCGGAGATGTTATCCATTGTGATTTAGATTCTCACAATCATGAATAAAATTCATAAACCATACTCAGTGTTTGATTTAACAAGAATAGGAAAGAACTAAATTTTCATTTAGTAATAGCCAAACAAAATTTATTATATCCATGTTTTTATGAATTAATATTCGACAAAAAGTATACAACTTTCTTGGAAATGTATACTGCTAATTGATTTATTAAAATCAATTTTGCATCATCATTAATTTAATATGAATCATGAGTAAAACCATTTTAATCACAGGGGCTAGTAGTGGCATTGGAAAAGCTACGGCTAAGTACTTCAATGGCAAAGACTGGAATGTCATTGCTAGTATGCGTTCTCCTGAAAAGGAACAAGAATTAAATCAGCTAGATCATGTTTTGGTCAGTCAATTAGATGTTACGGACTTGGATTCGATTGCTAAAACCATAAAAGAGGGCATTGAAAAATTTGAGAAAATTGATGTGCTTCTCAATAATGCTGGATATGGAGCCTATGGACCGCTTGAAGTCTTTCCACGGGAAAATATCATCAAACAATTCAATACCAATGTGATTGGATTACTGGATGTCACCAGAGCAATTCTTCCTCACCTAAGACAAAATAAATCTGGTCGGATCATCAATATTTCTTCAATTGGTGGCAAAATGACGTTTCCTTTAGGGAGCTTGTATCATGGAACCAAGTTTGCTGTTGAAGGTATTTCAGAATCTCTTTCATTTGAGCTAGAAGGTTTGGGAATACAGGTCAAGATTGTGGAACCCGGCATGATTGCAACGGATTTTAGTGGGCGATCATTTGATTTTCAGCACAACCCTGAATTGACGGATTATCAACCCATCGTTGATGGTTTGATGAAAAGTATGGCTTCGAATTCGACTCCATCTTCTCCACCAGAATTAGTGGCCGAAGTGATATACAAAGCGGCAACGGAGGATTCCAATCAAATGCGTTATCGAGCGGGGGCAGACGCTGAGCAAATATTAGATGCTCGAAAACAACTTAATGAAGATGACTTCATTCAAAATATTAAAAATCAATTTAAACTATAAAAAATGAAAACGTTTATTAAACTTTTTTTATCATTAGGGATTCTTTCTACATTCCTTATCTCATGTAGCGAAGATGATGAATTTATGCCATGTCCGGCCAAAGCCGAGTCAGGTAATATCACAAGTCGTGAAGACGGATCTGCAGGGGTGTATACCTCTATTGTGATCAATGCTAGACCAGAGCAAGTTTGGGAAGTATTGACCGACTTTAGTACGATGCCTAATTGGAGTTCTTCTTTTCAAGGATTACAAGGCGATCCTTCTGACGGTGTACAAGCTAATGCTTTATTTTTAGTAGAAGGAAATCCAGCCCCAGTCTCATTCCCACATCGGTTAATTTGGGAAGAAGGAAAACGATTTGGTTGGTCGGATCCAATTTTATTTGCCCCTGGCGTGGTGGATTATCACCTTTATGTTGTTGAGCCCTGTGGCGATCAAACGCTTTTTATACAAACCGATAACTTTACTGGAACAGATGAAATGTTTTCTCCTCAGGTTCTAGCCACTATCCTCTTAGGTGGTTACCAAACGTTTAATCGAGAATTAAAAGCTGAAGTGGAAAGAAGGTTTGCAAATCCTTAACCATGAAAAAAGCCTGCTTTTTATTACTCAGTTCTTTATTAGCCATTCGTGGACTGGTTTCACAAGATTTAGTATACCAAAATATAGAACATAGCAAAGATGCTGAACTCCTGTTTGAAACCTCATTGGAAATCACCCAAGTAGAATCTTTCGGCGTGAATCCAGCCGAAATCTTTACCACACCAAATCTCATTCCTCCTTTGGGACTGCGCATCAATACGAGTTATGAAGGTTCTACTGATGGCGATATCAGTGGACAATTGGCATTGACGGATTATGGGACCATCATGCCTTATGGTCTTTTAAAATTTGAAGGTTTGGGGAGCATCAAAACCAAAGATGGAGCCACCATTTCGGTTCGAAGTAGAGGAGAAATTCAACCGACGCAAGCTCTAATAGCTCCTTTTGGTGGAACGGCCCAGTTGGTGACACATCATCCTAATTACAAACACCTCAATGAATTATTCATCTATACTTCAGGTCTGATTGATCGATCAAAAAACACACTCATTCTGAAATTTTATGGGCTTGAAAATAACCCCTTTGGTGAACATGATCCCTATGCCCGAAATTTAAACATCGATTATACGAACTTTCCTTTTAATGCCAAAAGCATAGAAGAAGACCCTAGAGCCACTTTGGTCTATGAAGTCAATGCCAATCCCACTGGAATTGAAACGTTTGGCGTGGATATCGATAAAGTATTTAGCGGTCAAGAAGAAACTCCAAAAAACGGACTTCGGATGGATGTCCCCTTTACCGGTACCGTATCTGGAGGAGAAATCGATGGCGTCATTTCCGGTGTTGATTATATCACGGTTTTACCTAATGGGAATACGGTGGTTGATGTTCATGGAATCATAGAAGCTGATTCAGGTGAAAAAATAGCTTTAAAAGTTGATGGGATCATGACTCCTACTGAAGAACAGGGTGTTTATGAGTTCTATGAAACATTGAATTTGCAAAGCACTTCAGAAAAATTCAACTACTTAAACAACCAATACTTTATTGGTATTGGAACGACTAATGAAATGGGACTGAATATCAATGTAAGAATCTATCGTTTTGATAAAAATCCATTAACTATCAAGCCTCAAGTGGTTTTAATCACTGGGACCGCCTATGGCATGGGCAAAGCGCATGCGGAGCGTTTGATTAAAGAAGGACATATCGTTTATGGAGGGGATAAGGAAAATGAAGCCAATCAATACCTTAACGAAATGGGGGGACATGCACTCCAGATGGATGTGACCAACCAACAAGAAGTGGTGAATGGGGTTGCTAAAATCATGGAGGAGCATGGACGCATTGATGTATTAGTGAATAATGCAGGCTATGGATTGTATGGGCCCGTAGAAGAAGTGACTTTGGAAGATGCCATCGCACAATTTGATGTTAATTTATTTGGCGTGGCAAGAGTCACTAAAGAAGTCTTACCACACATGCGAAACCAAAGGTCTGGAAAAATTATTAACATCACCTCAATGGGTGGGGAAATTTACACGGGTCTTGGTGCCTGGTATCATGCCACCAAGCATGCTCTTGAGGGATGGAGTGATTGTTTGAGATTAGAAGTTAGAGAATTCGATATTGATGTGGTGGTTGTCCAACCAGGCATTATCAATACTAATTTTTATAATACCATGTTTGAGTCGGTCAATAAATATGCTGTTGGAACAAATTATGGCCATATGTTTGAATTGATGTACCAAGGGGCTGAAAACATCACCGTGATGTCTCAACCTCAAGAAATATCTGAAGTCATCAATGAAATTGTTGAAAGCGTTACTCCAAAAACCAGATATCTGTATGGATTTTTAGCCAAAACTTGGGTGGATTACCGTCGGCAGTTTGGAGACGAAGCTTATGATGATTTATTATTGGGAGTCGCTAGTGATCGCCATTAAATCTTGATCAGAAACGAAGTAATGGATCATTAAAACCATGAAAGAAATAGCTATGGAAATCAAATCAATCAATCAAATTCATCAAGCCTATGGACTAGATAAACCGACTAATCCATTGATTAGTATTATCGATATGAAGCACTTTGTGGTTAAGGAGGAATGGTTAAATGTCAAGTTTACCAATTCATTTTATTGTGTGTTCTTAAAAGATAGCAGTTGTGGATTAGATTACGGTCGGAACACCTATGATTTTGATGAAGGGGTGTTGAGTTTTATGGCACCTGGTCAGGTTTATTCGGTAAAATCGAAACCCGATCGAAAGATCAAAGGATGGATGTTGTATTTTCATCCGGAACTCATAAGAAATACCACTTTAGGTAAAGAAATTGATCGATATGGTTTTTTTTCTTATCAAGTTCATGAAGCCCTTCATTTATCTCAGCAAGAACAATCGGCTGTAACCGATTGTATCAAAGTGATCAAACAAGAAATATTGGAACGTATTGATCGGCATAGTAATACGGTGGTGGTATCGGCATTGGGTCTCTTGTTGAATTTATGTCGTCGATTTTATGAAAGGCAGTTCAATACAAGATCATCATCAAATAAAGATGTTCTATCTCAAGTCGAATCTAGTTTAAAGAAATTCTATCATTCAGATCAAAGTGGATTACCAACGGTGAGTTACCTGGCTAAAAAAGTGCATTTATCACCGGGTTATTTGAGTGATTTACTGAGAAATGAAACGGGTAAAAGTGCCAAAGAACACATCAACTTATTCATCATTGACAAAGCCAAAACGGTACTATTGAATAGTAATGCCACTGTCAGTGAAATCGCTTATGGACTGGGCTATGAATACCCACAACACTTTAGTAAAATTTTTAAATTAAAGACTGGAATGAGCCCTGGTAGTTATCGAAAAGTAAATTAAAACTAAAAAAGTAAAATCCAATATTAATGAATTTCATGCCTTGACATAACTGTGTTTTTATGTTGGAATGTATTTAAAACCATTCAGACCCGTTCAATTTGATCGATCAAATCTTGAGTTAAATGAGGTTTTAAACCTTCAAAAAAATCAGCAAAGACAAGAAACTGATTATCATTTATGAAATGATTCCATAAGTCGATAAATTTTTCTAGTCCCAAATGATTGATGATGTGATACATGGTTACCACCCCTTTACTTTGTTCTAAATACGCCATCCCATCTGCGAATAATAATGGAGGTTCATTATTGGGTTCATCATTTTTTTCTTTAGCATAATATTGCCATTTTTTCTCAAGTAGATAATCTGCTGCGGCTTGGTTATTGTTAGCAATGGCCAAAAGTGCCAATCCACCTGGTATGGCTTGGGTTAATATTTCAGCCCCTTGCACATTGGCAATATTGGAGTTAGCTAAAACCCAGTGTTTAAAAAGGCTACTATAAACAGTAAAAGTTAGATAACTTTCTTCCTCATGACTAGCCGTATCGGCATACCAACCTTCTTTTTCAGAAATGGCAATAGCGTTTGGAAAAACATAAATAGGATCTTGGTAAAATGGAATTTCTACTAATCGTACTTGTGAATAGGGAAAATGCCCTAAGTATTTATTGACAAATCCAATACCACCGTGTAATGCGTTTTGATAGATTTCTATATTAAATGAATGATTGTCAAAATAAAGTATCTCTGTGGCAACATTTTCTTTTTGCCCTATTTTTTTTGAATAGTGACCAGAACCCAAATACCAATTCATGCTTTCATACTGCTCTAATTCATAAATATGAGTTGTTTTATCATCTTGTTTTATTTCTTCAATACGCCTCCCTGGAGCAATTGGTATTTGACCATCATTGGTGGTGATAGCGATGGTTCCTTTAAATGCATTAGAATCTTCAGCCAATAGATGCGTATTACGTTGTTTTATGTTGTTGATACCAGCTTTTCTAGAAGTAATAGGCGTTAACCCAAACGATTCTCTTTTTCTATTTTCGTCTAATTCTTTGTCAGATTGATATCCTATGGATGGTAAATATTCTTTCACTTGCCCGAAGGAGGCTTTAAAAATCAAATCAGCTTGTGGTTCGTTGCCACTCTGAGAAAACCCGGTATACTGTTTTTTACCAGTGAATCGTACCAGTAAACTATCATTTGGTTCTAATGGAGGCGAAATAACATATGTAGATAAGAAGTGGCTCTTGTCTTTCCAAGAAAAATTCAGTTCATAATCAGAATCAACTACTTCACTTTCCATTGTGGTTTGACGGTTTGTGTTTAAATAAAGCGTATCAATGGGTTTGGAACTTAAATTGATTAGTGTGGCATTAGCACTATAATCAACCGTCCTATTTTGAGGTTTAAATTCAAACTCCAAATCTAGTCCTCCATAAATAGGTTGCGGTAAATCAGAAATGTAGCTATATGTTTTTTCATACAATGCCGATAATTTTTCTTCTTTGGAGCTCAATAAAAAATTTCCTTTGTTGTTGACATTGGTGATGATAAAGGATTGCAGAATAAAAAACCCTATCAAAGCAATGACTGGGATGATTTTACCGATGGGATTTAATTGTCGATCCGAAAGTTTTAACTTTTTTGACCAGTCTCGTATCACCCCTCGCTTCCATAGATAAATGCTACTAAATACCATGAATATGCTCAAACATATCCACATCAAAAAATACCAAGGGGCAGAAACTTTCCAAATACTATAACCTGTTAATTCAGAATAATCTTCTATCCCTGGCACAAATCCAAAAGCAAATCTAGATTGTTCCGCTAATTCCAATTCAAAGGCAATGATGATAACAAAGAAAATCCCCACACTCAAGACATGAGTAATCATTCGATTGGCGGTAAGACCGGCTATGAAAAACACTAGCGTGATCATGATGACATAGGTTAACCAACCCATGTTGTATCCAAATAAATCACTAACAAATAGACCTATATCAATCAGTTGAATGCCCCCTTTGAGAATTTGTGTTGCCACGCCAAGAAAGACAAAGAGAAAGGCCATGACAAATGCCACACCACACATAGCAAAATACTTTGATAGTTGGGTTACCCACACAGGTACCGGAAGGGTATCTGAAATTTTGTAAAAGCCAACCGTTCTTTCTTTAAAAAATAATTCCCCCGCCCATACCATCAATAATATCATGATAAATACGCCGAAAGAAAGCCTAAAAAAAGTCATCGTCGATGTTAATGGCAGAGTTGGTCCGATATAGTATTGAGCGTTCCAAAGTAGATTTTGGAGTGTGATCATCAATAAAATAATGGCTATAATTATTTTAAAGGAAGCCGGCCTTACAATATTTTTGAATTCTAAATTGGCTAATGAAAACAGTTTTTTTACATATTCAGAAAGATTATAGGAGACTTTGGGTTTTGGCAATTTCACTAAGGATGGAGAAGGTGTACCCTGATTTAACGATGCTTGAGTTGAAGATTGTTTTGTTTTTAAACCACGAAACATTCGTTTATAGGTAAACGTTCGATAAGACCAAAGAAAAAGAAATACAGCAACAACAAACCATATCAGTCGGTTGGTCATAAGATGACTAGATAGGGGTAAATAAGCAGTGTTTTTTTCGATACCTGTCATGGTGTTATTGACTTGTTCAGTCCCCACATAACCAAAAGGATCGGCAAGAACGTGAATCAACTTTATTCCAGAAGCTTCTGAGACTGTTTGTGCCACTAAAAAGAGCATCACGGCAGCAAAAATGCCCAGATACCCCAAAGCCATTCTTTTTGAGAGTATAACCCCTGCTAGTATGATAGCGGTTAATAAAAAAATATTAGGCATTAAAAGCACAACAAAACCATGGAAGAGTTGTCCGATGGGTTGAGGTCCAAAACGGGAAGGTTCTCCAATACCCGAATAGGGAACCAATAGCATTCCCAAAACATATCCTAATGCAAGAATGACATTATAGACATAAGAAGAAAAAAACCGACCAATAAAAAAGTTTTTTTCATTGATTGGAAGAGTATAAATCCAGTGATGTGTTTGGTATTGAATTTCTCTGTAGATACCCCCACCAGTAACAATGGCAATAATGATCATCATCAACATGCCCCCTCCAGCTAAATTTTTATAAAAAACCGCTGGAGAATTCATCAATAAATCTTCATTGACATAATATTCAAAATTGCCTTCGGTGTACCAGATCCCTTGAAAGATTAACATGGCCAAAAACAATAGCGTTGTCCAATGTCTTAATCTTCTCTTGAGCTCGTATATGAATATGCTAGCAATCATATAGCCACTTTTTTATTTTCTTTTTCTTGGAGTAAATTGAAATAAGCGTCTTCCAATACAGGGGTCTTTTCTATGAAGTTATTGTTGGGCTTTTTATCAGCAACAACTAGAACTTTTAGTTTCCCCATATAGAAAAAATTGGATATGACATTGTAATCGGCTTTGTATTGTTCAATTTCAGATTTTTCTATTTCGGTTTGCCATAGACGGCCCTCCAATGAAGCCTCAATTTGGCTTGGTTTTCCAGTATGATAAACTTTTCCATGTCCAATGATGGCCATATCATTGCACAGTGTACTAACATCTTCAACAATATGAGTAGATAAAATGACTACAGTATTTTCCCCAATTTCAGATAGTAAATTGTAAAATCGGTTTCTTTCCATAGGATCAAGACCTGCTGTAGGCTCATCAACAATAATCAAACGAGGATTTCCTAATAATGCTTGAGCTATACCGAAGCGTTGTTTCATGCCACCGGAGTATTTGTCTAGTCTTTTCTGCTTTACATCAAATAAGTTGACTCTATTGAGCAGGGCATTGACATGCTCTTTGCGATCATAATGGTTTTTGATGCCTTTCATTTTGGCTATATGCAATAAAAGTTCTTCCGCACTCACATTTGGATACACACCAAATTCTTGGGGTAAATAACCCAAATGCTTTCTCAATTCCTCTGGATGAGATAGCGCGTCAATGCCATCAAATGCAACGGAGCCTTTATCGGCACTAAGCAGTGTGGCCACGATGTTCATTAAAGTTGTTTTTCCAGCACCATTTTGCCCTAGCAAACCAAACATGCCCGTTTTGATCGTTAAACTAACATCATCAATGGCTTTAACTCCGCTAGGATATGTTTTGGTCAAGTTTTTAATCGTTAATTCCATAGTTCATGGTTAAGTATTCAGAGAGACTTTTTTAGGTTTGAGTAAAATGTTTTTCCAATCCGAATATCGATAAGCCAATACCAAAGCATTTAAAAGAAATAAGGTTGAATCAAATAGAATGAATGCTAAATATTTTGAAAAAAAGACATGGGTCATCAATAAGCATAGCAGAAGAGGAACTAGCATTATGCTAGCCAACAAGTAAAATCGATTCTCCAAGACTAATAAAACGCCACACACTAATTGAAAAAATCCAACAAATAATAGATACCCAGCATTTTGCAACAGATCGTAAAATTCAAAAAAGATAGGATTCGTCATGTCATAATCAGATTGGAAAACGGAAGGATTATAAGGAAGAAATAGTTTTTCAATCCCTGCCCACACAAAGATGATCGCCAATAAAATTCGGATAACGATTATAGCAATTGATTTCACAATTGTTGTTTATCTATAATATTCTAATGCGAACTTAAAATTTAAAATCCACCGAAATGCCATAGGTTCGAGGTAGGGCATAAGAGGCGGCATTGAATCCACCAACTCCGTAACCATATCCAAAATAAGTCTGATCAAAAAGATTCTTTCCCCAAAGAGAGATATCAAAAGATTTGGTGGTAATTCATAGTTTCGAATTCAACAGTGCATAACTATCTTGTAGGATGACATTGGGCACATCAAAGAAAATATCGTCTTGATAATTCAGATCAACAACACCTTCAAAATTGATTTTTTTAGAGATGGGTTGTATGTAAGTGAGATTGAAATTGGCATTGTATTTAGGAGAAACGGGTAAGTTTTTACCGCTTCGGTCGATGGTCGATGGAATGCCAGTTTGTGGGTCAAAAATAACATCGTCGAAAGCGATGATTTCAGTATTGAGATAACCTGCATTTAAGGCCAAACTCAACTCAGGAGTCACGACATACTTGCTTTCAAATTCGATACCCCATATGCGTGATTCGCCTATATTGTCAGTTCCAATACTGAATGTTGAAGCGTCGAGTAAGGTAAAGATTTGTTGATCGGTATAGGTCGTATAAAACCCAGTTAAATTTAGTTTTAGTCGATGATTCATCAATTCAGTTTTTATTCCACTTTCATAATTCAATGTGTTCTCCGAACCAAATTTAGCTTTGTCTGGATCAAGAACAAATTCATTAATCCCTCCAGGTCGAAATCCTCTAGACACATTAGCAAAAAGAAAAACTTGGTCATTGGCTTCATATCCCAAAGCAATTTTTGGTGACCACCCATCAAATTCAACATCTTCCTCATAATTGGCATTGGGTTGAATGGGCTTATCAAATGTTCTATCAACAGCAATTTTCGTTTTTTGGTAGTCAAAACGAAGTCCACCGGTGAGACCTAGCTTTTCGGTAATTCTATATGAAACTTGTCCAAAAACAGCGATTCCATCTTCATCGATTTCTGATTTGTCGATTCTCTCATAGGGTAATAAATCAGTCAATTGAGGCATAGTCAAAGCGAGGTCAGTACCGAAGTGTAAAGCTGGGTTGGATGTGTTTCTGTTGAGGTAAACAAAAACTCCAGTTGTCCAATCTAGACTAGATAGTCCTTTGGAAGTCAATCGAATTTCATTTGAACAACTATTTAAGTTACTTCCACCAGTCGCATACTGAAAATCAAGCGGAGAATAATCGAATTCATCAGCACGATCATATTTTGTATTCGAATATGCAAAATTTGAGTTTAATGTAAAAAAGTTAGTCTCGTATTTCGTATTAAAAGCAAAAGTCTGTGTGGTGGCCACCGTAAAGACGTCGACATCGAAATTAAACTCAAACGGATCGACACTGGAATCATCTTTGACAATATCCAATATAGGTCTGATATTGTTTGGATCAGGGTTAATTAAATAAAATGCATAAGCATCAGATTCTCTACGTTGGTGATTGAACTGAAGTCCAAAAGAAAGTTGATCATTGGCCAAATACTTTAATCGAGCGTTGGCATTAAATAGTTCTCTATCCTGTAATTCTTTTTCTAAGAAGAGATTCTGTGAGTAACCATCTCGGGTCAGACCATAGGCATCTAATCTCAAAAACACTTTATCATTGACTAAAGGGATATTCAAACCAAGTTTTAGTGCCCCCGCATTTAAATTACCATAACTAAACCCAGCAAATCCGGTCAACTCATTAGTTGGATTTTTAGTCGTGATTTTAATAACTCCAGCCAAAGCATTTCTTCCATAAAGTGTTCCTTGAGGTCCCCTTAAAATTTCTATACGTTGAATATCACTTATACCGAGAGGAAATGAATAGGTTGAAAAATAAGGAACATCATCAATGTATAATCCAACAATCGGATTAGGGTCAATCGTTGATATCCCCCTGCTAGTTATCAGACTAAACGTCCCAGTGGAACCGTCGTCATAGGAACGAAAATTCGGGGCAATCGAATTTATCTCACTGAGAACTCCAATTTGTAGTCGTTCTATTTCTTCTGATCCTATGGCACTGACAGAGGTAGCTGTCTTTTGTGCATCTTGATATCTTCGATCAGCAGTAACAATAATTTCATCGAGTTCTCCTTTTCCAGTACCTAAAATAAATAAAAAATTGTTTTGATGATCTCCAAGTTCAATGCTTCTGATGATCGTCTGATAGCCTAGGTGTGAGATTTCTACAAAATAATTATTGGGTTGTAATTGAGCTATTGTAAAATTTCCTTGTTCATCTGTAAAAGCCCCCTTATTGGTGCCTAATATTTGTATGGATGCATTAGCAATAGGTTCATTTTCGGTATTAGAAACCTTCCCTTGAAAATTAAGTTGCTGACTTATGGCCAATAATGGAAAAAGTAGCAGGAAAAAGCCGAATATGTTTTTTAGCCAATGTATAGAATTGAGATTGATCATATAAGAATTAATATTGAAGTTTATTGAACTGAGATATCCATGCCAAAAAATAGATGGAGTCTAAAATTGGAAGTCAAATGTAAAAATTAAATCCTTATTAAGAATCATTCTAATTAAACTGATTTAAAATTGTTTTGTTTTTTACTTTCTAAGCGGTATTAAACGTTATCCAAAAAATGAAACTAGTTGAACAAAGTATTATTTTGTCAACACAGACTCAAATATTTGTTTTGAAAATATAAAGTGTTAGCGATAGTATTCTAATCAACTTTATTATTGATTGGTTAAACTTTTAATACCAACTTGACATCTAAAGTGAATATTATTAAAATCAATCAAAACCCTTGTTTTGTGTAGTAAGGCTTAGATATTGTCTACGCTTCTATACGAATACAAGCTGAATACCCTTGTTCTATTACAAATAAATATAAAATAGATTTGTTTTAATACGCGAATACTTTAAACTTACCCTTGTTATAATACAAAAACTTGTGATTATAAAAAGATCAATTACCAAATATTTAATGTTTTGGAAATCCAAAGCGAATAGGAAACCGCTCATCATTCGAGGAGCTAGACAAGTTGGAAAGACGACTATCATTAAAGAATTCTCAAAGACTTATAAATATCAATTGATTCTAAATTTAGAAAAAGAAGAAGATCGAGAATTCTTTCGAAATACGGATAATGTAAAATTAATTCTACAGTATCTTTTGTTATCTAGAAAACTAAATGATAGTTGTTTGTCAGATACACTTTTGTTTATTGATGAAATTCAAGAATATCCAAAAGTCATCAGTCTATTGCGCTATTTCTATGAGGAGGTTTCAGAATTGCATGTCATAGCTGCTGGATCACTTTTAGAATTTGCGATGAGGAGATTACAAACTTTTCCCGTCGGTAGGGTAGAATTCATGTATTTACATCCCATAAATTTTGAAGAATATCTAGAGGCAGCCGGATTTTCAATTCTTCTTGATGATCTTAAAAATATTCCAACTAACCCTATCGCCCATAGAGTATTGATGAATCAATTTAATCGATACGCAACAATTGGTGGGATGCCTGAAATAATTCAACAAGCTGTCATTGATTTTAAAGTTTCACATTTAGTATTGACATATGATAGTATTTGGAATTCATTCCTGAGTGATATCGAAAAATATGCGCGAAATGACACCGAATTAAAAGTCATCAAGTTGATTATGTCAACCGCTCCATTTCTTGTCGATAAACGGATTAAATTTCAGAATTTCGGTCCATCCAATTATAGGTCAAGAGAAGTAGGCGTTGCTTTCAGAAGTATACACCAGGCCAAGGTTATTCAATTAATTTATCCTTCAACGGAAATGAAACCTCCAATTATTTTGGATTTTAAAAAGTCTCCCAAAATGCAGTTTTTAGATACAGGGATTTTAAATCATATATTGGGAATAACAGGACAGCTGTCTGTTTTGAATGACTTCAGCAATGACTATAGAGGATTTCTCATTCCACACATATTCATTCAAGATTTCATTTCAATACATCATATCACTCATTTTTTACCTTCCTTCTGGGTCAGAAATAAAACTCAATCTAGCTCAGAGCTGGATTTAATCGTCGTCGTTGATGGTAAGTTGTTGCCTATTAAAATTAAATCTGGAAAAACGGGAAGATTGAGATCTCTGCATCAGTTTATTGATCATTGTGATCACCATTACGGCATCCGAATTTATAGTGGAGAGTTTGATGTCCATAAGACGAAAACCCCCAATGGAAAACCTTATGTATTGATGAACTTGCCCTATTATTTAGGCACCCAACTTCCAAAATATGCTAGGTATTTTGTTGAGAATTACTAATTCTGAAAGTTGAGATATTTAATGTGAAACTATGTTTTTGAGTTTATGAAAAATTTCGGTATTCTCGTAAAGTCCACTAAACTCGATAGCATCATAACCGAAACTAAAAACAGGAACAAACGTGGCGGTATGACCACCAGTTCCCCAGGCATCAATAATGGTATTATTTTCCAGGTTGCCATTATTTACGGATAATCCACCAGTTTCATGGTCGGCGGTGGCAATAACTAAAGTGGAAGGGTTATTTTCAGCAAAATCAAGTGAAATGTCGATGGCTTGATTGAATTCTTTGAATTCAGAGATGAGAAATTCAATGTCGTTATCATGACCTGCCCAATCGATTTGAGAACCTTCTACCATAGCAAAAAAGGGCTTATTGCTATCGAATTTTTCTAATAAGACAGAAAGTGATTCACCTAAAGTAGGGGTTCGACCTTCCAAAAGACTTGGCGGATTATTTTCATGAGTTAAATATCCAATTTTTTCAGATTGGCTTGATCTAAAATCGTCTAGATTATCAACAAATTCAAATTGTTTAGATTCTTTTATTAAATTTTTACCATCTTCTCGTTCTATAAAATATTTTTCACCTCCACCAACAAAAAAGTCGACCGAAGAAGACATCAACTGAGAAGCAATTAACTCGTATTCACTTCTTGCTTCAACCTTTGCATAAAAGGCCGCTGGTGTTGCATGAACAATGGTTGAAGTAGCAATCAATCCAGTTTGATATCCTTTCCCTTTAAGAATTTCCAAAATCGATGTGAGTTCATTTTTTTCAGCATCCATACCCAACATTCCGCTTTTAGTTTTCTTTCCACAGGCAATGGCCGTTCCTGCTGCAGCCGAATCAGTTAAAATGGAGACTTCGTCAGCATGTACTTTTATTAGACCTACAAATTCAAAACGATCGAAAGCTGTTTGGTTTCCCATGACATAATTTCCAGCTGAAATTTGAGAAAGACCATTTCCATCACCTATGAGCAAAATGATATTGGGATATTTAAAGTCTCTATCAGCGTTTTGGCTTAAAGTGTTATTGAAGACCAAACAACACGATAGGAGAATAGAATAGAATATAAAGTTTGTTTTCATTGGAGTATTAGTATGAATAACAAAAGTACATGTGCTAGTCATTGTGACCAAAAATTCAGAATTAAAAGTAAGTCGAGATTTTTTCAAAGACCTTTTTAGATCCATCTCTGTTTTCATTGAGATATTCACAGATTTCTTTTTGGATCGATGCCAATAGTTTTGGGTTTTCCTTGAAATGTTGTAAGGTTTGTCTGAGCTTCATTTTATCAGAAATAGAAAAAGCAATGTGTTTATGGATTAAATCAGCAGCTTCAGGAAAATATTGGTAATGTGGACCTAGTAACACTGGTTTACAATGTCCAATGGGTTCTAAAATATTATGCAATCCTCTTTTAGAAAACCCTCCACCAACATAAGTGATATGAGCAAAGCGGTAAAGTGATGAAAGAAGTCCTATAGAATCAATAATCAAAATTTGGGTCTTTCCAATCGTGTTGATATCCAATTGATTAATCGTTTGATAGGAAGTTGAAATTTTTGATTTTATAAACTCGACTGATTTCGAACCAATATCATGAGGTGCAATAATGATTTTATCATAAATCGATTCGATTTCGGGAAATAATAATTCAATATCTTTTTTCCATGTACTTCCAGCAATGAAACAGGGTCTATTGTTTAAAAATTCTTCTACAATTGCATTATAAAAGGGTTGGGACGCATTTTCAATGACGCGGTCTATTCTTAAATCTCCCGATATTGAAACATTATTGAATTGATATCGATTTAATAGAACAAAAGAACTTTGGTTTTGCACAAAAACATGATCCATCTTTTTTAATTCATTGAGTAACCATCGACCATACCACTGGAATAGAAAGTGATTTTTATGAAATCGACAGGAGATAGCAAAGGTTTTAATTTGACGCGCATGAAGCTGGTTTAAATAATTTGGCCAAAATTCATATTTCACAAAAATGGCCACATCGGGATTGACTTTATCTAAAAATCGTCGAACTCTTCTTTGGGTATCAAATGGTAAAAATCCGATATGATCTAATAGATCAAGGTCTGAATTGGTTTGGATCCCAGATGGGGAAAAAAAGGTTAGTATAAGTTCAAAATTGGGATAGTTTGATTTTATGGTTTTAAGAAGGGGTTTACATAGTTCGAACTCTCCTAAGGAAGCACAGTGGAACCATATGAGCTTTTTGTCCGGAGAAAACGTTTGGTTTTGAATTAATAGAGGAGCATTTTTTCTTTTTTGAGTAAACTGTTGAATTTTTTTAGAAAAGAGCCCAATGATTGGCAGACATAAAACAGTAAAAGATGCAATAAAGGAATAAACCCAAAACATGAAGCTCTTGAATCAAAAATAAGCTATCTGCCGCCTGTCCAATAATTTTAATAAAGTTTAACTCAAAAAATCTTTAACCTTTTGGGCAATATAATTGATTTGCTCATCAGTCAATTCTGTATGCATAGGCAAGGACAAAACTTGTTTTGAACATTCGATGGTCATTGGAAAATAAGAATCCTGGTGATGGCCACTTGAATAAGCCTTTTGTTTGTGTAAGGGAACGGGATAATAAATACCAAAAGGAATGCCATGTTCTGAAAGATGATGGGCTAGTTCATCACGTTGACCATTGGTAATTCTTAGGGTGTATTGATGCCATACATGGTTGTATTCTGATTTAGGGAATGCTGGGACAATCATGTGTGGAATGTCTTTTAAAAGGTTATGATATTTTTTAGCATTTGATTGTCGCCTCTCAATGTATTGATCAAGATACTTCAATTTGGTTTTCAATACAGCTGCTTGCAGTGTATCTAATCTGGAGTTAACACCAATGATATCATGATAATATCTTCGGGACATCCCATGATTTGCAATGGCACGAGCCGAACTGGCCAATCCATCATCATTGGTAAATAGTGCCCCACCATCACCATAGGCCCCCAAATTTTTGGCAGGGAAAAACGAAGTCGTTCCGAATTGCCCAAGGGTCCCCGCCGATTGAATATCACCGTTATTAAATTGGTATTTGGCGCCAATGGCTTGGGCGTTGTCTTCTATAAGATCCAAACCGTTTTTCATGGCTATTCCACTTAACTCATCCATGGGGCATACTTGTCCAAATAAATGCACCGGCATGATGGCTCTTGTTTTTGTCGTAATAGAAGATTTTACGCTGTCAATATCGATATTGAATGTTTTAGGATCAATGTCAACTAAAATGGGTTTGAGACCTAATAAATGAATCACTTCAACGGTAGCAGCAAAAGTGAAATTGGTTGTGATGATCTCATCACCAGGCTTATAGTTCATGGCCATGAGTGCTATTTGTAAGGCATCAGTCCCATTGGCACAACCAATGACATGTTTTACTTGAAGATATTTGGCTAGGCTTTGTTCAAATTCTTTAACCGTTGGACCATTTATAAAAGCCGCTGATTCTAAGATCAAATCAAATTCTCTTTTTAACTCTTCAGCAATATCATGGTACTGACCGACCAGGTCAACCATTTGAATTTTTCTCATTGAATTTTAGAAAAGCCAAAATTAGAATATCCCAATGCAAAACCTTATGATATCAGATGTGAATTCCTAAAGGCATGCGCTCTCGATGAATTCTAATTTTTTGACCATGGGTTTGAATAAAAAGAGAAGGTAAGAAAAAATGGCATTAAGAAACGCCTATGTAATTGAATGGCGTGATTTTTTTTAGATCAGTTCTTAATTCATCACTGATTTCTAACGAATCGATGAATTGATGGATAGTTTTTTGATTGATGGATTCGCTTCCTCTTGTAAATGCTTTAAGTTGCTCGTAGGGTTGATGGTATCCCTCTTTTCTCAATAAAGTTTGAATGGCTTCTGCAATTATTTGCCAGTTTCTATCAAGATCGAGATTGATTTGAACATTATTGACTTCGAGTTTATTGATTCCCATAATTATAGACTTCATAGCGATGATGGTATGGGCAAATGGAACACCAACATTGCGAAGGACAGTAGAATCCGTTAAATCTCTTTGAAAACGGGATATGGGGAGTTTTCTTGAAAAAAAAGCAAATATGCTATTGGCTAGTTCAAGATTTCCCTCAGCATTTTCAAAATCGATGGGGTTTACTTTATGAGGCATGGCTGAAGAACCAACTTCTCGATTGATGATTTTTAAGTTGAAATAATCCAATGAAATATACCCCCACATGTCACGACAAAAATCTAATAAGATTGTGTTGATGCGTTTTAAACTATCGGAGAGGGTAGCAAAAGAATCATAGTGCTCGATTTGGGTCGTCGGAAGACTATAGACAAGTCCTAAATTATTTTCCACAAAGTTTCGCCCAAAATCTTCCCAATTGATGTCAGGATAGGCCAATTGATGTGCATTGAAATTTCCAGTGGATCCAGAAAATTTAGCGGCATGAGGAATTTCTAAAAGAAGACTCAATTGCTTGGAAATTCGGGTGATAAACACCTGTATTTCTTTTCCCAATCGAGTGGGACTAGCCGGTTGTCCATGAGTTCGGGCCAACATCACCGTCGATCTCGTGTCGCTGGCCAAAGATTCCAAACATTCGATGAGCCGATTTAAATCTAGCAAATAAACTTCTTCAAATGCAGCACGAATACTCAGAGGAATAGCCGTGTTGTTGATGTCTTGAGAAGTCAATCCAAAATGAATGAACTCTTGATATTTTTCTAATCCAAGTTTTTTGAATTTTTCTTTAATAAAATATTCAACTGCCTTCACATCGTGATTGGTCTGGGCCTCGTATTGTTTGATTTTTTTCGCATCTTTTGCTGAAAAAGAAGTATAAATTTTTCTGAGCTTACTAAAATTATTTCGATCAAAATCTGACAATCTATCCAGTTCTAATCCACATAGTTCAATAAAATACTCTATTTCAACTAGGACGCGATATTTAATGAGGGCCCCTTCAGAAAAGTAGTCGGTCAGTTTGTCAACTTTACTCCAGTATCTTCCATCGATCGGTGAGATGGTTTTGAGCGTTGAAATTTTCATGGATTTTTAAATAAAAAAATCAAACAACAATATCCACAAAACACAAGCGAATTTTGAGTCACAAATTTAAGAAATTCAGCTCCATTTCACATTCTCTTTATTGGAAAGTCATGCCAAATAATTTCTTATCACCGACTGCACACCCTTGGAGTGATTGGACTGTTGGTAGATGATGAAATCTCTAAAATCAAGAAAATTTTCTCTAAACTCTGACTTCAAAACCATCATGATTTTACTGCAATAACAAATGATAGCTGTTTGGGGGTGACTTTGAACCCAATTGCGGGCTAGTAGCACCAGATTTTCTTTTTGATAATGGTCCAGAGAATCAGAAAAAATTTTGACACAAACAGAGAGTATTCGACATAGACTTCGCACACGCGGAGCCGGTTGATCTATGGCGTGACATTTTATTAAAAAATCATCATAATCAATGTTGAAACTGTTTGGATTGTTTAAAAACAACAATTCAAATTTTCGAGTAGCTCCAATCAATTCTCGGCTATTGCCAGGCGTAAGAGCCAATGGGTAAATATTTTCGAGAGAGTGAATCTGTTCATTCATAAAGAATGAGGGTAAATTATTTTATTGAAAGCCAGACCACACCATCTATAAAAGCATTGAAAATCACATGGACAAAATACGATACTCTTCATAGCATTTGCTGATGGCCTCAAGTATTTGTAAATCGTTGGCTTCTTTAATGAAGACTTCCGAGTAATTGCAATTGCCCAAGACTTCATCAATTTCCCCGGGTTCTAAATTGAGAAATTGCATCAGCACTTGTCGATCAAATTTGATGGCCAATAAATCTCGAATACTTTCATCTTCACGCATCTTATTGAGTTTTCTCATTTCATTGCTCTTGCGACTAAATGTATTGTACATCAAATCAAGGGGATCGAATATAGAACGAAAGCTTCGAGCAATATTTCTTAAAGAGGATCCTCCAGATTCATATCCTAAATTAGGTAGCCCGGCAATACTGTAGCGTTGCACATCACTGGTCGGCGAGTTACGGACATCAATATCTAAATAACCCGTTAAACGATAGGGTTGTAAAATCACTTCTTCTAACGCAAAGGCCAACTCGGTCATTTTAAATACGGCATCACCAAATCGTATCATATCATTGGTAATGGCAACCTTCAAAGGTTTGTATCCGATGTATGAAAAATAAAGGGTGTCTTGAGCTTTTGTCATGAGTTCAAATTCGCCATGGATATTTGTAGTCGTTCCACTGATTTCATTGAGATTCACGACATGAACACTTTGCATCGCCAGTCCAGTTGCGTCATCTTCCACTTTGGCTTTAAATAACTGTAAACTTTTGTCTTGCCCATACCCCCAATGGATACTACCTAACACAATGATAAGCCCACAAATGAAATTGCTTTTCACACCATAAAATTACATCAATCGAGGGATTGAAATTATAAGAGTTGAACCCCAATGGCTCGGGGAAACTTATTGTATAATAAAAAATCACTCAAGGCATTGATCGCTTTGGCTCGATGACTATATAAATTTTTTTGATCGAGACTCATCTGACCAAATGTATGTTGGTGTCCTTGAGGAATAAATATTGGATCGTAACCAAAGCCTTTCTCGCCTTGTTTTTTAGTGGTTATCAAACCCTCTACTTCTCCTTTGATAAAATGAGGCTCATGATGGTGAAAAAGACAAAATACAGTTCGAAATATGGCGCTTCGATCTCTATTTTGCTCCATGGCCGTCAAGAGCTTTTCGATATTTTGATTTGTAGTGGCTCGCTCACCAGCATATCGAGCAGAACGAACCCCCGGAAGACCGTTTAATGCTTTGACAAACAAACCAGTATCATCAGATAGCGTGGGTAATTGACAAAATCTGGAAACCGTTTTGGCTTTCAAGAGTGCATTGGCCTCCAAAGTTGTCGCTGTTTCAGGGATATCTTGGTGGAATCCGATGTCATTCAATGATAAAAAACGGACGCTTTTATCAAGAGATTGTTTTAATTCAATGAGTTTGTTGACATTATGAGATGCCAACACAATCGTTGGTTTATCCATGATGGTACGGATGATTACCAATTATAGTGAAGGCGCGATAGATTTGCTCTAACAAGATGACTCGAATCAGCTGATGGGTCAAGGTCATTTTTGAAAATGATAAACTAAGATGGGTTTGCCTTGGTGGGTCAGATAATAGTCCAAATGGACCTCCTATAAGGAAAATAATTTTATTATACGAATGATTGGTTTTTGATTTCAACAAATCAGCAAATTCTCTTGAACTGAGCTGTTGACCAGTGCTGTCAAGTGAAATAAAAAAAGCATTTTTGTTTAGTTTGGTCATTCGCCGATTTAGTCTTTGCCCCTTTGAATCTTGACCCAAGACATGAAATTGAAACTTTGTAAATTGTGCAATTCTCTTGGAGTATCGGTCGACCAGCTGATTAATTTCATTATCATTTGATTTACCAACGGCAATGACATGTACTTCCATTATAAAATTTGTTAAAATATACACCAATTGTGAATTAATTAGTCCCAATGATAAAATCAAATTATTTGTTGTTGCTTGATGGAGAAAATACAGCTGATTAAAAAAATATTCGTTCATTGGTTTTCATTGATGGTTTCTCCACTAAAAAAGATCTCCATACCAGGTTTTGGTGGGGTAACCATCTACAGTTTACTCCAATTATACCTTACTGGTATCATCAAAGGAGCTATTGGTATGCGAGCTTCTAGTGTGTCTTTTAGTTTTTTTTTAGCCCTTTTCCCCTTTCTGCTCTTTTTATTAAATCTCATTCCATTCATCAGTCATTTTGCTTTTTTAAAAGCCGATATTTTTGAAGAATCTTTGTTGCGAGACTTTGGTTTGGTTATTCCTAATGACTCTCAGAGTTTTTTCAATGAAATATTCAATGAAATTCAAAACAGACCAAGGGCCGGATTACTGTCAACTATTTTTTTATTGTCTGTGTTTTTTTCTGCCAATGGTATCCGCTCTCTTTTTGCATCCTTTCAAGGATCTTACCACTTGGAAATTACCAGAAATTTTATTTCACAATTTCTTTATGCAGCCGGGATTAGTATCATCATTGCCTTTTTGATATTGATCGGTGTGGGGACCTTTTTTTACATGGAAGGGCAAATTTCTGAAATCACTTTATGGTTAGGATTTAATGATGACAAATATGTCCGTTATATCCAATTGGGTTTTTTTGGATTCATTATCTTCTTAATTGTTTGTATTCTTTACAAATTTGGTTCCGTTGAAACTAGAAAAGTTCATTTTTTTTCGGCTGGAGCCTTTTTTACTACAGTGTTATTTTTTATCTCAACTTATCTTTTTGGAATTTATGTAGATAATTTTTCTTCTTATAACCAACTCTACGGTTCGTTAGGGGCTCTTTTAATTTTTCTGATTTATATTTTTTTGAATGCCAACATATTGCTTCTTGGTTTTGAGTTAAATGCAACCATTAGAAAACTTAAAAAATGAAACAATCATAAGCACTCCTCTTATGTATTTTGTTGATGTCATTCTTCCGCTCCCCCTAAAAAAAGCACTGACATACCAGATTGATGAATATAATTATCAAAACATAAGTCCAGGAACTCGAGTTGCGGTTCCTTTCCGTAAAAACAAAATACAAACGGGGATTATTGAGCGACTTCATCAAGAGACGCCATTACATTACCAAACCAAACCCATCGAATTCATCCTCGATGAATATCCCATTGTCACCAAAAATCAAATGGAATTTTGGCAATGGATAGCATCATATTATCTGGCCACGATGGGTGAAATTATTCGCGCAGCTCTTCCTTCAACATTTTTTCTAGAAAGTCAAACAATTTTTATTCCAAATCTCAATGTGAATATCGATGACTTGAGATCGGATCAAAAAATGTATGCGATTTACATGGCCATTAAAGACAAACCTTTAATGATATCGCAAATCGAAAGCAAAACTAAGTTGAATCGATTGATGCCGACTTTAAAAAAAATGCTCGATGGGGAATTTGTAAGAATCAAACAGAGTTTTGAAGATAAATATCGCCCACTTTTAGTGTCTCATATAAAGGTCAATCCCATCTATAGGGATGATCAAAAACTTGAAGAGCAAACCCATAAGCTTGCAAAAGCTCCAAAACAATTGCATGCCCTAGTTGAAATTCTCAAAAAAGACTCCACCAGACAGCAATGGATTAAAGTATCGGATTTAAAAAGAAAAGAGATTTCAACCCAATCAATCAATGCCTTGTCTGAAAAAGGATTGATATTAAAAGAAAAAATTCCTTTGGAACGTATTTTAATTGAAGACATCAAAAAAGAAAAGCCCCATAAACTTTCTGTAGATCAAGCCAAAGCTACTGAAGAAATTCAAGAACAATTTAAACGACACTACGCTGTTTTATTGCATGGAGTAACGGCATCAGGAAAAACGGAAGTCTACATGACTTTGATAGAAAAGTATCTTGCCAAAAACCAGCAAATATTGTATTTACTGCCTGAGATATCCCTTACATCCCAAATACTGTTGCGATTAAAAGCTCGGTTTGGAAGTATTGTAACCGTTTATCATTCAAAGTATAATCTCAATGAACGAACGGAAGTTTGGTATAAAGTCTTAACATCGGCAGAAAATGCTCATATCATTGTTGGGGCTCGATCTGCTTTAATGTTACCTTTTCAAAATTTAGGACTCATTATTATTGATGAAGAACATGAGCCGGCTTATAAACAATTTGATCCCGCTCCAAGGTATAATGCCCGTGATTCAGCCGTTAAATTGGCTCATCATCTTAAAATAAAAATTTTGCTTGGTTCGGCCACCCCCAGTATAGAATCGACCAATAATGCTCTAAATGGAAAATATGGACTTGTGCATTTAAAACATCGATATGCAGGAGTTGAAATGCCAGAAATCAATACCATTGATATGATGGAACAAAAAAAAGAACATAAAATAAATGGTGTTTTTTCACACACATTAATCGATAAAATCAGAGAAACTCTCCATAATGGAAAACAGGTTATTCTCTTTCAAAATCGGAGAGGTTATGCTCCCAAAGTTGAATGCTTGGACTGCGGTCATATTCCGCAATGCAAAAGATGTGATGTTTCATTGACTTACCACCAATATGATAATACCCTTCGTTGTCATTTTTGCAATTACAGTATCGCTAAATCCAATGATTGTCCAGTTTGCGCCAATAGAATGCTAATCAATAAGGGGTTTGGAACGCAACAGATTCAAGAACAAGTCAACACACTTTTTCCAAATGTCCAATCAATTCGGATGGACAAAGATTCCACGAGCAAAAAACACAGCATTGAAAATATCATCAAAGACTTTTCGGAGGGCAAATACCAAATTTTGATCGGAACGCAAATGGTCGTCAAAGGACTAGATTTTAAAGATGTGATGTTGGTGGGAGTTTTAGATGCAGATCACTCCCTTTATTTTCCAGATTTTAGATCCTTTGAAAGAACTTTTCAAATACTTAGTCAAGTGGCTGGTAGAGCTGGCCGGGTAGACCAGCAAGGCCGTGTATATTTCCAAACTAAAAATCCGGGCAACAATGTTATTCAGGCTGTTTTAGCCAGTGACTATGATTCTTTTTACAAAGAAGAAATCAGTGATAGAAAATCATATCAATATCCTCCGTTTTCGAGACTGATTCGAATCACAATGAAATGTATAGAAAAATATTTATTAGATGATGCTGCGAATTGGTTTGCTAGAACGTTTAAACAAAATTTTCAAGGGGATCTCCTAGGCCCGGTCTATCCACCAATAAGTCGAATTAAAAACACATATCACAAACAAATTCACATCAAAATAAAAGAGAATCATCAATCCCATACCAAAAGGGAACTAGACCATGTTCATGGACGATTTAAAGGTATTCCTCAATTTCGTTCGGTAAAAGTTTCATTTGATGTTGATCCTTATTGATTTGTAGAAATGATTTGAAAATGAATAAAGTCCATAGGTGGGGATCCAAAAATCCCCAATAAATGACAGTGAAATGGATTTGGAATGAAATTATAGATCGAATATCGATATCCTCACAGGGAGGTATCTCATGGGCATCAAACCGCTATTTGAAAATAGATTTCGCTTATTTCATTAATCGCAATAATTTATCAACTTTTAATTTCCAGCGTTCCAAGGCAATATCTTCATCGACCCACATACATGGTAAAATGTAGTATTCACGTTTTATATTTTTTAATGCTTAAGGACTCTTTAGAGGATCTTTGAATCGATACTTATCAAATACATTATGAATAGAGAGTTTTTCTTTGAGAGCTCTTTTTTCTTTATAGAGCTCCCATAAATCCAAAATATCAATACCACCACCTTCTTTTTCGGTAAGAAAGTCCAAGTCGTAGGCATCTTTGTTTCCACCTCTACTGGCAATACTGTCAATTTTCATCAAACCAATATCTTCAAGACTCAAAAAATTAATTCCATCAATTCGAGTCGTTTCTTTCATGAAGAGCAAATTTTGAACGACATCAATTCTTAAATTAGTATGAAAATCTGGAGGGATATATGAAAAGCTGTTGAGGTGTTTTTTATTATAGTTTTCTAATTTGAGTCCATCGCATTCATCTTTACCGTATTTGGATACTAAGTATTGGTATAAATCTTTTAATTTCTCATCGGGAACGGGGCCACTAATGAAAAAGTCTATGTCAAACGAAACTCTGTGTTTGAAGCGGTATGCTAGGTTTGTTCCTCCAACAAGTGTGAAATCTTGAAATACATGTTTAATTTCATGCAACACTTTCAGAAGCTCCCCACTTAAAGGTTCGGGTACGTTCCAGCTGCCCATAACTCTCAAATATAATCTTTCTTACATCAACTCCAACCATAGGGTCTGGACAATGACCAATCACATCCATAATTTCTTCAGGTGAATAAAATTGTTCCAAAATCGATAAAGTCTTTAAAACAGCCCCTTTTAATGACAAATTTCTATGACGCATACATCTGAAAGCCCTTTCGATAATGATTAATTTGTTCTTTTTCCAATGTAACCAATACACATCGGTGTCCCAGAAACAAACAGGGTTGTCTTTGAAGATTTCTTTTGGATGCGGGTTTTGATTTTTGATTTCTTCTAAAAAATCAAGTTCTCTTTGGTATAACTCCTTTTCATCTTTTGGATTTTTAGCAAGACGTTTTACTTTGTGTTTGATGTTTCTTAAAACCATTTCTTCTGGTAAATGTAAGAGTCGTTGCGTTTCGTTGTAAGGAAAAGAGTCGTTCATGGAGAAACGAAATTAATTAAAAATAACAGCACTCGAATTAATCCATTGTGAATTAATTCGGTATGGATACACAAATACATTTTACGCTTACTACTGAAATAAGATTTGGAAGTAAAACACTAGAAAAGTTGAGAAAACCTAACCAAAGAAACCCATGTTAAGTTGAGTTAGGATTCTTCATGTTGGACTACTAGATGTTTGAACTTAGCTTTTCGTTAATTGAAAGCAGTAAAAATACCGAGGAAGTCCAATACTCGATGATTGTGGCATATGAGATGTTAGGGTTGCACCATTTCTAAATATAGTTCCCAACGGAATATGATTATTTCACTAAATCTATATCTTTGCAGCCCTTAAAAATTCTGTATGCAGCATTATGAAACTGTTTTCATACTCAATCCCGTTCTATCAGAAAGCCAGATAGAGGAAACAGTAAAAAAATATCAGAAGTACATCACCTCGGCTAAAGGTGAAATCATTGACACTGAAAATTGGGGACTCAAAAAGTTAGCTTACCCGATCAACAAAAAAAAGAGTGGTTTTTACCAATTGATCGAGTTCAGTTCCGAAGGTGATATTGTTTCTGATTTAGAACTTCAATTTCGAAGAGATGAGAAAGTTTTGAGATATTTAACAGTCAAACTCGATAAATACGCTTTGGCTTGGTCCCAAAAACGTAGAGAAAAACTCAAATCCAAAACTGAAAAACCGTCTGAAGAAAAAGAACCGGAATCTCAACCAAGTGAACCAGTTAACGCTTAGCCATTATGTCAAAAATAGAAGAACAATCTAGTGGAGGCAATCAAGGTGAAATAAGGTATCTCACCCCCTTAAATATTGCCACGGTATCAAAAAAGAAATATTGTCGATTCAAGCGTTCGGGAATTAAGTACATCGATTATAAGGACCCTGATTTTTTAATGAGTTTTATCAATGATCAAGGCAAGATTCTGCCACGAAGAATTACAGGAACCTCCTTGAAGTACCAGCGAAAAGTATCTGTTGCTGTGAAAAGAGCAAGACACTTAGCATTATTGCCTTATATCGGAGATTTAGTTAAAGAAGAATAGATATTATGGAACTAATCTTAAAAGAAGATGTTTCTGGATTAGGGTTTAAGGACGATATAGTTCAAGTTAAAAATGGCTATGGTCGAAATTATTTGATTCCAAAAGGCTTGGCTCAGATAGCCACAGAATCAGCCAAAAAGGTTTTAGCAGAAAATCTTAAACAAAGGGCATTTAAGGAAAAAAGTCAAGTTGAACAAGCCCACAAGCTAGCTCAGGATATTTCGAAAATCAAAATAAAAATTAAATCTAAAGTGGCCATAGCTGACAAGTTATTCGGAAGTGTCAGTTCTCAGAACTTAGCTGATGCTTTAAAAGAAAAGGGTTTTGAATTGGATAAAGATGTGATTTCAATACCTGGTAAAACAATCAAACGCACTGGTTCTCATTTAGCAAAAATTAGATTTCATCGGGAAGTTTCTGCGGAATTTCCGTTTGAAGTTATTCCGGAGTAATCGTTGGTAAAAAAGTTTTTAGCGAGATCGATTTTCTTCAGTCTTAGTTGACAAAGATTGAGGTTAGAGCCATAGAGGTATCGTCAATTTCTGACCACAGAAACTTTTATACTGATATTTGGTGTGGACTATTGAATGGGAATAAGATAATCTAACAATTCAGTATAGCCCATAGATTTTTGTTTTCCCGAGGTCATGTCTTTGACAAGAAAGATTCGGTTTTTCTCTTCATCTGGACCATGGAACACAACATTTTCAACACCTATAGAATTGGCATAGGTCAATTGTTTGGGTAGCTTAACATGGTTGGGATACACCTCAACTTTGATACCCTTTAAGCGTAATTCATAAGCCAAACCGACGGCCTTATTGATATATGGTGTGCCAAAATTCAAAAACATAACTTTGATTTTGTTAAAAATATTTTCAGGAAATTCTTTTTGCTGCTCCAAAAGAATTTGAATTCGTTCAAATCCTAGAGAAATACCCATACCACTCACATTTTGCAAACCGAATTTAGCCGTGAGATTATCATAGCGACCTCCAGCAGCTAACGATCCAATGGAAGGGTTTTCATGCGAAACCACCTCTAAAATCATTCCTGTGTAATAATTTAACCCTCTAACCAAGGTTGGTTCGATTTTAATGTTTAAATCATTAGAAGAAAGATCTTCAAATTGAGATTTTATTGATTGGAGTTCTTCATAGGCTTGAAAAGCATCAGTCGACTGTTTTGCAAAATTTTCCAATCCATCAGGATGCGCTATAAATTGTTTGATATCATGGAGTTGGGTATCGTTTAACCCTAAATTTCTCAACAGAGAAATCACCTTGTCAAGACCTATCTTTTCTAATTTATCAAGTTCGATTACTATTGGATTGAATTGATTAGAGGCTCCAATGGCACTAATAAATGCTTCTAAAATTTGGCGGTGATTGATTTTAATGGTTAAGTTTTTCAATTTCAGTTTGTCAAAAATCAAATCCATCAACAACAGCATATCGATTTCATTTAAGACAGATTTTCTACCAATGATGTCAGCATCACATTGTACAAACTCTTGTAAACGTCCGTATTGTGGCCTATCAGCTCTCCAAACAGTTTGTATTTGATATCTCTTAAAAGGAAAATTAATCTCGTTTTGGTGTTGTGCTACATATCTTGATAGGGGAACAGTTAAATCATATCTTAGAGCTTTATCAGAAATGGATGAAATAAAGCTTGGAATATCACCTTTTTGAAAAGCTTCTACATTGGCTTTTTTCACTTTTTCTCCAGAGTTTAAGATTTTAAAAATCAACGTTTCCGCTTCGTCACCATAAAGGCCTTCCAAAAATTCTCTTGCTTCAAAAGAAGGCGTCTCTATGGGCTGAAAACCAAAGAGTTCGAAACAATGACTGATCGTATTTTTCATGTAATTGCGTTTGGCAACTTCAGATGGAGAATAGTCTCTTGTTCCTTTTAGGTTTTTTGCTTTAAACGGCATGGCTCGAAGTGACTAATAAAAAAGCATAAAACACTTCGACAAATTTAAATTTGTCATGGCAATTCGATTTATCGATAATTTATTTTAGAATTGTATTTGCAACTTTATGGGACTAATACAATATACAGCTCGTTATATCACTAGTAAAAGAATAAGTGAACGTGAAATCGGTTGTTGTAATGACTCAAGGGATTAATAGAACTAAAAAAGGCATTTAAAATCAGCGATTAAATGGCTCTATCCAAGTGGGTGTAACCACCGTCAACATGAATGAGTTGCCCTGTGGTATGGCTTGATTTTTCAGACAATAGAAAAAGCACTGTATTAGCGATTTCAGTGGGTTTGGTCATTCTGTTTTTTAAAGGAATACGGCTTTCAATTTCACTAATCTTTTTTTGTGGATCGTTAAAACGTGAAACCCATTTTTTATAGAGCGGAGTAAAACATTCAGCCACTACTACCGCATTCACGCGTATTCCATACTTTAAAAGATCTACTGCCCATTCTCTTGTGAGAGCGTTTCTTGCTCCTATTGCTGCTGCATAGCCTGATGTCCCTCCTTGGCCAGTTCCAGCTACTTTAGACGATATATTGACAATGGGTCCTTTTGATTTTTTTAGGTCGGGAAGACACAACTGTGTCATATAATAATAGTGAGCAGCGTTTTTATGATAAGATTTTAAAAAACTTTCAGGGCTACTTCCTTCCAATCCAATTCCATCGTTGAAGCCCGCATTATTGATCAATCCCTTAATTGATTTTCCTGCTTTTTTTATGTATTCAACAGCTCGTATGCATTGATCGTAATGTGTTAAATCCGCAATATAGTGGTAGACCTTTTTGTCTTTTCCTTTTATTGAGCGAACAGTGGATTCCACATTTTTTTCATTTTTATCCACAATAAATGGAATGGCATTCTCCTTGACTAATCCTTCTGCAACAGCTTGACCAATTCCTGAGGCCCCTCCAGTGACGACAAACACCTTATCCTTTAACTTAAGATTCATAGGGACTCAATCCAATTGATAGACTTTCGATGCATTTTTACCAAAAATGTCGCAACGCTCATTCAGAGTAAATTTAGCAAAATATTTCATTGGCGTTTCTATTACCTCTTGGTATTTAGCAGCTAGTAAACAAACGGGCCAATCCGATCCATATAAAAGACGATGCGAGCCAAAACTTGAGGTCACTACGTCTAGATACGGCCTTAAATCTTTGTAACTCCACTGTTTCCAATCGGCTTCCGTCACCATTCCAGATACTTTACAAAAGATATTGTCGTGTTGAGCTAATGTTCTCATATCTTTCTCCCATTGTTTGATTTCCCCACTTTTAATATAGGGTTTGGCGATATGGTCCAAAACAAATATTTGGTTTGGAAAGTCTTTGACTAGTCTGATGGATTCCTCTAACTGTGGTGGAAAAATGAGGATATCATATACAAGATTATATTGTTCCAACCAAGACAACCTATTTCGGAATTTTTTTTTATCTAAAAAGCCAATAGGCTCGGCTTGAACAACATGACGAAGACCTTTTAATTGAGGTTGTTGAACATAGAACTCTAATTTTTCTTCAAAATTTTCATGTTGAAAGTCCAACCACCCCACCACACCTTTAACAAACTGATGGTTGTGAGATATGTGAAGTAAAAAATCGATTTCTTCGAAATCCGTTCTAGCCTGCACCGCTATGCATCCATCTACATTGTTTTCTTGATAAATCAATTTTAAATCATTGGGAAGAAAGTCTCGTTTGAGAACCTCCATTGAATCATCAATCCAATCATACAGTTGGGGATCATAAGCCCAAAAGTGTTGGTGGCTATCTATAATTTTCATCAGAAAATGGAATAACCGTCTGTTTCATGGTCCCCAAATGTTCAATACCCAGTTCCATGGTGTCTCCAGATTTTAAATACACAGGAGGATCAAATCCCAATCCGACTCCAGACGGAGTACCAGTAGAAATAATATCTCCCGGCAATAAAGTCATGAATTGTGATATGTAGTGAACCAGAAACTCGATATTAAAAATAAAATCTGAAGTGGAACTGTTTTGAACAATCTTACCATTTAGCTTAAGCCATAAGTTCAGATTATTTGGGTTTAGATGCGATTCATCATATGTCACTAAATAAGGGCCAATCGGTGCAAAAGTGTCACAACTTTTGCCTTTAACCCATTGTCCAGAACGCTCTAATTGAAACGATCTTTCACTAACATCATTGTGTACGGTATATCCTAGAACATAGTCTCGAGCGGTTTCTAAAGGCACATAACTAGCTTTTTTACCGATAATGACGGCTAATTCAACTTCCCAATCTGTTTTATGTCCATCTTTTGGCAACATGACGGGATCATTTGGTCCTACGATAGCAGTGGTTGATTTGAAAAACAAGATGGGTTCATTAGGAATGTCCATACCACTTTCAGCAGCATGTTGTTTGTAGTTTAATCCGATACATACGATTTTACTCACTCCAATTAAAGGTGGTGCTATACGCGCTTTAGAAAGATCGATTACATTGCAACTAGAGGCATTTTCAGGCAGCCATTGATTTAATTTTTCAATGCCATTATTGGCGAAAAAATCAGCGTCATAATCATATCCAAATGATTCAAGGGATAGGTGCTTTCCTTCCCATAGGACACCAGGCTTTTCATTATCATGAGATCCGTATCTAAATAATTTCATGGTTAGGTATTTAATTTTAAAAATCCACCATCGATGGGAAAATCTGTTCCGGTAATAAATTTCGCTTTATCGGAGCATAAAAAGAGGGCTAAGTCAGCTACTTCTTTAGGAGTTCCCATACGACCAATTGGCTGTGTTTTTGACAATTTTTGGAACATTTTTTCCACTTCTTTGGGATAATGTTGTTGAAGATAATCATCTACAAAGGGCGTATGGATGCGAGCCGGAGAAATACTATTGCATCGAATACCATAATTGATGTAGTCTTTGGCAATCGAATAGGTCATGGAAAGAGCAGCTCCTTTGGTCATGGAATAAGCAAATCTTTCAGAGATTCCCACAGTCGCTGCAACTGAAGTGATATTTAAAATCACACCACTCTTTTTTTTCTTAAAGATTGGAATGAATGATTTGGTGACATTGAATATTCCTTTGACATTGACCGAATACAATCGATCAAAATCAGCTTCTGAGGTATCTTCGATGGTTCCAATATGAGATATCCCAGCACAATTGACTAGAATATCAAGACTATTACAAGAATCACCGAGAGATTCCAATGCTTTAGAATGGCTGATATCAACATTGAAGTGGGTTGGTGTTCTATCCTTGGTTGTTAATTCATCCAATAGGACTTTCACTTTTTCAGTATTGGTATCAAGGATGATGACATTGGCACCAGCTTCCCAAAATTGAGTGCAAATGGCTTTACCGATACCACTTGCTCCACCTGTGATTAAAACAGTTTTTGAATCGAGATTTAAATCCATAATGGAGTTGCTAATTTAATTGGAATTATAAGAAATCCAATTTTAAAACACCTTGAGGTTCGATTGCTCAAGAAATATACCCAAATCGTTTCAGCATCTTGGAATCTTTTCGCCAGTTTTTGGCCACTTTAATTCTGAGTTTTAGAAAGATTTTCTTTTCAAAAAAACTTTCCAACTCTCTACGTGATGACATCCCTAAAGTTTTTAAAGCTTGTCCCTGATGTCCAATCAAGATTCCTTTTTGAGATTCTCTTTCGACGTAGATATCTGAATGGATTCGAATCAATCTGGATTCTTTTTCAAATTGATGCGTCTTTACTTCAGCTGCATAGGGAATTTCTTTTTGGTAATGATTCAGAATATTCTTTCTTATGATTTCATTGACGAAAAATCGCTCTGAACGGTCTGTCAATTGATCTTTGGGAAAATAGGGTGGCGATAGGGGTAAGAGATCAATAATGATGTTAAGGAGTTCATCAGTATGAATTCCATTGAGAGCACTAATGGGGTAAACCTTTGCATTGGGTAATATTTTCTCCCATTGATTCATGATAGTTTCGAGTTCCTTTTGATTTGATAAGTCAATTTTGTTGATGACCAATAATAATGGAACAGTGATTTTCTGAAGTTTTTCAAGAAATAATGATTTGTGTTCTTCTAAATCACCACATGAAATCACAAGAATCAAAACGTCAGAATCTTCCAACACCTCTTTTGTAAAAGACATCATGTGTTCATGGAGTTTGTATTCTGGAGAAATCAATCCGGGAGTATCAGAAAATATGATTTGGTATGCGTCATCATTCAGTATTCCTAAGATGCGATGCCGTGTCGTTTGTTTTTTAGGAGAGATAATGGAAAGCGGTTGTTTTAAAAACCGATTAATTAGAGTTGATTTCCCCACATTAGGTTTTCCAATAATAGTGACAAAACCTGATTTATGTGTTGAATCCGTTTTCAAAAGATGAAAATAAAAAGCAAAAATAATGGTAGATGAAACTTCAAATAGGAATGGGATGAATTCAAAAGCTTTTTGTCAGCAAATCCGTTGTTGTATCAAAATGATTTCTTTCGTCGATTCGATTAAAAATCAAATCGTATCTTTGCAATCCATATCGCGAGGTAGAGCAGTGGTTAGCTCGTCGGGCTCATAACCCGAAGGTCGCAGGTTCGAGTCCTGCCCTCGCTACTACTCCGGATTTCTTTGTTCACTTGTACGGCGTTTTATTCCACTCGATTTTTGTGGTTTTAGGTGGTCTCAGAATGGAGAAATTACACTTTGACCTACAGTTACAAAACTCACAATTTGTTTGCCTATTAAATCATTCACTAATGTTTGACTTAAGCTATGTTTGGATCTAATAATCCTTATGATGACCCGTGGAATGATCCATATCAAAACCCGAAAAAGGGTTGTGTCAATCAAGGGTGTTGTAATGCTATCGTTTTAGTGCTATTGGTGATTTTTATTGTGATCATTCTAAACATCCTAGAAATTGATTTGTTGGGTTAGAATATTTCTAAAATTAAAAATTTAATTATCTAAAAATATGAGAATGGATAAGATAAACTCCAAAGATGAGTTAAGTCAAAGTAAGGACTTGACACAAGAGAATATTCTAAAACTAAAGAAATTATTACCCCAAATAATTACTGATGATAAAATTGATTTCACAGTATTGAAACAGTTATTGGGTGATGAAATCAATGATAAAGAGGAATTATATCGATTTGTTTGGCCAGGGAAGTCACAATCTCGAAGGGAAGCCTATAAACCATCTACTGGAACGTTGAGACCTTGTAGAGACGAAAGTTTGGATTGGGAAAACACTCAGAATCTTTACATTGAGGGGGATAATTTAGAAGTACTGAAACTACTCCAAAAAAATTATGGGGGGGGGTAAAGATGATTTATATCGATCCTCCATATAACACTGGAAAAGATTTCATATACAAGGATAACTACAAGGACAATCTCAGAAATTATCAAGAGGTTACGCAACAAACAGATAACCAAGGCAACCAGTTGTCGACTAATGCAGAATCAGAGGGGAGATTTCACTCTAATTGGTTGAATATGATGTACCCACGATTGATTTTAGCAAGAAACTTATTGACTGAAGATGGTTTGATTTTTATAAGTATTGATGAAAATGAAGTTGATAATCTCAAAAAGATTTGTAGTGAAATATTTGGGGAATCAAACTTTATATCCAACTACGTTTGGCATAGCAATGTAAAGGGTAGACAGATGGATGAACATATAAAAGGCTCGTATGAAAATATTTTAGTTTATGCTAAAAGAAGTAGTAGTATTGAAATAGAAGGAATCATAGACCGTGTTAACATAAAAAATATAGATAGAGACGAGATTTCTTGCTTTATAAGAGGGTATCCTCTTCACAATGGCACATCAGATTTTCATATAAATAATCGCCCCAATTTAGCCTACTCGATTTACTACAATCCCCAAAATAAAAAAGTAAAAGTTATTGATGAAAAGAAAAAAAATGGTAGCGGTTATTTCATTGGAAATTCTAACGATAAATTAAAATTAGAAGGTTTTTTTAGAATCATTCCAAAGTTTAACAAAGTATATAATAATCAGCGAGTTTGGAGATGGGGGGCAGATAAATTCTTGCGAGAGTATAAAACTGAATTACTTTTTTTAAAAGAAAAAGATGGATTTTACATCTATCAAAAGAAAAGAGTTGATAAGGATGGCGTAATTGTGAAGAAAAGAACAAACTATATCAAAATTGATAGTGGATTAGGAAGAAAAGATTTGTTAGAGTTAGGTATGCCTAAATATTTCGATTCCCCAAAGCCTAAAATACTTATGAAAAACTTTATTGAACATATTGTCTGTAAGAATTTGATTTTCCTCGATTTTTTTTCAGGTTCATCATCCTCAGCTCATGCTGTTTTAGAATTAAATAAAGAGGATAGAGGAAAAAGGAGGTTTATTCAAGTACAACTCCCTGAACCAATAGATCCCAAAGAGGAAGCCTATAAAGCAGGATTTGAAAACATTGCTGAAATTGGTAAAGAACGAATACGAAGGGTCATCAAAAAGATAAAAGAAGAAGAACCAGAAAAATCCAAGGATATGGATCTAGGATTCAAGGTGTTTAAGTTGGATAGTTCCAACATAAAAAGTTGGGATGGAGACTCTGATAATTTCAAACAATCGCTTTTAGATTCTGTGGAGAACATTAAAGAAGACAGATCTCAAGAAGATGTGTTGTATGAAATTTTATTAAAGCATGGTTTGGATTTATCCTTACCGATAGAGGAGCGTATTATAGAAAAAACGAAGGTATTTAATGTTGGTCATGGAACATTGATTTTGTGTCTTGATGACAAGATAACCTCTAAAGTTGCAGAAGGGATAGGAAATTGGAAAAAGGAATGCAAACCTGCCAAGTGTACGGTGATATTCAAAGACTCAGGATTTACGGATGTTGAAAAAACGAATTCAATTCAAACTTTAAGGAGGTTTGGTATTAAAGAGATTAGAAGTATCTAGATGCAGACACAAATTCATCACAAAAAAGCATTAAAGGCTATGAGTTTTGGAATAGAATTATTTTCAACTGTACAGTTCTAATCTATATGCTTAAATTAGGAGTTGTAATCAACAAAGTCTTTAATCGTATTGGTTTCCTATTTTGAAAATTTTATGATGTTATCCCAATTTACTTTCTCTAACTTGAGGGGTCTTTTGTTGTAATGTCCTTTAAATCCAATCCCATCTAATAAGTATTTCTCAATGATTAGTAATAAAATTTGACGTGCTTCAAATTGAGCGTATTTGGGTATGTTTACTTTTCTCTTGTTTTTATTCGAATGTACTAGACTATTTCTCAACTCTGCTATTGCATGCGAAAGTGAGTCTATTTCTGATTTACAATAAGGCTTAGCATAATCTTTGTTGTAATTTTCAGAATATTCTTTCAAATCAGGTGTCTCATTGTTGATTTCATTAGGAATAGAAAGATGTCTCATGAGTTCCCCAATTTTCATTCCAGTTTTTTCCTCCCCTTTTTGATCTTGATTTGCCTCCTTGTACTCCTGCCTATTTGTGTATAAGTTCCATACCAACTCAACTCCTGCTTGTGCTAAAATTAGACTCCCAGATGTGTAGCCACTGTTAATATTTGCCTGATTGTACCAGTGAATTAAATCTGAGTAGTTATTGAAATATTCAGTTTTAGTAAAGAAATCAAGCAACCTTTTTATTATAGATGTTCCACTAGAATTATAAATTTCAAAAGCAGGCACAACTTCGCTACAATTTTTGTACAGTTTTATGTTACCGATTCCAGGATTCCATTGAATTATTTGGTTATCATTATTCAAAAAGTTGATGAAGATAAACCCCAAATCTTGACCCTTTAAAAACCTTAGCGACAAAATCAAGCACCTTAAAACTTTTTGAACTTCTTTTACCGTTCCTACATTCAAGAATTTTAGCTGTATATGATGTGTTATACAATAACCCCCTTTTGTTTTTAGATTTTGGATACTCTCGGTTAAATCTTGTCTTCCACTAATTGAAACTTCTACATCTTTTTCTTTTCCTTTCTCTTTTGGTAAAGTGAATTTGAATTCAAGTTCAGAATGCCTAAAAGAATTATAGATTGAAAAGTTAACTACAGAAAACGTAACTTTTTTGATGTATTCATTTACTTTCTGTATTTGATATAAATGAGGGAAACACACTGTCGCTCTAATTGGATTTGAGTTATCCATTATTTTCGCCTTGGAAAAGTATTGGTCGTATATTTTGACATCAAACTCCGTTCCCTTAACCCAGTATTTAAAGGGATCTAAATCCAAACAATTCCCTTTCAATTCAAATGAAGGTATAGGGTTCCAGTTGAGAAAAATTTCACCATGAGTGAGTTCATAGCAATTTTCTTTATTTTCCAAGCATATTGTCCCTCTATACAGGTCAACTTGTTCATTAACTTTTTGGTTAAGATTCAAGGACTTACGATCCAAAATAAAATTAGATTTACTCATAAGAGATTGTGTACTATTTTAAGATTCCCCAAAAATATGAGCATTCTAATACTAATTTGCATTTTAAATTACTTTTTAGAGTTAGGATAAAATCTTTGTGTTTCATAATTTATCTGCTTAGTTTAATGACAATGAGATGAGAATCAAGTAACACACAATACAGAACACAAATTGGTATAAATATAGTTTTAGAATCTATTTTAAATTAGAATGCTCATATGAAATCCATGAAAAAAAGCCAATTTTCTGAATAACAGATCATCAAGATATTATCCCTTCAGTAGGAGGGCAAAAAGGTGCGTGAGATCTGCCGTGAGCATCGTATCAGTCATCCCATCTTTTCTCCTAGGACGAATAGGATCTGGTAAAATAAGTTTCGACGCCGAATTGTTGCTTGATGAGATTATGTTTGGCAAATTCCAAACCATTATCAAAGGTGATGGTTTTCATCCGTTGTGGCCCTATTTCATGGATGATCTCGATAATGGCTTGAGCGACCGGCGTCGCCTCTTTGCTCGGTAGCTTTTGAATCTTGGTGTACCAACTGGCTCTGTCGGTCAATACTAATAGGGGACATCCGATTTGACTCCCCATCATTAAATCCACTTCAAAATCGCCAAAGCGGACTCGTTCTTCGACAATGGCTGGACGCTGATCCATCGATTGACGATCTAGGATACAGCCTTTGTTCCCCTTGTCGTTTCCTCGCTGACGTCTTCTTTTGGCATGACGTCGATAGAGAGACAGCCGTTTGTAGGGAGCATCGATGGTCTTGTTACTCTGCTTCATGGTCCACAACCAGCGATAAATACGTTCTGTTGAAACGCCCACCATCCCATTGCGTCTTCCAATAGGCAGCGATCAACTCTAGACTCCAACGCTCTTCCACCATCCAGTATTTGATTTGCTCTTTGAGCTTCTTTGTCCATTTGATCCGACGGGGTTTCCTCTTTTCTCTCTTGACAGCTTTCCGCTGTGCTGTATCGGCTTGGTAGCATCCTTTGTCTTTAACTTTTTTGACGGTATGACGCTGCCGTTCTCTCCAAACGGTGGTCTGATGAACTCCTCATTCTTCGGCCATGGCTTGATTGAAAAATCCCTGATGAATCAATACTTCCAATACGTATCTTTGTCCTAGTTAAGTTTTTGAGATTTCATATTTTTTGTTTTTCGATACGTCAAAATGAAACCTTAGTAGCTGCCCCGGCCAATCGTTTGGCTGGGGGCGTTCGTCTTGCACTAGATAGTTGAACATGGCATAAAGAAAAAACTATATTTTGGATCGCTTAGGTTTAGGGGAGTAACACAGTAATAAACTATCGAAGAATAAGGGTGAGATAAGATTAAATATATAAACTAAAAAAATGCTAATTCGACTGAGTTTTAGGGAGTAAAAAGATGAAAATAATATTTGATGTAAAAGATAGTCAAGTTGATGAAGTTTTAAAAATCCTCAAGAATTTAAGTGATGTAGAAATGTTGGAGATTAAGGGCATTAAAGCAGGAACAAAATCAACATTAAGTGGCTCCGTCAAAGAGATAAAGATTAATGTGAAAGAATACGAAAAGGGAGATGAAATATGGGACTTATTGGAAAATCTTGATTTTGTCGATATAAAAGATTATCATAAAGACAAAGAAGAGTGGCTTTGGGGGTTAGAACAAAGTATAAAATGGCACAATAGACATGCACAAACTAATCTATGACTTTATAGTCTCTGAAAAGTAGAAAGGTTCTCTCGTTATTTTCAACAAATATGAATGCTATTTCAATTAGAAAGGTTTATAAAAATCTCAATCATAATTATAAAAGTCAATGAGCAAAATCAAAGTCAATTTGAGTGATGTATTAACTAAAAGCAAGAATTTAATTCAAGAAAACATTCAAAAACTAAAGAAATTATTCCCCCAAATAATTACTGATGATAAAATTGATTTCGCAGTATTGAAACAGTTATTGGGGGATGAAATCAATGATAAAGAGGAATTATATCGATTTGTTTGGCCAGGGAAATCACAATCTCGAAGGGAAGCCTATAAACCATCTACTGGAACGTTGAGACCCTATAGAGATGAAAGTCTGGATTGGGGGAAAACTCAGAATTTGTATATCGAGGGGGATAATTTAGAAGTACTGAAACTACTCCAAAAAAATTATGGGGGGGGGTAAAGATGATTTATATCGATCCTCCATATAACACTGGAAAAGATTTCATATACAAGGATAACTACAAGGACAATCTCAGAAATTATCAAGAGGTTACGCAACAAACAGATAACCAAGGCAACCAGTTGTCGACTAATGCAGAATCAGAGGGGAGATTTCACTCTAATTGGTTGAATATGATGTACCCAAGGTTGATTTTAGCAAGAAATTTATTGACTGAGGATGGTGTGATTTTTATAAGTATTGATGATAATGAACTAGAAAATATAAAAAAATTGGTAATGAGATTTTTGGTGAAGAGAATTTAATCAACTCATTCATTTGGATTAGTAATATAAAGGGAAGACAGATAAGTAGATTTGGTGCAGCAACTACAAAAGAGTACATTATTTCATACGCAAAGGATATTCAGAATCTAGATAAATTTCTTATTGATTCAAAATTTGCCACTGAACTTATGCCAGATTCTTACAAGGGATTCAGCTATGAAATAAAGAAAGATAAAAAAGGAATGTACATAACGACAAATGAGTTGTACAACAGTAATTCTAGTTTCAATGAAACGACAAGACCAAACCTGGTGTTTGATATATTTTATAATCCTAAAAGCAGGAAAGTCTTAACTAGTAGATGCAGTTCGGAATTAAATACAGATTACATAACAATAAAACCAAAACCTATTCCAAAATCCGAAAACAAATTTTATGCTTGGAGATGGAGTAAACAAAAGGTAATGAATGAAAGTGACGAGTTAGAATTCATAGAAAAAGAGGGAAACTGGAAAATTTATACGAAAAGAAGAAACTTCAACAAAACAAGTTTAAAAGATGTGATTACTAACATCTCAACGGATAAAGGTTCCAACACGATGAAAGCTTTGGATTTAAATTATTTTGATTATTGTAAACCAGTAGAACTAATTGAACTTATTGTTTCAATAATAAACGATAAATACATTACAGTTCTTGATTTTTTTGCTGGTTCATCATCCTCAGCTCATGCTGTTTTAGAACTAAATAAAGAGGATGGAGGAAAAAGGAGGTTTATTCAAGTACAACTCCCTGAACCAATAGATCCAAAGAAAGAAGCCTATAAAGCAGGATTTGAAAACATTGCCGAAATTGGTAAAGAACGAATGCGAAGAGTCATCAAAAAGATAAAAGAAGAAAATCCCGAAAAATCAAAGGATATGGATCTAGGATTTAAGGTGTTTAAGTTGGATAGTTCCAACATAAAAAGTTGGGATGGAGACTCTGATAATTTCAAACAATCGCTTTTAGATTCTGTGGAGAACATTAAAGAAGACAGATCTCAAGAAGATGTGTTGTATGAAATTTTATTAAAGCATGGTTTGGATTTATCCTTACCGATAGAGGAGCGTATTATAGAAAAAACGAAGGTATTTAATGTTGGTCATGGAACATTGATTTTGTGTCTTGATGACAAGATAACCTCTAAAGTTGCAGAAGGGATAGGAAATTGGAAAAAGGAATGCAAACCTGCCAAGTGTACGGTGATATTCAAGGACTCAGGGTTTACGGATGTTGAAAAAACAAATTCAATTCAAATATTAAAGAGATTTGGAATAAAAAACATAAAAAGTTTATAAGGTGAAAATAAAATTTGAAAGCGAACTTCAATTTCAGTTAGACGCAATGAACTCAATCGTAGAAATATTTAGGGGATCAGAAAAGCATGACTCTACGTTTACAGTTTATTCTCCAGAATATATCAATAATCAACAAACAATAACCTTTAATGAAATAGGTTACAGTAACCAAATAAACTTATCAAGGGAACAATTAATTGAAAACACTATCAATATTCAGTTAAAAAATGGGTTAAAGCCCTCATCGGTTGATGACATACGGGAGGATAATCTAGAATTCTCTATTGAAATGGAAACTGGTACGGGTAAAACTTATGTTTACTTGAGGACTATTATGGAGTTATATCAGAAATATGGTCTGTCAAAATTCATCATAGTAGTTCCATCAATTTCAATTAAAGAAGGAGTCTACAAATCCTTACAAATCACTCAGGACCACTATAGACAGCTATATGATAACATTCAATACAATTATTTTATATACAACTCTGGAAGATTGAGTGATGTGAGAAATTTTTCAGCCAACAATGGATTGGAAATTATGGTGATTAACATCGATGCGTTTAGTAAAAGTTTTAAGGATTCTGCTCAACCCAATAAAGCCAACATTATCCATCGATATCATGATTCTTTAGGTGGAAAACCTTTAGATTTTATTAGGAATACCAAACCTGTAGTAATCATTGATGAACCCCAATCGACAATAAGCACTCCGTTAAGAAAAACTGCTGTTCAGAATTTAAATCCTATGGTAACATTAAGATATTCAGCCACGCATAGAGAAAAGGTTAACCTTGTGTTCAAATTAGATGCTGTTGATGCGTATGCTCAAAAACTAGTCAAGCAAATTGAAGTAGGTTCTGTACAAGCAAGCGAGGATAGAAATAATGTCTATATCAAGTTAAAAGAAGTCATTCTAAGCAAGGGATTGCCTATTGCCAAAGTGGAAGTGGACGTTTTTGAAAGAGGATCAGTGAAAAGAAAAATAAAAAAAGTGCGACAGAACACAGATTTAGAGGAAATAACGAAGAGAAATGAATATGAAGGCTACATTATCAAGGATATTTATGGAGAGAAGGGAAACGAATATATTGATTTCACAAGTAGGGAAGATGTTATAAAACTGCATGAGTCGATTGGTGAAGCTGATGAACTACAAATTAAAAGAGTCATGATATCGAAAACAATTGAAGAGCATCTTGACAAAGAAATGATTTTAAATAAAAAGTGTATCAAGGTGCTTAGTCTGTTTTTTATTGATCGAGTAATGAATTATAGAGGTTATGATGATGAAGGGAATCCAACCAAGGGTATTTATGCCAAAATATTTGAAGAAGAATACAAAAAACATATTCGCAAACCAAAATACAATACCCCATTTGGTAAATTGAAAGAATCGAATATCGATATTCAGAGTGTTCATGACGGGTACTTCTCCATTGACAAAAAAGGTAAAAGAAGCAATTCAAAAGAAAAATACGAACACTTTAAGGACACCAGTGGTAACACAAATGCGGACGAAAACACGTATCATTTGATCATGAGAGATAAAGAAAAACTATTGAGTTTTGATTCTAACATACGTTTTATATTCTCTCATTCAGCACTTAAAGAAGGTTGGGGTAATCCGAATGTTTTTCAAATATGTACCCTCAGACAAAAGGGAAAATCAAAAATTACCCCACGTCAACAAATAGGAAGAGGGCTTAGACTTTGTGTCAATCAAAATGGAGAAAGAATATTTGGGCATGGTATTAATACCTTATCAGTTATTGCTAACGAATCTTGGGAAGAGTTTGTCCAAGATTTGCAGAAAGAAATAGAAAAAGAGTCTGGAATTGTCTTTGGAGAAATTAAGGAAAGCACCTTTTCTGACATCGTCATTAAGCCCGTTAATGTTGATAAAAATCCAACTTATATGGGTCATGAAAAATCGAAGCAACTTTTTAAATATTTATTGGATAGGGGGTATATCGACTCAAATGGTAGGGTTATGGATTTATTAAACATTGCTTTGTTCAATAACAATGTTGAAATTCCTGAGTCATTTCATAAAAATAAGGAACACATTAAAAAGCAAATAATCAACAAGCTAAAAAGTTTGGCTAGTAAGCTCCCAATCAGCAATCCAGATAAAAAGAAAAAGGTTAAAATCAACGAAAAAATTATTGAATGTCCAGATTTCCAAGAATTATGGGAAAGAGTAAAACATAAGACAACATTTTCAGTCAATTTTGATTCGCATTCTTTGATAAAGAAATGCATTGATTCAATTGATAAACATCTCAAGAAAAATAAAGGGAGAATCGTTTATGAAAGAAAACATGTCGTTTTCGATGTTGGAGGACTAGATGTAGATGAATCAAAAACAAAAACGCAAGACTACATTTATGAAAATCAAGTCGAAAATTTACCTGATATTATCAGTTATATTCAAAACGCAACCAACTTAACAAGGCAATCTATTGTTGAAATATTGATGGGCACAAGAAAACTTGAATACTTTAAGATTAATCCACAGAAGTTTATCGAAGGGTGCATCGATTTAATCAACGAACAAATGAGACACCACATAGTGGATGGTTTGAAATATCATAAAATGGGTAGAGGGGAATTTTACAGTCAAGAGTTATTTAAAAATGAGGAGTTGTTTGGATACTTGAAACGCAATATGATTGAAAGTTCTAAATCTCCATACGATTATGTGATTTATGATTCAGCTATTGAAAGAAGCTTAACTAATGATTTTGAGAATAGCGAAAATGTTTCCGTTTATGCAAAACTTCCAAGTTGGTTTAAAATACAAACACCGTTAGGTTCATACAATCCAGATTGGGTCGTGAATTGGAAAGAAGAAGATGGAGAGGAAAAATTATTTTTTGTTGTTGAAAGTAAGGGCCATCTCTTCGAAGAAAATTTAAGAAGAATAGAAAGTTCAAAAATAAACTGTGGAAAAAAGCACTTTGAAGAACTGGGTTCAGAACTTCGGGTTGGGACAAGATTTTCAGATATCACCACAAATTAAATTTACTAATATCAATTTGTGTTCTGTATTGTGTGTTACTTGATTCTCCTCTCATTGCCATTAAACTAAGCAGATACATTATGAAATACATAAGACTTTGTCCTAACGCTAAAAAGTAATTTAAAATGCAAATTAGTATTAGGCACTCATCGAAAAACCGCTCAAGCCGTTTTGGCACCAAGCGGTTGACCATCGATTGATGGTGCCCGGTCAAAGCAAGCGGGGGCATTCATGAGCCCTAGCGGATCACGGATCCTCCGAATATCCCGCGGAAAAGTTTTACTGCCTAATGGGTTTCTCGATCAAAACCGTATTGAAGCCATCAAAGCCCTCCCTTTTCACTACATCATCGAAGAGTGGCTTCAAGCATCAGTGGATGTACTGTTTTGTGATGTGACCATGGATAATAGAGTCCAGACCCAAAAAAAGGTTAATTTTGGCAGGATTCCGTGTAGCTGAAAAAGAATAGTGAGGTCAATCCAATTGATTACTAATTGAGGTTATGACTGAGTAATTTTATTTGGTTTATTCACTTTAATATGATTGGATAGATTATGAAATATGGAATACAAAACAACAAATATTCTAACACTATCGCTATTTTTTTTGATTCACTTTTTATTCTTTTTGGAAGAAACGCTTTTGTGTTTTTGAGATTATGAGATTACATAAAAGGAAAGAAAGAGTACCTCATCACGGAGACGATCGTGGAAAAGCTAAATTTTTTCATGGACGAGTTGAAGAAAAAAAGAGTTTTATTGGATTAATGAAAGAAACTTCACATACAGGAAAAGGAACATCTTTTTTAGTACAAGGTTCGCCTGGTGTTGGAAAAACTGCCTTAATAGAAGAATTAAAAAAGATAGCAATTGTCGAGAAATGGCGAGTCTGTGACATATCGATAGAATGTTTATGGGACAACGATGTTTTTTATGAATGGTTATCCAAAAATAATTCTGATGGTTCTTGGAATGCTTGGTTAGGATTAGACTTTTTCATTTTTAAGGCAGGAGTTAAAAGAAACGCAGAAATAAACGATAAAAGCATGCTCAAAGTGATTCAAAAAATCAAAAGCAAACCGACACTTATTGTTTTAGATGAAGCACAGATATTGGGTAATCGAAATAAAGTTCCCGTTGAGTATCATTGGAAAATAGAAATGACACTAGAGGAATTACATAATTTACAGACAAAAAAAGGTTTTGTATTTCTAATTGGTGGATTAGGTATGACAAAAAACATTTTTAAAGATTTGGGAATTTCAAGATTTAGCAATAACTATGTTTTCAATCTTGATCCATTAGATAAAGTATCAGAACGTGCCATTATCAAAGATTGGTTGGTAGAGTGTAGTAAAAAGATGAATGATGCAATCATCGAGCATTGGATTGATGAAATCGTCAAAGAAACTCATGGTTGGGCACAACATATAACTTCTTATACAACGGCTATTTTTGATGAACTAAAAGAAAGCAAAGGAGAATTAAAGCCCGAAGGATTAGAAAGAGTTTTAACAAGGGGGTTGGAATTAAAAGAGAGATATTATGACCAAACACTTGAAAACTTTAATAAAAGAGAATCTCAAGTAGTTGCTACTTTGTTACAGCAAAATAAAAATCTAAAAAGTTTCAGCGAAGAAAATATTATTGAGTTTATAAATAAGAAACTTTCTTTGGAAGAATCAGAAAAATTGTACAAGCGGCTAGTTCAAGATGGGATATTTCATCGAAACAAGAAAAAAGAATACATTGTTCCTGTTCCTTCAATGCGGACTTGGTTGATTAATGAGTATGGCTTAGATAAATAAGATATCATAAATAAAGACATTTCTATAAGAATTATATGAATGTAAAAAAGTGTTGGCTTTAATATCATTTAAGAGGACTAGGTTGATGGAATACAACCAACGTTGCATGGTGGTTATGTTGATATACGCTCGAACTAGAATAATGAAATGAAACTTGATTTATTCTATAGTTTTGTCTGTTGGTGATTTTAATGAGTAGTGATTTGTGGCTCAACTTAAAAGTACATTGCTAAAAATCATATCCCGTGGGACATATTGTAGCGATTGTAGGGAGACCTAATGTAGGAAAGTCGACATTTTTTAATCGGTTGACCCAAAGCAGAACAGCCATTGTCGATAAAACCAGTGGGGTTACTAGAGATAGACACTACGCTTTTTCGGAATGGAATGGAAAAAGTTTTAGTGTGATGGATACTGGAGGGTACGTGACAAGCAATCAAGACCATTTTCAAAAAGAAATTGATAAGCAAGTCAAACTGGCTATTGATGAAGCCGACTCCATTGTATTCATGGTGGATGTGCAAACGGGCTTGACATCGGCTGATGTCGATGTATGCGAATTGTTAAGAAAATCAGGGAAGCCGGTGTTTTTGGTGGTCAACAAAGTGGATGATGCCAAAAAATTAAGCCTAGTGAATGAATTCTATAGTTTAGGATTTGATAAACTGTTTGCCCTATCGAGTATCAACGGATTTGGAACGGGTGAACTATTGGATGAATTGGTACAAGACATACTAGATGAACATGAGGAAAATCAACTGGAACTGCCTCGACTGGCTATCATCGGGCGACCAAATGCTGGAAAATCTTCACTGTTAAATGTCTTGATGCAACAAGATCGAAGTATTGTCACTGACCAATCTGGGACTACTAGAGACAGTATCGATACAGTGTACAAAAAATTTGGTTTGCAGTTTAAATTAGTGGATACGGCTGGCATAAGAAAAAAATCAAAAGTTAAAGAAGATGTTGAGTTCTATTCGGTGATGAGAGCTATTAAAAGCATCGAACAATCCGATGTTTGTTTATTAATGATAGATGCTGAAAAGGGATTTGAAAAACAAGATTTAAATATTTTTTGGTTGGTTCACCGAAATCATAAAGGAATCGTTTTGCTAATCAACAAATGGGATTTGATCAATAAAGAAACCATGAGTTCCAAAAAAATAGAACGTCAAATCAGAAAAATGATTTCTCCATTTGAAGATGTGCCCATTTTATTTATTTCATGTGTCAACAAACAGAGGGTGTATAAAGCTTTAGAAATGGCTATGAAAGTCTATCAAAATCGAACAAATCGCATTTCAACCAATCAACTCAATAAAGTATTATTACCCATCATTGAGCAGAGTCCACCACCAACTTATAAGGGAAAGCAACCCAAAATCAAATTTATATCGCAACTGCCCACTAAGTTTCCACAGTTTACTTTTCACTGTAGCAGGCCACAATACGTCAATCCGACCTATTCAAGGTTTTTGGAAAATCAAATGCGCAAACACTTCGATTATTTAGGCGTTCCTATCCAACTGTTTTACCGGAAAAAATAAAAATATTCAAATTCCGAACCAGTGAGTTTGGAGTCTTTATTCCGATTCAAAGGCTATCTCTAAATTCAATCAAATCTTTTCGAAGAGATTTTAACTTTTCAAGCAATTCTTTTTTTAGAATATCAGAAGAATCTGCACTTAAAGCCATTTTGGTGCCATTAATGGTCAACTTTTTTTCCTCTCTTAAATACAATATTTGTTCTAGAGCCTTAATGTTATTGGGAGTGTATTTACGAATTCCATTCTGTTTTTTTTTGGGACGAATTTCTTTAAACTCTGTTTCCCAATAACGAAGTTTGGATGTACTGACATTAAACGCAGCGGCTACCTCACCAATAGAATAGTACAATTTGTTAGGAAGTTTGACAGACATAACTTCCTAAAGCTAATCGAAAGATTTATTGTATTGTGTTGATTTACGGATTATGGCATCAAACTCCTCAGGAGTTAAACTGCCATAATAAAAGTGAATAGGATTTTGATGTACCCCATCTTTGATGATCTCATAATGTAAGTGAGGGCCTGTAGAACGTCCCGTATTGCCAGAATAACCAATCAAATCACCTCTTCGTACTCTTTGTCCTTTTCGAACGTTGTATTGACTTAAATGGGCATAGAGACTTTGGTATCCAAACCCATGATTGATTTTGATGTGTTTGCCAAATCCAGGGACTCTTGAACTAACTCTTTCCACAATACCGTCACCAGTTGCATAAATAGGGGTACCCTGTTCGACTGTAAAATCAACCCCTCGATGCATTTTTCTTTGATGCGTAAAAGGATCTTTTCGGTAACCAAAACCAGAGGAAAATCTCAAGATTTGATCATTTTTAATGGGAATGATTGAAGGAACAACTTTTAAAAAAGTCTCTTTTTCTTCGCTTAACTGTTCCAATTCCCTTAATGAAGAGTTTTGTACTGCCATATCAGACAGTAGCATATCGAGTCTTTGACTGGTTTTTACCAAAATATCAGAATTCTCATAACCCCCCCAGTCACTATAGCGATCGGCTCCACCAAATCCTGGACTAAAACGTTCTTCGGGAATAGGACTAGCATCATAGGTGACGCGATAAAGTTTTTCATCACGCTGTTCAATTGTAGAAAGAGCTCCTTCGGCTTTTTCTAGTTTATTGTTGAGTTCCTCTAATTGAACTTTGAAATTTTGGATTTCTCTTTGCTGACTCATCACTTTAGAAGAAACGATAAACTCTAACGATTTAGGAACTGAAACCATGATGATCAATATCGTAGCAATACTCGCCAACAAACCGAATAAGAAAGTCAACGCAAAAACACGGAACTTCTTTTTATATAAGGGAAGATAGACAAAATTCTTTTGATCTCTATCAAACGTGTAATGACGATGCTCCCGTTTTGGTTTGAATAAACTAAAATGTATCATTCTAATGGATATAGATAGAACAAGTTTTGGATTTAATTATTTGTTGTTTGATTGTCAACTACAAGAATCACGCCTTCCAAGTTTAATTTTAGATATTGGGTTCAAGTAAGTTCTTAAATTTCGGACGCAATTTAATAATAATTTTAAAAACATTCAATTTAAGTTTAATTCAATTAGTTTAGTTATTGAAAATCAATGAATTACATCACAATATTGTTGTAAATACAATAACTCGCACAGACTTAAAACGATAAAGTAAGATATTTGTAACGTGAAATCAGCCATCGTAAGAAAGAAATTTTTTGAATTTTTTGAATCCAAAGGACACCAAATAGTTCCTTCAGCTCCCCTAGTGGTTAAAGATGATCCAACGTTGATGTTTAACAATGCGGGTATGAATCAATTCAAAGAATTTTTTTTGGGAAATTCTGTTCCAAAACACAAAAGAATAGCTGACACTCAAAAATGTCTCAGAGTCTCGGGAAAACACAATGATTTAGAAGAAGTCGGAATCGATACATATCACCATACATTTTTTGAAATGTTGGGTAATTGGAGTTTAGGGGATTACTTTAAAAAAGAAGCCATCCAATGGGCTTGGGAACTTTTAACTGAAGTTTTTAAAATCGATAAGAATCGAATCTATGTCACTGTTTTTGAAGGATCTCAATCCGATAAAGTCGACTTTGATCAAGAGTCTTTTAATTTTTGGACATCATATTTACCTGAAAATCGGATTCTGAAATTTGGGAAAAAAGATAATTTTTGGGAAATGGGGGATACCGGGCCATGTGGTCCATGCTCTGAAATACATATTGATGTCCGAAATGAGCCAGAAAGAATAAAAATCGATGGTTCCCAATTAGTTAATCAAGATCATCCCCAAGTAATTGAAATATGGAATTTAGTCTTTATTCAATATAACCGACTGACTAGTGGAGAGCTTCAATTACTTCCACAGAAACATGTGGATACCGGAATGGGATTTGAACGATTATGTATGGTATTGCAAAATAAGGTTTCAAATTATGCTACGGACATATTCACCCCATTAATTTCTGAAATTGAAACTTTAACGCGATGCGCTTATGGCAAAAACAATCAAATAGATGTCGCCATTCGCGTGATTGCTGACCATTTAAGAACCGTTTGTTTTTCTATAGCCGATGGCCAGTTACCAAGCAATAAAGATGCTGGTTATGTCATCCGAAGGATCTTGAGAAGGGCGATTCGATATAGCTTTTCATATCTGAAGATGAAAACCCCCTTTATCTATAGGATTGTACCAGTTTTGACACGACAAATGAAGTCGGTGTTTCCAGAATTGGTCACTGAACAAAATCTCATCATCAATGTCATCAAAGAAGAAGAAAAATCATTTCTAAAAACACTGGAACAAGGTCTTTTTAGGTTACATGCCCTCATCGAACAAAATACTAGTGGGACACTGGATGGCTTTGAAGCATTTGAATTGTATGACACTTTTGGTTTTCCAATTGACCTGACTTCACTCGTTGCCAAAGAAAAAGGACTTAAAGTTGATCAAAAGGGATTTCAATCCCATATGGAAAAACAAAGGGAACGGGCAAGAAAAGCCAAGTCCGTGAATATCGGTGACTGGATTATTCTTTCGGCTGATGATAAAACAGAATTTATTGGGTTTGACAAACTAGAAACTAAGATAAAAATCACCCAATACCGAAAGGCACAAACACTCAGTGGAGAAGTGGTCTTTCATTTGGTCTTTAATTTAACCCCCTTTTATCCTGAAGGTGGAGGACAGGTGGGTGATAAAGGATATTTGAAAGACAGTTCTGGAACCAATCATTTCATAGTTAACACGACCAGAGAAAATAATCTGATCTTACATCACTCCAAAACCCTTCCACCAAAAATAGATGAGCGTTTTATCGTTAGAGTGGAATCATTGCAACGCCAACGTACTTCATGTAACCATACAGCCACTCATTTGCTTCACCAAGCATTGAGAAAAACCTTGGGATTGCATGTGGTTCAAAAAGGATCGATGATTCATTCCCGTGAATTCCGATTCGATTTTTCACATTTTTCAAAATTATCCCATGATCAATTAAAAGATATTGAAAACTTTGTCAATGACCGGATCAGGGAACAAATTATGTTAGAAGAACAAAGAAATGTCCCTTATGATGAGGCCATTGATCAAGGAGCTACCGCCCTATTTGGTGAAAAATATGGTGATACGGTCCGGATCGTTCGTTTTGGTCAGTCTATAGAATTATGTGGAGGAACGCATGTGAAAAACACTTCGGAGATATGGCATTTTAAAATTTTATCTGAAAGAGCCATCGCTTCTGGAATTAGAAGAATAGAAGCCATTACGGGTGATGAGGCTAAACGCTATTTAGTTGAGCGCACCAATTATTTTGAAACGGTTGAATCACTGTTGAAAAATCCCAAAAACATCGTTGATGCCATTGCTGATCTACAATCACAGAATCAATTTTATAGAAAAGAAATCGGTCGATTTCAACAATTGAAAATTGATTTGGAACTGCAAAGGTTGATTCGATCAGCCGAAAATATTTCTGGAGTTTCGTTGATCGTGAGTCAAGTAGATTTTAAGCCTAACGATATCCGAAAAATAGCCTTTGCTTTGGATAAAAAGATAAATAAAGCCATTATTCTTTTAGGTTCTATTTATTCGGGATCTCCAATCATCTCTTGTTTGATTTCTAAAGATTTAGTTGACTCAATGCATTTGAATGCTATAGAATTGGTCAATGAATTAGGGACTTATATTGATGGTAAAGGGGGAGGACAAGCGTTTTTTGCTACTGCAGGCGGGAAAAAAACAAATGGATTACCCCATGCACTAAAAGTCGCCACTGACAATTTTCGATTGGTATTAGAAACCCCTGATTTGGTTTAATTGGGTGGGTTAACTTGATTTTAATATACACCATGGGCGAACACGATCCATCGTTTCACTACGCATTTTGAATATTGGGCGATTGAATGACTACTGGCTAATGGGAATCCATACAAAATAGCTCCGTGGCTTCGTTGTGGAGCTAATACTATCTGTCGCATCAAGCATCGAGCGGTGGAATGAGGATTGGCCCCTCGTTCTCTAGAAGAGTTACACCATGGAAGCATCGATGAAAAATCCTACCAACGCCGCTATCACGACACCACGGTGGTGAGTGATTCCGGAAACAGGCCATGTCGTGAGGATCTTAAGGCCATTTTCCAGGCGCCCGATATCATACCAGCCAAAGAGCGGTTAAAATCCTGGTTTGATCAAGTGAAGACGACGGGCATCCAAGAGGTCATGAAAGTGGCTCAGACGTTCCAAAGACATCTCGATGGCATCATCCATGCCTTAACCTTCAAACCATCCCATGCCCGAGCCGAACGAATCCATGGGGAAATCCAACCAATCAAAACCGTGGCCAGGGGATACCGAAAGTTCGAAAATTGCCGATCGGCAGTCTTGTTTTTCTGTGCGGGCTAAAACTTTTTCCACACTATTCGTGATAGAACCAATTGGGTGGAAAGTTAGAAAGGATTTTTTCAACATATTCATTGATTCGGTTTTCTTTTTTTTCACCTCTCAAATGATGTATTCTACCCTCGCCATACCCTTGCCAGACCAAACGCCCAGTTTCTGCATCGATTAAATCGATATAAAGTCTACTTGAAACAGTACTATAAAATCCATAAGGATGTGGACTACCCCAAAACCAAGGACTCCAATACCAACTAGCGTTTCCTGAAACATGAATATCTTGATTGTCTTCGGTGGCAATATTGATTAATAAATCAGGGGTTTGGCTTTTTGTAAAATCTTTTGTTTGCAGATAATGGTCGATGGATTCTAATATGCGTTGTTTGTCTAATTCTGAAATTTCAACTTTATCAATTCCTGATTTATAAAAGGCATAGGTTTTGTATTGATGGAAATCAATACGAGTATTATAATCAGCAATGACGAATATAGAATTACAAGCTATCAAGAACAACCCACAGAAGAAAAAGAAGAAAATAGTTTTTATTCTCATTATGAACAACTCTGTATCAATCTAAGTCAAAAACTGTACCAAATTGAATAAAAATGGCATGAAATCGATGAACAAAAAGATAATTTGGTATAAAGCTCTTTTCTATGAATTTTTAATCGATTGGAAAATATTTAGGTAAAAAAGAGTGAGTTATTTGAGTTTTACCCATTAAATAGGTAATGGTTTTGCAACAAAACATATCATGAATCCGTTATATGTTTTGGATTCAATAATTTTGAACGAAGTATGAAAACCGCTTTTAATCATACAAACGATTTAATTCTTTAGCGGACAAATTGAGAAAACTAAAAATCATGTGGACTTCATGGTTTGGAAATTATTTACTTCAACAAAAAACAATAAAATCGATGGCTCATATTAAAACGCAGCCCCTAGGCTATATCTTATTAACTATGTTTTTATTGAGCAGTTGCGGGAGTTCATTGAAAACCTTAGAACGTAAAAAAGAAGAATTAAGAAAAGCTCAAGAGTCGGTTGAAAAAATAGAATCTAGAATTTCGAAAATGGAATCAAAAATTCAATATAAAAAACCGCAAAAAACCATAGTGAAAAAGGGAACTAGAGAAGAACTAATTCAGGATTATATCAAAAAGTATTCGAAGTTGGCCGTTAGTGAAATGAAAAAATATAGAATCCCTGCTTCAATAAAATTAGCCCAGGGTATTTTAGAAACCAAATATGATACCAGCCGATTAGCCACAGAAGGGAACAACCATTTTGGTATCAAATGTCACAAAGGATGGAAAGGCACTTCCATGCGAGTGACGGATGATGCTCCTAATGAATGTTTTAGAACGTACCGAACCGCCTCTGAAAGTTTTCGAGATCACTCTTTATTTTTAAATTCCAGACCTCGTTATGATGCCTTATTTGATTTGAAACTACATGATTATTCGGGTTGGGCTCATGGATTAAAAAAAGCTGGTTATGCCACTAATCCCCTATATGCTGAAGGATTGATTGCTTTGATAGAAGAATTTAAACTCTATCGGTTTGATAAAGGGGGTCGATTGGCCAAGCAAAGTAAATCTGATAAAAATCAATTGGTCCATAGAGTTCAAAGAGGAGACACGCTTTACTCTATTTCTAAAAGATACAAAGTCAAAGTTTCTGATTTAATCCATAAAAACAACATCAATGGATCGTTGATTATACCAGGTCAGCGGTTGATCATTAGATAAATCAACCGTGGTATAGGGTTAAAAACTCATATTTGAACCCAAAGGATAATGTACGATTGATGATTCCGACAAAGGACATCGGTTTTTCTTTAAAACCCTTTGCGAAAATAATTTGGGGCTTGTTATGATAAAGTTACTTTGGTCTAAAAACTATCCAGTAATATAAAAAGATGAATTTTATTCAGGTCGCATTTGAGGGAAAAAGAGAACTTCTTGAATTGAAGTCTCATTGGTCAGTAGCATGACCAAGCGGTCGATTCCAATGCCAATACCAGATGTCGGTGGCATTCCATATTCTAAAGCACGTAAAAAATCTTGATCTAATAGCATGGCTTCATCATCTCCTTTGTCACTTAATGCGACTTGAGATTTGAATCGATGGTATTGATCAATCGGGTCGTTTAATTCTGAATAAGCATTGGCAATTTCATTCCCCGCAACATATAATTCAAAGCGTTCGGTCAAATTTGGATTATCCCGATGCTCTTTGGTCAGTGGACTCATTGATTTTGGATGATTGATAATGAAAGTTGGAGATTGAAATTCCTTTTCACAATAATTTGAAAATATAGCATCGATCAGTTTGGCTGAACCCACATGTTTATCCACATCGATTTTTAATGTTTTAGTCGTTTTAATGAGTTCTTGTTCATCCATTTCCGATATATCTATACCAGTTTGTTGAGCGATGGAATCAAACAATGATATTCTTGGATAGGGGGCTTTAAAGTCGATTTCTTGATGACCGATGGACACTTTGGTTGAACCAAATAAACGAAGCGTAAGGTGTTCCATTAATTGTTCTGTTGTTTGCATCATCCAGAAATAATCTTTAAATGCAACATACAATTCAAGAACGGTAAATTCAGGGTTATGTAATCGATCCATGCCTTCATTTCTAAAATCTTTGGCAAATTCATATACTCCTTCAAATCCCCCCACAATCAATCTTTTGAGATATAGTTCATTAGCAATCCGCAAATACATGGGAATATCAAGGGCATTGTGATGGGTTACAAAAGGTTTGGCATTGGCCCCTCCAGGAATGGATTGTAAAATGGGAGTTTCAACTTCACAATAACCTTTTTCATTTAAAAATTCACGAATAAGACCAGTGATTTTGGTTCTAGTCTTGAAAATTTGTTTGACTTTTGGATTGACAATCAAATCTACATATCGCTGTCTATAACGCAGTTCAGGATCCTCGAAAGAATCATAAACCTGACCATCAGCGTCTATTTTTGGCAACGGTAACGGTCTTAACGATTTCGATAAAAGAGTAAAGCACTTGACAAAAACGGTTTTTACTCCGACTTTTGTAGTGAATAAATAACCTTTAATGCCGATGATATCTCCGATATCCAATAATCGCTTGTAAACGGTATTGTAAAGAGTTTTGTCTTCACTAGGGCAAATTTCGTCTCGATTGAAATAGACTTGTACTTTACCGGTTGAATCCATTAATTCGGCAAAACTTGCTTTTCCCTGAATTCTTCTAGACATTAACCGTCCAGCCATGACAACCGATTGGTTCTCGCTATATTGGGATTCAATTTGGTTGGCCCAAAAATTCACTGGAAAAGTCGTAGCTGGATAGGGACAAATACCAAGTTTTTGAATCTCTTTGAGTTTTTCTCTTCTAATATTTTCTTGCTCTGAGCGGTTGACCATAAAATCAAATTATGCGCAAAATTAGATGTTCAGCTCAATTATTTAAAATAGGATATCTCATAACAACGCCAGCATTAACTCTACCCCCGTGAAGCCTAAATTATGCCATGTGTCAAATTTTAATTTTTTACTGTCATTTCAACAATCTCATGATTGAAAAATGTATATGACATGGAAGGGAATGCCACGTTTAATGATTATCACATTAATGTAATTTTACGCCTCGCTAAAGTTCTAGTTGGATTTAATGAAAATAAATGGATTCAACAAGATAGTAAACCACCATAGTAGAACCATTTGGTATTGAAAAACACTTCTGTTGAATGTATTGATTTGGGACGTATGTCCTATGCAAAATGTTGGGATTACCAACAAAAATTGCTTGACTCCATCATTGAAACCAAAGTTTATAACCGTCGAAACCCGGACAAACAAAAAAAAACAAAAAACTACTTTTTATGGGTTGAACATCCCCCGGTGTATACCATCGGCCGAAGGGGTCAAATGACCAATTTACTTTTGCAAAAAGAGCAATTGAAAGCCAAAAACATTTCGTTTTACCACACAAATCGTGGGGGAGATATCACCTATCATGGACCGGGTCAAATTGTAGGCTATCCGATTTTAGATTTAGAAAATTTTTTTACCGACATTCATCGATACTTGAGAAAAATTGAGCAGAGCATCATTGACACCTTAGAACATTATGATATTCAATCTAAAAGAAGTCAAGGAGGAACCGGCGTATGGATTGGAACCAAGACGCCTAAAAAAATTGCCGCCATTGGTATTCGAACCAGTCGTTGGGTAACAATGCATGGTTTTGCATTGAATGTGAATACTGATTTATCCTATTTTAATCATATCATCCCTTGTGGGATTTCAGACAAAGGAGTAACCTCTATAGAACGTGAATTGGGTCAGAACATCAGCGTATCTCAAGTCAAAGAACTATTGGAACTGAATTTTAGTCAACACTTCAATCTTCAGTGGATATCTAAAGCTGTTAATTCATAAAGACCGATTGTCTTGTTATCAATTAACCCGATCAGTTTAATTCTTTGGTCAGTTTGGTCATAAATAATATCCAAGGGAACCAAGGTTTTCACCGGAAAACCGGGGATTCGACTGCCTTTTTGATTGAAAAGATAATACCGATGATTTTCTTGATCCATTATCCCTACTATTTTTCCAAAAGGCGTATTTAGGATGATTGGACATGAGTAATCTCCCGATGGCATGTCTATGATTTTATTGTTTAGGAACAAATCGTTTCCTGAAATGTATACCAAATATTCATCCAAACTTTGAATACAACCATTGGGTTCAATTTGAATAGGATGAAAGTTCTTTTTTCCTTGAATATCAAATAAAACAAGATTTCCCGATAGGTCAATAAACCCAAATTGATTTTGATAAGTGATGATCCCTTTCGAACCAGTAGATACAGCTTCTGAAAAAGGAATGACGTCCAACGTATTGTAATCCACAATTTCTACATTACCAGATGCATAGCGAAAAACAAAATAGTGTTGATCGTGAATTTTAACAATCGAAGGTTTTTCAAGCAAACTACTTTTTAATTGATACCCTTCAATGGTGAATTTATTATTGCTTTGATCAAATTTTTGAATGATATTATCATCGATGGTATAAAAGTTTTTACCTTTTTGATCATTGTACTGACGCTCGATGAGATAAGTGCTCGATGGAATGAAAGAAGTGATATTTCTCTTATCCAAATCTCCTGATTCTAAATCAACAAAATAAATATCCTGTTTGGTTCTAAACACCAAACTTTTAGAATTGTTGTGGTTGGTACTTTCAAATACAGAGCTGGTCAAAGAAGCATCTACTAAAATGTCGAGTTTTATATGACCATCGATATCGAGTACATTTAAAATATTCATTGAATCTTGGAAAACAATTTGATGTTCATTATCAAATTTTGATATCCATTGGGGAGCTCTAGATATTAAATTAGGATGGTAAATACTGGATTTTAGATGTTTGGAATAGGTTGTTTTTAAATCAATCGCTGGAAAACTGGTTTGAGTTATGATTTGATCTTCGCTAACATCTGCACTCACTTTAGAATATGGAATGTTGGCCGTGGGTAAAAGTTCGAGAATCTGTTTAAAGTCGATGACCTCATTTTCTAACAAATGCTGAATCAATCGATTGGTGTTGGCAATCCAAACAAAAGATTGTTTTTTTTCAACGGTTCTACTGAGATTATATAAATCCATTTGTTTTTTCAATGTCTGTTCCAATTCATAATGATTTGTGATTTTTTCAAGAAAACTCGAGTCTTCTGAATAGATGAGGTATTCATTGACAATGGTCATGTACTTTAGTTCACTTTGGAATCCCAAATTTTTAAAGAAATGCATTTGATGTTTGGGAATACCCACCTCATATAAAGGATAATTTCCTAGCGGTTCTAGTTGGGATTCTAGTGGAATTAATTCTGAATTGAGGGCATTATTGTTGGAAAAACGTAAGGCTAAGGCTGTGTTTCCATTGTGAGAGAAGAACCCAATTTCTTTTAAGTTTTTCCAAGATGAAAAGTCAACTTCTAATAATTCTAAGTTAAAACGCCTGATATAGGTGTTATAATTGGCTTCTAGTATTCTATAATCGGGGATCCCAATGGCAAAGTGTAACTCTGCATCCATTGGGCAGACTTCTTTTGTTTTTAACTTGACTTTGGGCAGCTCTTTGAACAAATGCAATCTGTTGATTGAAAGATGATCAAAGACTCTATTGATTTGAAAATAAATTTCTCCATTTTCTTCAAACAAACTCATTTGGGTCCAATCCAATTCAATTTCGGGGAAAAGAGGTAATGAAGGCAATAAGGTTTGATGCCTTTCATTGGAACGGTAAATTAATTTAACTAAAGGGTCTGATTCTAATGATTTGACTTGCAAATCAAACGCTGTGGAATTAATACCACTATATCCGGCAGTATGATTTCTTATGACATTTTCCATGGTCATCAACGAATTGGTATAAAACATGGCTTGATCTAGTTGAGTGATATAGGAAGTTCCTCGATAATCAATCACTTCTATATTCCGATCTTCGTATTGTAGCTTATCAATTACTTGAAATTTAAAGTTTCGATTTTGTTCCCCATCAAATGCAACCGAGATCACCATTTCATCTAATAATTCTCGACTAAAAAAAACAACGATTGGCCCTTTGATTTCTTTTGGTATAAAATTTTCAATCGTTGTTTTTATTTCAGGAATAGCATTAAAGGCAATTTCCAATTTTGGGTTTTCTTCAATAGCTTTATTCAATGCGGAAAGACTATTGATATTCAAAATTTGAAATGTATTATTGGGAGAATAATTGTACAGTTTATTTTTTTTGAGGTTTGATGCTTCACAATTCCATAGGAGCAGTAGCCAAGCATTACTCATGATGATACCAATGAATTTGATACAAAAAGACCGGTTATTTAAGAATCTAAGCATCTTAAGTGCATTGAAATGATTTTCGATGCCACGGGCTAAGGCCATTTTTTTTGACGGCAATTTTGTGTTGAGGTGTCGGGTATCCTTTATTTTGTAACCAGTGATACTCTGGATGTTGTTGATGTAAATTTTTCATCAATAAATCGCGATGAGTTTTAGCTAAAATAGAGGCTGCGGCGATGAGTTTATATTTTTGATCCCCTTTAACAATGCATTCATATTTTAGGTCTTTATAGGGTAAAAACCGATTTCCATCGACCAGTAACAAGTCAGGATTTATTTTTAATTGACCAATGGCTTGGTGCATGGCCAGGAAAGTGGCCTTTAAAATATTTTGAAGGTCAATTTCATCGACTCCAACATGAGCAACACTCCAATAAAGGGCTTGTTTTTCGATGATTTTTCTGGTTTTTTCTCTTTTAGAAGGGGTCAATCGCTTAGAATCATCAATAGTTTTAATATCATGATTTTTAGAAAGAATGACTACAGCTGCAGTAACCGGCCCAGCGATGGCTCCCCTTCCTGCTTCATCGATACCAGCTACGAGGCCATCAAAAGGAAAATCCAAAAGTTCTGTACTTTGTTTTAGAATGGATAAAGAACTAGGTTTTAAACGTGTCAAGACAGATTTTATTTTACTTTCGTACGACTTTATTTTGATGCATGCTCAGAATAATTTTGGTTTTCTTTCTTGCTTCCATGACCACCTTGAATGGAAGTTTTTACTCACAGAATCAAAACACTAAAATAGTAATAGCTCAACCTGATTTCTTCTTTGAAATCAACAATGTATCAAATTTTAATTCACGTGCAAAAAACACTGGTCTGGTAGATTTTTATTCTAAGGTGTCTAAAAATGAAAAAGAGTCACAATATGGTCTAAACACTAAAGAAGGATTAAGAGTTCACTCAATACACCCATATGATCGATTCTCTAAAGATTCTATTCCAAATGCTTTAGATAGCATACCCGAAACCACGCAATGGATAGAAAGTAAAATGGAAGTCGATTCCATCGACCAAAATTTCCCAAGTGTTGACAAAATTCTGCCAAAAACTGAATTGAATTCAATTGAAAATCTTGCTACAGAACTTGACCAACCCTCAAAAAATGATACGATTCCTCAAACAGAAGATCAATCGAAACAAGCTGCCAATGATTGGGATCAAGCATCTCAATTGCAAGATTCATTAAATGCCAATCAAGTCAAACGAAAAAGAAATAAAAGAATCATTCCATACATCAAGCCGATGGATTCAGTAACGATTGACGACTATCGTTTTCGGTTTATTGATGGAAGAGATGTCGCCGTTGATACCACTTTGAGTATAGATGATCATTACAAATTCAATGCCTTAAAAACAGACTATTTCGAATTATTACCATTACCTAATATGGGACAAGGGTACAATAAATTAGGGTATGATTTTATGTCTTTGAACATCAGTCCAGCTATGGGAGCTCTGAACAAGCACTATAGCTATGTTGAAAAAGAAGATATTCCTTACTTCCATGTCCCTAGCCCACTGACGGATTTGTTTTTTAAAACAACTTTTGAACAAGGTCACCATTTGGATGCCCAGCTCGCCGTAAATACTTCTCCTAAATTCAATATTTATGTCGGCTTTAAAGGATTTCGTTCGTTGGGTAAATATGTTTCGGCTCGAAGTGCCAGTTCACAGTTTAGAATGAGTACCCAATATCAAAATTATTCTGAAAGATTTCGCCTAAGAGTTCATTATGCCACTCAACTCATTGAAAACCAAGTCAATGGTGGGTTAACAACGACTTCCGATTACTATTATGTCAACGCCCCTTATTATCCTCAGGGAGATGAAAATGGAAGGCCTGTTATAGATGAAAATGGAGAAGTCGTTCTAATTAAACGAGACGAATTTTTGGATCGATCCATATTAGAGACATCGATTGAAGGGAATAACAATTTAGGAGGCAAACGCACATTTATTGAACCCCTATTTCGATTTATTCCTCAACAAAAAGGCGGCACCAAATATCTTTTAGAACTGGGTTATAATTATACTCAAGAACGCAAGTATTATGATTTCACATTAAGCAAATCATCGGATTATTTTGGCAATCGAAAAGAACAATCGGGATCAGGTGAAATCACAGACCGTATTGATTTTGATACAGCAGAACATCAAGTATTTAGTCAACTAGACTTTAACCATTATGGAAAATTCAAATTCAATCTACATTTCCGTTCTTGGGATTATATTTTCTCTGACTCCAGAGAAAATAATTCACCTTCAAATAACAATCAAACCGATGAGGCGACCCAAGATCAAGAAGACACGACCGAAATGGAATTGAAATCGATGGCCAATAAGGGGAATCAGACCCATTATCATCTAGATTGGCAACTAGATTTCCAAAAAAATCATCTGCATGCTTTTTATGTAAATTCATTAGAACCCAAATTTTCCACCCAGCATTATGGATTAGAGTTTTCCCGAGAATTGATTTGGGGGACAAACCTTAAAATCAGATATCAATCCCTATCAAGACCTTTAGATTTTAATTATTATCTGTATACGAGCTCCTATGAACCTTATAATTGGAATAATCCTGATTGGGAAAATCAAGAAATAGGGACTTTTAATATAAACTGGAATCATCCCCAGTGGGGTTATTTAGATGTCTCTCATTCAAGGCTAGAGTATTTTGGCTATTTCATTAATGAAGCCTCAATTAACGATAAATACAATTCATTGATTGTGAAGCCTCATCAGTCGGAAGAGCTTATAGACTACTTAAAAGTGAGATTTCGACATAATCTAACATTAGGAAAGTTTTCTTTTGTTAATATGGTTCAATTTCAAGAAGTACAGTTAAATTACCTTGAAAAAGAAACCCCAATTGAAATGTCCGATAAGATAATCAATGTCCCCAAGTGGCTCATTCGAAGTTCGTTGGTGTTTTCCTCCCATTTATTTAACAAACAGTTATGGTTGAATGCCGGATTATCGTTTCGCTTTTTTACTGATTTTTATGCCAACCAACATCATCCACTATTAGGTCAATTTGTAGTTCAAAATCACACTCGAATTGGTGAATTTCCGCTTGCCGAAGTTTTTATGAATTTAAAGGTGCAACAAACGAGGATATTCTTCACAATCGAAAATTTCGCAAGCTGGCTTGAACAAAATATCATCGATGATAAAAAACTTTACGATTTTTATTCTGATCCAGTTACGCCCTACAGAGACTCGATTATTCGCTTTGGTTTGATTTGGAATTTTTTCCAGTGATTTTTCAGCGTTGTAAATTCAATACCGAATCAAAATGTTGTACAATCTAATGTCAGCAAAAAATAATCACTCCATCGGTCCTCCTTTAAAATCCAATTGATTCGTTTCAATTCCCTGATGAAGGTCCTCTTGGAGTCCAATTGATTCATATCCAAAACATTTAAATTCTATCAATAAGGCTTAACTTTAATTCTATGAAGGGAGTTTGTTTATCAAGGATAATAGTAGTGGATAGTCGTTTATGAAAACTTGAAGTTTATTTGATATGAAGCAAGCGTTTAGAATAAAATGAAGATGTCGATAACAACTTATGTCTTGCTAGGGTTCGGTGGCTCCATGTGTTTGACTTTTGCCCAATCCAAACAAGAAATTATCCCACAGACATATATAGCGTATAAAACACCACATCCCATCGTTATTGATGGTAAAGCTGATGATTTGGCTTGGAAAAAAACCAAATGGACTAATGATTTTATTGATATTGAAGGCAATAAAACACCCAAATACCAGACTAGAGTAAAGATGCTTTGGGATGATCAGTATTATTACATTTTAGCTGATATCAAAGAACCGCATGTTTGGGCGGATATCGAAGAGCATGATGCGGTCATTTTTTATAACAACGACTTTGAAGTCTTTATAGACCCTGACGGGGATACCCATAATTACTACGAATTGGAAATCAATGCCCTCAATACAGTCTGGGATTTATTTTTAACTAAACCGTATAGAGAAGCCACTGTAGTTTTAAATGATTGGAAGTTTACAGGGTTAATATCGGCTATAGAGGTCAATGGTACTTTGAATAATCCACAAGATATCGATCGTGGTTGGACCGTTGAATTAGCCATCCCATTTAAAGATTTAAGAACTTCTTATTATCAAAATAATGTGCCGAAAGACAAATTTTGGCGGGTGAATTTTTCTAGAGTAAACTGGCAACATGAGATTACGAATAATCGTTATTCAAGAAAAAAAGGGACTGATGGCACTTATGTAAATGAATACAATTGGGTTTGGTCTCCAATCGGGGTCATCAATATGCACCTTCCCGAAAAATGGGGTTATGTTTATTTTTCATCAAAAGTGGTGGGAACCTTAGAGGCCTTTTCTATTCCAAAAGATGAAAAAATCAAATGGCATTTATATGAGCTATATAGAGCACAAAAACAATATCAAAAAGAGCATAACTGTTTTGCCAGTCGAATCAAAGACCTCAAAATTTCAAACTTGGTGATTGACCATCAAAAAATTAACGTCAGCATGCAAAAACACGACATGGGTTACAATTTATCGGCTAAAAGCCCTTTTTCAAATAACGTTTTAATAGTTAAAGAAGATGGAAAATTCTTTTTAAAGTAATTTGAATGCCATCTTTCCATTTGGATTTAATGGGCTTTTCAAACGCAATAAATCTTTGATTTTTAATGTGTTATCAAGCGGTTGCAGATTAAATATTTTTTCTTGATTCGATATTAAAAGTTTTTTTAATTCAGGCGTCTATTTCTGACAAAAGAAATTATATTTGCAGTCCCAAATTTTTTGGGATACGATCTTTGAAATTTTTGATGACAGCGCGTATCGGAAGATACATGTAACTAGATGATTCATTAGGGCATTTGATATTCGGAAGTTGTATACTAAATACATATTTAAAACTACAATGAAGAGTTTGATCCTGGCTCAGGATGAACGCTAGCGGCAGGCTTGACACATGCAAGTCGAGGGGTAACATTGAAGCTTGCTTCAGATGACGACCGGCGAACGGGTGCGTAACGCGTATGCAACCTACCTTTCACAGGGGGATAGCCATTAGAAATGATGATTAATACCCCATACGATCTTTTAACAGCATTGTAATAAGAAGAAAACTACGGTGGTGAAAGATGGGCATGCGTCCTATTAGTTAGTTGGAGAGGTAACGGCTCACCAAGACATCGATAGGTAGGGGCCTTGAGAGGGGGGTCCCCCACACTGGTACTGAGACACGGACCAGACTTCTACGGGAGGCAGCAGTGAGGAATATTGGACAATGGAGGAAACTCTGATCCAGCCATGCCGCGTGCAGGATGACAGCTTTATGAGTTGTAAACTGCTTTTATTCAGGAAGAAACCTCAGCACGTGTGCTGAGTTGACGGTACTGTTTGAATAAGGATCGGCTAACTCCGTGCCAGCAGCCGCGGTAATACGGAGGATCCAAGTGTTATCCGGAATTATTGGGTTTAAAGGGTCCGTAGGCTGTTTGATAAGTCAGGGGTGAAATCCTACAGCTCAACTGTAGAACGGCCTCTGATACTGTCAAACTTGAGTTATTGTGAAGTAATTAGAATGTGTAGTGTAGCGGTGAAATGCATAGATATTACACGGAATACCAATTGCGAAGGCAGATTACTAACAATATACTGACGCTGAGGGACGAGAGCGTGGGTAGCGAACAGGATTAGATACCCTGGTAGTCCACGCCGTAAACGATGGATACTAACTATTTGATGCACATTGGTGTGTTGAGTGGTCAAGCGAAAGTGATAAGTATCCCACCTGGGGAGTACGCTCGCAAGAGTGAAACTCAAAGGAATTGACGGGGGCCCGCACAAACGGTGGAGCATGTGGTTTAATTCGATGATACGCGAGGAACCTTACCAGGACTTCAATGTATGTTGCATGGGACAGAGATGGCCCTTTCTTCGGACCACATACAAGGTGTTGCATGGTTGTCGTCAGCTCGTGCCGTGAGGTGTCAGGTTAAGTCCTATAACGAGCGCAACCCCTGTTGCTAGTTGCCAGCGAGTCATGTCGGGGACTCTAGCGAGACTGCCGGTGTAAACCGTGAGGAAGGTGGGGATGACGTCAAATCATCATGGCCCTTACGTCCTGGGCTACACACGTGCTACAATGGTCGGTACAATAAGCAGCCACTTCGCAAGGAGGAGCTAATCTATAAAGCCGATCCCAGTTCGGATCGCAGTCTGCAACTCGACTGCGTGAAGTTGGAATCGTTAGTAATCGGATATCAGCCATGATCCGGTGAATACGTTCCCGGGCCTTGTACACACCGCCCGTCAAGCGATGAAAGTTTGGGGTACCTGAAGTCGGTGACCGCAAGGAGCTGCCTAAGGTAAAACAAATGATTGGCGCTAAGTCGTAACAAGGTAGCCGTACCGGAAGGTGCGGCTGGAACATCTCCTTTCTAGAGTTTGACTTTCGAAAGAGACTTAGTGAAGATTCGCCATAGTTACACGCTGTCATCTTTTTGTTGGATAGTTGTTTGTGGTGTAAAGCTCAAAAATGAAAGAAGTTTGAGACATTGATACACCGATCGGAAAGACCCATGAATAAAACAGTCTCGTAGCTCAGCTGGTTAGAGCGTTACACTGATAATGTAGAGGTCGGCAGTTCGAGTCTGCCCGAGACTACTAGAATCCGTTTCTTAAAATGAGACGTTCCAGTGTTTCGGTTGCTTTAAAAGCGAGTCTTAAAAACATGGTGTAGCCAGAGTCCAATGGCTGAATTGGATATGACCGATTAAAACAGGGGGATTAGCTCAGCTGGCTAGAGCGCTTGATTTGCATTCAAGAGGTCATCGGTTCGAATCCGATATTCTCCACACAAGGCATGCCAATGGCATGACTTTAAACGTTCTTTGACATTTTGGATAAAACTGATATTTGATTGCACCAGGCAATCGAATATCGGTAGCAAATAGTAATCAATACAATTTTTTGAGTACAAAAGTTACGATAGGCTAATTAAGAGCATATGGGGAATGCCTGGGCTCTCAGAGACGATGAAGGACGTGATAAGCTGCGATAAGCTGCGGGGATTGGCACATACGAATTGATCCGCGGATTTCCCAATGGGGTAACCCACTGCATTGAAGATGCAGTACCTTTTTTAGGAGTGAACCTGGGGAACTGAAACATCTAAGTACCCAGAGGAAAAGAAAACAATAGTGATTCCGTTAGTAGTGGCGAGCGAACGCGGAACAGCCTAAACCTTTGATGTTATGGCATTGAAGGGGTTGTAGGACTGTAATATTGATTCATGCGTGAATTAGAAGCATCTGGAAAGTTGCACCATAGGAGGTGATAGTCCTGTATAAGTAAGCAATTGAATCATAGCAGTATCCTGAGTAGTGCGGGGCACGTGAAACCTTGCATGAATCCGCCAGGACCATCTGGTAAGGCTAAATACTCCTGAGAGACCGATAGTGGACAAGTACCGTGAGGGAAAGGTGAAAAGAACCCTGAATAAGGGAGTGAAATAGATCCTGAAACCATATGCTTACAAGCGGTCGGAGTCAGATTTATCTGATGACGGCGTGCCTTTTGCATAATGAGCCTACGAGTTACTGTTGCCAGCTTGGTTAATCTGTTTTGCAGAGCAACCCAAGCGAAAGCGAGTCTGAATAGGGCGCATTGGTTGGCAGGAGTAGACGCGAAACCGGGTGAGCTACCTATGGGCAGGTTGAAGCTGTGGTAACACATAGTGGAGGACCGAACCCGTAGACGTTGAAAAGTCTTGGGATGACCTGTGGGTAGGGGTGAAAGGCCAATCAAACCCGGAAATAGCTCGTACTCCCCGAAATGCATTTAGGTGCAGCGTTGTAATAGTTTTATAGAGGTAGAGCTACTGATTGGATGCGGGGGTTTCATCGCCTACCAATTCCTAATAAACTCCGAATGCTATAAAATGGTTTACAGCAGTGAGGGCATGGGTGCTAAGGTCCTTGTCCGAAAGGGAAACAACCCGGACCATCAGCTAAGGTCCCCAAGTGAATACTAAGTTGATCAAACGAGGTTTGACTGCACAGACAGCTAGGATGTTGGCTTGGAAGCAGCCATTCATTTAAAGAGTGCGTAACAGCTCACTAGTCGAGTGGTCAAGCATGGATAATAATCGGGCATAAGTATTCCACCGAAGCTATGGCTTTGTATTTATACAAGGGGTAGGGGAGCATTCTATTGGCGTCGAAGGAGCACCGTGAGGTTTTCTGGAGCGAATAGAAAAGAAAATGTAGGCATAAGTAACGATAATGCGGGCGAGAAACCCGCACACCGAAAGACTCAGGTTTCCTCAGCTATGCTAATCAGCTGAGGGTTAGTCGGGACCTAACACAAACCCGCAAGGGGTAGTGGATGGATAACCAGTTAATATTCTGGTACCTGCTATACAACCAAAGGGACGGAGAGGTCAAGATGCTGCGTACTGACGGAATAGTACGTTGAAGCTACTGTTAAGGTAGCGATAGTACACCAAAGCTTCGGCTGCGGTGATAATGCATTGGAGTCTCTTCCAAGAAAAGCGAGTATGGCAGCCCGTACCGTAAACCGACACAGGTCGTTGGGATGAGAATTCTAAGGTGCTCGAGAGATTCATGGCTAAGGAACTAGGCAAAATTGACCCGTAACTTCGGGAGAAGGGTCGCCCACTTCTGGTGGGCCGCAGTGAAAAGGTCCAGGCGACTGTTTATCAAAAACACAGGACTCTGCTAAGTCGAAAGACGATGTATAGGGTCTGACACCTGCCCGGTGCCGGAAGGTTAAGTGGAGATGTTAGTTTCGACGAAGCATCGAAATGAAGCCTCGGTAAACGGCGGCCGTAACTATAACGGTCCTAAGGTAGCGAAATTCCTTGTCGGGTAAGTTCCGACCTGCACGAATGGTGTAACGATCTGGACACTGTCTCAGCCATGAGCTCGGTGAAATTGTAGTATCGGTGAAGATGCCGATTACCCGCTACGGGACGAAAAGACCCCGTGCACCTTTACTATAGCTTCGCATTGATTTTGGGTAAGTGATGTGTAGGATAGGTGGGAGACTGTGAATGGACATCGCCAGGTGTTCAGGAGTCACCCTTGAAATACCACCCTTTGCTTATTTAGAGTCTAACCTATTTTTTAGGAACAGTGCGTGGTGGGTAGTTTGACTGGGGTGGTCGCCTCCAAAAGAGTAACGGAGGCTTCTAAAGGTACCCTCAGCACGCTTGGTAACCGTGCGTAGAGTATAATGGCATAAGGGTGCTTGACTGAGAGACTGACACGTCGATCAGGTTGGAAACAAGAGCATAGTGATCCGGTGGTTCCGCATGGAAGGGCCATCGCTCAAAGGATAAAAGGTACGCCGGGGATAACAGGCTGATCTCCCCCAAGAGCTCATATCGACGGGGGGGTTTGGCACCTCGATGTCGGCTCGTCACATCCTGGGGCTGGAGAAGGTCCCAAGGGTTGGGCTGTTCGCCCATTAAAGTGGCACGCGAGCTGGGTTCAGAACGTCGTGAGACAGTTCGGTCTCTATCTGTAGTGGGCGTTAGAAATTTGCGTGGATCTGTCTTTAGTACGAGAGGACCGAGATGGACTGACCTCTGGTGTATCGGTTGTACCGCCAGGTGCATCGCCGAGTAGCTATGTCAGGAAGGGATAAGCACTGAAAGCATATAAGTGCGAAGCCTCCCACAAGATGAGATTTCTTTTAAGGGTCGTAAAAGACTATTACGTTGATAGGTCATAGGTGTATAGGCAGTGATGTCATAGCCGAGTGATACTAATTACCCGTAGGTCTATCGTTTCTTTTTACTCAATTTTGTATTGACTTGTTATCATATCCAAAGTTCATATCATAAAGACCAAACTATGTTTGGTCAACCATTTATAGGTGGTTATTGCAATGGGGGACACCTCTTCCCATCCCGAACAGAGAAGTTAAGTCCATTAGCGCAGATGGTACTGCCATTTGGTGGGATAGTATGTCGCCGCCTATTTCTTACGAGTCCTCTAGTTGTAAATTAGGGGACTTTTTTTATTCTATTTGAGTTCTCTTCGGAAGTAATTTGTCAGATAAAATATCTAATGTACTGAATGCAATAATGTATAAATTTCAAGCCAGCAGTATCCCAAACATTTCTTTTGTCCAATTCATCATCATCAGATAAGCAAAAATTCATCTGCAAGCTGATGATTAAAGAACTATTGGCATGCCATTGGCTAGTTCTCGCTATAGTCCAAAATAATACTATAATAGTGATTGGCTCTTTCTTCAGAAAAATAATCAATGACTAAACCAGAAAGGCCAAGGATAATGAAAGCGATGGCTATGGCTTGCCAATTTCTGTTTTCTACAAAAAAGAAAATGATCATGGCCAAAGCAAACAAGCTCAGTGCTAAATACTTTGTAAACGTATACAAAGATTGAAAACTCTCCACTCGCTCTTTCTCTGATTGAATGAAAGACGCCATCTCCTTGGGTTGAACTTGTTCGAAGTGCTTTATAGCATTCTGATTTTTAAAGTAGCCATAGCCACCAAACCCCGCAAGGAGGAGACCAATGAGCAATAAAGGAATGACTAAAGCATGAGCCCCTTGGGTCGTTCCCATTCGCCAAGAATAAAGAGCAACGATGATGAGCAGAATACCAAAAACACTAGAAATTAAAGATTCAAAAGCTTCTCCCTTGTACCATTCAAGGGTATGGTTGATGAAATTCATTTTTTATATTCGTAAATTACTTATACATGTTCAATTGTTGAGCGGAATTTTAAAAAACCCACCAGGGTAGGGGAAGTTCGTAAAAGTTTTTCAATTAAAAATTTTTACATGATGATTGCTCATCGGATAACCCTATCGAAAACAAAGTTACTTATTGTATTAAAAACCTCTTACCATCCATTTTGCACTAGATGGTGAGTGATTCATTCAGTTAGATGCCTCCGTTAGTTCATTTAACTTCACTTGATGGCTCCTTTTCATTTTAATTGGTGGGCTAGTTAGGTAGTTCAACGATTCAGTTTGGACTTGATTGTCCATTTAGTTGACATGCAGCTGTAGTCTTTCTTGATTTCTGAATACAGTAACAGGGATATTGCGCCCTTTGGGTTTACTGTTATAGAAAATGGTCAATATTTCAATATTTTCTACTTCATTCCCCCAAAATTCAAAAAGAACATCGCCTTTTTTGAATCCCAATTTTGCTAGTTTACTATCTTCTGGAACCTCTATAAAAAGAACACCTATTTCTGCAAACATTCCGGTGGCAGAAACTTCACCCATACCAACTAAGTTTTTAATTTTCCCTCCTAGCCATTCGAGAATGGAGTTATTCCGACTAGGCTCTTGGCCAGCTTGGAGTCCGGGAGAGTAATCCGGCAGAACAGGAGTTTTCGCCTCTTTTTTTAAATGTTCGGATACCACTCCAAACCGGTGCATATCGAAATTATGGAATCCCATGGATAAGGCAGGAGAAGTTGGCGATACTTGATAATCCCCTTTTGAGGGATTGATAAATTGGGGATCGGATAAAATAGAGTGGGCATCGCGTCCCCCTTCGATAAGTCGAAATGGTTTTTCGCTCATATCAAATAAATTATAGTCCACCAACTGTCCCCAAATTTCTGGCATTCGGATAGGCCAATACCACGTTCCTAGGATATTATTGGTGATGTAATCCATAGAATTTTCATACCAAACATGGACATGAATGGAGTTATTGACAGTAATGTTATTATATACTTTACGATAAAAGCCTTCTCTCACTTTAATGCCGTTGGCTAGACTGAGATTATTATAAATCTGATAATTGGTCGAACCATCATCCAAGACAATATCCCATCCATGATCGCATCGAAAACGGTTATTTCTTATATGGACTGTTTTAACAGCATCTAAAAGGGGAAGTGCAGGATATTTGGCTACGTACTCATTGACCTGATCTCGACTGGCATTCCAATATCGATCTCGCCCCCAAGAATTAAAAGACCCATGATCTGAAGTTTCTCTGACGGTATCGAAAACATCGTTATATTCAATGATGTGTCCACCCCAATTGCCATCGCCAATATTAATGCCAGCGCGGGGAGCATGATAAATGCTATTATGCCGGACGGTGATGTCCATGGCCATGGCAATTTGAATTCCTGCGGTCTGTTTTTCGATTTGACCTAATTCAAAAATGAGATTGTCATAAACCAAATTATCAGCCGGATAAAGATTATTTTTTGGGCCAACAATCGTGTCTAATTCAGTGTAAGGGGTGTATTGGCGGTAGGCATAATTTGGAGAACGAACGGCACTCGTATTTCCAACAAATGAAATTCCGGAAGCTCCGATTCGAGTGATTCGATTACTCGCCACGGTGCTATTTCTAACATACCCATCAAAAAAGATGGCATTGCCTCCTAAATCCTCCAGATGACAATAGCGAATAGAAATATTTTTCGCCCCACGAACTAAAATAGCCCCGCCACGGTATATCGCCCAATCACTACGCAGCAAACGATCTTTAGAATCCATGAAAGTTCTAGTGGTGTGTTGGAAGTGAATTCCTTTGAAATGAAGATTTTCAATAGGTGTTGTTTCAGTTCCAGTGATTTCAAGAAGATGTCTTAATTGGGGGACTTCAACCACCAAATTATTAAGGTCATCATCCCTATTAGGCATCCAATATAGGGTACTTTCTTTTTGATCTAAATACCATTCATTGATGGTATCCAACTCCTCTTTTATATTTTCAACAAAACGAAATGTTTGATGAACTCCTTGTTCGGGTCGGTTGTTTTGCCAACCACCTTCTAAAACAGCTTCTCCATTTTCATCCACACCCGTAATCCTCCAGTGATACCCACCCCATTGGGCCCTGTGTAGGGCATGTAAATAACCGCCTTTTGGCATTTTCCACTGAGCAATTCTTTCAGGGGCTATGGCATCAGCCGCCCATCCATTATATGGAGTCACCTCTTTTTGAAAATTAGGATAACGGGCTAATATTTGTTTTTGACCATTAATAAATAGTCTTTCAAATGAAATGTTTTTTTCAATGGAGGCTTTGACCAATCCTTTTCCAGCATTTTTCCATTTTAGGTTTAATTTTTGACTTCCTTTTAATATGGGAACTTCATCTCCAAAAGATCGATAGATGATTTTTTTTGTTTTTGATCCACTATCTTCTAGACTAAAGTGTAAGGGACTTTCTAACCGATAAGTCCCCCCTCTCAAATAGATTGTAATGACGCCTGATTCTATTTTTCTAACAATTGATTGGGCTTTTCTTATGGATTGAAATGGAGCGTCAATAGTTCCTTTGTTCCCGTCACTTCCATCGGGTGAAACATATAAATTAACGGATCCTTGACTGTAACTAAAGTAGCCATTTGTCAAAAAAACAACTAAAAGTAATTGGGCTTTAATATTAAAGAAGAAAGTCATCCTATCAGTTTAGAATAAAGATAAACAAATAAAGAAAAGAAGACATCTGTGGGATTGATGTGATAAACCTGAATTAGAATGTCATTTTAAAATTCAGATATACTGACACAACCAATGTTGGGTTAATCTCAAATAAAGGTTATACTCCCCTGGTTGTGGAATATAATCCCATCAGCATTATCAAGTTGAACACGGCGATAGTATAATATGTACTTTTGGACTCCCAAAACCGGTGATGGCTAAACTCAGTGTCAACATCAATAAAATCGCAACCCTCAGGAATGCTCGTGGTGGCAATATTCCAGATGTGATTCAGGCTGCCCAAGATATTCAATCCTTTGGAGCACAAGGAATAACGGTGCATCCCCGACCCGATGAGAGACACATCCGATACGAAGATGTACGAGAGTTGAAACCAATTGTAACAACAGAATTTAATATTGAGGGAAATCCGACAAGCCAGTTTATGGATCTGGTATTAGAGGTCAAACCGCATCAAGTGACATTGGTTCCAGATCTTCCCGAGGCCATCACATCGGACAGTGGATGGGACACAATAAAACATCAAAAATTTCTTCGAAAAATTATCGAGATTTTTCAAAAACAAAACATAAGGGTATCCATTTTTCTAGATCCCATCGTCGATATGGTATCAGCGGCTAAAGACACTGGAACCAATCGTATAGAACTATATACTGAAAACTATGCAAGAAAGTATCATAAAAATCAGAATAAAGCCATTGAGCCCTATCAGCAAGCAGCTAAAAAGGCGCAGGAATTAAATCTTGGCATAAATGCAGGACACGACTTAGATTTAGAAAATTTGGCCTACTTCAAACAGAATATAGGTCATCTTTTAGAGGTATCGATTGGTCATGCACTTATTTCTGATAGCCTCTATTTTGGGCTGGAAAATGTAATCGGAATGTATCTCAGTCGATTGCAATAAAAAACGATGCTATACTCCCAAATCATCGGTGAAGGTTCAAAAGAATTATTGGTCATTCATGGTCTTTTTGGTTCGGGAGATAATTGGAAATCATTGGCTAAGAACTGGTGCTTGCGTTGTGATTTAAAAATTCATTTACTCGATTTAAGGAATCATGGAAATAGCTTTTGGTCTGACCAAATGGATTTTTGTCATATGTCTCAAGATATATCGAACTATGCTGAACTACACAACCTAAAAGAAATAAACCTTCTAGGACACTCGCTTGGTGGTCGAGTGGCCATGTACTTTGCTTCGAACAACCCATCGATAGTCAAACAGTTGATCGTGGTTGATATCGGGCCAGGAGCACAACCATCCAGAAATGATCAGACATTCTTAGGTTTAGAAGAAGTCATGCTCCATGCATTGGAAACACGAAAAGAAGCCGACCGGATATTAAAACAATACATCGATTCGTTTGCGATTCGACTGTTTTTGCTTCGAAATTTATACTACAATCATAACAAACAGTTGGAGTTTTCGATAAATGTAAGAGGCATTTCAAAAAATAGAGAAATATTGACTAGGCCCTTGAACATTAAATCAATTCCATTTCTTGAAACTTATTTGATACGTGGTGAAAATTCAAAGCATTGTCCCCCGACAGACATACATCTCATTCGAAAGTGTTTTCCAAAAGCTCAATTAATAACCATAAAAAATGCTGGACATTGGGTTCATGCTGATAATCCCAATGATTTTACTGACCAATTCGTCAAGGTGATGAACGCTTAAGAGTTATGTTTTATAAAAAATAACATACCGTCTGTTATATTCAAAAAAGAAGTGCTTTCGAGGGAGTAGGAAACTTATTTTTGCCAGCTGAAAGTTTCTCAATGAATATAAAAATTCGAAAGGCCACTATTGATGATTGTCCATCAATTCACAAACTCGTTATCGAATTGTCCATATTTGAAAAAGAAGCTCATCAAGTAACGATTACGATAGAAGATTTAAAAAGAGATGGGTTTTCTGAAAATTCATTGTTCGAATGTTTTGTTGCCCTATTGGAAGAAAAAATAGTGGGCATGGCCTTGTTTTATCCTAGGTATTCCACTTGGAAAGGACCCACGTTCCATTTGGAAGATTTGATTGTTCAAAAAGAATATACCCATCAAGGTATTGGAACACAATTGTTTAAAAAATTCATCACTTATGCCTATCGACAAGGTGCTCAAAGAATTGAATGGGCTGTTTTGGATTGGAATGAAAACGCCATTGATTTTTATAAGAAAAGTGGAGCCGAAATCCTTGAAGATTGGCGAGTTGTTCAAATGACTCGACAACAAATGAACCATTATTTAAACCACAATAGTGAAAGTGTATAAGTTCGGAGGGGCCTCTTTAAAAGATGCAGAGGCCGTTGTTGGTCTTGGAAATCTATTGCGCTCCAAAAATGATCGACCATTGGTAGTCATCGTATCAGCCATGGGAAAGATCACCAACGCATTTGAAGAAACGGTCCATTCCTACTTTAAAAATCATAAACAACGGAGTAAAAACCTTGAACGAATAAAACAATATCATCATACAATCATCGATCAGTTATTTGATACGCCTCAAAGAAAACTAATTTCAAATTTGGATGCCCTATATGTGGAAATTGAACAGTTTTTTCAAAATGAATTCCATGATGATCATGCTTATGTATATGACCAAATTGTGGTTTATGGAGAACTGATTAGTTCCCAAATCATCAGTTACTATCTCAATTATATCGGACTAGATACCAAACTAATTGATTCTAGAAATTGCATCAAAACCGACTCTTACTACAGAGATGCCAATGTTGATTGGACAAAAACAGTTGATTTAATCAATCATCATGTTGATCCACATCAAATAACTCTTGCACAGGGATTCATCGCTGGGGATTTAAAAGGAAACTCAACCACTTTGGGTCGAGAAGGTTCGGATTACACCGCAGCCATATATGGTTATGCTTTAGATGCTAAATCCGTCACGGTTTGGAAAGACGTCAGAGGAATATTAAATGCAAATCCCCAAATATTTGAACCAACGGTTTTAATTAACGAAATTTCCTATCGGGAAGCCATAGAATTAGCGTATTATGGAGCATCAGTGATTCATCCTAAAACGATCCAGCCAGTTCAAAGAAAAAAAATCCCTTTTTATGTTAAATCCTTTAAGTATCCTAGTAAAGCAGGAACTAAAATTGGATTGGGTCATAAAATTCAGCCCAAAGTGTCTTGTTTTATTAAAAAAGAAAAGCTAGTGCTCCTAAAGATTTCAACATTAGATTTTTCTTTTATGATTGAAAAAAACATCAGTGAAGTGTTTGGACTTTTGTATCAATACCAAATGAAAGTGGAGCTAACTCAAAATTCCGCCATCAGTTTTTCGGTTTGTTTTTATAATAAATACCAAAGATTAGTTGAATTGATTTCTACATTAAAACAAAACTTTAAAGTTATTGTCTATCGTAATGTGACGCTCTACACGATTCGTCATTTTAATCAAGAGGCCATTGACAGAGTGACAAGCAATGGCAAAAAAATATTATTAGAACAACGTGGTCAAGAGACAGTCCATTACGTTTGTGTCTAGTGGCTAAGATGTTTTTTACAAAACTCTAAACAGAATATGGATATTTCATTCCTACATGATACAAAAGCCTGTTTGATTTGGTCATCCGTTCCAGTTATTTTTGATGGGTCTTGAAAATTTTGATGAATTCGCTTCGCGGTATCCTTTGGAAAAATGGGACAATGCTCATGGGCATGATCACAAACAGTAATGAGATAATCAAAATCAATATTTAAATATTCTTTCAAGTCATTGGAGGTATGAAGTGAAATATCAATTCCTAGTTCAGACATGGTCTTTATGGCCAATGGATTAATATCATGCGGCGAAATCCCTGCACTGTAAATTAAATGCCTGTTACCGGTATAGTAATTCAAAAATCCATGAGCTATTTGAGACCGACAGGAATTACCAGTGCAGAGTACGAGTACTTTTTTCATGTATAGAGTTTTTTAATCTTTTTGATAATGGTTTGGGCTAATAAATAATGACTTTCTTTTGTCCAACCGGCTACATGAGGACTGAATAAAACATTTTCAGATGTCATTAAATAGCGTAAGTCATTTGAAAGCTCATGTTGGGTGAATACATCTTTAAAGCCTTTTGATTCATATTCCAAAACATCTAATCCAGCGCCGAGAATTTTTCCAGATTTTAGCCCTTCAACTAAATCACTTGTTTTAACCACGGAGCCCCTAGAGGTATTGATTAACCAAAACGCTTTGTTCATTTGCTGGATGAATTGAGTGTTAATTAAATGGAAACTACTTGGGTTTTCTGTGACATGAAGACTGATGATATCAGCTTGTAAAAAAATTTCATTAAGAGTCACCTCTTGGGCAAAAGGATCGCCTAAATTGGGTAATAAATCACAATAAATCACTTTACAATCAAAGCCGCTCAATTTTTTAGCCGTGGCTTTTCCCGTATGTCCGTATCCAATAATACCGATGGTTTTACTGCCAATTTCAGTCCCCCGATGCTCTTCTCTGAGCCATTGATGGTTTTTAACCGAATCATTAGCCGAATGTAGTTTATGTAATAGACTCAATATCATACCACAAACATGTTCGCCAACTGATTGACAATTGCCTTCTGGAGCCGCCACTAAATGAATTTTATTTTTCAGTTTATCGGTGAGATGGATGTTTTCTAGTCCCGAACCAACACGAGCAATAAATTTCAGGTTTTTGGCGTAATCTAGAATTTTTTCATTTAATGGTAATCGACTTCGAATAATGATGCCTTGAACATCGGCGACCAAAATTTGGATTTCATTAATATCACTATCATAAGAAAGGATGTTTTCAAAACCAAGATTTGAAAGTTCTTCAACCAAAGATGGATGATTTTTTTCTAAGTGTAATACCTTGGGTTTGCTTTTCAAAATCCTAAAGCCAGTTTGGCAATGAAGAAAAAGAGAAGAATGCTGAAAATATCATTACTAGTCGTTATGAATGGTCCCGTAGCCAATGCAGGATCTTGTCCATATTTATCTAAAATTAAAGGGATAATGGTTCCAATAATTCCAGCAACGGCGATGACGACAATCAAAGAAAGTGAGATGGTCAAGCTAAAAATTAATTCCTGATTGATTATATATCCAAAAAGAATTACTAGTCCCCCCAATGCTATCCCATTGATAAGATTGAGTCCAAATTCTTTCAATAATAATTTAAGAGTGGTATCACGTATGATATTATTGGCAAGACCTTGAACAATGATGGCTGATGATTGAACGCCCACATTACCTGCCATAGCACTTATGAGTGGTGTATAAAAGAATAAAGCACGTAATGGTTTACTTTCCATAATGGCTTCAAATCCTTGTAGTATAAAAACGGTACCCAACCCTCCTAATAATCCCAGGAATAACCAGGGTAATCTCGCCTTAGTCAATTCAAATACCGAGTCATGGATTTCTACTGGAGTGGATACCCCCGCCCCTAACAGATAATCCTCTTCAGCCGCTTCTGCAATGAGATCAATAGCATCATCAATGGTAATGCGTCCCAATAAACGCAAATATTTATCAACTACAGGTAACGCTTCTAAATCATATTTACGCATTATTCTAATAGCCTCTTCTATAGGACTTTGATCTTGGATATAATCCACTTTTGGAATATAAATATCTTTTACCGTAGCATTTTCTTTGGCCGTAATAAGATCCTTTAGGGATAATCGACCTAAAAGTTTTTCATTTTTGTTAACTACATATATCGAGTGCACTCGTTTAACATTTTCGGCCATTGAACGCATTTCGGATAGGCAACTGGTAATCGGAGTATCGAGATGTACTTTGATTAATTCTTTGGCCATGATAGCTCCTGCGGTATCTTCATCGTATGAAAGAAGCTCTTTGATGTCTTCTTGATGTTTACCATCTTCTATTTCAGCCATAACACGAGACTGCCTTTCCATCGGCAATTCACCAATAACGTCGGCCGCATCATCCGTTTCAAGCTCTGCAATTTCTTTTGCGATTTCTTTTGTGGTAAGCTTTTCAACAATTTCCAAACGAGTGTCTTCATCTACTTGGGCCAGGGCATCCGCAGTTTTTTTAGAATCGATAAGTTTGAAGAGATAGACGGCTTGGCTTTGAGGCAGTCTTTCTATGATTTCAGCAATATCAGCATAATGAGCTTTTAGGAGCTTTGTTTTTATTTTTTGATTTGCTTTTTCTTGAATCCACTGTTGGATTTCATCAATGATATCATCAGTAACTTCAAAACTTTTCATATTCCATTTTTTTAGTTATTTCAACAAAATCTAAACCGGTTAATTCTTCTGGCCGTTTTGTAAAAACATCATCCTTTAGAATAGATACATGATTGACGAATTTTTTTAAACTGGTACGAAGTTGTTTTCTTCTCTGATTGAACGTCGTTTTTATGATTTTATGTAACAAATCTGTTCTACAGGGATATTGGTCATTACTCAAGCGTGTTAGTCTAATAACACTGGACTCGACTTTGGGGGGAGGATAAAACACAGTTGAAGGGACATCAAACAGTAGTTCTGCATGATAATATAGTTGAATTAAAACTGATAAAATTCCATATTCTTTAGTTCCTGGTCCACTTACTACACGATGAGCCACTTCTTTTTGAAACATCCCTACTAGATTTGGAATGAATTGGCGATATTTTAATGCTTTAAAGAGTATCTGGGATGAAATATTATATGGGAAATTACCAATAATAGAAAATTCATTTTGATTGAAAACTTTATGAAGATCTAGTTTTAAAAAGTCTTTGTGGATAATGGTTAAATTATAAATAGGTACATGTACTTTAAGTGCTTCAAGAGATCTTTTATCGATTTCAACAACAGTAAGGTCAATGGACTTTTCATTGAGATATCTCGTTAGAGCACCAAAACCGGGTCCAACTTCTAAAACATTTTTACAGGAGTTAATTGGTAAAGAATCAGCGATTTGAAAAGCGATGGCCTTATCTGTCAGATAGTGTTGACCATATCTTTTGATACTCCCAAACATGCTCTATTTTTCTGATTTCTAAGAAATTTAGAAGACTCTCCAAAAGTAATCCAATCCTCAAAACATCAACTGATTTTTTAAAATTTATTATAGAGATTAGTTACTTCAATTTGTGAATTCGATTCGCCATAAAATCAAAGGTATTCTAGCCAATAGAACCCTAAAGCTAGTATTGGCGATTCATTCAATACCTTACTATTCAATGAATGTATCAGCTAGGGTGAAAATTCGATAACATCAAATCCAGTATAATCTCTAATGGCTTTAGGAATGTGAATGCAAGATGTCGCTTGAAAATTTTCGATCATACAGGCTAATATTCTAGGCAATGCTAGCGCACTACCATTTAAAGTGTGCAAAAAGTGGCGATTGTTTTCCTGATCCCGATAGCGTAACTTTAGACGGTTGGCCTGAAATGATTCGAAATTTGAAACGGAACTCACTTCAAGCCATTTTTTTTGTGCAGCGGAATACACTTCAAAATCAAACGTTATGGAAGCGGCAAATCCTAAATCGGTCCCACAAAGTTTTAAGATTCGATAGGGTAATTCCAATAATTCAAGTAGTTTTTTAACATGATCGATCATTTCTTGGAGTGCGCTTGATGAGTTTTGGGGTTTTTCAATTCGGACAATTTCTACCTTATCAAATTGATGTAATCGATTTAAACCTCTGACATCAGAACCATAACTACCGGCCTCTCGACGAAAGCACGGTGTATAACTCGTCATCTTTATTGGCAAATCAGATTCTTTTAAATAGGCATTTCGATAAAGATTGGTTAAAGGCACTTCTGACGTTGGAATGAGATACATTTTATCTTCTTGTATATGATACATCTGCTGGTCTTTATCTGGAAGTTGACCAGTACCAAATGCCGACTGTTCATTGACAAGTAGTGGGACGGCATATTCTTTATAACCAGCTCCAGTATTAGAATCTATAAAAAAATTTATAAGAGCTCTTTGAAGTCGAGCCATTTTACTCACGTAAACCGGAAAACCTTTTTCGGTGAGTTTTGCTCCATTTTCAAATTGAATAAAATCATTCTTTTCAACAATATCCCAATGGGGCAATGCTGTTAGGTTTAGAAAAGGAATTTCTCCATGTCTAAAAATTTCTACATTATCTTCTTCATTTTTACCGAATGGAACCTCGTTATGAGGAACATTAGGAATTTGAACTAAGAGATGATCGATTTTTTTTTGTTTTTGCTGGAATTGATTTTTCAAATCTTTGATCCGATCCTTTAAATCAGCGTTTTTTTTAATTAATTCTTGTGCTTTTTGTGTTTCATTGTTTTTAAATAACCGGGCAATCAAATCACTACTTGAATTCACGTCGGCTTGAAGTTGATTGAGTTGGGTTTGAATTTTACGCTTTTGAGAATCTAACAACAAAATTTCATTTAATTCATTTTCAAATGATTGATCTCGTTTTTTAAGTCCTTGGTTTACTTCGGTGAGGTGATCTCGAATGTACTGTATGCTAAGCATAATCTAAAATGAGAGAGGCAAAATTAATAGACCCTATCGACTTTAAACGTTTCAGAGCCATTCTAAACAGCGCCCCTTTCAGTTGGTGCCTCGAAATATACTTTTTTGAAATGAATGTCAATAAAAGGAAACCATTACCAGTTGAATGATTAAGATTTTGGGATTCTTGACAAACAACTACATCATGAGCACGAAAAACTCAATTCATGTGGTGTATTAAATCTAAACATTGTAGCTTGTCTTTTTGTAGCTGGCCTTTTAAGGCCGATAGATTTTCAAATTTGATTTGATTTCGAATTCTGTGGTTAAACTGAATGCTTAGATGGTTTCCATAAATCGATTGATCAAAATCAAAAAGATGCACTTCAATGCTATTTTTTTCTAATTCATTAATTGTTGGACGACTTCCGATATTGAGCATCCCAAAAAAGGATGTATTATCCACAAGACAAGTAACAAAATAAACACCTGGTTTGGGTAAAAGTTTATAGTTTTCTTTAATACGAATATTTGCAGTCGGAAACCCTATGGTTCTACCAAGAGAATCCCCTTCAATTACAATTCCATGAATGGAATACGGCGTTTTTAGGTAAGCATTGGCCGTATCAATTTTCCCAATTTTTAGTGCTTGTCTGATTTTAGTGGAACTGACGGAAATGTCTTCAATTTCTTGTCGTGGAATAACATCGACCTGAAAATTAAATTTTTCACCAAATTCAAAAAGGGCATCAATATTGGCCTGTCGATTCCTTCCGAATCGATGGTTATAACCAATAATTACCCTCTCAAGATTCAATTTATTGACGAGTATTTCGGAAACAAATTGTTCGGCAGTAAACAGAGAAAATTCTTTAGAAAATGGATGTATAATCAAATGATCAATACCTAGCGCTTTTATTTTTTCGATTTTTTCTTCCACCGTATCAATCAGTTTAATATGGGAATCAGGGTGTAAAATCATTCTCGGATGGGGAAAAAAACTCAATACAATAGACTGGTGTTTGAAGTTTTTAGCCATGCTAACCACTTGTTTGAGAATTTTTTGATGTCCTATATGAACTCCATCAAAGGTACCAATGGTCAATACGGACTTTTTATCTGAATGATACTGATCTAGATGCTTGTATACACGCATTGATTTCAATTGCCCTTAATGGATTCGTCGATTTGATGATTAATTAAAATGATTCATGGTCTTAGATACCCCATGCAAAACAAAATATTTTGCCATCTCAAAGCATTGAGGTAGTAAAACATCAATTTTTTTTTGCTCTTCATCATGCCATTGACCTAAAACATAGGCAACTTTATTTCCAATGGGATCCTTTGATCCAATACCAAATCTAAGTCGATTATAATTTTTACTGCCTATATATTCTTCAATACTATTTAATCCATTGTGTCCTCCGGAGGACCCTTTGGCTCGAACTCTAATTTTACCAAATGGAAGTTGTAATTCATCCGTCATTATTAATGTGTTTTGAAGATGAATTTTTTTCTTTTTAAGCCAATAATTGACCGATCGACCCGACCGATTCATAAAAGTGGTCGGTTTTAATAGAAACACTTTTCGCCCTTTAAAGTTCCATTGTGCCACAAAACCTAGTTTTGAAGAATTAAACTCTAACTGATTTTCTTGCGCGATATAATCCATGATATAGAATCCAATATTATGACGGGTATCAAAATATTGGCGGCCGATATTTCCAAGTCCAACCAATAAAAAATGATTCATATCGATAGATTGTTTTCTTCGGCGAAAACGCTTAATCAACTTCATTTAAAACAATCAAAAGAACTTTAGAAAATGAAGAAATCGAGTGTGGAAATACTATTTTCTAGCCGAAGTTTAACTTCCTTCTTTCGCCTCTGTTGATTCTTCCGTGGCTTCTGGAGAAGTCTTGAGAGCTGTTCTTGAAGTTCTCACTTGTGCCACGACGACGTTTTCAGATTCCAAAATTTCAAAATCTGGATTTTTAAGTTCGGTCACATAGAATTTATTACCTATTCTCAGTGGAGTCACATCACATTCGAGAAAATCTGGAAGATTTTTTGGCAGGGCACGAAGTGCGATTTTTTGTCGATTAACTCTTAAAACACCGCCTTGACTAAGAACTCCAATAGGAACCCCTTTTATTCGAACTGGTACTTCAATGACCACTGGTTTTTCATCAAATAATTGTAGGAAATCGACATGTAATATAGCGTCAGTCACTGGATGGAACTGGATATCTTGAAGGATGGCTTTATAAGTTTGTTTTTTGTCGATAATCAATTCAACAATATAAGCTCTTGGGGTATATATTAACTCTTTAAAATCATTTTCTGGAACGGAAAAGTGGATGGGGGTGTCACCACCATAGAGCACACAAGGAACTCTTTTGGCTTTTCGTATGGCTTTTGTGGCCACTTTACCCACTTGTTCTCTTAATGTAGCATTGATTGTTAGTGCTTGCATGGTTATAATAATTACATGATAAATTTCGAACTGATGGATTGATTGTTATGGACATTATACATGACTTCAGCCATCAGTTTGGCGCACGAAAGTACTTTTATTTTCGGATGTTTCTCTTTCAGTGGAATTGAGTCAGTGACAATTAATTCTTTCAATTGGGATCGACTAATATTTTCAACAGCATTCCCAGATAAAACGGCGTGAGTCGCTATGGCTCGAACACTGATAGCTCCCTTTTCTATAATCAAATCTGCAGCTTTGGTAAGCGTATTGGCCGTGTCTACCATATCATCAACTAGGATGACATTTTTATTTTTCACTTTTCCTATAAGTTCCATATGAGAAATTTGATTGGCTTTAGATCGTTCTTTATAGCAAATCACTACATCACATTTTAAAAATTTAGCATAAGAGTAAGCTCTTTTAGAACCTCCCATATCTGGAGAAGCAATCGTTAAATTGGACAAATTTAATTCTTGAACATATGGCAAAAAGATGGCTGATGCGTACAGATGATCGACCGGCTTTTCAAAAAACCCTTGAATTTGATCAGCATGTAAGTCCATGGTTATTATCCGGGTCGCTCCGGCTGTTTCCAATAATTTGGCGATCATTTTTGCACCGATAGGTACTCGGGGTTTATCTTTTCTGTCTTGTCTTGCCCAACTGAAATATGGAATGACAGCCGTAATATGCCGAGCAGAGGCTCTTTTGGAGGCATCGAGCATCAGTAACATTTCCATCAAATTTTCAGCCGGTGGGTGGGTCGAACCAATAATAAAAATACGAGCACCACGAATGGATTCTTCAAAAGCTGGTTGAAATTCTCCATCACTATATTTAGAAAAATTAATTTTACCCAGACTAGTGCCATAGGCGGCAGCCAATTTTCTTGCCAGGTCATGACTTTGCCTACACGCAAAGATTTTAACTAAAGGTCCCACTGATTATTTCAGAGTGGCAAATTTACATACATCATAAAAAAATAGGTTCTATCACGAAAGTTGTGGGTCAAGTTTTAAGCCGCCATTAAAAAAGAGGACCGCTGCTCGAAAGTTTTCGAATTTTCGATCGCCTCGACCTATAGCTTTGATTTCTTGAATCTTTCCATTCCATCGTTCGGCTTTGGCATGAGACTGTGGATGACCGAGAGCATGCCCCACGCCTTGACAATGATTTTGAAACCTTCGAGCCACCGTACCCACTTCTTGGATGCCGGATTCCAAAACGCGATCGATCCAAAGGCGAGCATATTGGAGAGCCTCTTTCAAAGATTTCGATTCAAAAAGAGATTGAACATCGTCTCGCAACTTCCAAGCTTTGCGGACTTCTAGGTTACTTTTCTGCACTCTTTGGAAGATTTCTTTTTGTTTTTCAGTTCGGTTGTCTTCGTTTTGAAGAATGACCAACCGAGCCTTTTTAAGAACCTCCTGTTTTTTCACTTCTCTTCGCCGAACCTGGTCGATGGCCTTGTTCCAGTATGGAATCCAATGAAATCGATCATGAATCAACGTGCTTGAGGCAACCTTTCTTTAGCCGAACGGATGAAAGGCTACCACATGTCCGTGGTCATGGTCTCCACTGGGTCTCTCACCTCTTTTGGAATGGCCCGACGAATGAAATCTTGAGTTGTCTCGATCTTCCGGTCTTCTATCAAATCGAGAACGATTCCCTAGGTGGTATCCCTGAGAATCGTGGCATCGCCAGGCCCCTTTTTGATGGCTTTTTCATCCAGACGGATAGGAGATGTTGGGGCATCGGAACGTCGCTCCATGCCACGAACAACGGCACGATGTCATGTTCGATGGATGACATGAAAACCACAACGTAACCGCTGGGCCGTTTGGGTTTGGTTTCTAGTGGCCAACCGAAGATCCATCGCCCATTTTTCAAACCATCACGTGAATCGATGAGACCCTTCTGCCCAAGGCACATGGATTGTTTTGACACCCGCAGAAGACGGGATGCGACCATGAAGAAAACACGGGTATGGAAACCAATCTAAAGGACGCCAAACACGCTCTTGACGATGATTATCGATGGGTCCTTCTTCACCAGTCTCAGGACATGGCACACGGCCTCCAACATGGGAAACATAAATAGGAATGGTCATTTGACGATCGTCCATCGAAAGGTCATCCACCGGCCATGAATCACCAATCTTTAAAATGGAATCAAAAAACGATCATAACTTTTTCATAAACAGTCAATGATCAGAGACCAAAAATAAATCAACCCACAACTTTCGTGGTAGAACCTCTTTTTTCAAGCCTCAATGTCAAAGAAAAACACAAGTTATATATAACTTTAATTTGGCCAATAACTGTCCTAACGATGGGGGACACTTCAGATTTCCAAAAAGATTATTGGGAAAATGGGGCGTTCCTAGGATTGTTATACACCATAGTGACATGAATTAGGACACACTATTTTAGAATATCATCATTTATACCAATACGGACAAATTATGTTAGGGAGACATAATGATCCAAAACTGCCAAAAGGGCAAATCGACAAGGATTAGAATATCTACAATCATCACCGATTTTCACGGTTTAAATACACCGTAAAATAACCACTTTTTTCTGAGTTCCTTTTTTGCTAATGCCCGTATTCATTAGCATTCTATCTCTCCTTGATCGGATGGAGGAAGGTTTTTTACGGTTTATAAAAAGAATTCCTCGATTCGTTGAACGATCTCGCGAGTCTCCGTTTCAAGGAATGATCCCCTAAAACAGCTTAAAAAGAGGATATTTTGTTGCTGGTGATGGTTTTTCATCTTGTTTTACAGATTTGTTTTCTCTTGATCACTTGTTAAATAACCGTCAATGAGACCCCTTCATTATTTCCAAAAACCCCGACTGACCGCTCACAAACGATACGAAGCGCTTCGCATGTATTTTGCCGACAAGGCCTCGCCTCATGAGGTGGCCAAGACTTTCGGATACCAATACCGAGCGTTCACTTCTTTGGTGACTGATTTTAAGCCAGTGCTTCCATCGGATCCCCTCCAAGAAGACCCATTCTTTGTGACCAAGAAAAAGGGAAGGCCCTCTTCGATGGATCCGCCGGCACTCGTTCAAACCATGGTTGGCTTCCGAAAACACGATGATTCGGTTGAAGAGATCAAAGGAAAGCTAGACACCGCTGGTGAGAAAGTCTCCGAACATACGATTGATTCGATCTTAAAAAAACAAGGCTTTGCCCGCTTGCCCAAACGGAGCCAAAAAGTCCAACGAGAGCGTCCCCATCGGGTGATCACCGCTCCCAAGAGCGAAGCCCTTTCTTTGGTGAAGGAAGAAAGGTTCCAAACCGCTGCCGGTGGTGTGTTGTGCTTTCTGCCGTTGATCCGTCATCTGGGGCTGGATGTCCTCATCGAACAAAGTCGCTATCCGAAAACCCAGACCATCTCTCGTGTGTCATCGATTCTCTCCTTTCTAGCCCTCAAATGGAGTCATTTCAGGCGTTACCCTGCGGATGATCTTTGGTGTATGGATCGGGGGCTGGGTCTTTTGGCGGGATTAAATCACTGACCCAAGGCCCCTTGGTTTTCATCCTATTCGAGCCGGGTGACTTCAGCGATGAATCAGGATTTTTTGAAAAGGATGCATCATTGATGGAAACAAAAGTCTCTTTATCGCGATACGACCCACTTAGATGTCGCGACCATTCCCTATGGGGGCGATGATACACATTTAGAAAAGCACTGGTCGGGTAAACGGAACAAAGCGTTGGCCGGGAGGCAGGCCATGCTGGCTCAAGATGCGGCCACCGACATCATCTGTTATGGCCGGGTCGGGGGCACGCATCCGGAACAAAACGAAGAAGTCTTACCGTTTCTAGATGTTTACCGATCGGAAAAAAGGGTTGCCAATCCGTTGCGTTATGTGGTGTTTGATAGCCCATTCACGAGCTATGAAAATCGATCGCGTTTGGATGATGATGGGGTGTTCTTTCTGACCATCCGTCGGCGGGGAAAACAAATGATCGATCGCATCGCTCAGCTGCCCAAAACCGCTTGGAAAACCATACGCGTGGAGCGGTCTGCTCATCAAAAGCAAACCCTCCGGGTGCATGATGAGTCCGTCTTTTTGAGAGGGTATGATCAAGACATCCGACAGATCATCATCACGGGGCATGGCAAGACAAAGCCAGCCGTCATCATCACCAATGATGTTGAAAAACCCGTGGCCCAAATCGTCCAAATAGATGCTCGGCGGTGGTTGGTCGAAAAAGCCATCAGTGAACCGATCGAATTTTTTCATCTCAATCGGGTCTCTTCTTCGATGGTCATCAAAGTCGACTTTGATTTGACGATGAGTCTCTTGGCCGATAATCTCTACCGATTCATGGCCCATCAATTAGAAAGCTTTTCCAGGGCGACGGCGCTCACCTTGTATGAAAAAGTTTTGGCCAATCAAGCGGAAGTCAACATCCATCAAGAAGGAATCAAAAGCTCACTCAAAAAAAAGCGACATCTCCCCTTACTCTTAGAAACCATGAATCAGTACGAAGACTTAAAATATCACTTCCTAAATAATAAAAAAATAGCGTACCTCGGGGCTTCCTATACCTAGATTTTTTATGGTCTATTGTTCACAGTGAAAATCGGTGATCATGGGAATTTATAACTATTCTTTTATCTAATAAATGAATTTTTTCTTCTATTGCTTTTATAGTTCTAAACACCTCTGCATTATCCTCTTTAACGCTATTAATAGCATTTAAAATCTCTCTACGGGTTATTTTTTCGCTACTCATTTGTTTTTTTATAAGATACCCATTATCCTAAGTAAAGCAAGTATTATAGACATAATAAATACAATTAATCCAAATAAAAACAATCCATCACCTAATGTTATTGTTTTATTTGGTTCTCTATTACTTAATCTGTATGTTGAATCAACATCTTGGTTTTTAAGTGTTTTTTCGTTACGGTTCATGGTCTAGTTCTTTATACAATAATGAATATGATTTATTAAAAGGGTTTGCGTTCTCTTTTGACTGTTTGAACTATACGAATTGGGGGCTTTGTGATATGAATAGACCATATTTTGTATTTACTTTCCTAGAAGTATAAAAGCGAATTTATCCAAAGAGATGCAATAATAATAAAAATACTAAAAAATCATTTACAAATTAAAAGTTTATAATCCTTCATAATATTACTTGTTGATTTATTTTGACTCATGTCGAAAATAATTAATACATACAAAGTTACTATATTTCATCAACTCTCTTGTTCCAATGATGATGTCCGTGTGTGTGGTATGGGGGTGATGTTGATCATGGGGGCGTCTATGCGGTTCTATATGTACTGATATATCTCCGTTGATTTGACAATCGAATAATACTTGGTATTGCCCTGTAAATAAATCAGGTATTTGGTGTTGCCACTTCTTGAATTCAATGCTCATTTGATATTCCAAGTTAGTGCTATGATGATCACCGATTTTCACTGTGAACAATAGACCGTAAAAAGCTAGGTATATGATGCCCATAGGTAAGCTATTTTTTTATTATCCAGGAATGGATATTTTAGGGAATTATATCCTTTCGTAACCACTATGCAATTAATTTGTAACGGATACGCTAATTCCCGATTATTTTTTGGTAACTCATCAATGTTGTGTTAAAATAGTGTGTGTATTCAAAGAAAAACTTATAAAGTGGTTACAAAGGGTTATAATTCCCGAAAATAAGATTTGTCTTAGAATACATTTGATGATTTTTGAGCCGATAATTACGAATTAAAATTGGTTTTACCATCATTTGTGTGAATTAAAGATTGGAGATAGGGACTAAAAGGTGGGTGGTAAGAATAGAGTATAATTTCTCTTGAAGAAAATATCTTAATTAACTTTTACTATGCTGACTTCTTATTTATTCAATGACTGATTGATCCCTTTAGGAACCGTTATGGCTTTCATTATCTTCGGCATTAAGAAAAGCATAAAAGATGAGCGTAAAGACAAAAGAGAAAAAGCACAGGACAAGAGAAATGAAGAAAAACATCAACTTGAAACAAAAATTCTTCGGAAGAAACTAAAAGGCGATTTTGATAATGACAATGACCAAAAACTGATGAGGGAGATGATAAGGATTAAATCTCTGAAAGTGTTTTGTGGTTAGGGAAACTTATTTTTTATGTCTGTGTGTTTAACAGTGCAGGGTAATTGATGATTAAAAAGCCGTGTTCATCCTTTCTTTTAGATTTTTTTGAATCTAAAATTTAGTCTGATTAGAAAAAAGTTTTCAATTCTAGTGACTTTGATGCTGATTTAAAAAGAATAGATGGTCAGCTCAAGTCATATAATGAGATATTATCCTTTTGAAATTTTGTCCTGTGGTTTCATGAATTCACATTATTTACATTTGTTGAGTTGAATAAGGTGGGAATAGTTTCTTATGATTTATTAGCCAAAGTGGTGGAATTGGTAGACACGTCGGATTCAAAATCCGATGCTAGCGATAGCGTGTGGGTTCGAGTCCCACCTTTGGTACTTTTATAGAGTTATCATAACACTTCGTGATTGATATTCAGTAATCTTTAAGGTTATAATAGATGTCAATGGCCGTTCAGAATTAATCTTTTTGAAGTAATGAAAATAAATCACTTGAGATATGCTCAGAGTCCATAATCTGATTTATCCTCGAAGTAACCTCTAGTTCATGTTGCGATATATTCACAGTTTCTTGCGGATCGTTTTCTAAATCATAGAGTTCAAACTGAGTGATATCAGGGTTTTTTACATTTAGCTTTATGCCTTTCCATTTTCCATATCGAACAGCCTGCCTCCCTCCTAATTCATGAAATTCCCAATAAAGATATTCATGTTTAATCTGTGTATTTCCTTCCAAAGTTGGTAAAAACGAGATGCCATCGATGTTTTCTGGATTATCGATATCCAATAAATCAGTTATCGTTGGCAAAAAATCAGCAAAACTTGAAATATGGTTTGAAACAGTATTTTTTGGAATAACTCCTTGCCAACTGACTAGAAAGGGGACTTTAATCCCTCCCTCATAAAGATCTCTTTTGTATCCTCTGTTGATTCCATTACTATCAAAAAAATCCGGATCGGCTCCGCCTTCTTGGTGTGGTCCATTATCGGATGTGAACATAATGATGGTGTTTTTGGATAATCCCAATTGGTCTACTAATTCAATAATCTGACCAACTTGATTATCTAAATATGAAATCATGGCTGCCATCGTTGCCTTGGGCTGAATTTGTGTTGCATAATGCGCAACATTGAAATCACCATCCCCATAATTAGCCCCAATAGCGGAATTAATCCAAGGAGTTTCTTCAAACTTTCCTCGATATGTTTCAAAAAAACTATTTTCTGGAATCATCAATTCAGCATGAGGAATGACGCTAGGGTAGTATAAAAAAAATGGTTTGTCTTGATGTTGTTTGATAAAATCCAATGCCCGTGCATGAATCAAGTCGGGAGCATAAACTGTTTGGTTTATTCGGTTATCCTTGATGGGGTACCGATCTTGATTATCCCACAGATGTTCAGGATAATACCGATGAGCTTCACGCTGACAATTATATCCAAAAAATGTGTCAAACCCTTGGTGAGTAGGATCTCCTTCTGTACCAACAAATCCCAAACCCCATTTACCGAAAGCACCAGTGATGTAACCATTTTCTTGTAAAATTTCAGCAACGGTGAATGATTCATCGGGTAGTGACATTTGACCTTCGGGCCAAACTTCTTTATTCCCTCTGATGGGTGTTTTCCCAGCATGTTGACCGGTCATCAAAACAGATCTAGCCGGAGCGCAAACAGTTGATCCAGAATAATGATTTAAAAATCTTAAACCTGATTGAGCCAGTTGATCCAAATGAGGTGTTTTGATGATTTTCTGTCCATAAATGCCCAAATCTCCGATGCCAAGATCGTCAGCAAGGATGTAAATAATATTTGGAGGTTGCTCATTGAGGGAATCACTGAATTGACATGATTGAATAATCAAAATGACGAGCAACCAATGGACTGGATGATATAACTTGGGATTTATAGACCTGAAGTTGGAGTGATTAATGGTGTTTCTCACTATTAATTTGAAGTTGAAAAATTCAAACGCCTAATGTAAACAGTATGGATTAACAATGCCAAAAGGAAAATGATAGCAATCTATACTTGTGAAAATGTGATATGGTAGCCAACATAACATGCGCTATATGCGATCCTCTATTATCTCATGGTATTTTGTCCCCTGAACGAAACGATGTGCGAATTTCGATATGTGAAGGTAGTCAAGGAAAATTACCCCCTCCCAATGTTGTGGTGAAGATATGGTATGTGGTTTTTGACACATTCACTTGAATAGCACATCTTCTAATGGCGGAGTGCTTTTATAAAGTTAAAAATCACTATTACGATTGTTTAATTTAGGGGTAAACCCCCTGTAAATCGAATCTATTTATTGGAGAATTTAATTTCAAACTGTCAATTTTCTTAGATGATGGAATACCTTTTTAAGGGATTTGGATGACGCTTATAATTTTTTCACCTACCTTTAAGACATAGATTTCAAGGATTTCTTTTAAATTCATGTGATTTTAGAACTAAAGATGAATAACTGAAAAGTCATTAAGAGCTCTGGAATCAGACTTGATAGCTAGATTATGAGTAATCTAGGGTTCGTTGACTTTAAGACAAAACCTAATGAATTTATGAACACGCCAATTATGTTAAATTTGCGTAATTTTTGGTAGTTTAATGGAATTGAAGTAACCAAATCAATTATTTGATTCTAGTCAATTGGAAACTTCAATTTCTGTAATCATACCAGCACATAATGAAGCGCAATCAATTGGAAAAGTGTTGGCAGAAATTCCAAGTTTTGTTCGAGAAGTTATTGTGGTGGATAATAATTCAACGGATGAGACTTCGGAAGTTGCCAAGAAATTCAATGCTAAAGTGATGTACGAAAGAAATCTTGGTTATGGAAATGCATGTTTGGCAGGAATGAGAACATTAGATTCTAATCCACCTGAAATTGTTGTTTTTCTAGATGGAGATTATTCAGATTATCCAAAGGAAATGTCTAAATTGATCGATCCAATCAAAAAAGGAGTTGCCGATTTTGTCATCGGTGCTCGCGATAAGAGTATCCGAGAATCCGGGAGTATGACTTTACCTCAAGTTTTTGGGAACTGGTTGGCCTGTGTTTTAATGAAGTTATTGTATCAAAGTAGATATACGGATTTAGGACCTTTTCGAGCCATTAGGTGGGAAACTTTAAAAAGTTATAAAATGCGAGATCGAAGCTATGGATGGACTATTGAAATGCAATTGAAATCACTACATCACAAGACACCATATACTGAAATTCCTGTCAAATATCGCACTCGAATTGGTCGGTCGAAAATTTCTGGAACCATTAGAGGAACGGTATTAGCCGGGTTTAAAATATTGGGTTGGATAGGAAAATTTTACTTTTCTAAAAAATGACATTGCAAGATTACATGATACTCATTTTGGCCAATCTTGTCATTATTCTCTATGGAGGGGCCTTGATTTTAATTTTGATTTATTGCTTGACTCAGTTAAATCTCCTCTCTAATTTTTTAGTTTCTGAAAAATCTAAAAAATCAAATAGTACGGATGCCGATGAACAATACTACATCAATAATCCAAATCTTCCAATGGTAACCGTTCAATTACCCATCTATAACGAGTTCAATGTGATCGAACGATTAATCGACTCCGTTTGTGCTATTGATTACCCAAAAGATAAATTAGAGATTCAAGTGCTTGACGATTCAGATGATGAGTCAATGGAGTTAACCCAACAAATTGTAAATCATTATTCTGAACAAGGAATACTTATAAACAGAATAACAAGAAAAAATAGAGATAATTTCAAAGCGGGGGCTCTAAAATATGGATTAGAAAGAGCTAATGGGGAGTTAATAGCCATCTTCGATGCAGATTTTCTTCCTCAAAAAGATTGGTTACAAAAAACCGTTAAACACTTTGAGGATCCCGAAATTGGCGTGATACAAACGCGATGGAGCCACTTAAATCGAAATTTTTCAGTTTTAACCGAGGCATTGGCGTTTGCTTTGGATGTTCATTTTATTTTAGAACAAGAAGGACGAAGCACTACAGGTAAATTTTTAAACTTTAACGGAACGGCAGGAATTTGGCGAAAAAAATGTATTCTCGATGCTGGAAATTGGCAAGGAGATACATTGACTGAAGATCTAGATTTGAGTTTTCGAGCGCAATTAAAAAATTGGAAATTTAAATTTTTAATCGATGTAGAAACTCCAGCCGAAATACCGGTGGCCATGAGTGCCATTCGATCACAGCAGTTCAGATGGAATAAAGGGGGAGCTGAAAATTTTCAGAAAAACGTGTGGAAGCTCTTAAAATCAAAGCATATCCCATTATCTACCCGATTTCATGGCGTGGTCCATTTATTGAGTAGTTCAGTGTTTCTTGGTGTTCTTTTGATTTCTCTTTTGAGTGTTCCTTTGCTTTACATTAAAGAGGCCTATCCCATATTTGATTGGTTTTTTATTCTCACAGCATTTTTTATCACCTGCACGCTCATCTTTTTTTATTGCTATTGGTTTGTTCATAAGAAAGTTTATGGAGGTGGAACGCATTCTTTTGTCCATTATGTCAGGAGATTTATCATTTTCTACACCCTTGCCATGGCATTGTCACTTCATAATTCAATAGCTGTAATTCAAGGGCACCTTCGCATAAAATCTTCTTTTATTCGCACACCAAAATTCAATATACTCTCGAATAAAGATTCATGGATTAATAATCGATATTTAGTAAAATCAAAATCGATTTATCCTTATTTAGAAGGACTACTAGCCGTTTATTTTCTTTTTGGGATGTTCAGTGCTTTTTTAGTTTCTGATAGTGGCGATTTTGGACTGTTTATTTTTCATTTTGTATTGTTTTTGGGATTCAGCACAGTGTTTTTTCAATCTTTAAAGCATTAGGTAGAGCAAGTTTAAACTTTTTAATAGCTCTATCCAATGATAGAAAATTTTAAAATTTCTTCTAGAAAACTCATTGAAATTTCAATAGGAGTTCTCTTGAGTTGTCTACTGTACTTTCCCCTTTCAATGCATTGGATCCAAAGAAGTGATACGTATGTGTTATTCGGGACGTTTATGCTTTTGGGAGGGTTTTTGGTCTGGATTATGCATCAAAAACCAAATCTTAAAACCATCATTTTTATAGGGGTTCTGTTTCGATTGTTGTTGGTTCCATATATTCCAAGCTTATCACAAGATTTTTATAGATATCTATGGGATGGTTCCATTCAACTGGAGGGGTTTAATCCCTACGTATCAAAACCCTCAGATCTTCTGAATCAAGTGTCATTTCCATATGCCAATCAAATCTATGAGGCCATGGGAAGTTTACATAATAATAATTATTCAAATTACCCTCCCTTCAGTCAATGGATTTATTTATTGGCTGCAAAGGTTTATTATGGGGAATTGATTTCCCCTATATTAATTCTAAGACTTTTCACTCTACTGGGAGAGGTGTTGGTGTGTGTGTTTGGGATTAAACTATTGAAATATTTTAGGGTATCTCCAACTCTTATTGGTTGGTTTATTCTTAACCCTCTGATTATTCTTGAAAGTTTTGGAAATCTACATTTTGAAGCATTGATGGCCGGCCTTTGTTTGGCAGGGCTCTATCACATCTTCCAAAATAAACTCATTTTTTCAAGTTTATTTTTTAGTCTAGCCATTTCCACAAAACTTCTTCCAATTTTTTTTCTACCAGTTTTATTCAAGTTCTGTTCTTTCAAATTTTTTAAACGATTCATCGTTTGTTGTGGAGTGTTTATTCTGATTACTTGGATTCCATACATCGATTACAATTTAATCTCAAATTACACTCAAACCCTAAATCTTTGGTTTGTCAATTTTGAATTCAATGCCAGTTTGCACTATCTCTTAAAAGAAATACACTATTTATTTTATGACTTCAATATCATTAAGCGAATTGGTCCATACACTCCATTTATTATTATTTCCATAATACTGCTAATTTCATTTATCCGAAAAAACAACACCCCAAAGTCAGTGTTGGAAAGTTGTCTTTTGATCTTAACGATTTATTTTTTTATTTCAACAACGGTTCATCCATGGTATATCATCTTCATATTGGTTTTTGGAATGATGTTAGGATATGTTTACACTATGATCTGGAGTTTAACAGTCTTATGGAGCTACTGGGCTTATCAAAGCGCTGGTTTTGCTGAATCATTAGCCATCATTGCCATTGAGTATGGATTGGTATATAGTTGTTTTATTATTGAGATGTTCAGAGGCCCCTTACTGATTAAAAAACCCAAAGAGATCAAGTATTTCAGATTCAACTAGTGAATCACTGAAGAAAAGATGGGTTCAATTTTATAGTTCCTTTGTAGTGCTTTGAGCTTATTCCAATCATCCGTATAGCCAAGGATAAAGCCCCCTCCTCCAGAGCCACATAATTTTAAATAATAATTGTCGGTTTCGATGCCTTTTCCCCAAAGCGATTTGAAGGATTCGGGAATTAAAAAATCGAGCAGATTCAAAGTAGTCTGAGATAATGCTTTGATGCGTTTGGTTAATTGATGTGCGTTACTTCCTAAAAAAGAATCGATACAAAGATCTGAAGCAACTATAAACTGCTCTTTAAATTGCGATTCAAAAGTGAAATTTTTCAAAAGAGCCATCATTTTATTCACCCATTTTTGAGTGTTTGATTGAAGTTCGCTATCGATTATAAAAAATTTTTCATTGAAGGATTGATTTTGAGATACAAATTCAATTTCCTGGTTTTGATACAGCATGGGTTCAGCGAAAAGACAAACTAGAGGATCAAACCCTGAAGATTGCCCATGAAAACAACTTTCCAGAATAGCCAATTGGGATTGGATGTTTTTTATATCTAAATCATACCAATTATCAATATCACGGGGGTTGTTGTCAAAATATTCAGAATAAAAAGCAGCCACTAAAGCCCCACTAGAACCTAATCCATAATTAAGAGGGATACTGCTGTCAAAGGCCATTCCACAATGGATATCGTGATCAATTTTCTTGAAATTTAGATTTACATTTTTTGATTTTAAAATTTCAACAAACGCTTTTAACAAAGCATTGGATTTTCTTGATTTTATTGTGGAATTATTGGGAATATCAAGACCCCCTGAATATTTATGGTATGGAATCGATAAGGCCTTACCACCCTTTAAAACGGCGTGTTCACCAAAAAGTAAAATTTTAGCGGGGAAAGTTTGTTTTATCATCAGCGGATAAAAGACCAAGTGGCTCCTTGTCCTACCTGATCATCAAGAACTTTGATACAACAATCAAGTAGTTGACTCTTGATGAATTCCATGACCTTTTTTTGGATGGACAAAGGGTAAAGTAAATGCACGTTTGGCCCGGCATCCAATGAAAACATGATGGGGAGCTTTGAAGATTTTCTAAAATCAAAAATTCTATTGATAATCTTTAGGGTATTGGGCTGCATCAGCAAATAATAACTGGAGGAGGAAAACATTAAGCCATGTAGTGAAAGGGCTTCTCTTTCGACTATCGGAATCATCCTTTGTAGATTCCCAGTGATTAAAACTTCTTTTAAGGATGAAATGTGGTTCACAGTTTGTGCAATTCTGCCGCTAAAAAATGGGTGATGGTTCATCATTTGATGCCCCATAGAACTAGATACCTTTTTGGGATTTTTATCGACGATGAGAATGGTATCACAAAAAGTTTTAAAATCTTTATGCAGATCAATCAGTTGGCTGACGGAAACTCCATAATGATCATTACTGGTTTTAAAGCTTTTGGATTCTCCCCAAATAACCAAAGGTCCTTCGATACTTCGAGAGGCACTTCCAGAACCCAATCGGGCTAAAAATGAAGCTTTTAACTTTTGTTCTTTTTCGGGAGGATGGTTTTCATAAATCTGATTTTCTAATTGACTTAATCCGATGGCGATCGAGGCCATGGATGATGCTGATGATGCGATCCCTGAACTATGGGGGAAGTTATTTTTGCTATTGATTTTAAAATGGTGATTTAAAATCCAAGGACAATATTCCACAACCCGATTAAAAAAAGTTTTGATTTTGGATTCAAAATTTTTGTTGGGTTTCGAGTCAAAGGTGAAGTCCAAGGATAACCCTTTATTTTGTTTTGGAGTGATTTCAATTTGGGTTTGGGTTGTTGATTTCGATAGGGTGAGACTAATGGACGGATTGATCGGAATTTGCAGATCTTTTTTCCCCCAATATTTTACCAATGCGAGATTACTAGGGGCTTCGGTTTTAATCGCTGCCTTAATTTTTTTATTGCAATGGTGGACCTTGAATGTTTTCAAAAAAGAAGCAGATGGGTTTGACGGATCTTCAGATTTTTATCAAAAGTAGAGATATAGAAAGTTTCAAAAAAAATGAATCGCAAAAAATAATTGTATCTTTTCAAAAAATTCGTTATGTACTCTAAAATCACCATTATAAGCACTCTTGTGGCTTTTGTTGTCTTTAATGTTTTGGCCTATATCATTTATGGATGGCTAATGTCAGACGCATTACCTTCAGACCCTATGTCTCGTGATTGGGGGATGCACATCATGGCCACTTTGGTGTTTTCATATGTCATGACTTTGATTTATTTGAAATTGAGAGGTCGACTTAGCATTAAATCAGGACTTTTATTTGGATTTTTGATCGGTCTTTTATTCACGGTTGGTGAAGGATTGATGTTAGTCAGTATTGGTCAAATGGGGTTAACCGATTGGGTTAGCTATGCACTCACTAGGTTACTGCTTTATTCTCTAGTTGGTGGTAGCATTGGATTAACGGCTGGTAAATTGAAAGAATAATCAAGGATTTAGCTTTTTACTTGAGTTGGAAATTCTAAACACTCGTCGGATTTACTTCCTTTTTTGTTTTTTCATTATATCGCGTTGATATTCCCACATTTAGGATTTCACCATCTTTGTGCGGAAAGAACTAAAAAGAAATACATTCTGTTGAAATTATAGAGTCATAAAACCCTCCCACTATCTGATGCCAAGACCTTAGATGAGAGGATATTGTTTAGGGACTTATCTTGTAGAAGCACTCAGGAATATTCATTTTTAAATCTCCCTTTCGTTTAAATCGCTTATATCTCTTTGTCACCGTAGTTTTTGAAGTGATGTAAATGTCACAGATATTTGGGACTCCTGCCTGGCTTAAACCCCTAGACTTTCTTAAAAATTTGTTTAAATACTCACTGGTTTTGTAACAGACGATATCTTGTATTTCGCACTCCGCCAATCGATTGAAAAATCCCTTTTCTTTTTAAATCTCGACTTCCTCACTAATCGAGCCTTTTTTCACCACAGATTTCCCAGCCAGTTAAGGAATGGTTTCTTCCATTTGATTTGTAGCGTACCGTTTGTGTATTTTATTTTTTGGTTTGAAGGGATGATCTTTGTGCCATGATGTATGTCCAAACGACCCAGCGAAAAGATGGTCAATCTGTCCGCGTCCAAATCGTCTAATCCTATCGAAACCACCAAGGAAAACCTCGGTATCGCGTGGTCAAGTCGGCTCCTTTTGGTCCTCGATTAGATCTTTTGAAAATCAAAAAGAATTGCTGTATGTTAGTTTTTTGAATGGAAAAAGTTAAAGAAACAAGATAATCTATTGAGAATTTAGGGGGGGAGTCTTATTGTGAGCAGTCTCAAAAGATATTAAAAATAAATTCATACATTTATGATACTATCAAATGATACTATCACACTTTGAAACCACCATACAATATTACCGGTGAGATACTAAAATTAGTTGCCTCTATTTCGGAGAAACTAGGAGAGGTTAATGCATTGCATCTCCATAAACCACGTACACAATTACGGAAAAAGAATCGGATTAAAACCATACAGTCTTCATTAGAAATTGAAGGCAACACATTGTCCGAAGAGCAAATCACAGCCTTATTAAACAATAAAAGAGTGATTGCTCCACAAAAAGACATTTTGGAAGTACAAAATGCGATTAAAGTATATGAGCAGTTGCATACATTTAATCCAAATAGGATCAAAGATTTAGAGAAAGCTCACGGGGTTTTAATGCAGGGACTAATTGAAGACGCAGGAAAGTTCAGAAGTAAAAGCGTAGGTGTTGTAAAAGGCTCAAAGGTAGAGCATTTTGCTCCAAGTGGAAATAGGGTTCGAGGGTTTATTAACGATTTATTGGATTACTTAAAGAACGATAAAGATCTGTTACTCATTAAAAGCTGTGTCTTCCATTATGAATTGGAGTTTATTCATCCATTTATGGATGGCAACGGACGGATGGGAAGATTTTGGCAAACGCTTATTTTAGTTCAACAATACCCAGTTTTTGAGTTCCTGCCAGTTGAAAGTCTCATCAAAGAAAATCAAAAAGAGTATTATAACGTATTAAGTCAATCCGATAAATTGGGACATTCTACCCTTTTTATTGAGTTTATGTTAAACATAATCTTTCAATCATTAGGAAACCTCCTAAAAACGCAAAATAGAACCCTAACAACTAAAGATAGAATTGAACTATTCAAAGACAAAATAGAAACGCAAGAGTTTAGCCGTAAAGATTACTTACAAAGTTTCAAAAACATTAGCCAAGCTACAGCAAGTAGGGATTTGAAATGGGGAGTCGAACAAGGCATTTTAGAGAAGAATGGAGATAAAAGATTAACCGTCTATAAATACTCAAAATAAATAAAAACTGTCCATTTTAAAATGATTACATAGCGTAAAAAAAGGTTCTACCATTATCACCGATTTTCACGGTTTAAATGCGCCGTAAAATAACTACTTTTTTCTGAGATCCTTTTTTGCCAATGCCCGTATTCATTGGCATTCTATCTCTCCTTGGTCAAATGGAGGATGTTTTGTCACGGTCTATAAAGAGAATTCATCGATTCGTTGAACGATCTCGTGAGTCTTCGTTTCAAGGAATGCCTTTCTAAAATAGCTTAAAAAGGGGCATTTTGGTGTTGAAGATGCTTTTTCATCTTGAAAGAGACGACATTTTATCGATATAAAATCCTGTATATCAACAAAATATATAAAAAATATTACCGACTCAAAAGTTCATGGTGAGCGTTGGATATGGTGTTGTCGGTTCCTTGCAAGCGGCGGTACAACCAATCGGAAAAACCGTAGAAAACGAGGCTGAATCAGAATTAGTTGTGACTCAGAAGGAGTTTGAACGTTGAAGTCAAGAATTCGTTTAAATACTCACTGGTTTTGTAACAGACTATATCTTGTGTTCCGCCCTCCACCAATCGATTGAAAAATCCCTTTTCTTTTTAAATCTTGCAAATCTCTTGTCGCCGTAGCGTTTGAAGTTTTCGTAATCCTCATATATTTTTTGGCACTCATGCCCCCCTCAAATCCCTCAGGTCCTTCTTGAAACATTCGCTTGATAACCTTGATCTGTCTATGATTTAACTTCTTTTGCCACTTATCAAAAAACTGAGTTTTCTTTAAAACAAACTCAATTTCTTGTTGAGCCTCAACTTGAGATTGATACACTGCTTTTATGAAATATTTCAACCATTGAGAAATATCATTGGTTTTGGAAGAAATATTCAGGTTGTTGTAATATTCATCACGCTTCCTTTCGATGGTTTTTGATAAATTAAAGAGTACCGGATATCCTAAATCTTGCGAAATAGCCTTATCAGAAATGGCTCGCCCAATCCGCCCATTCCCATCTTGAAATGGATGGATAGATTCAAAATAGAGATGAGAGATCCCAGATCGAACTAAAGGAGTTGTTATCGTCTTTTCAGATTTATTAAACCACTCTATGAATCTATTCATCTCAACAGGGACATCTTTAGAAGAGGGCGCTTCGAAGTGGACTTTTTCTCTTCCTACGGGTCCTGATATTATTTGCATGAGTTCTTTATGGGTACGCCAATTTCCAATGGTCATGTTTTCTTTGTTTCCACGCATCATCTCTTTGTGCCAATCAAACAACATGTTTTCTGATAATGGTTCTGTGAATTTTTCGCGAACATGAACCAGCATATTGGCCATCCCTTCTGCTGACGGGTCTACAATTAATAGGTTGTCTACTGTAAAACCCAAATTTCTTCGAACAGCATTTGTAACACTTTCTCTATGCAAATACTCCCCTTCAATTTCTGAAGTTTTGATGGCTTCATTCACTAAAAAATCAATCGTGATTTTATCCTTATCTTGTTTTGTAAGACAATCAAATACGCCGGAAACTTTTCCAGCCAATGCGATAAAGTCATAAATTATCGTCATGACTTCTGATATGTTGTATTTAAAATCTGTCCAGTCTGGTTGTTGCCAATTATAGATCATAACATCTTAATCGGCTCAAAAATAATCAATATTTGATTGGAATAAAGCAATGATTCGGCTCATATAATTGCTATATAGTCTTTTCGTTGGAAATGATGAAGGGGGATAATAATTTTTTTGGGAATTATATACCAAAGTGGCCATAACTTATCTTTCTAATATCTTGATCTCAACTTGTCATAGCATCTACAAAATAATTTTGAGATGGATTTCAGAGACTTTTTTTAATACCTTTGAGACGGAAATATGCCGTGCTTTTACCAGAAAAATACCAACATCCATTATGGTCTGACCCCAAAGGGGTTCGGCGAGTGGGTTTCTGGGATCGAGATGTCACCACATTAAATGTGAAGAAACATCAATACTTCATCATTCCCCGTCATTTATACATGACGACGACATCCTCTTTTGATCAAGACATGACTCGTTTAGAAACCTATTATCCAAAAGATACCATCATCTATTGTCTTCAAAACACCAAAGTATGGTTATTTCCCCATATCTTTTCATTGACGGCAAAGCGATATGGTTTATCTCCTTTCGAAACATGGCATGGTACGTTCGGTCAGTGATTTTTTAATCCAAACCATTCAAGAATTACAAAGATTTTCTTGTTTTCAACATTTTGGTTTAGGAGGAGGCACCAGCTTAGCCATACGATACCAACATCGGCAATCGTATGATATTGATTTATTCACGAAACAGATCATTGATGAAAAAATGTATTCTACGATTCAAAAAGAACTTCATCATTTTTATGGTGCTGATTCGATAGCTATTTGCATTTCTAAAAACCCTGTAGAACATTTAAAATCTTATCGAATTCAAATCCATCAAGATGGCACTTATTCCAAAATTGATTTACTTCAAAACACACCTCTTCTGGATTCTTTTCAACAAGAAAGCGAAATTCAAATGCTATCTTTAGAAGATATTGGTGTTTTAAAATTGATGAGTGCTAACCAACGAGGGAGTAAAAAAGATATTTATGATTTAGATACCATCACTGATAAAATCCCTCTCGTTGATCTCATGGAACGACTTCAAAGAATGGACCAAATCCATAACATTCAAGATTATTCTCTTCTTTTTGGATGTCTCCCAAAAGAGACGTTACTTCAAAATCCCAGTCGATTACATTTTATTGAAAATATAAAGTCAGATTATGATCGAGGCTTTTTTGAAGTCGAAGAAATTCATGCCATTCAAGGACTTCATTGGCCTCATGCCGAAGCGAGTTGGGATGTCAAAGTTTTATCCTATCTCTATGAAATAGGATTAGAAAAGATCTATGCAAAAACGATCGATCAATTAACCCAACGCATCGAAGAACGAACCAAAAAAGATCATGGTCTTTATCTTTAATGAAAAGGGTAATCACGACAACGATATTCCATGGTTGGATGTTTTGTGCCACATTGAATGTTGCAAGATTGACATTTCGGGCATTGGATTTGGTTATTCCACAGTTTCTTTATCAACCATTATTTCGCTTTTTCTTCCGTGCCGAACAATGTTAAGACCTTCATCAAATTCATCTTAATAACTATTTAAATTTCAGTCATTGACGAAAAATAAATGAGATGTAAACTATCAAATTCAACTATTTTTAAGTAGCTTCTACCACTTTGGTATATAGTTTCCCATTTTTTTCGTCAGATCGATGAACTTGTCGATGGATTTATCCGTAAAATGGGTTTTACAAATAACAAGTCATCATCACAAAACGCAGCGTTATTCAATTTTTTTCACTACCGATGGTTTCGCCATTCTTTGAGTGCCATCAAATCCTTGAACTCCTGTCACAGTGGTATATCTTAATGTGTTGTTTTTACTGGGATGAATTTTCTTAAAAGCACTATGACAAGCGATAGCTGCTTCATGGAAACCGCATAAAATCAGTTTTAATTTTCCAGGATAGGTATTGACATCGCCGATGGCATAGATCCCCTCGATATTGGTTTGATAGTCTAGTGAATTATCCACAACAATTGCATTGCCTTTGGTTTCTAATCCCCATTTTATGATGGGACCTAACTTTGGAATTTGACCAAATAAAGGAATAAAAAAGTCTACTTTTTTGGTCAATAAAACACCATTGTGATTGATGGTCAGAGAATCGAGTCTTTTTAGCCCATTGAGTTCAATCACTTGTCCCGGAGTAATCAATTCTATTTTCTTTTGGTCTTTTAGAAGCTGTACTTGATTGACCGATTCTAAAGCCCCTCTAAATTCATTTCTTCGATGAACCAATACCAATTCTTTGGCGACTTTGGAAAGGAAGATAGTCCAATCCAAGGCAGAGTCCCCCCCCCCGGCAATGACTATGCGTTTATTACGATATTTTTCTGGATTTGAAATGAAATAGTCAATCCCATTGCCTTCATAGAAGGCAATCGACTCTATAGAGGGTTTTCTTGGCTGAAATGAACCCAAGCCGCCTGCAATGATAACGACTGGCGCGCGATGTTGTATCCCTTTATTAGTCGTGATGATGAATTCTCCATGGGTTGTTTTAGTTAATCTTTCAGCCCCTTGACCCAATGAAAACCCAGGTTCAAATGGTTGAATTTGTTCCATTAACTTATCAATTAGATCTTGAGAAATTATTTCTGGATACCCTGGAATATCATAAATCGGTTTTTTAGGATAAAGCTCAGAGCACTGTCCCCCAACCATACCAAGGGAATCTATGAGGTGACATTTTAATTTTAACAAACCAGCTTGAAACACCGCAAATAATCCAGCTGGTCCAGCGCCGATGATGAGAATATCGGACTTAATCATGAAAATTTATCATTCGACTTGTTGAACACTATCAATTTGTGGGACATATCGTTTAATGGTCATTTCGACACCGGTTTTTAGGGTCATCTGATTGACGGTACAATCCACACAATTACCATGAAGTTGCACTTGAACAATACGATTATCGATGATGGACACAAGAGAGATATCTCCTCCATCAGACTTCAAAAATGGTCGAATTTCTTCGAGTGCTAAATTGACCTTTTCTTTAATTTCTTTTGAAGTCATGGCATTTCTTTTATGGCTTGGCAACCAGTCATCGTAGTGATTTCGACCACTTTGGTTGGTGGTAAATCTTTGTTTCTTTTCAATAGTTCATGAACCATATTTCGGGTAATGTTTTTAAAAGACTCAACAATCGATCCTTGGTCTTGTAATGAAGCGGGCCTGCCGAAATCAGAAGCTTCACGAATACTTTGAACCAAAGGGACTTGACCTAAAAAGGGGACCTTTTTATCTTCTGCTAATTTTTGAGCTCCTCCCATTCCAAAAATATAGTATTTGTTATCGGGTAATTCTTCTGGTGTGAAATAACTCATATTTTCAATTAAACCCAAAACAGGTACTGATATATTTTCTTGTTGAAACATGGCTATTCCTTTTCGTGCATCAGAAAGAGCGACATGTTGTGGTGTGCTGATAACAACAGCCCCGGAAAGAGGAATCGCTTGAACAATACTCAGATGGATATCTCCTGTACCGGGCGGTAAATCTACTAAAAGAAAATCCAGTTTTCCCCATGCGGCATCAAAGATTAATTGATGGAGAGCTTTAGAAGCCATGGGACCTCTCCAAATAATGGCTTGACTAGGTTTAGTGAAAAATCCAATGCTTAAAATTTTGACCCCATAATTTTCTAGAGGTTCCATTTTTTCTTTTCCATTGACTCTAACAGAAAGAGGTCGCTCTCCTTCTAAATCGAACATGGTCGGAACAGAGGGGCCATAAATATCGGCATCCAGTAGACCAACTCGAAGCCCCATTTTAGACAGTGTAACAGCCATATTTGCGGCAATGGTTGATTTTCCTACGCCACCTTTGCCAGAAGAAATGGCAATGATAGAATCGATGCCATCAATTGATTTTCCTCTTAATTTAACGGTGGTTGGTTTTGAAGGAGCCATCACTTGGACTTTGATGTTGATTTTTGCTTTTTCATACACTTTTTGGTGTATTATTTTCAAAATAGCTACTTCTGTTTTTTTTCTAGCCTGTAGGGTAGGGTTTGGAAGTGATAAATCAATATCCACTTGATCCCCAAAAACCTGAAGATTTTTGATATACCCTGCTTCAACGATATTTTGCTGATTTCCAGATACTTTAATTTCTTTTAAAGCTTCTAGGATGTCCGTTTTTTTGAGATTAACCACTGAGACAAATTTACGAAATTACAATCCTCTAATATTCATTGGATTCCTTGAATGGATCCCATAATAGATTTTCAAAATCCACAATTTGATCATCGATAACTTGTATTCCTTCATTATTTAACAAACGTCTCATTTCATCAAAATCTTTGAAGTGGTGTTTTCCTGTCAGTAATCCATTACGATTGACCACTCGATGAGCTGGAATACCCGAAAACTTATGTGAAGCATTTAAAGCCCACCCCACCACTCGGGCGCTTTGTGGTGATCCCAAAAGACGTGCAATAACCCCATAAGTTGATACCCTGCCTTCAGGAATGCGTTTAACTACTTGATACACCTTTTCAAAAAAATCGCCTTGAGGAACACTCATTTTAATAATTCAAAGCACAAGAATTTAATGGATTTATTTTCATTGATAAAAATCCGTTCGTAAAATGTAACCACATCTTTGGCAAAGGCTGGTGATTGTTGGCTTTGATGCACATCGTTGATGACTTGATGAATCTTACATCGATAGTTTTCCAATACACCCAAGGTATAGCCAAATAGAAAGTTACTATCGGTTTTCAAATAGATTCGATTGTTGGGTTTGAGGATTTTAAGGTATCGATCTAAAAAGCGTTTGTTAGTGAGGCGGTGCTTCGTTTGACGATATTTGTCTTGTGGGTCAGGAAAAATAATCCAAAGTTGATTCACTTCATTTTCATCAAAATAGTGCTCGATGTATTGAATAGGACAACGTAAAAAAGCCACATTATCAATTTGTTGTTGATTAGCTGTTTTAGCCCCTCTCCAAATCCTGGTCCCTTTGATATCGATGCCAATATGATTGATTTTAGGAAATTCTATCGCATTGTAAAGGGTGTATTCTCCCTTTCCGCATCCTAGCTCTAGCCAAATTGGATACGAGTTTTTAAAGTATTGTTTGTTCCATTGACCTTTCAAATAATAGGCTTCAGAACGGTCCCAAGGAAAAGGATCTTGAAGAAGATTTTCAAAGCTTAGATTTTCTTGAATTTTTCTTTTTTTATTTTTTTTACCCAATCGTGATTGAAATTATTCTTGTTCGACGATATGTATTTCTGGATTATAAAGTGGTAAGGAAAAAGTGAACTGCGTGCCTTGTTGGTGATTACTTTCAACTTCAATTGGTTGATTGTGAGCTTCGATGATGTGTTTGACAATAGCAAGGCCTAATCCAGATCCTCCTTTGTTTCTACTTCGTGTTTGATCCACTCTATAAAATCGCTCAAAAAGCCTTGGTAAATGAACTTGATCTATCCCAGGTCCATCATCTGTGACTTGAATGAATATATTTTCATTTTCTTGTTTGAAAATAACTTTTGTAAGCCCTCCTTTTTTACCATATGCAATGGAATTACTGATTAAATTGACCAGTACCTGCTGTATTTTTTCTTGATCAGCCCAGACGCGTACTCGATCCAAATCGACTTTATCCACTAATAAGCCAATGGATTTTTTATTCGCTTCCATTTCAAAGAGTTCAAATACTTTGATGGTCATTTGATCAATATCAAAAGGATATAAATCAAGGGTAAAAGTGTCACTTTCAAATTTGGCAATAGTATCTAGTTCATTAACAATAGAGATAATCCTATCAACTCCTTTCGCCGTCCGCTCGAGATATTTTTCAGCCAGTTTCTTTTTTTTATGAGCCCCATCTAATAAAGTCAATACGTAGCCTTGGATGGTGAATAAGGGGGTTTTTAGTTCATGAGAAACATTACCAATAAATTCTTTGCGATAATTTTCACGTTCTTCGAATATCCGACTTTCTAGTTCTTTTTCAAATTGGTATTTAAAAATCTTGAAAAGAAAACCTTCCATTTTTTTTGGTAGTTTTTTTAGCCGAATGTTGTTTTTAGATCGATTGGAGGGATATTTATATTGTAATAGACGCAATACAATAAATTCCAGGAAAAAAAACACAATCAATAGGGAAATAAAAAATACAATCAATAGAGAGTCTAGAGATTGATTTAAACTTTCTGGAATTGAGAAACCGTTTAATAGTGTTTCAATCAATAAAGTCACTATGACAATCGATAGAGAAACGACTGTTGATAGGAACAATTTAGTGAGGTAGTACACTTTCAAATAGGGCTTCGTAGGTTTGAAAATTATTTTTTATGAATGAAATTCTGAGAGTAAAACAAGTTATCTTAAGCTTTGGGAGTGCATGAATTTATAGCCGACTCCTTTGATTGTTTTAAGATACTTTTTCCCAATTTTCTTTCGAAGTTTTCTCATATGAACATCGACGGTTCGTTCACCAACATGGCTATCCCCCCACACATAATCAAGAATTGTTTCTCGTTGAAAAACCTTTCCAGGTTGAGAGGCTAAAAAAAATAATATTTTAAATTCTTTCCGAGCTAAATTGATGATTTGGCCATCAATTGATACACTATGGGCATCTTTATCAATTATCAATTCATCAAATTGTAATCTGGAATATGACAGCGGTCGGTCGTTTAATCTACGCAATAAACTTTTGACTTTGGAAACTAACACTTTAGGTTTTATGGGTTTGGTAACATAATCGTCTGCCCCGACATCATATGCCGCTAACTGGGAATACTCTTCGCCTCTGGCTGTTAAAAACATGATGATCGTTTCATTAAAACGGCCATCTTCTCTCAGTTTTTCGCAGGTTTGAATTCCGTCCATTATGGGCATCATGATATCTAAAATGATTAAATGCGGTTGTCTTAAAGAGGCCGATTCAACGGCTTCTTGACCATTGGTAGCCGTGTATATTTTATATCCTTCTTTTGTGAGATTGAACCTAATAATCTCAACAATATCTGGTTCGTCATCAACCAAGAGGATACGGATTTCTTCTTTTTTCACGTTTAGAAAATCAAATTTAATTTTTTGACTTAAAATTTAGGAAATTATATTCTTTTAAATCACCTGATAGTTGAAATGTGTTACGCATCGCATCCTATTCACCGAATCAAAAGCAAATAAATAAACGAGATCTTTGCACTAAAGTTTTGGCTTTCCGCTGAGATGAGGGATTGGGACCAGAGTCCCTATCTTTTTATTTGGCCATTGGTTTTTGTATATCGTACGTGCTATAAATCATTTCAAATCCTTTCAATCCAAATCAATGCGTTTTTTTAATCCTCATCAAGGGCGAAGCCGAACAACGACCCCAACCGTTTTTCAATAGCCTTTGATGGAAGGCCTTTCGGTGCGAACGAAAACGTGTTTTAGCCGATAAAAGCTATTGCCACAAGCTCCTGACGAAGCCACAAAAAGAGCGAAACAAAGCCATGAGTCAAGAACGTTGGATGGTGACAGACCTTCGTTGGCTTGGCTCATTGGTTCCACGGTCAAATCACCCGACTTAGGGGATTGGATAAAGCCCACAATCAACCTATTTTGGAATCCATGCATCCCATTTAAAGAGATCACCAGGCATGATGGCCCTAATGCCAACCTAGTAAAGAGGCATCAAGGAAAAAAGAAGCCCTCAGAGCCTTACTCAACTCAAAAATGAAGGAAAAAACGAGCCAAATAGCCAAGATCAGAGAAATGTCGTGATTTTTTAGAGGCAAGCCACATCAAACGAGTGGATCCATTGGCTGAAAAAAAACATGGTTTCCTCATAGCACCCATTTTTTTTGATTTTGCATTATTCAAAGATCTCAGAATATATTTCTTTACATTGATTAAATATTATTAAAATTGTTGTTAGTATTGTTTTTATCATATGACAACAGAAAAGAAATTACCTGTAACCGTTTTAAGTGGTTTTTTGGGAGCAGGAAAAACCACACTTCTCAACCATCTTTTACATAACAAAAAAGGCTTGAAAGTGGCTGTTATAGTCAATGACATGAGTGAAGTGAATATTGATGCCGATTTTATTAAAAGTGAAAACATATTGTCTCGTACCGAAGAAAAGTTAGTTGAAATGAGTAATGGTTGTATTTGCTGTACATTAAGAGAAGACTTGATGATTGAGGTGGAGCGATTGGCAAAAGAAAACCGATTTGATTACTTGCTTATAGAAAGCACAGGTATCAGTGAACCTATTCCAGTGGCTCAAACTTTTTCCTTTATGGATGAAGAAAACGACATAGATCTTTCACAGTTTAGTTATATCGATACCATGGTAACCGTTGTGGATGCATTTAATTTTTTCAGAGATTTTGGGAGTCCAGAAACGTTAATGGACCGAAAACTGACTAATATGGAAGGAGATGTTAGAACCATAGTGAATCTCTTAACAGATCAAATTGAGTTCGCTAATGTCATTATCCTTAACAAAACGGATTTGATTTCAAAAGAACATCTTGGCATTTTAAAAGTCTTTATAAAAAAATTGAATCCATCCGCCAAAATTATTGAGTCGGTCTTTAGCAAGATTGAACCCGAAGAAATTCTAAATACTGGCCAGTTTAATTATGAAGAAGCCGAACAAAGCGCGGGCTGGATCGAAGAACTCAATAAAGCGGAGCATACCCCTGAGACTGAAGAATATGGAATTACTTCATTTGTGTTTCGAAGTAAAAGACCTTTTGACCCAAAACGTTTTTGGGACTTTGTGCAACACAATTTTCCGATTTCAGTTATCAGGAGTAAAGGCTTGTTTTGGTTAGCCTCTCGAAATGAACAAGCTCTTATATGGAGTCAAGCAGGAGGTTCGTTAAAAGCTGATAGTGCAGGAGTTTGGTGGTGCAGTATGCCTTTTAACAAGCGCATTAGCTATTTACCATTCGTAGAAAATCAAAAGCAAATTGAATCTACATGGGATAAAACTTTTGGCGATCGAAAAAATGAAATTGTCTTTATCGGAAGGGAAATGGAAGAGGAGTTAATAAGAAAGGAGCTTGAGGCCTGTTTATCAACCGATGAAGAGTTGAGAAGTCAAAAATGGAAAGAGAGTTATCAAGATCAATGGCCTGTTGAAAGAGCCTATGCGTTGTAATTGATAATCTTTTTCAACAATGACCTATGCATATGCTAAATGATTCATCGATTATTTCGTGCGTGCAATTGAATCCATAATTTCTATACCCAAAATGTATTGGGGGATTAAAAAGTCTTCGGGTTTTGGTGTTCGAAAATTTATCCGTTCACCAATTTAAAAATTGAAACCCAATTAGTATCATTAATTCTGCTATGCAGAAAGAATTTCGTTTAAATCGACCACAACGTCGGTTATTTATTTGAATGAGACTAGTTTTCATAAACTTTCATTAACCTGCCGTTTGGGATAAAATCAATATGATAACCGATACCCATAGAAAACGAAACAAAACTTGTTGATTTTAAATCGAATGGTCTTGCTATTTACAAATGGCATTTAGTTAAAAATAAATTCCTATTCTTTGCTAAAGAACGGTCATAAAACCATTTCGAATTCATTCGATTTTTTTCATCGTTGTCAAACCTATCCGCAACATTTTGATGAGCATGCCTTGATTGTTTTCAAACACCAATACACCAATAATTTGATTTATAGGAAGTATTGTCAAAAAATCGGCAAGTCATTAGATAGAGTTCATGAAGTGTATGACATTCCATTTTTACCCATTTCTTTTTTTAAATCCCATCAAGTTTACTGCTCAAATGAGCCACATGAAATAGTTTTTGAATCTTCGAGGACAACATCTGAAGTCCCTTCCAAACATTTTATAGGCAATTTAAAAGTCTATGAAAAAAGTTTTTTAACTGGATTTGAAAATGTATTTGGTCCCATTTCAGACTATGCCATTTTAGCTTTATTACCGACGTATTTAGAACGAAAAAATGCGTCCATCATCTATATGGTTGATAGACTAATCCACCACTCGGATAATCCATGGAGTTCTTTTTATTTAGATGAATATCAAACCTTATCCAAGCGACTTCACATACTCGATAAACAGCAACAAAAAACCATATTGTTTGGACTGAGTTCAGCCTTATTGGAATTTGCTCAACAATATCCCATCCCATTAAAAAATACAATGGTTATGGAAACGGGAGGGACCAAAGGCATGTCCAAAGAAATTTCAAAACAAGAATTACATCAAAAATTAAAAGGTGCTTTTGGCCTTACTTCAATTCATTCTGAATATGGTATGACCGAATTATTAAGTCAAGCCTATAGTGTATCAGATCATCTATTTCGCACGCCTCCTTGGATGAAAATTCAGATTGCTGACATGACCGACCCATTTAAAAATTTAGGATATCACCAGACTGGAGCCATAAATCTTATTGATTTAGCCAATATCGACTCTTGTTCATTTATTGCCACCCAAGATTTAGGAAAACTCAGAAGTGAAACCTCTTTTGAGCTATTAGGGCGGTATGATCACGCGGATACGAGAGGATGCAATCTGTTATTCAATTGACTTTTAGCAGGCAATATTTTTTTTTCCCTTTTTGTAATAAAATAAAACTCTCTGCTATAAGATCTTTTAATTCCAATCGGTAAGATTCATCAACTTTTTCTTTATTAACGGAAATGGAATTGGCTTGAACTGCTCTTTTGGCTTGACCTTTCGATTGAAAAAATTCTGGATTTAAACACAAACCCTCGAATATAGGAAGCCCACGATTTAAACTTTCTTTTGTAATCGTGGCACTGGGAAGTCCTTGAAAAATCTCCAAGCAGTTTTGATGACTTAAGGATTTGATATCATCAAGAGTTGATTTACCAAATAAAATTTGGGTGGCTTTTTTAGCAAAATCCAAATCTTCTGTAGAATGAACTAATTGAGTTAATTCACGGGCTAGTCTAGTCTGTAAGGTTCTAAGATGTGGAGCCTTCTGATGTTCTATGATAAGACGATTAATGTCTTCTTGATTTAAAAAGGTAAATACTTTGATGAGCCTTTCAGCTTCTATGTCGGTAATATTGATCCAGTACTGATAAAATCGAAACGGAGAAGTTAATTTTCGATCAAGCCAAATATTCCCTTGTTCAGTTTTTCCAAATTTAGAACCGTCTTCTTTTGTCACTAGTGGGCAGGTGATTCCATGGGCTTGATTATTTAACTTTCTTCTAATTAACTCAATCCCAGTCGTGATATTCCCCCATTGATCACTTCCCCCCATTTGTAGTGTACAACTGTGATTTTTATACATATAATAAAAATCGAACCCTTGCAATAATTGATAGGTAAATTCAGTGAAAGACATCCCAGAACCTTGACTAGGAGAAATCCTATTCTTAACAGAATCTTTAGCCATCATGTAATTCACCGTGATGTGTTTGCCGATATCCCGAGAAAAATCAATCAGTGAATAATCTTTTGTCCAGTCATAATTATTCAACAAGATGGCTCTATTTTTTGTGCTTTTATCAAAATCTAGAAATTTGTTCATTTGATTTTGAATCAAAATGCCATTCTTTTCTAGGGTATATCTATTCAATAACTTTCTTTCTTCTTTTTTCCCAGAAGGATCACCGATCATTCCGGTAGCCCCACCAAGCAATACGATGGGACAATGACCGGCTAATTGAAAATGACGCAAGATGATGATTTGTAAAAGATTGCCAATGTGTAAAGAAGAAGAGGTCGGGTCGAACCCAATATAACCTGAAGTTTTATTGGACGCTAAATGATGTCCGACATCAGGTGTCGTATTGTGAATTAAGCCTCTCCATTGAAGATTTTTTACAAATTTTTTTAACATGATTGTTTGACTGGCCAAAGATATTTTAATCAATTAGAATTATTTTTTCACCAATGGAATTAGTTACTAGAGCCACGGGGTTAGTCAGTGCTAATTTGATGCCCCCCCTCAGTAGTTAACACAGATTCAAACATTTGTGGACTTACCGAAACGAAATGAATCGTCAGAGGGTCGAATAGTATTTTTTACTCTTAAGTAAAGAGCATTCTGAAAACTATGAAAAGATTATTTGGCGAAAAGCTGATTTATTGAATGTTTATGATTTAAAAGAAAGTTTAGAAAGAATTTCAAAAATTTACTACTGTGCTTCATTGGTATCTTTTTCAAAAAAAGACAATAAAAAATTATTTGAGAACAATGTTTTAGGATCAACTAATTTGGTCAATCTTGCTGTTGAAAACAAAGTAAACAAGATTCTCTATGTGAGTTCTGTTGCAGCAATAGATTCAAAAAATGACAACAAACATTACTGAGTGTCGGATGAAAAACCAACCGAGGTTCCATTCTTATTGTGGTAGGTTTAAACATATGGCAGAATTAGAAGTTTGGCCAGCTTCACAAGAAGGAATTGATGTTCAAATTGTGTATCTGGGCGTTGTGTTGAGTACATCATTTCTAAACAGAAGTTCAGGAAAATTGATTCCTCAGATAAAAAATCAACCATTTTTATACAAAAGGAAATATTTCATTGATTGGAATAGGTGATTTGTGTCATGCGATGATTCGCTTAATGCGTTCGAATCAAAATCAATAACAGTGGATTTTAGTCAGTCAAACCTTGTCCATTATAGATCTGATTACCAAAGTCAATGCCTCATATGGACAAAAAGTCCCAATCTATAGAATTGGATTGGTTCCTTAGACGATTCTAAAAGCCATTGATTCAATGGCACAAATTTTTGGCATTTCATTTTTTCAAGGAGCTAGTTTTAAATCAACCACTCGCACAATAACCTATGATGGATCATTGATATCTAAAAGACTAGGTTTCAGATATCAATCCGTTGACCAGGTTCTTGATGATTTTGTTAAAAGAGAATTTTGCAACACAATAATTGTTCGATTCAATATCATTATGTTTGGAATCGTTGATTTCTATTTCTACAAGAAATACGATAATAAATAGAAGCTAAGTTTTGTTAGCCGAAAGAACACGCTTTGTGAATACATATCTTCGAATTGTGATCATCATACATAGACTCTCAACATTCTTATTGGCACGATATTTGAGGTATGTACACCGTTGCCTCCAAAGGTGTTTACATGAGTAAAGTAGTCACTACCCCCCCCCGAAAATTCTGTAAACTG
>JAPOSZ010000008.1:0-3125 GCA_026709415.1 Flavobacteriaceae bacterium
GAAAATATTTCAGGTTTGATGATTAGTGTGACCAATGTTCGGGTTACTGCAGACGGTTCACTGGCAAAAGTTTATTTAAGTGTGTTTCCTGAAGATAATGGATTATCTATCATTGATAAACTTGAAAAAAATAGGATTCAGATTAGGTATGAAATGGTAAAGAACTATGCAAAACAAATGAAACGATTCCCAGAGATACACTTTTATTTAGACGACACATTAGATTATATTCAAGGAATTGAACAAGCCATTTCAAGAAATCATAAGATCGAAGTACCTAACGAATTGAAATAGCCCTCTTATTTTTCTTTTAGTGTTGGTATTTAAAGTCGCATTTCGATTTCTTTTTTCTCCCAATCAGCAGACGATTGTGAACCGCATTAACTTTCTTTCTTTGATTTTAATCACAATCATTTCCATGTCCTTGTTTGTGGTATTGAGTGCTTTTGGAGGACTCAAAGAATTTGGCTTATCACTCAATAATTTTTTTTATGCTCCGTACACCATTTTCCCCAAAGAGGGAAAATATCTGACCATCGATTCTCTGATGTTGCAAAGAATAAACCAAAGTGAAATGATTCAGATGGCAACTCCTGAAATTCAAGAAAAGGTATTTATCAATCGAGGACAAAAAAATCAAGTAGGTTTCATCAAAGGAATCGCCTCGAATTACCATCAGATCAACCCAATAGATACGATCTTATTATCGGGTCAGTGGCCTATTAAAGAAGCCAAACAAGTGATTCTTGGCTATGGTCTTGCTTCAGAATTGGATATGATAGGAGTAACAGATGTTGCCTCATTACAAATCATGGTTCCTAAAAAACCAAATCGTTTGGATTTTTTTTCTAGAGGTTATACAACAGGTCAATTCCAAGTTGTGGGATTTTATCAAGTCAGTCAAGAACTGGACAACCGATATGTGTTCAGTCCCATAGAAACCGTACAAAATTTTTTGGGGTTAAATCAAAATCAATATAGCTCACTCTTGTTTTTAACGAATCAATTGTATCCAATCAATGAACTAGAAAGTCATTTGAACTCATTCGTTGAAGATCCGTTTGAAATCAAGACTAAGATGGAGCAGAACGCATCTCTTTATCAGATGCTCAACAGTGAACATTTGGCCATTTATTTCATCTTTACGTTAGTGCTGGTGATTGCTTTATTTAATGTGGTTGGTTCCCTAATTATGATGATTATTGTCAAAAAACCTCAATTCAAAATATTTCTTTCTTTAGGATTAACTCTTGAAAAAATCCGACTGATATTTTTTTATGTTGGAGTTCAGATCTGTTTTATTGGTGGTATGATGGGTCTTTTATTGGGTTCCATCATTGTTTTGATTCAAAATAGAAAACCCATTTTGTATGTCCCGGGAACGCTTTTGCCCTATCCCGTTAGCTTTGAATTTTTGAATATGTTCATTGTTTTTGTAACCGTGATTACTCTGGGCGTATTATGTTCTTGGTGGACAACTTATGGTGTTGGGAAAAAGAGAAATGAGCTAGGTTGACGTTGGAAAGTTATGTGGTCTTCAACCGCAGATACTGATATGTGTTTCATGATTCCATCAGTATTCATTTTTTGAAGGAAAACCGTTGTCTTCTTGATGTTTTTGCTTTTGTATGATTCATCGGTATCCCTATAGTCTGGTATCAATCCAGTAAAAATTCATAAAACGCTTTTTTTGCCTCATTGATATAGCTATTGACGCTTCTTTTAAATCTAAGTTGGAGATCCATTGGTTTTCCTTCTTTATAATAGAGTCTTGCAATTTGGTAAGATTGATTTGTTGAATCGGTCCATGTTAAATCGAAGACATTGTCTTGAAGATCATCTTGTCCATCGATAACTGCTAGATTGATGCCCCAGAAAAATGAAAATATGGCTCCAAAAACATATAATGGAATGCAAAATCGATTTTTGGGTTGTTTGAAGATCACATGGTATAGTGGAATCAAAAAAATCAAAACGGGAGCCAATACAATCAGTATCAGGAGTCCTATATTATTTGAAATCGGCATTTCGTTCAGTTTGTCATTGAGTTTCTTGTTGTTGTGTATTCTTCAAGTTCTGAAACGCCTCTTTTCATTAAATCATGGTGATTGACATCGTTTTGAATTTTTCCAATGAGATAGCCTGAAAATAACATCAGCATGATCAATGTGGAAAAATTATACCAAAATACTTTTCGAGACGGGCGCTTCCAATAACTAGCGATGCCACTCATTTTATTTTTCCAAAGAAACTCTTTCGGTAGTTTGAAACCAATGATTTTATTTCCTTGAGGTTCTTTTTCAGTCATGGTAATCATATCGACATAGAGATAATCCTTTCCGGCGATGACAATGTAATGTTTTTCAAAAATAGAAGCATTGTAAAAGATAGTGTTATAGGCATGATAAGTTCAACTTTCTAGTGCACAAAAAACTCCGTCGTCAATTATTTGACTGGGAGGTTATTCGATTCCATTCAAGTGTTTCATATTGATTGTGAAATGTCGTTATATCCTCAACTATTTGTTCGAGACGAATAAAAGAATGGGAATCAATCATTTCCCTTAAAAAACCTGGTTTCGCAATAAATTTTTGTTGCACTAGATAGTTGAACATGGCATACTTGTAAAACCCAATTAAACAACAAAATATAATGTGGATTGTTGCCGTCTTTATCTGAATTTTTATAGAGCCACAATTTGTTTTTTTTTAATTGGAGTTTCAATCCAAAGTAAACCCAATGTATCATCTTTTCAAAACTTGACAATTACAAATCAATTCATAAAACAAAAAGCTCTTCCTTGGAAGAGCTTTTTGTTTTATAGCGTCAGTTTCTAACTTTGTATAAAAAAGTTTAGAGCCAACCGAGTCGATCTAGATCTTTGGGACCACTATCAGCTTTTACTATATCAGAACCGGCTTTCGGTAAGGAAGATTTTCTAGGATTGGTTTTAGCAATCGGCAATTCGTTGATAAGGGCACTTCCAACTCCAAAGACAGTGGCTCCTCCCGTGGAGTTATTAAGATCTGTAGGAGGGACAAATCCAAAAAACCAATCCATTATCCTTTCCTCTTCAGCTCTAGTGAGGCGACTCCCACCAACATCTACACCATCGCCGTACGAGT
>JAPOSZ010000008.1:3135-4148 GCA_026709415.1 Flavobacteriaceae bacterium
AACTCCAAAGACAGTGGCTCCTCCCGTGGAGTTATTAAGATCTGTAGGAGGGACTGGCAAAAGAAAATCGGTTGCTGAAGTCTGTGTATCAGCACTAGGCTGCCCAATCGTCGAATCCTCTCCTCCAGGGTCATCCGAGGTCAGTGTAATCTGAATGGTATTGGGATCGTTTTTGATATTGACCTTTCTTATTTTGGCACTGGTGCCACCAGAGACTTTCAGTTTATTACTGACAGAACCACTAGTGGTTTCTTTTATTTTATTATCAATTTGGACATCAATATTAGCAGCAATGCTTTGGGCATCTAAAACTCCTATAATAGCTGTTTCGGAGACTCCATTTAGGGTATGTCTCGCCGTAATACCATAGGGAACATGTCCTGCTACATCAGGACGTTCACCCTCAGCACTACCGACTTCAGCCGTAGTTCCATCATACTGAGGAAAAGGAGGAAATGCACCAATGAGGGCATCTGCTATGGCTGTTAATAAAGGATCCGCATTCGAATCCACATGGGTGATGGCTTTTTTGATTTTAGCAGAAAAGGGAACATCATCTGGTAATTGATCATCATCGGTTGTTTCTGTACTCGTATCAGCATCAACATCAAATAACGTGACGGTGTTGGAATAGTCCCCAATGGTTAACTTAATTGTACCGTTGGATGTATTTGGTAAGACATCTGAATCAGCGATGTTTTTAAATCGGATCAGCCCTGTCGGATGCCCCCCAACGATAGCGTCAATCGTCACATCATTGGTTTTGAAAAAATCTTTCACTTTTTGTTGATCATTGATCTCACTCACCCAGTTTTTAACCGAACCACCAGTCGTTAGAGAAATCGGTCTTGAAAAACCCGTCAAACCAGTGCCTGCGACACCAATCGTCAAGGCTGTTGACGTATCAATAATGTTTTCATTAATAGGACTCTCAGCAGATCCATTATGTACCAAAAACACTCGTTTGGCTTGGCCAGCAGCTTTATCACTTCCTGCCAAGCCTTTGCCAATCA
>JAPOSZ010000012.1 GCA_026709415.1 Flavobacteriaceae bacterium
AGATATTATCACTAATCGCATTAAAAATCAATCCGTTAATCAATTAAATGATATTTTAATCGAACGAATCAACACCCACAAATCATTCATTGAAAATTTTCACAAGCCATTAAAATATTTCAACCATCATCATGAAATTCCAGTGATGACAGAACAAGAAATAGAAATTAGTATAAACGCAGTAGATAAGATTAAAGGAGGAGATAATCGTTTTTACACTTATTACAAAGCATGGGATAAAAGTCAACTAATTTTTGATTCATCAAACTCAACAGAAACTGGCTTATCTTCTTTTTTATAAGTAACTAATAAATATTTCGTTCGATATTTATCCATTAGCCTACGACTGGCAACCCAACAAATTGGATTTGGAACGAGATATCCATATGGAGACCACCCCAGAAGGATTGGGGAGGATAGTTTTTCGTCAAGTGTCGGGATTCAAGAGATAAGGATGCAATGCCTGATGATGTGATGAATCTGAAAAATCGAATACCTTTAGGCACTTAAGTATATAATCCCCAAAAGTATACACCCCATTTCTAGTAATTTTGCGTTGTATTGGTTCAATCGGCAGTCATGATCGTTGACACATTTCAAAAAGCCAAAGAGAATTTAGATAGAGTCGGTTATTTGGATATTAAACATTCCAAAGAAATTGATTTTGAAAAAGAATTTATCAAGTTAAAAAAGTCGAAAGATGCTGTTTTGTTGGCTCATTACTATCAAGAACCTGAAATCCAAGAACTGGCAGATTTTTTGGGGGATAGCCTTTTTTTAGCCCAAGCTGCTGCAAAAGTTGAATCTAAAATCATCGTCTTTGCAGGCGTTCATTTCATGGCAGAAACCGCCAAAATCATCAATCCTACTAAAAAGGTCTTGCTTCCAGATTTAAAAGCGGGATGTTCTTTAGCTGATTCTTGTCCATCCAATGAATTTGCGAAATTTAAAGCACAATATCCCGACGCAATTGTTGTCACTTACATCAATTGTACAGCAGAAATAAAAGCCCTTTCTGATATTGTCTGTACTTCTTCAAATGCAAAACGTGTGATTGACTCCATTGATAAAAACAAGAGAATCATTTTTGCTCCTGATAAAAATCTGGGTAGATTTTTAATGAAAGAATTAAACCGTCCCATGATTTTATGGGATGGCGCTTGTGTGGTTCATGAAGCCTTTTCTTTTGATAAAATTGTCAAGATGTTTCAACAATATCCCCAGGCCAAATTCATTGCACATCCTGAAAGTGAATCTCCTATACTAGATATAGCACATTATATCGGCAGTACATCTGGACTGTTAAATTTTGTTCAAAGCGATGATGCTTCTCAATATATTGTCGCCACTGAAGCAGGGATTCTTCATCAAATGCAAAAAGTATGTCCTCAAAAAGAATTTATACCAGCCCCAGTTCAGGACGACACTTGTGCATGTAGTGAATGTGCCTACATGAAGCTCAACACAATGCAAAAGCTATACAACTGCCTGAAATTTGAACTACCAGAAATCACTTTAGACCAACAATTAATGATACAAGCCAAAGCACCCATTGACCGGATGCTCGAACTGGGATAACTATGGTTTATGATATCCTTGTTATAGGAACCGGTATTTCAGGATTGACGTTTGCTATAAAAGTTTCTGAACAAAATCCCAATGCTAAAATCGCTTTGATTTCTAAAGGGGAGTTCGATGAGGGTAATACGCGCTATGCACAGGGAGGAATTGCTGTTGTCAAAGATTTTGTCAAAGACTCTTATACGAAGCATATCGATGATACGCTAGAAGCTGGAGGGTATCAAAACAAAAAAGACGTCATCGAATTTGTGGTTAAGGAAGCCGGTCAACGAATCGATGAATTATTACAATGGGGGATTCAATTTGATACAAAAAACGGGCAATTACATCTGACAAAAGAGGCCGGACATTCAGCCCATCGAATCATACACCACAAAGATATCACTGGTCATGAAATCCAACAAGCACTTGTAAAAAAAATTAAAAAGCTTCCCAATGTAACCTGTCTAAGAAATCACACGTTGGTTGATTTGATTACCGACCATCATCTCAAATCGAATTACAACTGTTGCTATGGAGCTTATGTCATCTCGAAAGAACAAAGGCAAATCATCACGCTTAGTGCAAAATTTACTGTGTTATCCACCGGCGGAGCCGGTCAGTTATATCGCCATACTACAAACCCTCCCGAATCAACAGGGGATGGTCTTGGAGCCGCCTATAGAGCCAAAATATATATGGAAAATTTACCTTTTGTTCAATTTCATCCTACGGGATTGTTTCCTAAAGTTGATGGAAGAACGTTTTTGATTTCAGAAGTGTTGAGAGGTCTTGGTGCCAAACTTTTAAACCACGATGGCCTTCAATTTATGTTCCAATATCACCTAGAAAAAGAAATGGCCCCAAGAGATGTGGTGGCAAGGGGAATAGCAACAGAAATTCAAAAAGGAAAACTCGACTATGTTCATTTGGACGCACGAAATATTCCACATAATAAGTGGCTCAAAAGATTACCCAATATTTACAGACAACTCATCGACATTGGTATCAATCCAGAACATCAATTTATACCTGTAGTGCCAGTGGCACACTATTTTTGTGGGGGGATTGCGGTCAATGAGTATGCAGAATCGGGATTAAAACGATTGTATGCCATCGGAGAATGTAGTTCAACTGGATTACATGGGGCCAATCGGTTGGCTTCCAATTCACTTTTAGAATCCATAGTTTTTTCACATCGGGCAGCAATGCATTGTATAAAGTCTTTAAAAGACCAACCACCGCCTAGTTCTATCTATGAAAAAATTCCAAGTTGGAAAGGAAAACAATATCAAGAATTCAATAATCCTGAAATCACCCATTCATTATGTCAACAATTACAAGATACCATGACCAACTATGTGGGCATTTTTAAAAGCAATCAAAATTTAGATATTGCTGAAATAGCAATGAACAATATTTATAAACAAGTATTAAAAATTTATAATCGAAATAAATTAGATGTTGAACTATGTGAGCTTAGAAATATGGTGAGTATCGCCCATTTGATTATCCAACAAGCCAAACAGATCAATATCAATCAAGGGGTGTTTTATAATATCGACAATGAGTGACTCCTATTTGAAAAAGTATCGTTCTGAGCTGGATCATGTTATCGATTTGTATTTCAAAGAAGATATTGGATCGGGAGATTTAACGTCACAAGCTTGTTTGAACAACACCAAAATTTCTTCAGGAAAAATATATTCTAAAGAAGACTGTATGATAGCTGGCGTTGAGTTTTCCCAATACATAATCAAAAAATATGATCCGACTTTAAAATTTGAAAGTTCTATTAAAGATGGACAAACCATTGAAAGTGGCCATTGCGTCGGGGAACTAAAAGGATCGAGTGTTTCAATCCTTAATTTAGAAAGACTACTGCTGAATTGTATGGCTCGAATGAGTGCGATAGCTACTCATGTAGCCACTTTAAAAAAAATAATTAGTCATCGGACTTGTCAATTATTGGACACTAGAAAAACGACTCCAGGTTTCCGAGTTGCAGAAAAATGGGCCGTCTCAATCGGTGGCGGACTCAACCATCGAATGGGTCTATACGATGCCATTTTGATAAAAGATAACCACGTTGATTTATGCGGGGGTGTAAAAAAGGCACTCGAAAAAACTTCTAAATTTATTTCAAACTTTCAATCAAAACCGACTGTAATCGTTGAAGCAAGAGACTTATATGAAGTGATTCAAATCCTAGATTATGATTTTATTGATCGCGTCCTTTTGGATAATTTTTCTCCAAATGTTATTTCTCATGCGATCAAAACGATTGATAAAAAACATAAAATTGAAGTATCGGGAAATATCAACCAAAACAATATCTTGGATTATGCACAAGAGGGAGTGGATTATGTTTCGATGGGATCCCTCACCCATTCCAGACCATTGATTGATATGACCTTACTGATGGAACCATCCTGATAATCAATACCAGGGATGCTCCCATCCTGAGCGATAAGTTCGTTTTAAAAGTTTAGTGGCTTGCAAATCATTTTCAACCATCATTTTTTCTGGATTATAGACCAATGTGCGATTGGTTTCCATAGCGATATTGGCTAGAATACAGCATGCCGTAGAAATATGACCATCCATAATATGAGATGCCGGTTTTTTCCCAGTTTGTATAGCCTCTAAAAAATCAATCATATGTAATCTTGTGGCTGGAGCCGCACGTAGTTCGATATCTTTTTCGGTGAGATCTTCTGGAAATTCTTCTCTTTGGTAGATGACATCTTTGGCAATGGTTGGTCGATTTCCTCTCGGGATAAATTCGTATTTCAGGGGACTTCCTTTGAGAGTTCCGTGTTCGCCATAAATAAAAAAGCCCCATGGATAATCTGGATCGACAGGATTTCCCCATGTGCGATGATTCCAAACACAGTTAAAATCGTCATGTTTAAAAATGGCTGTTTGGGTATCAGCCGTATTCGATTTTGAATTGGTATCGACATAAATCCCACCTGACGCAGCGATTTGATTGGGCCATTTTAAACCCAATAACCATCGAACCGTATCATACATATGGACACACATGTCTCCAGTAATACCATTGCAGTATTCCATAAAGGCACGCCACCATCCTCTGTGTGGAAGATGATCATAGGGTCTTAGCGGTGCCGGTCCAGTCCAAAGATCATAGTTTAAAAATTGGGGGACTGGTTTTTCTATCGGGTTTCCTTTGGCTCTCATATGGTGATAGCAGCACATTTCGATATGACCAATGTTGCCTAATAAACCTTCTTCGACAATGTGTTTTTTTGCATGTATCAGATGCGGAGTACTTTTTCTTTGAGTGCCCACTTGTACGACGCGGTTGTACTTTTTGGCTGCATTGACCATGGCATGTCCTTCTAAAACATCAACGCTGATGGGTTTTTGAACGTACACATGAATACCTGCTTTAAGACAATCAATGGTTTGAAGAGCATGCCAGTGGTCAGGCGTTCCAATAATGACAATATCCAATTCATGTTCAATGATCATCTCATGGTAATTCTCATACAGTTTGGGTTGCTTATTCGATTTTAGTCTACTTGAAATTAAATCAGAAGCTTCCGTTAAAAGATTTTTATCGACATCACACAAGGCTACCACTTCTACTTGAGTGACTTGCATCAATCGAAAGAGATCACTTTTGCCATACCATCCTGTCCCAATAACACCAACTTTCCAAGGTTTTATAGGGTGAATTAAATCAAATCCATAAACCCCAAATTGAGAAAAAACTAAGGAGGCCATGCTTCCCTGTAAGAACTTTCTTCGGTTAATCATTATGTTTTTTGTTTCAGACATTGAAATTTGTATTTATACAGACCACAAGTTAAAAAATCTAATGTCATTGGGTAGGATAAAAAATCCCAAACTGCAAACAAACCATTAAATTATTTTTGTTTTTTAGGGCGATGGTGTTATAAGCCACAAATAATCTACTTTCAATGAGTATTCAATCACAGAATTGAATTCCAGAAGACATCATGAACCTAGATTTCTAATCAAGATAAATCAGACCGTCAAAAAGTGTTTGAAAGAATCACGTTTTTATGAAAGTTCCCCTATTAATTTAGATATTTTAGAAAAAGAAAAATTAACGATAGAAACCAAAATACTTCAAATAGGTTTCGTTAAAAGACAAAAATACAACTCATCGAGAAAGGGTTTTGGATTAAAAACGCTTCAAAACTTTATCATTTTTGACTTAATTTTGAGTCATTCTTAGTTCAAAAATGAAATACTACTATCAAAAATTACTCAAAGACGAATACCTAAAAGGAGCGAAACTATTAAGGTATTTAAGGGACGAACCTTTGGGGGTTATGGACTTCATAGCCCTACGAGGCTTCAATATCGAAATGCAATTATTGAATTCGTTAAGAGTCGCCGGGATCGAATCGGATCTAGTCGCTTATCCAGCAATTGCAGTCCTTAAATCATTCGTATCCATCAAAACCAAAGGGACCCGCTTCTCAAAAACAATGTCAAGTCAATACAGAGGAATTAAGAAGCAAAATCAACATACATAGAGAATAAACCAACTCAATAAAAGTATCATGGAAAACCAAAAACCCGCTACCAAAGAGGATATTAAAATTGTCTTAGAGCATATTAAAGAAGTCAAAATAGACGTCAGAAGTTTGCATAATAAGTTTGATATATTGAATTATAGGACAGGAAGGCATAGCGGGACAATTAATGTCCATACCACGCTTATTATCTTATTAATTGCCACGCTTATTACTAAGATAGCAGGTATTATTTAACTCAAATAAAGGGGTTTATACGCTTAATCTAATATGGTTATCGAAATGGACTTGAATTTTTATATTAACAATTCAGATAAAATACCCCGTTTTGAAAGGGACAGCAAGGGCAAAGTCCAAAAATTTAGTCACGAGGTTTTAGTCAAATTTCTTTGTGTTCATTTGGCTATTTTAAGAAGAGCAATTAACCAAAATAGATAGCGGGCATAAGGGAGTTTTTTATATGGGGTCTGAAAGGGCTAAGGAATGAATCCCAACCACTACCATCTCACAGACCAAGAAATAAAGCAAGTCTATAAAGACTACAAGAAGTGCTACGACTTGGCTTATTTACAATTTATCAAGTATAAGGAGTCAAAACTACCCAAAGCAGTCCAATTAATAATCTATCGGTGGCTTAGAGATTATGAAGAATTAAGCCGTTTTTTGAACGGTGATGTCAGTAATGAATTTATCAACTCCACTGGAATCAATTTCAATCATGCGGGGTTAATGGATAAATTAGCCATTCTATTGAAAAAAAAACAATGAATTTTTGATTATCATTAGTAATGTCAAAATAGACTACCATTTTATTAACTCAATAGCGAGCGGGGATGATATTATTAGTAATCAACTAAATAGATACTACTAATAACTACTCAAATGGAATTACAGCTATGACCGATAAAGAACAAGCCGAATTCAATGATTAAGTCTATTTTAAAATAAGAAATGAATTCGCATAAGACTTACAACATGAAAAGAATAAAGCTATTTCAGAGATAAAAGAGCAAAAAGAAACCTTAATTAAGCAAATAAGGATCGATATTGCCACTACAAGGGCTAGGGAATTACAGACGCTTCAAACCATCAGTAAAGAGCTTCAGGGGCTATCTACTTTTGGAAAAGTTTTTATTACCATTTTAACGATATTCTGTATTATTTTGATTATTCTATTGGGTAGTATAGGTAGCATGAATTAGTAAGCCGTATGAAACACATCAATTTGAATCATTTGAACGCTTTGAGAGATAGAGATTATCGATACTTAGATAATGATGATTTTGATATAATGTAACCCAAGACAGAACTAAACTCAGAGCATAGGGAATTCAGAATAAATCTATTGAATCGAGTAATTTCAAGGATCGAGAGAGACTACCAATATCTACCGAAACTCAGAGAGGAACGGAAAGCCCTATTATTGTCTCAAGTCCCTTTAAAAGCGTCTTAAGACTTTTATATTTCAAAGGTTTTGCTATCCGTAAGGTATCTTTATTATTTTGATTTATTGCCGTAGAAGCCAAAAGAAATAGCCCTACTCAGTGAATTGAGCTAAAATTTGTCAATTACTTAAAACCTACCAAGATGATAGAGAAATAAGAATGACAAAAGTATTGAGACGCTTTGATATAGGAAAGGCTTTAGCTTCTAGAGGGTCTTTGACAGAGAGAACCTCTGAAATTTGGACAGGAAATAGCCTAAAACAAAAATCCCAACTCTTAGAATTGGGGAATCACAATATATTAAACTCAAAAACATGAATCCAATGACAAAGATACCAAAGCAATGGCTACCTACTGGCTTCAGATCAATGTAGAATCGTCTTATTTCCATCGATAAAAGCACTAAAAGACCTTTACTCTTAGTTAAGGGATTTTAAATAAGCCACACTTTGCGGAACCTGATCTAATACAGCGGATGATTCATCTTCAATAATAATATATCTGACACCGTGTTTTTTAGCTAAAAAATATGTTTTGGCAATGTCAATTTGTCCGGTACCTAAAACAACATTGTCTTCATTAGATTGACTACCTGAGCCATCACCGTGGACTCCTTTTTTCATATCTTTCATATGTATAGACTCAATCAAATGAGGATATTTTTCGAAAAAATCAACTGGATTCATACCCCCGTGATGAAACCAAAAAGTATCCATTTGAAATTTAAAATGTTCAGCATTCTGGGCTAAATAATCGATTAATAGTTCTTCTTGGAAGGGTTTAAATTCAAAACCATGGGGATGATAAGATAGGGTAACGCCATGTGCTTTCAATTTTTCACCAGCAGAATTAAATGTATTAACAGCCTTTTTGGCATCTTCTATTGCAAACACACCATTATGTGGAATCCAAAAACACACCACTGATTGAACATTAAATTGCTTCGCTTGATTGATGATTTTTTCTAAATCGCTATTTAGATTATCGAAACTGGCTTCAATACCAATCATTTTTAGATGATACTTCTTAAGTAGTTCTTGGTATTGTTGGTGTGATAGACCATAAGTGTCACCTCCTTCTAAATACCTGATATCCCAGTCACGGATGGTTTTAAAAATTCCTTCAATATCGTTAGGGATGTGATTTCTTAAGCTATAAAGTTGTATTCCAATGTCTTGGCTCATCATTGGACTAAAAGCCAATACATTGATAATGGTAAAAAGAGCTGTTTTTTTTCGAAGGTATTTCATATGTTCGATTAAAATTAAAGATAAAAGTGTCAAAAGTTACAAATCACTTTGATTAGTATTGTCATCCGTTTTTGTATTGGCAATATCCTCATTTAGTAGTGGGGTTGGCTCAAGCCATTCAACATTTTTCTTTTTAACATCCTTTCCGATATAATGATGGGTCATTATGAAACGAAAAAAATCAATGGTATGGTTAAACATGAAATTAATAAAATAATCAGGATTTTTTTCTCCAAGAATAAATAAGTGCATCTTGGTATTGTTTCGTATAATCAAATAATACTGTTGTTAATAGCTGTTTATACCACCCTTGAACATAATTCAATAAAAATCTACTAGTTCGACTGTTCCCATCAAGAAAAGGGTGAGTTGTAATTAGTCGCTCCTTAAAGAGCCCAAATGTAGCCTCCAGTCTTTTTATATGGGGGATTGAATGGTTCCATTCTAGTTTTTAAATCTGCAAGGAATGCGTCTATGGTGCTTAAAATCTGGTAGAAATGATCCAAAAAGTAGCCCCCAAACAGCCCCAGTGATTCGACTCGGAATTCAATGCCATTCTCCATCCAAAACACCAGATCCAGTGGCTGGCTGATGCGATCGACTGGTCTAATTTTGAAAACGCCTTGGAACCCTTGTATGCCCAAACGGGCCGTCCGGCCCATTCCATTCGGGTGATGGTGGGTGGTTGGATGTGAAACGACTCGACCATCGAGGCGATGAAATCCTCATGGAACGATGGATTGAAAACCCATACAGGCCGTACTTCACGGGTTCTGATGTCATGAAACACCAACCCCCTGGCGATTCTTCTGATGGGCGTCACTTTAGAGATCGTATGGGCTCAGCAGGGGTGGAAAAGATCTTTGCCTATTCGGTCTCGTGGCATCAAAAGGAAATCAAGAAGTCATCGATGGTGTTATCCGATACGACCGTCCAAGGCAACCATGGGACCTTTCCGACCGATGCCCAGTGGAACAAAACGGTCATCGATCAGTGTCACCAGATCGCCAAAAAAGAAAAGATAAAACAGAGATAGACCGATGCCAAAGCCTCGAAAGAACGGGTGCGTCCAACCTTTCACGGGAAGCCTCCTCGACGAGCTCAAAAAGCCAAAAAAGCGACCTCCAAACGGAAGACTTTAGCGGGCCGACAAGTCCGAGAACTCGAACGAAAACGAGCTCCCCAACAAAAAGGTCCGTACCAAAAAGAACTAGATCGGTACCAACGAGTCATCGATCAACAGCGATTCGATAAAAATAAAGTGGTTGCCATTCACAAGCCATTCACGGCTGGCATGGCCAAAGGCAAGGCTCATCAAATGGATGCATTGGGGAATCAAGTGGGACTGATGGCGACGGGAGGCCCAACCATGATCATCACGGCGATCCGTGCTTTTGAGGGCCACCCTCATGACAGCCAAACCATCCAACCCTTGTTGGAACCACAAGAATCCATCGTCGGTCAAGCCCCCAAAGAACTAATCGATGACCGAGGCGGTCGGGGAAAACGTCAAATAGGCGAGACCAAGCTATCGATGCCAGGCAAAGCATTGAAAAGGGATACCCCCTATCAAAAGCACAAGAAGAGGAAAAAATTCCGACGCCGAGCGGCCATGGAGCCACTGATTGGCCATCTCAAAACAGAACATCGTCTGCAAGAAAACGATCGGATGGGCGCCCCATCGCCAACGATGAATGCCTCTTTGGCTGCGACAGGGTGGCATTTGAAGAAATTCATGGAACCATGAGTCCAGGATGTTCTTTTTTACTTTTTCAGAGGGGCTTCATTGTCAGTTCAAAAAACTTTGATCATCAAAATAATATAACTGTAACCGCTAAAAAAGACTTTTTAAGGAGCGACTAATTAGATCATAATGGACTTTGAAACTCAACTCATAAACATCAATAATACCCTCTTCTAACCTCATTGGGCTGTTGATTAATTCAATAGTAACTCAAGACTTTTATTGCCGACTCACTTTTTAAATTACTTTATAGGAGAATTAATCAAGTGATTTTAGCGAATCAATAGTTTTGTGGATTGTGACAAACCGTTTTAATATGGTTTCAACTTTATCGAGTTTTAACATGTTTTTTCCATCGCTTTTTGCAATGGGTGGATTAGGGTGGGTTTCTAAAAAAACACCATCAACTCCAACAGCTATAGCAGCTCGTCCCATGGTTTCAATTAAATGAGGATATCCACCAGTAACTCCTTCTAATGTGTTGGGTCGTTGTAAACTATGGGTAATATCCATAACCGTTGGAGCAAATGATTTCATAGTTGGTATCCCTCGAAAATCAACTACTAAATCACCATATCCAAATTGGGTCCCTCGTTCAGTGATAAAAACGTTTGGATTTCCACTCTCAGTGACTTTTTCAACAGCAAACTTCATGTTTTCAGGAGCCATGAATTGTCCCTTTTTGAGATTCACTGTTTTTCCGGTTTTAGCAGCGGCAACGATTAAGTCAGTTTGACGAACTAAAAAAGCAGGTATCTGTAAAACATCGACATACTGTGCAGCCAGTGAGACATCTATAGTTTCGTGAATGTCTGTTAAAACAGGAATTTTTAGTGTTTGACCGATGTTTTGCAAGATTTGAAGAGCCTTGGAGTCACCAATACCAGTAAAACTATCTTTTCTAGTACGGTTGGCCTTTTTAAAACTCCCTTTGAATATATAGGGGATATCCAGTGATTGACATACTCTGTGAACATGATGGGCAATTTGAAAAGCCGTTGGTTCATCTTCGATAGCACAAGGACCAGCAATTAAAAAAAACGATTGAGGGTTTTGATTTAAAAAACACTTAAAATCCATCAGTGATACATCAAAAAGCAAAAAACTTTAGCAGCCAAATGAAGGTTGATCAATCGAATGATTTTTTTTGAATCCTTCTAGTAACTACTTCTTCCAAAGTTTTATTTTCAAGGCGATAGATTTTCCCAGGAAACTTATAAACCATACTATAATTATGAGTGGACATCAAAATAGTCATCCCGTTTTGATGTAGCTTTTCAAATAGTCGCATTAGTTCTAACGAAGTCGTGGGGTCTAAATTTCCAGTTGGCTCATCGGCTATAATGATTTGAGGACTATTCAATATAGCACGAGCAATGGCAATTCGTTGTTGTTCTCCACCAGATAATTCGATGGGGTATTTTTTGGTATCCACATCGACATTGACCAATTTTAGAGTTTGAAAAACTCGATGCTTGATTTTCTTTTTAGATTTCCATCCCGTTGCTCTTAAAACAAAGGCAAGGTTTTCAAAAATATTACGATCATTCAATAGTTTAAAATCCTGAAATACGATGCCTAACTTTCTTCTCAATTTAGGGATGTCTTTGGTTTTGATTTTTTTTAAATCAAAACCTGCAACCTCAGCATTTCCTTTTTTGATCGGCAAATCACCATAAATAAGTTTCATCAATGTAGACTTTCCAGATCCAGTTTGCCCAATAAGAAAAACGAATTCACCCCTATAGATTTCAAAATTCAGATTGTTAATCACTTGATTATTGTCAATGTTAATTTGACAATTGACAAATTTGACAATGCTTTGTTTAGACTCTGGAGAAACTTGATTATTCATTTGATTGGCTTGACTGATGTCAGTTAGTTATTTTTGAACCATGATCTTTTGCTTGATAGAATATTCAATGATATAGCAAAAGGCAAATTTAATTAATGGAATCATTTGACTCTTGTATAACCCAATAAACATCTGTTGTCATCTCGTCTATTAGGTTCAATTGATACATGTGAACCAGGTATATCAGGAATGAAAATCTGTGTAATCAGGATGAATTCAAAAGTTAAAATGCTAGATCAATTGCCAAAATTTTAATCATTTAGCTCGCTTTAGTTTGATTAAATTTGTTGCGATTTTGAATGAAGGCTTAATTGTTACTTGATGTCTAGTCTGTTGCCAATGAGCATGTCTCGTATATCAGTTATTTTGATCATCTCTAGTGGATTGTTTTTCTCTTGTGGTAATAAGGTTGATACCATTATACATAGTGCCACGATATATACAGTTGATGAAGAAAATAGCGTTGCTCAAGCCATGGCAATTGATAATGGTATCATAATAGCAGTGGGGACAGATGATGAAATTTTAAATCAATATACAGCTCGGGGGGAACTCGATGCCAAAGGTCTTCCTATTTATCCTGGGTTTATTGATTCGCACGCTCATTTTCTAGCGCTTGGATTATTGCAAAATCAATTAGATCTGACCAACTCAAAGAGTTTTGATGAAATGATTGAAATGCTAAAAGCCTACAAAGAGGCGAATCCAGAATTACAAATCATTCAAGGAAGAGGATGGGATCAAAATGACTGGCCCTTGAAAGAACTTCCGACTAGACACGTGTTAGATTCTCTATTTCCAGATATTCCTATTATCCTTAGACGAATTGATGGTCATGCTCTATTAGTGAATCAAAAGGCTATAGATAAAGCGGGGATTGACTCTGCAACTGAAGTTGAAAATGGGATTATCATCAAAGATGATTTGAATCAACCCACAGGCGTTTTAATTGATGGTGCTATGAATTTGGTAGATGCCATTATTCCAAAAGCCACAGAAGAAGATAAAATTGAAGCCTTAAAAAAGGCTGAAGAAATTTGTTTTTCATATGGAATAACTACAGTTAGTGAGGCCGGATTAGATAAGGAGGATATTCTCTTGATCAAAGACTTGCATGATTCAAAAGAGTTGGAGATAAAGATTTATGCCATGATTTCTAATACGGAAGAAAATCTCAATTATTTTCTAGATCAACGTGGTATAATCGTTACTGATAAATTAAATGTCAGAAGTGTTAAAGTGTATGCTGATGGGGCTTTGGGATCAAGAGGCGCTGCCCTAAAAGAAAATTATTCAGATGATGATCATCGGGGTGTTTTCGTTACGGACGTTGAAGCGCTACAGCAGTTAGCCTTTCGTATCGCCAAATCGGAAATTTTTCAAATGAATACCCACGCCATTGGAGATTTGGCTCACTTTGAAGTGCTAAAAGCATATAGAAACGCATTATTTTTTGCCAAAGATCCACGTTGGCGCATTGAACATGCTCAAATCATCGATACCAATGATGTCAATCTATATGATTACAGAATTATTCCATCGGTTCAACCAACCCACGCAACTAGTGATATGTACTGGGCAGAACAACGAATTGGTCCTCAACGAATGGAAGGGGCATATGCTTATAAAAGATTACTAGAAAGATCAGGAAGTATTGCTCTCGGTACAGATTTTCCTGTTGAAGACGTTTCTCCTTTTAAAACTTTTGTGGCTGCTGTCGCCAGACAAGATATGTATGGGTATCCTCCGCAAGGTTTTCAAAAACAAGATTCACTGAATCGAGAAGAAGCTTTAAAAGGCATGACATATTGGGGTGCCCATGCCAATTTTGAAGAAGAAAGAAAGGGAAGTATTGAAGTTGGAAAATCTGCTGATTTTATCATATTGGATAAAGATATCATGTTAGTGGATTGGTCTGCTGTACTCAATACAAGAGTGGTTGCCACCTTTTTAGATGGAAAAATAGTATTCAGTAATCGATTTTCCGATTGAATTATCAGTCGTTAATAATTAATTTTTATTAGTAAAAACCAATGTGTGGCATTGTATGTGTTTTTGATTACAAACAAGAAAGGCTTCAAATGAGGCAACAAATACTTGATATGGTGGCTTGTGTCCGGCACCGAGGTCCAGATTGGAGTGGAATTTATGATAATCAAAAGATAGTCTTTGCACATGAACGGCTAGCTATTGTGGATCCCATGTCAGGAAAACAACCTCTTTATGGAAGAGATCAACGCTATGTTTTGGCCGCCAATGGTGAAATTTATAACCATCTTGAATTAAAACAGCAATATTGTAAAGACTATCCATTCACTACGGCTTCGGATTGTGAGGTTATTATCGCTTTGTATGAACAATTTGGTAATTCGTTTATTGAAAAGCTTAATGGTATATTCAGTTTTGCCCTTTATGATACCAAAGAAAAAAAGTTTTTGATTGCTCGAGACCATGTTGGTGTTGTCCCTTTATATTATGGCTGGGATAACCAAGGCTCCTTTTATATAGCTTCAGAGTTGAAAGCCCTTGAAGGGATTTGCACTCAGATCAAAAATTTTCCACCGGGATGTTATATCGATAATATTGAAGGAAAGACAACTCCATGGTACCAACCCAAATGGGTTGATTTCAAAGAAGTAGAAAACAATCCAACCTCAATAAAAAAAATTCACGATGGACTTTCAGATGCTGTGCACCGACAATTGATGAGCGATGTTCCATATGGAGTCCTTTTATCAGGGGGATTGGATTCTTCCATTATTTCGGCATTGGCCAAAAAGTTTTCAGCCAAACGAGTTGAATCTGAAGACAAAAAACCAGCTTGGTGGCCTCAATTGCACTCTTTTTCGGTTGGTCTCAAAGGATCTCCAGACTTAGAGGCGGCGCAAAAAGTTGCCGACCATATCGATACGATTCACCATCAAATTGAATTCACAATACAAGAAGGTCTTGATGCCGTCCGACAAGTGATTTATCATTTAGAAACTTATGATATTACCACTGTTCGAGCCTCTACTCCCATGTACCTTATGGCGAGAGCTATTAAAGCTTTAGGAATCAAAATGGTGCTTTCTGGTGAAGGAGCCGATGAAATCTTTGGGGGGTATTTATATTTTCATTTAGCGCCTAACGCCAAAGAGTTTCATGAAGAAACCGTCCGTAAAATCCAAAAATTACATTTATATGATTGTTTGAGGGCAAACAAATCTCTAGCAGCTTGGGGTATAGAAGGGAGGGTTCCATTTTTGGATAAACAGTTTATGGATCTCGCCATGAAAATCAATCCAAGGGATAAAATGATAGACGATAATCGCATGGAAAAGTGGGTGCTGAGAAAAGCTTTTGAAGATTATCTACCAAGTGATGTTGTTTGGAGACAAAAGGAACAATTTTCTGATGGAGTAGGATACAATTGGATTGATACACTAAAAGAGTTGGTTGAATCTTCAATCTCAAATGAAATGATGGAAAATGCACGTTATAGGTTTCCTGTACAAACACCAAGAAACAAAGAAGAATATTATTATCGAAATATTTTTGAGTCACATTTTCCTAGCGTCCAAGCAGCTTTGACGGTACCTTCAATACCATCGGTAGCATGCAGTACAGAAACAGCGCTTAAGTGGAGCGAAAAACTTCAAAACCAAAACGAACCAAGTGGTCGCGCTATTGATAAAGTTCATGAGTATGCTTATAAAACTCAAAAGCCAATTGAAGTGACTGATGTTTAGGTTATTTCTGAATATGACCATGAGAGGATGACACAAAATGTGTTCGAAAGTATCAATGGATTTTAAGAATTGAAAAAACCTCAAAGATTGAATTTGATTTTCATCAAGTTCAATTTTAGGTCCCAAAAATTAGAGTATTCTCCTACTTCCTTTACCACGTTTTTAGAGGTTTATTTTGGGAATGAGATATCCAAGTAGCCAAAGGCATAACGAATCAATCTATTAATCCGACCACCCATTTGGATTTTGTTTTTCTTTTGACTAGCGCGTACTTGTGTTAGTATTAGGGGTGTTGGTTTTTATATTTCGATACAAATTTTGACCGAATTGATGAACCGACCAATTTCACATTCAAGGAATAGCAACAATATATTTTTGATCTTATACCTATGTTGTGTGGAATTAGCTTATCAGGTCTATCCCTTGTATTAAGGTTGATTTACCTCAAGAGATGCGTTTGCCAAAATTAAATTTACAGACAATTGGATTAGTAGAATGTCCTGATCGTTAAATACAGACTAGAGGATTGTTGCAGCTCTAATATTAGATTTTAGAACTCTACTCACACGAATTTGGATAGAATCTCTGTTTAAGTTAAAAACGCATTTAAAAGCTGTTAATTTTTCATTGATGAATTCCTTTTGAAAGCCTTATATTCGCTACAAATAAGTAAGAAAAATCCGTTAGAAGTATAATATGGGACATGGACTGTCCCCCATATTGTTTTAGTCCTCTTTTGTCTAAAAAATATCAACAAATAATGGAGCAGTGCACCATATAAAAAAATAATCGATAAATGTCAAGTAACGAATACTCTGCTGATAGTATACAATCCCTGGAGGGGATCGATCATGTAAGAAAAAGACCTGCAATGTACATTGGAGATATTAGTTCCGGGGGGTTGCATCATTTGGTTTATGAAGTAGTTGATAATTCAATCGATGAGGCAATGGCCAACTATTGTGATTTAATTGAAGTGACGATCAACGAGGATAATTCAATCAGTACCAAAGATAATGGCAGAGGAATTCCAGTGGATTTGCACAAGAAAGAAGGCAAATCGGCACTGGAGGTGGTCATGACTAAAATTGGCGCTGGCGGAAAGTTCGATAAAAATTCATACAAGGTTTCTGGCGGCCTCCATGGTGTGGGTGTTTCTTGTGTCAATGCCTTAAGTGAAAAATTAATAGCTATCGTTGATAGGGATGGTAAACAATGGAAGCAGGTATATAGGCGTGGAGTTCCTGAAACGGATGTGGTAGAAATCGGAGACTCAATTACCTCTGGAACCCAAGTAACATTTTATCCTGATCCTGAAATATTCAAAGAAACTACTCAATTTAATTACAATGTTCTGACCCAAAGACTTAGAGAATTATCGTATCTCAACAAAGGGGTAACCATCATATTGACAGATCGAAGAGAAAAAACAGATCAAGGATTTAAAACCGAAACGTTTTATTCAGAAAATGGATTGGTCGAGTTTATAAAATATATTGACTTTTCTCGTTCATCCATCATTGAACAAGTCATATCAATCAATGGAAAGAAGGAAGATATTGAAGTCGATATTGCCATGGTTTATAACACGACTTACAATGAAAGTATTCATTCTTTTGTCAATAATATCAATACCCATGAGGGTGGCACGCATCTCAGCGGATTTCGGAGAGGGTTAACGAGTACCTTAAAAAGATATGCTGATAATTCAGGTTTATTAGAAAAAGCAAAAGTTGAAGTTTCTGGTGATGACTTTAGAGAGGGCTTAACGGCCATCGTTTCAGTTAAAGTATTGGAACCTCAGTTTGTTGGTCAAACCAAAGGTAAATTGGGCAATAAAGAAGTCATTGGTGTTGTTTCTCAGACTGTTTCAGAAATACTCACCAATTATTTAGAAGAAAATCCGAGAGATGCCAAGCAAATCATTCAAAAAGTCATTACAGCAGCGCAAGCTCGTGTAGCGGCTAGAAAAGCACGAGATTTAGTACAACGGAAGACAGCAATGGGTGGTGGAAGTTTGCCTGGGAAATTAGCTGATTGCTCTTCTCAGGATCCTGCTGAATCTGAAATTTATTTAGTCGAGGGAGATTCGGCAGGTGGAACCGCCAAACAAGGAAGAGATAGAAATTTTCAAGCCATCTTACCACTTCGTGGAAAAATACTGAATGTTGAAAAAGCGATGCAACACAAAGTATTAGAGAACGAAGAAATTCGAAACATATATACAGCCTTAGGTGTGAGTATTGGTACAGAAGAAGATGAAAGAGAAGTCAATATTGAAAAGCTACGGTACCACAAAATCATCATCATGTGTGATGCCGATATTGATGGTAGTCATATTGCGACTCTAATTATGACCTTCTTCTTTAGGTTTATGCGACCCCTTGTGGAGCAAGGTTATCTTTACATTGCCACGCCTCCTTTGTATTTGGTTAAAAAGGGCAAGAGAAAAGAATATGCTTGGGATGATGACGATCGCGACCGATGGCTTAAAGAAATGGGTCAAGGAAGCACTATTCAGCGATATAAAGGCTTGGGAGAAATGAATGCCGAACAGCTTTGGGAAACCACCATGAATCCCGAAAATAGAACGTTAAGGCTCATTGAAATTGAAGATGAAAATCAAGCAGATCGAACTTTTTCCATGTTAATGGGTGATGAAGTGCAACCTAGAAGGGAGTTTATTGAAAAAAATGCTACTTATGCCACGATCGATGTGTAGGCAGTGCGTTAAGTGATAAAACACATCCCCAGTAAAACGAAGTTGTTTATTGAAACAATTTGTATGGAGTGACTATTTTTTGTTGAATAATTTTTTCAGAAATTAATGTTTAAAAACTCTAAAGAGGAAATAATGCTCTATTGTTGGTTCTGTTATGATATTCGTTTTTGACCTAGTTGTACCGAATCGGCAAAAACCTGATCAAAGCCTTACTAGCCAATTCGGTTTCTAAAATGACTCGAATCAGAGGACTCATCAAAGGAGGCGTGTTCCATGAATTCAAACACCGTGAAGTACTGCATGTAGGGATTTTTAATCCATCATGCAATAAGGGTTTCATCATCTCAGTCGTCGAGTCGTTTAACACAGACAATTCCCGTCACACGAATGGGTATGGCCGGACGGATTTTTTGGCATACGAGGGCTCAAGACCTTTTTCAGAGATAGACTAGTCCATGGCATCGGCTATTAACATCATTGGATGTTCTGGATGGAGCTCCCTTTTGAGCTTCGATTGAAACAATTGGGGTTGTTATGGTGTCATATGTTTAACATTTCTGTAAAATTTTGAGTATAGTTTACGTATTTCCTTGCAGATTTAAAAACTAATTTTGGTCAGTATGTAAATCTCAAATATAAAAGGGCTTGAGACCAAATATGGACTTTTTAAGGCGGGACTATTTAGTTTGGATAGAGGTATTCCCTAAAATGTTGCCATGAATATTCTAAGTTTGTTGTAACCGATGAATAAAGAATTGGATCCCAATAGTTTGGAGAATACTGCAAAGGAAATAGATTTCGATAAAGCACTTCGCCCCAGACATTTTAAAGAGTTTCTTGGGCAAAGTTCTATGATTGATAATCTAAAAGTATTTGTGACCGCTTCAAATCAACGACAAGATGCGCTAGATCATTCTTTATTCCATGGTCCACCGGGTTTAGGAAAAACAACTCTAGCACATATTCTATCTCGTGAGCTTGGAGTTGATATCAAATTAACCTCAGGACCAGTGTTAGATAAACCAGGTGATTTGGCTGGATTGCTAACCAATTTAGGCAAACGCGATATCTTATTTATCGATGAAATTCATCGTCTAAGTCCAGTTATCGAGGAATATCTTTATTCTGCAATGGAAGATTTTCGAATCGATATCATGATCGAATCGGGTCCCAATGCGCGAAGTGTTCAAATCAACCTCAACCCATTTACTCTAGTGGGTGCAACCACTCGATCGGGATTATTGACTGCTCCAATGCGAGCTCGATTTGGCATCAGTAATCGATTAGAATACTATCAGCCAGATTTGTTGTCAAAAATTGTGCAGCGTAGCGCAATACTTTTGAATATTAAAATCCAAAAAGATGCTGCCGTTGAAATTGCCTCTAGATCTAGAGGAACCCCAAGAATTGCCAATAGACTTTTGAGAAGGGTTCGGGACTTCGCGCAAGTCAAAGACATGGATACCATTGATATAGAAATCACCAAATACTCTCTAAAAGCACTAAACGTGGATAATTTTGGATTGGATCAAATGGATAATAAAATACTGACGACCATAATTGATAATTTCAGTGGTGGTCCAGTTGGAATTGGCACTCTAGCCACTTCGGTTTCTGAAAACATGGAAACTTTGGAAGAAGTGTATGAACCCTATTTAATTCAACAAGGGTTTTTAAAGCGTACTCCTAGAGGAAGGCAGGTCACAATCAAGGCATACGAACACCTGGGTCGAATTGCCAAAAGACCAAATGAACTTTTATAATTTTCGAAACGATTCTACTTTAAAGACTAATTTAGCTTTGAACCAACGTTAAAACAGAAAATTTTAGTTTTTTTAACCCCATTAAAATGGCTCTAATTAGTTTAGTAATTAAATTGTATATTCCAAACGCCTTTATCAAACAAACAGTCTATGATATCAAAGTTTAAATTTTCAATATGGCAACTTTCTATGGCTTCTCTTCTTTTTGGGGCATGTCAAGAGCCCCCAAAGCAAGAGGAGCAAGAACTTGATCCAATAGAATTTCATCAAGCCATTACTACCATCGATTCCCATATCGATTTTCATGTGGATTATTTTACTGATACTTTGAACTACACCCATGAATTAGATATCAAAGTTGATTTGCCAAAAATGGAAAGAGGGGGTTTGGATGTGCCATGGTTGGTGGTGTATACAGCTCAAGGTGATTTGACTCCTGAAGGATACGCTGCGGCTCTTAAAAATGCCAATGCGAAATTTGATGCGATTGACCGATTGGTCAACCGATATGCTCCTAACAGAATTGCCTTAGCTACTAGTTCTAAAGAAATGGATAGCATCATTCAAACAGGAAAGAAAGCTGCCATGATTGGTGTTGAAAATGCATATTCAATTGGACTGGACACCTCTAATATTCGTAAATTTTATGAAAGAGGAGCCCGATATCTATCCCTTTCTCACAATGGTCACAATCAATTATCAGATTCACAAACTGGTGACGTGGATGGGGTTTATCTACATAATGGAATCAGTGAACTAGGGAAACAAGTCATTGAATTGTGTAACTATTATGGCATCATACTTGATATTTCGCATCCTTCTGATGAATCGATTCGTCAAACCATAAAACATTCAAAAGCCCCTGTGATAGCTTCGCATTCCTCGGTGAGAGCATTGAGTGATAATTCAAGAAACCTATCCGATGAACTATTAGAATTGGTAAGAGATAATGGTGGTGTTGTGCAAGCTGTTGCACTTCATTATTTTGTCAATAAAGAAAAACGCGAACGATTTACTTCAGCAAGGGACTCCATTTTAGCGATTGATCCCAATACCGATATAGAAACCATCAAGGAACAATTTCCTCCAGTTGATGTTGCGGATTATATAGACCATATTGATTATATGGTTGAAAAAATGGGGATTGACCATGTTGGCATTAGTTCCGATTTTGATGGAGGAGGTGAAATCGAAGGATGGAATGATGCTTCTGAAACTCACAATGTAACTTTAGAACTTTTAGCGAGGGGGTATTCCCAAGATGAAATTAGAAAAATCTGGGGTGGCAACCTCATGCGGGTTCTTGATGAAGTCCAAGAAATCAGTCGATCCTTGCAATCTCAATAATTCTTGATTAATACAATCAGGAGAGGAGACACTGAATATCACTATTTCATTGAATAAATCCCAGATAACAGCTGATTTAAAATCCCAGGCCCTCAAGCTTGGATTTTTAAACTGTGGTATTTCCAAAGCCGATTTTTTAGAAGAGGAAGCTCCTCGATTGGAACGGTGGCTAAAAAACAACCATCATGGCAAAATGGGCTATATGGAACGAAACTTTGACAAACGCTTGGATCCAAGAAAGCTTGTTCCGGGGGCTAAGTCAGTCGTTAGTCTGATCTACAGTTATTATTCCAAAAAAAAGCAAAGTGATCCCAAAGCTCCAAAAGTTGCTATGTACGCATATGGCAAGGATTATCATCAAGTTTTAAAGAAAAAACTCAGATTATTGATGGAGCATTTAAAAGAAAATGTAGGAGATATTAATGGACGAGTGTTCGTGGATTCAGCCCCCATTATGGAACGACCATGGGCGGCTAAAAGCGGTTTGGGGTGGATTGGGAAAAATACTTTGTTGTTGAACCGCAAAGCAGGTTCATACTTTTTCATTGCCGAACTCGTTACTGATTTAGATCTAGAGTATGATGGTCCGACTACAGATCACTGTGGTACTTGCACGGCTTGTATTGATGCTTGCCCGACACAAGCCCTTTATGCTCCTTATCAAATGGATGCTTCAAAATGTATCAGCTATTTAACCATAGAACTAAGAGATGAAATACCTCAAGAGTTTAAATCGAGCATGGAAAATTGGGCGTTTGGATGCGATATCTGTCAACAAGTCTGTCCGTGGACCAAATTCGCTCAAGAACACAATGAACCTGAATTTGAGCCCAACGGTCAATGGTTTCATTTCAATGAAAGTCAATGGGAAGAAATGACCTTAGAAGTATTTAATAAAGTATTTAAAAACAGTGCTGTAAAAAGAACAAAATTTAAAGGATTAAAACGGAATCTTAAATTTGTCAAAGTCAATAAGTAAAGATTTAATATCGATATTCAACTATCGATTAGGGAATTATATACTTTCATAACCATTTTTTATTGAATGATTATTCCAGTCCGATTGACACTTCAAGGTATTCAGCCGCTTATCCGTATGGATAATTGGTCTTACAAACACTCCATGTCCGTTTTTTAGTATAGTCCCCTTCCCCGAGGCCCATATGTTTTTAGAGGCATTCACATCCGCGTGATCCATATAACCACATTGCTGACAAACAAATCGTGATTGTGATAAACGATTTTTTTTAGAAATATAACCGCAACAAGAACACGTTTGAGATGTATAGGCTGGATGGACCTTATGAACAACACCTCTTTCCGATAAATGCTGTTCCATATTGATACCATCCCGTGCCTAAGATCACTCGATTTAAACCTGATTTTGATTTTACATTTTTACCAGGTTGGTCGATCGTCCCACGAGCAGACGCCGTCATGCCTTTGGTTCTCAGGTCTTCCATGACGACAGAACGACTCTTAGTGGTGATTTGGTTCGCGATATGTATTAAATCGTTTTTTCTGATATTTTTTATTTTTTCATGGTGTCGATTGATCGTTAATTGTGTTTTGTAGAACCGACGACTACCTTTTTTCTGTCGGGCTTTCTTCTGTTGCCAATATTGGATTCGTTTTTGAATCGAGTCTGTATTGGTTAAATAATATAATTGCCCTTGATGATCCGCCACTTGTCTGACATTGCGATCAATACCAATCCCTAACCCATCTTCTTTTTGTTCCATAGCATCCACGGCATAAGTCACATGTAAATACCATTTCCCCGTGGTGGATTGTATGATACGAGCCCCTTTGGGGATGGGATTTTGATAACGATTTAATGGCTTATGATAATGAATCAATTTGATTTCATATCCTTTTTTAATTCTAAAATAAACGCCATCTTCTTTTGTTTTGAATGGAGTATTAATTTCAATCGGTATGGATGGTCGGTTTCGATGTTTGCTTTTAAAACGCGGACGACCTCGTTTTTTAGTCACAAAAGCACGGTAGGCATTAGATACATCTTTTAATATTGTACGTGTTATTGATGTTGGATAATTATTTAATCAGGGGGCCGTTTGATGTTTGTATTGAACATACCAATTATATAATGAATTAGTTCTGAAATCTGATTTTTTAGTTTTTTGATGTTGTTTTTTAATCATTTCTACCGCCGCATTCCATAAATGACGATTTGCCCCGGCAACTTGATGCAATAAACGATAATTCGATGGTGAAGTCCGAATCCGATAACGTATCTGAACATAAGTTTTTTTCATCTATCCTATGAAGATAGGACTTTTTTGGTTATGAAAGTATATAATTCCCATCGATTAACATGTAAAAACAGTTGAATAACCGGTTTTACTACGAAAGTTGGGGATCTTTTTGCTCGAAAAATCATTGTTTTCAAGGGAGTTCTTTTAAAGTTTTTCGACGGGTTTAAGGATAAGAACCTCTTGGCGTGTTGTCCACATCACCGTTGACCATCGCATGATTGTCGATCGATGTAACGGTTTTCTCATATGGGCGATTGGGTTAGTTGTCCCCCTCCAACGGGAGAGGAAGGTTATAGATATGATCATCGCAAAGGGCGAGTTCGATGTCATTTGGATTTATTGCTGTAGAAGTGTTTTATCCGTTGTCGATTGCCATGCATTCGATCTTCTGAGGGAGTAAAAACAATTGATCTTCCTTGGCGGATAGCTCGAATCGATGGCCTTATTTATTGGAGAAATGGGCTATTACTCTTCTTTGGCAATGAGAGATCAAAACCCAACAACCCAAAGGTTTCGCTGTGGTTTTAAAGTCTTTAATCGCTTGTTGCCTCATGCTGTAGTAAGAGGCATGAAGTGGCGATTCGATACCATACCATTGTTTGTCAGTTTGGAGGCCAAAGCCATCAAAAAGGGAGATCACGATGTCACGATTCTCAGTGATACCACCAAGGGAACCGCCCTCTTTTTTAATGGCGGTTTAAATCTTTGTCCACAGCTATTGTGATAGAGCCAAATGAAAGATTTTCCGAAGTTCTTAACTTTGGTATGATGTTAAAATCCAATAAGAATAAGGTTCGTTATGGTATTGAAAGAGATAAAGCAAGATTCTTTCATGGAAGAAAAGAAGAAATAAGCCGTTTTAAAGATTTAATGGTCGAAAGTAAAATAAAAAATGTAGGGAGTAGCTTTTTAGTTCAAGGGGCGCCGGGTATTGGAAAAACGGCATTATTGGAAGAGTGTAAAAAAATAGCCAAAAAATCAAAGTGGACCGTTGTGGACATTAGTATTGGAACCTTGATGAATGAAGTCGACTTTTTTTATCGCATCACAAAGAATAAAGACTCTAAAGCGGTGATACAATCTCAAGAAGTTAATCTTGGTGTTTGGAAAGCTAGTTTGACAGCAAAGACAAGAGAAGAAATAAACTACGTTAATGAAGAACTTGTGAAATCAATGCCATTACTACTGGTGTTAGATGAAGCTCAAATTTTGGGCATTGAAGGTGTCGTTTCAACTGAAAATAAAGCTAAGGTTGTTGAATTTTTAAAACAATATCACAATTTACAATCAAAAAAAGGGTTTATTATGTTGTTTGGAGGCTTAGGAATGACAAAAGATGTTCTTCAAAGCTTTGGCCTTTCTAGATTTAACTCAGAATATACCATTAATTTACAGAAGTTAGACAAACAAGCCGAACGAAACATCATTGAAGATTGGATTAAAAAAGAAGCCAAAGCCAAAGGAAATCCAGAATATTGGGTTGACAAAATATCAACAAGAACATATCAATGGCCTCGACATATCATTTCTTATTGTAATGCCGTCCACAATCAATTGCTAGACACTAAAGAATTATCTCAAGAAAGTCTAAATAATGTTTTAAAAGAAGGAGATGAATTAAAAAAAGTGTATTACGAACAACGATGTGCTGGACTTTTAATAGAAGATTGTGAGGCTATTGCCAATACGATTAAAATCCTTCCTGAATTTTTTAGAAAAAGTGAAGTGATTCATTTTTTCACAAAAGAAGATTCATTATTAAAACCTGAAGAATTATTTCAAACTTGTCTGTCTAGAGGGATTTTTCACCTCAATAATAATCGTCTTTTTTCTATTCCTATTCCTTCACTGAAAACTTGGCTGATTGACGAGTATAGTTGAAATTAAATCATTTCCAACCAATCAGTAAAGGCGAAGATTAATACTTCATCTAAAAAGGATGATGTAAAGAACTTCTTCAATGAGAGGTTTTACCATGAAACTTGGGGGCTTTTTGCTCTAAAAATCATTATTTTCAAGGGAGTTCTTTTAAAGTTTTTCGAGTCAGTTTGAAGGATAGGAACCTCTTGGCGTGTTGTCCACATCACCGTTGACCATCGCATGATGTCGATCGATGTAACGGTTTTATCATGTGGGCGATTGGGTCAGTTGTCCCCCCAACGGGAGAGGAAGGCTCTATATATGATCATCGCAAAGGGCGAGTTCGATGTCATTTGGATTTATTGCTGTAGAAGTGTTTTATCCGTTGTCGATTGCCATGCATTCGATTTTCTGAGGGAGTAAAAACAGTTGATATTCCCTGGGTAGATAGCTCGAATCGATGGACTTTTCTATTGGAGAAATGGGCAATTCCTCTTCTTTGGCGATGAGAGATCAAAGCCCAACAACCCAAAGGTTTCGTTGTGGTTTTAAAGTCTTTAATCGCGTGCTTCCTCGTGCTTTAGTAAGAGCATGAAGTAGTGATTGGATATCATACCGTTGCCTGTCAGTTTGGAAGCCAAAGCTATCAAAAAGGGAGATCACGATTCTCAGTGATACCAACAAGAGAACCGTCTCGATCTAATCGAAGGCCGTAAGATGACCAGTCCCAAAGAATGACTCAGCTGTTCCATTCCGAAAGAAAAGAGATATCAAGTGGAAACTATCACCACGGAAGTGTCGTGGTCTTATATTCATTCGGCCCGAAAAACTTTACCAAAAGCCAAGTTGTTTCACGATCGATTGCTTGGAGTTCTATATCTCAAGAAAACTATCGACCGAGTCCATAGAAGAGAAGTCAAAAAACGTGCGGTGCTCAAAAACACTCGATTGGCCATCTTGATCAACGAAGAAAACCGAACTGAGAAACAAAGGGGGTACTTTAAAAAGGGGGTAATAAAGCCACTTAGAAGTCATCAAGGCTTGGAAGTTGAGAGAAGAGTTTAAGTCTCTTTTCGAATCGCTATCACTAAAGGATGTCATTTTGTATTGTCGTCTTTGGATAGAGAGTGTCAATGAATCGAACATCCAAGAAGTTGTTACGGTGCCTGTATGTTTTAAAACTATTTACAAGGCATTGGTCATGCTCTCTGTGATCCGCAGTCCTATGCCAAAGTGGAGCGATGGAATGGAAGAATTCAAGAAATCAAAGCCAATGGCAGAAAATTTAAAAAATTTAGGGTAGCCCCATCTTCTTTTTTAATGGCGGTTTAAATCTTTACCCACAACTTCGTGATAGAACCAAATTGTTAGAATTAATTCTGAAGTGATAGGGTTTATTATTACTAATACTCAGTAATTTAGCCAAGAGCCAATTCTAATTGTTTTTATGATGATTGGTTTCTTGCTAAATTTAGATATCGATTCATAAACGGGTATTAAAGTATAATATGATATCAGTATCAATTATCTCATTTATTTATAATGATAATATGCACTTCCATAGCATTGGGGCAGTTATTCAGGAAAACTAAAGAATAGATCAGAAAACGAAAAGATTTAGAAAAACTATAAACATCAATGAATCCTTTTACCATAAAATATGAAAGTTTCAATCATTGGAGCGGGAAGCGTTGGAGCTTCTTGCGCTGAATATATTGCTATCAAATCTATTGCAAGTCATGTGGTCCTTCTAGATATCAAAGAGGGGCTAGCTGAAGGAAAGACCTTAGATATTTATCAAAGCGCCACTCTTTTAAGTTATAATACCAAAGTGGTTGGTGTGACTAATGATTATCAAGCTACAGAATGTAGTGATGTGGTTGTGATTACTTCTGGGATACCCAGAAAACCAGGCATGTCTAGAGAAGAATTAATTGGAATCAACGCTGGGATTGTAGATTCTGTAGCTCAAAATATTTTAAAATATTCTCCTGATACGATTTTCATAGTCGTATCTAATCCCATGGATACTATGACATATTTGGCATTAAAAAAAACTGGATTACCTAAAAATAGAGTTATAGGAATGGGAGGAATATTAGATAGCGCAAGATTTAAAACCTATTTGTCATTAGCTCTTGAAGTTCCTTCTGGTGAAATTCAAGGGATGGTTATCGGTGGTCATGGAGATACCACGATGATCCCATTAGCAAGGCTATCCACTTATCATGGCATTCCGATATCAACGTTATTATCGCCCCAAAAATTAGATCAAGTCGTTGCTGATACCATGGTGGGAGGGGCTACTTTAACAGCATTGTTAGGAACTTCAGCATGGTATGCACCAGGGGCATCAGCCGCTTACTTGGTAGATTCAATCTTGGGAGATTTCAGAAGATTATTACCTTGTAGTGTTTTATTAGAAGGAGAGTACGGACTAGATGATTTATGTATCGGCGTTCCTTGTATAATAGGAGCCAATGGACTAGAATCTATTGTTGAAATTGCATTAGATGCCAGTGAACAAGAAAAACTAAATCAAAGTGCTCAAAAAATACAACAGATGAATCAATCACTTGATTCAATTTTATGAGGATGGAAGGCAATCATTGCTAAAACTTATATTTGCATTCCTTTAAATACATATACCGCTTTCTATGCAGACTAATTGGTTAATTAGAGTTTTTGGTGTGTTGTTTGGTATCATCAGTATATACCAATTGTCATACACTTTTATTGTTGCTGATATTGAAAATAAAGCTCAGAATTATGCCCTTGAAACAATTTCTTCTGAAAATGAAAACTATTTGGAACTTAGAGATGCTACTGAACAAACCTACTTAGATTCCGTTGCTAACATCCGAGTGTTCGGCTATACCGATTATGCGGATGCTAAAACCAAAGAATTAAATCGAGGATTGGATTTAAAAGGGGGGATCAATGTCATTCTTCAAATTTCGGTTAAGGATATTTTAATTGGACTTTCAGAAAATTCTAATGACCCAATTTTCTTACAGGCCCTAGAAGATGCCGATGAACTTCAAAAGCAAAGCAACCAACCCTACATCGAATCTTTTTTCTCAGCTTTCGACAACATCAGTGGAACCACTAGATTATCATCTCCAAACATCTTTTCAAATCGTTCACTAAGTGATGAAATAAACTTTGAAATGAGCGATGCGGAAGTTCAATCCATATTGAGAAGACGGATCGATGAATCGATTGTTTCTGCTTTTGAAGTACTCAGAAAACGGATCGATAAATTTGGTGTTAGTCAACCCAATATCCAGCGGTTAGGTTCGTCCGGACGAATACTGGTTGAATTACCAGGGGCCAAAGATGTTGAACGGATTCAAAACCTATTACAAAGTACCGCTCAATTAGAATTTTGGGAAACCTTTAAAAACACTGAATTATCTGCTTTTTTATCTCAAGCCAATCAGTTGGCCAAAGAAATTGTCGAGTCCAATACCCCTGCAGATACTGAAGATCAAGCCCAAGAGGCTAGCCTTGAAGAAACTCCAACCGATCAAGAATCTGAAATAGATGATTTGTTGCAGGAAATCACTGAACCAGCCGACTCCATCATTCCACTCAATCCCATTTTAGATGCTATCCAGGGTTATGGTTTTCAAGGAGGCCCCGTGTTGGCAAGATTTGATACCAATCAGCTTGACCACATCACGTCATATTTGGATGATCCTAGAATTCGAAGATTGTTGCCATCTGAATTTCGATACGTTCGTTTTGCCTGGGGAATACCCGGAGAAGATGGAGCCACAGAATTGTATGCTTTAAAATCTAATCGAGAAAATATGGCTCCTTTAAGTGGGGGAGTAGTCATTGATGCCATGCAATCATATGACGCTGTAGGTAATCCAAGTGTTTCCATGCAAATGGATGCACGAGGGGCTCGTATATGGGAGTCCATGACAGGAAAAGCATTTGAACAACAGAGTTCCATAGCCATCGTATTGGACGATGTGGTTTATTCAGCACCTGGTGTTTCTAGTGGAGCCATTTCTGGTGGACGCAGTGAAATATCTGGAAACTTTACGCTTTTGGAAGCCATCGATTTAGCTAATGTACTCAGGGCTGGTAAACTACCAGCTTCGGCAGAAATTATTCAATCCGAAGTAGTAGGCCCCTCTCTTGGTAAAGAAGCCATCCAAGCTGGTGTCTATTCGTTTTTAATCGCTTTGGTTTTTGTATTGGTCTGGATGATTTTCTATTATGGTCGGGCCGGGTTGTATGCCGACATTGCCCTTATACTCAATCTATTGTTCATTTTTGGGGTCTTGGCGGGATTGGGAGCCGTATTAACTCTCCCTGGAATTGCAGGTATTGTTTTGACCATCGGTATTTCAGTTGATGCCAATGTGTTGATATTTGAAAGGGTACGTGAAGAATTGAAAAAAGGAAAAGGGCTTAGAAAATCGGTTGCTGATGGATTTAATAATGCGCTTTCTTCCATTTTAGATGCCAACATCACAACAGGATTAACGGCTTTGATTTTGTTTGTGTTTGGAACAGGTCCCATCAAAGGATTTGCAACAACACTTCTCATAGGTATTGCGACATCATTATTCACTGCCATTTTTATCACTCGCATATTCATCAATATCCGAAATAACAAAAAGAAAGAGGTTTCTTTTTTCACTAAGTATACCAAAGATTTACTATCCCGAGTCGCTATAAAATTTTTAAACCTGCGTAAAAAAACCTATATCATATCTTCTATCGCCATTGTAATTTGTATAATATCCTTGTTTACTCAAGGATTGAATCAAGGCGTAGATTTTGTGGGAGGGAGATCCTATATCGTTCGTTTTTCTGAACCCATCAATGCTGTTGAAATCACCAATTTATTGACAGATCGATTGGGTAGTGCCGAAGCTAAAACATTTGGCGAAGCCAATCAACTAAAAATCACTACCAATTACAAAGTGGATGTTGAAGGTTTAGAAGTTGATACAGAAATACAAGAAATCATGTATGATGTTTTAAGGCCCTATTTACCTCAAGAAGTGTCGTATGAGACCTTTATCCCTGGAAGTGAAGAAAAGCAAGCAGGCATCATGTCGTCGATTAAAGTTGGTCCAACCATAGCCGATGATATTAAAAACAATTCATTTTTAGCCGTTTTCGGTTCGTTAATTGTCGTCTTCCTTTATATTTTATTTCGATTCCGACGATGGCAATTCTCTTTGGGTGCCGTTACGGCAGTTTTTCATGATGTATTGATTGTTTTGGGCATATTCTCATTGGCTTATAAGTTCATGCCATTTAACATGGAAATCAACCAAGCTTTTATAGCCGCTATATTGACCGTTATTGGTTATTCATTAAACGATACCGTGGTAGTCTTTGATCGTATTCGGGAGTATATTAGAGAACATTCAAAATCCGGATTCCATGATACGGTCAATCAAGCCTTGAATAGTACATTAAGTAGAACCTTGAACACTTCTTTGACAACCCTGATTGTCCTTCTATCCATATTCATTTTTGGAGGGGAATCCATTAGAGGATTTATGTTTGCTCTCATCATTGGCGTTATTGTGGGGACTTATTCATCGGTGTTTATAGCTACTCCAGTGATGTTCGACACTCAAAAAAGTAGAGCACAAGCATTCACAGAATCTGAATTAGAAGCCAAAAAACTAAAAGAAGATCAGGCCAAAATCTAACTTATGTGAATGTTATTTTGGGAAAACAAAACTCACCAAAATTTATACATTGGGAGGAGGAGTTGCGTAAATTGTTAAGAGTAACTCCATTTTATCAATTTCTTTATACACAGGGATACGTCCAGATAATTCTTTGCTTTTTGTAAGTATAATCGGAACTCCCTCACCTCGTTTATCCATTAGATTTTTGCGATTGCTTCTTATGTATTCACTTTGAATTATTGAACATCGTGCCATCAAACTAGCAATTAATTCATTACGAGTGGCTTGCAATAAAGGTAGATTTTCAACGGTCATGGAATTGGGTAATGTTCCTGGTGAAAAAATCTCAAGTCTATCTGAGAACATATGCAAGCGAATTTTAGATTTATATTGATAATAATCTCTATGGACTATTCCATTAACAATAGATTCTAGTACTGCACGCATATCGTATTGAGGAATATCAAATCTAGTTGGATTTTTAATGGCATAGACTCTCATATTCTTATAAACAAAATGACAAGCTTTATTAATTTGAACGTCTAAAGGACCGTATAAATCTTTAGCATCTATTTGATAAGCCGCATCTCTTTCGGTTCCACGATAAGCAACGGCTTGTATGTAGGCATGAGGTAAAAACTCATCAGGTCTTTTACAAGCCATTAAAAGTCCACCAACGGTCGGATATTTCTGTCCATCAGAATCCTTTTTAATCAGTTTAAGTTTCTGTAAGAATTCATTGTCATCGTCTGGAGATAAATTTGTTTTAAATTTCTCCCACAACGATTTTTCAAGACAGTCAGGATGAGCATCTGTAACCATTTGAAGATCGAAATTAATAACTCTAGTTTGACTTCTTTGTTGGATAAATCCAGTTAAGTAATTAGTGTCCATTTGACGTTTAGAACTACCAATACGGTGAAAGTATCCCCCTGGACTTTTATGAACAATTAGACTTTTGCGTACATCTAATCTAATGATGATTTGTTCTTCGGTGTCATCAGTAATTATAGGCAGTTTCCGAATATAATAGTTTAACTTTGGCTCAATAAGATCATTACATATTCCCATTATCCATTGTTCAACAACATCTATTTTTTCAATAGGAATACCAACAATTGTTTTGGTTTTATCATCCACACCAAGTAAAAATACACCGTGATCTGTATTTGCCATTGCGGCTAACTCATCAGCCATACTATTACGATGAGGTCCGACAACTTGATATCCTTTGTATTGAAGATTTTTAAATTCAAGCAAAGTTTCTTCACCTAACCTAATTTGATTTATCAAATCATCCATAATTTTTGCATTTTATTCTACTTCAAGTGCAATTCGCTTATACCTATTTTCAAAAGCCTCTCTACCACCTTCCATGATGTTACATATCTCATTTCGAATTTCTATATCATCTAGTCCGGCTTGTTGATATAGAACTACTAGACCATTTATAAATTTAAGAATATTAACAAGATCTGAGTTTCCATTAACTACAATGTTTGGGTTGTGAGTTGCGATTATAAATTGGCGTTTGTTTTGATTCTGACGTATTTGTTTCACAATTAGGTCGTAAATTAAAGCATTATCTAAATCATCTTCAGGTTGATCAATTATTAAAGGTTCAGTACCATGGCTAAGTAAAAAGGCCAATATTGCAGCAGCTTTTTGTCCTGCTGAAGCCATTTTTAAGTCCTTAAATTTAGAATCTTTATTGTATTTGACTCGTAACTTATCCTCAGGCCACAAAATTTCAAGATTATCAAATGCAGTTATATCTTTTTCATAAAGAGAGGTTAAATAGTTGACGAAATTACCCTTAATTCCACTAGGGTTTGAGGTTCCCAAAGCAATATCGAATGTTGTCTTTTTGATATCTTCAATAGTTTTCAAAAGATCTGATTCGGATACATTCGGATTTTCCCAATTGATAAGATTCCAAAGAATGCTACAATTATTATCGTAATCATAAATTGAACTAGTGTATGTATCATTTTTATAAATTTTAAGCTTTTTTCGATACTCTTTTTCAAATTTTTCTACTTCTCCAAACGGTATCAACTCCATGCGAACAAATTCGTTTTGCCCAATAGCTTCATTTATAAAGTTTGTTCTACGCTGAAAAAGTTCTTTTCTTAATTCAAAAAGCTTAGTTTTCGTTTGTTGTAATCCTTTTTCGACTATTTCTAATTCTTTTCGAATTAATTCTATGTTATTCAACTTATTTTGTATTTCATTACGCTGTCGAACCCAATGTCCATAGGTGGTTAAACTTATTTGAGATTTACTTTTGCTATACTCATATATTAATCTTTGATATTCTTCAACACTTTTGGAGTAGGATTTGTTCCAACTACTTGAAGAGATTTTTGAGTCTCTATTACTTTTTAGCTTTTCAACATCTTTGGCAATATTAATGAGCGAACTCTTGATTCTGCTGAAGTTTTCCAATGTTAGTGAGTGGATTTCTTTAATCTGAACAGTTGTCTTATCTAGTTCGTCAAATAAATATTCTGGAAAATCAGATAAGACTGTGTTTTCAATTAATAAATTTAAGTTAGCCAAAAAATCATCAAATATGTTTATACCTTGAAGTGCACTATTTTGCTGACTACGTTTTTGATATAACTTTAATATATCTCCATGCCCCTTTTCTTCATATAGTTTCAAGTCATTTTCAATATCTCTTAACTTATACTTCAGTTCAGTCTCTTCATTTATGATTCTTAATAATTCTCGTTTTTTTATTTTCAGTTGAAAAAATTTATTTCGAGTGCTTTCAAGGTTAGATTCCCATTCATGTCGGTTTACTCTTTTAGAATTGTCAATGATTTTTAATAATCCGCTAGTATTAGATGAAAGTTCATTTATTTGTTTTTGGCTGTATATACTAATGGGGAGGAAATGCTCAAAATCACCGATATCGTCTAAATTCAAGTGCGAATTATTTTCTGACAATGCTAATCCTTGACCACCATAATTCCATTTGACTATAAATTTTCGGTTTCGACGCTGAAAATCCAATAAAATCTCTGTCTTTTCTAGCATTACACCATCATTTTCTGAAAGTTTCATGAATTGGTTGAGTTGATTACTTACCTCTGAGTTTTGGAGTTTAATATTTTCATCACGTCTTGAAACAATTCGTATGGCTTCGATGATTGTTGACTTTCCAGTTCCTCGCCCTCCTATTAATGAATTGAAGTGAGGATTCAAATCGATTACAAATGGTTTGTTTTGTATGCGTCCACAGTGTTTCATGGATTTTATAGTCAGTTTAGTCAAAAAAACATCTGGAAATTCGTTAGGATTTTCAGGTTGGTTTTTGACCGACATATGAGTGTCAAGTAGTGCTAGTTTTAGATTATTGATATTTGGGTTACTCATTTTAATCCAAGAAAAGGATTTGCCAATGTCATCAGGATTATGAGCATCTGAGCTTGAAACATGTGCAAGCTTATCTATTTCACTTTTTAATTCAGGAGAGTAGTTGTTAGATTCACATTCACAAAACTCTAAAGCAGTTAAACTGTTGAGGTTTTTTTTAAGCACAGTTTTTAGAGTAGTTATCTCATAAAGAAGTCCGTTTCTTCGATCTACATGCGCCGCTATAGCAATCCCATTTGTCCGTTTAATTGCATCTAGTGTATCGGACAAACTTTTTGAAGTAAAATATTCACTATTACCGAATCCTTCAGTTATTCCACATGCACCAAGCAAACTTGTTATTTTATTACTACCGAACTCAGGATCAAAAATTGCTAATACATGAGTTCTTTGATTACTACCTCCAATAGTGATTTCAACTCCGGGAAAAATAGTTAACTCTTTAGTATACCAATAGGGCTTTTCAACACTACTTTTAATTTCATTGTTTGTTTTTTTCAATATATCAATCCAATCACCAGTGTTGTGATCCGTTACAGCAACACAATCCAATCCAGTTTCAATTGCTTTACGAATCCAATCTTCAGGTGATGTGGATTTTGATAAATAATCAGCTGAAGCTGGTGTGTGCGTGTGAAAGTCAAATTTCCACCATTTACTCCCCTTGAAATTTTGGTTTTCTGACACTGTAATTAAATCAACATTGGTGTTAATAGTTTTTAAAAGATCGTTATGTAAAATTACTTTTTATTTCAATGCTAAGTCTAATTCCATTTTTTTATTGCACCTTTCATAGGGACAATTAGATTCTACGTTGATGGTTTGAAATCCGAACTTTTTATAAATGTGAATGGCTCTTTCCAATCTGCAATGGGTGTAAAGAACAAGTTTCTGAAAGTTCATTTTTTTTGCTGTGCCAATACTGTGCTCCATCAGTTGTTTTCCAAACCCATTTCCTTGGTAATTCACATCAATAGCCATTTTACTAAACTCAGTCGTTTGTTGATCAATTTTAACCAGTGCATAGGTTCCAATGGGTTTGTTCTCCACTATTCCAATATAAATACAACCACCGGGGTCAATAATCATCTCTTGACACTGTTCCAATTGCTTTTTATCATAGGGTTCGGCTTCAAAATATTTGTCGAGCCAATGCATATTCAGATCGATGAACGCTTGGTGATACTTTTCTTGATAGGGAACAATCGACATTTCCAATCCCTTCATTTTTATGATTGATTTGGTTTGGTCATTTTTTCAGGTTGGATTAGCGAATCAAATTCTTTTGATGTCAAATAACCCAATGTAAGACAAGCTTGCTTTAGAGTCGTATTATCTTTGTATGCTTTTTGAGCAATTTCAGCGGCCTTATAGTATCCAATTTTTGGATTTAAGGCCGTAACCAGCATGAGCGAATGATCGACTAATGCTTCAATACGTTCCAACCGAGGTTCAATCCCCATGACACAATTTCCCCCAAAACTTTTACAGATATCTCCTAATAATCTAGCCGATTGTAAGATATTGTAGGCCATCATCGGTTTGAATACATTGAGTTGAAAATGACCTTGGGTTCCACCAACGGAAAGAGCAACATCATTGCCGATAATTTGAGCACAAACCATCGTCAGAGCCTCGCACTGTGTGGGATTTACTTTACCTGGCATGATGGAACTTCCTGGTTCATTAGATGGTAGGGATAGTTCTCCCAATCCACTTCTTGGTCCAGAAGCTAATAAGCGTATGTCATTGCCGATTTTATTGAGACTAACCGCTATTTTTTTTAGTGCGTTGTGCGTACCAATGATGGCATCATGGGAAGATAAGGCTTCAAACTTGTTAGAAGCGGTTTTAAAGGATAGTTGTGTAAAATCAGAAATAAATTTGGCAACCAGTTTGTCATATCCTTTGGGGGTATTCAATCCCGTTCCTACCGCTGTTCCTCCTAGAGCTAGTTCTGATAAATGATCCATGGATTGTTTTAGTGATTTCAATCCCATTTTTAATTGATGCACATATCCTGAAAATTCTTGACCCAATGTCAGTGGTGTAGCATCCATCAGATGGGTTCGACCTATTTTAACAATCTTTTCAAATTGTTTGACTTTGGTTTCAAAAATTTCAATGAGTTGTTTAATTTGAACTGCGGTGTGACGCTGTATGATTTGGTATACCGCAATATGCATGGCTGTTGGAAAAGTATCGTTTGATGACTGCGATTTATTGACATCATCATTGGGTTTAAGAACGGGTGGGTCACTACCTATTTCTTTGTTTTGATTGATTTGAGCTTTATTAGCGATCACTTCATTGACATTCATATTGGTTTGAGTCCCAGAGCCAGTTTGCCAAATCACAAGAGGAAAATGGTCATCTAAGGTTCCTTGGAGTATTTCATCACAAACTTGAGCAATCAGGTTTCTTTTGGATTCATTCAGTACCCCTAATTGATGATTGGCATAAGCTGCAGCCTTTTTGACGATAGCAAAACCATAGATTATTTCAATAGGCATGGACGCAGGTGGGCCAATTTTAAAATTATTGATAGACCGTTGGGTCTGTGGACCCCAAAGAGCATCTTTTGGAACTTTAACGATCCCGAGCGTATCCTTTTCAAGTCGATATTTCACAAATCATGATTTGTTCAAAATTAGTCAATTGTCAAGCATGTCATTGGTTTGGGTATGAATACGAGGTGAATTTTATGTCGTATCAGAAAAGAGATTATACTACATTTGCATTAACATAGCAGTCATGTTTGAGTTCAGTCAATATTTAGGATTTATAGTATTCACAGGAATTGTTTTGATGGGCTTCTGGCTCATGATTTTTTTAGCCGCATTTCTTGTTCCATATTGGATTTTTGGTCCAATGATTGAAAAAATGAAAGCTTTAATAAAATCAAAAAAATCGCTCTCAAAGTCCTAATATTTTTTATTTGAAAATATTCTTCTTTAAGCTTAGAGTGGAATGGATACAGTAATTCTAAGGATTTATTTATTGATTTAGATTGGCTCAAAAGTTCAACCATAATGACTGATTTTTTATTATTTTTTGATTTTATTGATGGTTCAACATGTAACCGCTATAAACTATTTTGAGACCTATGAATCCCAAGAAAAAAACGATTTACACTCTTTTTATTGTCATCTTGACTTGTACACCGGTTTTGGGTCAAATGGAACTCTACTCAACATTAAACATCGGTCTTGGATACCATCCAAGTTTGAAAATGAAAGGAGCTTCTGATGATCGAGCGAGTTATTGTGATGAATACATCAATCCAAATTATCTACTCATTCCAGGTTGTGATGATAGGAATAGAGGACTAGGAGATGGGTATACGGTTGATTTTGAAAGTTCATTAGGTCGATCGGGAAGTCTTGGATTCGGTGTTCAGATGAACTCATTCATTGCCATTGAATTGGAACATCATTTTTCGGTGGCCTCATACAATGAAACCTCAGAAGTCAATGGTTTTGAATCCAGTGGAGTTGATAGAGAAAAAATAGAAGGCGAAATTTATAAAGCTGAAGAGCGTTTAGGTGATTTAAAGTCAGGTAGTTTCTATGGAAATGTCATATTTAAAATATCAAGATGGGGGGCTGTAAGTCCCTATATGGGTGTGGGAGCTGGTGTTAGTAGGTTACATGCGGAATATGCGAGCGTTTGGGCGAGGTTCCATGATACGGACCGCATAAATACAGAGGTCATTAATAACCTTGATAACGCCAATCAAGTAAAACGAAATTTGGCAGGAGCGGTTAGTTCGGCGTTTGGATCGATGAAGGATACGGTTATTTCATACAAAATATTGGGAGGTCTCGAATATCATTTCAGTCAAAAGACATCGTTTACGTTTAAAATAAATTATACGAACTACGGAAAATTGGAATCTCAAGAATTGGTTTGGGATCCGCTTAGAAGCCATCCCCCCAATTTAAGATTGGACGGTTCTGAACCCATTCAATCAATGACTCAAATTGATAATATTTATTCTATAAGTCTCGATTTTGGGGTCAAAATTAACCTCTGAATCAGTTATAAAATTTATAGTAAATGACTTGGTTTTGCAAAGTGAAAGTTCACTATGAACGCAGTGTATGAGGTTTGATTTTAGAAATCAAAACCTTCCCCATCTTGGAATCCCCCGCCATCATTTCCACGTCCTTGACTTCTGCGTCGGTTTTCACGCCGCTCATTGATAATATAACTGAGAGATAGTACAAAAGTTGGTGGTCTCCACTGTATTTCTGTTTCACTGTAAAATGTTGGAGCAAACGTTTCGATTTGTCTAATGGAAGTATTAAAAATATCAGAGGCCCTAAATGAAATAGTTCCTTTATCCTTGAAAATTCGTTTATTGAGGGCTCCTGAGGCGATAAAATTTCCTCTTCTTTTATTGATAGCATCTTCCGAAGGACCAAAGTAAAAGCCTCGCAATTGCAAATCGATGTCAAAAGGAAGTTGAATAGTGGCATTTAATCGACCAAACCAACTGAGATTCGATGCATCATAACTGAGGCCACTATAACTTCCTTTGGTTGAGGAATGGAATAGATTGAAATTTCCGTTCAATCGGAAATCGCTAGATGGAAACCATGAAAGAGTAAATTCAGTCCCCCAACGAATATTGGAGGTCAAATTAACAGGAGATCTTCTGATGACCGGCACTTGGGTCAGCTGACTATTGGGATCATCAGGATCCCCACTAATGGTGACGAGCATCCCCGTATCTTCATTGATAAAAACAAAACTATCAGTTGCTTTTGAATAATAAGTGGAAGCATTAAATGTCATTTTATCCCATCGTCTTAAAAGACCAAGGTCGAAAGCGTTTGAATAAGTAGGATCGATATCGGGATTCCCTTGAAAGATATTGGTGACACTCGATCTTGATGGAAACGGATTGATATAACGGGATCGAGGTCTTCTTACTCGACGACTATATCCTAATTGGTAAGATGTTTGCTCGCTGGCTTCTAATGATAAGTTTACCGTCGGAAAGAAGTCCGTATAATCTTTAGTATTTAAATCATTAGACGTTCGTTGATTGATCGTTATTTGAGAATGTTCGACCCGAAGTCCCATTAAAACACCAAACTTGTCGAATTGAATTCCGTATTGAGAATAGCCCGCTGTAATATACTCTTTGTATTCCAATACATTTGATAAATCCGTATCTAATATGAAATCGCTATTGTTTCTTGTCAGACTTACCTGGTAGTCAACCAATTGATTGGTGTAATTTCCTCTGAATCCAATTTCAAACCGATTGCCATTGTCATAAGGCTTAACGTAATCGGATTGAACCAAGATGCGTCGATCATCTTCGATGGTGATGTTTTTTTCTCTTTGCAAAGGACTATTTAAAGGAAATATGGTTTGATTTGAAATATTGGCCAGTTCATCTTCTGAGCTTTCTTCGTATTGGAGTGTAGCGGTTAACCGGTGATCTCGTTGTTCATAATCTTTAAAAAAATTAAGACTTATTTGTTTTGAAATATCTTTTTCCTCTTCTAACTCAACTCTTTCAGTAAAACTGACTCGGTTCCGATGACTATCGAATTCTTCAATTTCATTGGGTGTTCGATCTTTCCCATCAGACGACCTATAAAATCCACTGAATATAATCGAAGTTTTTTCATTAAAGAAGTATTCTAATCCAAGTGTTGTAAAATAGCTATTGCGGTTTCGATTGGCATCACGGTATTCAGACAGAAAGGTGTCCGGTTGATCAACCCCTTCAGCATCTATATTGTAATAAGTGTTGTTGTTTGAAAAATATCCCGAATTATTGCTATAGTTATATGAGTTGGTGGTAAAGAGATTAAACTTTTCCCTTCGCCAATTTAAGGTAGCAGACCCACTAGCAATATCCGGTTCTCCTATGCTACCAATCAAATTACCATTGATGCCATACAAATCTTGTTTTTTTAAGATGATATTCAAAATGCCTGCCGTTCCTTCAGCACTGTATCGGGCTGAAGGAGAAGTAATCACTTCAACTTGCTCAATGGATTCCGCGGGAAGAGAGCGCAATCCTTGAGGCCCCGATAATCCAACCAATCCCGATGGTTTTCCATTGATTAAGATGCGCACATTATTATTCCCCCTTAGTGCGACATTACCTTCAACATCAACACTGACAGAAGGGACATTATCTAAAACATCCGAAACACTGCCACCTCTGACGGTGATGTCGGAACCAACATTATAAATTTTTTTATCGAGCTTGATTTCAACTGTGGTTCGTTCTCCAACCAATTCGATTTCATCGAGTTCTTTGGACTTAAGCGCTAATTCAATAACGCCTAGATCGGTAGTTTCAGAATATGATTGTTGATCAAGAATCAAACTTTCAAAACCGATGAATTCGATTTCAATGACATAATCACCTGGAACTATCTCAATTTCAAACAGTCCGTTTTCATCAGTGATGCCCCCTTGTGGTCGATTCGAAAATCGACTATTACGAAACAATACCGTAGCATACGCCAATGATTCTTTGGATTGTTGGGAGACAATTTGACCGCTCACGCTAATGGGATTTAAATTACCTCGATTAAATCCTTGCCTATTACCAGAAGGTTGTTGCGCTATCCCCAAAAACAATAACCCAAAACAACCAAGTATTGCAAATAGTGACTTCAAAAAACGAGCAGAATGGTGATTACATTCCCATAAACTGTCATGGTATGGAAAATGTTACAATAAAATTATGTGTTGACTTTTTGGACAATGGCTTCAAATGCATCAGGATGATTCATAGCCAAGTCCGCCAACACTTTTCGATTGAGTTTGATGTTGGCTGCTTGGACTTTTTGAATGAAATCATTGTATGAAAGGCCGTGTTGTCTAGTAGCAGCATTAATCCTTAGAATCCAAAGAGTCCGGAAATTTCTTTTTTTGGCTTTGCGATCACGATACGCATAGGTCCATCCTTTTTCAACGGCATTTTTAGCTACTGTCCATACATTCTTTCTACGTCCATAGTAGCCTTTTGCGAATTTTAAAATTTTCTTTCGTCTAGCTCGAGAAGCCACTTTATTTTTAGATCTTGGCATTTTAATTATTATTTAAGGGAACAAATACTACTTTAAACCCAATTGTCGACTGACATTATCAGCATCACTTTTGTGTACTAATGTTGAATGGGTTAATCTCAGTTTTCTTTTTTTAGATTTTTTAGTTAATAAATGACGTTTATTGGATTGGTTACGTTTGAGTTTACCACTCCCCGTTAATCTGAACCTTTTTTTTGCACTCGAATTGGTCTTTTGTTTAGGCATGAGATTTAATTTTTTTTGGATTAATAATCATGGTCATTCTTTTACCTTCTAATTCTGGCATTTTTTCAATCTTTCCGTATTCTTCTAATTCTTGAGCCAGCCGCAAAAGTAATATATGTCCCTTATCTTTAAACATGATGGAACGTCCTTTAAAAAAAACAAAAGCTTTGATTTTGGCTCCTTCATTTAAAAACTTAATGGCATGTTTTTTTTTAAACTCATAATCATGTTCATCGGTGTTGGGACCAAATCGAATTTCTTTGACTATTACTTTGGAAGCTCTAGATTTTATTTCCTTTTCTCTCCTTCTTTGTTCAAATAAAAATTTTTTATAATCCAGTATTTTACAAACTGGCGGTTTGGCCTTTGGAGAAATTTCAACCAAATCAAGTTCTTTCTCTCGAGCAATTTCCAAGGCTCTATCTAGTGTATAGATACCAACATCCACATTGTTTCCAACCAGTCTTATTTCATATGAGGTTATTTTATCGTTAATCTTATGAGGATCCTCTCGAATTATCCGAGCAGGTCGATGACTCCTCCTTCTTCGAATGGCTATGACTTATTGATTTAGATTGTTATTTTCAAAAGATGAAACTTCACTTTCAATCTGTAAATTGAGTACACCAACAAACTGATCTAGTGACATACTTCCCAAATCACCTTGTCTGTGTTTTCTCACGGCCACCGTGTTGGTTTGGATTTCCTTATCACCTAAGATCAACATATAGGGGATTTTAGAGATTTCGGCCTCTCTGATTTTTTTACCGACTGTTTGATTTCTCATATCGATTCGAGTGCGAATATCGGACTTTTCTAAGGATTTAGCTACCTTTTGAGCATATTTTTGGTGATTTTCCCCCACACAAAGTATTCCAACTTGGTGTGGCGTCAGCCAAAGGGGAAATTCTCCCGCGGTATGTTCAATTAAAATCGCAACAAAACGTTCTAAACTGCCAAAAGGGGCTCGATGAATCATGATCGGTCGATGTAACTGATCATCTTTTCCTTTGTAGGTCAAATCAAATCTTTCTGGCAAATTATAATCTACTTGAATAGTCCCTAATTGCCATTTTCTTTGTAGGGTGTCTTTAACCATAAAATCCAGTTTAGGACCATAAAATGCAGCTTCGCCGATTTCAATGGTATAGTCTAATCCTTTTTCTTGGGTCGCTTTTATAATGGCATTTTGAGCTTTTTCCCATTGTTTCTCATCGCCCAAATATTTTTCTGGTGTATTGGGATCTCTCAGTGAAACCTGTGCCGTAAAATCTTTAAAACTCAATGACTCAAAAACATAAAGAACCAAATCGATGACGTCTTTAAATTCTTTGTTTAATTGTTGAGGGGTACAAAAGATATGAGCGTCATCTTGTGTGAAACCTCGTACTCGGGTTAACCCATGTAATTCTCCGCTTTGTTCATAACGATATACCGTTCCAAATTCAGAGTAGCGTACGGGCAAATCTTTATAACTCCATTGTTGGGCATTGTATATTTCACAATGGTGTGGACAATTCATCGATTTGAGTAAAAACTCTTCGGTTTGATCTGGGGTCTTAATGGTCCCAAAATTGTCGGCACTATATTTTTCAAAATGTCCAGAAGTCACATAGAGTTCTTTGTGGCCGATATGTGGAGTAATCACAAAATCATATCCTGCTTTTTTTTGTGCCTCCCTCATGAAATCTTCTAGGCGTTGTCTTAATGCCGCCCCATCGGGTAGCCATAAAGGAAGTCCAGAACCCACTTTGGTCGAAAAGGTGAACAATCCCAACTGTTTTCCCAAAACCCGATGATCTCTTTTTTTAGCTTCTTGAATCATCTGTAAGTATTCTTTCAAATATTTCTGTTTTGGAAATGAAATGCCGTAAATTCTAGTTAGTTGAACATTGGATTGATTAGCTCTCCAGAAAGCGCCGGAAATATTCAAAAGTTTGACGGATTTAATATAACCGGTATGCGGAATATGACCCCCTCGACATAAATCAGTAAAATCTGCATGATCGCAAAATGTGATGTTTTCATCATCCAGCCCTTCAACAAGTTCAATTTTATATGGATTATTTTCTTTTTGGTAGTAATCTAAAGCCATTTCTTTTGAAACACGACGCATAACAAAGGGATGCTTTTTACTGGCATGTTCTAAAAAACGTTGTTCAATAGCCTCAAAATCACTTTCTGAAGGGGCTTTGCCATTAAAAGCCACATCGTAATAAAATCCTTGCTCCACGGGGGGCCCAATGGTTAATTTACAATTGGGATAAAACTCACGCAAAACTTGAGCCAATATGTGAGCAGAAGAATGCCAAAATGCCTTTTTACCTTCAGGGTCATTCCAAGTAAAAAATTCAATCGTCCCATCATTTTCAATCGGTTGGGATAATTCGATCGTGTGGTGATTAAATCGAGCAGAAAGAGCATTTTGCCCTAATCCAACACTGATAGAAACGGCTATATCATGAGCCGAGGTTCCTTTTTGAAATGCTTTCTTTTCACCCGAAGGAAACGTAATGGTAACCATCAATTATTGACAAAAGGTTTTTTTGATTTGTTTTTTTTACCCAATAAGCTAACTTTTAATGTATCTACACCCATAAAACCATAATAGATGGATGTAACAAACACCAATAAGCCAAATATCAAAATGGGATAGTACAATCGATGCCCTTGATTTTGAAATGCATTAACAATCAAAACCATGGAGATCAACCCACAAATAACAAAAAGAATGAAGTAGGTTAATGTCAGTCTTATTTGACGTTTAGTCACAGTCAAATTGAATTAAACGATTGAAGAACGTTTCGGATACTTCCATGTTCATTTAATAGTCGTTGTGCTTTTTCTTGGGAAATATTCAATTCATTGACCAGTATACCAAGGGCTCTTTTTTTTAATTTATTATTAGCCAATTTCATATCCACCATTTTGTTTCCTTTGATATGGCCGAGTTGGATCATGGTAGAGGTGGATATCATATTGAGCACTAATTTTTGAATTGTCCCAGCTTTCATACGGGAAGAACCCGTGATGAATTCGGGACCAACAATGACTTCAATCGGAAAATCACTCACTTGACTAATGGGAGCGTTTGGATTACAGGTAATGCAACCGGTGGTAATTTCGTTTTTTTGGCAATCAGATAAACCTCCCACAACATAAGGTGTTGTTCCCGATGCAGCAACCCCAATGACGATATCTTGTTTGGATATACTGTATTGGGAAAGGTCTTTCCAACATTGGGCCGTATCATCTTCGGAATGTTCAATAGAATGACGTAATGCATAATCTCCACCGGCAATGATACCGATGACTAAGTCTGGAGAAACCCCATAGGTCGGAGGGCACTCCGAAGCATCTAATACGCCTAATCTTCCAGAAGTCCCAGCACCAATGTAAAACAATCGCCCCCCAACTTTTAACTTTTGAACCACCGCTTTTATCAATGGTACAACTTGATTCAAGACACCACCAAGAGCATGAATAGCGTAAAGATCTTCTTGGTGAATTCCTTGAACTAACTCTTCAATAGTTTTGTGTTCTAAATCATGGTGATTTGAATCTTGTTCGGTGATTCTAATAAGCTCATCCACGTTAATTGACTTAACTGAATTTAAAATACGTTTTAAGTTGCTGATAATTGACGATCCAAGCGGTTTCTGACTTGGGCTAAATATTCAGAGGTGTTCAAATAGTGTTGAGAGGTGATTTTTTGACCATGGATCAGTAGGGCCAAATCTTTGGTCATTTGACCAGATTCAACGGTTTGGATACAAATATTTTCAAGTGCAACACAAAATTTTTTCAATTCATCGTTACCATCTAGTTTGCTCCGATGTTGTAAACCTCTTGTCCATGCAAAAATGGAGGCAATCGGATTGGTTGATGTTGGATTTCCTCTTTGATGTTCTCGATAGTGTCTGGTAACAGTCCCGTGAGCCGCTTCGGCTTCCATGGTTTTTCCATCGGGGGTTACCAAAGTTGAAGTCATTAATCCCAAGGACCCAAATCCTTGGGCAACGGTATCCGATTGAACATCCCCATCATAATTCTTGCATGCCCAAACAAAACCTCCAGACCATTTTAGTGCCGCAGCAACCATATCATCTATCAATCGATGTTCATAAAAAATACCTAATGTTTCAAATTGGGATTTGAATTCATTATCATAAACTTCTTGAAAGATATCTTTAAACCGTCCATCATAAGCTTTTAAAATAGTGTTTTTTGTTGAAAGGTATAAAGGCCATTTTTTATTGATAGCTTGATTCATGCACGATCTTGCAAAACCATAGATGGATTCATCCACATTAAACATGCACATGGCGACTCCGGGGGAAGTATATTGAAAAACTTCCCAGGTTTGAGGATTCCCCTTCTCAGGAGTAAAAGTCATCGTAAGTTTCCCCTTTTGTTCTATTTGGGTATCAACGGCACGGTATTGATCTCCAAACGCATGTCTCCCAATACAAATGGGAGATGTCCATCCAGGAACAATCCGGGGAATATTATTGATAATCACGGGTTCTCTAAAAACAGTGCCACCCACGATGTTTCTTATAGTCCCATTGGGTGAACGCCACATCTTAGACAATCCAAATTCTTTGACTCGAGATTCATCAGGGGTAATGGTGGCGCATTTGATACCCACATTATATTGTTTAATGGCATTGGCTGCATCAACTGTAATTTGATCGTTTGTTTTATCACGACTGTTTATCGACAAGTCATAATATTTGATATCCAAATCTAGATAGGGTAGAATCAGTTGGTTTTTGATAAAATCCCAAATAATCCTAGTCATTTCATCGCCATCTAGTTCAACGATTGGATTTTGGACTTTTATTTTAGACATTATCAGTAAGTTTCAACAAATGTAAGTCACTGATATCAAACCTTTGAAACTGATTCTCAAAGTTTCATAATGTACTGAAAACGGAGTCGAATTTTTTATCGTGTTTGTGATAATGGATTAGAAATAGATTCAAAATAATGAAAGGATCATTTTCTAACCTCTTTAATGCGAGCTTTTTTACCTCGAAGCTTTCTAAAGTAGAATATTCTTGATTGGCGAACTTTACCTCTTTTATTGACTTCAATTTTTTGAAGCGTCGGCATATTGATTGGGAAAATGCGTTCCACACCAATAGTATTGGAAATTTTTCGAATGGTAAAGGTTTTGGTTAAACCGTGCCCTTTGATTTGTATGACAACACCTCTAAAAAACTGAGTTCGTACTTTTTCGCCTTCTCTGATTTCATAATAAACTGTGATAGTATCCCCAGCAGAAAACTTTGGAAAATCCTTTTTGGTTATCAGTTCATTTTCAACTTCGCGTATTGTAGCTTCCATGGAGGTCAAGAAATAAATATATTCCACTTTTTGGCCTGCAAATTTAGAATATATTTTTTCAAATCAAAATCGGAGAAAGTTATAAAAGCGGCTAATGATTTTTATCCTTAAAATCATTTCAGATAAAATCAAATCGCCTACTCCAAGGCCTTATTCTGTCAGAAGTTGTTTCTAAATATCGATTAATTTCTACTTGCTAAAGAGTTCTTTTGATACTTTTTGATATCGCTTCGAATTGATTTTTGGTACCACCACTATTCGTGTGGAACGGCGATTTTTTTTTGTTCCCATTCTCAAGAAATGGAGTGATTTAAGAGGCTCGTTATTGACGGTTATTTTAGTTTCGATTCTTGAACATGACTACCAATTAAATCTCAATCGGATAGATACACTTAATGAAAGGGCAGAAGTCTTAGAATCGAAGCAATAAAGCCATATCCTCAAAGAAATCAATAAAAAGAATCAAAGCCTTAGTCACTGAAAATCCTTTCATATAGGCGCCACCGAAATCAATTTATACAATACTTTTTCCGGTCAGTTGTTTATTGTCTGTGAATTACAGTGAAAAAATGGCATCATATCTTGTTATAAAATAGTCACCAAGAATCTTATCTATTCTCCCAAGTCCGGCCTCAAGAAAAACGAATTCATGCTTTAAGTATTGTGAAAACTAGTTTACACGTCAGCAATCGGTTAGTTCCTTCCTTCGAAAGCCGGTAAACTATCTAAGATAGGTTTCATATGACGGTTCACCGAATGATGATCAATAATCATGGCCATAGAGATAAAACGAATACTTGAACCATTAAAATAACCAGTAATAAACCGTTCAAAATCCATGGTTGTAAAGTTGTTGATATAGGAATAAATTGAAAAATCATTGACAAATTTCACCCTGAGTACGGCGGCATAACAAGATTGAAGTAGATGGTCAGTTTGACTGATATTGGTAGCTCAATGACGCTGCAACACACAATAATCCATCAGCGAGTGATTCCTTTTGAATTTATCCAGCGGATGTATTTGACTCGGTTTCTATTGTGTTGAGACAACGTTTTTGAAAATTTGTGGTATCCAGGGTTTTCAATATCAGCAACAAAATATAAATACCCTTCCATTTTGGGATTCAAAACAGCTTCGATGCTGGCAATATCTGGTGTAATGATTGGACCTGGAGGTAATCCTTTATAGAGATAAGTGTTGAATGGAGAATCTATTTCCAAATCTCGATACAACACTCGTTTGATGACTTTCTTAAAATTACCTGAATGCTTTTTAATCGTATAGATAACGGTTGGATCTGCCTGAAGTCTCATATTACGTCTTAATCGCTCTAAATAGACACCAGCAACTAATGGCATTTCCTCCTTTTTGGTTGTTTCTTTGTGAACAATCGATGCCAAAACAATCACCTCAATGGGAGTTAATTCTAATGATTTAGCTTTCGCAAGTCGATTTTCATTCCAAAAACGTTGATATTCATAATACATTCTATTAAAAAACGTACTGGCGTCTGATTCCCAATAAAATTCATATGTATTGGGAATATACATGGCTAAGGCATTTTCAGGAGTAAATCCCTTTTTACTAACAACATCATCGTTCGTAATATGGTTTAATAAAGAAAGGCTATCAATCATAAGTTGATTCGATATTTTTCCAGCTAAATTTTCGATTCTTTCTTGATTATTGAATACCACATTGATGGGTTGGCCGCTAGATCTTAGAGTGTTAATTATGGTATTGTTACTACTTGATGAAAGAATTAAAAACCGTCCTGGTCTAATCGATTCATCAAAAGATTTGATTTTTGCCAAACGGCTGAATGACTTGATTGATTTTAAATGATTTTCAAGCTTTAAACATAGACTATCAAACGAATCGTCAGTATCTATAAAAATTTCTAGAGATTTTGCTTCAAACGCTGTATTACTTGCTAAAACAGTTCGGTGGAATTGAAAACCCCAAAAGATTCCTATAAGTTTTAAAGAAAGAAAAGCAATCAAAAGCCATTTAAGGTTTCGTAACCAAAAATAGTTTTTGATATAATAGTTCATCATGAAATTTGTTGTTATAAAAATTCCAATCTTTTTTAATACTTATTCGCTTGTAATTGGACTTCTCAAATAGCTTGATACTAGCGATATTTTCACTGGCTATATTGGCGTATACTTGATGGAGATTCAAAGTATCCTCAGCATATTCTTCCAATAATGATAACGCTCTATATCCAATCCCCTTTAATCGAAACTCTTCTTTTAGGATAATCCCTACTGAGGCACGCTGATGCTTGGGTTCGAATTCAAATAAGTCCACAAATCCACACTTTGTATTTTCATCACTGGTGATTACGAAGCGTTTTTGACGTGTTTTGTAGATGTCTTGTTGTTGGATTTCAAGAAAAGTCTTTAATAGCGTTTTAGAATAATATTCAAGTCGGTTAGAATAGTTCCAATACTGTCTATCATTTTCAATTTGATAAAGAAAATCTAAATCTTCTTTTTCAATAGCACGAAGTTGGACAAACTTCACATTTAAAAATTGATGTAACCTTTGAAAACCTCTCTGGCCGGACCGATTAAAGAAATTTGTTTATAGTTTGACTTTTCTTTTTTAAAATGGACTTCTAATGGCCCTCCTTTAGTTTGAAATAATAATTCATTGGCTTTTGTCAATCCTAAAAAATTTGCAGACAATGCGGAAGCCACAACACCAGTCCCACAAGCTAGGGTTTCATTTTCTACTCCTCGTTCATAAGTGCGAATGGCAAACTCGTTTAAACTTAATGGTTGGATATAATTCACATTGATACCTTTTGATTTAAATCGAGAATTATAACGAATTGATTTTGCAAGAGGAATAAAATCTAACGTTTCAATATTGTCAACCACTTTAATATAATGTGGCGATCCAGAATCACATAGGATAGCATCACCATATTTTTCAAGTTGATCCGTATCATTAAAAGCAATGCATATTCGTTGATCTTTTAAAATTTTGGCTTCATGTACTCCATCAAAGGCTTCAAATTGGGCATCAATTCCAATCCAAGAATGACGATAAGCAAATTGTATAGCACAACGACTACCATTGCCGCACAAACTACTTTCATTCCCATCAGCATTATAATATTTCATGTAAAAACTAGCGACTTGACTTTTTTCCAAAACAATTAATCCATCAGCACCAATTCCAAAGTGGCGGTTACAAAAGTGATGGATAGTCTTTCTACTTAATGCGGTAATATGACCCTCCATATTATCTATTAAAATAAAATCGTTTCCAGTCCCTTGGTATTTAAAAAATTCAATCGTCATTGGTTAAATGAATTCTCTTACAAAATAAAAACTAACCATCGTATTTAAATAGTTGTTCATCGTTTCATTTAGATCATATAATCCTTGGGGAGTAAAAATGTTAAAATTTTGTTAAACTCCCTTATTCCATTTAACAAATCAAGTAATTTTGCGTCTGTAATAATAGAATAAACCCAATTAAAATGAAAAAGATTGCCAAAACGTTTGGAATCGCTATAGTGAGTTCTTTTCTGAGTTTTTTAATGTTTTACTTTTTCGTGATTCCACCAAAAGTTCAGAACGCTGAGATTTCATCTTTTGAATCTAAATCTCGAATCATTCCCACAACCTATAGCTATTCCGATGCTGCTTATGCGTTAGAACCCACTGATTTTGTAGAAGTCGCTAGTGATGTGGTCAACAAGGTAGTCCATATCAAATCCATTAGAACCATCAATAGTACATGGTACCGAAGATCAAGTTCAGCGTCTGTTGTCGGATCTGGAGTAATCGTATCACCCGATGGTTATTTAATTACCAACTATCATGTCATTGAAAACAATAACGGAATCGAAGTGACTTTAAATGATAATCGCACTTTTAAAGGTGAAATTATTAAAGTTGATCCCGATACCGATTTAGCCATTTTAAAAATAGAACCTGAAAATCTATTACCATATATGGTTTTTGGCGATTCAGATAATGCTCAAATAGGAGAATGGGTTTTGACCGTGGGAAATCCACTGAATTTAACTTCAACGGTAACTGCGGGCATTATCAGTGCAAAAAGTAGAGATTCAAATTTGAGGGATAATAAAAACGAAGTATTTATTCAAACCGATGCTGCGGTTAATATAGGCAATTCTGGTGGTGCGTTAGTCAACACACAAGGTGAACTTATTGGAATTAATACAAAAATTTCAACCCAAACGGGTGGATATGTTGGTTATTCTTTTGCCATTCCAAGCAATATCGTTCGAAAAGTATTTGAAGATTTAATGGAATATGGTGATATTCAAAAAGGTATTTTGGGAGTCAGTGGCAATTCATTAACAGGCAAATCGGCAGAACAGCTCCAAATCCAAGATACTGAGGGATTTTATATCAGTGAGGTTTTTCCTGAAACTGGGGCGAGTCAGGCTAATTTAAAACCGGGTGACATTATTAAAACCATCGATGGAAATAAAATCAATAAATATGCTGATTTGCATGGTCGTTTGTTTAGTAAACGTCCCGGTGATCAAGTCAACATTACATATAAAAGAAATGATCAATTAAAAAATGTGATAGTCACCTTGACAAAATCAGTTGTTGAGACTTTTGGTGGTATGGAAATCAGAGAAGTAAAACCCCAAAAAGAGGATAATTATTCTAACGGAGCTTTGATAATATCTAATGTTTCACGTCTTAGTTTATCGAAATATTTAGATTATCGGATTCTAGAAATCAATGATTTTAAGGTTGAAAACATCGATGATATACGTGCCATCAAAAGAAGGAATGAAGAAATCAATACCATTAAAGTTCTATCCCCAGAAGGAGAGCAAGTTACCTTGGTGTACTAATCTTAAACTTAAATTGAATGTCTTAGGGAATTTTTAAACAATGCGAATTGACATTGTTACTTTATTTCCAGGAATGATGGAAAGCCCTTTTGGTCACTCCATTGTCAAAAGAGCCTTGGAAGTGCAATTAGTGGAAATTCATTGCCACGACTTACGACAACATGCGTTACCTCCTAGAAAGCAAGTGGATGATTATCCTTTTGGTGGAGGTGTCGGATTGGTCATGAAAATAGAACCTATTTTCAAGTGTATCAACTTTCTGAAAAGCCAACGAGATTATGACGAGATCATCTATTTTGCACCAGATGGTGAATTATTAAATCAAAAAAAAGCCAATTATTACTCTACAAAAAAGAATTTATTGTTACTCTGTGGACACTATAAAGGAGTTGATCAACGAATTAGAGATCACTTGATTACAAAAGAAATTTCAGTGGGTAATTATGTATTATCGGGTGGTGAAATTGCAGCAACAGTATTTTGTGATGCCATTGTTCGATTAGTCCCAGGGGTTATTTCAGATTTATCTTCTGCTTTGGGAGATAGTTTTCAAGATGACTTAATTGAACCTCCTATTTACACCAGACCCCGAATATTTAATAGTTGGGAAGTTCCAGAGGTCTTGTTATCTGGGAACCAAAGTACAATCGACCAATGGAAAGATCAAATGAGTCTAGAAAACACAAAAAATAAGCGCCCGGATTTGTACAAAAAACTATGAGAGAAATAATTTAGGCATCAAAAGATGTCAATCATTTAAGGCGCTATGAATTTGATAATTGATCGGCTATGGTCTGGCAGGCTCGATTGAGTAATTGATAGGATTCTAAAAATCCTTGGTCAGATTGTCCATATGGATCGGGAACGGATTGTCCATTTTCAAGTATCATTTTTACTTTAGATTTTTGGGATTCGTTTCGACACATATCAATGATATTCTGATAGTTGTTTCGATCCATGGCATAGATGTGAGTGAAATAATCTAAATCTTCTGAAACTAACTTTCGTCCTAATTGATTTGAAATATCGATGCCGTGCTGCTGAGCGACCTTGATGCTTTGGAGATGAGGCCTAGAACCTGAGTGCCAACCAGCAGTTCCTGCCGAGTCAACTTCAATATCAGAATTTTTGAGTTTTGACTTTAAAATACCTTGGGCTAGGGGACTCCTACAATAATTACCCAAACAGACCATGAGTACTCTTGGTGCATGATTCATCTGTCAAAGATTTAATAATTTTTGATTTTTTCATCGATTGCATCGTAGGTGTTTCTGTAAATACGGTCGTGTAATTTAAACTCTTCTACTTTTCGTACGGAATATATCACGGTGGCATGATTGACATTTCCCATCAATTTGCCGATTTTTTGGAAAGATAAATTTGTATACTTTTTTGTGAAATGCATTACCAATTGTCTGGGTTCTACAACATCCCTTCGTTTGGTTTTTGTCCGTAAATCTTTGTTGTCAACTTCAAAATATTGGACCACAATATCTTCTATGACATGGAATGGAATTTGTTCTGGAGTTGATTTTTCAGAAATTAATCTACTGACAACCCCTATGGCTAGCTCTGTATTAATGGGAACTTTATTAAATGATGCTTCAGCTAATATGGCCACAATGGCTCCTTCGATATCTCGGATATTAGAATCTATTTTTTCGGCTAATAAATCCAATACACTTTCGTTTAAATCCAAACCAAGATTTTTAGTTTTTAATTTGATGATGTTTTTACGAGTTTCAACATCCGGTTTTTTTATTTCAGCCGTTAGGCCCCATTTAAACCTTGACAAAAGCCGCTCTTCGATATCTTCCATGTCTTTAGGAGAGATATCGGCCGTCATCACGATCTGTTTGTTGTTTTGATGTAAAAAATTGAAGATATTATAAAGAGCCCCTTGAGTTTTTTCTTTTCCCATCAAAAACTGAATATCATCGATGATTAATACATCCAATTGCTGATAAAAATGAATGAAATGATTGATTTTGTTTCTGTCTTTATGTAAACTGGCAGCAATAAATTGCTCTGTAAATTTTTCTGAAGAAACATAGATGATATTTTTGTTTTTAAAATCTGTTTTGATTTGTAAACCGATGGCATTGACTAGGTGAGTTTTACCCAATCCAACTTTACTGTGTATAAAAAGCGGGTTGAAGGCTGTTCCACCTGGATTTTTAGCGACTTCTAACGAAACCGAGCGGGCTAATTTATTGGAATCACCTTCAGCGAAGTTTTCAAAGGTGTAATCTGAATTTAAATCAGGACTAAAATGTTCATTTTTAAGGCCTGAAATTTTTATGCTTTCAGGGTTTTCAGAATGGATGATGTTTAAAGGTCTTTTTTGATTTTGAAAATCAAGATTTCCTTTGGCTTGAAATTTCGGAGACCGTATACCACTGGCTTGCTTTTGTTTTGATTCGATGGTGTACATCAATTTGACGTTGGGACCTAATTCTTTTGAAAATGCCGATTGAATTAAATCCAAATACTTTGCTTCGAGGGTCTCATAGATAAAATGAGTCGGTACTTGAATAGTCAGTTCTTTGTTTTTTAAATCAATAGGAACAATAGAACCAAACCAAGTTGAAAATTCTTTTTCAGATTGAATATTGTCTCTGATGAAAGCTAAACATTTACTCCAAATTAATTCTAGGTTTTGGTTATTCATCAAATTTTGAATGCTCTAAAAAAATCTAATTTTATGATACAATTTGGAGCAGAAAATGCATCAAAAGAAGCGTTCGTTCTTCGTATCGAAAGTAATTATTTTGGTGAAAATTTAAACAAAAAAAAAGAGTTTTTTTAAAAAAAACTATACTCAATTGAAAGACAAATAAATACCATTGAATCATGAAATTTTTAACTAAGAAAAAAACCATTAGGTATGCTGAAACCGACCAAATGGGAGTGGTGCATCATTCCAATTATGTGCTTTATTTTGAAGAAGCAAGAATTGACTGGCTCGACAATTTAAATACTCCTTATGTTGAAATGGAAGAGAAAGGAATTATATCTCCAGTCATTGAACTGCGTCTGAAATATCATAACCCTTTATATTTTGGAGATTCTTATTATATTGAAATACAGGTAGTTAAACCCCCAAAAGCGTCTCTGGAATTAACATACAAAGTATTTAATCAAAATGATCAACTCGCTTGTTCAGGTTATAGCAAACTAGCATTTTTGTTGGCAGAGACAAAAAAACTAATCCCAGTGCCTTCTTATTTGGCATCTAAATTGGAGATCGAAAAATGATTTTTAATCGATCATTTTCAATCATAAAATTTTCTATTAAATAATTTGATGTGTCGAGTTTTGGTACGGTTAAACCATGCTTCAAAAGTTGAGGTGAAGTGAATATTCTGGCTTCGTCCCAAAGCGAAGAATTGATAAAATGTTGGAGAGTTTTTTGTCCGCCTTCTACCATGATGGATTGAATGTTTTTTAGGTACAACTGATCTAGTAATTTGTCGATCGAAATAGGGTATTGGTCACTAATTTTTATGATCTCTAAATTTCGAGATTTGTGCGACACGAATTTGTTTGTTAAGACATAAGTCAGGGCACTTCCATCATAAAGTTGCGATCGCTTAGAAACCCTTAATTGAGGATCAATTAGCACTCGAATTTCTTTTCTTGGTGGTTTTTTCCAGTATCGAGCCAAAAGATTCGGATTATCATCCACGGCTGTTTGAGCACCAACTAAAATGGCATTTTCTTGGAATCTCCACTGGTGAACCAATTTTCTACTTGAGGGACTGGTCAACCAAAAAGGTTGATTCGGCACTCGACTAACTTTTGGAGGAGCCATATAACCATCGATTGATTGAGCCCATTTTAAAACAATATAGGGACGTTTGTTATTGACAAAACAGAAAAAACGTTTGTTATTTTTTAGGCAAGATGGTTCTTCAACGCTTTGGATAACTTCAATACCATGATCTTTTAATATTTGAATTCCCCGTCCATTGACTTGGGGGTATGGATCTTTGGTTCCAATAACCACTTTCTTTATCCCACTTTTAATGATAGCATGCGTACAAGGTGGTGTTTTCCCAAAATGACTACATGGTTCAAGATTAACAATGAGAGTTGATTCTTTGAGTTGGGCAGGGTCTTTAACGGATTGTATGGCTTTTACCTCAGCATGTGCTAAACCCGCTTTATAATGATATCCTTGACCAATAATTCGTCCATGGTGAACTATAAGGGCCCCAACGAGAGGATTGGGATAGGTGCTTCCTAATCCTTTTTTGGCCAACTGCAAACATCGTTGCATTAATAAAGAGTATCGATCCATATAGATTGGGATTTGATGATTCTAAAATATCAAAGTGAAATCAAATGACTTAATGAGAACTGTGTTTTATTGTTCTAAAAAATCGTGGATAGGTGACTCAATCGAAGCATCCAAAATGGTGATAAAAATCCAAACCATAGTAGGGCTTTTTAGAAACCAAAGCCAAGATAGATTAAATCCAATCCAACATCTCTTACTTTTGTCTCGTCAGATAGGGGCTTGTTTCTTAAGTCACAGCTGAAATTGACTATGGCTCTATCTAAATTGATGGATTCTAATACTTGATCGATTCTAGTTTCTAACTGGGGGATCTCATCAATTAATTCTCCAAAAAGGCATCGTGTTGAAGATTAAAATATTCGTGGACTATATAATCTCTTGACTTTTGGTATGAAACCCAATCAATGTCCTGAAACGCTTTTTTTAATCTAGGGGACAAGCTCTTAAAAGCTTCTCCGATTTTGCTGAAGTTCAATTCAAATAAATCGTCCGATACCCATGGTTCAAATTTCGAATCGGCGTATAATATTGTCTCTTACCTTACAAATTCTTAAAATGCACTTTTTGACATCGGTGAGTATTTCTAAGTCACTCCGTTCTGCTTTTTGCATTTTCAAGTTTATAAAACGTAACCGCATCCTTCAAAATCGAATCTTTTACAGAATCTTTGATAGCATCAAAAGGCCCTAAATCAATTTTCTTTTCTAGTAATTTGGTTAGTTCAAATTTCAAACGCATTCGATCATAGAAACTCACATCTGATGTGGTAGAGTATAATAAATCGATATCACTACGTTTGTTTTCTTCATTTCTAGCATACGAACCAAAAACGCCTATCCTCGTCGGATTTAAAGGCTTGAACTTTTCGATAATAATCTCTTGTTGTTTTTTTGTGAGCATTTACACAGGTGACATACAAGTTACAAAAGTAATAAGGATAGGGATTGGTTTCATGATGAAAATTGGGAGATAAGAAATTCCAAACCACTATTACAGTTTTTTCGGGCAATTTCGAGGTATCTTTCTTACCTGATATTGAAAGAATTAAATTTTCATTTCTAATTCAATTTTTATTTTTAGAAACAAAAAAACTCGTGTCTAAATATGTTTCTTTAATTCTATTAACAATTTGTTTTAGTTGTCAACGGTATAATGATGAACCTCCAAATATCATTTTTATCCTTACTGATGATTTAGGCTATGGAGATTTAGGGATTTATGGTGCAGACGATATTAAAACGCCCAATATTAACCAACTCGCCGAAGAAGGTGCCTTTCTTACGTCGTATTATGTATCCCAGCCAGTTTGTTCAGCTTCTCGAGCGTCTATTTTAACGGGATGTTATGCCAATCGAATTGGCATTCACCAAGCATTAGGCCCCAATTCGGAAATTGGCATCCATCCAAATGAAGAATTATTGCCAGAACTATTCAAAGAACAAGGATATGCCACCGCCATTTTTGGAAAATGGCATTTGGGAGATGATCCCATGTTTATGCCTCGCAAACATGGCTTCGATGAGTTTTATGGCCTTTTGTATTCCAATGATATGTGGCCATACCATCCACAAGATGAATTCCCCCCATTATATCTTTATGGAAATGAAACTCCCCTGAAGGAGTTACATGATCAAACGTATTTAACCGATTCGATTACGAGGAAATCAATCGACTTTATAAAAAGAAATAAGGATTATCCTTTTTTCTTATACATCTCTCATCCTCAACCCCATGTGCCACTATTTGCCCATCCAGATTTTTTAGGAAGTCAATCAAGAGGATTGTATGGCGATGTGATTCACGAAATAGATCATTCGGTTGGTCGAATCTTGCAAACACTCCAAGAAAATAATCTCCAGAACAGGACAATGATTATTTTCACTTCTGATAATGGTCCATGGTTATCTTATGGAACACATAGTGGATCATCAGGAATTTACCGTGAAGGGAAAGGAACGGTATGGGAAGGTGGTGTGAGAGTTCCAAGTGTCATTTGGTATCCAAAGCATATTCCACCAAATCAACAAATTGAGTCCAGTATGATGGCTATTGATTGGCTGCCGACGATTTTGGACTATACACAGGGAAGACAACCACATTTAAAAATTGATGGGGAATCGTTTAAAGGGGTTTTCAGTGGTAACCGGCAAATTTCAAAACATGAAAACTTGTTCTTTTACTATGGTCAAAACGAACTTCAAGCGATCAGACATCGCCATTGGAAAGCCTATTTCCCACATACTTATCGTACCATCGCAAATAAAAAAGTAAGAGATGATGGAATTCCCATCCGTTATGAAAACATACAACTAAATGAAATAGAATTATACAATCTGTTGGATGATCCGCAAGAAAAAACAAACGTGGCCTCAATTTATCCACGAGTCATTCAAAAGATTGAGAGAATTGCTGATTCTATTCGAGATGTGCTTGGGGATCGATTGATGGGTAAGAAAGGATCAGAAAATCGGGAGCCCGGAAGAGTTTCTGATGAAGACGATTCGATAATTCATGACTGATAATCCCACTACAGATGACGTTGATTGAATTCAAAAATTGGTTTGTTCTGACGTTAAATAAAAAGTATCCAAGAAGAGAAATTGATTTTTACTTTAATCAACTGATGGAGCACTTCACATCGATAAACCCCATTGATTTGGCATTAAAACCGGATCAAAAACTTCAAAAAATCCCCCTCGCTACTTTAAAAAAAACTACCTTAGAATTGGCTGAATTCAAACCTCTACAATACATCTTAGGGGAATGTCTCTTTTTAGAACGAACGTTTAAAGTCAATCAGCAAGTGATGATTCCTAGGCCTGAAACTGAGGAATTGGTGCAATGGATTAATGAAGATTATTCATCGACTAAAAATATTCAAGTCTTTGATATCGGAATAGGGAGTGGTTGTATTGCTATCAGTTTAGCCATAGAAAATCCAACGTGGATTGTTGAGGGATGTGATGCCTATGATGTGGTATTAAAAGTGGCCAATCTAAATGCTAAAAAGCTTCAAGCAAAGACTAGGTTTTTTAAACTAGATATATTTAAACACGAAGCAAAAAAAGAGGATTCTAAATACCATGTCATTGTTTCTAACCCTCCCTATGTAACACATTGTGAAAAAAAAGAAATTCAACCTAATGTTTTAAAATGGGAACCTCATTCGGCATTGTTTGTTCCGGATGAAAATCCATTGATATTTTATCGTAAAATTGTTGCCTATGGTTGTGATCACTTGGAGCCAAATGGGTATTTGTATTTGGAAATTAATCCTAAATTTCATCAAGAAATAAACGATTTGCTGAAGAGCTTTAATTACATTGATATCGTCTTTAAAAAAGACAGATTTGATCAAATACGAATGGTAAAAGCGGCTATTAACTAGACTTTAAATGATGGAACAAAAAGCCATTGATCGATTATACGAATTGCGTGATCAACTTCATGATCATAACCACAGATATTATGTACGAAATAAGCCAATTATTTCAGACCATCAATTTGACCTTTTGATGCTAGAACTTCAAGAATTAGAATCAAAATATCCCAATTTATTTGACTCTAATTCTCCAACCCAGCGAGTTGGTGGAACGATTACTGAAAGTTTTGAAACGGCCCAACATCAATTTCCATTATATTCCTTGCAAAACACCTATTCCAAAGAAGAAATAATCCAATGGAGAAAACGCATTATTAAATTATTGGGGCACGACCATATCAGTTTTCTATGTGAATTAAAATTTGATGGGGTTTCTATCAATTTACAATACAAAGAAGGAAAACTCGTCAGAGCTATAACACGAGGTGATGGCCAAAAGGGGGACAATGTGACCACCAACGTTCGAACGATCTCAAGTATTCCACTGGTATTGCAAAATGATTTTCCACATGAATTTGAAATTCGTGGAGAGATAATAATGAACCGAAGACAATTTGATCGTTTAAATGTTTCGAGAAAGGAAAAAGGATTAGAACTTTATCGAAACCCGAGAAATACAGCCGCTGGATCTTTGAAATTACAAGACAGTTCGATAGTGGCAAAACGGCAATTAAATTGTTTTTTCTTTTCAGTGGTCCAACAAAATCTGGGGGATCAAACCCAATTTGACATTTTGCAGAAAGCAAAGCAGTGGGGGTTTAAAATTTTTGAAAGAATGGAAATTGTCGATTCCGTTGAAGGTATATGGGAGTTTATAGAGAAATGGAAGTTCGAAAGAAAAAATTTAGATTTTGAAATTGATGGGGTAGTGATCAAAGTCAATTCACTGGCTTATCAAAACGAACTTGGTCAAACCTCGAAATTCCCACGATGGGCCATTGCCTTTAAATACCCTGCAGAAAATGTTTCTACGCTCTTAAAATCGGTGGCTTATCAAGTCGGCAAAACAGGGGCTATCACACCAGTGGCTGAATTATTACCGGTGATTTTAACAGGAACTCAAGTAAAAAGGGCATCACTTCATAATGCAGATCAAATCCAAAAATTAGATTTGAGAATTGGTGATTGGGTTTATGTCGAAAAGGGGGGAGAAATCATTCCAAAAATTACGGGAGTGGTCTCAACGAATAGAGCACCAATAGAAAATAAGGTCGTTTTTCCAAAATGCTGCCCTCATTGTAACGCCCCTTTAACCCGTGTAAAAGATCAAGCAATACACTACTGCACTAATAGCCACTATTGCAAACCTCAAATCATAGGTAAAGTCCAGCATTATATTTCAAGAAGTGCAATGGATATTGAAGGAGTTGGAGATCAAAAAGTAGTCATGCTCTATGAATATGGATTGGTTAAAGGGATTGCTGATCTTTATCTATTGACTGTTGAAAAACTCATGAATTTACCATTGATTCAAATAAAATCGGCTGAAAACATGATTCAAGGAATTCAAAAATCGAAGAACCAACCGCTTTGGCGGTTTATATTTGGATTGGGTATTCGTCATGTAGGAGAAACCGCTTCCAAACAGTTGGCAAAAAAATTTCAATTTTTTGAGCGTTTTGTTTCTGCCAACTATGAATCATTGATCAAAATAGATGATATTGGCGAAATAATGGCCCATAGTATCGTTAACTATTTCAGCGACTCATACAATATCGAGTTAATCAATCGTTTAAAAAGTCATGGATTGCCACAAAACGTTAATTCACATCAAGAAACTGAAAAACTACCTCGAGTATTTGAGAATAAAAAGGTGGTGGTTTCCGGTGTTTTTGAAAATTATTCCCGTCAAGAGATCAAACAATTGGTAGAAGATTTAGGGGGTCAAATGGTCAGCTCAGTTTCCAAAAAAACGGATTTTATTTTATTCGGAAGTTCACCAGGAGCTTCTAAAATTTCCAAAGCTAAAAGTCTGGGGGTCTCCTTGATGAGTCAAACAGAACTTAAAAAAAGAATTGGATTACAGTTATAACAAAACTTAAGTTGATTGTTACAGATTGGTTTGTAACACAAAATTGTCGTAAAGGGTTTTTTGAAGTCCTTTAATTTTGTGATTCAATCTTTAAATAGTTTCAATGAGTTTAAAAGGATTGGGGGTTGCCATGATTACCCCTTTCAAAAATAATGAGGTAGATTTTCAAGCCATAGAACAATTGGTGGAATATCAAATAGAGAATCATACAGATTTTTTGGTACTCATGGGAACCACTGGTGAGTACCCAACCCTGAACCATCCAGAAGTTAAAAGTGTTGTGGAAAGAATGAAATCAGCGAATAGAAATAGACTGCCACTGGTTATTGGGGCTGCCGGAAACAATACGAAAGAAGTGGTCGATAAGCTCACACATTTAAACTTGGACGATATCAGTGCTGTGATGCTGACTTCTCCACATTATAATAAACCATCCCAAGAAGGGATTTATCAACACTATAAACAAATTGCAGAGGCCATCACAATTCCTCTAATTGTTTATAATGTACCCAGTCGAACTGGAGTTAATATTCTGCCAGAAACTTTTTTTAGATTGTGTGAAACTTGTTCTAACATCAGAATGATAAAAGAAGCCGCAGGAGATTATATTCAAGCTCAAGAATTAATCTATCGTGCCCCGCAAGAAGTGAAAATATTTTCTGGCGATGATCATATTGCCCTAGCGATGATATTTGCTGGCGCTGTAGGAACCATTTCAGTCTTAGGAAATGCTTTTCCCAAAAAAATGAGTCAGATGATAAGCTTTGCAGCTGCAGAAAATTATCAGAAAGCAAATCAAATTCAAGCCCAATTATTAACGCTGATGGATCTCATTTTTAAAGAAGGAAACCCAACCTCTGTAAAAGCCTTGATGGAATTATTGAATTTGTGTTCAAAAGAAGTTCGATTGCCATTGGTTGAAGCTACAGATGAACTGGTTAATGCCTTTAAGATTGAATTAAATCGATACAAGGAGAATGGAAATTAATCAAGGTTTGTAATTTAAACTAGCGGATTAGTAAAATGAAGCATTCCAACTTTAACACACCCATACTTTTCACTTTCTCTCGAATCTCTTAGTATGACATTATTTTCTGTTGCATTAGTGGGTTCAATGGGGCGTACGGTTAAACTTCAACCAATTAAGTTTCTTTACTCTGAATGAAGACAATAAAAATTGATTTCTGAGGTTAGATACCAAGTTCTCATCTCTCTAATTTCAAAGTAACTCAATTATAGGGTCACACGCGAATGCTTTCCAAGCCGCTTCTGCCATTTTTTCGGTCATTTTCCCATCAAAAATCAACATTCTATATTTCAATAAATGTACTTTGTCTTTTACAATAACCCAATCATTGTTTTTAATCGGAGAAAATTGAAAAAACATGTTTGATATTCCATCATACCAATCTGGGGGCCATACCCTTATTGGCTCTGGATGAGCTCTATTGTTTGGATGGCTCATAAAAAGGATACCACTAGACCCCTGAGCACTACTAGAACTCCCACTAACAATACACCATCTCGCTTCACTGTTATCAGCCGAATATCGATTTTTTCTCTCAGAAGTAATAATAGCACTATTGTCTGTGTTCCATTTTTTGGTTGCACGAAAACTAATTCCTCCACCATATCTGTAAGCTTCTAAAACGATTCCTGAATCAAGCGGGGTTTTTATCGCACTTGAATAATCAATGAGATATTGATTTGAAGTATCAGAAAGATTCCAAACTTGAATTTTTAAATTCTCAATGATAGCAATGCGGTTTTCTTCTAAGGCCTGAAAATCTATATGATTCTGGCGAGATTCCATAGTGGTATAAACTGGCCCTGAAACAATTGAATTAAACTTTTCAAACTCCACGGTTCCTTCTCCTTCCCCGAGATTCCAAAAATCAACATTTCTGTCGTTAATCTTGGTCTTGGTCCATGGTCCCCATATTCCATAGTGATGAGGGTGATCAATAGGTTGAATACGAGTCAAGGTGTCACCACTAGGTGACCATAGGGGATGGACATATCCTGATTTTTTAAACAGGGAATCAACTCCTTCGGATGGATAAGTCATTCCATATCTGTAATTAATTATAGGTTTTCCATCTTGAAAGATTGTAAGGTCACCATCTTTCTTCAAATATTTTAGATTTTTGGTGACTGGAAAGGCATTCTTCTTTTTTAATGAATAAATCCAATCGTTAGATTTGGATTCACTTAGACTATGTATGAACCACAAGTTTTTTCCATTTAAAGAATCAATCTGAAAATCAACCTTTACTTCACCCTCATCATTTTCTTTATTCTTCACTAGCATGACATTTTTATCGAAGTTTTCGAAATAGATGTCATTGACGTCGATTTTAACTGGCATGGAAAGGGCCATAGTGCTAGGATGTTCAATTCGAAAAATTAGCAATTCATCATCTTTTTTGTTACAAGAAGAAAGCACGATAAGAAAAGTTAAAAAATAATATTCTAAAACCCTAGCCACATTTATCATATCAAGTAAATATAGGTTCAACTATAAAGTCAATTTTCTCGTAATACATGGACAAGTTGATTTACTTTCTTTGTCTTCAATGAGGAGCACTTTTATAAATAATTGGAAATGTAGAATGAAAAAACGACTTTTATTAATTGATTTAAATGTTTGATTTTCTCGCTATCAAAAAGTAATATGAATTAATGCATATCTCATATAGGCGTATCGTCGCATTCTAAATCACCCAAAACATATTGAATGCCATCTAAAAAGAACTGAAGTAATTCAGGATTCTCGAGACTTTGGGCATTATGAGAGGGGGCGGTATAAAACACTCTTCCCTCACCATGTCTTTTGATCCACGCTACGTAAATAAGGTCATCATGCGGTTCTTTTGTAAGATCGTCTAATTCCCTTGTGCTCATGTATAATAGAGGGCGAAAGTTGTATTCAAAATAAGCCTGTTTGAAAAAATAAGGCTCATCAATATGAGTCAGTCCCTGGCCATTAAATGCACGAACGAGCGGATGGTGGACATCGACTTCTTTCAAATGTATTGTTTGTTGCTTGGGGTGATAGTCAAAACTACCTCCCACCATGGCACTAAATTCAGCCGAGTTATTTTGAACGGAAATGGCACCGTGTAAGATCATTAATCCGCCGCCGTTGGCCACGTATTCGATTAAATTTCTTTCATATTGGGGCGCTACTTCATTTATTTTTTGAACGCTCATTGAAGTGTTTTGTTTGAGAAGGTCGGCAAATAAATCGCGTTCCGGTCCCTGAGGATTGGAGTTATTGAGGATGATGGCATCATAGGTTTTAAGATTTTCTTTGGTGAAATTTCCAATGTCATAGCCGACGTTGATTTCAAAGCCTTTTGTTTTTTGAGCGAGTATTTTGAGCATTTCAATATTATGTGGAATGATCCAGTGTTCAAACCCGGTGGCTTTTGAAAAAACCAAAATTCTTTTTTTGGAAACATTGTTGTATCGAAGTGAATCTGGTGCTAAGGATTCAATTTTTTTCAACCATTCTTCGGTCACATCAAAAGAATCCAAATTCTGGGCTGAAACATGAAGGACAAAAAAGTAAAATAGAATGAAAAAGAAATGACTTCTCATAGCAAGATGTATGATTTGATGAAAGTAAACAAATTAGCAAATAACGCTCTAAGATAATGGATAGGTTGATTTCATATAGGGGTGTCCCCCATTTTTAAGATAAGGATTAAACGAATTTAAATGGAATAACAAATTTTCTGTTAACAATCCCCTTTCATCGGTTTTATCTGGGACCAACTGATAAAAATGATTGGTTGAACAACTACTAACCCCCTGTTGTTGATAGTCTGACTTTTTAAAAGATTTTATTTAAGGATGTTTCAAAAAAGAGAAACAAAAAAAAGTGCTCCTAGTAAAAAAATACTTAACTTGCGGGAGTATGTGAATGTTTTTTGAGAAATATTTAAGAAATTATAGAAAAATGATATGACAATTTCAACTATCTAGTGTAAAATGGCTAAATATTTAGCAATAGTTAAAATTATGCACCTGATATCAAATGGGTTGTTCAATGAATTTGAAAAAAAATTTACCACCTAAGTTAAAAACAAAGTGGATAGATAAATGTTATAGACTACAAAAAAGAAAATAAACAAACTATGAATTCATTTATTTCTGGTTGGAACCATGTCTATCCGTGGTCTCAATTCAAAGTTAAAACAGCAAATAATCAGAAATTGAATTTGCTCGATGGCTCCCCTAAAATTAGGGGGGGGGTATTTCACAAAATGGTATTTATCGATCTCTTTTATCATTTTATTGTGCACATCTCTAATCTATTCTCAAGACAGTTTAACTGTATCTGGAAATGTAAGTGACCAGGCGGGAATACCTCTATTTGGTGCCACGATTGTAGAGAAAGGAACTGCCAATGGAGTTTCTTCTGATTTCGATGGAAATTATTCTATAGAGGTAACCGACTCAAACGCGACTTTGGTCTTTAATTATGTGGGTTATTCAGAACAAGAAATTGTTCTAAATGGAGATTCCAAGGTTAATGTGTTCCTAATCCAAAGTAATTCGACGCTTAATGAAGTCGTAGTTGTCGGTTACGGAGCAGTAATTAAAAAAGATTTAACTGGAGCTGTTGCACAATTAGATGCAGCAGAGGTTTCTCATCAATCCACCAATTCGGTTACGGATATATTAAGAAGTAATGTAGCTGGACTATCGGTGGGTTTTTCTAATTCTCCGAGCGGCGTTAGTAATGTTAGAATCAGAGGGAATAATAGCATTACCGCTGATGCTTCTCCACTTATAGTTGTGGATGGCTTTATTTTTAATGGAAATCTAGCAGATATCGCTCCCTCGGATATCGATAAGTTGGATGTATTAAAAGACGCTAGCTCTGCGGCTGTTTATGGGTCTCGAGGTGCAAATGGGGTAATATTGATTACAACCAAAAGAGGAGAAACTGAAAAACCAACTATCAATATAAACACAAGTTTGGGTATTGCACAAGATGCTTCTAAGGAAAGACCCTATAGTGCAGATGAATACGATGACTGGAGAATTAATGTTTTTAAGAGTAGTCGTGGAAACTTAGCCGCTGAGAAAATAGGGTATTTTGATAGTCCAAACAATTTACCTTCAGGTATATCCCTTGACAATTGGTTAGCATACGATGGAGGTCAAGGCGATCCAACTAGAGTTTGGTTGAATCGAATTGGGTTCCAAGATGTTGAAATTAAGAATTATTTGAACGGAGATAGCATAGATTGGTATGATAGAATCAACCAATTGGGTTTTAGAAATGAAATGAACACAAGCATATCTGGAAGAAAAGGAGAGTTGACTTACTATTGGTCCCTTGGAAGACAAGATAATGAAGGTATTACCGTTGGACAAGAGTTTGAGTCAATTCGATCAAGACTGAATTTAGATGCAAAGATTAATAATTGGCTAACAATAGGAATCAATGCTCAATTTGCTAAACAAGATAATAGTTCAATTCCTGCTAATCGAAGCCAGATTGTACTTTCTTCTCCATGGGGGTCTGAATTTGATGACGAAGGAAATATACGGTTGAGCCCCCAAGATGATAGTGGAGCTGGAGCCGTTAATGCTTTTTTAAGGAGAAAATTCTCTGATAGAATTGATTTGGCTCATACATTCAATTCTAGATTGTACACTAAAGTTCAATTACCATTTGGGTTTTCATATGAATTAGGATATACAACACGCTTGGAATTTCTCGAGTTTTATGATTTTTCCTATGCGGCAAATCCTAGCAACCAAGTTGCCTCTGGAGACAGAAATTTAACCAAGATTAATGAATGGCAGCTGGATAATATTTTACGGTGGAATAAAACTTTTGATAAACATTCATTCGATTTTACGTTTCTGGTATATGCTGAAAAATATCAAAGCTACTTCACTCGTGGCTTAGCTGACACCTTTGAGCCTAGTGATGCTCTAGGTTTTAGTAGTCTTGAAAGAGGAAATGTACAGAAAACAGATAGTGAAGACACTACTAGTACGGGTGATGCATATATGACAAGACTAGGCTATACTTTCGATTCAAAGTACTTATTAAATTTTATCTTGAGAAGAGATGGGTACTCTGCCTTCGGAGCAAACAACAAAAGAGCGTATTTCCCATCATTATCTGGTGCATGGATAATTTCGGAAGAGGATTTTTTTAATTCCAATTTTATCAATTTTTTTAAATTAAGGATTAGTTATGGGGAAAATGGGAATCGAAATATCGGAAGATTTTCTTCGCTATCAAGACTTACTGCAGGAAACTATCTTAATGTGGACTCAAATGGAAGAGTGTTTCAAGTCCCCACGTTTAATAATGATAGCCAAGAAAATAAGGATTTAAAATGGGAGCGAACAAGGGCTATCAACTTTGGTCTTGACTTTAGTTTTTTAGATGGAAGAATAGAAGGGAATCTGGATGCCTATAGCAATATAACAGATGACCTGATAATAACGAGACAGTTACCTAATATTATCGGTTTTGATGAGGTCATAACAAATCTAGGGGAAATACAAAACCAGGGGTTTGAACTAGCCGTCTCTTCTCAGAACTACGATAAAGAGAATTTTAAATGGAATACAAGATTTAATTTTTCTTTAAACAGAAATAAAATAAACGAATTATATGGTGATTTGGATGAGGAAGGAAATGAGCTCGATGACTTTACTAACCAACGTTTTATTGGTAAAGCAACGGATGTTATATGGGGCAGAGAGGCTACAGGAGTTTGGCAAACAAGTGAAATAGCTGAAGCTAGCAAATATGGGGTAGCACCAGGAGATTTCAAAATCAGGGATGTTAACAACGATGGTCTTTTGGATATCAATGACAATGTTTTCCAAGGGCATCGTACCCCGAGATTTAGATGGGGGTTGACCAATAGTTTCGTATTATATAGAAACATTGACTTTTCGTTTGAATTATATTCAAATTGGGGACAAAAAAGACTTTTTAACGAGGCAAAGAATCGAAATGGTTTTATTGACCGAACAAATTCCATTAAAACGCCCTATTGGACTGAGGAAAATCCACGTGACGATTATGCTAGACTATTCTCTAACGATGGCAGTGCTACTTTTAACATATATCGAGACGCATCATTCATCCGATTGAGTAATGTCACCGTTGCCTATAGGTTTCCAAGACAACTATCAGAAAAAATAGCTATATCCAATGCACGGGTGTATCTAAATGCCAGAAACCTAGCTGTTTTCACAAAGGACTGGGATTTTTTTGACCCTGAACCGGTTGATATCGAAGGAAGATTCATAAATGATGAAGGAAACTTCGTGAACAATATTAGTCAACCTACTGTGCGCTTTTTCACTATAGGATTAGATCTTACACTTTAAATATGAATACGATGAAAAAAATACCAAGCAATCAAATCAGAAATCTATTAATTCTTACATGTATAAATACTTTGTTATTGCTATCGTGCTCGGAAGAATTTCTAGATGCAGAACCCCAATCGTTTTTCACACCAAGCAATGCATTGAATACCCCAGATGGATTAAATAGTGTATTATCAAGAGCCTTAGTGAATATACGGCAAGAGTACTATGGCGACGGAACTCCGATGATCACTGAGAATATTTTCTCAGAAGTAGCCATTGAGGGGACTACAGATAAAGCGGGTCCAGCACAAGACCTAAACCTTCAAATACTACCCGATGCCAATTTGAACAGTGAGAATTCTAATAGAATAGGATGGTTTTGGGAAAACTTTTATGAGAACATAAAATTTGCTAACACGGTATTGGATAGACTAGAAAATGCAGAGTTTGAAAGTCAACAACAGCGAGATGATATAGCCGGTCGAGCGATGTTTCACAGAGCTTATGCGTATTATAGACTAACCCATCAATTTGGCAATATTCCACTTGTCCTCAATGAATTGACCACACCCAAACTAGATTTTGTCACCACTCATCGGGATGTGATATTGGAGTTTATCAAATCAGAACTTGAACAAGCGGTTAATATGGTAAGTCCATCCTCTCCTGGTGGTGAGGTTAACCAAGCAGCGGTACTACATCTTTTAACAAAGGTAAATCTTGCTGTTGGGGATTTCACTGGCGCCATTGAATCTTCTTCCCAATTGATTAACGGCAGTGCCTACGCTTTAATGACGGATCGATTTGGCAGTGATGCGGGTGATTCATCTAAAGATGTTACATGGGATTTACACCAAGTGGAAAATAAAAGCATTCCAGATAATACTGAAGTAATTCTTGCGGGTGTAGATCGATTAGAATTCAGAGATGTTGGAGCCGTTGGCAGTGGAACAAGTGTCATGCGACAGGCAACACCACTTTGGTGGAGATTCATCAATACTCCAGATGGTCAAAATGGTATGTCAGATAGGCCTGGTATCGCTATTGATCAAGTAAATCAAATCGGAAGAGGCATTGGAAGAAACAGAGGCACACGCTATAGTACGAAAGATATTTGGGTAAATTCCAATAACGACGAAAGACACAAATTGGGGAATTGGCTCGATATGGAAGATTTGGTATACAATGCACCAAGCTTGGAAGAAGCCGGAAATAGTTATTTTGGTAAAAACCTACAACTTTATTTACCTGACGGTACCCCTTTGTGTTCCGATACGATTAGGAATTGGTATGGTTTTCCAAGATATAAACTGTTTGTCCCTGACCCGACACGCGTCAAGCCTAGTGGAGGTCACGGAGATTGGTATATTTATCGCCTAGCTGAAACCTATTTACTAAGAGCTGAAGCTCATTTTTGGAACAATGACAACGATTCTGCCGCAAATGATATCAATGCCATAAGAGCAAGGGCTAAAGCAGACCCGATTACATCGGCTGATGTCAACATTGATTATATCTTGGATGAGAGAGCGAGAGAATTATATTATGAAGAAAATAGGAATACAGAGCTAACCAGAATCGCCTATATTTTTGCTAGAACTGGAAAGACTGCGTATAATGGACAAACGTATTCATTGGATAACTTTTCGACTAAAAACTTTTGGTTTGATAGAATTATAGAAGTAACCGATTTTTATAACATCCCCGAAGTTAAAACTGTATTTGGCGTTCAATTTACCATGAGTCCTTTCCACGTTTTATGGCCTATACCGGCGCCTGTTATTAATGCAAATACTCAAGGAGTTATAAATCAAAACGAAGGGTATCCAGGCACTGAGAATAATATCCCTCCACTGACTAATATTCCAACAGAATAAGAAGTTTAAACTTTGTTTACGAGATTGTTTATGAAGTTGAGTTTTGGTTTAAATATCAGCGATAAAATCGATTGAAAATGAAACGAAGAAATTTTATTCAGAAAACCTCTATGGCAACGGCTACATTGGTTAGTTTTCCTTCCATAGTGCCGATACGTGTTTTGGGTAAAGATGCACCGAGCAACAAAATAAATATTGGACAAATTGGATGTGGTAGAATTGCAAGAAGCCACGATATTCATGATACAATTCGTTTTGATGACGCTCGGTTTGTTGCTGTATGCGATGTCGATTCAAAGCGAGCCAATGAAGCAAAAGCGTTAATCGATGAATTCTATAAGTTAAAGATGGATAGCCAAAAATATATAGATACCACTGTCTATTTTGATTATCGAGAAATGCTATTAAAAAAGGATATTGATGCCGTAGTCATTAGCACACCTGACCATTGGCATTCGCAACCTGCCATTGAGGCAGCCCTGGCAGGTAAGGATATATATCTGCAAAAACCAACTTCACTCACGGTAAAAGAGGGAAAGCAATTGAGGAGCGTAGTTCAGAAAAAGAAAATTATACTTCAATTGGGAACGCAACAAAGGGCAATGGCTCAATTTAGAAAAGCAGCCGAACTAGTTCGAAATGGTCGTATCGGAAAGTTACATACTTTAAAAATCGGACTGCCAGGGGATCCTGGTGGACCGGCAGCTAAGCCAATGCCAGTGCCTAGCCATTTAAACTTTGATATGTGGTTGGGTTCAACCCCCGAGATTCCATATTCTGAAATTGGTGTACACCCACAGAATGATTATAGCCGTCCGGGTTGGTTAAGACATCGTAATTATGGTGCTGGTATGATTACTGGTTGGGGTCAACATCACTTTGATTCAGCCGCCTGGGGAATGAATACAGAACTCACAGGACCAATCTCGGTGCAAGCCTTGGCTGAGTTTCCCAAGTCAGGTTTTTGGAATGTTCATGGAGACTTTTTTGTTAAACACGAATATGAGAATGGAATCACAGTTTACACAAGCGGAGGTTACACCAATGGGATTAAATACATTGGCGATGATGGGTGGGTTTTTGTTTCTAGAGGATCTTACCAAGCTTCTCCCACGGATCCCGTAGATAAGGAAAATAGTTCTAAAGCTTTGAATGCTTCAGATCCTCAAATATTGAATTCTGTTATCGGTGATGATGAAATTCAATTAGAAAAGATTGTGAGTCAACATGGTAACTGGTTGGAATGTATAAAAACTAGAAATGCGCCTATATCTTCAATTGAAAAAGGCCATAAGGCTTGTGTGGTTTGTTTGATTAGTGATATTGCTATGCATTTTGACAAAAAATTGCAATGGGATCCTGAAAAAGAAATTTTTATCAATAATGAGGCGGCTAACAAGATGTTAATGAGAGAGCAGCGTAAGCCTTATGGTTCTGATTACATTAAATACTTAGAATAGGAATATTTTGGATAGGATATCCATCAGGTTTATAAATTCCAAGAAACATTTGCCCCAGACACCTACATAAATTGTTTAATAATGACGAAGTGTTTTTTAACGAAAAACCTAAAGGCTGATGATAAAATATAAGATTACAATTCTAATATTAATGCTGATTATTTCTTGTGCACAAGAAAATAATAATAAAAATTCGTTGGGAGCCAAAAATGATAAGGTGAAATTAATGACACTAAATCCTGGACATTTTCATGCAGCATTGGTTCATAAAGAAATGTACTCTCAAGTAGATTCGACAATCTATGTTTTTGCCCCTGAGGGGGCCGAAGTCGAGGATTTTTTAAGTAAAATAAGATCATATAATGCCAGAGAAATTTCGCCGACATCATGGAAAGTAGAAACTTATGTGAAAGATAATTATTTAGAGAAACTGATTGAAGAGAAACCAGGCCATGTTATGATTATTGCGGGTAAAAACTCAAAAAAAGTAGACTATATACTTGAAGGAGTGAAGGCAGGATTAAATGTATATGCTGATAAACCTTTAGTCATTGATCAAGCAGGTTTTGAAAAGTTATTAGAAGCTTTCAGGATAGCCGAAAACAATGGTGTTCTGATCTATGATATCATGACAGAACGATTTGAAGTGACTAATGTTTTACAAAAAAAAATAGCACTTATTCCAGAAATCTTTGGAGAACTGGTGGAGGGTTCTCCAAATGAACCATCGATAAGAAAAGAAAGTGTCCATCATTTCTATAAATATGTTTCGGGTCGTCCACTAGTACGTCCAGCATGGTTTTTTGATGTTTCTCAACAAGGTGAAGGGATTGTAGATGTTTCCACTCATCTAATAGACCAAATCCAATGGAAATTATTTTCGGAACAGGTTATCGATACCAATCAAATTCAAATAATTTCTGCGAATCGTTGGCCAACGATATTATCCTTGGAAGAATTTCAAAAAGTGACTAGATTAAAAACATTTCCTCAATACTTGCAAAAAGATTTAATTAACAATGAATTGCATGTGTTTTCTAATGGCGAAATAGCCTATAGAATTAATGGAAAACATGCCAAGGTTTCGGTTGTTTGGCATTTTAAGGCCCCTGAAGGAGCTGGCGATACACATTGCAGTGTCATGAGAGGGAGCAAAAGCAATTTGATCATTAAACAAGGAGTTGAAGAGGATCATAAACCCACACTATATATTGAGTTTCATGAAGAATCGGACGTTATAACAGAATTAGAAGACGTTATTAATCTAAAGCTAGGAAATCAATTTTCTAATCTTACTGCAGAAAAAGTTTCTGATACAGAATGGAAAATCAATTTTCTTGAGGAATTAAGAATTGGGCATGAGGCTCATTTTGCTCAAGTTACTTTAAAATTTCTGAAATATCTCGAGAATAACAGTTTGCCAGATTGGGAAGTTCCAAATATGATTTCTAAATACTATACAACAATTGAAGGCTATAAAAAAGCAAAACGTAGCCCACAAAAAGAGTAAACTGTGTTAAATGGAAAAGAAATTTCCGAAGTATTCAAAGAGTCAGAAGTCATAAATGATTTAAGACCATCGATTGATGATTAGGCGGTTAATTCTTTGTGAAAAAGTGATTTGAGCGATGGATTGTTATCCGAAGTATCAATGTGGATGTGAATCGGAATCCTGATTTTTCTTTACTCCCTTAACAAGGCCAACCAGCATGGGACATGAATCAATTAAATCGATTTTAATCTAGGATGACATAGAAAATAAGATTCTCATGAAAAGCACGATTAAGAGGAGATGAAAATGGGTTTTTAAATGAAGAAATGTTTAAAAAAAAACTCGTAGGAGCATTTAAAAAATCAATGCATAATGTAACCAAAAGTTTTCTGTTTGCCCTTTTGGTGATTAGTTCATGTTCGGATTTTAAGCGTACAAAAGTCTTATATTTTGCTCATTCACTACCAGTTAACCATCCAGTTCATAAAGGAATAGAGAAGATGAAGGAATCTTTGGAAAGACAATCAAAAGGAGAATTGAAAATAAAAATTTTCCCCGATGGACAATTGGGTACAGAAAGGGAAGTGTTAGAACTTTTACAATTTGGAAGCGTGACTATGACCAAAGTAAGCGCTGCTTCGATGTCTAATTTTGCGCCTGAATATCAGGTGGTCGGAATTCCTTATCTGTTTCGAGATCGAGAACATTTGTTTACCGTATTAGAAAGCGATATAGGTAGAGATTTACTGGAGAGCGGTTCGGAATTTAAACTTCGTGGATTATGTTTCTATGATGCTGGAGCAAGAAATTTTTATTCTAAGAAAAAGCCAATAATTACTCCAGATGATCTAAATGGAATGAAAATTAGAACAATGAACAACCAATTGTCGGTTGATTTGGTTAATGTTTTGGGTGGTTCCGCAACGCCAATGGCTTACGGAGAATTATATAATGCGCTACAACAAAATATAGTGGATGGTGCTGAAAATAACATTCCCTCATTTGTTACTTCCAATCACTATGAGGTCTGCAAATACTATTCATTTAATGAACATACCATGGTACCCGATGTTGTGGTCATTGGAGTGAAATTTTGGAATCAATTAAACGAACAACAAAGGAAATGGCTTCAAATTGCAGCTAATCAGAGTGTTGTTGAACAAAAAAAATCTTGGAATGAAACAGTGCTTAAGAACATGGAAATGTTGAGCAAAGCAAATGTCGAGTTTTTTTACCCTGACAAAACTGAATTTTCAGACAAAACAGACCAACTTTTCAGTAAATTGAAGGAAGATGCTAAAATGAAAGGGTTGATTGAAAAAATACAATCAATGAAGTGATGCATCGGGTATATAATGTGTTGATTAAAATAACAGAATCTGTTTTAGTAATTATTTTCGGACTGTTGGTTGTCAATGTAGTTTGGCAAGTGGTATCTCGTTATGTAATCAATCAACCTAGTTCTTTTACGGAAGAGTTTGCACGATTTGCACTCATTTGGTTAACAGTATTAGGAACTGCCTACATCAATGGTCAAAGGCAAGGGCATCTCTCAATGGATTTTTTGTTGCACAGACTATCAAATCATAAAAGACAAAAAAGACAAAAGCTCATTCAAGTTCTGATGGCCATCTTTGCGTTTGTGGTCATGGTCATTGGAGGGGGTAACGTGGTTTATACCACTCTAAGTTTAGGTCAGACATCCCCTTCCCTCCTTATACCTTTAGGGTATGTGTATGTCATTGTCCCAATCTCTGGTCTGATTATCATTTTCTTCTCTGTTTATAATATTAAAACTTCAAATTTCAATTCATGAACATAGAAATTCTTAGCGCAATTGTACTTTTTTCAAGTTTCGCCATACTTTTAGTAAATGGAGTTCCTGTGGCCTACTCCATAGGAATTTCCACTAGTTTGGTATTAATCATGAATATTGATTTTATACCATCTGTAACTACAACTAGTCAAAGAATGACTACTGGCGTAGATAATTTCACATTGCTCGCCATTCCGTTTTTTATCCTTGCAGGTGATATCATGAATACAGGTGGAGTAGCAAGAAGACTTATAAATTTTGCTAAATCACTTATAGGGAGTTTACCTGGAGGGTTGGCCTATGTGAATGTCTTATCGGCTATGCTTTTTGGGTCAATTTCTGGATCGGCTATAGCTACAGCTTCAGCAATAGGAAGCACCTTGACTGATAAAATGGAAAATGAAGGATACCCAAGAGAGTTTAGTGCCGCAATAAATATTAGTTCTTCCACAACTGGTCTGTTAATTCCCCCTAGCAATGTATTGATAGTTTTTGCCTTAGCTAGTGGAGGTATGGCATCTGTGGCCGCATTATTTGTTGCTGGGTATGTTCCAGGAATATTAGTTGGTCTATCTATAATGATTGTGATTTATTTATATGTAAAACGCAATGGATTTTCAGAAGACAAAAGAGTCAAATTTAAAAATCTATTTAATGATTTTAGGAGAGCCTTTTTGAGTCTTACTCTATTGTTTATAGTCGTCGGAGGAATAGTGGCCGGTATTTTTACGGCAACAGAAGCCGCTGCCATAGCTGTTATTTATTCCGCTATTTTGGGTTTTTGTAATAAAGAATTATCGATTAAAGATTTCAAATTGATTTTATTGCGTAGCACCAAAACCACCGCTGTTGTAATGTTTTTAATAGCTACCTCGATGGCCATGTCTTGGCTTTTTTCGTTTCAAGGTATTCCACAAATACTCAATTCGTTGTTAGTCGATTCGGTTAGTAATCCTATTCTTGTCTTTTTATTTATTAACATTATTTTGCTCGTTGTGGGCACCTTTATAGATATGACGCCAGCGGTTTTGATTTTCACACCTATCTTTCTCCCCGTGGTTACGGAATTGGGAATGCACCCAGTTCAATTTGGTATAGTGCTTGTTCTTAACCTATGTATTGGTGTTTGTACGCCACCAGTAGGAACTTTATTGTTCGTTGGCAGTGGTGTAGCTAAAGTTTCAGTAATGAAAGTTATGCGTCCTTTAATAATATTTTTGGCGGCAATGACTGTAATTCTGATTTTGATAACCTTTTTACCAGAAATATCTCTTTGGTTACCTCGATTTTTTGGACTGATAGATTAGTGACATCCATGTGAATGCTTAAGACTGTATTAATGAGGGGGTGACCTATTAATCAAAATAGGTTTATAAAATTTTTAAAGGTCTGATTTTAGAGATTGTAGTTTAGAATATCTCTCATGATAAAATTCTAAACGTTTTTTCAGTCGCTTGAATTTTTCTTCGGTTTTTAAAACCAGTGGGTTCGAAGAACTTGAGGTGTCAAAAAACTGCATATTGTTTTCTAATTGAGTTAATTCTTTTTGAAGACTATCAATATTGGATCTTATTTGAGCCATGTGCTTTGTAAGACTATGGATGTCAGTTTTGATGACTTCCATTAGACATTCAAAAGAAATCTCAGATTTTTCCCTTTTAGTCAATTCTAAAGACTTTATTTTTTGATTAAACATGTTATGAAAACTATTATTCAATTGATAATCAATATCGGAATTGATAATACCGAATCCATGCCAGAGTTCTATATTGGGAACTAATTGTTCTATTAAATCGTTTTCTATATCAAAATGGAAACTTTCTTCTATCTCTTTAATAAAATCTATTTTGGCTTTTTCGACACTCTCTTGATGTGGTGAGAGCTTTTCATACCCATGTTGGAATCGGTTAAAATATAATTTGTTGAGTTTGTTGAATTGACTCCACAGTGATTTTTCATCTTTATTGGAAGTATAACTGATTTCTTTCCACTGTGATCTTAGTTCTTTTACTCTATGAACTTTTTCTTTCCAATGATCAGAATCTAAAATAGTTTCTAATTCATTGATGATTTGGTTTTTGGCCTTTAATGACTTTTTTTTCTGAAGGTTATATTCTTTATAGTAGGCATTTTTTTTACGAATGATTTCCCAGTATAACTCATAAAATTCATTATTCAGTTTTTTTCGAACTCTATATGTAACGGGGTGGGCACTTTTAAACTTCGTGTTTAACTCATTGAGATCCTGAGTGGTTTTTTGCCATTGTATATGACTTGTCGGTAAGTTTTCATTAATGTTTTGCAATTGATGGAGAGCATCGACTTTAATTTGTTGATTGGTAGAAAATTCATTGGATATTTTTTTATCCAATTCTCTTCGAATAGTTTTAAATTGATTCCATATTTCATTTCTCAACCGATGACCTAACCTCCCTGATTTAATCTTTAAAAGATTTTTTAAGGTTTCCAATTCGGTTTTAGCTTTATTAGCATCTAGGGGTTTAATTTTATTATGAGATTCTTCGATTAATAATTCTAGTTTTTCAAAGTGTTGTTGATCAAATTCATCTTTTTGGGTTTTGTGAACATCCAATAATTGGTAAAACAAATCAAGATTATGATTATAATCTTTCCACAGTTGATCGCTTTTAATTCTGGGGACAGGACCGATTTCATGCCACTGTTCTTGGATCCCTTGGATTTGATTATATTTTTTCCTAATAGAAATATCTTGTCCTCTTAATTTTTTTATCTGCTCTAATAACTCACGCTTTTTATCCAAATTAGATTGGAATTCTTTTTCGAGATTTCGATAATATTCGCGCTTTTTCTTTTGAAAAATACGAGATAGTCGATCAAATTGTTTTTTATAATCAGGATGATAGAAAAAATCAATTTGATTGCCTCCATCACTGATATAGGTCTCTTTTCGAGATAAGAAATCTTTTTGGAATTTTTCTTTAACTAATTGAGCTATATCAGAAATTAAATTTCTCTGTTTATTCCAATCAGACTCTTTGATGGTCTTTTCAAATAGGGAGACTAATTCCAATTCAGTCAAAGATTTTAAATCAATTTTTGGTTTTTTTGATGGAATGGTCGATGTTATATTTTTTTGATTATCCGAATCGATTGCCTCTGAATTTTCTTCAATGACATCTTGGGATGTTTGGGTTTCCGAAAGATTATTTTCTGAACCAATTTCGATGCCTTCAGCCTTTTGAGATTCCTCACTTGATTGTTCTATTGCTTTTTCAGATAGATCACTAGCGTTTAAATCACTCTGTTTGGTATTTTGATTTTCTTCAGAATCTAGCTTTGAAGCGGTGTTAGCTTTTTCGGAATCTTTTGATGTCGTTACATGATGATCACGATTATCGGTTAAATCTTTATTCAGGAATTGTTCTTCTGAAGGTTCTTTTGTTTTAGATTTTTCTTTAACCGATTGATCAGATGAACTTTTGGTACCAGAGGTATCTACTGTTTCAACAAAGGATACAGAATGCGAATCCATTGGTTTTCCGTCTTTTTCTTCTGAAAGAGATTTTTCTACGTTTTTATCCATGGTGTTTAAAATCAAAATGACCAATAATAGTAAACCTTTGATTGATAAAACTCAATCGTCTGTTATAAAGCATTTGGAAACCAAATGCATCATGTTTAAATACAGTGAAATCACCGAACTTAAAAGACAATCTAATGGGAGATTTCGGCGATAAAAAAACCACTGACTTTTTAAAACAGTGAAAATTATTCTTTACATGAGAAAGGGTTCCTAATAAAAAGATTAGTCCCCTAAAGTAGAATAAAAAGTGTGCGTATAGAAAATCATTTTGCTTCCAAAAAAAGGATGATGACAGTTCGACATGTCGTTTTTGGATTGAATTAAAAACATTCGGCGATGAGAGATTTTCCATACAAGTAAAGTATATCTATAGGGAAGACACAATTTAAAATTTGTTTCTTGATCATATCTTCTATGGTTATTTATTCCATATTTCCCAAGCTTTTTCAGCTTGGTACATTAACATTTTTAGCCCACCAATAATCTGGGCCCCTTTTTGTACGCCTAATTTTAAAAAACGCGTTATTTCAGGATTATAAACCAAATCGTAAAGAATATGGTTTTTATTCAAATAATGATAGGGTATTGAAGGGTGTGTATCCACCTTTGGAAAGGTCCCCAATGGTGTGGTATTGATGATTAAAAGTCGATGTTTAAACAGTTCTTGGTTCAAATCTTGATAAGAAACTTGGTTTTTTTTATTTGGGAAACGAGAAACAAAGGTATAAGAAATTTTATTTTTTTTTAAAACGTACTCAACGGCTTTAGATGCCCCTCCAGTCCCCAATATCAGTGCTTGCTTTGGTAAAACTTCAACAACTTCAATCAAAGACTTTTCAAACCCATAAAAATCGGTATTGTAACCAACTTTTTTGTTTTTATCTGTCATGTGAACCACATTGATCGCTCCGATTTCTTTTGCTTGAATGGATAGTGAATCAAGAAATGGAATGATTTGCTGTTTATAGGGTATGGTGACATTTAGACCAACTAGTGATTTTAGAGCAAAGACTTTTTCAACTTCATCGATGTGTTTAAGATCAAAATTTTTATAATCACAATGTTCAATTTTTAATTTTTTGAATTTTTCTGAAAAATAGTTTTGAGAAAATGAATAGGATATGTTTTCCCCAATCAGTCCGAATTGTCTAAATCTAATGTTTTCTTGCATAATTCTGTAATAAGACTAAAATAATGCAACCCAATAAAATACTCCCTAGCGTCGTGTAGGTAGATAATAAATGTAGGTTAGGTAAATAATAATCATAATTACTGACAACAGGGTCCCCAATTTGACCTGTAACATAATGCCCTGATTCACTGACTTTGTAATTGGTGTGTTTCCATGGCCAAGAAGTAAAGATCGTACCAGCGATAAATCCAATAATCGTTGCCGTGGTGATTTGTTGATACCGTTTAAGGACAAAACTCAGCAGATTTGAAAAAAAGATCAATCCAACAACGGATCCAATACCAAATACAATCATGATGATGAGATAATGCATTTTGATGTGATCATTGAATACACTGAATTTAAATTGAACCAAATGAATGATGATATCGAACAGATGATTCACGGAGTCAACCAGTAGCAAATTATAATTCCCCAATACCAATATCAAAAAAGAGCCTGATAAACCCGGCATGGTCATGCCAATAATACCAACCATTCCACAGATTAAAACCATCCATAATTGATCGTTTTCTGCTCCAGGATTGGCCAGAGTAATAAACAATCCGGTACTAATACCAAACAAGACCCCTAGAACCGTTTTAAAATTCCAAACCTTTATATCCCAATACACATAATAAAGAGAAGTTAAGATCAATCCAAAAAACAACCCCCAAACTTCTTTTTCATAATAGGTAAACCCTAGATCTAAAAGTTGTGATATACCGAAATAACTAAATAAACTTCCTAAAAATAAATAGGTCAAAAATTTGAAATTGGCATATTCCAAAGCGAGTTTCCACTTTTGACTAAAAAGCAGTTTAACAAATTTTAAATTCACTCTTTTAAGGGAATGAATCATTTCTGGATAAAAGCCGGCAACAAAAGCAACAATACCGCCTGAAACCCCAGGTATTTTATTGGCTGCCCCCATGGCAACCCCTTTGACAAAAAGCAGCAAATAATCTTTGAGCTTTCTATTATTTCGATTAGGTAACATGGGATTGTTTAAATGAAATGAACCCACATTTTTTTAACAGCACCATGATGCTAATCCCCACGATAAAAACAATGATAGCCCCTAAAAGATGGGCTTGATGATGGTATTGGTTTGGCCAAACCAATTGAGATAAATTCCCAATGACTTCATCTTTATCAATGTTCTGCCAAGGCCATATTCGGTAAAGGACGCCGATCATAATCCCCACCAATATGGCATAACTAGTGGATCGGTATCGTTCAAATAGATAATCCAATAATCTGACAAAAGTTTTTAAACCCACCAAAACCCCTGCTAAAAAAATTGAAAGAACCAAAAGGGAATCTATAAAAAGTGGATTATTGAATTGTAAAAAGTAGGTGCTCAAATCATTCAACCGTTCGATGAGTAAGGGATATACCCCCAATATAATTAAGATTAACGCTCCTGAAATGCCAGGAAGTACCATAGCTATAATACCGATAGCCCCACAGAAAAACAAATAGAGATAATGGGGACTACCATCAAATGATCCAAGGCAGCTAATCCCAAAGGAAATTATAGCGGCCATTAAAAGTTGAAAAAAAGCTTTTACTGAAAATTTGATTTGTTTTATCAGATAATAAATGCTGAATATCAATAATCCCCCAAAAAAAGACCAAATGAATATGGAATAATGATCAAATAACCATTCGATTGTTTTTGCTAGAGTAAAAATCCCAATTAATACGCCGGTGAAAAAAGGCACTAAAAAATTCCCTTTGCTTTGATTCCAAAATTTTTGAAAGCGTCCTGTTAGAATAAATCTAAAGGATTTAATTTTTAATTGATTTATGCTATGAATTAAATCATTGTAGATTCCAAATGCTAGCGCGATGGTTCCACCAGATATGCCTGGTAAAACATCAATAGCACCTACAAAAACACCTTTGACTAAAAGAGAAAAAAACTGTACAACAGCTTTCAAATATTCTTACAAAGCAACAAAGATAAGAATAGACTTTTGTACAGATAAAAAGAGTTTTTGTTGAAAAGGAAATAAAATGTATAATTCAATAACTAACAATGAAGAACATCTTGATAGAATAACATTTTTTATTGCAGATTTTAATTATCTATTTTCTCTGATGGATAGGTGAGGTTCCACAAGAACATTTTGAACGAGATAGTGAACTAGGTCATTGTTATTTTAAACCTTAAGGTTTTGAATCCGTTTTTTAAACAAAAATCAGTATTACTAATTTTGGTGCTCGATAAAAGATTTTGAATGACTTACAATAGAATTTTGCTCAAACTAAGTGGTGAAGCCTTGATGGGAACCAAATCCTTTGGTATTGATCATCTCAAATTGAACGATTATGCTTTAGAAATTAAGAAAGTATTTGACTTAGGGGTACAAATTGCTATTGTGATTGGTGGCGGAAACATTTTTCGAGGTCGGGAAAGTATAGACCAAGGCATTGATCGTGTTCAAGCCGATTATATGGGGATGCTGGCAACGGTGATTAATGGACTGGCATTACAAACGGTGTTAGAAAATCATAAAATACCCACGCGACTACAAACGGCCATTGATGTGGAAGCCATTGCGGAACCCTTTATTAAAAGGAGAGCTGTTAGACATCTAGAAAAAAATAGAGTAGTGATTTTTGGAGCCGGGACTGGCAATCCATTCTTTACAACGGACAGTGCTGCCGTTTTGAGAGCTATAGAAATTAATGCCGATGTAATTCTCAAAGGAACAAGAGTCGATGGTATTTATGATACGGATCCAGAAAAAAATAATTTAGCCATTAAATTTGAATCCCTTTCATTCAATGAAGCTTTATCCAAAGGAATTAAAGTCATGGACACAACGGCTTTTACACTCAGCCAAGAAAATAAACTGCCTATCATTGTTTTTGATATGAACCGACCCGATAATTTTGTTAAAATAATCAGAGGTGAAAAAATAGGAACTATCGTCACTCATTAGTTTGAAACCATGAATGAAGAAATGGAGTTTATTGTAGAAGAAGCCAAAGAATCTATGGAATTAGGGATTTCACATTTGGCTACTGAATTTCAAAATATCCGAACGGGAAGAGCCTCACCGGTCATGTTATCCAGTGTCTTTGTGGATTACTATGGACAATCCACCCCTTTAAATAAAGTAGCTAATATCAACACGCCGGATGCCAATACCATTTTTGTGCAACCTTGGGATAAAAAGCAAATTCCGGAAATAGAAAATGGTATCATGAGAGCAAACTTGGGATTTAATCCCACGAACAATGGTGAAATGGTGATTATCAATGTGCCTCCTTTGACAGAAGAACGTCGGAAAAATTTGGTCAAAATCGCTCGTTCCGAAGCCGAAAAAGCAAGGATTTCCATTCGGCGAGCCAGACAAGAAGCCAATCAAAACATTAAAAGTGTTGATGTCTCTGAAGATTTAAAACAAAATTGTCAAATTGATATCCAAACATTAACAAATCAATACAACGATAAAATTTCGAAAATCTTATCTGTCAAAGAAGAAGAAATCATGGAAGTTTAAAATGGAAAATAATCGCTCCCCCTTCATTTCCGTTATTTTAAATGAAACTTTGTGCCAAACTCAATGGGTGTGGAACTTGAGTTAATCGTTTTCATGATCATTGGTTGAATCTTTGATCTAAAAATTTATTTTTGGTGGCTTCGTTTAAAAGATGAATAGTCTACGAATTTCTGATATTCTAAAAGGGGCCCTCATTGGTCAGCAATTGAGTGTTAATGGTTGGGTAAAAACCTTTCGTACCAATCGCTTTATCGCATTAAATGATGGATCGACGCTCAATAATTTGCAATGTGTCATTGATTATGTATCGTTTGATAAACAACTACTGAAATCAATATCGACAGGCGCTTCATTGAATATTGTCGGCACATTAATCAAAAGTCAAGGAGCCGGTCAACAAGTTGAATTACAAGTAGAGAAGTTAAACATTCTTGGACAGAGTGATCCAACACAGTATCCCATACAACCTAAAAAACACAGTTTAGAATTTCTTCGACAAAAAGCGCATTTGAGAATTCGAACAAATACCATTTCGGCAGTGATGAGGGTGCGCTCTCAAGTAGCGCAATCTATCCATAAATTTTTCAGTCTCAAAAAATTTTACTACATACATTCTCCCATTATCACTTCTAATGATGCTGAGGGTGCTGGAGACCTCTTTCGAGTAACCACATTGGATATTGAAAATAAACCACTGGATAACAAAGGAAAAATCGACTGGTCTCAAGATTTTTTTGGAAAACCAACGCATCTAACAGTTTCTGGTCAACTGGAAGCCGAAATTTATGCTTTGGGGTTGGGAAATGTGTACACTTTTGGACCAACTTTTCGTGCGGAAAATTCAAATACCTCAAGACATCTTGCTGAATTTTGGATGATTGAACCAGAAATGGCTTTTTATGATTTAAATCAAAATATCGATTTGGCCCAAGAATTTATTTGTTGGATATTAAAAGATACTTTGGAACAGGCCATCGAAGATTTGAATTTTTTAAATCAGCGCTTTAAAGAAGAACAATTATCCAAACCATTGATTCAACGGAGTCCTCTGGATTTAATTGAAAGAATAGAATTCATTTTAAAACATCCATTTGAAAGGGTATCGTACCAAGAAGCTATCGCTATCTTAAAAAACTCTAAACCCAATAAAAAGAAAAAATTCATCAATCCTGTAACCGGATGGGGGATGGATTTACAAAGTGAACACGAACGGTTTTTAGTTGAAAAGCATTTTAAACAACCCGTGGTGATTTATAATTACCCTAAAGACATCAAAGCTTTTTATATGAGAAGTAACCCTGATGGAAAAACCGTTGCGGCAATGGATATTTTATTTCCAGGTATAGGAGAAATTGTTGGTGGTTCTCAGCGTGAAGAACGATTGGAGATTCTACAAGAACGTATTGAACAATTAAATATTGATTCAAAAGAACTTTGGTGGTATTTAGAGTTGCGAAAATTTGGAACGGTCCCACATAGTGGTTTTGGGTTAGGATTTGAACGTCTTATCCAGTTCATAACGGGGATGACCAATATCCGAGATGTTATACCATTTCCACGCACGCCGGGTAGTGTTTCGTTTTAATCATAAAAACCTAGTAGTCATTCGAAGTGAGGCTTTATGGAATGTAAACCATCTTCTTAAAAGAATGTTTTTTGTAGCCCTTTATTTTTTAATAATCGACTGACAAAACATGGTTGTTTTAGCTATAAGCAGTCTTGGTGATGAGTCTAAAAATTGGCAATGAAATTCAAACATTATTCCCCTCTATTTTAGTCACTATAAATCTTAACGGATGGTAAAAACTATAAAAAGGTTCCTTCTAGAAATATAGTATTCAATCATTCATCATGAAAAAAGTCGGGGTATCAAGCAACTACCCATAAAACAGTTCAGTTCTTGATGATATTTGTTTATGAGAAATTTGTAGAAAGTACCGTGGCAACGATTTTTTAAGCCGATATCATCAATGACTCAGAAAAAACTTCAGCTGTCCTTAAATTCTAGGAAATCAATTCTGTAATTTTGTCATATGTTGAAACAACAACAAAAATTACAGCAAACCACGCGTTTATCACCATTGCAAATTCAATTGATGAATCAAATTCGATTGAATTTGGAAGAGTTGGAACAAGCTGTTGAAATGGAGATCAATGAAAATCCAGCGTTGGAAAGGAACAACTATGAATACAATGCTAGTTCTGAATCCAAAGATTATGCTCAGGGAAATTCAGCCGATTCAGAAAGTTCTACTTCCCAAGAAGATTTTAATCAGGATTCGTATGGTCTAGATGACGATATTCCAAGTTATCAATTGTATGATAAATATGGCGCCCCCGAAGAAAAAGATTCAATGCCTCTAGCTTTTGAAATCAGTTTTCTTCAGCAGGTAATGGATCAAATTGGTTCATTGAATTTTACCCCTGAGCAAATTCCTATAGCAGAATTTGTGATCGGTAGTATCGATAGTAATGGCTATATCCGATTATCGGATCAAGATATTGTGGATAACTTGGCGTTTAATCACAACATAGAGATTCAAGTTGGTGATTTAAAGCCGATTATAAAAGCTATTCAAAGTTTGGATCCACCAGGGATTGGGGCTAGAGACTTAAAAGATTGTCTGTTGATACAACTCAAAAGAAGACAGAATAAAACAAGTGATGTTCTCAATGCCATTGAGATTATCGAAAAACATTTTGGCCTTTATGCTGATAGACGATTTGATAAACTCAAATTGACATTAAAAATTACGCAGGAACAACTAGTCAATGCATCTAAAGTCATCTATAGCTTGAATCCAAAACCGGGGAACTCGACAAGTAATTTGGAAAAGAATTCCTACGTTATACCAGACTTTACGGCTACTATCGAAGGAGATGAAGTTATTTTAAGTTTAAACCAAGCTAATCTGCCAAAGCTAAAAATTTCGGATTCGTACAGACAGATGTTGCAGAACTACAAGGAAACTAAAAACATATCCAAAGAACAAAAACAAACCATCGAGTTTATTAAGTCCAAACTTGAAAAAGCCAAATCATTTATCAATTTAATAAGTCAGCGGTATACAACTCTAGAAACCACAGTCAAAGCCATTATCAATCATCAAGTAGAATATTTTTTATCCGGTGATGAAAAAAAAATAAAGCCCTTGTCCTTAAAAGATATTGCTGATCAAGTGGAAATGGATATTTCAACCATATCGCGTGTCACTAGTAGCAAGTATATCGATACCCCTTATGGGGTCAAACTATTAAAATATTTTTTTTCAGAAGGTTTAAAAACTGTAGATGGGGATGAAATTTCTTCATACAATGTTAAAAGTGCTATCAAAGAAATCATAAACGCTGAAGACAAAAACAAACCGATTTCAGATATCACGATTTCAAATATGTTGCAATCGGAAGGATACCAAGTCGCTCGTCGAACCGTTTCTAAATATCGAGAACAGATGAAAATACCGGTGTCTCGATTGCGGAAACAATTATAGGAGAAAAAAAATCAACCCTAACTTTAAAGCATTCATTTGCAATGAGCTCTCCATTTGGATGATAGGAAGATTCGTTAACACCGGCTTGAGCTCATAAGAAACATAAATATTCCAAGTATTATAACCAAAAGCTAAAAACAATTCACTACTCCAACGATTAATTTCATGTAGAATGTTGGTTTTGGAATCTTCAAATTTTGATTTGGCCGAGATATTCCAAAGAAATTTGATTCCGCTATGAACACGCCAAAATTGATAATCCTGGGGTGAGCTATCTCGCCATCTTAATTCGATAGGAAATTCAATAGATTGAAATCCGTTTGCCGTGGTCGAAGAACTCGTTTCAGCTTCTAGTTCATACGCTAAGGTTTGAGTCGCGGTATTCGATAGTCTTTTAAGATTGGAACTAAATTGAGCCGTTGAATATCCCAAACCAAGACCTATAGCCCACCGACCATCGACTGAGAGTGGGAAGTCACGAACAACACCAATCTGAAAATGACTTGATACGCCGCGTTGAAAAAAGTCACTTTGATTGCGAACAATCGACATGAAGGAAAGGCCTAAATAGATCTGGTCTTCTCTGTATGCTTGGCCTGTATTTTCATTGGATTGCCCATATCCTAGCAGACCAACTATGAGGAATACCAACAATAAATTATTTTGAATCGTTTTCAAACTGTCAAATTAGAATCTCCAAAAACCATCGCTGTCTTATGAATGCTTTAGTAGTGAAACTGGGCAAAAAAAAGAAAGAGACTAAAAGCCTCTTTCCAATGTATTGAAATCAAATTTGAAGTTACCCACAAATCTTTCGATGTTAAGAATAAATCTAAATCACCCCTATTTAAAACCTATTCCATCGAATAATTTGATTTCAATTTAGATTTTGAGCAGAAGAGCCAACTCTTGTCGTATAATTAATTTTAAGAGCACTGACTTTTCTGAGTTCCTGTTTAATATCTGTAATCAGTCCCATTTTCGTTTCACCATCAACTTTTAACGCTGTGGTCAATACGTTTTGTAATTCTTGCCGTTTGGAAGCTCGTTCTGCTAAAACAAAAGGACCGACATCTTCAACATCTGCAAATTTGTCGTTGAGTTGAATTCTGGCTTGATTACCAAAGGTTTCACGATATCTAATGGAAGGTTTTCCAGCATAGATGTACATAATGCGATCTTTTTTATCTAGTTTTTGGACTTGATCGGCCGTAGGTAGAACATTTGAAACCATTAAAGTACTATCACGCATAACAGTGGCAACCATAAAGAAAAATAACAACATAAACACGATGTCAGGCAACGATGCTGTAGAAATGGCTGGTAAATCTCCTGATTTTTTCTTTACAAATTTTGACATAATAAGGATTAATTACGATTGGCTTTAGAAGGTTCCGCTTCTGAAAGCTTTTGAGGAAACATTTTTTTAACTTGGTCGAGCTTGGGTTTTAATTCTTCTCTGATATCAAGATCGGTGCGTGGATCATCGTAGGTATTCTGAGCTTCAACATAAGACAAACCTTCTTGCGGAAACAAACGTTTGAATTCTCTGTTCCGAAGATCATTGTATGCTCCAACTAATTCATTTTGAACGGCGATATACACTTTGTATGAGGTTTCTCGATCATTTTTAAGCGATATAACCGCTCGATCGGGGTTAACCGATGAACTAGGATCACGACTTCCTTGACAATAGTCACAAGCTTCTTCTGCTTCACCAGCTCCGTTATCCAAAAATTCGATAGCTAAACCTCGCAAATCTTCTAACTCAGTCAAATTTTCTTCAACCAGAAGTTGGTTGTATTTATTGACCACGACTTCAAAGATATTCCGCTCTTTAATTTCGGGGGGATCATCCAATTGGTCCATCGGAGGAAGTTTTCGATTGATTCCACTGTCGGTTTCAATCGTCGTGGTAACAAGAAAGAAAATCAATAGTAGAAAGGCGATATCCGCCATAGATCCTGCATTGACATCAGATACTTTTCTAGGCATTACCAGAAGGCTTAAAAAGGCGACTAATTCCTCCCCAAATCATGGAACCAAAGGCCACAAAGACTAAGATGAAAAATAATTTGAGACCTGTTTCGACCATTCTTGATCCGGTAGCAGATAATACTTGATTGTCTTTCATTGGGGTTTCTTCTCCTGAGGAAATCAAAAAGGCAATCAAAAAGAATCCTAAAAATAAACCAATAGCCAAGAGAGACTTTCTAAGTGTTTTCTTATCCCTAAAGATATCTCTAAATGCAAAGTAAAGTGTGATAACAGTAATTAAAAGTAAAATGCCAATGGCTAATGAAACAAATGAAGAAACCGGACCAAAATCCCCCACGGCAGCCCCCATTTCTATCTGCTCATCACCGACATATAGTACTCTTAGGAGTAGATACAGTCCTAAAAAAGACAGGATCAAAGTGATTACTCGAAAAACTTTTAGCGGTTTTGATGCATATTCCGTATCTGTCGATAGAAAATTCATGGAGACTTAACTTTTATGTTTTACTAAAATATCAACCAATGAAATGGAAGAATCCTCCATGTTGTTCACAATAGAGTCAATCTTTCCAATAATGTAATTATAAAATATCTGTAAAATAATAGCTACAATCAATCCGAACACCGTAGTCAAAAGTGCCACTTTGATACCACCAGCCACTAAGGAAGGTTGCATGTCGCCAGCGGCTTCAATTTTATCAAATGCCTGAATCATCCCGATGACTGTTCCCATGAATCCTAGCATCGGGGCTAAAGCAATGAATAATGAAATCCAAGAAACGTTTTTTTCAAGTTGTCCCATTTGTACACCGCCATATGCAACAACGGCTTTTTCGGCACTTTCAATGCCTTCGTCTAAACGATCTAGTCCTTGAAAAAATATGGACGCAACAGGTCCTCTTGTATTTCGACAAATTTCTTTAGCCTCTTCAACGCCACCGTCTCCAGAAATCGCTGATTCAATTCGATGGATCAATTGTTTGTTATTAGTCGTCGCCAGATTGAGGTAAATGATTCTCTCAATAGAGATTGCAAGCCCCAAGATCAAACAAACCAATACAATACCCATAAAACCTGGGCCCCCCTCAATAAATCGTTTTTTAAGCTCTTGCGTAAATCCGGTGGTTGTTTCTTCCGCTGCCACATCATCTTGCACCACAACAGCGACCATTTCTTCTGATACTGACTCAATGGCAGTGAATCCAAAAGCCATTGGCGTTAGCACAAAGATGGCTAGTGTTAGTAACATTTTCTTCATTGTAGGTTTATTAAATTTTAATTGGCGTTAAATATAGTAGTTTTTATAAAAAAATGAACTCCGAGACAATATTTTGAGTTTTTTAAAGTCAAACGCTACTCTGAATTCAGGTCGCTGTTATAAACCTCAATTGAATTAGCCCAAAAAGATTTTTGTCAGTGTTGTTTTTTTATCTTTGAATCAGAATTTTTATATAAATCAATGAAAGATTGTTGTGACTGTTGTGAATCTTGTACGGCGAATGATTGCAAAAACTGCGTATGCAACCCTTGCAATTGTGAAACCTGTTAAAAGACAAGAAGACTTCATAAACATTTTGTTATAAAGATTTTTAATCTAGTGTTCGGTATTTACTTTTGATACCGGTGCGATTCTCGTCGATTTTGTTGACAGTCTAACTTAGCGGTTATCGCAGAGAGGAAGGGATTCGAACCCTCGATTCCGATGCAATCGGAATACACACTTTCCAGGCGTGCGCCTTCGACCACTCGGCCACCTCTCTAAGTGGTGCAAATTTAGTTTCAATTAAAGTAACGAAGTTTCTCTTTGATTTAAAGATTATCTCGTGAGTTTACACGACTCAATGTATAAGTGGTATGAAGGGATTACGGAATATCATGGAATATACGAATCGCAGTTTATTTTTGGAATCGTTTAAATCACAAACCTGAGGTACCAAATAATTGTTGTGCATTTTGAGTCGTTTTTTCAATGAGCGTTTTGGAATCTAGTTGGTAGCATTCGCATACTTTTTCAAGAATATATTTTAAATAAGATGGTTCATTTCGCTTTCCTCGAAATGGACTCGGACTTAAATAAGGAGCGTCGGTTTCTAAAACGATACTTTCTATAGGTATTTCATGTAAAATTTTATCCAATCCCCCATTTTTATATGTCACTACACCTCCAATCCCTATTTTAAATCCTAGATCGATAGCTTTTTTTGCTTGGTCAAGGGATCCCGTAAAACAATGAAAGACCCCTCTCAATGAGGGTTGATAGTGTTTTTCAATAATCTCATAAACATCATTAAAACTTTCTCTTGTATGTAATACGATTGGTAAATTATAACCAATGGCCCATAGGATTTGATTTTCTAAAGCCTTTATTTGTTCTTTTATAAATTGTTTTGACCAGTGATAGTCCAATCCAATTTCTCCGATGGCATAAAATGATCTTTTTTCTAATTGGGCTTTCATCCATTTTAATTCGGTTTTGTAATCTTTAGTCACCGAACAAGGGTGAAGGCCCATCATCAATTTTATTTGATTTGGAAATTGGTTTTCAAGTCGATACATTGAATCGATGTGTTTTGAAGAAATACAGGGAAGGAAAAATTCTTTAACTCGGTTATCATTAGCTCTTTTGATCACTTGAGTGATATCATGATCAAATTCTTTTAGGTAAAGGTGCGCATGGGTGTCGACTAGATGCATATTTAGAATACTTTTGATTTAAACCCTAAAACACAAGATTTTATTTTGAGAAAAGGAAAGTCAAAACTACGGTACACCACAACAAAACATCTATTGACTAAGGGACAAATCAATAATAAAAAAGGAATTTTTTTGATCGATACGGGAGCTTCTATTTGTTGTGTTAATCAAGAAAAAATGAAATATTTTGGCATTCAATCTTTTGGCCAATCGATTCAAGCATTGATGGTTAATGGCCAAAACGTTTCAGCCACCCCGACTTCAAGGTGTGAGTTAAAACTAGGAAGATTTAAATTAGGAAAACACCATATGGTACTCATTGATATGCGCATTATTAATCAAGAATTGACCAAAAACAAATGTGAATCTATTGATGCCATTATAGGCGGAGAGTTATTGAAACAAATCGGGGCTCAAATAGATTATAACACCATGACGCTCCAATTCAACTATAGACCTAAAGCTTGATGTTCATTTCCGCCCATCAATAATTCAACCGGATTTTCCAGATTTTCTTTGACTTTAACTAAAAATCCTACCGACTCTTTTCCATCAATTAATCGATGGTCATAGGAAACAGCCAAATACATCATTGGTTTTATAACAATTTTATTGTCGACCACCACGGGTCTTGAAATGATATTGTGCATCCCCAAAATGGCTGATTGAGGGGGATTGATGATCGGAGTCGATAGCATGGAACCAAAGATGCCTCCGTTAGTGATGGTAAAAGTTCCGCCAGTCATTTCATCTATCGTTAATTGTCCATCTCTCGCTTTGACGGCCAACCGAACGATTTCTTGTTCGATTTCAGCAAATGAAAGCAATTCAGCATTACGAACCACTGGAACTAAAAGCCCACGGGGTCCAGAAACAGCAATTGAAATATCGTAATAATCGTGAGTGATTTTATAATCATGATCAATCATGGAGTTTACATCGGGAAATTCTTTTAATCCAACCACAACGGCTTTAGTGAAAAAACTCATAAATCCAAGTTTTACGCCGTGTTCTTCAAAAAAGGGTTCTTTGTGTTTTTTTCTTAATTCAAAAATAGCTTCCATGTTGACTTCATTAAACGTGGTCAACATGGCCGTTTGATTTTTCACATCAACCAATCGTTGAGCAATTTTTCGCCTCAATGAACTGAGTTTTTTACTCGTTAAAGATCGTTCTGTCCCCGGTGGTGCTGTCCCCATCGAAGGCACGGCTTTAATGGCATCTTCTTTTGTGATTCGACCACCTTTACCCGATCCAGTGACTTGATTGCTCGGGATGCCCTTTTCCGCCAAAATCTTTTTTGCAGCAGGGGAGGGGATCGTTACGGAATTATTTCTTAAGGTGGGTTGAATTGATGGTTTGTTTTGAGGAGGGCTAACGGGAGTGACCACGGGTGAACTTGATAGAGATTCAATGGTTGGAAGATTGGGGCTTGATTGGGATGGGGGTTGAGTAACTGAGGGCTTAGAATCCGACGCTAGGGGTTGAACCGGTGGGGAAGCTTGGATGGATGAATCAATTTTACACACAACATCACCCACATTGATGGTATCCCCTTCTGAGACATTAAATTGAATCACACCACTAGCTTCAGAGTATAATTCTAGAGTGGCTTTATCTGAATCGAGTTCTGCAATGAGTTGGTTTTTTTCGACAAAATCACCATTGGATACAAGTAATTGGGCAATTTCGATTTCTGATATGGATTCTCCAGGTGAAGGAGCTTTTACTTCAACTAACATTTTTGATACATTAATGATTGAACTATAGAAGGGGATTTAATAATATCTACTACTATGAATGAACAGTGAGGGCAAAGATATCGATTGATGAGTCAAACACCGAACTTAGAATTTGATTTTGACGTTTGGAATAACGAGCCTTGTTTCCTGAGGCCGTAGAACTATAAAATCTTCTTGTGACAGGTCTAAAATTCCTAGCTTCTTCTAATCGCATCAGTAAAAAGGCCCATACGCCCATATTTCGAGGTTCTTCTTGTGCCCAAACAATATCTTTAGTTTGATGGTATTGTTCTAAAATATCCCGAATTTCATCTTTAGGAAGGGGATAAATTTGTTCTAATCGTACCAAAGCCACATCAAAACGTTTTCTCTTTTCTCTTTCAGCCAATAAATCGTAATAAAATTTACCCATACAAAAAACCAGGGTTTTACACACGCTTGGTTTGACTAATTCATCTGGAATGACACGTTTGAAATGTCCAGATAAAAATTCACTTTTATCTGAAATGACTAGGGGATGTCTCAACAAACTTTTAGGTGTGAAAATAATCAGAGGTTTTCGGTATTCGACTTTCATTTGTCTTCGCAATAAATGGAAAAAGTTAGCCGGTGTAGAGCAGTTGGCGACACAGATATTACCTCTAGCACAGAGTTGTAAAAAACGTTCGATGCGTCCAGATGAATGTTCGGCCCCTTGTCCTTCATAACCATGCGGTAAGTAAAGAACCAATCCATTTTGAACTTTCCATTTGGCTTCTGCTGATGTCAGATATTGATCGATGATAATTTGAGCCCCATTGGCAAAATCACCAAATTGAGCTTCCCAAATAGTCAAAGTGTTGGGATCATTCAGAGCATAGCCATATTCAAATCCTAAAACACCATACTCCGATAGTAAGGAATTGTAAATATTAAATGTTCCTTGATGGTGAGCTTTTATTTCATTAAGTTGAATGATTTCAATTTCAGCTTCTTCACTTTTAATAATGGCATGACGATGTGAAAAGGTCCCCCTTTCAACATCTTGACCAGAAATCCTAACATGATGGTTTTCCAATAAAAGTGAGCCGTAAGCTAGGTGTTCTGCTGTGGCCCAATCAATTTTGTGAGACTCAAACAACATCTTTTTACGATCTTTTATCAACCGCAAAATTTGTCTTAAAAATTTGGTGTCCTCTGGGAGCTTGGTCAGGGCTTTTCCAATCAATTGATACGATTGATCATCAATACCCGTTTCTATATCAAACATGGTCTCCTCTTCTTCAACTTGTTGATAGGCTTTCCATTCATTTTCCATAAAGGCAGTAACTACAGGTCCCGTTTCATCTTTTCTTGAATCTTCATGTCGATCAGAAAGATAAGTCTCGTATTGATGCTCAATAGACTTCAGTTCTTTTTCATTCAAATATCTTTCTCGTATTAGTTTTTGAACATAAATATCTTTTGGATTGGGGTGTTTGGCAATGACTTTATACAATTGAGGTTGTGTAAATCGAGGCTCGTCCCCTTCGTTATGACCATATTTTCTGTAACCTAATAAATCAATAAAAACATCGGACTGAAATCGGTCACGATATTTTGTAGCAAATACAGCCGCATGCACGACAGCTTCCACATTATCGGCATTGACATGTAACACCAATGATTGAGTTACTTTAGCGATATCAGTACAATAGGTACTGGATCGACCATCCTGATAATCGGTCGTGAATCCAATTTGGTTGTTGACAATAATATGAATGGTCCCACCAACTTGATAGCCTTTGAGTTTCTCCATTTGAATCAGTTCATAAGCCAAACCTTGTCCAGCAACGGCCGCATCACCATGAATAACAATGGAAACAACTTTGGCGTTATCTTGATGAAATTTTTTATCGATTTTTGAACGTGCTATCCCTTGGACAATAGATCCTACAGATTCTAGATGGGATGGGTTTGGTGCTAGCGTAAGATTCACCCGTTTGCTCTTTTTGGTCAACCGATTGGAAGTCCAACCCAAATGATATTTGACATCGCCGTCAAAAGAACTATCTTGGTAATCCTTTTGTTCAAATTCATTAAAAATGTCTTTAGGTGGTTTACCAAAAACATTAGCCAAGACATTTAAACGTCCTCGGTGTGCCATTCCCACGACAAAATCAATCACGCCACTGTCAGCTCCAGTCTCGATAATGGCATCGAGGGCCGCAATGAGGGATTCTCCACCTTCTAAAGAAAACCGTTTTTCACCGACGTATTTTCTATGTAAAAAACTTTCAAAAGCTACGGCTTGATTTAATTTTTTGAGAATTTCAATTTTTTGATTGGCCGTAAAAATGGTTCTGTTTTCATTTTGGTGGATATAATCTTCGATGAACTTCGTTTTTCGTTCACTGCGCAGGTACACATATTCGATACCAATCGCTTCACAATAAATCGATTCGAGATGTTCGAGTATTTTCTCCAAGGTAGTGGTCCCGATGCCAAGCATTTCTCCCGCTTTGAATTTTTTTCGAAGGTCCATTTTGCTAAGACCAAAATTTTCAATATCGAGGGATGGAAAGTAGGCTCTTCTTTTTCTTACAGGATTTGTTTTTGTGAATAAATGTCCCCGAGTTCGGTAATCGTTAATCAAATTGATGACTTGAAACTCTTTCATTACAATTTCTGTCGCATCTTTAGAAGCCGTATCGTCCAATTTAGTTTGAGGATGTTCAGGACTTGGGGTTGTTAAAACAGGTGTTTTGGCTGGAGGAGGGTTTTCTACAATAACAGGGGCATGACCATTGGGTTGTAAAGAACCATTGGCTGTGTTACTTTGGAATGAATTGTTTTGTTGAGGTTCCATGTAGTTTTGGTCCCCATTTTGTTCTGTTCCAAAATCATAGCCTTGAAAGAAAGCTCGCCAAGAAGGCTCTATTGAATCGGGATTTTCTAGATACTGTAGGTATTGTTGTTCAAAAAATGAACTGTGAACGGCATTTAAAAAAGAATATTTATCCATTGGTTTGGTACGAATTATTCACCGAAATTAACGAATTTGGAATCTAGGAAATAGATTCCATGAAGTCATGTCTAAGCAAAGCCAAGAATCACCTCCTTCATTAATTTTAAAAATTGATTAAGAATAAAAACAATAATTCATCATGCTGTATTAACTTGAAAATTTCAACCAATAGCAATTAATATAGAATCCTAAATTTAAAATCTTAAAAATCGAAATAAAACATGGAAGAATTTCAAAAAGTTTTAGAGGTGATGAGAGCCAAAGTGGAACAATCAAAACCGCTTGACGGCAAACTCAAAATGGTCGTCAAGGGTTATCCAGTTGTTGTTATCGACGGGACTTCAGGCATCAATCAATTAATTCAAGAAGATATTTCAGCCGACTGTGAAATCCATATTGCCCCTGAAACCATCAAAGAAATTAGAGAAGGAAAGTTAAGTCCGATGAAGGCTATTCTGAGAAGGAAAATTAGAATAAAGGGAGATATGTCGATGGCCCTTCAATTAAAAAACTTTTTAAGCTAAAGAAGGTTTGAGTCTCGATTCAATAGATTCCAGACCGATTGTTTGCTATGGTGAAATTCTCTATGATGTCTTTCCTGATAAAAAACTGATTGGGGGCGCCCCATTTAATGTTGCTCAGAGGATTCATTCATTGAATTACCCTTCCATTTTAGTATCAAGGGTTGGAAATGATTCCGATGGAAAACAGGCACTTTCGTTTCTGCAGAAACAAAAAATACCAGTAGATTTTATCCAACAAGACAAAAATCATCCAACGGGAAGGGTAGAAGTCACACTAGATAAAGGGAATCCTATTTATCACATTTTAAAACATGTTGCTTGGGATTATATCGAGTGTTCCAATGATTTGAACCATTTGGTATCAAAATCCAAAGCCTTGATTTTTGGAAGTCTTTCTTCACGCTGTCCACAAAGTCGTCAAACACTTTCCAAATTAATCCCCCTTGCTAAAAACAATGTTTTTGATGTCAATTTAAGAGATCCATACTATGATCAGCCGTTAATTAAAGATTTAATCGAAAAAACCAATTTTTTAAAATGTAATGATTTTGAATTAGAAATCTTATGTCGTTACTATTCAATAACATTCCGAGAGTTAAAAAGTCAAATGAAGGAACTGATCAATAAAACCAATCTGGAGCATATTTGTGTGACTTTGGGAAGTTCAGGAGCGATACTGTATTTCAATCAAAGATTTTATTCTGATGATGGGTTTCCTGTTAAAGTTGTTGATACGGTCGGTGCAGGCGATTCTTTTCTGGGGACATTAATTCATGGATTATATACTCATTCAGGTACGCAGCCTCAACAAGTTCTTGAAAAAGCAAACGCGATCGGAGCAATTGTAGCTAGTAAATCAGGGGCCAATCCAACAATCGATCAGAATGAAATCAATCAACTCATTGACTGCAGGACCCAATGATAAAGGAATCACAAATCAATCATCGGAACACATTGGTGCTACGTGAAAATGCAGAGATGCTTTTGCAACAGGGCGTTGGTCATCCAAATGTCCAATTTCGACCAGGGCAATGGGAAGCTATTGATGCACTAGTTAACCACAGTCGCCGTGTTTTGGTTCTTGAGCGAACAGGATGGGGGAAAAGTATGGTCTACTTCATTTCTACGAGAATACTTCGTGATCAAGGCCGTGGTCTGACACTTGTTATATCACCCTTGCTAGCGCTGATGCGAAATCAAATGGATGCAGCCATAAGAATTGGATTGAATGCTTTCACCATGAATTCGACGAATGTCGATGAGTGGGACGATATAGAATCTAAAGCTCAAAAAAATCAGTTGGATCTATTATTGGTTTCCCCTGAGCGTTTTGCAAACGAAAGATTTTTAAAGAATTTACTGCAGATTGTATCCAGCAGAATGGGATTACTTGTTATTGATGAAGCCCATTGTATATCCGATTGGGGTCATGATTTTCGCCCAGATTATCGCCGAATCGTTGGCTTACTCAAGCAATTGCCTCCAAATGTACCTGTGGTTGGAACCACTGCCACGGCTAATGACAGAGTTGTTGAAGATATTCAACACCAACTTGGAAGCATTCATGTCCACAGAGGAACATTAACTCGAGAGAGCTTAAAATTGAGGGCAATAGTTCTTCCTGATCAAGCGACTAGAATGGCATGGCTAGCGGAACAGATACCCAAATTTTCGGGAACAGGAATTGTTTATGCATTAACCAAAAGAGACTCAGAAACACTGCAAGCTTGGCTTCGATTTAAGGGAATAGATGCTCGAGCCTATTACTCAGGCGTTACTTCTGAAGAATATGAATCGACGGACCAATATCGTTTATATCTCGAAGATTTATTGCTCAACAATAAGATTAAAACACTCGTTGCAACGAGTGCTCTTGGGATGGGCTATGATAAACCTGATATTGCTTTTGTGATTCATTATCAGACACCTGGTTCTGTCATCACGTATTACCAGCAAGTTGGACGGGCTGGTCGTGCCATTCCTCAAGCTACAGGTGTTCTTTTATCGGGGAAAGAAGATTCAGAAATTGTTGAATATTTTCGGACTAACGCTTTTCCATCGGAGCAAACGGTGAATCAAATCTTGGATTACTTGAGTTTAGAAGATGGAGCTTCTGTTCCACAGATAGAAAAAGATTTAAATATTCGAAGGGGCACAATCGATAAAGTATTCAGAGATCTATCGGTAGAAACCCCATCTCCAATCATAAAAGTTGAAAGTAAATGGTATCGGACTGCTTTGGAATTCCAGTTAGACAAATCGAAAATAGAACGCCTGACAAGGCAGAGGCGAATTGAATGGAAGCAAATGCAGAACTATATCCATTCGACGGATTGTCGAATGGCATTTATGCAAGTTGCACTGAATGATCCCCATCATATAAAAGAGTGTCAGAAATGCGATAATTGCCTCCATCAGTCATTAGATGTTGACGAATACAGTAAGAGTGTTGTCATCCAAGCAAAGCAATTCCTCCAACAGATGGAATTCCCAATCGAAGCTCGCAAACAAATCCCAAAAGGTGCCTGTCCAAAATATGGTTTTCAAGGAAGAATACCATCTGATTTGATGGCTTCTGAGGGAAGAGTTTTATCACGATGGGCTGATGATGGCTGGGGATCAATAGTTAGGGATGGAAAAATCAATGGACATTTTACTAATGATCTTGTTGAAGCCGTTGCCGAGATGGTTCAAAAGCGATGGAATCCAAATCCTTATCCCAAATGGGTCACTTATATTCCATCAGCTAGAAAACCAGAATTAGTGCGTTCTTATTCAAAGAGATTGGCAGAAAAACTGGGCTTGCCATTCTTAGAAGTTTTGATCGCTACGGGAAAGAGCAAACCACAGAAAGAACAACAGAATAGTTTTCATCAATGTCACAATCTGGATGACGCGTTTGAGTTAATGGGATCTATATTACAAGAACCGGTATTTTTGGTTGATGATATTGTCGATTCGAGATGGACTTTTACTATTGCATCAGCCCTCATCAGAGAAGCGGGTGGCCTAGAAGTCTACCCTATTGCGTTAACCTCTACGGCAAACACTTAATGTATAGGATCAAGCATGGTAAAGTATCCACATCATTCACATTTAAAACAAAATACGGATTCATCTAATTGTTTAATTTGATTGACGCATGGTAATGAGAAGATGATTTCTTGCTAACTTGAATAATATCTTTGAATGGAATTTTCTGATGATGCTAAAGCGATATTACTTTTAACTGGGGCGCTAGGTCATAGCAACTATAGTGAAGAGAAAACTTTGACAATAGCCCAGTGGAATCGTTTGAAGAACTGGTTGGGTCAAATTGAAAAGAGTCCGCAAGATTTATTTCACGATCAAAAGATCATTCAACAGTGGGTGCCAAAGCATCGGCTGAACCCTTCTGTAGAAAAGATTCAATGTCTATTAGAACGTGGGTTTGCATTGGCTGAAGCATCGCTACGATGGCATCAAGCAGGCATTTGGGTGATGACTTATCTTGATGTCGATTATCCCAATCGACTCAAATTGAGATTATCCGATAAGATTCCTCCATTGCTCTTTGGAATTGGCAATAAGAAACTGCTTCGTAGCGGTGGACTGGCTGTTGTCGGTTCTCGCAAGGCCCCTCTAGAAGAATTAGAATATACCAAGGAACTTGGAAGTGCTGCTGCTCGTCAAGGTTGTGTAGTCGTTTCAGGTGGTGCTCAAGGCGTCGACATGACCGCTATGAATGCTTGTTTAGAAAATGGAGGCCATGCTGTTGGTGTTTTATCAGATAAACTTATGAGGCGATCAATGGATTCTTCAAGTCGTTTCTATCTTCAAAAGGAACAATTGATTTTGATATCCCAAACGGCCCCTGAAATAAAACTCAATCGCTACGAATTTACAGCTGCTGCTATGGAACGAAATAAATACATCTATTGTTTATCAGATGCTGCAGTTGTGGTTCATTATGGTAAAAAAGGAGGCACCATTAGTGGAGCCATAGAGAATTTAAATCAATCTTGGGTGCCATTGTGGGTCAAATCGATACTCGGCTCTCCTTTAAAACAGAAAAATGAAATTGAGAATGCCAATCTCTTGAATAATAAAGAAAGACAGCAACTTCAACAGATGCAGAGTGCGTTAAGGTTGTCAGAAAATCACTCTGCTGAAGAACATCTTCAATCTATTTTGGAAAACAACCATTCTGAGATTGAAGCCGAAACCCAGCAAACGGGTATTGATATCGAAAAAATTCGATTGGCCGTCGTGTTGTTAACGATTCGATTCGAAAATGACTCGATAGATCAATTGGACCCTTTGAATCTTCAAGAATGGGAGATTCTCACAAAATCTCTTATAAAAAAGCAGCTCACTCCTGCGCATTTACTGAATGATTCAATAGATGAATTATTGAAGGATTGGGATTGTCAATCAATTGGCCTGATTAGGATTAACAAGTTGGTGGATAAGCCCCGTCGGAACTTATTAATACAGGAAGTGGAAAATTGGAAGAGGGAACATATCCGCGTCTTTATTCGGGGAGACTTGGAATATCCAAAAGCCTTAAAAACCAAACTACGACATGATAGTCCTCCTGTGATATTTCTTCTTGGGAATCCCAATCTAATCACCAGCGATTCTAGAAAAATCATGGTTTTAGGATCTGCGATTAAGAATCATGAGACCGACAGAGTTTATGCTCAGTCACTAGGAGAGTCTTTAGCTAACAATGATTGCTTATTGGTTTCAACTTTAAAAACCCAAATAGAAAAGATAGTTTTTGAGAGCGTACTTGATAAAGGAGGTTCATGTATTGTTGTTCTTTCCGGATATCCAAAAAAAGTTTTGATTCAATCTCTTTTTAAGAAATATTTAGAAAGTGGGAAAGTATCTATTATATCCACATTACCACCAAGATCTTTAGGATATTCTTCAAACGAGGATAATAGATACGACATTGCTATTTGCCTCTCATCAGATGCGTTGATTTTATGCTCTGGTAAAAGAGATGTTGTGGCACGTGTTAAGGAGCGATGCATCAATAGTCAATGGACGCCTCTTTATTGGAGATTGAAGGAGAAACATGGACAGGATAATGCTTTGATTGTTGATAATCATCATGAGCATCAACTTCATGGAGAGAACGCTGAAAACCATTTACAACGAATTCTGAACGGATAACTTGTCAAGATAGAACAGAATAGGAAGTACTCCTCAAAAAAACGATTTTCTATAGTTTCTACATTAGATAATATTCTAGTATAAACTCCATTTGTTGATACAATATAACATTTGAAATTAATTAGACTATTTAGATTGTCATTTTTTGAGGAGTTAAAAATTCGATATAAAAATCACATTATGTGTAATACACACAGTTATAATTTCAAGCTAGATTACATAAGAATAGTCAAAGACATGATTGATTTTGACACCACAATCAGCATACACCCTAATGCTAAAGATTCCGAGAATCTTAAAAATGAAAAAGAAAATGTGTCTACATATACAAATTGAACAAGAGCTAAATGGAAAACGAACTCAGACATCCTTAAAGAGGCGTTATTAAATCAAAGTAAGATAATTTTGTCGAACAACATTTAGATGCGTTATTTAGTCATTGGAATTAGTCTTTTACTCTCCACTTTATGTTCCCTAGGATGTGGTGATGAGCATGTTATTGTGGATTATCAAAGTTTTGTGACTTACGTGTATGATAATCAATCCGGTTTAGATGTCGAGTTGATAGCACATAATCATCAAAAACAAAAATTTCTTAAACGATGGAGGATTCCGAATGGAAATCAAATGATTATTGGACCACTAGTGATCACATCCAACCCATTTAACGCTCATGGTTTTGGTTTGAGTGAAGTTACAGATTCAATAACAGTAAAGTTTAACAATACACAATGCTTAAACTATATTAAGGTGAGCGATGTAGAATCAAATATTTTTAATCCACAAGATTATGACCAGAGTGAACAATTATTAAATCAATATTATCAAACCCATGAGCGCAATGCCAAATCAGAAAAGCTATTTCTAGCTTGGACATTCACCTCTGAAGATGTAGTACAGGCTAACGATTATGATATGTTTTGAAATGAAAATTGTGTGATTTTACTACCCCATCAGTTGCTTCACTTTAGCAATTATTGGAACAATATTTTCGGCTTCATAATGGATTAGAAACCATATCAAAGCATCAGATATAAAACGCCAGTAGATCTCTTTCGTGAAGTCAATAAAATAAATGATGTTGAATGATCGAAAAAATTTAAAAAAGCCACTGGTTTTTAATTTGGAATTAGTCTTTTTTCAAGCCTCAATTCAAGACAAAAACAAGGAATACAGATAACTTAAGTTGGGTTAATAACTGCCCTAACAATGGGGTACATTCCACTTGATATTACCAAAAAATCCGATTTAATTTTTATCTGATTCAAAATTATCATAAAAGTCTCCTTGTGATTATCAATAACTATTAATTAATGAAACCGTCCAAATTGGATGGGTTGCCCCTTACCTTATTCTTGTTTTGTTAAATTTTGATCATCAATCTTTGAGGAAAGATCAGGTTTTTTACTTGTCATTAAAGTCTGGGATCAATTTTGACCAAATTGATTGATGAGCCAAGTTCTCATCGAAGGGATAGGAATCATATAATCTTTATTTTCATTTCGATGCAAAACACCATCTTGAACAAATCGTTCATATAGCTCAAGTCCTGCATCAAAACCGACATTTTCTTTAAAAAAATCAATGATTTTTTCTTTGTCAAAAAATATGAAGTCTTTGTTTTTTTTCAAAAAAGAAGAGATTAATTGGCATTCTCTTTTATCGAATTCGTCTAATCGCTGGATGTAAAACTTTTTCTTTGAATCGGAACCACTTGCTAATACTTTTTCAAGACCAACGATTGTTAATTTCCCATTCGTTTTTTTGAGTTCTTTGAAAATAGCACTGGTATAGGAAGTAATATGGTGAGCCCAGCAATGTGTTTCCTCTGTAATTTTTTTTATCCAAAATTCAATATTTTCATCGTTTTCTTTCCCGCCACTTTCTATAATCCATTTTTTTAGAATGGACTTTTCTGCTTTTTTGTCTAATGCACCAAGATTAAAAATGTTTTTTCCTGTGAATCTTGAAATACCTAATTTTTTAAAAACACTTTTTGTGTTACCTAATCCGGCAACTACAAAAACAAATCCTTTATTGCTTTGTAAATTATGTAACTCATTAGCGATATCCAACATATACTCTCTATTGCTATCGTTGATATAGCCTTTTATTCCTATTCTTTGTGCTTCATCTAATACCAATAGGGTGGGTTTTCTTCTAATTTCTTTGATTGTTTTGATCAAATTTGGATTTTTTGAATTTGTTTTTCTTTCATAACTGCCTTTTAGAATATGAAAATTTAATCCAAAATGGAAACCTTCTGAAACATCTTTAGAAGTGTTGTTTTTGATCCAAAGGTATAGCTCATTTGGATCGTGTAAAGATTTGATACTTATTCTACGAACACGCCATTTTTGATTCCTTGCGATTTCTTTAAATTCTTCCAGCAATGCTGATTTTCCAACACCTGGTGAGCCTTGAATCAAACAAGCTTCTCCTTCTCTTTTTTCAATGCTTTCACTCATCAATCCTCTAAAATGTTTCTTTTCTTCTTCACGACCATGGAAGAATTTAGCTTTCCCCCTTTCACTTGTATGGTAAGTTGTTTTGATCGGTTTTGATTTGTTTTTTAAAAAATTCATCTCTAAATTGAGAGTGTTTTAGTTCTCATTTCCAAAGGTAAATTTTTATTCAAAATCGAGCCGATAATGAACTCAAAGCAAATAATTCTATTTCTTATCCTCTGAAAATATTTTGGACTGTCGCTAATTGGAATTATGGAACAAAATATGCCTTTGATTACTGGAAAATATGATTTTTGAGTGATGATAATTCTTTGCCTCTTTGAGGTATGTTTCCCAAACGAAGTCTCGCCAATTTGTTTCATCAGTGGTCATCATCTAAAGTTTGAAGTAGACGATGATGTACTAAATCAAATAGATTACCAAAAATGACAAATAGGTTAATCCGGATAAACAAGAATCGAACCCCTATAAATTTCTTTCATGAAGTCCTAATGAGATCATCAGAATATTTGCCATTGTCCATCAAAGATGATTCCCTAGTGGGACTTCATAGGTTGGCATTCGGTTTTTTAATTCTTTATTTTCTAGTTTCAAAACCCCTCGAGGACAAACTGCAGCACAAATTCCACAACCCACGCATGAAGATCTGACTATGTTTTCTCCTCTTTGGGCATAGGCTCGAACATCGATACCCATTTCGCAGTAGACAGAACAATTGCCACAAGAAATACATTGTCCCCCATTAGTTGTGATCCGGAATCGAGAAAAAAGTCTTTGTTGAATGCCTAAAATTGCTGCTGCAGGACAACCAAAGCGACACCAAACTCGACTTCCTAGAATGGGATAAAACCCAACACCTAAAACGCCTGAAAATGCCGCGCCAATGAAAAAACCATAGGATTTTTGAAGTTTTGCACTTTCGATAAACAATACATGAGTTTCATTTGAAAAAGCTCGAATGGCAAAAACCGCAACGATAATCAGCCCAAGACTCGCTACAGTCAATCTTGAATTTTTAGAAAATCCATTTCTTTTGGTAAAGTAGATGACGCCAGTAGCCAATAAAGTCACTGAAACCACGATGACAAAAAACCGATTTCGATCGATAAAATAATCGGGATATCGTCCTAAAAAAGACCAAATGACTGCAATAGTTGTTAGAAATATAAAGACTAGAACGGCATGAATCATATAGCGTTCTAATTTCCAAACATTTATTTTTTTGCTTGATAACTGCCGAAACGGATCGCCCGCTGTTTCAGCTAGTCCAGCACAACCGCATACCCAAGAACAATACCAACGTTTGCCAAAGAAAAAGGTGAGGATTGGAGAAATGACAAAAACTAAAGCCAACCCTAAAATCAAGAAAAACATTCCAAGATTTTCTCCGTTGAGCATGTTTTTAAGGTGCCATTGATCAAAAAAATAGTAGTTCAATGGCCATATGTTTTTTAAGTCTTTAGCAAAATATGGTGTATCAGGGTTAAATGCGCTTAGTATTTCTGGAATGAAATAGGCGAAACCAAACTGAAAAAACATCACTGAAATGGTTCTGATGATTTGATAGCGATTATGTCGGTATTTGTAAATGAACTTAATGCCAAAAAGCAAAATGGCAAATGTGTATAAACTTCCATAGACAAACCATTGAGAAGCTGGTTTGCCATTTAAGAGATAACTCAATGGATCGAATAGAGCTACCAAACCAGTAGAAGGGGCTTGCGATTGATACCCTAATGTTTCAGGATACCAGTAAATCAATACATAGATGAACGTGATGAGCAATCCCAATAAGAAACCCAAAACCCCTCTATTAGTTAAAGAATTTCGGTAGACATGATTGTTTTTAATCCCTGGTAAACTTCCTCGGTATTGATTCAAAAAGTATAATAAACCTCCGATGGTCATCAAAATAAGGCTCAAAGTCAGAATAAAACTATTTCGATTAAAATCAATAAAAACAGTTGTCGTCATTACTATGAAACCGGCAAGTCCAGTAGAAATGGCTGAAGTTTGAATGGTCTTATTCATGAATGTTCGGGTATTAGATGTTGTTCAAATTTAGTTTTGGCCATTTTGATGTAATTTCCATAAAATTCTGGATCAAAATGGGCTTGTTGTAAATCATGGATAACAAAAGAAATGTCTCGATGATCCTCCAGCCATTGATTGAAAACTTCATGCTTGAGACGAATTCCCATATTCACGACTCCTATAAATTTGAAAGTGTTAGGATGGTATGCTAATCGAATGGATATGTTTTTTTGGGGATGTTCCCAGTAGAGGTGTTTTTCTTGTTTAGGGTTGGGTTGTGCATTGACCCATCCATAGGTTTGGTATTCAATATCAAAGAATTTTGCTGAGTTAAACCACTGCCCTGGATTATAGGGTGTTTCATTACCTGTAATAGTTCTAGCTACAGCTTCTCCCATCATTCGTCCAGTATACCAAACCGCCTCTATGGCAAGGCGTTTTGGGTTTGGTTGAGTTTGCTGTGCACAATCGCCAATGGCATAAATATTTTCAATATTGGTTTGGAGATATTTATCGACTAAGATACCTCGATCCGTTTTGATATTGGATTCACTTTCTGTGAGAAAGTCAATATTGGGTTTAACACCGCAGGTCAAACCAACATATTGACAAGAGATATAGTCATCATTGGATGTGTAAACCCCTTTGGCGCGACCATGAGTGTCCGATACAATTTCTTTTAACTCTGTTTCAAGTTGGAGACCGATATGATGATCTAGAATATGCCTTGTGATCATCTGTGATTCTTCTTTTGGCAAAACTTTATTCCAAAAACTAGATTCTCTGACTAAATAATGAACTTTGATATTTCTTGAATGAAGCATTTCAGCCAATTCAATTCCTATCAAACCACCCCCAACAATGACGCTACTGTCGATGTAGGGCGATAGCTTTTCCAATTGTTCTAAATCTTGCAAATGATACATGCCGCTAACGCCTTTTAAATCTTGTCCGGGCCATCCGAATTTATTTGGTTTGGATCCGCATCCAATAATCAAATATTGATATGATATTCGCAATCCATCGGTAAGTTCAACAGAATTTAATGAATCATTAATGGTCATCACTCGACCCTCAACGATATTGATTTTATTTTTTTTCCAAAATGAATTTTCATAAGGTTTGGTATGCTCAAATTTCATGTGTCCCATGTAGATATACATGAGTGCTGTCCTTGAAAAAAAGTATTTGGTTTCTTCTGATACGACGGTAATCGATAAATCGGAACGTTTGCGAATGTGTCTGGCAGCTGTCACTCCAGAAATTCCATTTCCAATAATCAAAACGGAAGTTGATAAATTTTTATTTCCCATGGGTGTTATAAAAGAAAACGGTTTTGATTTTGTATGACATTGTTACCCGTCAATATTTTTAACTCCACAATTCTCAGAATAATAAAAAGCACTAAAACATAACGTATCATATTCACGGGTTTTTCAATGAATCCAACCATCAATTTCATGATGTAGAAAATGAATTCACTTCATCATGATTGGAATAGCCTTTAAATTTATTTTTCAAGCGGGTTATAACACAGAATTTTATAGTTTCTAAAATCAATGAAATGTCTACCTAGGACTTTAAAATTGTAATAGATATAAAAAATTAGGGAATTATACACCAAAGTGGCAAAGGTAATTTAAAAATAATTTTTTCTATTTATCGTGGAATGTTTGGATTCTTTCGTGATTGTAACAATCGTTTATCATAATACAGAACATGATTCTGAAGAGACGCTAATTGATTTTGTAATTGATAAGATTCTTTAATTGCCGTTTCCCAAACTGTTTCAAGATTAATTTTAAAATGATAGTGGGTTAATGCCACACGAAAACCAATGATTTCAGACCAAGGGATGACGGGGTATTCTTTTTCAATGTTTGGATCAATCTTGGTAATCGATTGGATGGATTCTGATCCCACCAATAATTCATATTTAACTGCTGATTGTTTTTCTAAATTTTGTTGGAACTCTTCAAAAGATGATAAATCATGAACAAAACGATGCGTTTTTTCAATCGCTTGACCAATTCTATCGATGTAGGAAAGAATCATCTCTTTCTTCTCTCTTTCCATTAAAAAATAGTTGCGATTCGTTTAAGACTTTACTTTTTAACTCTCTTGGGATGTAATCAAATCCCGTGAAATCTATTTTTTTGTTAAGTTTTTTTTCTAATTGTTGTTCCACTCCGATGAATTCAATCATCCCTGGTGTTTTTTTAAAATCATAAAGAATTTCAATACATTTTGAATTAAAAGTTATCGGATAACTTGACCATGCTAATCGAGTCGGTTGATAAGGTTTTAAAGCATCAATAATGATTTGTTCCTCTTTTTCGGTTAACATAATCTTATTTTTTCACAAAGATAACTCTTTAAAACCTTTTTGATGAGTGGTTATCCAAGAACTCACGCACCGATTAGCCCTCACGCTAGAACGAGTGGTTCAACGGCGTTCCTCGATGTTTGCCAAAATCCATAAAACCATTTTTTCTATAAAAATGAAATGCCACTTTAGTATATAGTTCCCAAAAATTATCTTTTCATTGATGATATTCGTTGTGTTTTGTGTCATGAAACTTAGAATATATTCCAATTATATTTGGGGGGCTTGAGTAACTCATTGGTTTACAAAATGCAGAAATGAGATGATTGGGCTTCAGTACACATGTTAATGAATAGAGATTTAAAAAGTGAGTCATTTTTTTGCGGTCATTTCATTTTATTCTTTTTTCTTTCAAAACGAAAGGAAAGAGATACATCTTATAAAGGTGTATCGTCGCATTCTAAATCACCCAAAACATATTGAATGCCATCTAAAAAGAACTGAAGTAATTCAGGATTCTCGAGACTTTGGGCATTATGAGAGGGGGCGGTATAAAACACTCTTCCCTCACCATGTCTTTTGATCCACGCTACGTAAATAAGGTCATCATGCGGTTCTTTTGTAAGATCGTCTAATTCCCTTGTGCTCATGTATAATAGAGGGCGAAAGTTGTATTCAAAATAAGCCTGTTTGAAAAAATAAGGCTCATCAATATGAGTCAGTCCCTGGCCATTAAATGCACGAACGAGCGGATGGTGGACATCGACTTCTTTCAAATGTATTGTTTGTTGCTTGGGGTGATAGTCAAAACTACCTCCCACCATGGCACTAAATTCAGCCGAGTTATTTTGAACGGAAATGGCACCGTGTAAGATCATTAATCCGCCGCCGTTGGCCACGTATTCGATTAAATTTCTTTCATATTGGGGCGCTACTTCATTTATTTTTTGAACGCTCATTGAAGTGTTTTGTTTGAGAAGGTCGGCAAATAAATCGCGTTCCGGTCCCTGAGGATTGGAGTTATTGAGGATGATGGCATCATAGGTTTTAAGATTTTCTTTGGTGAAATTTCCAATGTCATAGCCGACGTTGATTTCAAAGCCTTTTGTTTTTTGAGCGAGTATTTTGAGCATTTCAATATTATGTGGAATGATCCAGTGTTCAAACCCGGTGGCTTTTGAAAAAACCAAAATTCTTTTTTTGGAAACATTGTTGTATCGAAGTGAATCTGGTGCTAAGGATTCAATTTTTTTCAACCATTCTTCGGTCACATCAAAAGAATCCAAATTCTGGGCTGAAACATGAAGGACAAAAAAGTATAGAAGAATGTAAGGAAAAATTATTCTCATGAGACCATATTTGTTCTATGATGCTTTGAAATGCATCCTATTTTTAGAATAAGGATAAGCCAAATTTAAGTTATATCGGTGAGTTGTTTTTGATTTGAATTGGGCGACAAAAAGGCATTTTTCCAACTAAAACCGATGGTTTTTTTTTGTTGCACTAGATCGTTGAACTTATAATTTTCCTAACCTTCAGAGATACTTTAATATATCGATAGTGTTATAAAAAATAATTTTTAAAATGAATAAACGTTATGATAATACTGGCTAGATTGAAAAATAAAATCCTACTGTGCTATCCCCCTAAATCGAAGCGTCCCAAAATATATTTTTTCTACGATACATCTACAGTTTGGGACATCTAAATTTTTCACGTTAACTCATCAATTCCATCGGAGTTAGTTTTTTTTGGTCAAGGAAAATACGATTCGTATTTTTCGAAAATCAGTTTTTTAATCACTCCTAAAACTTGACGGCCATCGGTTTAACTTAGTCGCTGATGTGATGATATTTGAATGCCCCCCGATTTTGGAATCTAGGCGTTTTTCTTATTTCCAATACTTTGATGAATGCTGCCATGGCCGTGTATATCAGATGGAAGGGATATAGAGACTGGTTGACGATTTTTCTACTGCTTTGAAGCTAGAAAGATACGGCCAAAAAACAAGTAATTGTGTGGTGTATTTGTGAAACAGAGTCATTGGAAATGAATCCATGTTTCGGATGAAGAGATTATTTTTTAGAGAAATAAATCAAAAGGCTATTTTCTTGTGAAGTTTTTAGCTTTGTTTGAACAAAAATTGAATCGTGATGCTATCACCGAGAGAACAAGCCATAGTCATTAAATCCATGAAAGAGTTAAAACCAACCAAAATGGCCTTCAGTGATTTTGATCGAGATGACAATGAAATAGAAATTTTGTACAGTTTAGAAGAAACCTCTAGTATATTGGATTTAATGGGCGTCATTGTTTATCTAGAACAGCAGTTCAATCAAAGAGTCTATTTAACTTCTTTTCATTGTATTCCTCCAGCCATTAAAGAAGATACTTTAAAGGAAGCACAATTTTTTTTTGATGAAAGCAAGACAACAAAGGCGAATTCTGCCACAACTGGGATATCTTAAAAATGGGGATTATATACTTAAATAACAAAAAAAACAACCGTTTTTTCAGCTCATCGTATCATCTGATGGCATCGCCCATGGATCCAAAGGCACGATGGATTGGATTTTAAATCGCACCAGGGGTAAAATATAGAGACCTTTGAATAATGCAAAATCAAAAAAAATGGGGTGTGATGGGGACATTATTTTTCTTTTTCAATCAATGGGCCACTCATTCGATGTGACTTTCTTCTATTTCAGCGGAAAGTCGAAATTTTAGTGCAAAGGTCTCATATATTCAAATTCTTTGAGTTGGCAAATGAAAAAACACAAGCGACTTTTGGGTCGCTTTTTTTTATTTTTGATGGTGTGAAAAACAAGAAACTTTCGGAAATACGATACCAAGATGTTTTTGAACAACCGCAATTATATATTTGGGATTACAACACGGATGAGTTAACATTAGAAGCCAAAGAGCTGATCATTCCCAGAGTGCTTCAACATCCTGCTTCCTTTGATCAAAATTTAGATCTTTTAGAGATTTATTATGATCAGCATACGATTTATGATACCTTAAAAAAAACAAGGGGTTTTTTATTTGAAGATTTACTCATTCGAGTTTGTCAACGGTATCAAAAACCCTTATTTCCTTATTTAATTCAACGAAAGCGGTTTGAATGGGAGTGAAAGAGCGGTTCATGATGATTTAAAAGAAGCGACTTTAAAGTTGCAATCTTTAGAAAGTTTAAAATCATTTAGTTTGGTAGGGGGAACCAATATAGCACTAAAATTAAATCATCGGGTTTCTTGTGATATTGATTTATTCACGAACCTTAAAATGGGACAACAAGGGTATCAAAAAATCCAACAAGAATTAATGGATGTTTTAGAAATTTCCCCAGAGGACTATTATTATTATTTTCATCATGGTAATGAACAATGGGGGGCTTCTAAATTACAATACCCTTTATCGAACGGGCAAAGCGTTAAAGTGGACATTATTGATAATGTTCAAAGATTAGACGCTATTGAAACTCATAACGGTATTCGATGTTGGTCTTTGAAAGATGTGGGCATTCAAAAATTGATTGCTTTAGGTGGACGTATTCATAAAAAAGATTTTTACGATTTAGATGCGATCACGGATAAAATTCCTTTAATAGAATTAATGGTTGGTTTAGAAAATAGATTGAAAACCTATCCGTATCCTGAATACGATTCGGTATTAGAAAAAGACTCGATGGGGTTTCCAACACAACGATCTAAGTTATTACTGTCTTACATTGAATTGTATCCAGGGATTTATGATGATCAGTTGGGAAAACAAGTCATTGAACCAATCGCAGGAAAAACCTGGGAAGAAGCTGAAAAAAGTTGGATCCAAAAAGCTCGACAAATCATTTATGAAAGTGATCGGTTTCCTCAAGACATATTAAATCCTAAAAAGGTTGTCAGATCAAATCTCAATCAAAAACAAGATAAAACAGAGGGATATGGTTATTGATCAAAGGGGACTGAATGAAAAAACAGAAGCGATTTTCGGGTCGATTTTTTTATTTTTGTTGGAGGCATTCGGTAAACCTATGGCTATAAAGGAAAACCTTTTTTATAGAATAGCGATGGGGTTTTTTGTTATTTAAGTATATAATCCCCTTAAAAATTCATTTGTTGAATTGCGCCAAATTTCAAAAGACATCTTCTCAGAAACTGAATGTTTAGACAATAGAAAAGAGCAACTTGCTATTACTAAACTCACTCAAGATATTTGTGAGGTTGCCACAACTATCGTTAAAATAGACAGTCGAATCATAAAAAATGACACAGAAATCAAATGGCTTGAACTAAGAAGACTCCGAGAAACAATTGTTCACGAACATTTTAGAATTGATTGAGGAACGGTTTGGAATATGGTTGTCAATAGTAGTGTGAATTTAGAAAACAAATTTTTAAAGTTTGAAAAATATGTTTCATCACAAAGGATAAAAAGGCAAATTGATCATCCGCGTCAAATTGAATAGTTCACTGAAAATGATACCCTACCATGAGATATTTTTTTTGAACTAACTCTAGGCGTTTAGGTATCATCACCGATTATCACGGCAATAAATAGACCGTCAATCCTCTAGGTATGGGACGCT
>JAPOSZ010000020.1:0-271 GCA_026709415.1 Flavobacteriaceae bacterium
ATGATATGATTCCAGTATGGCCTCCAAGAGCGTCATTTTCTCTAATAATTTGGCCTTTGGCAATGCCTCCCATAGCTGGATTACAAGACATTTGACCGATGGTCTGTAAATTCATGGTCACAAGGAGCGTCTTGGCTCCCATTGTTGCTGCTGCTGCTGCTTCGCATCCAGCATGTCCACCGCCAACCACAATAAGATCATAGACTTTATCGACCATGGTGGCTTATCGGATATTTTCGATTCTTTTGGGAAGCATGAACTTCATTTTATT
>JAPOSZ010000020.1:281-3372 GCA_026709415.1 Flavobacteriaceae bacterium
GCAGCAAAAATAATGGGTTACTTGTATTCTCTCTTTTTGTTCGTTCCACAAACGATGTGGATACCTCTTGTCATTTTTTGATCGGAAACTCATAGAAAACTTTAAAAACTATTCTGATGATCATTTCTTATTGCCTCTTTCTGAAATCCTCAATCCAAAGATGGTTCAATTTTTAGATTCAATCAAGGTGGAATGGAAGAAGCTTATTCTCTGTAAAACCGTAGCACCTGACATATCTGATGTAAAAGATAACAGCCATGATCTTTTGGTTTTTTATTCCCCTGCCGTAATTCATTCACTTTTTGAAAACTTTCCAGATGTTAGACAATACAAAACCGTGATTGCGATTTATGAACCTTCAACAGTTCAAGCTGTTCTATAATAAGAACTTCGCATCGATATTGAAGCACCAACTAAAGCGTGTCCTTCGATGACTATTGATCTATACATCAAATCAGTTGGCTAACGATTCAGTAGTTGAAAAAGTTGAATTTTGAGGTGATTGTACACAAAAGCCTCAAATTAAATCATCGTTTTTATGTCTTTACACTATGGGGCAAACACCTCCATTTTGGGGATAGTTATTGACCAAATTCAGGTTGTATAAATGAATTGCTTTCGTGTCGAATGGGGGCTTTAAAGAGACCATTTCACATGAATTTTTGTAGTCTTAAATAACTTAAAAATCACAGTTAAAATATTTAAACTTTTGCCCTTTATATTCTATTGATTTGGATAGATATTTGTTTCTCATTTTATAGTCTATATAACCTATAAATTCCCATCGTGAACTAGTCTCCCATTCACGTGGGCTATGCCCATATGATTTTCCTCCTTCAATACAAGAAATCACTTTGCATGTTTCAACGATTTTTCCTTTGTAAGCGGCAAACGCATAATCTACGATATTTCGTCTATCTCCCATTTGCCAAATCCCTCTAGTGCAGTCATATAAATCCCAAGGATACATATTTGTTTTGTATCTTTTTGCAGGTTTGAATAAAACTACTTTTTCTTTAATTTCTGCAATCTCACCATCATTCTTTGTCATTACATTGGAATTCCATTTCTCAATATCTATATTTTTAATTGATGAGAAAAAATCTTGAGGGGATTTTTTGTCTAAATGGAATGACACATCATCTTCGATTTTTTTTAAGTAGGATTTATCATGAAAACCATGAATAAGAATTCCCTTTTGGTAGTTATTGACTAAAGCCATTTTATCTTTAAACTTGTATTTAAAGAAATCGGAATCTCCATTGATTACACAGAATATACCCTTAGAATACGGGTTTGTATGCACCAAGACATAATGTAAGAAATTAGAAAGATGGATGTTTGACATACGTGTTCATTGAACTCACAAAATTAAAACTTTCTATAGGGCTTAGCACTAAAATTTTGGTTTTCCGCTAAAACAAAGGGTTGTGTCTAATGACTCTGGCGTTGATTTCGGTTTGGTTCCACCTCTCGGATGTCTGAACGGAAGTATTCACGAAAGGCAGCATCCATTTCATAGCTTTTTTTGATTGAGACATGAAGGATGCGATTCCCGATCCATCGGACGTTGTCTCGTTTTCGCTCGGAATGAACAGCCCAAAATCTCGATCAATAGATGCTGGATGAAGTCCCTCGACAATGAACCCAAAAGAAATTGATCATTCAAGGAACGGCAGTAGTAAATCCCTATATTAAAGCGAGTCCCTTTTCGCCGAAAGGTCAACCCAAGAAAATCGCGACAAATCGAAAAGAAAGCGATCATGAAGAGATCGGGCTCCAAGCCGAAGAAAATACTCATGAAGAACCACAAGAAGACCGTCTCAACGCAAACCATGTAGCCCAGAGGTTCCAAATGGCACATCGCCACGACCTAAAAAGGGTGGATTCTAGGAATACACACGGTGGGGCAATGAGCATGACAGTCAAGGTCTCTAGCCTTTAATGGAAAGCCCTTCGGTAGAAGAACTAAAGCGAGTCTTGGCCGATAAAGGTGACTAATCAAAAGAGAATGAACAGCTCCATAGAGAATAAGGGGGTGAGTCTTTTGTGATGGAAAAGGGTTGTCGTCATAAGCCCTTAACCAAGCCGCAGAAAGAGCGAAACAAAGTCATCAGTAAAGAACGTTGGGGGGCGGTGATTTGGCTCACTAGTTCCACTGTCAGGTGACTCGATTCAAGGGATTGGGTAACGTCCATAATCAACATGTTTTGGAGTCCATCGCCTACCATTTGAAGAGATCACCAAGCGATGGCTCTCATGCTAACCTAAAAAGGAGCTCATGGAAAAAAGAAGTCCTCAAAGCCCTATTCGGCTCCAAAATGACCGAAAAAACGAGCCGAAAAAGAGAACTATCATGATTTTTTGGAAGAATGCAACATCGAGTGAGTGGCCTAATGGCTGAAAAGAAAAAATAGTTTCCTCATAGCACCCATTTTTTGGGACTTATACGTTTAACCTAAAACCGAGCGGTCTAGTGGTGGTTTCGGTTTTGATTTATTCTTATCTTCTCAACGATGTGTCGTTAAATTCTTGTTGTATTTTGGAACTCAAACGATATTGCTTCGTGGCTATGAAAGGCTTGATTTCTATTTTTTGATACTGTTTTCCAATATGATATTCTTTTTCTACCATCCGAAAAAAATCAATGGTTTGACCAAACATATAATCGTTGAAAATATGAGGATCTTTTTCTTCCCAAGAACGCAATAACGTATCCTTATAGATGGAAGCATTTTCAAACCGAACTGTGGATAAAGGTTGTCGATACCATCCTTGAACATAATTTTGTAATAATCGAGAAGTTCGGCTATTGCCATCAAAAAAAGGATGAATCCCTAAAAGTTTTCCATGTAAGTCAAATGCGATTCGATGACGATTGAGAACACTTTGTTTTTGACTTCATTGTTCATTCGTTATTCTTAATCAAGGTTCTAATGTTTCGTGAATTTTTGAATGATCTATAAATTTGTGATACCCCCAATAAACAGAAGCTTTCCGAATGTTCCCTTTTCGGGTATCAACAATATTATCTTCATCATCATAGGTGACTTCACCATTATGTCGCATGACCAAATGATTCAAGCGTTCG
>JAPOSZ010000021.1 GCA_026709415.1 Flavobacteriaceae bacterium
AAAGAAGATACTCAAACTGATCCAAAGAGGGGTGCGGAAGTTTTTCATAAGAAATGGATAACGATTATTTTCATAAAGTTAACAACTATATCTTTTATTTCAAACATTAATTCTTGAATCACTTAAGATTCGAATTTCCAGACTGTATCCACAACCCTTTGCCTCTTGAATGAAAGGTGTCCCTATCTCCTTTTCCAATATCTCTAAAGAGGTCGAAAAAAGTTGGTTTCCAAATCCCTTAAATCTTTTTTCCAAAAAGCTTGGACACATCGATACGGTGTTATCGACGAGAGCTTTGGAAACCCCCTTTCTGTGCTACAGAAAAGTTTTCAACGTGTTTGTTTTGAAAACGAAAAGGCGACTCAAAACGATTTTGGAACCATGGCGGTAGAACTCTTCACCAAGTGACTTTGGATGGTTGGTGGGAAATGCGTACTTTTGCATTCATAAAAAAGTACATAACACTTTATAGTGTTTTTACTTCGTACCTTGAAAAAACACTATCGGGCTCTGCCGAGGGCTTGAGGGACATTCCCTCAAAACCCTTTTTGAATCTAAAATGAATCACATCATGGGATATGGTATTTGCACCTTTTAAAAAGGCCATTTTTCGGGAGGCGGGCTAGGACATCATATTGATCGACACGTCGATTTTCCTTATTCCTATGAGAATGCCAATCCCCAAAAATTACATCTTAATTGGGACCGCCCCATCGAAGGCTATGAGGGCTGCACACTCGATCAACGCATCAACCAATGCATCAAACGGCATTACAACCATCGCACCAAAACAGGAAAACTTCGAAAAATCCAAAGCAATGTGGTGACCCATCATCAATGGATCTTCAGTGCCTCCCATGAGGCCATGAAAGCCATTGAAAGCGACCCGATCCAACATGAACGGTGGCGACAAAAGAATTGGGATTTTTTTGTGTGGTTGTATGGCCAGCAACACATTGTCAAGTTCATCGAACATCGGGATGAAAAAACACCCCATATTCATGCCGTGGCGGTGCCATTGAATGAACAAGGATGGTTGACGGGCAATCGTTTCAACCCCAAACGTTTGCGTGAAATACAAGACGCCTATCACCAACGAGTGAGTCGTCATTTTGGATTGGAACGAGGCGTGAATCCAGAAAATAAAAAGTATCGAGACAAAGCCACCTTAAAGGGGGAACATCGAGAAGTGATTAAAACATTGAAGAAAGCTCAAGAGACCAAGAAAGAAATGGATAGAGAACTGCTAAAACAAAAACACATATTAAACCAATATTCTCCTGAAAAATTACAAGAAGTCAAAGAAGCCTTTGAACGTCAATCGATGGTGGCTTGTGGACGAGCTTATGGATTGACTAATTCAGAAATGGAAGAAATTCAAGAAAGTTTCCCAAAGCAGGATTCGGGAAACGAGGAACTCATTGACTTGTTACAAGCGATTGTCCGAAGAGGCATGGAAAGAATGGAAAATCAACTGGAAAAGGCAAAACAAAAAGCATACCATGACCAGATTAAACAGTTACTAGAAAAACACGAGTTGCCGTTGAATACCTACAAGCATGTAGCGTATCCAGAACGGCTTCAAAAAGTGATTGCCTTGGTAGTGCAACAAAAAATCAATTTGGTGAAACATAAAACGGCTGATTTGATTTATGACCAAGCCCAAAAACCAAGATATCAAAAGGTAAGATTATCCAATGGAAAGATCATGACAATGACACCCGATCAAAGAATCGAAAATGCCGTGAGTCATTTGAGAAACTATCAAACCGAACCGCTGAAAACAAGCATTCGTCATCTCACAAATCAACAAAAAACGTTAAAAGCTCAGGTCAATCGAAGATGGGCTGAAGAGGAAGTGAAAAAAGAAATCAAACAAAAAGAGGAGGAAACGTATCGAATGGCCGAGCAAAAATCAATAGATCAAACAATATCTCAGAAGAATCATCAAATTTCCCTATTAGATAGTCGCTCCTTAAAAAGTCTTTTTTAGCAGTTATCGTTCTATTCTTTTGATGATCAAAGTTCTTTGAACTGAACATGAAGCCCCTCTGAAAAAGTAAAAAAGAACCTCTTGGACTCGTTGTTCCGTGAATTTCTTCAAATGCCACCCTGTCGCAGCCATAGAGGCATTCATCGTTGGCGATGGGGCGCCCATCCGATCGTTTTCTTGCAGACGATGTTCTGTTTTGAGATGGCCAATCAGTGGCTCCATGGCCGCTCGGCGTCGGAATTTTTTCCTCTTCTTGTGCTTTTGATAGGGGGTATCCCTTTTCAATGCTTTGCCTGGCATCGATAGCTTGGTCTCGCCTATTTGACGTTTTCCCCGACCGCCTCGGTCATCGATTAGTTCTTTGGGGGCTTGACCGACGATGGATTCTTGTGGTTCCAACAAGGGTTGGATGGTTTGGCGATCATGAGGATGGCCCTCAAAAGCACGGATCGCCGTGATGATCATGGTTAGCCCTCCTGTCGCCATCAGGCCGACTTGATTCCCGAATGCCTCCATTTGATGAGCCTTGCCTTTGGCCATGCCAGCCGTGAATGGCCACCACTTTGTTTTGATCGAATCGCTGTTGATCGATCACTCGTTGGTACCGATCGAGTTCTTTTTGATCTTGACTTTTTGTTGGGGAGCTCATTTTCGCTCGAGCTCTCGGACTGGTCGGCCCGCTAAGGTCTTGAGCTTGGAGGTGATCTTTTTGGCTTTTTGAGCTCGTCGGGGATACTTCCCGTTCAAGGTTGGATGCACCCGTTCTTTGGAGGCCTTGGCATCGGTCTGTCTCTGTTGGATCTTTTCTTTTTTGGCGATCTTGTGGCATTGGTCGATGACCTTTTGGTTCCACTGGGCATCAGTCGGAAAGGTCCCATGGTTGCCTTGCACGGTGGTCTCCAATAACACCATCGATGAGGACTTTTTGATTTCCTTTTGATTCAAATGAACCGAGTAAGCAAAAATCTTTTCCATCCCTGCTGGGCCCATACGATCTCTAGGAGTGACGCCCATCAGAAGGATCGCCAGGGGGCTGGTGTTTCATGACATCAGAACCCGTGACGTACGGCATGTCAGGATTTTCAATCCATCGTTCCATGAGGGTTTCATCGCCCAGATGGTCAAGACGTTTCACATCCAACAACCCACCATCACCCCAATGGGCTTGGCTGGACGGCCCTTTGGGGAATCAAAGGAACCAAAGGCGTTTTCAAAAAAAGACCAGTCGATCGCATCAGCCAGCCACTGGATCTGGTGTTTTGGATGGAGAATGGTATTGAATTCCGAGTCGAATCACTGGGGTTGTTTGGGGATTACTTTTTGGATCATTTCGACAAGATTTTAAGCACCATAGACGCATTTCCTTGCAGATTTAAAAACTAGAATGGAACCATTCAATTCCCATATCAAGGGGATGATGAACTCTATTTGATTTTTTAAGGAGCGACTATCTAATACAACATCACTTTTGATTTAGTTTCATTTCATGAAACCAAAAGCCTAAATTCAAATGTTTGATATTAATTCCGCTACCCAACCCCTGGATCTAATCCTGGGGGAACGGAACCTTCTGGGACACAATTGATGATTTTAATCATCAGATAAAACCTTGCCCCTACCCTTGTATTTTATAGAGAGTCCAATCAATAATCTCAGCTCCTCGAACGAGGATAGCCGTCAACAACACAAGGCAAAACCCAGATATAAGATTCAAAACACCGCCTTGTTTTGATACTCGTTTACCAAGACGCTTCGCCTCATCTCGAAACTCACTCACATCTTTTCTCAAAGTGCCATAATTCCTGTCCAGAGAATTAAAATTCTTTGTCAATGATTGATACTTCTCATTGGCTTGCTTCGACTCATTTTCTAAAACAGATAATCGATCGTTTAATTGGTTAAAATGGGATAGCACTTTTTCAAACCCTTGCGATACTCGATCGGAGAGGTCTTGATCTTGATTTTTCATAACATGGTTAAAATTAAAAAAATGTTTTGGTCATTCGTTGGCTGATTGAATCTTGTGATGCTATTTTAAAACATCAAAAAGACCACTAATTTAAAAAAAAGAAGTGTTTTAGTCCCATCGTTTAACACGCACAGTATAGCACTGATCTAAAAAAATGGGGGGGGGTATTTCGTTCATTAAGACTTTCAAGGAGTAATTACGCTCTTCATTTTAAATCCTTAAACTTTCCATCGTTTGCTTCGCCTGAGCCGATAACATCGGCACCGTCTCGGTGTTTGATTCATTCATATCAACAGCTCATCGATGCTTTATCACTACATAAACGCTATCCATTATATCTATGAAACCTTTCAATTTTATCATGATGAAACACTTATTATTTTTAATGACCATTGTCTTGGTTGTCGTCTCTTGTTCTAATGATGATGAGGACAAAATCAAAGAACTGCAAAGTCAAGTCAGTAGCTTACAAAGTGACAACACCAATTTAAAAAGTCAAAACAGCACTTTAACTAGTGAGAAATCTAGTTTGCAAAGTCAATTAAATGGTCTACAAAGCCAGAACACTAGTTTAAGCAACCAAGTGAGTGGGTTGGAAAGTGAAAAAAATACGTTGGAACAGGATAAAACCAAGTTACAAAATCAAGTGAACACCTTGAATAGTCAAGTAACGGACCTTACCAATGAAGTGGCTCAACTCAAGGAAAGTGCCGATGTGGATACTGACGCCTTGATTCAGAATCTGAGAAATCAAGTCGAATCCCTTCGCGGTCAAATCACCAATCTGAACCGTGAGATCACCCAACTCAAGGAGCAAATCACCACCCTAAGTAATGATAAAACAACGCTTAATAATGAGATCACCCAACTCAAGGAGCAAATCACCACCCTAAGTAATGATAAAACAACGCTTAATAATGAGATCACCCAACTCAACAAGGATATCGAGGACTTGGAAACCAAAAATGAGAGTTTAGAGGATGACACCAACAAAACTCCAGATATAGCCCAACTCAATAACGATATTAATGAGTTAGAAACGAAAAATAAAAGCTTAGAAAGTGATATCGAAAAACTGAACAATGAGATTACCCAACTTCAAGAGGATATTGATGACTTAGAAACCAAAAATGAGACCCTAGAGAATGACCTTCGAGGGATTATCAATAAAACCATCAACCCATGCGATACGGACCTACTAAATTGTGAAAATGCGATAAGAAAACACGCCAATGGCGTCACCATTGAGATCAACCCCAATCATCCCAACCCCGAAAGCTTAGTGGGACAGCAAATCAAGTTGGAGGATAGAACCTATACGATTGTTAATGACGCTTTATTGAGAAAGTGGTATAGCACTTTAGATGATATAGTAGAACTGGATGATACGGATAATGATGTGGTTAATGGATTAACCCTTTATGTCGTGACGACTTTGGTGACGAATATGGGGGCTTTATTTGAAGGCAGTAAATGGAATATTGGTAGTGCGACTGTAGATAGTTGGGATACCAGTAATGTGACCAATATGGGTGATATGTTTAAAGGTAACTTCTATAGCAACCCCGATATCAGTCATTGGGATACCAGCAAGGTCACCAATATGGCAAGTATGTTTAACGGAAATAAAAGCTTTAATCAATACCTCAACGATTGGGATGTGAGTCAAGTGACCAACATGAATAGTATGTTTTATGACGCTGATGCGTTTAATCAATACCTCAACGATTGGGACGTGAGTCAAGTCACCAATATGTATAGTATGTTTTATAGTACTGCTAAATACAACCAACCAATGAACCAGTGAAATACCAGTAAGGTCACCAATATGGCTTGGATGATTCATGATAGTGCCTTTAGTCAAGATATCAGCCAATGGGACGTCAGTAATGTCAAGGAATGTGATAACTTTTTTAATAATTTAGAAAGTTCTTTTCGACCCAACTTTGAGAATTGCAGCCCTTGATCATCACGGAGAAAGACAGAAAACATGTCAATCCGTAATTCCCTAATTTTGGGTCGATCCGTGAGGTTTGGCTGGACCTGACGGACGCAAGTTTTTTAAACACGGCTTCGGCCGTGTTTTTTATGGTCGCCGTTTGTTCCATAATGGTTCATTCCGCGAAGAGATAAGTGGGGGAAATAAAAAACAGTACCTTAGCCTATCGTTTAAAATGTACAGTCCAGAACGGATTTAAAAAAAGGGGCAACACATATACATCAGGGCGTGTTGAACTGCATGGAAGCCCCCATGTCCAAACACATGGATATCATCATTGGAATAAAGAAGTTAATGAAACACACTAATGTTATTTAAGTTGATTCTACTGCAAAAGTTGTGGGTCGTTTTACTTTTGATCCACTAATTCATTCTTTATGAAAAAACTTTTACATTTTTTTGAGTCGATTTTAAAGATCGGTGATTCATGGCGTGTCGAAGACATTTCTGTTGACGATCGCCAAATGGCCATTCATGTTCATGTATCTTATGTTGGTGGTCATGTGGTGTTGCCCTGAGACGGGCGAAGAAGGATCGATCGATGATCATCGTCAGGAGCGTGCCTGGCGTCATTTGGATCTATTCCAATACCAGTGTTTCCTTCATTGTCGAGTGCCTCGCATCCCGTCTTCTGCGAGTGTCAAGACAATCCATATGCCTTGGGCCGATGGCTCCCATCGATTCACATGGTTATTTGAAACATGACCATCGATCTCCTCTTGGCCACCAGAAACCAAACCCAAACGGCCAAGCTCTTACGTTGCAGTTTTCAGACCATCCATGGGATCTTAAAGCGGGCCGTTGCCTGTGGTATGGCATGACGTTCCGACACCCCACCGTTGTACATTCGTTGGGACGAAAAAGCCATCAAAAAGGGGCCTGGTGATGCGACGATTCTCAGCGATGCCACTCAAGGGACGGTGCTTGATTTAGTGGAAGGATGAAAAATCACTCATGGCCAAAAAAAAAGAAAACATGTCGAAACCATCACCACGGATAGGTGGTGGCCTCCTATTGACTCTGCCCAAAAACGACTCCCTTAGGTCACCTTGATTCATGATCGGTTTCATTTAATTCCATATTTGAATAAGGCTATCGACCAGGTACGGCGAAGAGAAGTGAAAAAACAGGCGGGGCTCAAAAAGGCTCGGTTGGCTATCCTAAAAAACGAAGACAACCGAACCGAGAAACAAAAGGTCATCTTCCAAAGAGTCCAAGAAAGTCATGGAGAGGTCCGTCGAGTTTGGAAACTCAAAGCGGATGTCCAATCCCTTTTCGAATCGAGCAACTGGAAGGAAGCCTCATCATACCTCCAACTTTGGATGGATAGTGTCCTCCAATCAGGCATCCAAGAAGTGTGTGCGGTAGCCAAGAGGTTTCAAAACCATTGTCAAGGCGTTGGTCATGCCTTGTGTTATCCACAGTCCAATGCCAAAGCGGAGCGTTTGAGTGGAAGGATTCAAGAGATCAAAGCCATTAGGCTATCGAAAGTTCGAAAATTTTAGAGCAGCCGTCCTCTTTTTTAATGGCGGTCTCAAACTTTGCCCACCACTTTCGTAGTAGAACCAAATCTTTAATATCTATTTTTTTGCAATTTGTCATTGCATATCAAACATTGTTTGTGTTTATCATTAATTTGGGGGCTTAAATATAACTTGGCTAACTGTCGGAAAATACGAGGGCATTTCAAAAAGACCCATCAACAAAAGCCAATAGGTCAAGTTAATGTCGAAGAATTGAAAGATAGAGTTAATAAAGTTAATGTAGAGTCTTATGAACTCTATCAAAGTTCTACCTCCTTTCTAAATGAGGTATTTAATGAATACAAAGATGAAGAGCAATTACAGGTCGATCAACTTGTGGAAAATCAACCCGCTACTAAAAAAGACCTATCAGAATTTAAGTCAGAAATAAAAAAGGATATACAAGACTTAATAAGTCCTATCAACACGAGGTTAGGGAATATAGAGAATCAAATCCAACCACTACATAATAAGCTTGATAGCATCAATCATAGAACAGGAATACATCGAGGTTTTATTTGGGTCTATGGAATTGTATTAACTATCCTATTAACAGGGGGGGGGTGAATTTAGTCGTTAGCGTTGCTAACAATTAGCCGTCTTTTAATTCTTAGCCTATAAGCGTTAAAATGAATATCATTGATAAGAATCATCATCTAGGCCATTTATATGCTAATGGTATTCTCAATGAATCGGATACACAAGGCTCATAAATAGTCACTCCTTAAAAAGTCAAATGTAGTCTCCAGCCCTTTTATATTAGGGATTCTAGGGTTAATTTTGATTGAAATCGGGTTTTTAAATCCGCAAGAAAATGAGTCTATAGTGTGCAGCACTTTTTAGAAATAACCCAAAAGGTGCACCCAAAACAACCTATTGATTTGAATCGGCATTTGAAACCCTACTCCATCCAAAACATAACATCAAGTGATTGGTCGATGCCATGGATTGGTCTCCTTTTGAAAAAGCCTTCGCCCCATGGTATACCACCAAAAGCCGTCCGGCCATCCCCATTGATGGGTTGCCTGATACCGAAACGACTTCACCGTTTAAGCGATGAAACCCTCATGGAACGATGGATTGAAAATCCCACCATGCCATACTTGACGGGTTCTGATTTCATGAAGCACGAACCGCCTTGTGATCCTTCTGATGGGAGTCCTATTAGAAAACGGATGAGCCAAGAAGGCATTGAAAAGATCTTGGCCTATTCGGTCCCACGGCATCAGAAAGAAATCAAGAAATGATCATCGATGGTGTTATCCGATACCACTGTACAAGGCCACCACATGATGTTTCCTACCGATGCAAAATGAATAAAAAGGTCGTCGATCAACGCCATGAAAGAGCGAAAAAGAAAAGATCCAATAGAGAAAGACGTATGCCAAAGCCTCGAAAGAATTGGTGCGTCAAATCGTCAATGAGAAACATCCTCGACGAGCCAAAAAAGCCAAAAAGATGACTTCCAAACTCAAGACCCTAGCGGGCAGGCAAGAACGCTAACGAAAACGATCCCCTCAGCAACAAAGTGACGATCACAAAGAGTTCACGTTGTATCAAAAGTCATCCAACAACAACGAACTGACAAAAACAAGGTGTATGCCATCCACAAGCCGTTCATGGCTTGTATGGCTAAAAGCAAGGCCCATAAAAAATACGAATTTGAGAATAAAGTGGACTTGATAGCGAAGGAGGGAGGGAATTTGAAGAAATTCATGGAACAATTAGTCCAAGATTTACTTTTTTACTTTTTCAAGTGGTCTCCATTTTCAGTTCAAAGAACTTAAATAATCAATATAAGGGAACTATATACTCTATATACAGAATTTTCGTAAATTGACTGAAAATCAGTTAGATAATCTGTCGTTCCGATTAATCATTCCAATGGGGAAAAAAGTTTTATCCCTCTAATTGGCTCTCAGTCAATTCACGAAAATTTTGTGTTGTAATGAAATGTGTAGTTCCCTAATTAAGATTTAGTTCCCACTTCAAGTCTAATTCTTTTTATTCTTTTATCAGATACATCCAAAATAGTGCACTGATAACCAAAAAAATTAATCACTTGATTTTTTTGTGGAATATCACCGTGATGATTAAAAATGAGTCCTCCCAAAGTTTCGTATTGATCAGATTCTGGAAGTTCCAAACGATATTCCTGATTGATGAAATCCACTTCCAGACGGGCATCAAATTCGTATTTATTGTCGGTTATTTTTTTGTGAGCATCTTTTTCTTCTTGATCATGTTCATCTTGAATTTCACCAAAGAGCTCTTCAACGATATCTTCTAGCGTTACGATTCCTTCAGTTAATCCATATTCATCAAGTACGACAGCGATGCTTCTGTGATTTTGATTTAATATTTTTAAAATATGATTGATAGGCATGGTTTCAGGAACATAGTCAATCTCACGAATATTATCCTTTATATTTTCTATGTCCTTAAACATATCAAAGGCATGAATATAACCAATGACTGAATCGATGTCACTTTGATAAACTAAAATTTTTGATTTGCCAGAACTGATAAACATTTTTCTCAATGAATCCAGATTTTCATGGCTGTCCACGGCTATCAATTCCGTTCTGGGGATTAATACTTCACGGGCACTAGTGGTAGAAAATTCAAGCGCATTTCGAAAAATTTCAATTTCTGAATCAATTTTTTCTCTATCATGGGATTCTAGTTGTTGTTCAATGTAACTGCCTAATTCTAATTTTGAGAAATTTTCTTGGACTTGATCGTCTTTTGTCTTAAATAATTTGAATAAAATGAAATCAGAAAATTTTTGAGTAATAAACGTAATTGGAAATAATAACCAATAAAAAAAAATCCCAGGTATAATTAAAAATTTGAGAAAATATTCAGCATAAACTTGACTGAAAAGTTTAGGTATAAATTCTGCAAAAATCAATATAATCCCAGCCGAAATTAACGTTTGAATCAATAATACATTGGGAGTAATGTCTTTTGTAATCAAATTTGGATAAAACAAACTCAATATTTTTTCCCCCATGAAAATCCCATATAAAACCAATGCGATATTGTTACCCACCAACATCGTAGTAATAAACTGTGAGGGTTTCTTTGAAATCAGTTTAACAACTCGTCCATAAAATCCTTTTTTTCTTTCTTCAATGGCTAAAAAAAAAGGATTGGCCGACACAAAGGCAATTTCAACACCAGAAAAAAAGGCAGAAAAAGTTATACAAAGAAGAATAATCAAAGAATCAATCAAAATCATTGATCAATCAAGATCTATTTTGAAATCGTTTTCTCCATCGCCTACGAAAAAGAGCCATAAATGCCGAAACGATCCCGAATACTAAAAATAATTTGGCCCTTTGTGGGTTGGATTCCCATTTGAGGTATACTTCAATGACACATAAGACCACAATAGTCCAGTAAACTATTTCAGAAAATCTAAAAACTTTATTCATCAGTTAATATGGTGTCTATAGGCTCTTCATCTTGAATAAAAAGTGATCCCATAAGTTGTCCAGATTGGTAATTTGAAAAGCCTCTGTCGGCATCAAGCCGTTGACCATTAAATTCATAATCTTGATTTTTAAAGTTAAACGTTTCTTCTGTAAATAACCATTTATTTTTCGAATCCCAATACAATTGCTGGGTAGTCAATTGAGCCCCATCATGAGACAATAAACGAACTCCTTTTTGTAAGTCTGCTACTCGCATTTGATTATAAATTAATCCATAATTGGCATAAAGATAGTTTTCATTGCCTTGAACATCAAAAAAAGTAATCTCTAATCCTTGGGGGAATTCCGAATATTCAAAATCCAAATTAGAATAATCCACATGGACAGGAGCTTTTAAGATGGCTTCAACGCGTGCCGAATCGGTATAAACAAAATTGATATTGTAAGCGATACCTACCGGTGAATACTTGGGATGATTTTGACTCTGATTTTGTTGTTGAGTATTTTCACAAGACGCAATCCCGATTACTAGAACAATTGCTAATCGTTGAACTAATGAAATGAATTTTTGATCCCCTGGAGTAAAATTTGTTGGGTATTTCACTCAAAAAATCAAATCGAAAAAACCAAAATAAAAATTAGTTTTTGCCTTATTTATTTTGATAAACTCGGTACTGTTATTGTCCTTCCGACCCAACAGTTGAAAGTCACCGTTTGACCCTCCATTCCTTCAGTAAATATATCAGTTTTAGAAGGAGCTCGTCCCATATAACTTTCAATAAATTTATTAGAATCCTGCTTTACAGACGGATCTACACGAGCTGCTTTTCGGGCTTCATCAGCAGCTAACCAATAAATCGCTCTTTTTTCAAATTGAGTTTCTCCACAGTTGTTGGCGCTGGATGCATACATGTTCGCAATCGCCAAATAGGCCTTACCCAATGAAGGACGATCTTTAAGGGCTCTTTGAAAATAATTTCTGGCTGCACTATAATTGTTTGCTTTTTTGAATTCTAAACCAAGTCGATAAAGAATAGTCGCTCTTTTATATGCATCGTCTTCAAGTTCGATGGCTTCTTGATAATACTTTAAAGCTTCTTGGGTGTTTCCGGATTTGTCAGTTAAATAACCCAAAAAGTAAGCCGAATCAGCCGATGGTTCTAATTGATGCATGGTTTCGACAAGAGTGACAAATAAATCAGAATCTGTACAATCCTTAGTATACATCCTAGATGTGGCTCGTTTGACCCAAATTAAATCGCCTTTGTTTTCGTCCAAATTTCTCTGGTAAAAGGGAATTAGATTTTCGCAAGAAGCTTCTCTGGCAATAATTTTATCCATATTTGAATGAAATATTGAAAAAGCATTGATGTAAGAACCAAAGGCTTTTTTATTTCTTTGCTCGACATTAGACAGTGCCGTTGCTTGATCTTCTTTATTGATTAATTCATCGAGCCTCTTTGAATAATTATCCCCCTCTTTAACAAACTTTTCAGATAAATCTTCATACACTTCAAAAAGCAGCTCTTCACTCACCAAAGGATTTTTTTGTTTAAATAAATCGTGTAAGGATTTAAAGTAATTATAGATATGCTTAGGGTTGGTAAAACTGTTTGGATCTGATTCATAAGCTTCTTTAAAACTTAAATAGATCGTTTTGGTTTCTACGACTTCATAATCTAAAAGCGCTTGTGCTTTTTTACCCATAATGCCTCCTACTTCGGAAACTCCTTTTCTTTCCGGAAAGTACTCTACCCACTGGTCATACAATGAAATCAAGTCCTCAATGTGTTGATCTTTTTCCTGACCTTCTGAATTTTCAATAAGTTGTTGTAAAATTCTTTCTCCATAAGAATAGATTGCGGCATTGGCTGAAGGGCAATTTTTACGAGCTTCTCTCCAAGGACCTAAAGCGGCATTATAGTTTTTAACTTTAGCATACTCAGCAAAAATTGATACTTGCTGCAAACATTCGTCATTTGATTGGGCTTTGATGTTCGATTGGAACATTAAAACAACCAATAGCAACGTTGAAAATAGATATGTCGTTTTCTTTAGCAGTTTCATACTTAATGAAATTAATTATACTTTCTTTTGATAAACCATAAGTCATTTAAAGACAGACCAACTCTTAGGGCCACGCTTGAATGAGCCACCAATCCATTTTGATTTTTACCACTACTTCCAATTTCCAAACCTATATTGGCATTCGAAAGCCCTTGAACTGGTAATCCAAAACCGAAAGAGATAACATTCAATCTCAACGATTGGCCATCAATGAGGACACCTAAATTTTCGGTTCGAAATCCCAAACGATAAACAATACGACTAAAATAACTCGTCAAGGAGGAATAATCCGGAATATAAAACCCACCAATTATCCACTGTCTCGCATCTTGATAAGTCACATTATCACGCATTGGAAATTCAGATTTAAAATTATCAAAATTCAACAAATTCACTTGAGTACCTACAAACCATTTTTGCTTTTGTCCTAATCCAATACCGATTTTAAAAGTTTGGGGTAAAATTTTTTCCGTTTTATCAAGATTTTGGTTACCTAAATCAAATTCGTTAAAGTCTTCAACCGACCTTTCCCGCTGATAAACTCTTCGATTTTCAGAGATTAAATTCGTCCAATAAGATTCCCAATCATACTTGCTGGTGTAATAAACCCTTCGATTCTCAGAGTTTAAATTAGCTTGAGGTTGAAAACTAAACAATCCACTTAAATTAATTTGTTCAAATAGTGCGATATCAAATTCTGATGTGAATTGGTAACTCCAACCATTTATTTTAGAACTTTCATTGGAATAACTAGCGATGTCTACTCCTTCAATGAATAGAGAACGTGAATAATCGATACTCCCAAAATTATAAAATCCTGTAGCCCCTATTCGAAATTCTCTGAATATTGGAAGGCCTACAGAAAAAAATACTTGGTTCACACCGCCACTGCCTTCAAATTGATTATCAAATTTTCCATTTTCTGATTCTTCCAAACTTGCAATTTCATACCCAACCGAAGTTAATGGAATAATCCCAAAACCAAATCCAAATCGTTTTGTTGGAATTCCAATGGACAAATAATCGATACTGGCCCCATTGAGGGTTGTGTTATCATCGCCACTGGATAGAAGGTTAGTATTATAATTTATTCCTAGTGAATAGGTTGTGAATTTAAGTTTTCCGTAAGCCGCTGGATTATTCAAATTCACATGAATGGAATCACTATAGACATCTAAACCACCCATAAATCGAGTCACCTGGGTCCCTCTAAAATTTTGTTCCCCTAGTCCGGCGAAAGAATAAGGAGACACCGTTCCTGTTTGGGAAATTGATGATTCCATTCCAACAAGAACCACCAATAGAAAAATCCAAATATGAGTTTTTAGCTGTTTAATTCTAATAAGTGATTGAGTCCTTGTGCCATTAATAAAGGGTTTACAAATATCTTATTTTTAATAAACTTGTCTATCCGATGGATATGGCCCCCAGTTCCAATAATCTTTAGAGGTCGGAATTGGGTTTTAGCTTTTTCAATACGATGAGTGATTTCATGTTGGATTCCAAAGTGGATACCCGAGTGTATGCTTTGGTTGGTGGTTTTCCCCCATAAATTTTCAGGATATTGGACTTTCAAATGTGGTAATTGACCGGTTTGATTTTTCAATATCTGATATCGCATTTGATATCCCGGAGAAATGGCACCACCTTGGTGTACGTTCTGATCATCCACAATATCATAGGTTATACAACTCCCCAAATCCAAAATGAGTTTGGTTGCATTTTTGTTTTCTAGTATCGCTCCCGATATTAAAGCGATACGATCTGAACCTAAGGTATCCAACGTCGTATATTTGGTGGTAAACGGTAATTTGAGTTTCTTATGACAGTTCAAAAACCAAGCATTATTCCAATGTTGTTCTATCTCATTTTTTATGCTTATTCCTGACACATCCGAAATAATACCCTTTCTGATAGAAGGAAATCGCTTTTTTAAGTCTAATAATTCTTGATTAAAATTTTCTTTTTTAAAGGTCTTTTGAAAAATAATTTTTTCCTTTTCAAATACATAAACTTTGATTAATGAATTTCCTGAATCAAAAATTAGTTTCGACTCCTTCATCAATCCATTATATTTTTATTGGTAACCCCCATTTTTTTATTCAATCAACAAATTTATTTACAAGTATGATTTTCGAGGTATTAATCTGTAAAATCTAAATGATTTGAAAATCATACCATATGAAAGTGGGGGGGGGTATTTTGAGTGTAGATATTTATTCTAATTTTGCACGCCTTTTAATGGAGGTACCTTAGCTCAGTTGGTAGAGCAACGGACTGAAAATCCGTGTGTCCCTGGTTCGATTCCTGGAGGTACCACAACAGATATTATACTGTGCTATTCTCCTAAATTGAATCTCTCTAAGAATATAGTTTTTTGTTTGTAATCTATAATTCATCGTGTGATATCTCACTGTCCCATGCTAACTCAGAAATGTTATTGGGGGGAGGCGATTGTTCAGACTCGCCTACAGACGTTGGTGATGATACAGCCATCATCATGGCCTTGTGATTTCTATAGTCGCCTCTAAAGATCCAAATAAGATAGGCCCCCCAATACCTCTTTACGCACCGAACCATGGTACCGTTCCATCAAAGGATTCACTGTGGGCTTGCTGGGTAAGATATCATCAATAATACCTTTTTCTTTAGCCCAATCTTTGAAGTGATGAGCGATAAACTAAAGCCAAGATCCAACCGTATGGCCTAAGACTTTCCTCGCTATGCCATCAAGCCATCGAATGTTTGGACCACTCGTTTCGAGTTTAACGGATTTCAATACATCATACCATAATACCTCTCGATCATCATCCATTCCATGAAATGGTCGAAAGCTCCTTCTTGAGGACAGCAGGTCATGCATGACATCGGCACATCAAAGTGCTATGACCATCCACAAGAAGTACCTGGAATGGCTTCAATCATTGGGGATTCTGCCATCAATGCCATCCCAGAGACACCACCCAACGATGAATCCGTTGGTGTTGTATGTTGCTTTGATCATCCAACCAAGTCGATAAAACATCTTCCGAAATCCATCGGGGGATGTTCTTGGGCTATGGCTTTTAACAAGCCCGAGGAGATGATCGTTAATCTAAGGCGTTTTGAATCAATCGTCATCCACCGATCAAGGCCATGCAATCACTGGATAGGTCTGCTAGATACACTGGCCCTCTTGCTAGAGGAATGAAATCTTGATGATCTGTGATTCTGAAAATTTACTTTTTTCATGGGTTTCATCATTGCATTTTAAATTAAAATAGTTCATTAAACTCTATTTAGAATGCTCTTATTTTGGGGCAACCTTCCAATAGCTCTTGATTTTTTTTATCTTTCCTTATTCAAAGGTTCCAAATATTATTCATAAAGTATTCCAATTTACTTGACATATCACGGAATGATTTAAATTATTATGTTTTAATTATCAAACATCCATTAAATGAACACCACCAAGACGAAATTAATATCGGTTTTAGTATTGTTAGCTATTGCTGCTTGTAAATCAAACAAAAGTGGTTTAAAACCTATTTCTGATTCAGAGACAAGGCCAAACATCATTTTTATTTTTGCAGACGATTGGGGGTATGGTGACTTAGGAATTCATGGAAGTAGATTTTGTAAAACTCCTAATTTAGATAGAATGGCTGCTGAAGGGATGGATTTTCAAAATTTTTCAGTTGTCAGTCCCGTATGTTCGCCAAGTAGAGTAGCTGTTATCACGGGACAATATCCTGCTAGACACAGTGTACATGGACATTTTGCATCTGTGGAATCCCACATAAAAAGAGGCATGCCTGATTGGTTAGACCCCAAAGCACCATCATTACCTAGAATGCTTAAAGACGCTGGGTATAAAACAGCCCATTTTGGTAAATGGCATTTATCCAACACCCATGTGAACGATGCTCCCTCACCTTTCAGTTATGGATACGATGAGTATGGAGCATTTAATTTATCAAGTAATCTAATTCAAATGCATGCGGATTCTACAATATACAAAACAATTGATTTTGTGAAACGAAATAAAAATACCCCCTTTTTTATTAATGCATGGCTGCATGCTACTCATACACCTCATTATCCAAAAAAGAAATATATGAATCAGTTTGCTTATTTGGATGAGCAAGAACAGGTTTATGCTTCTGTGGTTGCTGAATATGATGCCAGAATTGGAGATCTATTCACAACTTTAAAGGAATTAGGTATTGATAATAATACCCTCATCTTGTTTTCCTCAGACAATGGCCCAGAAACAACGGGAACTAGGAAAAGACTAGATGATAACTCTACAGGACCGGGGCTTGGCACCTACTATTCAGTCGGAGAAACCGATGGATTAAAAGGTGAAAAACGTTCTTTATTCGCAGGAGGAGTTCGTGTACCTTTTATTGTAAGATGGCCAAAAACAATCCCTGCAGGTGTCGTTGACAAGAAGACTGAATTAGCCACCGTCGACTTATTACCAACGTTTTTAAGTATAGCAAACGCTCCATTACCAAAAGATTATCAACCAGATGGAGTAAATATTATAAGAGCGCTTAAAGGTGAAGAATTTATAAGGCAGAAACCTATTTATTGGCAATGGCTAAAAGCTAAATCGAACAAACCTAATTTTTGGCCTGGAGCTGCCATTCAAGAAGATAATTGGAAGCTTCTTACAAACCATAAAACAGGTCAAACGGAGTTATATCATATTCATTCGGATTGGGCAGAACAAAAAGATTTATCAGATCAATACCCAGAAAAAGTAAGTTCTTTGCTTGCAAAACTAATCGCTTTCGAAATGACGTTGCCTAAGGAACCCTCCAAGGAGTGCTTTTCGAAAGAAAGAGAAGAGATGAAGTTTAAACACCAATAATCTAACATATTGGGTTATTCCATTGACAAGTTGATTAATTAAAAATTATGGTTCTTTGACAATTTGTGTGGATGAGTGAAATGCCCCCATTGTTAGGACATTGCTGACCAAATTTAAATGATCTATAACGCTTGTTTTTATTTCGAATTTGGGCTTGAAAAAGCCCCATTCCAATTTAGAATGAACGCTGGTTTTTTTTGACTTTTTCGATGGTGCATGATGATTTATGTTTTATTGATTGCTTGGTAAAGATTGACTAGCGTTTGGTATTAGATGCCTTGATGTGGTCTCTCAATAGTTATAAAACCAAAACTATGTTTCTAATTTATTGTCGTACTACAAAGCATCATCAGAGGGTTCGGTAGGAGTGCACTCTTGTTTCATCCAATGCCATCATCGTTCGATAAAGGCATGGCCCGTCGCTCTTGCTTTACCCTCCATACTGAACTCAAAGAAAAACGACTGATGGGGCTAGTATATTGCTTGGAAGTCCATTGAATCCCCCGATTGGTATTCCATATTAGGGGACAACCATAACGTTCCATGGCTTTATAGAAAACTTCCGAACACCAGTCCACCGGCATGGTATTGGAAACATCAAAGCCGATGACAAAACCACGGTATCGATCGATGATGGCACAGCGGGAAAGCCGTCTTCCCAAAACAAAAATATTGGTAGTATTTGATTGGACTCTTGAATCGCTATTCCTCTTATGTAAATATGGATTTAATGTGGTAATATACAAAGAAATCATGAGGTTAAACGAATAAAGATTAACTGCAAAACGAAAAGTTCAAAAATGACAAGCAATGGAAATCGATAAAAAATTCAATAACGGAGTACTAGTGGCTTTCTGAATGGTTAATCTTTTTTAAATTTTTGGATTCCCAAAAAGTGTTATTTCTGACAAAGTTCCGTAGAATAATGATATCATCCTTGACAGACTTTTTCATCGATGCTTCAGTGATATAACTTGTCAAGAGAAAGTTTGGCTAATCTTCAAGCCGCAATAGCTATGGATAATCCAACTATATGGTATGGACACACAACGAAGCCACATAGTTATTCTAGATGCATGAGCTTGGCTTGAAGCACTTTTATCACCCAAAGCTCAAAATCAATAGTGAAATAGTGTAAATCTCTGCCAACGGTACTAAATGCTTTTGACCTTAATATCATAACAACGGACACGAGATACAAAACCATGAATAGTGTGTTGGCTCCGAAAAATAACTCAATGAGGGCAAGCAGCCTTTTTACAATAATCATGAAAGATGGCCTCTTAACCCATTTTAGGATAAGCATAAGACAATCCCAACACAAGTAATAGATAATTCCACAACGTTTGGTAGCTCATTATCATTGATTAGTTCTATCGTATAGTCAATGCCTAAATGAAGTTAGACTTCAGCAGTATGATGGTCTAATTGAGCTCTCCGAAGTGAAGAGGATGAACAATCATTATATTTGTAATCCCATACTAATTGTCATACAAACCAGAAACATAAAAAGGAATCAGATTTTTATTTGGTTGATTCAATACTTTGTCCACAACTCAGTGTTGGCCGGTTTGCTATACCCTTAGGAGATTTTACTGAGAATATAGTCCTACATCATATGGTTCGTTCAAGTAAAATTAGCCCTACCCAATAAAAGTGGTGGAACCAAATAAAAGAACTTTTGAAATAAACTACTAGCGTGGATAAGCAGAATGATAAAGATGTAGCTTGAGAAAATTGGTTGTCTATTAAAAACTTAAAATGATTATGAAACGGATAGGGACTGCCAAAATTAGGGGACGGTATATTCTTTATTTTTTAGTATACTGTCTATTTCTTTCATCCCATAAAAAGCCACGTTCATCTAAACCATACCCAAACATAATTATTTTATATGCAGATGATATGGGCTATGGTGATTTAGGGATACAAAATCCAAAGTCAAAAATACCGACCCCCAATCTTGATAAGCTCGCTAATGAAGGGTTGCTAATGACGGATGCACATAGCTCATCAGGCATCTGCTCACCCAGCAGATACGCTCTATTAACAGGTCGGTATCATTGGCGTGATTTTCATGCCTTTGTTAAATCAATGGGACCTTCGGTGTTTCGATCAAATCAACAAACCCTCCCAAGGATTTTAAAAGCCAACGGATATAGTACCGCAGCTATAGGTAAATGGCATCTGGGCTGGGATTGGGATGCTATACGTAAACCCGAATTCAAGACCAAAGAAACAGTTCCATTATTTGAAAAAAACATCGAAATTTGGCCATCACAGGCCTACGATTGGTCTAGATCAATTCCAGGTGGACCATGTTCTATAGGATTTGATTACTATTTTGGAGATGGAACAATTAACTTTCCACCTTATGCTTGGATAGAAAATGATAAAGTTTTAATAGCACCTACGACTACCTTAACAAGCCAATCCGGATTGGGTGTGGCACTAGAAGGTACTTGGCATCCAAGGCCAGGACCTGCCATCGAGAATTGGGATTTTTATAACGTATTACCCACTCTGACAGAAAAGGCGGTATCATACGTAAAAAAACAGAAACACAAGTCTAAACCCTTTTTTCTTTATATGGCCTTTCCATCTCCACACGCACCGATTGTCCCTAATAAAGAATTTCATGGAAAGTCCAAGGCTGGACCGTATGGTGATTTTGTTTATCAAACAGATTGGTGTGTTGGTGAAATCTTAAATGCTTTGGAAGAGATAGGAGCATCTAGGAATACCATCGTAATCTTTTCTTCTGATAACGGTCCTGAAAAATACGCTTATAAAAGAATAAAAAATTTTAACCATCATAGTTCAGCTCCATTTAGGGGATTAAAACGAGATATTTATGAAGGAGGGCATCATGTCCCCTTTATAGTTCGTTGGCCAAAAAAAATTAAACCAAGAAGCATTAGCGATGAAGTATTTAGTCAAGTCGATATTTTAAGCACTTTGGCCCATTTAATTGATATAGAACTCCCAAAAGGATTAGCCCATGACAGTTATGATTTCTCAGGGCTTTGGCTAGGTAATAAAGTTTCAAAAAATATAAGACCGGCTACTGTACAAAATACTCGGAAAGAGAGATATGCGTTAAGAAAGGGAAGATGGCTATTTATAAATCATAATTCAGGGTATCATACAAAACCACCCAAGTGGATTGAGACTAAATTTGGGTACCACGCAACCACTGATTCAGTTCAACTTTTTGATTTAAAAAATGATATTGCACAAAAAATCAATGTAGCTGACCAAAATATTGGATTGGTCAAATCTATGAAATTACATCTTGAAAAAATCCGACAAAATGAGCTTTTCATTGAATGATTTGATATTTAAGCTCTTCCATTTATTATGGATTAGTGAATATAAAAACTAGTTTTATCAAAAAATACACCTTGCCTACGGTTTTATAAACTTATGATTTAAAATATTGAGTTGATAAGAAGCCAACAATAGGAACAACCCATAAAAATCACTATAAAAATAAACCCATGGGAACATCGCTGTTTTTCACCATTTTATGCTTTACAATTATTTTCTTTCAAACACAATCGACAGGAAGAATAATATCAGAGTTACCCAATGTGATACTAGTAATTACTGATGACCAAGGCTATGGAGACTTGGGACATACAGGAAATCCTATTATTAAAACTCCTACCATCGATCAATTTGCATTACAAGGCGTTCGTCTAACTAACTACCATGTTGGTACAACTTGTTCCCCCACAAGAGCTGGGTTACTCACTGGTAGAAATGGTAATAGAAATGGTGTATGGCACACCATCATGGGAGCTTCTATCTTAAATAAAGAAGAGGTAACACTAGCCGATGTATTTAAGAATAACGGATATAAAACAGGAATGTTTGGCAAATGGCATTTAGGAGACAACCATCCTTTTACTCCCCAGGATCGAGGTTTTGAAGAAACATTTTATCATGGAGGTGGAGGTGTTGGTCAAACACCAGACTATTGGAACAACAATTATTTTGACGATACCTATTTTAGAAATGGCATTCCAGAAAAAACCGAAGGTTATTGTACTGATGTCTGGTTCGATGAAGCTATTAAGTTTATTGAAAGTAAAAAAGACCATCCTTTTTTATGTTATGTTAGTTTAAATGCACCACACGCTCCTTTTAATGTTCCAATTGAATATTATAATCTATATCAAGATGAGGAAACACTATTGGAAACACAAAAGCGGTTTTATGGCATGATTACCAATATAGATGATAACTTCTCAAGGTTATTAAAAAAGCTAGATGATTTAGATCTAAGGGATAATACTATCGTTATATTCACTACAGATAATGGAACATCACATGGTTATAGAGTTAATAATAAAACTAGACAAGTTCATGGTTATAATGCAGGAATGCGCGGAACCAAGGCCAGCGTATATGACGGAGGTCATAGAGTACCTTTTATTATGCAATGGCCAAATAGAAATTTGGAAGCGGGAAAATCACTCGATGAATTAACAGCGCATGTCGATATATTGCCTACTATCGTTTCCCTCACAGGTTTAAAATACACGCCTGATAAAGTGATGGATGGGACAGATATAAGCGATTACATATTAAGCGGAACCAAACCGAAGGATCGATACTTGGTTACCGATACCCAACGAATCTCATGGCCAAAAAAAGGAAGGAAAAGTTGTGTCATGCAAGGCCACTGGAGGTTGGTCAATGGGAAAGAATTGTATGATGTAAGTGAAGATCCTGGACAATCAAAAAATATAGCGGATAAACACCCAAAAAGATTAGTAGCAATGAATACATTTTACGATTCTTGGTGGGAAAGCGTTATTAAAGAAACTAAATATTCTAGCATAGTATTAGGGGTAAATCCTATAGATGTATTAACCTGTCATGATATTAAAACAGTTGGTTATTTTTCGCATTATAATCAGATGAGAATAAGACGAGGAGAACCAATCAAACCAGCCCCTTTCCAAGTTGATTTTGCTCAAGAAGGGAATTACTTATTTAAGATATCACGTTGGCCAATGGAAAGTGGACTCGCTTTGGGATCTGAGGTTTTGGACGGATATCCAGCGACTGCCACAGAAAACAATCGCATCAATGGAAAAGCCATGAAATTCAAAAAGGCATTTATAAAAATTGGAAATCAAGAGATATCAATGGATGTCGATAATTCAAAGAAATCTGTAGACTTTCAACTTTCCGTGCCAAAAGGAAAAACAGAGTTATTGGCTTGGTTAGAATTAGAAGATGGAGCGCTTTCTAGCGCCTTTTATGTTTATATAGAGAAAAATGAAGTCAAGCCTTCCAACATATAGAATTGTGTTATTTCCAAAAGATAGATTGCCATATTTAGGGAATCTTGATTTATTAGACACCTATCAATAGTGGGCAGATTTGTGTTGAGATTTATTTTAAACTATCATGCCGTCAGTTTGTTGAACTTTTCATTTTCTTGAAATTGAAGATTTATCAAATAAAAAAAAGATACCAATGATGAACAAACTAGAATCAAAATGACGATGAAGACAGCTTTAAATACGCTGAAAACATATTTAATTATAGGAAATATTTGGGGGCTCTTGTGGTATTGGATATAGATTTTCAGTGAATTCCATTATTTTTATATTGAACTCTCAAAAAAAGTAAGATAAGAGCCAATCATATTAGCACCTCTATCAATGTTAGTTCATGAAACCAAACAATAATATTTATAGCCAGTTTTATATCATAAAGCCTTTCAGCCTAATACTCCTATTTTCATTCCATAGCCTTTTTGCTCAAATAAAAGATCAAAACACAATGGATCAGATGTGGGGTGAAGAACAACTGAAGATCGATGCTCTTAAAAATGGAAAAGGCAAACTCTTCGATGAAGGCAACTTCGGTATGTTCATACACTGGGGACTTTATTCCAATTTAGCAGGGGTATGGGATGGGAAAACCTATTATGGCATTGGTGAGTGGTTGATGAGTCCGAGAGTTGCCAATATTCCACCTAAAGAATATATGGCTGTAGCAAAACAGTTTAACCCCATAAAATTTAATGCTAGAGAAATAGCCAAACTAGCTAAAGATGCTGGTATGAAGTACATCATTATTACTAGCAAGCATCATGAAGGATTTGCCATGTTTGAATCTAAAGTAAGTGATTTTAATATAGTCGATGCAACTCCTTTTGCAAGAGATCCATTGCATGAACTATCTGCGGCTTGTCGTGAATTGGGCTTGGGATTTGGTTTTTACTATTCACATTTTCAAGACTGGACGGCTCCGGGTGGTGGCAGAGGACCAAAAATAGATGATGAGGGGAATAAGGTATACTTTGAGGACTATTTCTATCAAAAATGCATGCCACAGGTCAAAGAGATATGCACAAATTATGGGCAAATAGATTTTGTTTGGTTTGATACTCCTGGAAAGATGCCTAAAAAATATATTGTAGAATTGGCAGACATGGTAAGGAAGCTTCAACCCAAAGCCATGATGTGTAGTAGAATTGGTCATGGCATGGGTGATTATATAAGTAAGGGAGATATGGAAGTGCCATTAAAAAATATTGATGGCCTATGGGAAACGGCAGATACGATTAACGATTCTTGGTCTTTTGTTTGGTATGATAAAAACTTTAAAAGTCCAAAAGAAATTTTAAAAAAACTTATAAGCACAGTGGCTAGAGGAGGAAGCTACTTATTAAATGTGGGGCCAGATCCCAATGGAGAAGTGCCTTTAATTGGAAAAACTTTTTTAAGAGAAGTAGGACAGTGGATAGAAAAATATCCTCGAGTTATATATGCGGCAGGAAGTTCTCCTTGGGGATATCAATTACCATGGGGAGATATTACAACCAAAGAAAAATCACTATTTCTTCATGTATTTGACTGGCCTCAAGATGGAAAACTATATCTTCCAAATTTGGAGAGTGATATAGAATCGGCATCCATTCTAAATACTTTAGGATTAAATCGTGTTTCATATAATAAAGTAAAGGACTGGATCGTTTTTAATATTCCCAAAAAAGCCCCCGATAATCTAGTTTCGGTAATCGAAGTGAAGTTAGAAGAAAATATAAGTTCTTTAAAGATGAATTCCGACATTGGTCTTCATCCTAATATGGAAAACATAATACCTATCGCTTTAGGAAAAGCTGAAAATGCTGAAGAAAAACAGATAAGATGGATGGAAAAATTTGGAGAATGGAAGCATGCAAATCAAGTCAGTAATTGGGGAAAAAATGGAAAGATTACTTGGGAAATAAACGTACAAAAATTGGGTTATTATTATTTAGACCTATGTTATTCAGGAGAAAACAGATTGGTATGGAAAACAGTCACCGATGAAGGCATTTCAGTTCAGAACCAACAAGGGGCTACCCATAAATATGCATACTACAATATGGGCATTTTAGAATTTAAAACTCCTGGAAAACATACCATTACGACCTCTTTGGTAGAAGGGAATCGACAATCATCAAGCCTCAAATCTATAAGAATAAGACCCATCAATATATCCGGCAAATAAAAACAAACGAAATAACCATCTGTGTTGTCCCCACACACCTCCTTTATCAATTCTAAAATATTCACAAAGTATTTTTTCTCAAAGTTCTTTTAATACGAAGTTGCATTTCAAATTAAACTAATTCATCAAACTATATCATAGAATTCTTCTATTTTTGGGGAAACTGATGGTTATGACATCCTTATCCAAAGGACTGATCGAAGATATCATGGCTTATTATGAAAAAATGAATCATTACGATTTTGTGGTCAAACCAAGCCTTCCAATTTTATTTTTTGGTGATATAGAATCCTTTGTCAATCAAAATAAAAGGATTGTTACCGTGGCCTTAAATCCATCGGATAAAGAATTCAGATCATCACATGATGAAAACTATTCCTATTTTAGATTTCCTCAATATAAAAAATCCGGGGAAACACTTATAAAATCCCTAAACAATTATTTTAAATCTAGACCTTACAATGGGTGGTTTAAATCTTCATTTGAGACTTTTTTAAATGGTCTCACGTGTAGTTATTATCCTGATAATCCATACGATAAAGTCCTACATACCGATATTGGTTCACCGCTAGCAACCAATCCTACTTGGGGGAAATTATCCCAATATCAAAAATCATTGTTGATAAAGGATGGATTTGAATTTTGGAAAAGATTGATGGTGGAAATTAAACCTCAATTGATTATTCTTTGGTAGCCTATATCCATCTACAACTCCTAAATCTTTCATCAAAGGAAATTATCCATTCAATAAATTATACCAAAGAAGGAAACCCCCGTAGAAAGCCCTATAATCTAGAGAAATACCGAGTTAAGATTGATGATTTTGAAACCAATTTAGTTTTTGGCAAAGCTGCCAATAAACCATTTAGTTTGGTATCTAACAACGATAAAATAAAAATGGGTAAAGTGTTTTAAGTACTTTTTTTGATTGATTATAAAATAGACTATGGTTAAAAATCACATGAAAATTTCAACCTCATAAACGGTATAATATTGGTCCAATCCTAATATTTTAGTATTTCTATTGCCTAGAATTTAGGCGAGCAAGTAGCCTAAGAATTTCTAAATATAACCAAATTAAGGTTACAAGGAGTCCAAAGGCACCATACCATTCCATATATTTTGGAAGTTTTTCTTTTGATGCTCGATCGATAAAATCAAAATCCAAAACTAGATTAAGAGCAGCAATCACAATAATCACTAAATTGATACCGATGGCCATCATGGAAGCATTGGTGGGGTCTAAGACACTAACATTGACACCAAAAAAACCCAAAATAAAACTAGCGAAATAAAACAGAAAAACACCGCCTGTAGCAGCCATAATTCCCAACCTAAATTTGTTAGTGACCTTAATGGCTCCCGAGCGATACAGCATGAGCATGGTCACTAAAATAGCTAGCGTAATGAATATGGCTTGAAAAACAATACCCTCATACATGGCTCCAAAAACGGCCGAAATGCCCCCTAAAAAAGCCCCTTCTAAAATGGCATAGATAGGAACAGTCGTTGGAGCCCATTGCTTTTTGAAAACAGTGACAATGGCAACAACAAAACCAGCGATAGCCGTGCCTATAATCCAGCCAGGCGTCATCGATTGATAGGTTAAAAGACCAACAGCAACCATTAAACCAATACTCATAAAAATTTTATTTAAAGTACCGTTTAATGTCATGGTGTTGTTTAAATCAGAACTTTTAGTTCTATCAAACGCTCTTGAACCAAATATTGGGTTTCCCGATTTTTGAGTAATAATTGCACTCATTTTTTTTCGATTTAATTGGAAACAAAGATAAACTATAACAGATTTTTAGGTTGAAATTCCATATGACAAACCAAACTGAGTGATCTATAGCTTGTCATTCAATGAATCTTGAACTTGGGCGGATGGAGTTGGTATTTCTGAATCAATCTCCGCTTCCCTTTTTGGTTGATCATTGGGGGCATCTTCTTGATTTAAATCAACTTTAACTTCAAATTCTTTAGGAAACATAACATAAAGACATTGGTTAAACGTCAAAAGCACCACCAATAAGAAAAAAACTTTTTTTACCATATAAATTTAGCTTGTTTTATTCAAGAGACTATTGGCTTTAAATTGTTACAATTTTTGCATCAATTCCAAATAGTTAACCTTGAAATGGTTGATTGAGATTTGTTCATTGCCATACCTAGTGAAACGTTGCGTGACACTAGATAGACACCATATTGGTGAGTGTGCCAATTCCGTCGATGCTGATATCCACTTGATCATTGATTTTAAGCGTAAAATTTTCATCAGGAACAAGACAAGTGCCGGTCATAAGAAAAACTCCGTTGGGAAAACGCTGGTCCCGAAATAAATAATCCACCAATTCAAACAAATCTCTTTTCATTTTTGAAATGGAGATCTGCTCTTGATAGACTATCTGATTTTTTCGGCTAATCTTGATTTTGATCATTGTTTCTGGAGATATGGGAGAATCAGGAATGTATAAGCAGGGGCCTAAACTTGAACTACGATCATACACTTTGGCTTGGGGTAAATAAAGTGGGTTCAGACCTTCGATACTCCTTGAACTGACATCATTCCCAATGGTGTACCCTTCAATCGTTTTAGAGGAAGAAACGAACAGTGTCAACTCGGGTTCGGGAACATTCCAAGTGGAATCTTTTCTAATAGCTATTGATTGATTATGACCAACACATCGGCGTCGATTTCCTTTATAAAACAATTCGGGACGATCTGCATAATAAACCATATCATAAAACTTTGATCCCCCAGAATCTTTTGATTCATCCATTCGCGCAGTACGACTGCGCATGTAAGTCACACCGGCAGCCCAGATTTCTTGCTGATTTAAAGGCGGATCGATGTGCTTAAAATCCGGGGTGGGACAAGGAATCCAATTTTTAGATTGGTCCATTAAATATTGATGCAACTCTTTCCGATTGATTAGTTTATCAAAATGGATGTCTTGAGTTTTAAACCAATGATTATCAATGGCTAGATAAAGATGATGATTGCTTTTGTAGAGTTTCAATTTAAGTTGCTTATTAATAATCAAAAATTAATTTTAACGGAGTCCATTTTTGTCCTGGTTTTGCCCAAGGGATAGGTATTTGGAATTGACTCATTAGTTTTTCCCATTTTTGAACCACTGGATTGGCTAAATCCATTTGATTCTTCTGTTCAAAACTAAAATTTTCATTGACGGTGATATGCATGTGTAATCGGTTTCCAATATGATAAATTTTCATATTGATTATCCCAGAATCTCGAATACTTTTTAATATTTCAGGCCATACATTCCTATGGTATTCGATATATTTTTCAATGAGTTGTTTATCATCGGGCATATCGACGGCGAGAGCATAATTTTTCATGTGTTTTATAAGTATTCATTGAGTTAATTAGAAAGTTTATTCTTCAAAATTCTAATGCCATGAGGATATAAAAAGATTTAGTTTCCCCTATTAGGAGAACCATAACGGATGGATCGAAATCCATAAAGTGCGACGACCAAAAAGCAAACCAAAGGAAGAAGAAATGAAAAGTTAACTTCAGAAACACCTAAAATGATATTATCGGCATATCCAGGACCCCCTACATCAAGAATTTTACCTTGTAAAACCGGCATAAAAGCTCCTCCAACAATAGCCATCACCAAAAAGGCTGAGCCCGTTTTAGCATCATCTCCCAGACCATATAAGGCTATCCCATAAATGGTAGGAAACATCAAAGACATGCAAAATGAGACCATCACCAATGAATAAAGACCATATATACCTTCAATAAATATGGTTCCCAAACAGAATAAAATAGCCAAAAAACTCAATAACATCAATAATCTGCCAGAATTGATGAATTTCAAAAGGTAAGTACAAATAAATCGTCCCAATAAAAAGATACCTAAGGCAACATAGGCATAATTGACAGCGGTTCGATTATCTATACCAAGATTTTCAGCATATTGATAAATGTATGTCCAACACATGATTTGAGCCCCTACATAAAACATTTGAGCAATGACTCCTCCAAGAAATCGCTCTTTTTTAAATATTCTTTTGATGGATATGATCATGTTTGAGGATAATCTCTGCTCTTTTCTTTCAGGCATTTTAACGATTGAAACTAGAAAAAGCATAATCAAGACAAAAAGGCCCAGTGCTACGTATGGATTTCTAATGACTTCTAAGTCGGCAGTCCGTATGACTGCTTTGGCTGTTTCAGATAGACTTTCATAAATACTTTGACCACTTGAGTCTAAATCATCTGATTGTAATGCTCCTAGGATAAAAGTTTGAGCGACAAATAATCCTGATAAAGCACCCAGAGGATTAAATGACTGAGCCAAATTTAATCTCTGGGTGGCTGTTTCTTCTGGCCCCATTGCCATGATGAAAGGGTTGGCCGTGGTTTCTAAAAAAGCAAGGCCAAACGTTAAGATATAGAGAGCCAATAAAAAAAATCCATAGCTTTCCGTCATGGTCGCAGGAAAAAATAATAATGCCCCTAGTGAATACAACAACAGTCCAACAATTAATCCCTTTTTATAAGAATACTTTCTCACGACATAAGCTGCTGGTAAGGCCATTGTAAAATACCCTCCATAGAATGCCGCTTGTACCCAAGATGCTTGGGTATTACTTAGTTCTAGAATTTTTTTAAATGCTGAAACCATGGGATTAGTGATGTCATTGGCAAATCCCCAAAGAGCAAACATTGTTGTAACTAGCACAAAGGGTAAAAGAATTTGTTTAGAGACTAGTGGAGAGTTTTTCATGGATTCAATTTAGAATGTTTGGAAAATTACAAAATAGCTTTATTTAATTGGTATGCATTTTAAAAACGGAGAGTATTTCAACTATTTATCATACGATAATGATTTAAATTCAAAAAGATTTTCAGGACATTTGGATTTTAAGCCTACCCAATGATGGGACTTGGTTCAAAGAAATTATTCGAAATTATCAGGTCTAAATTTGGTTCTATTATTAAGTTCCAATTATTATATTTATCACATACAACTGATGAATAGAAAAGAATTTATTAAACAGTCATCACTAGTGATTGGGTTGGCGACCGTAGGGCCTACTACTTTGAACTTTGCCAACCATTCTGTTGATGTCTTAGGAGCTAATGATCAAATACGCATTGGAGCTATCGGTATTAATGGCATGGGTTGGACCAATACCCTATCTCTTTTAAAAATCCCAAATGTTGAACTGGTGGCTGTCTGTGATGTTGATCAAAATATTATTCATCCCAAAGTAGACTCGATCAAAGGAAAGTTAAACACCTTGGACGTTTACAATGACTATCGAGATCTACTGAATCGAAATGACATCGATGTTGTGGTGATTGGAACGCCCGATCATTGGCATGCCTTGATGATGATACATTCGTTACAAGCCGGAAAGCATGTGTATGTTGAAAAACCCCTTGGAAATTCTATTGGAGAATGTGATGCCATGGTGAAGGCTCAGAAGAAATATCAAAAAGTCGTGCAAGTTGGACAATGGCAAAGAAGCCAAGCTCATTTTAATAATGCTTTAAATTTTATTGATTCGGGATTACTTGGAAATATACGAACGGTTAAAGTATGGTGTTATCAAGGATGGATGAGACCGGCCTCTAGAGTCCCTAATAGTGAACCCCCTAATGGAGTAGATTATCAACAGTGGTTAGGTCCAGCTCCCCGAAAAGCGTTTAATTCGAGTCGATTTCATTTTCATTTTCGATGGTTTTGGGATTATGCTGGAGGATTGATGACCGATTGGGGAGTGCATCTTTTGGATTATGCTCTTTTAGGGATGAAAGCAACTCAGCCCAAGTCTATTGTGGGATTAGGAGGACATTTTGCCTATCCCGATTTGGCTCAAGAAACACCCGACACCTTGACCACACTCTATGAATTTGATGCTTTTAACTTGGTTTGGGATTCTGCGATGGGAATTGATTTAGGTTCTTATGGATTGGACCATGGTATCGCTTTTATTGGAAACCATGGAACGCTCGTATTGAACCGTTCCGGGTGGAAAGTGATTGAAGAGCCCAATAGCATCAATAACGTTAAACTACAATTACAATCCCCCTTAGAAAACGGTTTAGATGCCCATACAAAAAACTTCATTGGTGCTATCAGAAATAATTCTCCAGATGCCGTCAACTGTTCAGTACAAGAAGCCGCTCATATTGCCATCTTAGCCCAAATGGGAAATATCTCCTACCAAACGGATAAAAAGCTATTTTGGAATAAAGAAAAAATGGAATTTACAGATCCGGATGTCAATGAAAAATATTTTACAACTCAATATCATAATGGTTATGAATTACCGCAAATCTTTTAAACAGTTTACGCTTTCTATATTTTTTTTATTTTCCATTGGATTGGGAATTAATACAGCTCAAAAAAATAAATTGTCAGATCCCAAAGAAACAGAAGTATGGGAACCAGAACCGGCTATCGTATCGTTCAATGAAAATAATGTTCCTAGTGACGCCATTGTTCTTTTTGATGGAACGGATTTATCCAAATGGCAAAGCGCCAAGGGGGATGGAAGTCCAGCATCATGGACGATTAATGATGATGATTCTATGACCGTTGCACCAGGAGCTGGAGGAATTGAAACCATCGATGAACATGGTTCAGTTCAATTACACTTAGAATGGAAAGCTCCTCAAATTGTCAAAGGAGAAGGTCAAGGGCGTGGAAACAGTGGCGTGTTTTTTCAACGCAGATATGAAGTCCAAATTCTCGATAGTTATGACAATCGAACTTATTCAAATGGTCAAGCGGCATCGATATACAAGCAATACATACCATTAGTCAATGCGACTAAATCTCCCCAAGAATGGCAGGTTTATGACATTATTTTTATAGAGCCTACATTTGATTCTGAAGGTAATTTAAAAACCAAAGGACGCATCACAGTTTTTCACAATGGCGTTTTGGTTCAAGACAATATCAAACTCTTAGGGACTACTGAATATATCGGAGCCCCCAAAACGGGTCGAGATCAAATGCCTGGTGATGGGAGTGAAACTCGCTTAGATCGGAAACTTTACCTTCAAGATCATGGTGATTTAGTCAGTTTTCGAAATATATGGATTAGAAAACTTTAGTTCTTCCAAAGTTTTTCGCAGCTTTTGATAACCAAGGATATCGAGCGAAGGATCCTTTTATTGACAGTTTTTCTCATTTTCATTGGCAACAAGGGCTTTGATAATGGACTGGCATTGGCAAACATGATCTCACCAAGCAGCCGTTCGGCATCGGTACTTTTCATGTTAGACCACATGCATCTCAGGAAAAGGGAACTGTAAAGACCCGAACTGGAGTCTTCAGAAGGTGGTTGATTATAGAAGAAAGTATTGATGATGATGCAAATCAACCGGGACAAACAATTGACGATAAAATGAATCCCTGAAACGTTCGTCAATTGGATTACCTTAGTCCCTTGGAAAAGATTAAATCAACATGAGCTCATGTTGCACTAGATGGTTGAACATGGCATCAAATTATAACAGCGTTCCGGAGGAACTTCACTCAAAGGAAAATCAAGGGATGAGATAAGTATTCCCAAAAGCCAATCCCCATCGAATCCAAAAGTTAAAAAAATTACTCAAGATAAATACATAAATCCCTGAATTAAAATAACAATGATAAAAAATTATATACCTATCCTGTTGATGATTTTATTCGCCTTGCGACTAAATGCCAAAAATATCTACGTGAACACTGTGGATGAATTACAATCAACTATTTCATTCGCAAAAGCTGGAGACCGTATTATTTTAGAAGATGGCAATTATTCAAATCGGGTCTTTTATTTAAGAAACGATGGGGAAAAAGAACGCCCCATTATCATTGAAGCTAAAAATCCTGGGAAGGCCATATTTACAGGCAAGTCAGGCTTCTACATTTACGGAAGCCATTGGATTATAAAAGGGTTATTCTTTAAGGATGGACAACCCACTGATGAATTGTATACCATTACCCACCCTGCTCAATACAACATTTTTGTTATCTATGGAGATTATATCCGGATTACAGAGTGTGCCATCCATAATTTTTATCCACGGGAGGTTAAACGAGGAAGATATATTTCTTCTGAATTTGGTCCCAAGGGATTTCCTCAGCACCTAAGAATAGATCATTGCAGTTTTATTTGTGATGAAAGAATTGAGGATGGGCAGTTCATCGCTATCAATAATTCGTTTCCTAGTCATTTATTTTTCAAACATAATGGTAGGCGCGCCGCTTTCTTTGAAAAAGATAATGATTATATTGATATTCTGAAAAATTACCCCGATGCTATTGCAGATGCAGGGCAACCGTTGTATGCTCGTTTGGATCATAATTATTTTGGTGTTTATGGCGGTTCTATTACTAGATGGGGGCACTATGGGGACGAGTTTGATTTGAGTTTAAATCATTTTATAACTGAATTTGAAAAATATAAAACTTCAAAACCCAGCTCAAATCTAATCGATGAAAAGTACATCGATTCTTTTAAGACATGGACTGATGTATCCAATTTAATCCCCGAAAAATATCGAAAGAAATATCGCGCTTGGGGAGGCGTTATCTTTGACAACAATTTAGTGGAAGGGCAACGCTCCGGAGACGCGGAACGCATTTGTAGTAAGGTTGGCCAGAATGTGTACTACAACAACACTTTTTATAATGATTTAGGGCAGCTTAGTTTACGCGCTGGAATACAAGAGGTGATTATTGACAATTTCTTTTTGTCAGATCCATCTTTTTCAGAAGCAGTAACTGGCAAAATTGTAGGCTGGGGGCAGTTGCATACCGTGGTTGACAATTATTTTAGAGTTAATAAAAAGGCTGGTCTTACCATGACATCTGGTCGTGATGGGCGTGACACAGCGCATGATACGTTTGCTCATGGCATCATTGCCTATAATGTTTTTGAGGTGCTTGCTCCAGATGCATTCTCACTGGATTTAAGAAGTAAATATGATCGAAGACAGGCGTTGAAAACCGGAAATTCAGAGTTTGCTTACAGTACCGTGTATGGAAATATTTTTAAGGGGAATACTTTTATTCACACCAATCCAAATAATGGTGAGAGTTATCAATTTAAATATTTATATGATGAAATGATTGCGGAGAATACTTGGGAAGATAATTATTCGATTGGGGCCCACTTGGCTAGGCGGTATAAAATGAACCCCCAATGGCATTTGATGACGCCTGAGCAACTTCGTTCTATTGAAAAAACAGAATTGACCAATGAAATTATCAAAGGTTTTCCAGGCATAGAAACCATAGATTCACTAACACTTTCAAAAAATAAGGCCGGTTTTTATGTGAATCCTCATGTGGAAAGAAAGACATTAAAAATTAAAAATTTACCGACTTTTCCATATAGTATTTCTGAACTTTGTCAGGGGAAATTAGTGCCTATTAAATTTAAAGGGCATTTATTGCCTGGCGTGGAAGATATCGACTTATCTAATTTTGAAAAATCTTACCACACTAAGCGTCCTCTGGAATATGATGAAGTTGGGCCAAAATGGTTAATAGGAACGCTTTCTAAAATTGGACCTAAAATTAGAAATTATGATACCAGATAGAAAATCAATCCTCATCCTCCACTGATTTTAAATATCTCTTTCAAGTTGTTAGATTCTGAGGAATGGAAACCCAAGTGATGGATGTGTGAATTCTAAAAATCCTTATCCGTCATCTACTTTTAATAAAATCTCCTTGATTAAAGAGAATTCATCGTCAATTGAAAGTATCTCAGCAAGTCCAACTAATAACTCGCCTCACACAGGTTGGGGCAAAACCTGACTTCATTCGACACTCTTAAAGGCGGTCTGGACGGGACTCGAACCCGCGACCCCATGCGTGACAGGCATGTATTCTAACCAACTGAACTACCAGACCAGGGGATGGCAAATATAGTTTGCTTTTATCAATTTTTTTGACAACCGTGCGGATTTCTATTGGCGATGTATAAAGGTTAAAAAGCATTTCAACACACTAATTGACAACTTATTGCGTGTGAAAAAATGATGCCAACTTCAACCCGGTACTGCAACACGATTCCATGTTGATCTTATCTTTTCAATGGGATGAAAGTATTCGAATTTAGTAACGCCTTTGTTGTTTATTTTGTCTTTCAATTTGTTGGATTTCTATATCGTCATCGATACTTTCCCCTTTAGTAGACCACCCAGCAAGGATCCCAATTCGAGACTCAACGGGGCCTTACCCTAAGAAGAGAAAATGCATTTCTTGGTGACCAAAACGAACTAGAACCACCAACGAATTGATCACTTGTAGGTATCCCTAGGATGGCATTGACGGAGGGAAGCCAAAAGCAGAATACCCCACATGGGCTATCAGCAGATGGCCATATCACCTAGTGGGCCGACTTCATGCATGATACGCTCTCTCATGCCAAGAGCTTTCGGGTATTCATGTCATGGATAATCATCATCGAGAAAGATTATTATGTCGTATCAATGCGTCATTGAAATTGAAACGGGTGATACCAGAATTAGAGGCCTTGATTGAATGGCGTGGCAAACCCCAAATCATCCCAGTGGACCATGGGCCTGAATTTATTTCACATCATTCCAAAGATGAGATACACTTCAGTTTATAGGCGACCTGAGGAGACCACGCAGAACACCTTGATAGAAGGTTTTAATGATCCCATGCGAAGAGAGGTCTTAGATGTCTCTACTATTCGAATTTCTTGATATGGCTCGAAAAATCAACAGGCCATGGTGATGAACGCATCATAAGCAAGATCTCTATACCGGTCTGAAAAATCAGATCTTCATGGCCTTTGGGGGCTAGCGTGGGAAATCTCGATTTCCCACACCGAATAGAGATGTAGTAAAGAAAAAATATATTTCAGAGCGCTTTGGTTCAGGGGTGTAGCACGTAGAACCAATAGCGTGTATTCATCAACCAATGTGTATACAAATCGATCGGCACCTAAGTTTCACTTTGGGCTTTGCTAACTTTGTGATCTCTGTAAATACTTCATAATGATTCGATATGACTAACAAAAATCCTATATACGGTCCTGAAATTAGTTACATCTCTGATAAATTAAAATATCCTTTAGATAAATTAAAAAGGCGATTTAAAATCATCCGATCCACACTTATTTTCACTTTGGCTGTGCTTGTTGGTGTAATTATAGAATTTTCTAATATGAGTCAAACATTAAATGAATCATATGGTATAAAAGTCAACGAAACAATCCAAAGTTGGGAACAAAAAATAGATTCTTTAACATACATTCAACTTCAAACGGCCCAGTATATCAACAAAATTGAAGGAACGCTTACTGGAAATTTATTATTTCAAAATTTGTCTGATGACGTGATTGCAGATTCACCCCTTGAAGATATTCCAGTAGAACAAAAAAAATCAAGTTCTCTATCTCCTGGTGTCATTGAAGATTATTCATGGGATATTGAAGTACCACCACTAAATCCAAATTCAGGATTTCGCATAGGGGACGATTTAATTACTCCAATACAAGGGGTCATCACAGGAGATTACAATCCAAGTGATAATCATTATGGGATTGATATCGCTGTTTCTCAATACAGTCCAATAGTGTCCGTTGCCGATGGAATGGTTATCTTTTCGGAGTACACTTTAGAAACTGGATTTGTCATCATAGTAAAACATGCCGATGATTTTTTGACAGTTTTTAAACATAACTCTTCATTGAAGAAAAAACAAGGTCAGCGAGTATTGGCCGGTGAAATCATAGCTTTTGGAGGAGATACTGGAGAGTTATCAACTGGACATCATCTACATTTTGAAATGTGGATTGATAACCACCCGATTGACCCTTCTAATTTTTTTGCTTTTTAAGCTTGAAGCGAATTTCGATTCCGTGATACTACTTTCACATGGTCTTTTCATTTTTAAATGGCATTCATGATTGTTTGAGAAATTTCAAACAAATCACTTTTAAATTCTGGACTTCATTGGTGATTATTTATCGAGTCCCTTCCCAATTGAACCGAATCATTCAAATAAAATGTTCCTACTGATTATCAATGACATGACAAGTGTTTTTAGATGGCAATCATTGAACGTAAAACGCTGTATTCAAATTCTGTTTGTTAAAACGAAATTGTGAAACGATTATTGGCAAAGATTTTCGCACATCAGGTAGTGCGTAGAAATAAAAATTGGATTGATAATCCGATTAATGCCCAAAATGATGTTTTTCAATCTCTAATTAAAAGAGGGAAAAAAACTCAATTTGGAAAAGATCACCAGTTTCATAAGATTCACAACTATGAAGATTTTAAGCACTTAATACCCATAACGACTTATGAAGATATCAGACCATATATAGATTCCATATTATCAGGTCAAAAAAATGTGTTATGGCCAGGTCAACCCCAATATTTATCAAAAACGTCGGGAACGACATCAGGAATTAAATATATCCCCATAACTAAAGCATCGCTCCCCTACCATATCAAAGCCGCTAGAGATGCTATCTTGAATTATATACATCAAACCAAGAAGACCGATTTTGTCACCGGAAAGCAAATTTTTTTACAAGGCAGTCCAACCCTTGAATACAAAAATGGATTAGCTATTGGAAGACTTTCTGGTATCGTGGCACATCACATACCACAATATCTTCAAAAAAATAGAATGCCTAGCTGGGAGACTAATACGATAGAAGACTGGGAAGAAAAAGTAGATAAAATTGTAGAGGAAACCCTATCAGAACGAATGACCATCATTGCCGGGATTCCTCCGTGGGTTAAAATGTATTTCGAAAGAATTATAGATAAGGTAAAAAAACCCATTGGACAACACTTTAAAGATTTTTCACTTTTTATCCATGGTGGCGTTAATTTCCAACCCTATCGCCAAAGTATGGAATCTTTGATAGGTAAAAAAATTGACTCCATCGAGACCTATCCCGCCTCGGAGGGATTCATAGCTTATCAAGACAATCAACATCGAAGTGATTTATTACTGCTTGTTAACGGGGGCTTATTTTATGAATTTGTCAAATTAAAGGAAATCAATAATCCCAACCCAAATCGAATCCCTCTTGAAGATGTCGAATTGCACATTGATTATGTCCTCATATTATCATCAAATGCTGGACTTTGGGCTTACAATATTGGTGATACCGTTCAGTTTACCAGTATTCAACCTTACCGAATAATCGTCACTGGACGAGTAAAACACTTTATTTCTGCCTTTGGTGAACATGTCATTGGTTCGGAAGTTGAATATGCTTTAAATTCAGCTTTAAACACCTATGAACATTCTGTTGAAGTCAATGAATTTACTGTAGCTCCTCAAGTCAATCCTCCATCTGGTTTGCCTCGACATCAATGGTTTATAGAATTTCAAAAGTCGCCCCAAAACAAGAAACAATTCCAATATCTAATTGACCAAGCCCTTCAATCAAAAAACATTTACTATAGAGATTTGGTGGTTGGAAAAGTTATTAGGCCTCTTGAAATCATCTCAATTGACATTGGGGGGTTCAGTGAGTATATGAAATCCATAGGGAAACAAGGGGGTCAAAATAAAGTACCACGATTATCAAATAATCGAGATTTAGTCCAAAGATTAAAGCCTTATATCATTTCTGATCAATTGAAGGGTGAGTAAAAAACCGATGGTTACGATGGCGTTAGGAATTAAAAGGTCATTTGTTCAAAGGGATATTGAAATTTTATCTTCATTAGATTGTCGTTTACGACTGATTCAAACAAAACCCAGCAAACATTGGGTTGGGTTTCTTTTAGGTAGGATAATCGAATTGTTTATGTGTTTATGGTTTGTTGCTAAATCCAAACGCGTCATTTCTTGGTTTAATGATTACCATAGTTTTTTTCTCATCTTATTGGCCAAGTTGTTTTCAGTCAAAAGTTTAATTCTCGTAGGGGGATATGACGCCATTAGCAATTCTAAGATCCGTTACGGGTTATTTTTAAAACCCAATTTGCGACAAATATTAGCACGATGGAGTTATAGACACTGTTCCAACATTTGGGTCGTGCATAAAAGTTTAGCCGTTGGATGTCCCTATGCCAATAAACAACCGCATATCAACTCAGGTATTAAATATTTTTTACCTCATCTAAAAACCCCCATCGTTGAAGTGCCTACCGGGTATGATTCGAATTTTTGGAAACCCAGTGGAAATCCAAAGGAATCTATTGTTTTAACCATTGGCATCATTGAAGATAAGCGAACTTACCAACTTAAAGGGATTGATGTGTTTATATCCTTGGCTAAACGGCTCAAAGAGTTTCGATTTATTGTTGTTGGAATTAATCAACATTTAGTCCATTCATTAAAAACGCCTAAACCCAAAAATCTTGAATATCACCCACGTTGTTCTGAAAAAACACTCAGAGAATATTACCAAAAAAGTAAATTCTATTTTCAAGGATCTTCCAATGAAGGATTACCTAATGTTCTTTGTGAAGCCATGCTTTGTGAGTGTATTCCAATAGCTAGAGGTGTTTTTGGAATGCCTGATATCATCGGTTCAACTGGATATTTGTTTAACGACTCCGCACCGCTTGAAAAAACCGTTGAGTTCATTCATTCCGCTAACATGAATTTAGGATCGGATGCCAGAAAGAGAATCATAAAGCAATACCCTATTTCTAAACGTATTGATGCTTTTAATACCTTTTTACAATCTTAATGACCGCCATGGATACAGCCATCATTGCTTATCCTCATTCTGAAAATTTAGGAGATTGGATTCAATCGCTAGTTTTCAAGTATCTGTGGAACATAGATTTCATAGAAATAGATAGAGAACAATTGAATGGGTATAGGGGATCAAAAGTTCGATTAATCTGCAATGGTTGGTTTTTAGAAAATCCCAAACATTGGCCTCCCTCCAATGATATAACCCCCCTTTTTATTTCGTTTCATATCACGCCAAAAGCTTCGAAATCATTGACTAACCCTGATTCCATTGCCTATTTTAAAAAATTCGAACCCATTGGTTGTCGCGATTTTTATACCCGAGATTTGCTACAAAAATTTGGTGTGAAAACCTACTTTTCAGGATGCATGACCCTAGCCTATGAGCAATCATTTTTTAAATTAGAAAATTCCAGTTCTTCTGGAATTCTTGTGGCCAGTGCCTTAGATCGGTTAAAGCCTATTATAAAACCCTTGAGTAATCCTATTGATTTGATGATACAAATCATCAAGTTTCCATTAAAATATCGGAAATACCAAAAAGCTAAAAAAAAGCTCAATCATGCATTAAATAAAACCGATGTTCCCATCACAAAAGCATCTCAAATCATCAATATCGAAAGATTAAAAACTGAAAATCCAAAACAACTGGCTTTAGATTATCTTAAAAAAATTAATCAAGCCGAATTGGTCATTACTTCTAGAATTCATACGGCTTTACCGGCCATAGCCATGAACACACCCGTGATATTTTTAGATGATGGGTTAAACCATATCAATCATCAAAGTCGATTAAGGGGTCTCTCAGATTTTTTTCATGTTTGTTCCAGTAAAGATTTAATTCATTTTGACTTCAATTCAATAAAAGTCAAAACAAATCACTTAAAATTCAAAGCGTCGCTAAAAAATAAAGTGGATCAATTTTTAACAAAATTTTAGTCTCTAAAACTTCGCAGCTTCAATAAATTTGTGGAAAAAGAATTATGAACGTTTTAATCATTGGTGGTGGTGCTCGAGAACACGCTTTGGCATGGAAATTAAATCGTAGTTCTAGAGTACGTGATCTATTCGCCATCCCTGGAAATGTCGGAATCGCTAGTATTGGAAAATGTTTTGAAATAAGCACATCGGATTTTGTCCAAATCAAAGAAATTGTGCTTCAATATCAAATCGGAATGGTTATTGTGGGACCAGAAAATCCACTAGAGCAAGGGATTGTCGACTTTTTTCAAAGTGAATCTTCACTTGAAAAGGTGATGATTATTGGACCCACAAAAAAGGGGGCTATACTCGAATCGAGTAAAGCCTATGCGAAAGCTTTTATGAAAAAATATAATATTCCAACTGCAAAATCCATCAGTGTCACTAAAGAAACCATCGATCAAGGAAGAGCTTTTTTACAGAACCAATATCCTCCTTATGTTTTAAAAGCGGATGGTTTGGCCGCTGGAAAAGGGGTCATGATCTTAGATTATCAGAAAAAAGCTGAAAGCTCTTTAGAAGAAATGCTTGGTGGTCAATTTGGAAAGGCATCAAAAACAGTAGTGATTGAGGAATATCTCAATGGGATTGAAATGTCATGTTTCGTATTGATTGATCAAAATTCTTATCTCATATTGCCCTTTGCCAAAGATTACAAGCGCATCGGTGAAAAGGATTCCGGTTTAAATACGGGGGGTATGGGAGCTGTTTCTCCAGTTCCATTCATTACTCCAGAAATAAATCAAAAAATAGAAAATGAAATTGTCATACCAACCGTCAATGGAATTAAACAAGAAAACCTAGGCTTCAGAGGGGTACTGTTTATCGGACTGACCAACGTTAATGGACAACCTAAAGTCATGGAATACAATGTACGATTTGGTGATCCAGAAGCTGAAGTGGTCATCCCAAGGATTAATAATGACCTGATGGATATTTTCCTAGCCTTAGCTAATAATACTCTTTCAGAAATTCAGTTGGATATCAATCCGCAGTCGGCTGCAACGGTAATGGCTGTCTCAGGAGGGTACCCTACCAATTATACTACTGGAGAACACATTACTGGGATAGAAGAGACCCAAACAAAGAACACATTTATTTTTCATGCAGGAACTCAAATGGGGAAAAATGATCGCATTTTAACCAACGGGGGAAGAGTTTTAACCGTCACTTCTTTGGGCAACAATCACCATCAAGCTCTAGAGAGATCCTACAGAAGAATGGCATCCGTCCGCTTTAATCGAAAATACATTCGAAGGGATATCGGTTACGATTTATAAAAAAGAATGCGCGGTGATCGTTTTGTCTTCTTCACCCCTTTGATCAAACAGATTCAATTGTCTAATCCAATAGATTGCAGCCACTAAACCGATGAATAAGAATAACCAATTGATGGAATTCGAATAATTCCAATTTAATTCTTCTAAAAACCGTAGTTTTTCTAATGGAACGAGCAAATAGTTTTCAAAAATGTAGGCAATCCATTCCCAAAAATTTCTCATCATGTTTATAAAAATCGGTTCAAAGATACTTATCGTATTCGACTTTCCTCATGAATAGATTAAAAATTTTCAGATTCTATCTCAATGTGTCCCTTGGTTTTTCTATTTTGAATTCATGCTTGACTTTGGCATAAAAAACTTTAGTTCAAAGGCTTTAATCATCTTTAACAAAACGATAGATGATTATCATGTATTTGATGATGTGAATCAAAAAGAAAACAACCCATTTGAAAAAGGCAAAATCCAACACATACTGTATAGCAAATGTTGGATCGATACCATTCAATGGCATTTAGAAGACATCATAAGAATTCCAGATATATCTCCGATCAAGGGGATGGAAATAAAGCGACTCATTGATCGTTCCAATCAAAAGCGAACCGATACGGTTGAATCTTTAGACCAATTCTTTTACAACGCATTTCTAAACGTCAAGCCAAAAAAAGAGGCGTATTTGAATACTGAAACACCAGCTTGGGCCATTGATCGGTTTTCCATTTTAGCGCTGAGAATTTTCCATATGAAAGAAGAGTGTCATCGTCTCGATGCCCCTAGAAAACACATTAATCAATGCAATAAAAAACTCCATGTTCTATTGGCACAACAGGATCAACTCATGTCAGCTATTGATCAGTTATTTGAACTAATTTATCAAGGCAACATCATTTTTAAGCCTTTTATGCAAATGAAAATGTATAATGATGAAAATCTAAATCCAGCCCTTTATTCAAAAAACAAAAACTGATTCGATTTCTAATTCAATTCCCACAATACTGGTTTTAAGATTTTCGGCTTTAGGAGATATCGCCATTTTGGTTCCGGTATTAAAATTTCTAACCCAACAACACCATGTCAAAGTCTTGTTGGTCGCTCCTGAAGTAGTCGCTCCCCTTTTTAAAGAATTAAAAAATGTGAAGATTATACCCATTTCAAAAGGATTAAAACTTCCAAAGTTGGTTGAATTAGTTCGGTTCTCAAACAAACTACAAAAGGAATCTTTTGATTATATTGCAGATTGTCATGATGTGATTCGGTCTAAATTATTGAGATTAATTTTGAGCCCAAGGGGCAACAAGGTGGCCATTATTGATAAAGGAAGAAAAGAAAAAAAGACCCTAACGAGCTATCCCAAAAAGGATTTTTATCCCATAAAAGCAACCTTCCAACGGTACGCCGATGTCTTCAATTCACTGGGATTTCCAATTTCAGTTGAAATACCACCATTCATTACTTCAACTAATCGTTCACAGAACGATAAAAAGAAAATTGGCATTGCTCCCTTTAGTCAGCACGCGGGTAAGTCTTATCCTTTAGAATTAATGCAGCACGTCGTTGGTAAACTCAATAAAAAGAATTTTGAAATACTTTTATTTGGGGCTCCGAATGAAACTAAATTGTTGGATTCTTGGAGTCAAAAATTCAATATCATCAATACCTCTTCTTGTTCATTAGATAAGCAATTAGATTTGATTTCAGGATTAGATTTAATGGTGAGCATGGATTCTGCCAATGGACATATGGCTGCAAATTATGGCGTGAAAGTATTAACTATTTGGGGCATGACCCACCCTTTCTTAGGGTTCAAGCCCATTGGTCAACCGGACAAACATCAAATTCTATTGGATCGCACGGTTTACCCCAAAGTCCCAACTTCAGTTTTTGGAAAAAAATTACCTATCGAATATAAAAACGCCATGCACTCCATATCACCAGATATGATTATCTATCGAATCAATCAAATTCTATAATCAAATGTTTTTTCATTCAATAAATAGCCGTCATTGATCATTTACGGTCGTTTATAATAGTTAACAACCATTTAGAAATCTCCCATACCTATAGAATTCATGAGTCAACCACATTACAAATACAAAGACCCACTCAACTTGGATTTCACCTATCTGAAAAATGTTTCTATACCAAATGGAATTCTTGATGGTAATGATGCTCGATGGGTGAGGCGTGATGAAACGGTAGTTATCTCTGGTATTGAAATCAAGGCCGGCTTCTTTTACTTAGGAAACACACTCAAGTCATTAAAAAGAAACACACAAGATAGAGCCCTGATTAATCCAAAATTCAAAGTGGAACCGGATGATTCCTATAATATTCTGAGAGATAACTCTTTAAGCTGGAAGAGTTATTCAAGATTCACACCTAAAGCAAGATATCAAATGGTTAGCCTCAAAAAAACGCTCTATAAAAAAACTACCATCCGTGTTTTTGATACACTACTATTATGGATTTGAACGTCGCATATTGGTTGATGCTCGACTGGGTTTAGTAGATGATGATGACTTTATAGCTATTTTCGAAGAACTCAAAAGGATTGCCATTCTCTTAAGAGATTTCTACTACGAGCTCAATCCAAAAGTTCAAATGCTCATGGAATTAATGGGTGTGATGAGACCTGATGTAATCGATGATGAATTTTTATTAGAACGCCCCTCACCAGATTCATTGTATGTCTCCGTACTACTAACCGATCACATGTACGAAGACAAAGGCTTATCACCAAAGATTGCGCTAACTTATGTCAAATCTCAATCTAACTTTCAAAACTTTTACTATATATTCAAACATTGCCTTGATAAGGCCATTGAATTCTTCATTAGGGAATTATATACTTTCATAACCATTGTTTATCGAATGATTATTCCAGTCCGATTGACACTTCAAGGTATTCAGCCGCTCATCCGCACGGATAATTGGTCTTACAAACACTCCATGTCCGTTTTTTAGTATAGTCCCCTTCCCGGAGGCCCATATGTTTTGTGCCGCATTAATATCCGCGTTCTCCGTATGACCGCATTGCTGACAAACAAATCGTGATTGTGATAAACGATTATGCTTTGATACATACCCGCAAATCAAAAGTCTTTGGAATAAAAAGCAATAAACGCCAAGAAAAGAAATGATACCTTATCACCATACTGAATCTTCAAGGGGCATCCATTGATGATACTATTACAACTTTATTGAAGTCAAAAGCCTAGCATCCAAAAAGGCCATAAAATTCTTCAAAGTTTTAAATCTTGGAATCGATTGCCTACCATTTGATGATGTCACCAATTACGAAGACTCTAACCCCACCCTAAAATGAGAGGTCACAGAAAATCAACTTCTAAAAATCATGACCGGATAAAAAATGATGGAATAATAAGTCGAGAATCCCAAAATTAGTGGAATATGGAGATTTTTTGGAGGAAATCAATATCGGATTAGTTGATCCATATGCTGAAAAAGGAAAAAAACTGTTACCCCGTAGTTCCCATTTTTTTTGACTCTACATTATCCCAAGGGGTCTTCTTTTCACTACCACTCACCTTAACCTGTGTTTTTGTTGTTAACATCAATTTTCACTTCTTCTCTAAGTTTAATATCTGAATACTTAAAGTTCCTATCTGTTAATAATCTTGACACTTCATTATAAATCTGACGATGTCCTTGGGTATCTCGAATCGTCATAATCATAGTAAAATCCTGATTCAAAAGTTCACCATCATCTTTAGCCATTGTTTCGGCAAAATGCCTATAAGTACCTTTAATCTCTAAGTACCATTTCCTTTTGTGTTCAAGGCAATCTTTTTGTCTTGCATCTTTCATTTCACTAAGATTTATAGAATACTTTTTAATGGGTTGATATTTATTCCCATAATGAAGCAACACTCTTTCTCTAGCATACTCACTTTCATTACCTTTCACGTATTTATTTCTAAAATTGGAGGTCAATAAAACGTTCTGAGGATTTTCCCTCCCTATGGGATTTAACACGTTTGATTTTGTGACATCTCTATCTTTAATCTTTTCATATGTGCCAAATTTTATTTCTAAATTAGATTGACAATATTCTGAACCTTGCTTTTCTATGAGAATTGGTTGTCCAACAAGCGTAACTTTTATATCACCATAGAAATAATCATCTTCGTCAACCATTTTTTCAGGAAAAAGAAAATCTAGTATTTCTATGTATTCCCCTTTATTGATGTTCTCTTGTAGAATTAGAGTGATTTCATGAGGACTATTATAAATTATTTCATCGGCTAACGAAGCAACTCCAAAACCCATTTGCTTTATTTTATCACTAATTGGAATACTTAACGCTGAGGGGAATTTTGCCGAATGGATAGCCAATGCCTTTAAAAGTATTGGATTAAACTTTTCATTGATCTTAAAATTTAACTCCGCTAACAATGAAGTTACTCTAGGAGTTGAAAAACTGGTGCCAATGACTTTAACAACACTTCCATTAGTTGCTATTGCCTTAACTCCATTTGGAATCACCTTACCTTCACTCTTTCCAGCATTTCCACCATATGAAACTAAATCTGGTTTTATACTATTCGCTGGCCCAGGTCCAATTCTACTAAAAGGCGATAGATGATTTTCCTCTGCAATATCATATTGATTTTTAATATGCGTTATAGAACCCACTACAAGAGAACGAATGGAATCTCCTGATTTTGCTATTCTACTTTTAGGAAATCCTTTCTCAAAGTTTGTGCAATTTCCAGCAGACTTACAGATTATAACTTCATTGAGTAATTGTATCTCATCTAAGGCCTTGCCAAAATCTGAAAAATCATTTAAATCCACCTCAATATTAGTGCCTAAAGAAAGATTCCAAATCTTGATATTCGAGTTCTTATTTATAGCTTCCCTAATATTTGCTATTAACTCATCTTCATATATTTTTTCTTTCTTTGAATCAGGAAAAACGGTAGCATCGAATAGTTTACACCCAGAACTACCTGTCCATAATTTTCTTTCTAAACAGTCTCCATAAATTAAGATACTTGATACACAAGTACCATGCGCAGGATCTGTACAATCAGCCGGATAAGATGAAAAACTTCTTTCCTCAATCCAATTCTTTAAATATTTATTTTTGGCAATTCCAGAGTCTAAAATTCCAACGATAGGATATACTTCATTTTTTATCGGTTCTTTTATCTCTATTTTTTCTGTTGTTTCCATGAAGTCCATACCTAAACTATATTCTGGCATCAATGTGATTGATTCAAGAGCTTCAAAATCACTTATACTATCTAATTGAGACTGGGTGGCCTTGGTTTTATAAACTATCAAACCTCTAGAATAATTCACTTCTTTTACTCTTAAACCTTTTTCCTCACAAAATCTATAAAATAAAGTTCTAATAGCCCCGTTCATTTCATAATTCAGAAAGTTAAACATAGAAATTTTGACTGTCGATCGTTTTTCAACATTGGCAACATAAGGTTTAAACCTTTCAATGTTTTCTACAGCCGATATAGCTTTTGAGTTTTTACTTGAATTGTTAATATTCCTTTTTACCGCTTTTAGATGCTCTACATTATCCAATTTCACAATGGCACTATTTGAATCCATAAAACCTATGAAATTGTTTCTTAAAGAGGTGCCATTAAATAATTTATGAATCTCTTTCCTATGAGATTTAGCTATTGCATTGTCATCAATATCAACTTTTAGTGTCGCTGGAATAAAGCTTCTTGAAGCATCACGATTATTAAAAAAATATCCAATTCATCCAAGGGTTTTAAAAGGTTATTTGCCCTTGAAAGTAATTCATCTCCATCAAGTTGCCATTTTGGTGGACGATAACTTCCACCTCCCTCAACTTTTCTATCATCTATTTTTTGTCTTTTATAAAACAGCTTTATAGGTAACTTGTTTTCAGCCATCTTGTTCAACATTTAATGCGTTTCTTACTTGCCTAATAGATACATCTAAATTATTCGCTATTTGTTTTTGAGTCACACAACTTTCATTTAAAAAACGAATCATTTCCACCAAATTAAATCGATTATTGTGCTTGTACTTATAATATTCTGAAAAGATTTCAAGGTATTCGAATTCTTTATTTTGAATAATCGAATTATAGTATGCGCTGTTCATTATTTTGACTATTTCAGAGTGAGATAAATCTTTCAAATATGACACTAACAAATCAAATTTTTTATTCCCAATTTCTAACTTCGGGTTTACTTTCTTGAAGTGGGCTACTACAAGTTTCTTGATTTCTTCAACACTGGGCTTATTAACATAAAATATCTTCTCAAACCTTCTCCACACAGCTGAATCTAACAACTTCTCATGATTTGTTGCGGCAATTAAAACACCAGTTTTCATAAAACAATCAATATTCTGAAGTAAACTATTGATGACTCTTTTCAATTCGCCCGTTTCATGAATATCATCTCTTGCTTTGGCTATGGCATCAAATTCGTCTAAAAACAGAACACATGGTTTCCTCTTAGCATAATCAAACAACTTTCTAATATTCTTTGCCGTATTACCTAAAAGAGATGATATTAATGAGTCTAATCTAGCGATTACAATAGGAATTTCTAATTCTTTTGCAATGTGTTTTGCTAACGTTGTTTTACCACATCCAGGTGGGCCATATAACAACAAAGATAAATTCATCTCTAATCCTTTGCTTTCAATTTTATTCTTTGAGTTTACTAGAGTGATGAAGTTATCGATAGGCTCTTGAGTACTTTTAGGAATTGAAATATCAAGCTTTATATCCTGTGGAAGAAGTACATCTGCAATACTCAGTCTAGTGTCACTATCCACAGGGGAATCAAATAACTCATCTTTAAAGACAGGAGTTCCGACAGATCCTTCGATTGTTTTGATGATTTTATCAGCAAGTTTTTCATCTCCATCTTCTCTCAGCTTTTTAGCTAGGTGCTTTGAATAACTTAGGACTTTCTTCAGATCTTTATTCATGCCCCCTTCAATTATTTTAATTAACTCCGTATAATACATATAGCTATTTTTCGATTAGATTGCTACAAATATACCAAAAAACGTCATCAAAATGCTGTTTACTGTAATTAAATAGTAACATAACGATATTTTTACAAAACCAATCGGTACTATACATATAATATCACGTCGTATTTCTAACCGTTTCGGATGTCCATTCATTGAAGATCAATCAACTAATTTTGCGTGAGTTAGGGTATGATGAAATATAGAAATCAACCGATAAAAAACCAATTAGAGTATCTTTTGCTATTTGGTTGACAATGAATGAATTAGTTTATCCATACCAAAACCCATACAATCTCGATAATACCTATCTAAGTAACGTCCACCTAGAAGAAGGAATACAAGAAAAGAGTACTGCTCGTTGGATTAAAAAAGGAGAACATGTCATCATTAATGGATTAGAAATCAAAAATGGTCTCTTCTATTTAGGAACAAGTCTCATGGCTTTGAATGGGGAGACACAAGATCAATCTCTCATCAATCCCAATCTAAAAGTGCATTTTTCAAATGCTTACGTTTCCAACTATACTTACCGATACTCCCCTTGTGATTATTCCGAATTAGAACCCATTATTCGTGGAAAATACCTCCAATGGCTCGCTTCAGAAAAAGATGATCTTAATATTCCATTACCTTTTTTAGAGTTATATTTTTTTGGAATAGAACGACGCATCCTTGTCGACTCTCGATTAAATCTCGTAAGTAATGAAGATTTTATCGATATCTTCGATGAATTAGGGCGTATGGCCTCCTACTTCGATAGAAAACAAAAACAGTTAGTATCAAAGTATCGTTTGCTCATGGAATTAATGGGCATGATGCGACCTGAAATCATTTCACACGATATCCTACTTGATAAGCCCACTGAAAAATCAATTTATGTCTTTTATTTACTGACAAAGGCCTATGATCAAAAAAAAACCTGGTCAAATCAACTATTACTAGCGTATTTCAAATCCCATGTTAGCTATGGTATCCAACTTCGGATGCTTGATTGTCTAGATCAATTGTATACGCTAGCGATGCATCGATTCAAAGAAAAAAACCCTCAAGGCATCGAGTTAAAACGAGCCGATTCTTATTATTCAAAGAGCCGATACAGACCGTATAATAGTGATTTATCCTTCGGCTTAGTCAAAACATCAAATGATACTGAAGAATGGAAAATAAAATTTTTCACGACCAAAACTGATGATTTTTATTCGATGCTTCATCAAAGTAAAGAAGAAATGGTTGAGTATGTCAAATACATGAAACTAAAGGATGCTTCCCCCTCAGATATTCTTCCAACTTTATTGATGCCAAAAGTCATGCACTCCGAAAAAGCATATGAGATCCTGAAAACTTTTAAGGATTGGGTGCATACAAAGCATACAAAAGGCCAAGGCCCTTTTCTTGTTGACCTCAAGGACATTTGGAAGTTTGCTCATGTGAAACCTCCGAAAAGGATTAATCGAAAAGAAAAAATCCATTTAGGATTTTTAATTCCTCAAAATGGTATCGGAATGATTCCTTCTTTAGATTTTGATCAAATGTTGACAGAGTATCGGGGAAAGATTGGGATTTTCTATCATAAAGATTTTGACAACTGGAGACCTTCAACCCTCTATAAATTCATTGAATATGCCATTTCAATATGCATTAGCATTGCTAAGGCAAAAAACAATCAAATAACGGAGTTTCATTGGAATTTTATGACCAATCTCATTGATCAAAATATTTATTTGTCTTCCGTTGAAAAGGCATCTCTCCATACGGTACTTCTTTGGCAAAGTTCTTTAGAAAAACAAAGGAATTTAGTTGGCATCTCCACCCATGAAATAGATTATATCTTAAAGGTCGCTTTGGGGAGCCTTTTGGTAGAAATAGCAACGATCGATGGGGATCGTTTACCCAAACGCAACAGTGTTGTTAAACGAATCTTTAATGCCCTCGAAATCGATCAATTGGTCTATTTGAATCATTACACTTCAGATTCTCCCGAACCTAGCTTATGGAGGAAAATATTTTCCTCTGAATTTGAAAAAGAAGGAATCGCATACCATGATTTAACTTTTGCAAAGTGGATACGCCCAAACGAAAAGGTGACTATCGAAGGGGTTGAGATCAATGGTGGTTTTTTCTATTACGGCGATATACTGATTGGTCAAAATAAAACCAAACAAGATGTTTCGGTCATATCAGAAAAAAACATTCATCGAGATGATTCATACCGATATTGGTATTACTACAATCGAATCAAGGGGTTTTATGAATTATATGATTCCCAACGCAAGGAATATTTACAATGGATAGCCTCGAGTCGCAACGACATCACCACCAAATTATTTGTACTTGAAGCTTATTTTATCGGCATCGAAAGAAGAGTTATTATTGATTCAAAAATTGAACTCGTGGATAACACTGAATATTTAGAAAATTATCATGAAGTCCAAAGACTGCAACGAGTTTTCGGAGAAGAATACCCAGAATTCAATCAAAAGTTATGTGATTTGCTTGGTTTGATGGTTGTGATGAGACCTGATTTGTTTGCAGATTCCCATCAGTCAGAAATTTTTTTTCAAGGAATCTACGGTGTCATCTACAAAATGGCTTTGCATACAAAAAACAATAAACCCATCAAAGGCCCCTTGATGTGTGGGTATTTATACTCCAAATTTAATAATCCATACTATGACGCCGTTCAATTAGACCCGGTCCATTTCTTAAAATACTTCTCTCACCACTTTGATAAAGAATTTCCTGAAGGAATCAAATTAAATTCGACAGAAGCTTCCTTAAAGTTTCGCTATCAACCGGTGAATCCATCTCTTGTGGCATGTTATTTAACACCACCTAATGATTTAAATCTACCTGATTTCAACGAACTTCCATATCATGATCTGTCTCGAATTTTTGATGATGCCTCATATTATTTCGATCATTCTATAAGCTACCTTGAACGAGATTCCACTTCGAATAAAGATTTGGCATATCTATCGATGATTCCAAAAGTATCTCTCAACTCAAAAGAACTTGAGAGATTGAATCATTTGAAGCATTGGTTGGATAATGCCTTATTGAATCAACATGGATTGATTGAAATTGATGAATTATTACCAAAAATTGTCGCGGACCCAAGCCAAATAGACTCTCAAGATTGTGAATATATTATCAACACTTTTACCCATTTTTCAGGATATGCTTATGCTCCTAACTCAACATATCACAACACCAATTTTCGTTCTGTAAATACCTTAGCTTTAGTAAAATACGATAACGTGGAAACGCGTATCAAACTAGGCAAGGTTTATCAGCGAATGCTATTACAACTTCGCATGCTTGCCATCATTCTCAATGCATCAGGCAATAAGAATATCATGTCAAAGCAGGAAAAACTATCCCAGTTTATAACTCAAGAAAGCCGGTTGAATAAGAATCAAAAAGCTAATTTAAAAGCCTATGCCAACTGGCGATTGAATGGAAAGGGAATAACAACTGGTCTTGATAAACTCTCAAAGAAACTTGGTAAAAAGCAAAAAAAAGGAATGTGTGAAACCCTCATTTCTTTTGGTGTTGTGAATCATTTATACGATAAAAAAACGCAACAAAAACTAGAAAAGATGTATGAATTACTCGGAGAAAATTCAAAAGAAGTCGTCAGTCATATTCACCAATACATTAATAATACATCTAAAACCTCTAAAAAGAAATCAAAGATTGATTTTGAGTCTGGATCGATAAAACTTCGAAAAAATCTGATTCAAAAACAAAAAACAGCAACTGCCAAATCTCAAAAGATATTGAGTGATATTTTTGATGACGAAGAATCAAAAGACTTCATCTCTTCCGAAACCACGAACAAAGACATCTATTATCAATTGTTTTTAGAGCTCATCAAAAAAGAGAAGTGGAATCAATCGGAAGTGTCGGCATTATGCCAAAAACACCACCTGATGACCGAAGCGGCTCTTGAAGTCATCAATGATAAATCACTTGATTTAGTTGATGAACCCCTATTTGAAGAAGATGAAAGTTTTATGATATTGAACGCCGAAATCATACCCCATCTTAAAAATCATTGGAATAAAGAAACATAGCATTATATGAACTCGAAAATCAGGCAAAAGCACCGAGATACCATCATCCATTCATTGAAAGGGGGTGTGGTACCAAGAATTGGACTAGAACACATACAGGTCGGGCGATTGAGTGAAATCAAAGCGCTTGATAAGGATATTGACAGTATCGTTGATGGCGGGGCGCGTTTTCGCTTCATTATTGGAGAATACGGATCAGGCAAAACTTTTTTCATGCATTTGATTCGACTCATTGCTTTAAAAAAGAAACTGGTGACCATTCATGCTGATTTATCTCCAGAGCGACGTGTTTATTCGACGGCTGGTCAGGCCACCAATTTATTGTCTGAACTGATGACCAATATGTCGACCAGAGCCAAACCCGATGGCAATGCTCTTTCTGGTGTTGTTGAAAAGTTTATAGCCAACGCCATCACTGAATCAAAAAGTTCAAACGAATCAGTGCCCAATATCATTCAAAAACGATTACACTCATTAACCGAGTATGTTGGTGGCTATGACTTTGCTTCTATCATCGAAGCCTATTGGCAGGGATATGATCGTGGTGATGAAACTCTGAAAAATAATGCCATTCGATGGTTGCGTGCTGAATACCGAACTAAAACTGAAGCAAGAAGAGATTTGGGGGTTCGCACGATTATCAAAGACGATACATTTTATGATTATTTGAAATTGATGAGTTTGTTTGTCCGTTTTGCCGGCTATGCTGGATTATTGGTAGAACTTGACGAAATGGTCAATCTTTACAAACTTTCGACCAACAAAGCCAGAAATTCTAACTATGAACAACTTTTAAGGATATTTAATGATTGCCTTCAAGGTTCCGCAAATCATATCGGATTTCTGATGGGTGGGACCCCAGAATTTCTTTATGATTCGAGAAAAGGTCTCTATAGCTATCCTGCGTTGCAGTCCCGACTAGCTGAAAATGAATTAGCTCGAGAACATGGTATTGTGGATTATAGTTCTCCCACCTTGAATTTAGCCAAACTAACCCCAGAAGAACTCTATATATTATTACATAACCTTCGACATGTTTTTGCTAGTGGTGATGAAAAGAAATACCTCATAACTGATGAAGGATTGGAAAGTTTTTTGGTTCATTGTCATAGCAACATTGGTGATGAATACTACAAAACCACACGATCCATCACCAAAGGCTTTTTGGATATGTTAACGATTTTAGAACAAAACCCCAAATTAAAATGGGAAAATTTGATTGATAAAGTCAAGCTTGAAGAAGACGCTCCGACTGATATGAAAGCTATTCCTACTTTACCGACTGATGTTGAAAATGATGAGACAGAAGGCTTAAAAAACTTCAAGATATAATCTTCCCAAACGGATTTTTAAATCACATACTCTTCGATGAAGCCATTAGACTCTAAAGTACTGAAGCATTTAGAGTCGATCAAACATAGAAATACGGAACTCCATTTACTTCACCCTAAAGTGATCCAATGGGTTCATCGTCAAAAATGGTCTTCTCTTCGCTATATACAAAAAAGAGCCATTGAGCCCATTTTGAATGCTGATACGGATGTGGTCATCAGTGCTCCCACTGCAGGTGGAAAAACAGAGGCTTTTTTTCTTCCTGCCTGTTCATCGATCATCAATCAACGTATGGGATATGGCATTTTATACATCAGTCCATTAAAAGCATTAATCAACGATCAAAAAAGAAGATTGGAAAGTCTTGCTGAACAATTAGCCATGAGGGTCATGCCATGGCATGGAGATGTCAGTGCCACCTTCAAAAAAAGATCCATTGATCATCCAAATGGTATCTTATTGATTACTCCCGAATCTTTAGAATCTTTATTAACCAATAAATCTGAGTTGGTCAGTTCTTCTATGCGAAATCTCAAGTATATCTGTATTGATGAATTTCATGCATTTATTGGTAATGAACGAGGACAACAGATGCTTTCACTGCTGAGCCGATTAGAACATTTAATCGGTAGAACTAGTGACCCCATTCCACGAATTGCACTCAGCGCCACATTTGGAGATGATATAGAAGCCATCCATAGCCTATTAAGGCCCGATGAAACTTTTCCATATCTACACATTCAAGGCGAAGAAAGTGATCAAATCACCCATCTTTCACTCAAGGGTTTTATTGATTCATTTCATTCCGATACAGCGGATGAACGATTCGATCTAACGGATGTAGACGATATTGTCTCTGAATTATATGGTTCTTGTATTGGTGCCAACAATTTAATTTTTCTTAATTCCAGAAAAAATGTAGAAAAAATGACGGCCATGCTCGCTGATTACAAAAATCAAAAACATCCAATGGCTCCAAATGAATTTTTCACACATCATGGATCGCTTGCCAAAGATTTACGAGAATCGCTTGAAAAGCGATTAAAAGATCCCTATGGGCCTCCAACAACGGCTCTATGCACCACAACTCTAGAATTAGGCATTGATATTGGAAAAGTCGATAAAGTATTTCAAGTTCTTTACCCTCCAAACTCCGTTTCAAGTTTGAGACAGCGTTATGGACGTTCGGGACGAAGACAATCAAAATCTGACAAAAAAGGCTCCGATTTACGCATGTTCATTCTTGAAAAAGAATTAACTATTCGAAGTGGTCTACTCGACGCATTAAGACCCAACCTCATCCAGTCTTTGGCGATGTTGAAACTGATTGTTTGTGATCGTTGGTATGAACCACCCGAAGAATCCAATAAATACTTTTCAACGTTCATTCATCAAATTTTAGCCGTGATCGCACAATGGGGCAGTGTCCGAACAGACCATCTCTTTCAACTACTTTGTCATTTAGGACCCTTTAAAAAAGTCGACACCACTCATTTCAAAGAAATACTCGTTCATTTAAAAACAAAAGAACTGATTGAACAACTCAAGTCTGGAGAAATCACGCTTGGATTCAAGGGCAATCGTATCGTTGAACATTATGATTTTTTTACTGTATTTACCACCCCCGTTGAATATAGAATCGTTACTGAAAAAAGTGTTTTGGGAACCGTACCTATTGGCTTTACCTTCATTGAAGGACAGAACATGATTTTTGCTGGGAAATATTGGCGCATTGAATCGATTGATACAGAAAAAAAGGTGATTACTGTATCCCCAATCAAAGGGGGAAAAGCCCCTTCGTTTTTTGGTGATGGCATGATGATGCACCATCGAATTGCACAAGAAATGTATCAGCTTTATCAATCCGGAACATTTCCAAAGATTGAAAATGAGAGATTTCGTTTCCACATTGAAGGAAAAACAATGCAATTATTTGAAGAAGCGGTTAAAAATTTCAGAACCCTCAAATTAAACTTAGACAGCATCATTCAAGTAGGGGAACATTGTTATTTATTTACTTGGATGGGAACCAAAGTGACCGATACTTTGGTTTTGTTGCTTCAAAGAGGCGGATTTGATGCCTTGAGATTTTCTGATTTTTCTGTTGAAATCATCGATGCTTCAAGAAAAAAAATCAAAGATTATATATACAATACCCTATTAAACGACACCTTTTCTACTGAATTTGAATTAGCAAGTATGCTCCCCCGAAAACAATTAGAAAAGGAAAAATACGATAGGTTCTTGCCTGATTCACTACTCTATTTGTCACACGGTAGCCGTGCTTTTGATTTAGAAAGATTGAAGGACTGGGTTGCAGAATATTTCAGTTTGCACATTTAGCATACATTATCAAATGACGGAGATCCTATACCAAAGGGACAAAGGACATCGTCCATTTTATCATTTTGCCGATAAAATGCATTTTGATTCATTAAGGATTTTTATCAACCCTTTTATTTCGAAATAAACCATCGATGAAGTTTGTTTGTTTTCTACAGAATAAGACACTATCGATGATTGATTTTTTGAGGTTTTTTAGGGACGATTTTTCGGATTGGAGTGATTCCATATCATCGATCATCAACATCCATCATAACACCGATTGGAAGGGATGGATTGACTGATAATTGAATCGATGGGTATTTTTTAATTATTTCATTAAATGTTTTGGCGTGAAATTTTCAATCAACCAAGTTTGCATGGATGGAACTGAAACGGCGTGTTTTTTATTGTTTTGTTGATGAATCACTCCGTAATGTAAAGCCGTATTGAAAACCTGTTCTCCTTGCTTTGTTCCTAAATGCTGTTTTAAATGCTGGGTCAAATCTTCTTGAGTAAATTCTTTAGGATGATTATTTAGAAGTAAAAACGAAACAATGGTTTCACATTCTTGAATGGATAATCGACGAGTACGACGACGATAATATTGTTGTCTTGATTAGAATCCCTTGTCTAAAACAACAGAAAGGCCTTCATTATTGAGTTTGGTTCCATGTTCTTGGATGTGTTTTTCAACTTGAAGTCCATAAGCTGTGATATGAACGGGCCATTGATGGGTGTGCTGGCTGATTTCAGAAATCCAATGATTTAAGTTCGACTCATCAGGGCTGATGTTCGCTTTTTGAACTATCCAATCATATAAAATGTTTCGTTCTGATACCCGATCAATTTGAGTGAGATGAATAACAGATTCTGATGAAAAACGGGATATATCATACTCCTCTAAGATATCTTGTGTCCGCCCTAATCCATTCATTAAAAAAATAATCGGGCTTTTCGGAGTACCTCGCTGGTTATGTAATTGGTCTAATACGTTTCGTAAAATCAGCTTCTCTTGAGACGTTATGTCTTGGTGGCCTAACATTTGCGCTTCATCGAATCCAATGATCGTTGGTTGCTGAACGGTATTTAAAGTTTTAACGATGGTATGGTGGTCAAAGTTCCATTCGGCTTTAAATCCTATTTTATCAACTTGAAGCGATAAGGTTATTTTTCGTTTTCGCCATGCTTTCCACAAAGGTTCTCGCCCTAATCGTTTTCGAAACTCTTTCATCTCAAGTAAGGTGGGAACATCCAAACGAACCAAACGTCACCCCTTTTTCTGGGCTAATTCATAACATTTTTCAGCTAAGCTCGTCTTCCCTGCTCCCGGAGATCCTTGAATTAAAAAAGAAGTGCGAGAGTGGTCTTTAACCACTTGATTTAATAAGAATTCAAACTGTTTTAATTCTTCCTTTCGTCCATGAAAAATAGGATTTAATCCTCGATTCAAAGCCATATGATCGTTTTCATGCTTGATTGATTTTTCTACGATTCAACTCTTCTATTTGAAACCCTGATTGTTTTATGATGGAGTTTATTCGAATACCAGAAGATACTTCATTCATCATTTTTTTTGGTTTGCTTTTTTTTGGTTAATCCAGATATTTCAAAAGACATTTCTAATTCCTTTTTTTGTTGGATGATAGGATAATTGAGATATTTGGACATTTTTCATTTGAATGTAACGATCATCGACTGATTGAACTTTTTGAGCATTTGATTTTGGTTTTATCCACAAGAGGGTTTGAATGAACAAAGTAAAATTAGTCATTAATTAGTTGCTTCTTACTTGACTGACATTTTGAACATTTCATACGGTTGTTCTTGAGTTCCTAACTCAACTATTTTTCGGCTTTTTCTTCGGTGCTGCATGACTTGAACACTTTCATCAAGTTCATACTGATCTAGTTTCAATAGTTAGTAACTTACGAAAAATCAATGAAATGTGGTTCCCAGAATTCAACTACTCTTAGCTAGCATTTGCTACATCAGTGTACAATTTCTTGATTTTATCTTAGCCACATTAATATGGTGCTCAAAACCTTTCAATGGTGAATTAGATGCTATATGATTTGCTAATTTAGCACTACTAATGAAGTATCAGACATTTTCCTCATCACTAGTAGGAGTTTGATAAGTTTTTGTCTATAATTTTTACTAAAGCAACAATGTACCTTCTGTTTTTTTCAATTGCCATCATCGCAATATACTTTTTTCATCGTTTAAGATTTTTGATTTCTTACAATAAGAAAGAAACCAAAAGTTTAAAATGTCTCAAAGAATTAATATCCAATTGGAATAAAGAAGATACTCTACGAAATAACCATTGGATGATATACGACACTCTAGAAAAAAGGGCAAAAGAAGGTGATGATTTTTTATTTAAAGTTTGGAGAGAGTTTCATGAATCTCTTGTCCTAAAAGAAGATGGTGTTGAAAATACACTAGATTCCCATCATTTTTTTCATGCTGACATACTGAGTCCAAATGTCTTTTCAAAAGAAGGATTAAAAATCACCCCCAATGTTCTAGTTGGAATTGGTGTCCTTTTCACATTCTTAGGGCTGGTAATTGGACTATATGATTTGAACGTTACAAATTCTGATCCAAGTAGCCTACAAAAAGGAATTGAAACTATAGTTAATGGGGCGAGGTTAGCTTTTTATTCTTCAATTGCCGGAATTGCCACAAGTGTGTTTTTCTTACTCTTCCACTCATTCTGCAAATCTAAGTTAAAAAACACGATTCTTTATATTCAAAATGAGATTAACTTTAGATACCCCAAAACAAATCCCGAAAAATCTCTTGCTTTCATTCGCGATTACTCAAAAGAACAAACTGATATTTTGGGAGCACTTAGTGATACCATAGGAGATAAATTACAAGAAGTTGTTCGAGGGATTCGACAAGATTTAAAAGGGGAGATAGTTGGTATGACTCAAAGCGTGAATACATTTATGGGAAACCTTCAGCATAATGCCATGAATCAAGCTGAAAGTTCCATGGAAATTATTGTTGAAAAGTTTATTGAAAAACTTGGAGGTTCTATAAAAGAACAGCAAAAAGTAATCAATGATGCCAATATTGCAATAAGGGAGATGTTAACTGATTTTAATAATCAATTTTTAACACAAGTCGACGGATTGAAAGAGTTGATTGAGAACTTAAATGAAAGTTATCATGTAGTTGAAGAAAAACTAGTTGGAAGATTTTCCAATACCGTAGAAAAGTTGGAAAGAGGGATTAATGAGTTTTTAAATTATCAAAAAATCATTGAAACTCAATTATCACATCAAGATGGCCTTTTCAGTAACATTCATGGTGCTGTTATGAAATTCAGGGAAGCAACTGAAAGTTTTGTTACGACTTACCAAAACATGCAAGAAAATTACAATCAAACTGTTACTAATCTAAGTAAAGTTTTTGATCAACTTGAAGAAATTACAAATGCTAATGCAAAAGTATCTAATGAAATGTCTGATTTGATAGAAACCTTTAAATCTCCAATAAATCAACTTAGAAATGAATATGAACTAATGAGATCTAAAATTGATGAACAATTTCAAAAAATGTCTTCTAGTATGAACAATGTACTTAATTCATATTTCAGTCAAGTTGAAACCCAAACAGCAGAAAGAATGAATCAATGGAACAAAGAAACATATGAATTCAGCTCTGCAATGCTTGGAGCTGTAAAAGAATTAAACTCATCAATTGATACATTCAAGGATAATAAAATTGAGGATTATGAAAAATCAGTTGAGATTCAAAAAAATTCTTTAGAAAAAATGAATCAATGGAATGAGGAAAGTAGAGTTTTAGTTTCAAATATGGAAAAATTTTCTATTGACCTGGCCAGTATATCAGAATCATTGTTAAATAGAGTCAATCTTTTGAACAATATCATTGAAAAATCAAACCAGGAGTCAAACAATAAAACAACTTCAATAAACAAGAAATAATACCTATTGAATGAAAGTGATATTTTGATACCCTACCTTTATTTATCTGAAAAATGTTTGAATCAAGACAAAAGAAAGCAGAGAGTACTGAAGTTAGTTATTGGATTTCTTACACCGATATTCTTGCGGCATTACTGATAATTATCCTTTTGATAACAGTCTACGTTGTCTATAGGTTAGAAAATACTCGATATACTGTTGTTGAAAATATTGGGACATTAAATCAAGCTGAAAAGATTAGGAAAGAAATGCTCCAAAGAATACAAGAAAAATTAAAACTTTCAGAAATCGATGTTGAAATTGCTGATAACCATAGCGTGCTTCGAATACCCCACTCAGAACTTACATTTCAAACAAATAATTTCCGAATTCCAATCAATATGAGAAAAAACCTCGATAAAATTGGACAAACAGTCTTGGAAGAGCTGAATTCGAATAATCAATCAGAGTATTTTGAAACGATTTTTATCGAAGGACACACCGATAACAGACCATCAAATCTACTAAAAGGAAATTTGGGATTGTCAACCTTTCGTGCCATATCGGTTTGGGAACATTGGACCGATAGAGTTTCAGATGATTATCAAAACTTGAGAAATAAAGAAGGGGAAAGGTTATTTTCAGTTAGTGGATATGGAGAGACAAGACCAACTCAAAAAATTCAAAGAACAGCAGAACAATTAAGAAAGAATAGGAGAATAGACTTACGATTTACAATTCACAAACCTGAAAGTTTTGAGTATAATCAAATTATTGATCTATTTGATTATGACGAAAATAGTAATTCTAATGAACAGTAGATACATCAAGGTTAATTCAAAAATTTATTTGCCAGAATGGGAAAATGATCTTTCAGAATGGAAATTTCTTACACACCAAACAGACTTACTAAAAAAAAGAGTTGTTACTCAGAAGTCATTTGAAAATAAGCATTACACATTTTTCAAAAGTTTTCCTGTTATTGATCAGGTAATAAGCACCCTTGAAACAAATAGCGACTCATTAAGGCCTTTTTCAGAACTAATTCATTCAAACGATAATTTTTATGAAAAATATTTTATCGATGAAATAATAGAATCCATTTTAAAAATTTACAACTTATCTCCTACCACTCAGAGATTTTTATTGTTGGGGTATGTCAACCGTCAAGATAATCACAACCAAAAACTCAATCAAGAAAATAAAATTTCTTTTTTCAAATATTTTGGCGATAATAAATTCATCGATTACGTCCAAACTAAAAAGATAGGTTTGTTATCGGAGGTCCCTGTTTCTGAAGTAGTTAAATATTCCATTGAAAATAAATTAGATCCACAAAAATCTCTGAATAACTGTGGCATTGATATCGACTTAAATTCTTCATTCTTCAATCAATTAGAAACCCAATACACTCTCGAGTTGCTCAAAACTATTTCGTTTGAAAGCCACCATCCACTATCCAACAATATCATTAATAAAAAGCTTTACCATAGAAAATTTACCAAACCCGAACTTATTGGACATCAGATCATAAAAATCATCCTTGACCATCCTAGTAAAAAACATGAATCTTGGACAGAAATGATTCTTGAATTCGCTGGAGATCCTAGATCTAAAGAAGGAACAAGATATCGGAAATGGTGGGGTATTCTTGGTGAAAAATATATAAAGGGTTTTGAAAAATTACTTTCTCAATTAGATATTTTATTTTTTTTAGATGCATTAAAAGAGTTTGCAATAGAAAACGACTCAGATATGAAACGAATGTTTCATAGCAGAAAAAAATTCTTAACTGGTCTTGCTACACATGATCTCATCATATCCTCAAGATTGTTTTTACCAAGTGAGGTTAAAAAATACATTGAGAAAAATCAATCAAATATTAGTTTGTCGTATGTATGCGATTTAACTTCTAGTAAGCGCAAATCTATTATTTACATCAAAGTTGGTTCTTTTCACATTTTTGAAGGGAGTCACAACTGTAAAATTAGAATCTATCCGAAATCTCCTCCGCATACATTATTGCCATTTGATTCTCCTAGCTTAAAAACCATCGAGTATCGTGAAATAACCACAGAATTGGAAAGAAATTTTAAAGATTATTATTCAAATAATTATATCTCCAAATCCCATTCAACAAATGGATCTTGGAAAAAACATGTCATACAGTTTATAAAACCTGCACTTACAAACATTAATCAAAAAACTCTATTCACAGAAGAGGAGTATAACCGATTTAGACATAGTTTTTACAGAACTCTAAATCCTTTCAGGTTCGGATTTTCTAGTAAATTTTGGAACAAATAAATGTTTGGTTGTTCTACATTTTATGAAATGATGTAAGTCATATGCCGAAAGAAATTATAGAAAATCATATTTCATTTCAGATTGTTCACGGACAAGAGTGGATTTCGTTTGTTTTTGAAGAAAAGGAATACCAAAATTTAAAAACTAAATCAAAAAATCTTGACCTAAAAGTAGCTTTGCTTCATGATTTTCTCTTGGATGAATTCATTAGAACTAAAAAATACCGAAAATTAGATAGGGGGTGGTCTGTGATGTCAACCGATTTTATGCGTATACAACAAGATTTCTTTGAAGCAGTTGGGTTGCCGATTAACAGATTAGAAGGTGATATCTCACTTCGTGTCAAGGGTATTAATGCCTATGATAAGCACTTTTCTATATCAGTGAACTTTTCACTACCCAACCAATCTGATAGCAGGCCTTATTATACAGCCGGTTACATCTTAAAAACGGGCAATAGGATGTATCACTTGGATACAAATCAAGAAAACGCGTTTCGTACTTACCGTAGCTATTTTGAAAACTCAAACAAAACAGCTCAAGATCACTATCATTTAGTCAGCGTCTTTAAAAAAATTGGCTCTCAAAAAGTCAAAGTTGATACAAATAGATTCGATAGATTAGAAATTTCGGACGTAGAAAAAGTAGGGGTTAGAGTAACTAAATTAGATTCTGGAAACATAGAACTATCTCCAAACCTCATTGGTTCTGTATCCAATGACGAAGCAAGAATCAATAGGGAACTGAAACACATGAAGCCAAACAGTGATTCAACAACATTACATGTAGGAAATGAATTGATTCAAATAAAAGGGAAACAATTAAAAGCTGTTAAAAAACTCCAGAAAAAAAGATTAATACCAAGAGAAGAATCCACAACATTTATTGAAAATCCGGGCTCTTATTTGGATCCAGAACTATTTGATTTATCTCATTTTTCTATTAGGGTAGAAGGTATCCAAAAATTCACGAGAATTCCTTTAGTTGATTTTGATGAAATTAAGAATGATTGGTTTTTAACCAACAAAGCCCCCATTGAATACCCAATGCAACTCATTTCTAAAAAACTGATCAAAAATGAGGAGGATATCGAAGAGTTTGAAAAACTAGCTATTCAAGCTTATGATTCTAAAAACGACAAAATTTTATATAAAAGAAAAGAAGTAAGTCTTCCAGAGAGAAAACAGTTAGATGAATGGATTGAAGAATTGAAAACTATTATTCGAAAGCTTGAAAAAGAAAAGTTAGAAAAGAATCAAAAGGAAAATGATGATTCTGATGTGATTAAACCTGAAGAATCGAAAATTCATTATGCCATTAAGTTTTTTCCAAAAAACAAAGCATTGAGAAATTTGTACACGGAGAGTAACGCTTTACCTAAAGATATTTATAGTACTCTGAATCTCAATTTCAAACCTTTGGAACACCAAAAGGAAGCTGTTAAATGGATTTATAATATTTATCAATCTTCACTTAAATCGAAAGGTAGAATTAGAGGAGGGATTTTAGCAGATGACATGGGTTTGGGGAAGACTTTAACATGTCTTCTTGGAATGAAATCTATTGTCGACTATCATAGTGAGGTTAATAAAAAAAATGATAAATCCTTTATGGTCGTTGCACCAGTTACTTTATTGAAAAACTGGAAGGAAGAGTACGAAAAGTTTTTTAATATAGGGTTCTTTACTGATATTATTATTCTCAATACTCAAGCAGATTTGGACAAATTCAAATTAACTAAGTACGAAGATGAAATCAAACAAGAACATACACCTGGTGAACCTCAGCTTAAAGAAATGGAACGAAGACTGAAAATCAAAAAAGATGGTTTTGGTGAAACTGCTTTAGATTTACCCGGTAGACTCATCTTAACGAACTATGAAACAATGGCTCGATATCAATTCTCTATGGGATTAATCGATTTTCATTGTGTCATCTTTGATGAAGGACAACGAATTAAAAACCCAAATACTATTGCAACAATAACAGCAAAAGCCCTCAAATCAGATTTAAATATTATTTCAACAGGAACTCCAGTAGAAAATAGATTGCAAGAATTTTGGTGTCTGATGGATACTTGTAATCCTGAATTGTTAGGAACTAGTGAAGAATTTGTGAATGCATATGTTCGACCATTGAACAAGAATAGGGATGAATCCTTTAAACTCAAATTAGGAAAAGATCTTTACTATGCGAGTTTGCCATTTTTAATCCGTAGAACAAAGGAAGAGCTAAAGGATAAACTTGGAAATAAACTTCCCCAAAAGAAATTATTTAAAGGGCTGAAATCTGATAACGCTGAATATGACAGTGCTCTTGATAAAATGATGCCTTCATCTCAATTAATCAACCTAAATGAAATAAGAAAACTGAAATTGATTGAGCATAAAAGATCATCAACTTTAGTCCATCTCAACCGAATCCGTGCTTGTATGTTACACCCAAGACTGACCTTCACCAATAACTCTAGTATAATTAATAACATCACAAAAGAAGAGTTTTGGTTTGAATCTGCCCGTCTTGAAGCACTGTATGCAATCATTACCAAAGTCAAAAATCTTGATGAAAAACTAATCATATTTGTGATTTCCCGTTCCATTCAGTATGTACTCAAAAACTGGATATATAGAGGATTTAATGTTTCTCCTGACATCATTTCTGGAATAACTAAAACCGAATCGGACAATATAGATGAAACAAGAATTGGTTTAATCAATAAATTTTCCAAGCAAAACGGATTTAACATTATTATTTTATCACCAAGGGCGGCTGGCGTCGGTCTGAACATTACTGCTGCCAATCAAATTTTTCATTTAGAAAGAGACTGGAATCCTGCCAAAGAATCCCAAGCAAATGATAGGGCTTACAGAATAGGGCAAGATAAAAATGTGAATATCTACTACCCAATCAGCAAACATCCAACAGAAGAGAGTTTTGACATTGTATTGGATCATTTACTTAGTAGAAAAACCTTTTTAAAAGATACATTGATGACTTATCCAAAAAGCATAGAAAGTCAATTAGGCTCTGAGATATTTAATTAATTCTTTGATACCTTGTCTACAACAGAGAAATTAGATTAAATTTTATTTACAATAATCCAATTTTCTTTTGATCTAAATACTAATTCATAATTGAGATTTCAAAATTTTCGATGGATAAAACCTGGAGAACAAATTTCATTTCATGGATTTTCTAGTTCTTTAGGAAACTTTTATTATTCGGATTTAGAACAAAGGGTATTGATTCCAAATATTGAATTATTGGCATCTGAAATAGGATGGCAAGAAAGTAAACCCTTTATTCCTAACATTGATTTTACAACAAATAAGAACTTTTGGATGAAAATCCCAGTTGTTGAGTACAAATCATTTTTAGCTTGGATAGAATCAGATAAAAATTACAATAGATTAACTATTAATGGATTTCAACACTATTTTAATGGGATTCAAAGAAGAATCTTGCATGATACAAACGAAAATTTAGTCGATAATGTTGAATACAGAAATCTTTTTCAAAAATTAAAAAATCTTTATGCTCATTTCATAAATCATAAAAAAATATCGTTTCAAATAAGGCAACTACTAGAAATAATGGCGATAAAGAATCTGAATCAAGTTGATTTAGATTGGTTGCTTGTAAATCCAATGAAGCCAAATTTACTACTTAAATTTTTGTTCGCAAAACACGCTACTTCTAAAATACCTATCTCAAAAGAAATTGCCTTTGGTTGGTTTATATTCAATCATCAGATTTATAATGGTGATAAATCTTATTTTAATTTCGATGAGTTTAAAAAAATATTTTATGATTATTTTGATTCTTATCTAAAAGAGAAGTGGATTATTGAAACCAAAGGCTTTCATGAAATAATCACCTACTCAATTCATTGCACGTCTTGTCCAACAAAAGTTGTAATTAACAAAGAATTTTATGCTGGAAAATTACCCATAAAGGCTCAAAGAGATTTCATACATATTGGAACAAAGGTTAATAGCAGAGTCGAAAAAATTCATAACTATTTAAAAACAATCAGCCTAAAATTTGATGAAAAGTCGAGCAATCTTGTTGACGATTACGATTCTCAAAGGTTTAAAAATTCAATCAAAAATCGAAAGATTGAACTCAATAGAATACGAAATTGGATTCTTTCTCATCAAATGGGTCTTTACTATTTAGTTGATTTTCAAGAACTCATAGCATTTTTAACTAATACAATAGAATCAAGTGTTTTGGAAGTTGAAACCACAATACTTAAACTCTTAATTCAAGACACAGGTTATGGTGTATCCCCAATATCAGAATTTCATATCATAGAATCAAATCCTCACAATCAATATGTACTATTTGAATTTTCCAATAAAAAACTTCCATTCACTAAAAGAAAACAAACTGATTTCTATCAAATTATTATTTCGTCTGCAGTCTGGTTTAATTCTTCATCAACAAAATATTTGGACATACTTTTTCCTTTGAATAATTACATTAACTGTAAAAAGAATATTAATGAAACTGAGAAAAAATTATTAAACGCCTATGCTTATTGGCTCTTTCATATTGAATTGAATTTAGGAGATTTTCTTAATAAAAGAATTTCAAATCTTGTTAGTAAAGAAAAAAAGATTCTTGCAAATATGCTTGAGTACCTAGTACCCAATGATAATGGATTTATAAACTCTATCACTAAGAATAGATTAAATCAAATGGTATATTGGTTAAAAATACCCGAAAATGATTTTTCCAAAGAATTGAACTATTTAATAAAAGAAGGAAAAATTCTCAATTATAATAGCATCACCTTCTCTAGAAAAAACATAGAGTTGAAAGAACTTGATTTTGTAATACGTGAAACTATTATAACAGAGAAGGCTTTAGAAACAAGTCAGATCAAGGATCATTTACAACACATTTTTAAGGAAGATGAAATGGAAGAAAATCATGAATCGAAAGTTCTAAAAGAAAATTTTGATCTCGACAATGAAAATTTTGAAATATTGAAATTTCTATTTAAAAGAGATTATCACAAAATAGAATCCATTTTATTAAAATGTAATGAATTGAAACTAATGGCTGATAATTCTATAGAATTAATCAATGACTGGGCGCTTGAATTATTTGATGATGTACTAATTGAGAAAGAAAGTGATTTATTTTTGATTGTAGAAGAAACCAAAAATCTCATTTTGAAAAAATTTTCAAATCTTGATTGGCAGTGAAATCAAAAACTGCTAAGATTTGATCGATTATGATATTGCCTTTACTTTTGGCCCCCAACTTCATTCTATAACCATCTATGAATGAAATTATTTAACCTATGATTCAAACCAAGCACTTAGAATTATTTTCTACCTACCTGATTTTTACTTCTTCAGTTCTCATAGGAGTACAGACTTATGAATTTGGTAGTCCAACTGTGCGAGATGTATTCCATGGGCTTGAGTATTTCATCACATTGCTTTTTTCTATTGAATTTTATTTAAGACTCAAAAAACTCAGATTGAGTCAAAGGCATATGGAGACAAAGAAGGTGGATCAAAAGTATCGATACCTCAATACCACAGAAGAAATCCGATGGCTCACATTTGATGGTCTGATTTTATTGGGGTCCATTCTAGGGACTTTTATCATCCATTTAGGTTATTCCGAATTAATCTTTATCGCTCGATTGATACGAATCTTTCGCTTATTAAGATTGATTTCAATCAATAAGGAACTAAAAACGATTTCACATAAGATATTTCAAACCACACAGACGGTTTTTGTCTTCGGATTTTTAATTGCCATTATTCTCTTTATTTATGCTGTTGTTGGTATGTTCTTATTTGATCAACAACATCTTGGAATATTAGATTTTAGCAGTTTACACCATGCGTTTTTTTCTCTAATGGCCGTATTAATTGATGGATATAATGAAGCTTATATCGAAATAAGGGATTTCCAAGGACTGACTCAATGGATATCAATTCCTTACTTTATCTCTTATGCCTTTGTGTTGGTTTTGGTCACGCTCAATGTTTTTATTGCGGTGATGACCAGCCAAGTTTGGGAAAAACTTCAAGTGAAAGAAACGATTGAAAAAGAAATCGATGAATCTGAAGAGAATCTACTCCAAAAAGTCAATGAAACCCAACAAATGATATTGAATAAATTGGAAGCATTGGAAAAACAAATCAAAAAGTAGTATCGAGATCGCTGATCGGTCATTGATTGAAACTTTTATTGTCTAGTGCAAACAACAAAAGAACCGACATCCATCAAAAACTATCATCAAAATTAACCCGAATGTAATCCGTGGAAGGAACGGCTTGGCAACACAAAACAAGACCTTCAGAAATTTCTCGATCAGTTAGAATTTCATTGTTTTTCATGGAGGCTTCTCCTTGTTCAATACGAGCCACGCAAGTACTACAAACCCCACCTTGACAAGAATAAGGAACGTCCAAACCAGAATCAAGAGCAACCTCTAAAATGGTTTTGTCTTCAGGATTTTCTAGCTCATGGGAAACATTTTCATAGATAATTGCGATGGTTTTTGATTGTGCCATTGTTAAAATATTGGTGGTACAAATATAAAGCTTGATGACTGGATCGTTGGCAGGATGATGTTGGACATCACATGGCCTTGATGCAATTGCAAAATTGATGAATCAAATATGAATTAAAAATCAGTGCTAGCTTTCTTCACTCTTTGACTTTTGCGACTGACTTCAATATGAATTCTTCGGACCGAGCGGATCAATGAATAAGTCACCAAAAAAAGAATCAATAAAAAGAGAATTCCTGAACTGACATTGACGGCTTGCATCGCACTGAGTCCCCCACCGATGAGCAGAGCAATAGCCACCAGGCCTTCGGTAACGGCCCAAAGAATTCGTTGCCCTACAGGAGGATTCAACTTACCTCCTGTTGAAATGCTGTCAATCACCAATGATCCACTGTCCGATGATGTAATGAAAAAGATAGCCACGACAATCAATGCCATCAAGCTGGTGATGATCGACCAAGGAAACTGCTTTAAAAAAACAAACATGGCAGTTGAACTATCATTCAAAACATCTGTTGAAATAATACCAGGCGTTTCCATTTCTAAGAGCAAAGCCGATCCACCAAGGGTGCTAAACCAAAAAAAAGATAAAAAAACAGGAACGGCAATAACACCGAATACAAATTCACGCAACGAACGTCCTTTTGAAATTCGAGCAATAAACATACCCACAAAGGGAGCCCAAGCCACCCACCAAGCATAATAAAAAATAGACCATTGGTTTTGCCACTGAGGATTGATAAAAGCAGAAGACCACGTACTCAATTCGATAAAACGCTGGAAATACATGCCCGAACTTTCGATGAAGATCCTAATGATCCCGAATGTATCTGACAAAAACAAAATGATGATTAAAAAAAGAGTGGCTAAAATGATATTTAACTGGCTTAAAAAAAGAATCCCCTTTTTTAATCCAGTGACCACTGAAATAGTCGCGATCAGGGTAATGAAAGCGATGATGACGATTTGTGATTCAATACCCGCTTGAATACCAAATACATAATTGATTCCCGTCGCCAATTGAGTTGATCCGATTCCTAATGAAGTCGCAACACCAAATAATGTCGCTACGACGGCAATGATGTCGATCATATCTCCATAAATCGAGTATATTTTTTTACCGAGCAGTGGAAAAAAAATACTTCGAATGGAAAATGGTAATTTTTTATTGTAGGTATAATATCCCAAAGCTAGACCTAAAACACAGTAAATGGCCCAACCATGGACGCCCCAGTGTAAATAGGTAAATGTTAAGGACTGGATGGCTTTTTGGGGTTCACTAAAAGTTTCCATGGGGGGGTTGGCATAATGCGAAATAGGTTCGAAAACACCATAATAGAGCAGACCAATGCCCAATCCTGCAGAAAACAACATGGATAACCATGAAACCAAACTGAATTCAGGCTTGGTGTTTTCTCCGCCCAATTTGTATCGACCGTATTTTCCAAAGGCAATCCAAAGACTAGCAAGTACAAATAAATTGACCCCTACAATGAATAACCAACTGGTATATTTGGTTACCGTTCCGTGAATGTTTTTAAAAAATTCTTCGACAGCACTACCACCAACAATGACAATCGTTATAAAAAGTACAATGGTGATGATAGCGGGATAGAATACCCGAGGGTAGACTAAAAAATACTTTTTCAATTAAGGGGTATTGATAATCCACATTTTACCATTGATGAGATTACTGGCTTTATATCGAGAAATAGCATCATTATAGTTTTCCTGGTTTAAACTCTGTTCTTGACCTGGATATAAAAACCGAAACGGCAGTTGAAAATTATTGCTATTATTACCTTGTGGCGGTCCAATGAAAGAAACGCCTTCCCATCCACCACTGGCCACATACCATCTTCTCAGTTCGTAGTAAGGATCTAAAGCCGTGAAATAAAGACTTAACCATTTTTGCTCCCATAAATCCATTGGTTGTTTGTATTGAACACCCGAATTTTCATAAAAATCATCAAAATCAGACCATCCAAAAGGGCCATAGTCGACTTGATAATATTGATGGGACGCTTCGATTCCCTTTTTATAATGTTCGGCAAGATCTCCTTGTACCCATCCATTAAGTATCCCTTCGGCAATCAGAAACTCGACTTCACTATAAGTCATCAAGATGCCATCGGCGTACGGCAAACCAAATTGAGTTGCTGTCACGTGCCCAGGGTAATCAAAATAGGGCAATCCCAAACGTGAACCAGATTGCCCACCCAATCCATTAGGATAACCAGAAAAACTTGGATGATCAAAGTCCAAATTATCTGGACGCGCATACCGGTTGAGCCTAGGGTCTTTGTACCTGTTTAACACATTTAATGATGATTGAGACAAATTAACATCGTCAAAATCACCCTGTTTTAAGGGCAGACTATAAAACTGATTCGGAAAAACATCAGGATAGTCCAAAACCGCTTGTTGTTCAATAGAACCGATGATTAGTCCTGTTTGCACAATTCGATTGAAGTCTTGAGAAACATTTTGCTTTTCAGAGGCATACATCAATAACCTTAGATGGAGCGAATGAGCAAACCGCATCCAATGATTGGCATTACCTTGGTAGATGATATCTCCCTCGATAGTACCACTTCCCTCCAGGAGGTTCACGGCAGTATCGAGCTTGTTGAGTAAATCGGCATAGATATCTTCTTGACGATCATAAACTGGAGTGAAAGCCGATTCTCCTCCTTTGATAGCTTGTGAATATGGAATGTCCCCATAAGCATTGGTCAATTGAGAAAAAATCCAAACTCTCAACACATGACCTACCCCGGCTTGCTTATCATTTCCTTGTTCGATAGATTGAGAAATCACTGATTCCACACTCGTCAAGCTTTCATAAAACCCTTCCCACACGACTGGAAAAGCATTCCAATTGTATTGATCGACTTCCCGACGAAGTGTTCTCGCTGTTAATTGAGCAATATTATTGGAGAGTAAAAAAGCGGCTTTATTAGCCGTATCGACACTTAATCTCATGGCCGAAGTCAGCAATACTGAAGTGGAAACATTCGTCGGCTCATTCGGATTTTTATTGAGATCTTCAAAATCATCACACGCTATGATCCCCCATAGGAACAAACTCAACGTCAATAAATTCGCAAAGCGTTTTTTCATCACAGCGTCAGATTCACATTCAATCCAAAACTTCTTACGGTGGGTATCGAGTTACTTTCATATCCATTAACAAACAGACCGTTTCTAATAGAGTAAACTTCTGGATCGATAGTAGGGACATCGGACAATAAAAGCAAATTTCTACCGATGATGGAAATAGTCGCCGATTGCAACCCCCATGATTTGATTAATTCAGAATTGAACCGATAACTCAAGCTCACTTCTCTCAATTTAAAGTAAGTAGCATCATATGTGGCAGCTTCAATATTGTCTCGATTGAAACCATTGCCATAGTAGTTATAAAAATAACCCGTGTAACTAGCCCCTCCAGCAGGAACCGTCACATTATTTGGAACCAAACTGCCATTTGGATCAACCATCAAGCCTGGACCAATCACACCCCCTTGTTGCACCAGCGTATACGTTGGATTGACGGATCCATTTTCATAGCTCACTGAATACGCCGTTCGGCCATCTAGTGTGTTGAGAGGCAAATTCGGATCATCATCATTCACGATGGAGCCACTAGTAGCCAATAAGGCATGTTGCCGTGAATAAACATGCCCTCCCACTTGTCCATCAAATAAAAAGGATAACACAAAATTTTTGAAGTTAAACTGATGATAGGAGCCAATGAGAAAATCAGGCTGATAGGAGCCTGCTGAAACTTTTTCAGAAGTCAGCAGAGGTAATCCATTTTCATGAATGATTTGTCCATCAGGACCACGCTGAAACCCGAGTCCTATCAATTGTCCTAAAAGTTCTCCTTCTTTGGCCACAAATTCTAGATCTGAACTACCAGGGTCATTGGGAAAAACATCAGCAATAATGGAATATTGTCCACTTTGGATAACCTCCGGAAGTGATTCGACAATTGATCGATTACTCGTGAAATTGATGGTGTGAGTCCATTGGAGCTCCGAAGGATTTCCTAAACTAGTTTCCAATGATATTTCGACTCCTTGATTACTAATTTCACCACCGTTAGTTAAATAAAAATCATAACCACTGGTTCGACCAACAGGTAACGAAATGATTTGATCAAAACTCTTCATGCTATAATAGGTCATATCGAGATGAAGCTTGCTTTGAAACAACCGTATATCCAATCCTAATTCTGTCGCCGTGGTGGTTTCATTTTTTAATTCCGGGTCTGAAATGGTTCGATTGGTTCTAAAAACAGGACTACTACCATAAGGGGCTTCTGGAGCAAAGGTGTTTTGGAATGAATAGGGACGAGCACTATTGCCAACTTCAGCATAGGAAGCTCTGAATTTTAAAAAGTCAATGGCGACCGGTAAGTTGAACAACTCACTAACAATAAAACTGGATGATACTGAAGGATATCCGTATGAAAAATTCGATGCATCAATACCAATATTGGGGTCAACTAGTGAACTCGCCCAGTCATTACGATAAGTGACATCTAAATACGCCCAGTTATTATAGTCCACAGAAAGTAGACCAAATAGACTATTGATTTTGGCATTGTTTTTTTGAGACTCGACCAAAACGCCACTTCGCGCATTGGTCAAAGTGTAGACTGATTCATCGGTACCAAAGATTTGTAGTTCTGGATTATTGGCAATCCCATTTTGTGCTCTTTGGGACATCAAATTTCCGCCAACTCGTACATCAATATCAAAAAGATTGTCTGTAACGGGTGTTGGATTGAGAGTCAACAAAAACTCCGCATTGCTTTCTCTAAAAGATATTTCATCTTCTCTGTAGCTACCATTCAACACGACTTTGGTTGATGGAGCCCTTCGGAATTGCCGTTGCTCATCTAAATAATCAACCCCGTAATGAATCCTTAAATCAGCATATCGGTTGATATGATAACTTAAATGAACATTTGAAATCAATCGGTTGCTTTGAAAAGCATTGGTGTTTTCATTTAAAACAAAATAGGGGTTGTTACCCCATAGGTTTTCAATATAACGCTGCTGTATTCCTTCTTTTCCTGGTTGCCAATACTGTTTCATGTGTTTGTTCTGAACCTGGCGTGGATACCAAAGGAAAATATACATGATCGAAGAAGATTCATCGTATCCTGAATTAGGAATATTATCAGAAGTGGAGCGGACAAAAGAAGAATTAAATTGGATGTCTAGTTTTTCATCAAAAAGCGTTTTGCCAACGCTGGCTTGAAAGGTATTTCGACTCAATTCGGTATTGGGTAAAATCCCTTCATTACTCAAGTGCGTATAAGAAAATCGACTCTGGTTCGACTCATTGACGTTATTGATCGATAGATTGGTGATATGGGTAATGCCCTGCCTGTAAAAATCTCGAATATTATTGGGGGCTGGTTCCCATGGAATTGGTTGACCATTGGAATGGAATTGGATGATGTTTTGACCATTCATTTCAGGACCCCAATTTTCAGCATAAGCATCGTAGTGCTCATCGGGCCCTATATATGTTGAGCCATCCAAATAGCTGTACTTTCCATCACCTCCATATCCATATTTATTTTGATAGTTGGGAAGTTTCAGAGGACTCGAAAAAGTGATGCTTGTATTCAATTCAACACCTAATCCTTCGGGTTGTGCCTTGCCTGTTTTGGTTTCAACCAATACCACTCCGTTGGCAGCCCTTGATCCATAAAGTGCGGAGGCTGCGGGTCCTTTTAAGATATTGATTTCATAGACATCATCCGCATTGATGACTTGAGCAGCATTTCCAAAATCGATGGTCGTTGAGCCATTGAGTCCATCATCGAAACTATACAAGTCATTGGTGATTGGCATTCCATTAACCACAAATAAAGGTTGATTATTTCCAGTCAGTGATGAAACGCCTCTTATGGTGATATTGGCTGATGCCGATGGTCCTGCCGAAGAATTACGTATACTCACTCCCGCTACTTTTCCATTGAGGGATCCGGCTATATTAGAGGATCTGACCGTCGCTATTTGTTGCGCAGATATTTTTTGTACAGAATACCCCAGTGCTTTTTGAACTCTTGGAATACCGAGTGCCGTGATGACGACTTCATCCAAAGACGTAGACCGTACTAATTGCACTAGGATGTCTTCACCGAATGGTTGTTGTAAGGTTTGATCTTCAAATCCTATGTAGGATACGACCAATCGATCATTAGAATCAACTTCTATTTGAAAATTCCCATCGAAATCGGTAACAACGCCAAGTCCAGAGGTTTGATTCAAAACGGTGGCTCCGGTTAGTGGTAAATTTGATTCATCGGTGACCGTTCCAACCAAAATAGTTTGCCCTATTCCAAGAGCGCTAACTAGACATACACCGAATAAGAAATGGATTTTTAAAGCGATGGAGCAAAACTATTATAATTTCATTAGAATGCATCGTCTAAACCTTTCCATAAGCTGAACTTCTTTTTCAGCTTGAATGGTTTAAATTCACAGAATAATTTAATTCCTCTATATTCATCCCATACATCTCGTTGCATCTATATCGCTGCCATTTTTTATCATTATCTCTTATATTTAAAATCTAATTCTCAATGAAATGAAACATTCAATTTTACTTTTTTCTATAAATCATTGGCTTCTCGTAATCTTACTTATTCTAGTTTCTTGTACCAATGATCAGGTTGACCGAAAACCAAATTTTGTCTTTCTTTTTGCTGATGACCTATCATATAATGCCTTAGGTTATTTAGGTAATTCGGTTGTTCAAACTCCAAACATTGATCGCATTGCTCAAACGGGGATTTCCTTCACCAACACCTACAATATGGGTGGTTGGAATGCGGCAATTTGTGTCGCTTCTCGTTCGATGATCATATCAGGATTATCCATTTGGGATGCCCATAAAGCAACAAAAAACTGGTCTGATAACGATTCGGTGGTTGTAAACCAAACATGGCCAAAGTTATTGGAGCAGAATGGATACCAAACTTTTATGACCGGTAAATGGCATGTGGAGTTACCCGTTGAGTCTGTTTTTCAACGAGTGGGTACGGAGCGACCAGGTATGCCAGGCGATCGAAGAATGGAAACGCCTTTTCAGGAAATTGAAGAAGCCTATCGATTGGGAGAAGACACCAACTATTTATTCCCTATTGGATATGCTCGGCCAGTCGATGAAAATGATCTAAGCTGGTCTCCCACTGACTCCATACATGGTGGGTTTTGGGAAGGCGGAAAACACTGGTCGGAAGTCGTTAGGGATGAGGCTTTTGCATTTCTTGAGGAAGCCCAAGAAAATGCCAACCCATTTTTTATGTATCTATCTTTCAATGCACCTCACGACCCCAGACAAGCTCCCCAAGAATATGTGGATCTTTATCCATTAGAGGATATTGATTTACCCACCAGCTTCCTTGAAGAATATCCCCACAAAGATGACATAGGTAATGACCTATTATTACGAGATGAATCATTGGCTCCATTTCCACGGACACCTCATGCTATAAAAACCCATATTCAAGAATATTATGCCATTATATCTCATTTAGATACTCAGGTTGGACTCATACTAGATCAACTGGAGCAGTCAGGGTCCTTAGATAACACCTACATTTTTTTTGCAGCCGATCATGGCCTTTCGGTAGGTAGTCATGGCCTTTTAGGAAAACAAAGCATGTACGATCATTCAGTGCGTGTGCCTTTTATTATGGCCGGTCCAGGAATTCAAGGTGGTCAGATCGCTACTCAAGCTATCTATCTACAAGATGTCATGCCCACCACTCTAGAACTTGCAAACATTGCTATCCCCAACCGTGTCTTTTTTCATTCCGTCATGGATATTGCAAATCAACAAAACACAACAGGGCACTATGAGGATGGGATTTATGGAGCCTACCGACATTTACAACGCATGATACAAAAAGATCATTACAAGCTGATTGTTTATCCTGCCATTCAAAAAATACTACTGTTTGATTTAAACAATGATCCTCATGAAATGACAGATCTCTCTAGCCTAGAAGAGTATCAACCAAAAGTAGAATCGTTAATGAATGATTTAAAATCATTACAAATTCAATTAAATGATACGGTTAATCTGCGGATTGATCCTTAAAAAGCATAAAAGATTTGTGAGTTTGGACAATTAAATGATCTCAAGGGCTCCTCAGTTCACTAGAGTTCTGAAAGTTCATTTAAACATGATGTTCGTCACGCACCAATGTTGATAGCCTTATTTTTTTGGAATCAACTAATTCATGCTATAGCGTTAAACCCATTTACTTCAGTTTTGAAACTCAATGAGATTCCCATACAAACCACTAAAAAGTAGTTAGACATAGACCACATGCATCAATTTTATCCGCTTCAACGATTGACTTCTATAGCGTTTGTTTTCTTTCTTAGTACTAATCTTTATAGTCAAAATCAACTTGATTCCATCATTTCTCTTTCAACTATTGAACTTCATGCATTAAAACTAAATGCCATCAATCAAGAAATTCCTAGCGCCGTCACTCAAGTGCAACTCTTTGATAATCAAAATTTAAAAAGTCAAGTTTCGCTAGGAGAATACATTAGTGAAGTCCCCAGTGTATTTAGTCTCAATAAGAACAATTATGCCCAGGACATTCGAATCTCCATAAGAGGATTTGGCTCACGAGCTGCATTTGGTATTCGAGGCATCAAGCTTGTAGTAGATGGTATTCCAGAAACCACTCCAGATGGCCAAGGTCAAGTGGATAACATACCCTTGGGATTATTAAAAACCATTGAGGTTCTCAGAAGTCCATCGGCTAGCATCTATGGCAATGCTGCTGGTGGGGTAATTTATATGACCACCATCGATAGCCTCATCGATAAAAAAGCACACATCAGATATACTCACGGAGCAAACAATTTGAACTCGCTAGAGGCGATTGTTGGATTAAAAAATGATGCTACCTCTGCGGTTTTTTATCAGAGTATCACCAATTCTGATGGCTATCGAGATCATAGTCAATACAAACAACGTGTTTTTAATGCGAAAGTCTCTCATCATTTCAATAACCATTCGGTTATTCAAAGTCAAATAAATTTTACTGATAGTCCCATTGCAGAAGATTCTGGAGGGCTGACCTTTTCAGAATATCAACAAAGTAGAACCCAAGCACGATCTAGGAATTTGCAATTTAATGCCTATGAAACCATCCAACATTTCAAATTAGGAAGCACATGGAATTATCAATTCGATAACGCCTGGTCTTTAATCAATAGTGGATATTTATCTCGAAGAGATTTTTATGGCCAACTTCCATTTTTCAATGGTGGGGTTGTCTCTCTAGACCGGTTTTACTTTGGAATGAATAGTCGCCTTTCATATGAAAAACAAAACTTTGAAATGCAATTTGGCTTTGAATACAATGACCAAAACGATGAAAGAAAGAGATTTGAAAATAATGATGGCGTAAAAGGGGAAATAACTTTTGATCAGACCGAAACATTTTCTTCTAGTTCTTTGTTTTGGACTGGAATATGGGAGCATAAAGCGTTGACAATTCAAGGAGGGTTGGGATATAATCAACAAACTATTGGGGCTAGTTCTATAGATTCCAATAAAACGTTTAAATCATGGAATCCAACGATTGGACTTGGTTATAAACTTGGGCGTAATCTATTGTTTATTCATAGTTCAAGCAGCTTTGAAACCCCTACCCTGAGTGAGTTTTCTTCTAATTTAATCGTGGAGGGGTTGAATTTTGACTTAAATCCGAATAGAGCCTGGAATTATGAAATTGGATGGAAACTTCAACAATCATTAACCCAATTGGAGTTTGTTTTGTTTCATATTATCACTTCCAATGAAATCATTCCCTACGAAGATTCCTCATTATCTAATCGTACTTTATACAGAAATAGTGGTAAAACCCAACGTACTGGAATTGAATTGTTTTATAGACAAGGGTTCAAACATTTTATTGGCAAATTAGCTTACTCTTATTCTGATATTAGTTTTCAAGAATATACACTCGATGGCGTGGATTTATCAGGGAATCGTCTTCCTGGACTTCCGCTTCAACAATTAAACGTTCACATAGAAAGTCATCAGTTGGGTTCTTGGAAATTTGTATTCAAAGGGTCCTTGATTGGAAACCTTTATGCCGATGACTCTAACCAAGTGAAAATTGACCCCTATCAAGTATTTGATCTTTCTGGAAAACACAGTTTAAAAGCATTAAACAATGACCTCAACCTCATTTTTGGAGTTCAAAATTTATTTAATGAAAATTACTCAGACAACCTCCGAATCAATGCGTTTGGAAACCGCTTTTATGAACCAGCTCCATTGAGAACCTACTATATTGGCATCAGTCTTGAAATTTGAACCTGAACATTAAACAATGAATATATCAATTAAAAAAGGTGCATAAACGAGGGGAGGGGTACTTGATTTTCGTTTTGTTATTGATTTCTAATAGTTGTGGTTTATTTAACCAACAATACTATCACAAAATAGCATCGAATTACAATTTGCTTTATAACGGAAATAAATCATTAGAACTAGGGATTGAAAAATTAAATCAAGATCATGTTCCGAACTTTTATGATATCAGTTTAATTGATCGAACTTATTCAAATGAATTAAGTCGTTATTTTTCTTTTGCGGAAAATAGAGCCACCACTGTTTTGGAGTTGCACACCATCGAAAATAAACCTATTTGGGAGCAATCGCATATACTGAAAGCTCATTTGATGCTTTTAAAATCGTGTTATTTCCAAAATAAGGAAGCCCCTAATCTTGAATTTTTAAATCAGATTGAATTTCAAAAAGTAGAATCCTCATTAGAATTTGAATTGCTTTATTGGATCATCAAAACACTTCTAACCGAAGATCAAAATCAAGAGGCCATTCAAATGATTAAAGAGTTCCAAAATTCAAGTTTTATTGGGGATGCAGAGAAATCAGCCTTGCAAAAATTACTTGCCCAAGCATATTTGGATGAAAAAGACTATGAGCTCGCCTCGAAGGTTATTCAAAAGATATTAGACCATCTTAAAAAAAATCAATTCAGAACCCAATTCACTTTTGCCAATGTTTTAGTTCAGTTGAATCAATACGACAAGGCCATGGAATATTTCAAACGATTGGCCAATCAAAACTCAAATCCTCTTTATGCACTCCATGGAAAATTAGCAATCATCAAGTATGATCAAAATCTATCTGACCAAACCCGGTTGATCCAGTACAATGAATTATTAGAAAACAAAAATTTCCGAAAGTTTGACTATTACATTCATAATAAATTGGGAAATCACTTTTACAGTCAAAACCAATTTCAAAAAGCCAAAGAATTTTTTCTGTTATCAAATCATTCTCAAAGGATTGATCGATTCACAATCCAAAACAATCTGAATTCAATCTACCGCATGGAATTAGAAGCTGAAAATTTTATAGATGCTTTAGCTTCATTGAATGCAATTACTAAATATGAATCGTCTAATGATACATTGCTGATTCATCAACGAAATTCATTAGTCAAACTTATCGATCTGGATCATGAGATTAAAATGATTATCGATTCGATTGACTTAACAGTTATGACTGAAAAAGAATTAAATCTTCATTTCAATCAAAATCTCGAAAAAACATGGTCTCTAGCCCAGAGTACAACTACAGCTAATAATTCATCAGATATTCCAATAAACAGAGAATTGTTGGAATTTTTGGGGGACCCCCAAATTTTTAAAAATCAATGGGGTGAAAGACCCAATAGGGATAATTGGCGATACGGCGCGTTTCTAGAAGGAACTTACCAACAACGCGTTGACTTCTCTTCTACTCAAATCACCCTACAAGAAAAAGAGATTCTATGGAGTCAGTACAAGAAAAAAGTTTTTGAATTCAAAAACGATTTGGTTGATGCCAATCAACAAATTACCCAAAAGACCATTGAGTTAATCCATTTGTATCGCTTATTTGGTTTGATAGAACAGTCCAAAGCACTATTAGAAAGGCGTGAAATTTATTTTTCAAACACAGAAAATACTGACTCTTATTATGAATTAGAAAATAAATTAGAAGAATTATAAAATTCTTCTAGCATAGGTAGAAAATCAAAATTTCAAGTTTGACAACTTTTTAAAATATTTAATTTTGTAAAAAATCATTGATGGGATCCAAGTTTAAAACAACATTAGATAAGCAAAATCTCATAAACGGAAACTTCACTTCAAAATCTGACATTCATATTGATGGAGAAATTAAAGGGAATATCGTGACAAATGGCAATGTTTTTATGGGCGAAAATTCAAAAGTTCAAGGAAATATTAAAAGCCATTGTATCGATATCCACGGAACATTTGAAGGAGATTTAACGGCCAGTAAAAAGATTTCTTTATCTCCAACCGCCCAAGTCAATGGAAATTTACATTATACCCATTTGAGTATTGAACAAGGGGCAAGTTTTAAAGGGAAATGTATTCTTTCAGAATAGAAGAATTCTGACTCTACGACACCTTTATGAATAGTTCTTATAGAAATTGGTTTCTGTTCAGTAGCTTGGTGTTTCAAGTTGCAATAGTAATGTTTTTGAGTGTTCGCATAGGACTATGGTTAGATCACAAATACAACAACCAAGATAAAATATACACTTTTGGACTAGTTACCATCGGTATGATTGTTATTATCATTAGTATCTACAGACAAACTAAAAAATTTCGATAATTGTCTAAGTTCTTTATTCATTTTTCGCTGTTGGTTTTTATCGTTTTTCTCTCAAGTGGATTGATTCATTATTACTTTTTGTCTATGCATGATTTACTTCCAATTGTCCCCAGTATTTGGATAAGCTATCTGATTCATGGAGGAGTTCTTATAATGACTATTGCTGTACTACATTTTGTTTTAAAAATTAATGCACAGCTTCCACTCCTGATTTATTTTGGAGTGCTTTTGGGGAAAATAGTATTATATTTTTCATATTTCAAACCCCGATTTATGCTTGACAATGAAATTTACGATTGGGAAAAATGGACTTTTTTCGCTCCCTTGTTCATAGCTATAATACTTTTTATAGCAGGGTTACATTATTTTGGAGTCAAATCTCTATAACCAAGGCTTAAAGTCCAACATGATAACGTTCATAAAATTGAAAAAATTCTAGAAGTAGGCTACCAGACCGTAAAATAAAAAGTGGTTGTACTCCATGAATAGAGATTCAATAAAATACTACGTGCAAGGAATTTATATCCATTGTTTGAATACTCTTTCATCTCCATAAATGATAGATCAATTAGGCATCATTTACCCTACCATCCCACAGATTTGTTTTGCTGAAAGTCTTATTTTAACATACAAGCGTTCAAAAGATTTCTGAAATTAAGAGCCATCAAGGACATCTGCTAATCACACCACTGAATGTTGTTGATTGAGTTAATTGGCCAATTCTGATTAAAAGATCACAGAGGGCTTCTTTGGTGATGGTATTTTGAGTATTTCGGCGGGGATTTTTGTCAATTCACAAATTTCACGACAGATTTTAAAAGTAACCCGTCACTAGCACCTAACGATAGAAAACTGATTATGAATTAGTTATGAATTTAATTGCGTTTTAAGTATTGACAAATAAAATGATTATTTCTGTAGAACTTCAATAGTTTAAATTGTAATTAGGTTGTCTTTAAGCTAGAATTCCTTTATTTTGCTTTGGAAAGTTGTGATGATTTTTTAATGAAACATTTTGCGACTTCATTAATAATGCTTGTTGTTTTATCCCCGAGTTTCACATCATATGGTTCTGATAAAAGAAATTTTGTTGTTAAGGCTGAAAGTCAGAGAGAGCCAGCCAAACGGCAGTGTCGTGAAGGGCTTGTTTTTATCGAAGGGGGTGACAACTTTATTAAAGGATTGGTAAACGATGATGTGTTTAGTGGGTGGAACCAAAGACCCACAGAACAGATTGTAAAGTCGTTTTTTATGGATGAAACTGAAGTAACCAATGCCACGTACTTAGAGTATGTCGGTTGGTTAAAAGGAGCCTTTCCAAATTTGAATTCACTGAATAAATCGATTCATGAAAGTGCACTACCAGATTCATCGATGTGGAAAACCCCCCTTGGATATTTTGAAGAATCCACTCAATTTTATTTTGGAAGTCCAGCATATGCTGAATGGCGAACCGATTGGGCCAACGAAGCTATTCTTATCAATAACCATCAACAAGATTTCAATACCTCTGTCTTTTTGAAGGCTCCTGAAACGCTTTTTGAACAAGAAAGTGAGGCATTACTAGCTCCATTTAGTGATGTCAATGTTGATAACCCTATCAATTTAATGACCTCATTTAGATCAGGGCTTGAAAAACCGAAATATCGATTACCAAGAGGGCCCGAATGGGAATACGCTGCAAAAATTGGTCAAAATGGACATTTCCCTTTAAATTTTAAAACTACCTCAACTAACGCCTCAATCATTACAAATGTAAAATCGTTTCTGCTAATGATTTAGGACTATACGATATGCTTGGAAATGTTTCTGAATGGGTTTTGGATACACACGGACCACCTATTGATAACCAAAACAAAGATTTGAATTATTATAGAAAAAATACTTTTTTAAAAGAAGTTATCAAGCGTGATGGGAGAGTTCCCCTCATTCTCAACGAACATTTTCAGATTGATACTCTTCCCAATGAAAGGCCTATAATTGAATCTCCAACTGAAAGAATTCAATATTCAGAATTCACAGATAATGAAATATTTTCGAGGATCCATATCGATAATCCGAGGTATGATATTCCAAGATATATTCAATTGATTTTTGATGAAAATGGAAGAAATAATACATCTAAAATTAGATCAAGACCGATATCTAATCAAGAATTTATAAAGGAGGGGCATGGAAAGATACCTATTGGTTGGATCCAGCCAAAAAAGATTTCTGCCATAATATCTATCGACAAACGTTGGATTTAGATGTGTTTACACTTTTTGGGATTATCATAAAGGAAGTCGATCTATTACTAGACGTTAATTATATCGATGTTAATATTTGGTATATTCTTTGGAATTTCTAATACCAATTATCATAGGTTGTCAAAAATGACTCTAACACTTTTTTCAATTCATGAATCTTTTTGAACTTCACGAAAAATTCTCAGAATCAACTGGGGTTTCTATAGATACTCGCACATTAAAAAAAGGCAATCTATTTTTTGCACTTCAAGGACAAAACACTGATGGGCATCAATTCATACATCAAGCCTTATCCAAGGGGGGTGCTTATGTGGTGGCTGAAAAAGGAAAAGTCAGTCATCCAAATAAAAAAATAATCTTAGTTAAAGATGTTTTAAAAACACTACAAAAATTAGCCAACTTTCATAGGCGGTTGAGCTGTGACGCTAACATTATTGCCATCACCGGTAGCAACGGCAAAACAACGACAAAAGAATTGATAAAATCGGTACTTGAAACGAGATATGATACAATTGCGACCGAGGGTAATTACAACAATCATATTGGTGTGCCATTGACGCTTTTAAAACTGACCGATAAAACAGAATTTGGCATCATTGAAATGGGGGCTAGTGCTGTCGGTGAAATTGCATCACTCTGTAAAATTGCAGAACCTGATTATGGATACATCACCAATTTTGGTAAAGCCCATCTTGAAGGTTTTAGAAACCTAGAAGGGGTCATTAAAGGAAAAACAGAACTTTATCAATATTTAAAACGGAATGAAAAATATATCATAATTAATCAAGATGATCCTATACAAATAAAACACACTTCTAATTATAATAATCTTTATTCGTTTGGCGTTCAAAAAAAAGATTCCGAATTGGTATGTCGTTTGGAAGAAAAAACAAAAAAAGTAACGATCTTTTATTTGGGTATCGAATTCAAAACCAATCTTTATGGGGCATATAACTTTCCTAATGTAGGAGCTGCGGTCAATTTAGGTCATATTTTGGAAGTTCCGTTATCAGATATTGGAAAAGCTTTGTACAGATATAAGCCAAAAAATAATCGATCTCAAACCCTCAGAATTAATGAGGTTGATATCTTTCTAGATGCTTACAATGCCAATCCTGATAGTATGCATGCTGCTTTGGATTCTTTTTTGTCAATAGATCAAAATAAATCTGGTGTTGTATTAGGTGATATGCTTGAATTGGGAGCGTTTCAAGAAAAAGAACATCAGAATATTCTTGACCGATGTATAGATTCTGATTTGAATTTTATCTATTTAGTGGGAGATATTTTCCCGAGTTGCCAGTTTACCGACCCTAGAGTCAAAACTTTTGAATCGGCTCAAAATGTTGTGGGTTCATTATTGAAAATCATGAATCAACAAAAAATAAAATATCTTTTGTTTAAAGGCTCTCGTAAAATAGCCCTTGAACAGGTTGTCAATGAATTAAAAAGAGAACGGTATACTCTATATTAGACAGAACCTGCTTTTCTAAAAAATAGAATGAAATTATTATCGCGATAAAGATGATGATTGTTGTTGGTTTTGTTATTTGGAACTAACATCCCCTTTTGGTTTCGATACAAGCGCACGAGGTATATATTGATAATGTTTCCGATAGCCGTATTGGTGAAACAATTGAAATAAGGTACGACTCATTTCTGTTTGTTGTAAGGCACAACTCAAAGGGATATTCTTATAGATAAAACCATAAGATGTTTTTTCTTTTTCTAATAGACCCATGGTAATGAATCTTTCCAAATAAGACATGATGGATTTTTTGGATTTCATTTGATCCGTAATGAAATTTTTTAAACGACAATAGGGTTGGGTATATAGAGCTTTTGTGAATGATGGGGGATTGATTTTTTTCAAGGATAAGTGACTGATGATTTTTTCGGTAGCTAATTGCAATTGATGAATGTCCAACACTTGTTGGTAAGTGTAATCAGCGGTTTCTCGAATACCATTCAATAAATAGGTTAACCAAGCGTACCAATCGTTTTGTTGTTTGACTTTTTCGAAACCTCGATAATACTCCGATTGACGGTTCATAATGTATCGACTTAAATATGAAATCGGATATTCGATTTTTTTTTGTTGCAACAAATATAAAATATTAGTGATGCGTCCTGAACGCCCATTGCCATCGGGAAACGGGTGAATGGATTCGTATTGATAATGGATAATCCCCATTTTAATTAACGGGTCTAAACCATTTTTTTGTTGAATATAAGATTCCAAATTTTGTAATAAAGCGTCAATGTGAGCTTTATCTTGTGGTGGTATATAAATGACACGTCCCAAACCATCCGTTAATCGGGTGTTTTCTTGACCATCTCGAATGCCTTTTGTGTTGTTTTTAATCGTTTGTGTGATATGAATAAAGACGTTTCGATCTAAAGGTTTCTTTTGAATATATTCATAACCAGACCATAAGGCTTGACGGTACGTTAAGACTTCTTCAATCTCAGGCGTTTTTTGCTCTTTTAAGGCAAATGAACGGTAAATTTGGTCATTGGTAGTGACGATGTTTTCAATCGCTGAACTACTTTGTGATTCTTGAAGACTTAAGTGATTTAAGAGCACATCCACATTAGGTGATGAACCCGAGTATACATGATGTGATGGAACCGCGTAAAAATAAGCGTTTTTTACACGGTGGTGATAAGGGTGCGTAAAAAACGCTTGTTTTTGCTTGGTTGAAACACATTTATATAGTTGCCTTCTTTAGGTGTGTTAATAGGATTAGATTTTGATATGGTAAAGATACGAGATGAACTCGATTGGTGGATCGGTTTGGTGTATGATTCTTGTTGGTATTCGGGGAAAATCTCTTGGATATTCACTTTCATCGCAGGCACCGTTTGATGGAATAATTGTCCGAATTTCGCTTCTAATTCTTGATAAATCGTTAAGGAACTATATACTTTAATTACACGGGACTACTTTTCTGTAAAGAATCTTTGCTCAGAATCAACTATTAGACAGTTCTTTCCCGATGTTGATGGATTCCTTTTGGGTAAAATTGGGGAGTATCACAACTCATCTGATTGATTTTTAATAAGTATATAGTTCCCTTTTTTTAATAAAATCACTTATCGAGTCGTTTAAGTATCGACCTTATTTTCTCTCTGTTGCGATTGAATGTATTTTCTAAGATAAGGCAAACTCTTTTTCTAAAGGAAGGACATGTTTTTTCACAAAGCCAAACATCTCTTTATCTCTTAATGTCGGATAGTGATGTGCGATTCGATTGCGAATTCGAGTGAAAGCTCGCCATTCAATATTGGGATATTTTTCCTTTATAGGAGGATAGATCTCATTGGCTATCATTCTTATTTCCTCACTAATCAAAAATGATTGAAAATAAATTAATTTCTGATTTTTTAAATCCGATAGGAAATGATCTTTGTTTTGAATCGGTTTGATGACCCAATGCCATTCATTATACAATGATTGGATATTATCCAATCGTTCCTGCAACTTCTCTTGTAGTATTTCGTTCATTAAAAAACTCAATGGCTTCCCCTAAGACTCGTTCTTTAGAAAATCGGTTAATACAATCATAATGGACTAAGTTCACCTCACACCCAAAAGCATCTTCTAAATCTAAGATGATGTGGGTGGTGTCCATTAAATCGACTTCTTCATTGAAATCATAAAGTAATTCGATAAAATCTTTTTTGGAATCCCAAGCATTGTAAGCAATCCGAATGGGATCATAAGACCTCATGGACTCAATCACAATTTTTTGTTGCTCTTTGGTTAACATGACGAATGATTTTTTAACAAAAATAAAAACTTCAACTTATTCAGTTGTCGGATAAGTCAAGATACGGGGGTAGAAACAACAACCAAATCATTCCCAAAGAAATTCATTTGGGAGCGGAACGATTAGCCAAGGGGTTAAAAACCCCCAACTTTGCTGAAAAGGAGCAGAGGCGAAGCCTCACAATCGAGCCTGAAAGGTAAAAGCGAATCAATGAAGAAAGACAACGATCCATTTTTTAATCGGATTTTGGTCTCTTTTTTTAGAAATAGAAGTTCTGCGTATTAGAGTATATAACTCCCTTTAAAAAAGACTTTTCCCACTCAAGAAAAAATCTTTAATTTATTAAAAATCTATCATCGAGTGGCTTTGACTTGCTTCGAAACTGATATATATAAATGTCATCGAAAATATTTAGCTGAAAGTATTGTCTCCAATTCTAAATGGACATATGAACTCAAACACATTTAAAATCGGCTCTTAAAAAAGTTCTACTTACAGTTCTAGCTTATCCTACTATGTCAGAAAAACATCAAGAAGACTTGGTTTGTGTAGCAGGAATTTCGGTACATGGAGAATGGATAAGAATTTATCCAGTGACTCGTGATTTTTTGGAGGGTTTAAAATCAAAGACTGATATTAAATCCTACAAGTATAGTTGGATTGAACTTGATTTAGAAAAGAGAAAGGATAAAAAGGATTTTAGACCTGACAGTTACTCTCCAACCAATAACATAAGTGATTTAAAGGTGATTGATCATATCGACACAAAATATAATTGATAAGTTCAACTATCTAGTGCAACAATTAAAATTCGCAGTCAATTATTTGACTGGAAGGTTATTAGGGCCCATTCAAGTGTTTCCTATCGATTGTGAAATGTCGTTATATGCCAAGCTATTTGTTTGAAACGAATGTAAAGAATGGGAGTCAACCATTTCCCATAAATACCTCATTTCAAAACAAGTTGTTGTTGCACTAGATAGTTGAACATGGCGCGTTTTTTATCCAAAAAAAAAAGAACTCCAATTTGCTTCACCCAATCTTTTTTGAAACATATGAGGATGGGGGAATTTTAAGTGCCATTTCACTGATTTCATGTAACTAACATTGATTGATAAACTTCTATATCTACTCAAATGATGTCTCCTGAAACTTCATCATTCCGGTATACTATTTTAGTTTATTTTTGATAGTATGATTATTATTTACAGCAAAAAAGAACGACAATCATTCTTTGACAGTCCATAATGATAGGGACTCATTCAGTCTCTTTTACCTCGTTCATAAATGTTTTGTTGCTATTCGATCATGAATCCATCACCAATTGAAACCTTTCAATCAATGACCCTAATTCAGATTGGTAGGGCTCTTTTAATGAATTTTTGGAGGTATCAAAATTTTTCAGAAAATAGGGCAACGAAAATTTGCCTAATAGGTTTTCATTCACTAAGGTATATCTACTGTAAAACATCCCCAAAACCCCTATAGCGCCTCGTTTTCCAGGTGAGGTGGCCATGACCAACATGGGTTTTTTCACCCAAACATCGGTTTCTATTCTAGAAATCCAATCGAGGATATTTTTAAAAGCCACTGTATAGGCTCCGTTATGTTCTGCCAATGAAATGAGAATGCCATCACAAGCTTTGATTTCTAATTTGAATTGATGGGCTAGTGGTGGGATGCCGTTCTGCTTTTCATAGTCAATCCCATACAAAGGCAGTTCGAAATCGGTCATCAATAATTCCTTAAATGATGCGTTTTTGAGTTGACTAGCAGCATATTTCAATAGGGTTCTATTGATAGAATTCGAACTATTGGTACCAGCAATAAGGACAACGCTTTTCATATCAATGAAATTTATTCTCCAATGATACTAAAAATTATAAAGGTTTTAACTGTTGAGCGCTTCCGCTCCACTGACAATTTCCAGTATTTCTGCCGTGATGGCGGCTTGTCTAGCTTTATTATAGGTTAGTTTCAATTGATCCAAAACCTCAGTAGCATTTTCAGTGGCAATATGCATGGCTGTCATTCGAGCCGCTTGTTCTGCAGCCAACGAATCCCTCAGGGATTTATAAAACTGAATCTTTAAAGCCTTAGGCAATATTTCTTGAACGATTTTTTGGATGCTAGGTTCATAAATAAAGTTTGAACTTTGACCTTTTTCTGAAGGAGGGGGGCTAATGGGTAAAAACTGTTCAACAATTAATTCTTGAGTGGCCACATTCTTGAATCGATTGTATAAAAGAAGGACTTTGTCAATTTTTTCCTCTTTGTACAAATTCATAACAGGTTGAATGATATCAACTGAATTTGAATAACTTAAATCATCAAAAATGGCTGTATGGCTTTCCACAATGGTTGCCTGTTTTGAAAGCAATTCTTGACCTTTTTTCCCAATGATCATCAATTCAACATCTTTATTGGCCCCCTCTTGACTGATTAATTTTCTGGCTCGTTTGGCTACATTGGTATTGAATGCTCCACATAATCCTCGATTAGAAGTGATGGGAATCAACAAAACTTTCTTTTCTGTTCTCAAATTGGTATATGGACTTTTGATGTCCGAATCCAATCTACTACCAAATTCCGTGACCAATTCATTGAACTTTTCGGCATAGGGACGCACGGCAGTAATTTCTCTTTGAGCCTTTTTTAATTTGGCAGACGACACCATTTTCATGGCTCGAGTGATTTTTTTCGTGGAATCAACCGAAGAAATCCGACTGCGTATTTCTTTTAAATTGGACACCGATTACGTATTGTATTGATTGACGATTTGATCGATGACGGTTTCTAAAGCTTTGGCAATTTTTTCTGGCAATTTTCTTCCTTCAAGTGGGGTGGTTTTTAAGCTTTTTAATAAATCGTTGTGATTTTCTCTGAGTTCATTCAATAAAGCCCTTTCAAAATCTTTCACGCGATCCAATGGGATTTCTGAAATTAAACCTTGAGTTCCTGAATAAATAATGACGATTTGCTCTTCAACCGGATAAGAATCGTTTTGATCTTGTTTTAAAATTTCGACGTTCCTCTTTCCTTTTTCAATAATCATCGAAGTTTGTTTGTCTAAATCAGAACCAAATTGGGCAAAAGCTTCGAATTCGCGGAATTGTGCTTGGTTGATTTTTAATGTACCAGCCACCGCTTTCATCGTTTTGATTTGAGCACTACCCCCAACCCTTGATACAGAAATACCCACATTAATGGCTGGGCGAATTCCAGCATTGAATAAATCCGTTTCTAAAAATATTTGACCATCCGTAATGGAAATAACGTTTGTTGGAATATAGGCTGAAACATCGCCAGCTTGCGTTTCAATGATCGGTAAAGCGGTCAGCGATCCACCACCCTTTACTTTGTCTTTAATACTACTGGGTAAATCATTCATTTGTTGAGCGATATCATCATTATTGATGACTTTAGCGGCTCTTTCCAACAAACGGGAATGAAGATAAAAGACATCTCCAGGATAAGCTTCTCGACCGGGAGGTCTTCTTAATAATAGCGATACTTCTCGATAGGCAACGGCTTGTTTGGACAAATCATCATAAACAATCAATGCTGGCTTGCCCAAATCTCTAAAGTACTCGCCGATGGAGGCTCCAGCAAAAGGAGCATAAACTTGCATGGGAGCAGGATCTGATGCCGAAGCAACAATCACCGTGGTGTATGCCATGGCACCATAGTCATGAAGGGTTTTGACAATCGAAGCAACCGTTGATGCTTTGAGTCCAATAGCCACATAGATACAGTAGACGGGTTCTCCAGAATCATAAAATTCTTTTTGATTCAATATCGTGTCGATACAGACGGTTGTTTTTCCAGTTTGTCGATCACCGATGACTAATTCTCTTTGTCCACGGCCGATAGGAATCATAGAGTCAATGGCCTTGATACCCGTTTGTAAGGGTTCGTTAACGGGTTGTCTGTAGATCACACCGGGAGCTTTTCTTTCCAGTGGCATTTCATATAATTGGCCTTCAATCGGTCCTTTTCCATCAATGGGATGCCCCAGGGTATTAATAACTCGTCCTACCAACCCTTCTCCTACTCTAATAGAGGCAATGCGTTTGGTTCTAGTGACTTTATCGCCTTCTTTGATTTCAATGGAAGGCTCTAAAAGGACCACTCCCACATGATCGAGCTCTAAATTAAGCACCATGCCTTCTACCCCACTTTCAAATTTGACTAATTCTCCATATTGAACTTGAGACAGACCAAATACTCTAGCAATACCATCACCCACTTCAAGAACCAATCCGGTTTCTTCCATTTTTTGAGAAATATCCGCATCTTTTAATTGAGATTTTAGAATCGACGATATCTCAGATGGTTTTATCTTTTCCATGTTTATACTATAAAATTAAGTTTGAACTATTGTGTTTTTAATGTCATTGACTTTATGGGCAATACTAGCATCATATTGTAAATCTTTGAAATTTAAAATAAACCCTCCAATAATTTTTGAATCGATGCGATTGTTCAATTCAACTTGACCTTTCAAGAGCTGATCGATGGTTTTGTGGACTTGGTTTTTTAAAGTTTCATTGAGTTTGAAAGCCGTTGTGACATTCACTTTGACTATTCCCTTAGCCTGGTAATCCATTTTGATGACTTGATTTGAAATTTCTTGAATTATGTCCAATCGATTGTTTGATGTCAAAAGATCTAATATTTTCAATAAAATTTCCGATGGGTTTTTGACCAATTCAAGTAATATCTCTTTTCTCTTTTGTAAAGAATGAGGTGAAGATTTCAAAAGTTGTTGCAACTCAAAAGATTCGTTGACTAATCGATATAAAAACGCACACTCCGAGACAAATTCAGAAGTCTTGTTTTTTTCTATAGCAAAGTCATAAAATGCTTTTGCATACCGTTGAGCAACAATAGATGATTTCATTTAGTTCAAACTGAAATCTTTTAATAGATTTTCAATCAATTTTTGCTGCTTTTTATCATCGGAAAGATCATCTTCCAATACTTTTTTTGCAATCAACAAAGCAATTTCACCCACATGACCTTTAAGGTCTGAAAGTGCATTTTGCTTTTCAGCTTCGATATCACTGTAGGCATTTTGCAGGATTTTTTGAGCTTCCAATCGAGCTTCTTCTTTAGCTGAATTGATGATTTGAGCACTAGAATTGTTGGCTAGTCGTAATATTTCATCACGCTGTTGATAGGCCTCTTTGAGAACTTTTTTGTTTTCCGATTGAAGATCGGCCATTTCTTTTTTGACTTTTCTAGCTTCTTCAAGTGATCCTTTAATCGTCTCTTCACGTTGCTTTACGGCTGAAAGTATAGGCTTCCAGGCATAACGCTTTAAAACAAAAAGGATGATTAGAAAAATCAGCGATTGCCAGAAAAACAGACCAATCGAAAACTCTGTGATCAACTTTTCCATAAAAGTCTAACCCAATTAAGCCAAAAAGAGAGCTGCAAAACCAATACCTTCCACCAATGCGGCTGCAATGAGCATGGCAATATTGATTTTACCAAAGGCATCAGGTTGACGACCAATAGCTTCAGTAGCTCCTCTACCTATAGCACCCACACCGATACCCACACCGATAACAATGAGGCCTGCACCTACAATTTCCGGAATTTCCATAATAATTATTTATTTAAAGATTGTTAATATGATTATTTAATGTTTTTCAGCCACTGCAAAACCAAAGTATACTGCAGAAAGTACAGTAAACACATAGGCTTGTAAAATAGCCACTAATATTTTGAGATTAGCAATGACAAAGGATAATAAAAACCCCATCCCCTTGGCAAACACGCCATCAAAGACAAAAATCAAACTGATTAAAGTCATCAAAACAATATGACCAGCGGCCATATTGGCATACAAACGCACCATGAGTGTGAAGGGTTTGATAAACACACCCAATAATTCAATGGGCATCAAAACCGGTCTGATATAATAAGGGACTCCTGGCATCCAAAAAATATGGGCCCAGTAGTTTCGATTGCCCTTAAAATTAGTGATGATAAAGGTGATGATGGCCAAACAAAAAGTAACAGCGATATTCCCCGTGACATTGATACCAAAAGGAGACAAACCAATGAGATTTAAGATGACGATAAAAAAGAAAAGTGTCAATAGGTAGCTCATGAATCGATGATGGTGTTTTTCTCCAATGCTCATGATGGCTATCTCATCTCTAACGAATAAAATAATCGGTTCTAAAAACCGACCCAAACCTGTAGGCATTAAATCATTTTTTTCATATGATTTGGCATGTTTATAAAAGAACCAAAACATCAGTAAGCTGACCAAAACAATTGAAATGACACTCTTGGTAATCGAAAAATCTATGGGTCTGTAATTGGTGACTTTTCCCTCTTGATCGTATAAAATTTGACCTTCAGCATCGGTTTGATAAATTCGACTATGATAGACTTTATAGTGCTTGCCTTTAACCGAAACAAGCGCTTTTCCGTGTTTGAATTTAGATGAGGAAAAACTAACAAGACCGACATCACGATCCCACAAAATCACTAAAAGTGGAATAGAAAAGTAAACTTTTTCACCTCGAGAATTAGTATAACTGAATAGGTTAAAATCGTGATTATCTAATATATGGTGTTGAATATAAGCTTCGATTTCAGCCTTGTAATCATGGCGTGTTTGAGGGTCTTTTGATGATGCCAAAACATGGCTCGAAGTCAACAAAACGAGAGCCAAAAAGTGGTAATAAATTTTGATTCTCCTCAATGGAATACTCAAAACAAAAGCCTTTTTTAACGGCGGTGCAAATGTAATATATCAGACTAAATTTTTAGAAATGTTTTTGACTTTCTAATTTTGAAAATCATAGGGTTATTATCGGAGATATCATCATAAAAATCTCAAATCATTTTTAAATTGTGCGACTTTTCTTATGTTGTTAAATAAGATTTATTTATGGGCCAAAATGACTCTCGGGGGGCTTATGTTCATGGTTTCAAGTTGTCAAAAAGAAAAATCACGATTTGTTGATCGAGCTAAAACTTCTGGCATTGATTTTGAAAATACTTTGAGCTATACCAATGACTTCAATCCCTACACATACCGAAATTTTTATAATGGTGGTGGTGTTGCCTTAGGAGATATCAATAACGATGGATGGATTGATATTTATTTGACAGGAAATCAAACCGACAATAGGTTATATTTAAACCAAGGGGATTGGAAATTTGTCGATATCACTGAAATAGCTGGCGTTGCCTCTCCAGGGGTTTGGTCTACTGGAGCCACTTTTGCTGACGTCAATGGAGATGGATACTTAGATCTTTATGTCTGTAAATCAGGAAAACCACAGGGGGAAAATCGACACAATGAATTGTTTATCAATAATGGAGATTTGAGTTTTACAGAGCAGTCCAAAAAATATGGATTAGATATCCTTGGACTGTCGGTACATGCCGCTTTTTTTGACTTTGATTTAGATGGCGATTTGGATTGTTACGTCTTAAATAATTCAACACAATCTATAGGGGGTTATGATTTGATTAAAGACCAAAGGAATATTCCAGATCCTGATGGATTGGGTAATAAATTATTGATTCAAGAAAACAATCGTTTTTTAGATATCACTGAAGATCAAAATATTTACACTTCTGCCATTGGCTTTGGCTTAGGAATTACTCTCAGTGATTTTAATGCTGATCGAAGACCTGATCTGTTTATTTCAAATGATTTTTTTGAAAAAGATTATCTCTATTATAATTTTCCAACTGGATTTCAAGAAGTTTTAGAGCAAAAGCTTTCTACGATATCGATGGGGTCTATGGGGGCTGATGCGGCTGATGTGAATAATGATTTGTTAGCTGATTTGATGGTCACTGAAATGCTTCCGTCGACATTGGAAAGGCAAAAAACAAAAGCGTTGTATGAAAGTTGGGACAAATACCGATTGGCCGTCTCACAAGGTTACTACCACCAATATCCTCGGAATACACTGCAGCGAAATTTAGGAGAAAAAGGATTTGTTGAAATTGGTCGATACGCCGGCGTAATGGCCACCGATTGGAGCTGGGCTTCTTTATTATTTGATGCGGATAATGATGGTTTAAAAGATTTGTTTGTGGCCAATGGGATCTTCCAAGATTTGCTTGATCGAGATTACCTAGACTATTCAGCCAATGATCAAATCGTAGCAAAAATGCTCGAGAATCGGCAATCTGGATTAAAAGAACTGATTGATTTCATTCCATCCCATCCTATTGCTAATGTCATGTTTCAAAACAAAGGTGATTTTAAATTTAAGGATATCACTAATGATTGGGGATTAAACACCCCTAGTTTTAGTAATGGGAATGCCTATGCCGATTTAGATAATGATGGCGATTTGGATTTAGTCGTCAATAACGTTAATCATCCTTGTTTTGTTTACGAAAACACAACCGATACTTCTCAACACAAATTTTTGAGTATTTCATTACAATCCCATTCTTTGAATACGAAATCCATCGGGGCAAAAGCAATCATTAAATACGGAAACTCTAATCAACAAATGGTGGAGCAATTTCCATCCAGAGGCTTTCAATCTTCCATTTCAAACCGTCTTCATTTTGGCTTGGATCATCATGATATGGTCGATTCGTTAATCGTTTTATGGCCTAATGATAAAACCTCTCTTCATACCAATATTGCGGCCAATCAACATATCCACCTCCAAGAACCTCGGCAGTCTAATCATCAATATCAACCCTCAAAAACCTCTAATCCAATTTTAAAATCAACCCCCTTATTTGAATTTGTCCATCGAGAAAATAATTGGAGTGATTTCAATCGTGAACAACTGCTCATCCAAATGTATAGCAATCAAGGGCCGGCCTTAGCTAAGGGAGATGTTAATCATGATGGTCTTGAAGATTTCTTTATTGGCGGCGCCAAAAATCAATCCAGTTCACTAATTGTTTCACACCACGATGGCTACCAAATCATTGAAAATATCTTTCAAATCCATGCTACAGCAGAAGATACCGTCGCCAAATTTATTGATTTAAATCAAGATGGATTTTTAGATTTATATGTCGGCACATCCGGCAGAGCTTTTTCAAATGAAGATCATAATTTAAATGACCGTGTTTATATCAACCATGGGGAAGGGATATTCGAATGGATGTCCCATGTTTTGCCGCAAAATCTATTGACTCGAACTTCAGACATCTCTAGTTTGGATTTTAATAAAGATGGTCTATTGGATTTATTTTTAACCCAAAACATCGATGGTTCATTCTACGGACCACCCGCTGATGCCATCCTTTTAAAAGGCTTACCAGATGGAACCTTTCGCCAAGAAAAGATCCCCCAATTTCAAGACTTGGGATTGATGACATCGGCTGAAACAAAAGATATTGATGGTGATGGTTGGACAGATATCTTGGTCGCCGGACATTGGACAAATATTTTAGTTTTTTTAAATGAAAAGGGCACGTTTAACAAGCCTTCTAAACATATTGGTTTAGACCAGACCAGTGGCTTGTGGAACACCCTGGTGGCTCAAGATTTTGATCAAGATGGGGATATCGATTTATTTGCTGGAAATCATGGAACCAATAGCATGATTCAATCAGGTTACAAAATGTTCGTCAGTGATTTTGATTCCAATGGCAGTATCGAGCAAATTATTTGTGCCCCCCATGGTGACACTTACTATCCTATTGCTGATCGTAAGGATTTAATCGCACAACTACCCTATCTCAAAAGAATCATACCAAGTCATGAAATTTATTCCAAAACAACCATTGAACAATTACTAAGCCAACAGCAAATCCAACATTCGAGACAATACCAACTAGAAGAACTTGAAAGCTGTTATTTTGAAAATCATAATGGCCTTTTTGTGAAACAACCATTACCCTCTGAAATTCAATATGCTCCTATATATTCTTCAGTCGTCAAAGATGTTGATCAAGATCATCAGTTGGATTTGATTCTTGGGGGCAATCAATATTTGGTCAAACCACAATTTGGTCGCTATGATGCATCCCATGGTTTGATTGTTTATGGCTCTAAAGAGGACCCTCACTTTAAATTTGACCAGACTGAATTTTTGGGAATTTCCGGTCAGATTAGAAATTTGGAATTGATCCAACACCAAAATAAATTACTTTTAATTGCTGCCATTAACAATGAAGCCATCCAGTTTTTTGAGTTTCCATAAGGTTTTGGTGTTTCTCGCTAGCCTTTTCATTTTAAGTCAATGTGAAACTTCGATTTATAAAAAAAACTACTTAAGAGAAACCAAAAAAAAGCAACGCATCGATTCTCTGTTATTCACTCTTTCCTTTGGCATGGATAATCAAGAGTACTTGGATCGATGTTGGAAACTCAATCAACAACAATTGATTCTCCCATCCTCTGGTAGTTACGGCTGGGTCAATTTTTATCTAAAAGAAGAACCACAATCACTAAGTCCTGCAGATATTGAATTCCGGTTTATCGGGGGATTTGATGATTCTAGAAATTTGAATGCTCTCAATCTCAAGTTGGCATACCGAGCTTGGGCTCCTTGGAATAACATGTACCAAAGTCATGTATTGATTGAAGCCATCAAGGATACCATTATGGAACGGTATGGAGGAAATCCTTTTTTTAGATTCGACCAGATGGGTGATACTTTACCAACCTATTTTAAAATTGATGCCAATCGACAGTTCAAACTCTATATCCAAGATGATCGATTTGTGGCTGGCCAAATCAAAGATTTAAAACCCCATTATTAAGAATGATGGGGCATTTTACATTGTCATACATTCTGCTTCACCATTCCAAAGATCAAATCAATCGATGGATGGATTGGCATGTCTTTTTTTTGTTTCTATGTTCGGCTAGCAGTTGGGGACAAACGACGTTTGAACTCCTCTCGTCTGAAAAAACAGGCGTCGATTTTCAAAACTCTATCATGGATACGAAAGAGCAGAATATTCTATTGTATGCCAATTACTATGGAGGGGCCGGTGTTGGAATTGGTGATTTCAACAATGATGGATTACTCGATATTTATTTTGCTGGTAATCTCGAGTCTGACCAATTATACCTCAATCTAGGTGATTTAACATTTGAAAATATTACCCAACAAAGTGGTATTGAACGAGAAGATACCTGGTCTTCAAGTGTAACGCTCGCCGATGTGAATGCCGATGGATTTTTAGACATCTATGTCACCAAAGAACTCTATGATTTTCAGCCAGAAAAAAGACAAAATCGGTTGTACATCAATCAAGGGGATTTGACTTTTAAAGAAGAAGCCCAACAATGGGGGGTGGCCGATAACCAACGCAGTCGAGGGGCTGTGTTTTTGGATTATGATAAAGATGGTGATTTGGATTTATATGTTCTAAACCAACCGCCTAATCCCGGATCCTATTCTCCATTTTTTGGGACCAAATTGCTTTTGGATCAATATACTTCACGTTTGTACCAAAACATTGATAACAAAACTTTTGAAGATGTCACTGCCCAAGCAGGCGTTTTTCGTACTGGTTTTCCCAATAGCGTGGTGGCTGCTGACTTTAATGGTGATCAATGGCCTGATTTATATGTGGCCAATGATTTTGAAGCTCCTGACTTTCTTTACATGAACAACCGAGATGGAACTTTCAGTTATCAAACCGAAAAACAATTAAAACATATCTCTTTTTTTTCAATGGGTGTTGATGCCGCCGATATCAATAATGATTTGCTGAATGATGTTATGGTCTTAGATATGGTTGCCGAAGATAACTATCGATTAAAAGCCAATATGAGTGCCATGGATGTCGATACTTTTTGGGATGTCGTCAATGAGGGAGGACATTATCAATATATGTTCAATACCCTTCAACTAAATCATGGGGTTGATTCTTTTAGTGATATCGCACAACTGACTGGAATGGCTGCCACCGATTGGAGTTGGGCTAATTTAATTGCTGATTTTAATAATGATGGCCATAAAGATGTCTTTATAACCAATGGATTGTTAAGAGACATCCGAAATACGGATGCTGATAAAAAAATCGGAGAGTTTGTCTTGGACTTTGCTAATGATTACGTCAAAGAAAATCCAAACCAAGGGGATATTCAAATTATGGATATTCTCGATTTAGAAAAAGTATTATCTCTCCTACCCAGTGTGCCAATGAGTAATTATATGTATCAAAATCATGGGAATTTATCTTTTCAAAATGTTACCAATTCTTGGGGTTTGAACCAACCAACCTTTTCAAACGGAGCGGCATACGGTGATTTAGATAATGATGGCGATTTAGAAATAGTGATCAATAATGTGAATGATGATGCTTTTATCTACAAAAACAACACAATAGAAAATAGCACTGAAAAGTCGGCTAGTCATTATCTCAGAGTACAATTAGTTAATGAAAATCCCGCTTTGAATCATAATTCCACCATCATCGTCCATCAAAAAGAACAGTCACAAATGATTGAAACCACGACCTATCGAGGGATGTATTCGTCTAGTGAAATGACGGCCCATTTTGGATTGGGACAAGATCAAAAAGTTGATAGCCTGGAAGTTTATTGGTCTGATGGAACTTTACAAATATTTTACGATGTAGCGATTAATACCACCCTTACTATTGATTCATCTGCAGGAACTTCTAAATCGATACGTACGGTCGATAGCAAAACTATTTTTTCAGAAATCACTTCAGAAATTGTTCCACAAATAAGTCATCGTGAAAATATGTTTGATGATTATAGCAAACAAGTCTTATTGCCTCATCAATTATCTCGATTTGGACCGGCCTTAGCCGTAGCAGATATCAATGGGGATGGATTGGATGATTTTTATTTTGGTGGAGCATCGGGGCAATCCAGTCAATTGATGATACAACAAAATGATGGATCATTTGTCCCAATTGAACATGCTCCTTGGGAACGCCACCGAATTCTTGAAGATATTTCGGCTTTATTTTTCGATGCCAATAACGATCAATGGCTAGATTTAATCGTTCTCAGTGGCGGCAATGAATTCGCCCCTCGATCATCAACTTATCAAGACCGATTGTATCTTAACAAGGGGAATGGATTGTTTGAATATCATTCAGAAGCTCTTCCCAAGATATTTGAAAGTGGTGCTGTTGTCAAAGCCATCGATTTTGACAACGATGGAGATCTAGATTTATTTATTGGTAATGCGTTTGTCCCATGGAATTATCCCGAATCTCCCAAAAGTTATGTGTTAGAAAATAATGATGGGATATTTCAAATTCATCGACAAAGTGAAACTTTATTTTCGACCATTGGGATGGTAACAGATGCCTGCGTTTTGGACTATAATCAAGACGGTTTTGATGATTTAGTCTTGGTGGGGCATTGGATGCCCATTACCTTCATCGAAAATCAAGGTGGCAGCCTTTATTTGGATAACAGAAGAACTAGAGAAGAGCAAAAAGGATGGTGGTTTTGTATTGAGGCAGCAGATTTGGATTTAGATGGTTCTATCGATTTACTGGTCGGTAATTTAGGCGAAAACTATAAATACAAGGCCTCCATGGAGGAGCCTTTTGAAGCTTACTATCATGATTTTGATGAAGATGGAACCAATGATATTGTATTGACTTATTATAATTATGGGATACAGTACCCATTGCGAGGATTTTCTTGTTCTAGTACTCAAGTTCCCACTTTAAAACGGCAAATAGGCAGTTATAATCTGTTTGCACAAATGGATGTGTCTGAAGTTTACGGTGACAAGCGCCTTGAAGACGCTCTTCATTTGCAGGCGTTCACTTTTTCATCTCTTGTTTTAACCAATGATGGCTACGGATTTTTTGTGCCGAAAAATTTACCCGTACAAGCCCAATTTTCATCGATCAATGACTTTGTAGTATCCGATTTTATTGGAGATGAGTACCCTGATATTCTTTTGGTTGGAAATCTGTTTGTTTCAGAAATTGAAACAACAAGAAATGATGCATCTATCGGTTTATTATTGGAAAACGCCAATCAAGGAAAAAAATTTAAAAGCGTGTCTCCTATCCTCTCTGGATTTGTTGCACCTCATGATGCAAAATCAATGCAAACTTTAAAGACCCCGAAGGGTCTTCAACTAATCATTGGAAACAATGATGAGATAATGCAACATTTCAAGTTTTGGTAACAGTCCTCCCTGCATTTTAGCCAACCAGGTGAATTTGCCAGACACGTCTAGCTTTTTTAGATAATGTGAATAAAACGACTAGGGTCTCATAAGAAATGGTTGAATTCCGACCATTCTTTGGCAATGAAGCATATAACGGCTAGTTTTTAACCTTATTATAATATCATCATGAATCAAAAGCGACAGTCCAGTCAAATCATCTCAGATCGGGGGTATGCTAAATATTTTCATGGTCGGAAAGAAAATACTTGATTATTTCAAAGTATTGTTAAATGATGCTCGAAAGAACAAAAATGGAACTGATTTTTAATCCAAGGCTCTCCTGGTGTTGGTAAAACGGCTCTACTTGAAAAATGCGAAGAGATTGCAAAACAACATCACTGGGAAGTAAAACGAATTAAAGCGGATGGTTTATGGGATACCGTTCAACTAAAAAAAATATTTAGATATTGAGTCTATTGAAGAACTAACCAAGACAACTATTAAAGGGGTGTTCCGGTAATGAGTGCTCAAGTCAATATTGAATTTTCAAAAAAATCAATATTGGATCTTTTGAAGTTAGGAAATAAACCTTTACTACTAACACTAGATGAAGCACAGAATATCAAAGATGTCCATAGATTATCTCCTGAACTGATAGACAAAACAAAAAATGTATTAGATGAAATTCATAATGGAAGTTTCAATCGTCCACTAATATTGGTAGTCAGTGGTTTAAACATGACTAGGAATATACTTCAATCACTTGGTATTTCGAGGTTTAACAACAAATGCAGCTTTAATTTAAGTGCATTAGATCAAACATCAGAAAAAGCGATTATAGCGGATTGGCTCATCAAAGACGTACAAGCTCAAGGAGATATCAATGATTGGATTAATGCCATAACACAAAAAACACACCAATGGCCTCATCATATCATGTCTTATGTGAATCCTGCCGTTAATAAACTAAACGAAGCCCATGGAATCATGTCCAAAGAAGTCTTAGATGAAATTTTAGTGACTTATACGTTTAACCTAAAACCGAGCGGTCTGGAGGTGGTTTCGGTTTTGATTTATTCTTATCTTCTCAACGATGTGTCGTCAAATTATTGTTGTATTTTGGAACTCAAACGATATTGCTTCGTGGCTATGAGAGGCTTAATTTCTATTTTTTGATACTGTTTTCCAATATGATATTCTTTTTCTACCATCCGAAAAAAATCAATGGTTTGACCAAACATATAATTATTGAAAATATGGGGATCTTCTTCTTCCCAAGAACGTAATAACGTATCCTTATAAATGGAAGCATTTTCAAACCGAACGGTGGATAAAGGTTGTCGATACCACCCTTGAACATAATTTTGTAACAATCGAGAAGTTCGGCTATTGCCATCAAAAAAAGGATGAATCCCCAAAAATTTCCCATGTAAGTCAAATGCGATTCGATGACTATTGAGAACACTTTGTTTTTGACTTAATTGTTCATTCGTTATTCTTAATAAAGGTTCTAATGTTTCGTGAATTTTTGAATGATCTATAAATTTGTGATACTCCCAATAAACAGAAACCTCTCTAATTTTCCCTTTTCGGGTATCAATCATATGATCTTCTTCATCATAGGTGACTTCACCATTATGTCGCATGACCAAATGATTCAAGCGTTCGATTCTTTCGATGGTTAATGGTAAACGATTTCTGTATAAAAACATGACATAGAATAATCCCGATGTATAGTCTCGAACCATCCTTTTATCCTTTTCAGGATAATCGAAACGAGTTCTTTCCTGTATGACTTCTTGGACTTCTAATCTTGTTAATCGTGAACCTTCAATCGCCGTGATATGTTCAATCAAGCTACATAAAACATTCTGAGAAGCCCTAAGGGCTCGTCTTAAACTTTGACGGTAATCTTGAAGGGCAACTAAAAATTTTTTTTCATCATCTCTCATTCGTATTGGATCGGATTCCCATCGATTTCAAAATAATAAGAACGATAATCTTTCCACCAAGAAAGCATCAAGTCATAACTTTTCTTGGTGAGAGGGAATTCATGAACCACACCATCCAACTCATCTTTTAAAGAATTAACATAATCTAAAAAATTCATCCAATTCATAAACTCTCTTTGTTTCACTCGACCAAATAACTGAAAATCATGGTTTTCATAAGGTCTTCCGTATTTTTCAATTGTTTCATCGACTTCGTTAATGAGTCGCTGTCGATCTTCTAAGGAGACTGAAGGATCTGTTTGTTTTTTTGCTCCGATGGATCAAAAACACAAAAAAGATTTAGGATAAGCGTATAAGTCCCAAAATTTGGGACTTATACGCTTAATCTAAATTTTTACCATCTAACCCCCCCCATAAAACCTCCATCTGGAGATCATGGGTTTTGTTTTCAATTGGTTACTTTTGAAATGGGTTATTAAGGACGTTATCTCTCAAAGAACAACAAATCATTATCGATAGTATGAAGCCGTATCAACCGACGAAAATTGGCGTATTCGGTTCCGTGGCACGAGGAGAAGAAAGAACGGATAGTGATGTCGATATTGCTTATTCGTTTGATGGTTATTTTGGGTTTTTTGAATTACATGATTTGATTGAAGATTTAGAAAAGAAGTCACATCGAAAAGTCGATTTGGTCGATTTTGATTTTTTGAATCCTCCCATTAACTAGAACCATTAAGTACTCAATTTAGATCTAAAGAAGCCTAATAAACATTATCAATTATGGACAATCAACAATTTACAACCTTATTTAACGCTATTGAAAACAATAAAAAAGATATTAAAGACTTATTAGAACCTATTAAAGAGGATATAAAAGGGATTAAATCAGATATAAAAGAATTAAAAACAAAATTTGATACTACGAATAATAAAGTCATTAAACATAGTGGGTTACTTTGGGTATTTGGAATCGCACTAGGGATAATCTTTACAGGAATTGTGAATTTAATTGTCAATATCGTACTCAATTCTTAATATGAAAACAAAGCTAAACCCCAAAAAGAACAGTCGAATTAATCTGTTGAAACAATGAAAGCAAAAGCCAATACTATTTTATTTTTAGTTTGAGTACCGTTTTAATGTTTGTTTTGATACAGAATAACGGACTGAATAGAAAACACACTATAGCCATACAAAAAGCAAGGTTATATACAATTATTGAAATCAAAGAGTTGGAATGTTGGGGAGAAGTATTAGGAGATGATGATATAGATGATAAAGCGGGAGCCTATTGGGCTAAATGTTGGGATAGTTGTAGTGAATATAGTTCATGGATTAATAGAGCAACAAGCCGAGCAAGTTTAGACAGTATAAGAGAGGAAATAAATTATGATACTGATAGTATCATTGGGTTATATGAAAGTACGGGGTTATACAATAGAGACCTTTGCACTAAAATTTCGACTTTCCGCTAAAATAGAGGATTTGGTCGAA
>JAPOSZ010000017.1 GCA_026709415.1 Flavobacteriaceae bacterium
GACATTCATCAATTACAATGATGTCCCACCTTGTTTTTTCGATGTAATGTTGGAATTTTTCATTTTGTTTTAATGTATCGATTGAAATTATTGTTTTGTCATAGTAATCGAATGGATTTTTATTCAAAGGAAGTTCTGATTTTAATTTTTGAATTCCAATGGAATCTAATCGAACCAAAGGAATAGCAAATCGACTCCAAATCTCTTGTTGGAATTGAGTTAAAATAGATTTTAGCGCCAAGACCATGATTCTTTTTCCCTTTCCCCTTTTGATCATTTCAGAAAGGAATATTCCTACTTCAATTGTTTTTCCAAGTCCAACAGCATCTGCGATTAGTAATCTAGGTCTTGGAAGATTCAAAGCTTTAATTGTTGGTGCAAATTGATAAGTTTCCTTTCGAAAAACTCCTTTTGTAGCCAATGTAATGCCATTTGTTTGGATAGTAGCCTTTCGAATCAATGTTTCGATGTATAATTTGGTTTCAATACAATGAACTGATGTATCCTCTTGAAATTCAATTTTAGTTGGGTCCGTGGGTTGGAAATCAGAGTCTATTGAAGTATCAAAAAGGAATCTTTTCCCTCCAACTAAATTTCCTAAACCAAGGGCTTCAAATACAAATTTGGTTTTGTTTTTATTACTATTTTTTATGTTGGTTATTAGAAAATCTTCCCCTCTAATATTAACCCTCTGTCCTTGACTTAAATTCATTTTAATAGGTTTATTTGAGTTAAATCATTGATGATTTTATGTATTGTTTTAGACTACAAAAACAAATAATAACTCGTCGTTTTGGAACATTTGACCATTTGCCATCAAAAAAGATGGAACCAACGTCCAAAGATACATTTTAAGAACAAGTTAAATGATTTGGAGTAGTAGAAAGAATATTAGGAAAATACGGAGCATCCAAATCATGAGTGTTAGTCTACGATAGAGAATTCTTGATTCTACGGCCTCCATTTGTGTGGTATGCACCAATATAATGATGATTCATTGCGTTCTTTTTGGAGTATGAATTCTCTTTGATGGATACCCTAACAATGATTGCAAAAGCCAATTTTGATTGAGGATTTGATTGGTAAATGGAACTCCTCTCTGATGATGAGAACAAAAACAAAGTTCATTTGCATGTGGCCTCTGTTGGTGTCACCTATCTTTGTCCTGAAACCGGTCCATCAGCGTAACTCGATGATCACAGGAAAAAGCGTGTTTAACGTCATTGAGTTGTTTTTCGAAGGAAATGCTATATCCATTGTCGTGTTCCCCGCGTTCGTTGATCCTCGGGTCAAGTCAAAAGCATCTAGGTCCCATGGGCAGATGTTACGAATCGATTCACCACTTGCTTTGAATATTGGACGATGGAACGACTTCTCGCTAATGGCAATCCATACCAAAAGCGCTCCGTTACTTCGTTATGGAGCCCATACCATCAGTCGCATCGTGCGGTGGAGCGAGGATTGGCAAGCATTCTCTGGAGGAACAATATCATTGGATTATGGATGAAAAAGCCTTGAAACGGAGACGTCACGGTGGTGAGTGATTCGGAAACAGGCTTGGTTTTGGATTGAATTCAAGGTCGGTATCGAGAAGCCACGAAAACCATTTTAGATCGCCTAGTGCTTAATGATCGAAAACAGTACGTCCAAACCATCACCACGGATATGTGACACGTCGACGTTTGTTTGGCCAAAAAACTATTGCCAGCCGTCTCTTTGATTCATAATCGATTTCATTGAATCCAGTGTTTGAATCGGGCCATCGATGCCGTCAGACGCCCAGAAGTGAAAGATCATCCGTTATTTAAAAACAGCCGTTTTGCTCTATGGAAGAATCCGGAAAATAGAACGAGAAAACAAGATATCATTTTCGAAGCCATGCTACAAGCCCATTGGCAAGCGAGTCAAGCTTGGACATGTCGTGAAGATTTGAAAGATATTTTCCATGCTTCCGATATCTTACAAGCCAAAGAGCATTTCAAATCTTGGTTGGACCAAGTCATGGCGACAGGAATCCGAGAAGTCATGGAGGTAATCCCCCATATGTTCCAAAGACATCTCGATGGCATGATCCATGCTTTCGTTTTCAAACAATCCAATGCCCGAGCCGAACGAATCAATGGAAAAATCTAACAAATGAAAACCGTGGCAAGAGGCTATCGAAAGTTTAAAAACTTCCGATCGACGATCTTGTTTTTTTGTAGCGGACTAAAACTTTATCCACACAAATTGTGATAGAACCAAAGTTTTTTCATTGGCCACTTGTTTATCGGTAATCCCATGGACTTTGATCGCTTCAGGATCGATGGGCTGTTGGGGATTCACTAAGGACTAATATTTTTGGTATACTATATCGAGTTAGTATTGGATGATCCGAATTTACACAATCCGATCATCGCGAAAATTCATTCCTGTGGTTTCTAAATCAAAGAATGTGATGGGTTTGTCTAATTTCATTCAATCGTCATAAAAAAATAAATATTCTACTTCATGTCCATTTTATCGCTTATCGAGTTCGATTATCTTTATCGCTTCGATATTGCAACAATTTTTTGTCTGAGTATAAAATATGGTTTTGCAATTTCCAAATTTCTTTTTCTAATTGAGGAATTTTTATTGTTGCCGTATTCTAAATGCTAGGCATATTGATATTGAAATAATAATGCGTTAAACTGATTCTCAATCCAACCATTTGAGACCATGGAATAACGTTGTATTCTTGTTCGATAGAGGGTTCATTTTGTGATGAGATCAATGGATTCACAAATATTTTGTAATCGATAGCAAATCGCAAATTTTTTACTCTTGTCTTGATACCATTCTTCATAAGAATCAACGGAATGGAGCAAATTATTGATGTCGCGAATCGCTATTTCAATAAGCTCAATTTGAGCTAATACCTGCTTCTTGATCTCGGATTCCACTGAAAAATAATGTTGATGATGCTAAAATTTCATTTTTAGTGTTATTCGGGATAAATTCAAACCCTGTAAAATCTAATGGTTGATGGATCTGGTTTTGAATGTCTTCAATAGCTGCTAAAAACTCAATATAATCTGGCGTTTTATTGAAATCATAGAGAATCGCTAATTTGTTAGGATTTAAAATAACATTGAATGGAGACCATGCCAAC
>JAPOSZ010000014.1 GCA_026709415.1 Flavobacteriaceae bacterium
ATCATAACACATTTTCAGATCAAAGGGGCTTTTATTTGAAGCAAAGAAACCTCCCCAATGGGGAGGTTTTTTTAGTTTACACTAGATCTGAAATTTAGCGGGCGTTTGTCTTTTAAAGCTGAAATAGGCCAAAAAGTCTAACATTTTTCTCATGGATCTCCTTTTGTTATAGGGACTTTGTTCTCAATTGATAGGCAGTGTCAATATGTTGCTATTATGTCTATCCGTGGAAGATGATTCCATACCGACAAAAAAGGGGGTTATCCATAGCCTCTGTGAATCCAAACGAGTTCATGCCATCGCGGATCACAAACATAAGTCCCCAAGACCCATACGTTCGACGAAGAATGACTGTCCTTAAAAGCAGTCGAAGATTTTGGATTTGTTACACTTATGAAAGAGATAACTACCAACAAAAAAGGTTCTACCACGGAAGTTGTGGATACAGATTTAAGTCTCCATTGGAGAATAGGACGGTTACTATCAAGCTTTTGATAGTCTCGAACAATGGCCTTGATCTCTTGAATTAAATAGATGTCAGATTTGGTGATGGTTTTGATGAGCTTTCTCTTTTCTTTTGGAAATGAATAGCTCAAAAGGTTTTGGACATAGGTGGTTTGTTGTCCATCCAATAGATCAAGAACCGTATCCTGGGTTGGACCGCTGAGAATTGGGGTACAACCATGTCCTTTTTTGATGGCTTTTTCATCCTAACGGATAGGCAATGGAGGGACATTGGAACGCTATTTCAAGCTACGGCACACTTTAAAGATGTCATAGATGGCCTGAAAATCGCCACGTAATAGCTTGGCTGGTTTGGTTTCTCGTTTCCAAAAGCAGACCAATGGCCCATATTTCAAACCAATAGATGGCCCAATGGATGCCATTTGCCCAGGGAACAACCATCGTCTGGACACCCACAAAAGACGGGAGGAAAGGTATCCGACATGAATCCAAACACTTAAATTGCCATCCATCCAAATGAAGTCAGACAGGCTTCTGACGATGATTCTCAGTTGATCTTTTTTCGCCAGTGTCAGGGCACACCACGTGGCCACCAACATGAGAAAAAAACACATGAAAGGCCATCCACAACTTTCTTAGTAAAACCAATAGTTTAGGGTAGATAATAATCAAAACCCATTTTTCATTTGTCGAAAGAACGCACTTTATGAATATATATATCTTGTGAATTGCAATCATGATGTTTAGGTTCTCGACATTCTTTATTGGCACGATATTTGAGGCATGTACACCGTTACCTAACCAGGTGTTTACATGAGTAAAATAGTCACTACCCCCCCCCGAAAATTCTGTAAACTGCTCCTATTCTAGCGCCGGCCGGCCTAGCCACCACCCACTTTTTTTCTGTTTTTCTGTTTTCCCATTGCTGAAATGGTGTTTAGATGATGTTGCTCATCTAAACGATCATGCATTAAATCCATTCCTTTCAGATGATGGGTCTTTTTATTTCCACGGCATCAACATCACAAATAATAATAATCAAAAAATGTTTTTTTTATGAAAAGAATTTTTATTCTGTTTGCGGCAGTCGCCTTAGTGGCGGCGGGCTGTAAAAACTATGATGACCGTTTTGATGACCTCAACAGTCAGATAACGGCCTTAAACACTCAGGTGACAGCCCTGCAGGGATTGGACAAGATCTTGACGACTCTGCGAACCGATATTGAGAATATTCGAAGCGATATCGAAGAGAATATCAAAACAGAGGTAGCGAATGCGGCGACCCCTTTAGCCAGCGCATTGAATGATGCAGAACAACTCCTTGAAGACCTTAAGAAAGGAATTGATGAGGTTTCGGCTGGGATATCAAAAACAGTATCGGACGAAGTGGCCAAGGTTAAAAACGAACTCAATGCGGAGATCAAAAAATTAGAGGACGCCTTGAACCAAGCCGCAGGCGGTACCCAAGACGAGATTAAAAAACTCCAGCAGGGGTTAGAGGCTGCTCAAGCCGCGTTGACAGCGATAAATTTAACCGAGATTGAAACCCAACTAGGGGCGATACAAAAAGAATTGGACGAGGCACAAAAAGCCACGTTGTCTCCCGACGATTTAATAACAATAACTAATAAAATCGATGCTCTCGAAGATCAACTAGAGAAAACTTTGAAAGAATCTAGGTTACTCGTTCAAACTGATGTTAGTATAAGTAACACAGGAACGTGGCTTGTTGCTCAATCGAGTTATGCTGATGCTACCAGATTTGGAGGAAATCTCCATATTCATACAGCTGATTTGTCAGCAGATGAAAAGAAAGCCATCGCCGATTGGGTTAAAAACATCACACTAATTACTGGAACGTTAGAAATCAGACATACAGATAAGGAGAATGTGATCAAATTTGAAAGTTTAGCCAGTGTTGGCACATTAAACGACACGCAACCTCATGTTCATTACCCTGAATTGACAGAAGCGAGAGAAGTTATTTTGAATGTTGCTAAAAACAAAGTATTAACGGTCAAGTTACCAAAACTAGCCTCAACGACTTTCGCTGGTAATGAAATTCATTTACCAAATGCAACCGATATTTCCATTGGATTAACCAAACATAGTTTTAATGACGACTTAGAAATTAAAGCCAAAGAGAACACAACCAAGATTGCATTGGATTTATTGACGGTGATTGATACCAATGGCTCTGGTGGTGGAACTGGAAATAGAAAATTGATAATCAATGGTGCTGATGTAGTGTCTTTGGCCGCATTGAGAACCATCTATCGTTTGGAAGTTAAAAACACCAATTCATTAATTGCTCCTAAAGTCAAAGGGACGATATTAGAAATTAAAGCAGATGTCGATGCGGTCAATGTAGGAACGGCCGATGATTCCCATATCAAGGGCATTTTCTTCACAGGGGCTACGGATTTGGAAACATTACAAATTGGTGGAAGTACAGCTGCTCCGAAAAAAGATGGAACCGGGGGAACGTATGTTAACGTAAGTAGAACCGGTCAAGGTGATGTATCGACTACACCCAATTTAGAAAGAGCACACATTCATGGTGCTTGGGGTGTAAGGATAAATGACCTAGAAGATTTTGAAGAGATTGTTACAGCGAGAACCATACCAAGATTATATCTGATAAAAACAGACGTAGAAGGTGAGGTAGTATTGGGGCACGAAAGTGGAGCAGGAAGTATTTTACAAATCGTAGATAACGAAGATCTTGAGATACTGATAGCCGATAAAATCAATAAACTTAAAAATCTCGTCATTCAAGGTAACGTTAACTTAGAGCGAATCAGCTTTGCAGCTTTGAAAGAAGGAAGTCCACAAGAATTTGATTCGAACTCTGTTGAATGGTGGCTAGGGGATGCGGTAGTCATTGGTGGATCACAATTTGATGGTAATCCTACTTCGAGTCAACCCAACAAAGTGGGTAATTATGACCTGGATGACAGAAACAATTTATTGGCTGATGTACTTCATCTTGCAGTTGGTACTGACAGCCCCCAAAATCAACGACAGCCTGGAAAAATCGAAGATTCTTCAGGCCTTTCGGGTTTGAAAGACTTTTTGAGTCATGAAAATATCAGAAGAGCTGTGGTTTCGTATGATGGGGCTTCGACCTTTAAACCAGACAGAACTAAAACATACACACTAGTAGCCAATCCAGAACAAGTTAAAAATAAATCAGGCAATGATTTTGTGTTGATTCGTAAAGGGTTAAGAACCGCTACAAGGGGTGCGATACGTGGATTTATCATCCCCATCGATTCTGGTTCTCCTGGAAGTGTAACAGTAAATATCGGTACAATAAATAATCCAGTCGCACTTCAAACAAATTCTTCTCCAGCAAACTGGGTCAATGTAATCCAAAAAGCCGAAAGAGAATCCAATTTCTATGACATTAACGATGTGACTTTAGAAGCCAAAGTAGGGGGGAATCCTCGAGGCACTATCACTTTTGCTGCACTAGATGACCCTGATGATGATATTGAATTTGACGAGGACAGGTTATCAGGAAATATTAGTCTTACGATAGGGGAAGACAAAAATACGGCAATAACCAGCACGGTTGTAGTTCAAAAAGTCGATCGGACTCCAGATGATGATAGTGATAATCAAGGCACGGTTCCTAAATTAAGGGGTAATGTTGACTTTAGTCCAACAAATAGAACAGCTATCACTTATATTGCCGATGATGATAATGGAACTGTTGTGAATGACCAAACTGCTCATATTGATAATTCAGCTATTAGAAACGCGTTACTTAGACCGTTTACACAATTATCAGGTGATACACAAGTTGAGGATCGGAAAACAGGTAAACCAGTAGTTCCTTATGGCGTTAATGCTATTGATGGTGATAATGCAGCTACTATCGGAACACTCGATGCTCAAGCTATTGATAAACCGATAAAAGTGACGATTGGTGGTAGATTAAGTCGAGGATGGGATTTGAAAGTAACCGCAACCAGTATTTCGAATAGTCCAAATACTATTCAAATCAAACTAACCTCACAAGTAGCTGGTGATAATGAATCAACCATTGGTCAACCGCCAGAGGGAACTGATGCACTTGCCGATTTTCAATTACCAGGAGGAAATACGGCTACTGAAGATGCGTATATTTCAAGTCCAGCAGCCGATGTTGATGAATTACCAGTCAGTGGTTGGAGAGCATCAAGTCTTCCTAGATTGGGTTCTGATGTTGATACAGGTGGTGGAGACAAAGATCAAAACCGTTTAGGTTGGATTAACTAAACAGGTTATTGATGCAAGTCCCTTTTGCTACTTTTTTAGTTGAAAATAAATTAAGATTTTATATTGGTTAATCATAACATTTTCATGGAAAGGGGCTTTCATTTTTAGCATCAAACCCTCCCCATTGGGGAGGGTTTTTTGGTTTACACTAGATCTGAAATTTAGCGGGTGTTTGTCTTTTAAAGCTGAAATAGGCCAAAAAGTCTAACATTTTCCTCATGGATCTCCTTTTTTTATAGGGACTTTGTTCTCAATTGATAGGCAGTGTCAATATGTTGCTATTATGTCTATCCGTGGAAGATGATTCCATACCGACAAAAAAGGGGGTTATCCATAGCCTCTGTGAATCCAAACGAGTTCATGCCATCGCGGATCACAAACATAAGTCCCCAAGACCCATACGTTCGACGAAGAATGACTGTCCTTAAAAGCAGTCGAAGATTTTGGATTTGTTACACTTATGAAAGAGATAACTACCAACAAAAAAGGTTCTACCACGGAAGTTGTGGATACAGATTTAAGTCTCCATTGGAGAATAGGACGGTTACTATCAAGCTTTTGATAGTCTCGAACAATGGCCTTGATCTCTTGAATTAAATAGATGTCAGATTTGGTGATGGTTTTGATGAGCTTTCTCTTTTCTTTTGAAAATGGATGACGGAGGTGGTCTCGAACGTTGGTGATTTTTCATCTTTCCACCAAATCAAGAACTGTCCCTTGAGTCGGATCACCATGTCTTTTTTTATGACTTTTTATCCCAACGGATAGGCAATGGAACGCTATTTCATGCTACGGTACGCTTTAAAGATGCCATAATGATCTGAAAATCGTCACGTAATAGCTTGGCTATTTGGGTTTGGTTTCTCGTTTCCAAAAGGAGATCAATAGGCCATATTTCAAACCAATAGATGGACCAATGGATGCCATTTGCCCAGGGAACAACCATCGTCTGGACACCCACAAAAGACGGGAGGAAAGGTATCCGACATGAATCCAAACACTTAAATTGCCATCCATCCAAATGAAGTCAGACAGGCTTCTGACGATGATTCTCAGTTGATCTTTTTTTCGCCAGTGTCAGGGCACACCACGTGGTCACCAACATGAGAAAAAAAACACATGAATGTTCTTTTGGCGATCGTCAACAAAAAAGTCATCGACCGGCCATGAATCCCCAATCTTTAAGATCGATTCAAAAAATGGTATCTGCTTTCTTCATCAAACCACGAATGATTGGATTAAAGATAAACCCAACCACAACTTTCGTAGTAAAACCAATGCCATGTTCAACTATCTAGTGCAACATGAGCCCATGTTGATTTTATCTTTCCAATGGGGCTAAGGTAATCCAATTGACGAACGCCTCTGTGATTTATTTTATCTTCAATGATTTGTATTTCTTGGTTGATATCATCATCCATGCTCTCCCCCTTGGTGAACTACCGTCTCAGGATGCCGATTCGGTTTTCAACGGTTCCTTTTTCCTGTGACGAATACGGTCTGGTAAAATAAGTTTCGATGCCGAACGGCTGCTTGATGAGATGGTGTTTGGCCAATTCTAATCCATGATCAAAGGGGATGGTTTTCATCAGCTGAGGGCCGATTTCTCTGATGTTCTCGATGACCGCTTGAACGACGGGCGTGGCCCCTTTGCTCGGTAGCTTTTGAATCTTGGTGTACCGACTGGCTCTATCGGTCAATACGAATAAGGGACATCCGGTTTTGCTCCCAATCATCAAATCCGCTTCAAAATCGCCAAAGCGGACACGCTCTTCCACAATGGCTGGACGCTGATCCATCGATTGACGATCTGGGATACCCCCTCTGTTTCCCTGGTCGTTCCCACGCTGACGTCTTCTTTTGGCATGACGTCAATAGAGATACCACCGTTTGTAAGGAGCATCGATCGTCTTGTGACTCCGCTTCATGGTCCATCACCAGCGATCGATACGTTCTATCGAAACGCTCGCCATCCCATGCGTCTTCCAATAGGCAGCGATCAGTTCAGGGCTCCAACGATCTTCCACCATCAAGCGTTTGATTTCTTCTTGGAGTGCCCGAGTCCACTTGATCCGACGGGGTTTCCCCTTTTCTCTCTGGACCGCTTTCCATTGTGCTGTATCAGCTTGGTAACCCCCTTTGTCTTGACCTTTTTTGACGGTATGACGGCCTCGTTCTCTCCATACGGTCGTCCGATGAACTCCTCATTCTTCGGCCATGGCTCGATTGGAAAGCCCTTGATGAAGGAGTGCCTCCAATATGTCCCTTTGTTCTCGGTTGAGTTTTCGATATTTCATATTTAGTTGTTTTTGAAACGTCACAATGAAACCTTATAACTGCTCCAGCCAATCCTTTGGCTGGGGTCGTTCATGTTGCACTAGATAGTTGAACATGGCAATAGTTTAGGGTAAAAATAAATGGAGTTTATGTTTTATTTGTCGAAAGAGCACACTTTCAAATAGATTTATCTTTGAATTGCAATCATTTTATAGAGACGTTTCATATCCTAATTGGCACGATATTTGAAGCACTCACATCGTTACCTCAACCGGTGTTGACATGTGTAAAGTAGTAGCTACCCCCCCCCGAAAATTCTGTAAACTGCTCTAGTTCTAGCGCCTTTTGGCCTAGCCTTCACTCACCTTTTTTCTTTTTTTCTGTTTTCCCGTTGCTGAGATGGGGTTGGGATGTGGTGTTTCATCCCAACGCTCATGTGGTGTATCCATTCCTTTCAGGCGATGGGCCTATTGATTTTCTCGGCATCAACATTACTAATAATAATCAAAAAATGTTTTTTTTATGAAAAGAATTTTTATTCTGTTTGCGGCAGTCGCCTCAGTGGCGGCCGGCTGTAAAAACTACGATGATCGTTTTGATGACCTCAACAATCAGATAACGACATTAGCCGGACAAGTGCAAACTCTTCAGGGAGTGGCTCAGACGGTATCGGCTCTACAGACCACCATTGCGGGTATTCGAGAAAGCGTCCGAGGGGATATCAACACGGCCGTTGGTGGCGTGAGTACGGTTTTGGGCACGGCCCAAGACAATCTCAACACAAAGATTGAGGGGGTTTCCACGAGTGTGGGAACGGCTTTGGATGGTGTGAAAACGGCTTTGGACACGACCCAAAAAGACCTCGAAGACAAAGTAACGGCTTTACAACAACAGTTAAAAGAGGCGGCCGACAAGAATTTGTCTCAAGCGGATGTTGACAAGTTAAAGACAGACTTAGCGGATGCCCAGAAAAAAGCTTTGGATGCTGCGTTAGCTACGATTCAAGGGAGATTGGGGGAATTAGAAACGGCTTTAAAAGAAGCCCAAACCGGGGCTTTATCGACCGAGGAGTTGGCCAATTTAAAGAAAGAATTAGAAGAGGCGATTGCGGCGTCGAATAAGGATTTAAAAGACGCTTTAAGCACCGCTGATTTCTATACCGGGGAAGTGAATATCACGACGACAGGTCAATGGGTGTTCATTAAAAATCGGGCGGCTAATGCCACGCAGTTTAATGGAAATATCACCATCAATACGGGGGCTTTATCCGATACGGAGGTAGATGAATTAATTGCCTGGGTGGCCGATATTAAATTCATTGTTGGGGATCTCAGCATCACGCATACCAATAAAGACAAACCCGTCAAATTCGGTAGTTTGCAGAGTGTCACCGACTTGAAGGATACCCAGCCGCATGCCCATTATCCGGAATTGACAGGGGCCAATGAAGTCACGTTGAATGTCGCTAAAAACAAAATATTAACGGTTAAATTCCCAAAAATGACCTCAACGAAGTTTACGGGAGATGTCATCCACTTACCTATTGCGGATGAAATCACCATCGGGATCAACAAGTATAATGCTCCTCTAACAATTGAAGCGGATGAAGGCGATACTGTCGTGGAGTTAGATGCCTTGGCGACGGTGGACACCAATGGTTCTGCGGGGGGATTAGGCAGTGGTCAATTGAAGATTGAGAAGGTTGGCAGTGTCTCCTTGGCGGCCTTGAGATCACTCCCTCATTTAAACTTATTGAATGCGAAATCGGTCAGTGCTCCAAAAGTCAAAGCGGCGATATTGACTATTGGCGAAGATGTCGATGAAGTGAATGTAGGAACGGCCGACGATTCTCATATCAATCGCCTCATCTTCAGTGGGGCTTCTGATTTAGAAACGTTACAGATTGGGGGGAACCCCACTTCCGATAGTCGTTTCCGAACGGATGTGACGGTGAATGCCCAGAATACCCCCAATTTAGAAAAAGCACACATTCATGGTGCTTGGCGAGTCAATATCAATGGCCTCGAAGACTTTGAAGAAATTGTTACGGCAGGAACCATACCAACATTATTTCTGGTAAACACAGATGTCGAAGGGGAGGTGGTATTGGGACACGAAAGCGGTCCAGGCAGTCTTTTACATGTCAAAGACAATGAAGACCTTGAGGTCCTGATCGCTGATAAAGTCAATAAACTCAAAAATTTAGATATTACGGGAAATCACAACTTGGAACGGATTAGTTTTGCGGCTTTAAAAGAAGGGAGTCCACAGAGCTTTGGCAATCCCAACTGGTATGATGGTGATGCGGTGATCATTGGCGGAACACAATATGATGCTAATGGACCATGGGATGATGGAAATTATCACTCACCAAGACGAAACAATTTATTCGCTGATGCGATTCACCTAGAAGTGACAACGGGCCCTTCAAATCAGCGTCAACCAGGAAACGTCGTAGATTCATCGGGACTTTCAGATTTGAAAGCGTTTTTAAGTCACGAAAACATCCGAAGAGCTTTGGTTTCGTATGATGGGGCCTCGACTTTTAAGCCAAATAGAACTACCACACACAGACTAGAATCCAATGAAGATGAGGTTACAAACAAATCTGGCGATGATTTCATATTAATTCGAAAAGGTCTAAGATCGACCGATGCTGGAGCACGACGGGTGTTCCTTGTTTCTGGGATCGATGCAACATCTAACCTATCCATCAAAGCTGGAAGTGGGACTCGAGCCATCAATTTGACGGATGGGGGTACCTACAATAACTATGCTAGTGACGTCAATGATGACGAGGTCAAGAATTTTTTCGATAGTAATGGTGTCACCATCAGTGCCCGAGCGGGTGGCTATCCTCAAGGAGAGATTACCGTTTCAGAAGATTCAAATACCCCTACGTTTGATGCTAGTGAAGAGTTAACGGGATCGATCACGCTGACGATCGGTGAAGGGAACTCGGCCATCACCAGTCGAGTCGTTGTACAAAAGGTAGTCGCGGAACCCGATGAAGATGACGATTATGAAGTCACCGAACTAGGTACAAGTCATCGTTTTGCTAATTCAAATGATCGATTAGCCGTAACCTATATCAATGCGGATGATAGTGATCCAGGTACGGATGAAAATCAACCGCATACGAATGCTAACATCATAAGAACGTCATTAATTGATCCGTTTACCATTTATGATGATACCGCTAGTGGTATTACTAATGCTGATAATGATGCTACTGCTGATGATGCTGCTGAAAACAGAATTTTTGAACCGGTACACCCTTATGGAATCAATGATTTTGCAGAAGTTACGCGTGATGGTGAGACTAATATAGTTGCCATCATCGGAATACTAGATGCTCAAGCCATTGATAAGAAGATTAAAGTATCGATTAGTAGTGATCTAGGGTCTGGTTGGGATTTAGCAACACCAACTAAAAAAGATATCGATAATCGAAAAAATGAAGATGGCGATGTGAACACGTTACAAATCACACTGACTTCGCAAACGGTTGGCAGTGGTGCTGATTCAAAAATTGGGGATCCCAAACATGAAGGAGGGAATGCGGATGATTTTTCCCTAGTTGCTGCCCCTGGTGTAAGTGCTAATAATGCTGTTCGTGTTTATGGAACCGGAGCAGCATTTGAATTGCCAATCCATAAGCGGGATGGGAGTACCAATAATATTGAAATCCAAAATTATCGAAATTCGAGTCTTCCTAGAAAAGGGGCGGATGTCGATTCCTTTGGTGGAAATAAGGATTTAGACCGTTTAGGTTGGATAGGCTAAACGGGTTATGAGCTATGAATGCAAGTCCCTTTTGCTATTTTTTAGTTGAAAATAAATTAAGATTTTATATTGGTTAATCATAACATTTTCAGATAAAAGGGGCTTTCATTTTTAGCATCAAAACCTCCCATTTGGGAGGTTTTTTTAGTTTACACTAGATCTGAAATTTAGCGGGAGTTTGTTTTTTAAAGCTAAAACAGGCCAAAAAGTCTAACATTTTCTAATTTCCCATCCACAGTGACACCTTTTGTTATGGGATTTTGTTCTCAACTGATATGTAGTGTCAGTATGTTGTCATCATGTCTATCCGCGGAAGATGATTCCATATCGACAAAAAAAGGGCTATCTATAGTCTCTGTGAATCCAAACGAGTCCACGTCATCGTGGATCAAACATAAGTTCCCAAGACTCATACGTTCGACGAAGAATGACTGTCCTTAAAAGCAGTCGAAGATTTTGGATTTGTTACACTTATGAAAGAGATAACTACCAACAAAAAAGGTTCTACCACGGAAGTTGTGGATACAGATTTAAGTCTCCATTGAAAAACAGGACAGCTGTTCTCAAGTTTTCGAACTTTCGATAGCCTCGACCAATGGCCTTGATCTCTTGAATCCTCTCATGCCATCGCTCGGCTTTGGCCTGGGACTATGGATAACACTAGGCCTGACCAACACCTTGAAAATGGTTTGGAAACCTCTTGGTCACCGGACAGACTTTTTGGATGCCGGACTGGAGGACGCTATCGATCCAACGTTTGAGATATGGTGAGACATCGTTACATGTGCTCGACTTGAAAAGGGATTGAAAGTCCACTTTCAGTCTTTTGAAGATTTCCTTTTGTTTCTCGATTCGGTTTTCGTCGTTTAACAAGATGATTAATTGAGCGTTTTGGAGCACGGCCTGTTTTTTGACTTTCCTTCGCTGTCCCTGGTCGATAGCCTTGTTGAGATATGACATCCCATGAAACCGATCATGAATCAAAGTGACCTCAGGCAGTAGCTCTTGGGTAGAAGAGATATTAGGCCACCACCTATCGGTAGTGATGGTTTTGATATGCTTTCTCTTTTCTTTTGAAAATGGACGATGGAGGTGGTCTTGAACGTTGGTGATTTTTCATCTTTCCACCAAATCAAGAACTGTCCCTTGAGTCGGATCACCATGTCTTTTTTTATGACTTTTTATCCCAACGGATAGGCAATGGAACGCTATTTCATGCTACGGTACGCTTTAAAGATGCCATAATGATCTGAAAATCGTCACGTAATAGCTTGGCTATTTGGGTTTGGTTTCTCGTTTCCAAAAGGAGATCAATAGGCCATATTTCAAACCAATAGATGGACCAATGGATGCCATTTGCCCAGGGAACAACCATCGTCTGGACACCCACAAAAGACGGGAGGAAAGGTATCCGACATGAATCCAAACACTTAAATTGCCATCCATCCAAATGAAGTCAGACAGGCTTCTGACGATGATTCTCAGTTGATCTTTTTTCGCCAGTGTCAGGGCACACCACGTGGCCACCAACATGAGAAAAAAACACATGAAAGGCCATCCACAACTTTCTTAGTAAAACCAATAGTTTAGGGTAGATAATAATCAAAACCCATTTTTCATTTGTCGAAAGAACGCACTTTATGAATATATATATCTTGTGAATTGCAATCATTATGTTTAGATTCTCGACATTCTTTATTGGCACGATATTTGAGGCATATACACCGTTACCTAACCAGGTATTTACATGAGTAAAATAGTCGCTACCCCCCCCGAAAATTCTGTAAACTGCTCCTATTCTAGCGCCTTTTGGCCTAGTCTCCACCCCCTTTTTTTCTGTTTTTCTGTTTTCCCGTTGCTGAGATGGGGTAGGGATGTGGTGTTTCATCCCAACGCTCCTTTGGTTTGTCCATTCCTTTCAGGCGATGGGTCTTTTTATTTCCACGGCATCAACATCACAAATAATAATAATCAAAAAATGTTTTTTTTATGAAAAGAATTTTTATTCTATTGGCAGCCGTCGCTTTAGTAGCGTCGGGCTGTAAAAACTATGATGATCGTTTTGATGATTTAAACAATCAGATAACGGCATTACAAGGTCAAGTCAATACGCTGCAAGGGTTGTCTTCGACCGTGACGGCTCTCCAAACCACCATTACGGGGATTCGGGAGAGCGTCAAAGAGGATATCAACACGGCGGTGGCTGGGGTGAACACCTCTTTGGGCACGACATTGACGAATGCTCAACAACTCCTCAATACCAGAATTGATGGGGTTTCCGTTAGTGTATCGAAGGACTTGACAGCGGCTTTGACCAAGGTTCAAACCGATCTCCAGGGTGAAATTAAAAGATTAGAAGACGCCTTGGCGTCCCAAAATGAATCCTCTAAAACCAGTCTTGACGAGCTCAATAAGAAGTTAGAGACGGCTCAAAACGCCCTTCTAGCGATCGATTTAAAAGGGCTTGAAACGCAACTAGCGGATTTAAAAAGGGAGTTGGACGAAGCACGAAATACCGCTTTGTCTGCAGAGAATTTAGGAGAAATAACTAGCCAAATCAATGTTATCAGAGAAAAATTAGATGAAAGCATAGAAGCATCTAACAGATTTGTTATCCCTAACGTTACGATTAGTAATCGAGGAACGTGGCGAGTAGCTCAAGAGGAGCATAAGAATGCCACTCGCTTTCAAAGCGATCTCCGTATCGATACCGCCGACTTATCATCAGATGAAATTAAAGCCGTCGCCGAGTGGGTTAAAAACATTTCATTGGTTCTTGGAACGTTAGAAATCAGACATACCGATAAGGAGAATGTGATCAAATTTGAAAGTTTAACCAATGTGGGCACATTAGACGATACGCAACCACATGTTCACTACCCTGAATTGATAGAAGCGACAGAAGTCACGTTAAATGCCAAAAAAGTATTAACGGTTAAACTTCCAAAACTGACCTCAACGGAGTTTACGGGAGATAAAATCGTCTTACCTGAAGCGGATGAAATCACCATCGGGATTACTAAGTACGTCTTTAATAATGAAGATAACGTATTAGAGATTAAAGCGGATGAAAGGAATACCAAAATTGGATTAGATGCTTTGGTTACGGTGGACACCAACGGTTCTGCGGGAGGATTAGGTGATGGAAGCTTAAAGATTGAAGGAGCTGGTGAAGTCTCCTTGGCGACCTTGAGATCACTCCCTCATTTAGACTTAAAAGATGCCGAATCGGTAGAGGCTCCGAAAGTCAAAGGGGCGATATTGACCATTGGCGAAGATGTCGATGAAGTGAATGTTGGGACGGCGGACGATTCTCACATCAATCGATTGAATGATGGTGGGGCTTCTGATTTAAAGACGTTAAAGATTGGCGGGAATTCCACTTCCGATGGTCGTTTTCGAACGGAAGTGAATTCAGACGATCTCCCCGATTTAAGAACAGCGCATATCCATGGGGCTTTTAGTGTCATCATACAAGGTCTAAGATTTGAAGAAATTATTACCGGAGAAACCATACCAACATTTCATTTAATTGGAACAGACGTCGAAGGAGAGGTGGAATTAGGTCATAAAAGTGGTGCTGGGAGTGTGTTACGCATAGAGGGGAATGGCGATCTGGAGAAGCTCACAGCGGATAATGTCAATCAACTGAAGACGTTAATTATTCAAGGGAACCCTAAGTTAGAACAGATCAGTTTTGCGGCTTTGAAAGAAGGGAGTCCCCAAAAGTTTGGTACGCCCAACTGGTATGATGGGGATAGGGTAGAAATTGGTAGAATACAAGTACATCCTAATCCCGATAGTGATGACGGGGTAGAGGTATACGGCAGTAATAAATTATTTGCTGATGCGATTCATTTACGAGTCCCTAATAATCAAGCAGGAAAAATCACGGATTCTTCGGGACTTTCGGGTTTAAAAGAGTTTTTAAGTCACGAAAACATCCGAAGAGCTTTGGTTTCGTATGATGGGGCGAACACGTTTAAACCAAATAGAGCGACCACTAAAAACAATGAAGATGATAAAGCGGAAACGACGAATAGTAGCGATGATGAGAATAATTTCGTATTAATTCGTAAAGGGTTAAGATCGACCGATGTTGGAGCTCGACGGGTCTTCCTTGTTTCTGGCATCACCGATGCATCATCTAACAACCTATCCATCAGAGCTGGAGGTGGGGTTCTACCCATCGATTTGACGGATGGTGGGACTTATAACAACTGGGCCAGTGATGTCAATGATGACGAGGTCAAAAACTTTTTCGATAGTAATGGTGTCACCATCAGTGCCCGAGCAGGCGGCTATCCTCAAGGAAGGATTATTGTTGAGGCAAATCCAAATACCCCTGGGTTTGATGCTGATAAGTTAACGGGATCGCTTAAACTGACCATCGGTGAAGGCAACTCACAAATCAGTAGTACGGTAACAGTCTATGAGATAGCCGCGGCACCGGCAGCAGGTGAACCAAAATTGACAGGCGGTAAAATCACTGAGGCAGATTTCAATAAAAAAGTTGCAGATGCTAAGAGAACATTTGCTGGGGGGAATAAACATGCCGTAACGTATGTTACTACTGCTGATATTGATCCTGATCCTGATACACCAGTGAATCCCCTAGATAATAATGATACTGATGATGGTGGTGATCTTACATTCATTAGAAATTTATTAATCAAACCGTTTACCATTTATGATGATACCGCTAGTGGTGTTACTGATGAGGCTAATGATGCTACTGCTGATGTTGATGACAGAATTTTTGAACCGGTACACCCTTATGGAATCAATGATTTTGCAGACGTTGAGATTGATGGTCAGACACGTGAAGCTGCCACCATCGGAATACTAGATGCTCAAGCCATTGATAAGAAGATTAAAGTATCGATTACCAAACCCCCAGTTGGTTGGGACGCAAGAGTAGCTAAAACAGATATCGATAATCGAAAAAGTGGAAACCCACCAAAAGAGGATACGCTACAAATCACACTGACTTCACAAACGGCTGGCGATGGGGAGGATTCGGCCATTGGGCAGCCCAATGATGAAGGAAATGATGCGGATGATTTTACCTTACCTGGAGCTCCTGAGGAGAATAGAGGTATTCCTGTTAATGTTTTTGGAATCGGAACAGCAGTTGAATTGCCAATCCATAGGCGGGATGCGGATACCAATAATATTGAAATCCAAAATTATCGAAATTCGGGTCTTCCGAGAAAAGGGGCGGATGTCAATTCCTTTGGTGGAAATAAGGATTTAGACCGTTTAGGTTGGATAGGCTAAACGAGTTATGAACTATGAATGCAAGTCCCTTTTGCTATTTTTTAGTTGAAAATAAATTAAGATTTTATATTGGTTAATCATAACATTTTCAGATAAAAGGGGCTTTCATTTTTAGCATCAAAACCTCCCATTTGGGAGGTTTTTTGTTGTCAAAATGTAACCTCCTAAAATCAAAACATTTTTATTTGGATTGAATTTGTATGATTTAATTTTTGTGGAATACTTCAATGAGGTTAAAAAATTCAATGATTTCATGACAGATTTTAACATGGATTGGTCAATAGAAACTTGATTTTTACACTATTTTTACCATTGTTTTCTACCGAGTTTATTTATACATGAAGATTACCAATGAGGTCCTTGCGATTTTCCAACGAACTGACTTGGAGTTTAAAGGTCGATTGCAAAAAATATGTGAGCTGTTGGCAAAGTACAACCAAGCATACGATTGGGTTGGATTTTACATGGTTGATCAGTCAAAAAAAACGCTTTCCTTGGAAGCTTATTATGGAGAATCAACCCAGCATACAGAAATTCCTTTTGGAAAAGGAATCTGTGGACAAGTGGCTGAAAGCAATCAAGTTTTTATCTCTCCCGACGTAACGCTGGAATCCAATTATTTATCTTGTAGTCCAAAAGTAAAAAGTGAAATCGTTTATCCTATTTTGATCAATGGCAAAAACGTGGGGCAAATCGATATCGATTCCCATCAAAAGAATGCTTTTAATTCAAAAGATGAACGGCTATTAAAGGATGTTTGTGGCGTGGTTGCAAAAAACTTTCCTGCTAATGTTAATGACTGAAAAAATGAGTCAAAATATTCGGAAAATTAAAAGAGCATTAATTTCTGTTTATGAAAAAAAGGGACTAGATCAAATCGTCAAATCGCTAAACTATCTCAAGGTTGAATTATATTCCACAGGAGGAACCTATCAGTTTATTAAAGATTTAGGAATTCCAGTAACAGCCATTGAAGAATTAACGGGTTACCCATCGATTCTAGGAGGACGAGTCAAAACACTGCATCCAAAAGTTTTTGGAGGGATTCTTCATCGCTCCAATGAACCGAAAGATATCCAGGATATGGATCAATATAAGATTGACCCATTTGATTTGGTGGTTGTAGATTTATATCCCTTTGAGCAAACCCTTGAAAATCAAAAGGCGACTCATCAGGATTTGATCGAACAAATCGATATTGGTGGTGTATCTCTAGTTCGGGCCGCGGCGAAAAATTATAACGATGTGCTATGTATTTCGAATCGAAATCAATATGCCGATTTGGTTCAACTATTGAATGCTAATGATGGTGGTTCGACAATAGAAGAAAGAAAGACCTTTGCTCACCAGGCGTTTTTACAAACACATCAATACGATGGATTGATAGCTCGGTATTATGCCTCGGATCAAAATGGTCTTTCAGAAAATTCTAAACCATTGAGATATGGGGAAAACCCTCACCAAAAAGCGGAATTTCAAGGGGATTTAAATCAAGCCATCGAACAACTACAGGGAAAAGATATTTCTTATAATAATTTACTCGATGTCGAAGCGGCCATATGGTTGATTTTAGAATTCGATCGAACCGAAAACGTGTTTGCCATTTTCAAACACAACAATGCCTGTGGCATTAGTCAAGCTGAGTCAGTGTCCCAAAGCTTTAAAAAAGCACTCCAAGCGGATCCTCTATCTGCATTTGGTGGGGTATTGATAACCAACCAAATTCTTGATTTAAAAACAGCTGAACTCATTGCCCCTATTTTTATCGAAGTCATTATGGCCAAAGATTATGAATCTACGGCCCTTGATTTACTTCAAAAAAAGAAAAATCTAATCATTTTAAAATCTAAAGTTTCCCAATTGCCGAAAACCCAATTTAGAAGTTGTCTAAATGGCGTTTTAAAACAAGATTTTGATCGTAAAACAGATACTAACAACGATTTAAAGGTCGTTACTTCTAGTGCTCCAAATTCAAACCAGATAAAAGACCTATTGTTTGCTTCAAAAATCTGCAAGCACACCAAATCAAATGCCATTGTACTAGTTAAAAATCAACAATTATTGGCTTCTGGAATGGGTCAGACTTCTAGAGTGGATGCTTTGCATCACGCTATTGCAAAAGCAAAAACACACAAATTAGATTTAACGGGAGCGGTGATGGCCAGTGAAGCGTTCTTCCCCTTTCCTGATTGTGTGGAAATCGCGTATCAACATGGGATTCGAGCTGTCATCCAGCCCGGCGGTTCAAAAAAAGATCAATTATCAATTGATTATTGTAATCGACATCAAATACCAATGGTGTTTTCAGGAACTAGACATTTTAAACACTAATCGTCAAAAAGCTAAAAATTAATGGGATTTTTTAAAGAAGAAATAGCAATTGATTTAGGTACGGCTAATACGCTGATCATCCATAAAAATCAAGTAGTCATCAATAGCCCTTCTGTTGTGGCCATCAATATCAAATCCAATAAATTAGTGGCTATTGGTGCTCAAGCCGTGCAATGGGAGGGGAGAACGCATGATGAGATCAAAGTGATTCGACCATTACAAGATGGCGTGATTGCAGACTTTTTGGCTTCAGAGCAATTGATAAAATCCCTAGTCAACCAAATTCCAGCGTTGCAAAAAAGAATATTTCCACCATCACTACGGATTGTTATTTGTGTTCCATCGGGTATTACACCAGTTGAACGAAAAGCCGTTATCGAGTCTGCAGAAAGAGTCAATGGAAAAGAAGTTTTTCTCATTGATGAACCTATGGCTGCGGCTATCGGTTTGGGGATTGATATATCGATGCCTAAGGGGATTCTCATAGTGGATATCGGTGGTGGAACAACAGAAATTGCTGTCATTTCACTATTTGGTATAGTCTGTGGCAGTTCCATTCGAGTGGCTGGAAACACGTTTACAAGAGATATCATTCAATATGTTGGGGATGTCTATGGTACCAGCATTGGTGAATACACCGCAGAAAAAATTAAAGTTCAAGTTGGAAGTGTATTACAAGATTTAAAAAATCCTCCTAAACCCATTAAAGTATATGGTAAATTATTAGCTAGTGGAGAGCCGGTGGAAATTGAAATTTCTCATGTAGATATTGCAAAAGCAATTGAAAGTTCTATTTCTCGTATGGAAAAAGCCGTTATTCGTGTTTTGGCTCAAACACCTCCTGAGTTAACTGGAGATATTCTTGAAAACGGAATTTATTTAGCGGGCGGCGGAAGTCTGATTCGGGGATTAGTAAAACGACTTTCAAAAACAACAAAAATGAAAGTCACCTTAAGTGATGACCCCTTAGGAGCCGTTGTTAAAGGGACTGGAATTGCTTTAAAAGAGTTTGATTATTACAGACCAATTTTGGAAGACCATTAAAAATGGGTCGCCTCATTTTGTTTTTTACACGCTTTCGAAATCTATTTCTTTACTTATTTCTACTAAGTCTCTCGTTAATCTATGCATTTCAAAGCTCGAATCCCCTCAGCAATAGTTTAACTCAATTTTCTCTGATAGCCATTGCCCCAATTCATCATTCGGCAAATGCTGTTTATGGATATTTTGGGTTAAAAAAGAATAATGATTCCTTATTAACAGAAATTCGGGAATTAAAAGAATTTAAGATGAATCACCAGGGATCTATGAAAGTTTTAGCTAGTGATTCATTGCGTATTGATAGGAATCGATATCAGTTGTATGATGCTAATATCATTTATTCAACTAGAAACTTCGATATTAATTTTTTTATCATTGATAAAGGAAAAAATGATGGCATCAGACCTGAAATGGGTGTGATTCACCATGACGGCGTATTGGGAATTACCAAAGATGTCAGTTCAAATTATTCAAGAGTGATATCGATATTACATAAAGATATCGGTATAAGCATTCGGAATCAGCAAACTAGAGATGTTGGTATCATGAGATGGTCTATGATCACACCCACAAAAATGGAGATTTCTGATTTTCAAAAATCAAAAGAAGTTTCATTGAATGATACCATTGTAACCAGTGGTATTTCTTCTTTTTTCCCAGCATCAATATTATTGGGTCGCATTTCTAAAATCGATTCCGTAAGTGACCCCATTTATTACCAATTGGAAGTTGAGCTTTTTGAGGACCCTTTTTCACAACGATGGGCGCATATTGTTGAAGATTTAATAAAGATTGAAATAGACTCTCTGTTTTTGTCGATTTAATGATACCATCAACGTTTCAACTGATCTATTTTTTTCCTTTGTTTGTTTTAGGACAGGTTCTCATTTTTAGTAACTTTAATTTATTGTATTCCATTGATCCTCAAGTATATCTTTTGTATTTATTATTTCTTCCCATTACAATAAATCAAATGGGCTTGTTGTTGATTGGATTTTTTATGGGGATCTGCATTGATTTACTATTGGATCTCCCAGCAATTAATACCATTGCGACCATCACAATATTATTAGTAAGACCCGTCATCATAAATATGTTCTACAAAAAAAGCCAGAATAAACTCATTGCAGAAAATAGAATTGTAAAACTTCATAGAAATATTGGTGTCATTATTTCATTTATTGTTTTACATCAATTGATTTATTTCTTATTGGAATTTTCAATGTTTAAAAACTTTGTAGGATTTTTAAAAAATTTTGTTTTAACAAGTCTTATTTCATTCTTATTTATTTGGACGTTGATTGGATTTAAAATTTATTCCAATGACAAGTAAAAAATTGCTCATTATTCTGACAGCAGTTATTTCATTAGTATTGATTTTCAACCTTTTTAATATTCAAATAATTAATACTTGGGGAATCAATTATACAGATCGAATAACCATTCGGACTCAAAAAGTTAAACCAGAACGTGGAGAAATTTATGATCGATATGGAAATCTTTTAGTGACCAATAAGGTTATTTATAATTTAATGGTCATCCCTAATGAATTAGAAAAATTTGACACCATAAAATTTGCTCAAACCATTGGAATTAGCACATCTGATTTAAAAAATCAAATCCAACAAGCAAAGAATTATTCTAGTTTTCTAAGTTCTGAAATCCGAACCGATCTTTCTGATGCGGCTAGTGTATCACTCAATGAAAAACTATGGCAATATCCAGGATTTTATTTAGAAAAAAACTTAGTAAGAGACTATAAAACAACGGCGGCGTATAGTTTATTAGGTTACACCAATGAAGTAACCCAAGATGAGATCAACCAACAAAATAGCCCCTATAGTTTGAGAGATCACATTGGAAGAAGTGGTATTGAAAAACAATACGAATCTCAATTAAAAGGACATAAAGGGGTTCGGTACTTTCTTGTTGATAAATTCAACAGAGAAATTAGCAGTTATGAGAAGGGTGAATTTGATATACCCATTGAAAAAGCCGAAAACTTAACCTTGACGATCGATAAAAATCTTCAACAATATGGTTTTGATTTAATGAACGATAAAAGAGGAGCTATTGTGGCCATAGAACCACAAAGTGGAGAAGTTTTAGCATTGATTAGTCGACCGGGTTATGATTCGGATTCTTTGCAAAGGTCAAAGGATAGAAAATATTTCAACTCATTGTATAACGACACTTTAAACCGACCATTTTATAATCGAGCCTTGCAAGCGGAATATGCTCCAGGTTCAACCTTTAAGGTTCTCAATGGTTTAATCGGTTTGCATGAAAAGATTGTAACTACCCAAACCAATTTCACATGCAATTATGGGTATCAATATGCTCCAAACGCTCACATGGCGTGTCGATGCCCATTAGGGACGAGAAATAATATTACTCAAAGTATATTGAAATCATGCAATTCGTTTCATGCTAAACTTTATACTCAATTAATTGATTCGGAACGCTCTCCTGAAATCGCCGTCAATAAATGGAATCACCACGTGATGAGTTTTGGTATGGGAGATTATTTGAACTATGATTTACCTCAAGGAAGTTCAGGGTTTATTCCTAATGGTGATTATTATTCAAAGATTTATGATGATTTTTTTTGGACGGGATCTTCAATAATTTCAAATGCTATTGGCCAAGGTGAAATATTAGTAACACCGATGCAGTTGGCTAACTTTACAGCGGCTGTGGCAAACCGAGGTTTTTATTATAAACCCCATTTTGTCAAAAAAATTGGACAAACCCCAACTCAATTCAATGATTCAAAGCGAATCACTACCATTGATTCGATTCACTTTGGACCTATTATTGAAGGAATGCATTTAACAATCACCAACGGTACAGCTAGAATCGCTAATGTTGAAGCCATTGATATTTGTGGAAAGTCAGGAACTGTAGAAAATTTTATCCTACTCCATGGTAAAAAGACTCAATTGACCGATCATTCGGTCTTTATTGCTTTTGCTCCTAAAGATGATCCTAAAGTAGCCATTGCCGTTTATGTTGAAAACGGTTATTGGTCAGCAAGATGGGCAGCTCCAATAGCTAGCTTGATGATCGAAAAGTATTTGACGGGGCAAATTCAAAGAAAAAATCTAGAAAATAGAATGTTAGAAGGCTCCCTAGTGGCAGAGTACCTAAAACCTTTATCGGGGACCGGCTTTTTGATAAATCAATGAGTCTCAATGTTCACCTTTATAGGTTTGACCTATTCAGTCTGATTAGTTACTTATTATTATTAATGATCAGTTTGGTCATGGTACATTCAGTGACTCATGATAAAGTATTTTCTCCAGATGGATTGAGTTATGCGCCCCTATTTTATAAGCATCTGTTTTCTATTTTGTTGGCTTTGGTAGTTGGTATTAGCATCTATTTGTTGAGAATTAATTTTCTTATAAATTATTCGATCATCGCTTATGGTATTGTCATTGTAATGTTAGTCGGTCTTTTTGTTTTTGGTCAATCGATAGCTGGATCACAATCTTGGTATCGGTTGGGGAGCATTGGCCTCCAACCTTCAGAACTTGCCAAACTGACCACTGTATTAATGGTGGCCAAAATATTTCATAATTCTCATAGGAAGTTTAAACGTAAAAACGTGATTTGGGTCCTGGGAGTTATTGCATTACCTATGTTTTTGATTTTATTGCAACCCGATTTTGGTACTGCTATAACTTTTTTGTTTTTGAGTTTATTATTATACGGAGAGGGGTTAGGACTGGTTTCATATTTATCGATATTTTATGTGGGTATCCTTTTTATGATGACCCTGGTATTCGGGCCATTAAGATCTACTTTAATCATTTTGCTCCTGGCATATCTCACTTACTTTATTTTAAGAAGGTATAATATTCAGTGGTCTAGAACTTTATCGATTTTGATCACGGCTTGTTCATTAGGCATCATTTTGATTTCTAGTTTTGCATATCAAAATGTTATGGAATCGCATCATCGAAATCGACTTGAAGTTTTTTTAGGACTGAAAAAAGACAATCAGAATATTGGTTATCATTTGCATCAATCAAAAATGGCTATAGCGGATGGACGTTTATTGGGCACGGGTTTGTTTAAAGGTCCAAGAACATTGGGAAATTTCATTCCTGAACAGCACAACGATTATATTTTTACAGCCGTAGCAGAACAATGGGGTTTTTTAGGGAGCTTATTGTTAATTGGACTTTACACGCTTTTAGTTTATAGAGTGATCACAAGAGCTAGTTTGCATCGAAGTCGCTTCGAAAAAATCTTTTCTTATGGCTTTGCTTGTTTTTTATTATCACACTTTTTCATCAATATTGGAATGAATATTGGTCTGGTTCCAACGATAGGGATTCCCCTTCCATATATGAGCTATGGTGGGTCTAATCTATTGACCTTTACGTTGTTTCTAGCCATTTATTTATCTATGGACTATCGAAGATTATCAGTTAAGTCTTCTAGTACCCCCCCCAATTTATTTAGAGTGATTTAAGGATCTCTCGTCACGACCTCCTGTATTTGAATTTGAACGAAAATCTGCGCTACCCAATCATGTTAATTTAACTTTCGAAATTGTCTAACTACAAATTCAACCCCCTGTTGTAACAATAACAACTCCAGTCAAATGATTGACAGCGGAAGTTTATGAAGGCTTAATTTTGACGTTGATAATTTCAGATCTCTAGTGCGATAATAAAAAATATGGATGCTCCAATCTTTTGATGGTCATAAAATGAGTCAATTTTCAAACGCAATCGCACTCATTTTAACGGTGAGTTCTTCTTTGTGGGTTTATGGCCAAGAATCTATTTCTGGGAGGGTGTTAACAAATGATGGACAAGACACGAAAGCTGTCTATGAGGCTAAGATTCAATGGCTTCATGATACATTGTATGCCATCAGTGATTCGGATGGGTTTTTTGAATTATCCTACAATCCAAATAGTACTCAGATTATTATCAGTCATCCAGAGTTTATCTCCGATACCCTCCATGTCAAATCTGGAGATAAAATTTTTCATTTCCTATTACCCCACCAAAATCTTGAAGAAGTTCAGTTGGTGCAATCGAAAAAATCCATGATGCAGTCTTATGTTGAAATTGGAAACATCGTTAATGTGACTAGTGATGAATTGTTAAAGGCAGCTTGCTGTACGCTAGCAGAAAGTTTTGAAACCAATCCATCAATTGACAGCTATTTTGCGGATGCCATTACCGGCGTCAGACAAATCAGAATGCTGGGACTGAATTCAAATCAGATTTTATTATCCAATGAAAATATTCCAATGACAAGAACCATTGGTCAAACGTTTGAATATTCTTTCATCCCTGGACCACAAATTGAAAGCATACATATCTCTAAAGGAACTGGCAGTGTGGTTGGAACGTATCAATCTTTGGGTGGCGAAATCAATGTGGAGTTGAAGAAACCCATCACTGACAGTCGGTTGGTCATTGACCTCTTTCAATCCCTACACGGTCGGTTTGAAGCCAACTTGGGAAAAACGTTAAAACTCAACAATCGTCTTTCGACAAGTATTTATGGACATTACAATCAACGAAATAAATCATTAGACCATAATGAGGATGGCTTTCTTGATAATCCATTGGTGGATCAAATCAATTTGCTCAACCGATGGCAATACATCGATAATAAAAAAGGGTTTGTTGTATTGGGCAGTTTTCGATATGTGAACGATCAAAAAAATGCTGGGCAGAAGGGCTTAAATTTCGATTTTAAACAACCCGAAGAGCCATTTTGGCAAAGTCAAATCAACACAATTCGATTTGATGGATCACTGAAGATGGGTTATGTCAATCCAGAGATTCCTTATAGGAGTACAGGTCTTCAATTGTCCTATATTTTCAACGACCAAAATTCAATTTATCACCAAAGAACACTCGATTTGTGGCACAAAAACTTTTATGCTAATTTCATTTATAGTTCCATTCTGTTCAATACCAAAACAACGTTTAAAACAGGATTAATTTTTGGTTTGGATACGGTCAATCAAGACATCACTAATGTGCAAAGATTTGGAAATAGAAATACCCCACATTTAGGATCTTATTTTGAAGTGACGCACAATAATTTGAATGGACTCAGCGTCATGGCCGGTCTCAGAACCGATATTTATTCTGATTTTGGAATTTTTGTAACGCCTAGATTGAATGTAAGACATCAACTATTTGAAAAGACTCAGTTGAGATTATCCATAGGAAGTGGTCGAAGAGCGTCTTATTATGTGGTAGAAAATCAACAATTATTGGCTTCTAATCGAAAAGTAATCATTGATAGCGTAAATGATTTTGGAAAAAATATTGTCTGGAACATCGGAGGTAGTTTGACCCAACGGTTTGATTTATTTGGCAATGATAGCCAACTGATTTTGGATTATTACACTACAAATTACCAAACCCAAACAATTATTGATTGGGAAACACCCGGGGAGGTTTCTTTTTATGAAACAATGGGTAAATCAAAAGCCAATAGTTTTCAAGTGGAATATAATTACTTGCCATCTCATGAATTGGATCTTCGTATGGCCTATCGATATGATGATATAAAAACAACCTATCGTGATGGATATAGAGCCGTTCCCTTGATTCCGAAGCATCGGTTTTTTTTCAATTTCAGTTGGGTGTCCATACCGACATCGATAGGAGCTTTATGGCGAACCAATTTCACCATACAACATGTTGGTCCGCAGAGATTAGTCAAAAAAAACATGGAGGCTTCCGAAATTTATTCGGAGCCTTATCAGCTAATCAATGCCCAGATCAATAGAAAATTTAATCAGCAATTAGAACTTTATGTCGGTAGTGAAAACTTAGGTTCGTTTACACAGAAAGATCCCATTGTATCTGCCAATAACCCTTCAGACCCCACCTTTGATGCGTCGCAAATCTACGGGCCTATTTTCGGATTAATGGCGTATATTGGTCTCAAATGGCGAATTTAAAACCCAACCTTAAAAATAAGTTCAATGTGGGGGCTCTCGTTCTGTGTGCTTTGTTTTGTTTTAGCTTTTGTGACTTGCCTAAACCGCTTCAAAGAAATCAAAAAGCAAATTTTGTGGTATTTGGAAATTGCACCATGTGTAAAGAAAGAATTGAATCGACCGTTTTGAATCTACCTGGGATGAAGTATGCTTCTTGGAATATGGAGCTCAAAACCCTCAGTATCATATTCAATCAGAGAAAAACGAATCTCAGAGAAGTTCAAAAAGCCATTGCAGGTGCGGGTCATGATACGCCTTTGGTAAAAGCAGAAGATTCGGTTTACCAAGCCTTACCTCTCTGTTGTCTTTATCCAAGAGTCGATATCACGGCTCACCAAACCCAACAGAGACAATGAGGGGGGGGGGTATTTGCATGAATGCCCCTTTGATTGATTAGGATAGATGAAAAAACACAACATTATTTTTCAAAAAGGTATTTCTATTGCCGAGCGTGACAAAAGTTTTGATGGGACGATATAAAAATATAGAAAAACTCCAAGAACAGTATTTAGAAGCGACTCGTGGTATTATAGATCATGATCGGTTTAATCTATACACGATCACTTATCATTCAACAAAACTGGAAGGAAGCCAATTAACGTATGGGCAAACAGAACGCTTGTTGTCAGATGGGATTATTGAAAGTGAGACGAAGTTAGTAGATAACAACATGGCAAACGATCATCATGCGGCATTAAAATATGTTTTATCGTTGGGGGAAAACAAAATAAAATTATCGTTAAAAGAACTACAAGAAATCTCCAAAAGAGTCATGCACACCACAGGGGGAATACAATCTGGCGATGAAGGAACTTATGACATTCGATTAGGCGAGTTTAGGAAAGATGGACGACGATGGGGAACAAGAGTATTTCCGAGATCTGAAAAGATTGTTCCTATGTTGACAGAAACGATTGAAATCTTGAATAAGCATATTGATCAAACAAAAGGATTTATAGATGTCCATTACATGGCTTTTGATTTACTATATGATGTGATTAACATTCATCCATTTGGAGACGGGAATAGTCGGTTAAGTCGATTGTTAAAAAACTACATCCAGGCTTATCACGGAGAACCCATTACTCCCGTTTTTTCATCAGCAAAAAAAGGATTTGTCAATTCAATTAATAAATCCTATTTCTCAGAAAATCAAAAATTCTATTATGATTATATGTTTGATCAGTTAAAATTGTTTTATGCTCGTGAGATTATTCGTTCACAAGGGAAAGAAATAAGAGAAGATCAACAGATCAACATTAGCCTTCTCAATGATTTTGGGATCAAACTATGAATGACTTTTAAAGTTGATGGCATTCATGTATCAATCCTTGGTGATGTGTTGTTTTTTTCAATAGTGATCCTTGAGATGAAGGAAAGGTTGATTGATCCCAGTTTGGGTATTGACTAGATGGATTTTAAACAAAAAAGCAGAAGAGCTTTTAAAACAAACGATGTTTTATGGATTGACGCGTTTTTATGGGATGCATTGGAAACCGTTAGTGGAATTGGTGGATGTCATTCAAAAGGTTGATGCTGATGGAATGAATGGTAATATCAGTAGATTTGCCAGACCCATTCTAAAACTAGGAGTAGAAGTTGAAAAATGATAAGCATGAAAAATATGATGTAGCCTATCTCAAGATGGCTAAAGTGTGGGGGCAGTTGTCTTATTGTAAAAGAAAACAGGTCGGAGCGCTCATTGTTAAAGACAAGATGATTATTTCTGATGGGTATAACGGAACCCCCTCAGGGTTTGAAAATATTTGTGAAGATGAAAACAACGAAACCAAATGGTATGTGCTTCATGCTGAAGCCAATGCTATTTTAAAAGTTGCAAAATCGACTCAATCGTGCAGTGGAGCAACTCTGTATTTGACCCTTTCTCCATGTAAAGAATGTTGCAAGCTAATCCATCAGGCGGGAATTACTCGTGTAGTTTATGCTCAGAAATACAAAGATCCTTCCGGTTTGGAATTTTTAAAAAAAGCGGGAGTTGAACTCAAATATTTACCCTTAAACAATGACATAGATGGCTAAGTGGCTACGAAACTATAAATACATCCTGGCAATCATATTTTTTTTATGTGGCATGCTCATTGGTATGAATTTGAATTCATTTTCACTGAGAAGTAAAAATCAAAATACCAAAAGCATAGAAAAACTAGTCACATTATTGACACATATTGACCAAGATTATGTAGAAGATATTGATATGGATAGTTTGGTCAATAAAATTATTATCGATGTGGATAAAGAGATTAAAGGGGATTCAATTTCAAACTAAATGATGAAAATTAAATTAGTAATTCTTTTTTTACTGATTTTGGGTCTGGGATTGACGGTTGGTATGTGGGTCAATCCCAAAATATCACTAAATCAACAAAACGCTCTTATTGAATCTGAGAGCATAAAAAAAATAGATGACTATTTCAATGAGGTGGCCTCATTAAATTCTAAAAAAAATCAAATACAACCAATCATTGAACAGGTTATTAATGAGATATTTAAAAATTTAGATCCTCATTCGAGCTATATCCCCAATACCTTAAATCAGGCATTCATGGAAGAAATGATTGGTGAGTTTGAAGGAATCGGTATTCGATTTTCTATCATTCAAGATACAGTAACGGTATTGCAAGTCTTTGAAAACGGACCTAGTAACAAGGCCGGTTTGCTTTCTGGAGATCGCATTGTCCATATTGGAAAGACATCCATTGACTCCACTTTTTTATCCCAAAATGATGTCACCCAATTACTAAAAGGACCAGCAAAAACTCAGGTAGGCATTACAGTATATAGAAAACAATTAGATAGTTTGTTTGATGTCGAAATTCTTCGGGATAAGGTGGATATCCCAAGTGTTACTAGTAGTTATATGATCGACTCTGAAACGGGTTACATCAAATTAGAACAATTCAGTGAAACTACTTTTGAGGAATTCGGTGTTGCCTTGAGAGAGCTGATAATGCAAAAAATCAATCATCTAATAATTGATTTGCGAAATAATCCCGGAGGAATTTTACAACAAGCCATTGATTTGGGGGATTTATTACTCTCTCAGGATAGTCCAATTGTTATTGTAGAGAGTAATAACGGGGAGAAAATCACTTATAAAGCCGAATCTGTCAAGGGGTTTTATGGAAAGCTTTACATACTAGTTAATGAGAATTCAGCGTCTGCAAGCGAAATTTTGGCAGGAGCTATTCAAGATAATCATAGAGGGCTAGTGATTGGAAACCGAACTTATGGAAAAGGGTTGGTTCAGTATCAAACAAAAATAGCCGATGCAGATTATCTCAGATTAACAACTTCTCGATTTTATACACCCTCTGGAAGATCAATTCAAAAACCTTATAAACAAGGAATCTTAAATGAACCTTTTGAGTTTGAAATGATTCCCATAACAAAAGAATTACCAGAAGATAGTTTAAAACAAACTGAAAGCGAATCCCATCCTCAGAATTTAGACACATTACATTATCAAGGGGGTATTATTCCCGATATGGATACCAATAATGTGCTTACTGAAGAGGAGACTATAACAGAACAGATGAAATCAATTTATTATAATACGTTGTTAATCGATTCTTTTTTACTGGATCATATGCCATATAACAACATTGTCACACTTGAGAGCAAAGCTCTTTTTTTTAGCAAACCGCTTCCAGATGAGGACTTGTATTTTGAAAAATTTCTTAACTATATAGAGGGCTATATATATATTGATACCGATGTAGTAAGAGCCAATAAAAAGTCAACAATAACAGCCATAAAAGCTCATATAGGACGTCTTTTTTTTAATGAAGATGTATATCATCGTATAAAGAATTCGGATGATATATATGTCAACACGGTACTAGAGGAAATAGCAAAATCCAAGTAGTTATTTCCTTGATTTGTTTGAGAAATTGAAATCAGGTCTTTAGCATAATGGTTTATACGGTTCCTAAAAGATTAAATCGACAGGGATTGTGTTACTCTAGCGGATTGAAAATGGAATGTTTAAAAATCAAAAAAATAATCAAGTAGAAGATTTTGACTTTTGAGAGAACTTGTTTCTAATGCGTTTGGAAAGGATTAGTAATCCTAAAATCAATAAACCACACAGACAACTGAGAAAACCAATTGTAGATACTATATTTTCTGGGGATAGAAATTGAAAGTTCACTATTTGAGTCAAATTGAAAATACAAAGAGCCAATAATAAAAGCATTAAAATTTTGTAAAACATCAAGAAATGGGGTTTAAAATATACATATCAAAGATAGTCACGAAATCAGGGATTAAAGCCGCTTAAAAATGAGATGCATTATACAAAAAGAGATGTTATGATTTGGGATTAAAATATTACTTTAGAGAATTATCTAATCTGTAGAAATGAATTTTAAAAACATTTTTTTACAACTAGTAGCGGTGTGTTCTATCGTATTATGCATGATCGCTCTAGTTAGAGGGCAATCCTACCAACCAAGTCCAGAAAATCTTGAAGCTAGAGAATGGTTTCAAGATGCTAGATATGGATTGTTTATTCATTGGGGGGTCTATAGTATTCTAGGTGATGGCGAGTGGGTGATGAACAATCAAGATATTTCAGTTGATGCTTATAAAAAACTTCCAACATTTTTTAATCCAACAGGTTTTAATCCCAAAGAGTGGGTTCAAATGGCCAAAGATGGTGGTATGAAATACATTACCATCACTTCCCGACATCATGATGGATTTTCCATGTTTGACAGCCAAGTTTCAGAGTACAATATTGTAGATAACACCCCTTATGGAAAAGATGTTTTGAAAATGTTAGCTGATGAATGTCAAAAACAAGGAATCAAGCTGTTTTTTTATTATTCATTATTGGATTGGAAACGAGGTGATTATTACCCCAGGGGGAGAACTGGACTGGGTATTAAAGGTCGATCTATTGGAAAATGGGAAGACTATATCGTTTTTATGAAGAGTCAACTCACGGAATTATTGACCAATTATGGACACGTTGCTGGCATATGGCTTGATGGTCATTGGGATCAAGTCGATTGGGATGGTAAAGAATTTGGCGATTTAAGGATGGATTGGCATTATGATGAAATATATCCTCTAATTCACCAATTGCAGCCTCAGGCTTTAATAGGAAACAATCATCATTTAGCCCCTATTGAAGGTGAAGATTTTCAAATGTTTGAAAAGGACTTACCAGGGGTAAACACAACTGGGTGGGGTACCTCAGCTGAAGATATTGGAAATCTCCCTTTAGAAGTTTGTCAAACCATTAATGGAGCTTGGGGATTTAATCTTCAAGACGATAAACATAAAACCACCAAAGAGTTAATACAGTTGCTAGTTCAATCGGCAGGTTATGGTAGCAATTTATTGCTCAATGTAGGCCCTATGCCCAATGGAAAAATACAGGAAATTCATAGTGAAAGAATTAGAGAAGTTGGGCAATGGTTAAAAAAATATGGTCAGACGATTTATGGTACAAGGAAAGGGCCAACATTACCGAATGAAGAGTATGTCTCAACGAGAAAAGAGAACATCATATATATCCATGTTCTAAATCCAGAAATTAATATTTTACACATTGAAGACAAAGTACCAGAACTAAAATCTGTGGTATATTTTGATAACAATGAGCCTTTGCCTTACCAAAACAATGAATCGGGACTATCGATAGATTTGAGTCATCAAAATTTGGATGAAATTAATAGTGTTGTTGTTTTAGAACTTCAAAATTAGTTCTAAAACAGAATCGGGATTTTAAAACTGAAGAGATGTTTAGTTCAGTAAAATAAACCGAAAACATTATTCGAAAAAATGGATTGAACACTAAATGACGAAGGATTGATTTGAGGAACGTTTATATCCAAAAATTTCAATGCCTTGATGGTCAATCTCAACGATGGCAAAACAATTATTTTCTAAACCAGAGTGATCCACCATGCCTAGTTGTGTGATGTAGTGGGTTCCTTGGATTAGTTGAAAACGTTCTTCATGGACATGACCTTGAAAGACGGCGATAACATTTCCATGAGATAGAAACAACTTTTGAATTTCCTTATAGTTATTAATATGGAGTCGATAATTTCTTTTGAAATATTCAAAAAGTGGATGATGGCAAAACACCAAGACCATCTTGTTTTTATTTTCCAATAAATCCTTTTCTAACCAATCGATTTCTTTTTCGGGAATATTGGTGTTTTGAAAATCGATAGGGTTTTTATAAAAATGATCAATACCATCTTCAGTGTAATTGGCATCTAAAACAATACAGTGAAATGGATTGAAATCGAAGGAGTAATAGGAATTTGTTTTCGGAATGTTGGTGTTCTCAATACCATTTAAAAACTGGGGTTTGGTAATGCTATCCACATCATGATTTCCGACACAATGGTATTTTGGACCGTTGAAATTTGAAAACTCAGATTCTATGATTTTGAGATAATTCAAGGTGTCTTGTTCTATTTCGTTTTCATCTTGATCTTTCATATCGCCAAGATGCATGATAAAATCAACTTTTTTTTGGTTCATGATTTTAACAAATTCTCTCATTTTGAGATGCGATTCACTATAAAATCGAGTTCCTCTATGAGGTCTTTTGGCATAATGAGAATCTGCTGTCAGACCAAAACGTAAATTATATTTTGTTGTTGTCAAGGAAAAGCCAGAGGTCATGGCCAGTGTTGTCAAAGATGATTGCCAAATAAATTTTCTTCGACTAATAACCCATTGAGACGATAAATGATTAGTAGCCTTCATGGTATCAAGCAAATATACTGTTAGAAATCATAACCCGACCAGTAATAAAAGGGAAAAAAGCCTAGCATTAACTCAAAAGATTTCATTTGAATCTTTGACGGTTTGATCATAATCTAGCCATAGGACTCCCTTTCAGACTATTTCTAACTAGATCCGCAATAAACTGGGTTAAAGGCCCAATATCATTCGCTACACTAGCCGTTTCCAAATCGTCCATATAGGCATCTCTATTTTCATTTGGAATAACTGTCCATGGATAACCTCCAGAAGCCAACATCACATTCATCAAAAAGCGTCCCATTCTTCCGTTACCATCCGAATATGGATGAATAAAAACAAAAATAAAGTGACCCAACACCGCTCTGACGCTAGAATGCTCTTCATTTTCCAATAGTTCGAACAAAAGAGGCATAGCCTCTCGAACGGCTTCTTTGTTAAGCGGAACATGTTTTGAATTCGATATATAAACCGGGTTAGATCGATATCCAGCTAAATCTGAAGGCTTGAGAATACCCGCCATTACACTGGGGGCAAATGATTCTTGATACCAGTTTTGATGATCATCGTTAACAACTTTTGCTGGGTTGGCCCCATTTAAAATCTTTTCAATGGAACTTTTTACCTTTTGTGACGCTTGCCAATAACCTCGAGCCGCCATGGCATCCCTTTGGGTTTTATTTTTTTGATTGGTTGTTGAATGCCAATCTCCGCTTCTGACTTTCTCAATGAGTTCCACAGAAACAACATAGTGCTCGATGGACAAAGAATGATATGCGTCAGTCACATAGATTTCATCAATTTGTTTTAAATGTTTTTGAATATCCTTAGGGATTCCAGGACTTTTGGGAAATTCGTGAATAATATGTTCTCTAAAACTTCTCCACATCAATCGAATTCTATTCGCATAAGGGGACTTTTCTCTAAAGGACAATTCAGCTGTTGATTCATTTCGGAAAGGGTCTTTTTCACGCACGTCAAAGGCTGCAGACTTCATAGCTTTTAGAATATCATCAGCAATTCGATTCTGACCGATGTTTCTAAAAGCTCCGGCTATCCTTCCAGCAATAATTGAATGGGATCCATTCAACAAGATATGCAACATTTCTGAAGCATCCGAAATTTGAGCCAAACCAACTCTTGCATCTATTGGATTTTTTTCAAAGAGAGTCGGTGAACTATGGACTAATGCCGCTGGGAGGGTTAGTATCTTAAGCCCCATTTTTTCAGTTGTTTTGCCTCTTTGTGTGATCAGCGATTTCATTTCTAAAATAGAGGTGCCATATAAAAGAGGAATATTCTTGTTTGGTGCTTTCTTAGCTTTGATTACCAGTTGTTGAGGTATGGTAGTATTTCCAGAATGTATCAAAACAGATTGTTCGGGTGAAACAAAATATTCATTGTCATACTTGTCTTTTAGGTATCTAGAACAGAATTGCCAAAAAGAAGTATGCCAAGAAGAGTTATCACCAGCTTTTTCTGTGGGATTCGAAGTGATATACCATCCCTTTGCCACTTTTTTTAGGAAACCATTTTTTTGGAGTCTTTCCCTATGGATTCTTTTTATTTCAGAGGTTTTAATAGCTACTTCTCCACACTCCTTTTGTAGGTTATGAAGAACTGCTAAAGATTCAGCAAGTTTTTCTCTTGGCGCAGCCATTGTTCAATTTTTATGTTATAAATAAATTTGCTGATATTCTTATTTTTTAGTCTTATAATCCGTATGTATTTTAGCCTAAGATGATGTACTATAATTAGCCTGGTGTGTAAATTTACCTTAAATACATCAAATGATAAGTCAAAATCGGTAAGTAAAACGAAGTTTCACATTACAAGGAATCAAATCTTGGAATAACAAAAACTATTCCGATGCTTAGTTCAGTGCCTCATTCAACTCGCTAGTGCCACATCAACAACTCTAATCAAACAGAAGACTTTGGAGTTCGTAAGGCTTCATTTTAGTGAATGAAATAACATATAAGTTGGAGTAGCTTTATAATTCATAGTATCAAATCACCAAGATGAAATCTACCATCGATTGATTCGTCTTTTGCGCATGATTCATCGAAAGACAATAGGTCGGGGTGGCGAATGAACCCCTTTTTATATCACACTGTTATTCAGTATTTTAAATCTTTGTTTTAAAAGGTGCACACTTATTTGCACACTACAACTCTAAAAAGAACGTTGAAGATATAATTTGCTCTTCTTTAGTACCGTAAGGGTACAAAATTCATTGAACAAGTAAGCAATATGGGTGTAAGTACAGGTATGTTTAATCTTGACTTTTTCTTTCGCTAATTAATAGTTTGGGAATTATATATCAAAGTGGCATAGCCCATGGATATCACTTGGAGGCTTCCATCCTCTTTTAAATAGGGAACTGTAGATCATGTTTGTCTTTCAATCCAAATAGTATTTGAGATAAAAATGGTATCTTTGGATGAGGGAATCAACAATGAGTTTTCAACATATTGATGATATTGACGATCGAGGATCAGCCGATTACTTTCATGGACGACACGATGAAATCGGGTTTTTTAAAAGTTCTTTAGAGACTTCCAAAAGAAAAGGCAAAGCCAAATCCATTTTAATCCAAGGGCCACCTGGTGTCGGCAAAACCGCTTTGAAACAAGAATTAAAAAAAATAGCTCAGCCGAATTGGAAAGTGATTGAAATAGAAAGTATTCATCAATTATCAGATCCTTTTGGATTAGGCGTTTTACTATTAGGAAGGAAAAAATTTCAAAGAGTGGCTCAAGAAATTGGTTTAGATCTAAAAATCCTCAAAGGAAAAATAGAATACCAAAAAATAAAAGATGATGTTTTTCAAATATTATCTTTAGCCACAAAACCCATTTTATTGGTTTTAGATGAAGCTCAAATCATAGGCAATGAATTCAGCGATCATCAAACATCAATCTCTCCCATATCTTTTGTGATGAAAGCGATACATAATTTAGAAGGTCATCATGGGTTCGTCACTTTATTCACGGGATTAGGAAACACCAGAAAACTATATCATGATTTCAATATATCCCGTTTTCATAGTAATGCTGTGATTAATTTACAACCTTTGGATCCAACATCCGAAAAGGCGATTTTAAAAGATTATTTGGTGAAAGACGCGAAGTTAGATCCAAACCATTCCGATTTAGATGACTTCATTCAAACGATCTCTAAAGAAACTCATCAATGGCCACATCATATTATTTGTTATGCACAAACGGCTTCCAAATTAATACAACATCATGGTGTCTTATCGGAGAATGTATGGAACGAAACCTTAGAAAGAGGACGTCGATTAAAAGATCAGTATTATCAAGGTCGATTTGATGGGATAACGGCGGAAATCAGATGTTCGATTTATCATGCTTTACTTGAAAATGAAATCCAAAAAAACCAGATCCGTTCCCTTCAATTGATCGAATCTTTGACATTAAATCCATACATTAAAGATCCTCAAACCACATGGGATCGTTTAATTGCTAAAGGCATTGTTCAAGTAGGGAACAATGGTTTTTATCAAATTCCCATTCCATCGATGCGAACTTGGATGATTAAAAAATACCAACAATATCATCAGGCTTTAGGCATGAAACCCAGTACTAAAATGCAACAAATCATTCAATCTTTGAATACTCCTAATATCGATAACCATCCTAAAATATAGGAGATATAGGACTTGAAATTCAACTATTTTTAAGTGGGTTTTGCCACTTTGGTATATAATTCCCAATTCTAATATATAAGGGTCTTTTATAGCATCTTTTGGTTTTTCAAGGATAAGTCCTTTTTCAGAGAGTTCTTTTACTTTGCCTTTATCTCTACTTAAAGCTAGTCTTGTATGTAAAGCCGAATCAAACGGACGTTGTAACTCCCGAACACTCCAATTGTTTTTAAAGGATTTTATCTCGTAGAATTTGCGTTCTTTTTCATCATCTATTCGTATTAGTTTTAGATAATGAGACCAACTCAAGGTAAAATTCCGAGACGCTGTTTAGGAAATGTTAATTTCTGAAATCCGAGACAGCGTTTCGGATTTTCCATAAACGAGATAGAACCTCCTCATATTTTCAAGGTTATCAACCGAAAAACCTTTGCCAAATTCTTTAGTCAAGACCTTGGAAAGTTCCTTTAAGATTTGTTTTCCATAACCAGCTCGTTCTTTTCCATCGTGTTCTTCTTCTACAATCATTCTCCCAATTTCAAAGTAGGGGAGAACCATTGTTTGATTAACAGTTTGTATTACTTTGTTTCTTGCCGATTGTAGCAAATCAACAATTTGAGAGAAGAACTTTGTATTTGAAGGCTTGTCTGTCTATTGTTATTCAAATTTCATTGGAAATGTAAAGTTTTATGATTGTATCAATAGAAATTTCCAAGTAATTGGATTAGGCATCAAACAAAATCTATAAAAACACTGATAATCATGCGATTTACAGTGTTTTGATATTACCTATTTATAGGTTCGTCGGGGTGGCAGGATTCGAACCTACGATCTCCTGCTCCCAAAGCAGGCGCGATAACCGGGCTTCGCTACACCCCGAAAAAGACTAGCAAATATAATTTTATAGCCTTAATTCACGAAGATTCAGAAATATAAATTAAAGTCTAGATGTCGATCTTGGTCGTTGAAATCGTCGAAAAAAACTAGCTACTGCGTGAGAGATGGCCTGAAAAAATTCTTTGAAATTAAAGGAAGCGACACTGTTTTTGGCAGCGTCAAATTCTTCTTTAGCTTTTGATTTCAAATCCTCAAAATCTGAAAAAACACCATGCATTCTAGCACGCCGGTATTCTGTATTGGCTTTCGAAATGATAATCCAAAGAACAAGATAACACAAAACAGCTGTACCCAGGGAGACCAAAGCAATCACGATAGCTATAATTCGTAACCATACAACATCGATAGATAAATAATGACCTAAACCGGCAATAACGCCACCGATCACTCGATCTTCAGGGTCACGATATAGCTTTTTATACATAGGTCTTTCGGGATTTTTAAAATTCTTTTTACCTGTATAATGGGCATTGATTTTTGAGTCCAAATATTCACCAGATTTAATGACATCGTGAGCTGAAATAACATAGTTAGAACCCTCATCTTTATTTTTTAACAAAAACTCGGCGAAGAGTCTCTCTAAATCCTCATAAGTCAAGTCGGTGTAACGCAATCTGTATCGAAACCTAGACAACATACGTCTGAGCATACGATACGCCGTTTCTTCAGACTCAAAACAGTGCTCACCAAGCTGTACCTTAAAAACCCTATTCACTTTGGTATGTTTTATTTATAATCAAATTCCTACAACGTCAATGTCATTGAGATGACCTACTTTTTCTAGCTTATGTTACATAATGTCGACAAATTTAGAGAAAATATTAGAAAGAATACCATTTTCGCTAGTTAAAGTCTTCTATCTTTAGTTTAGAATTAGTATTATACCTATTTCATTCACAGTAATATAGAAGAACGAACGATATTTTGAATCCATCGAATTAAGTTTTTTGGAGATAGGAACTCAAATTTTAACATTTTGTAAACATTTCCATTTGAAAATTAGTCTTAAATTACGCTCTGTAAAATGTTTGTTATGCCCAAAACTCTTCGTTTCAAATACACTAAAGCACTTTTGGAAAAAGTCAGCTTCAATAAAAGATTATTTTATAAAGAACTCGATAAAGCCTATGATAATTTAAACTACAATGAATCGATTTTATTAAATCGTTGGGTTTTATCTTATATCCGACGGAATCCACAACTCAATAACTAATTCTTTTTTGTTATCTAATCTCCAACTTCATTCAAACTAATCAGTTATTAGTTTTGTATTGAATCTGAATCTTATTGATAGACCCATTCAATATTTGTAAACTGATCCATTTTTTCTAGACCCAAATCCAGTGAAAGTGTTTAAAAAAAACTTGTTTAATCAATATCTAATTGTTAAAAAAACTGTGATTATTGTTTTTGGATTATTGTCTTATCCCAGATATGCCGATCGATTAAAAATTAAGGGGAGCGAAAATTTAAAAGGTCTGCCAGATCGAAATGTATTGTTTGTTGCCAATCATCATACTCATTTTGGTGATGTCATTGCCATTTTGCACGTGTTTTATGCCACCCTTAATGGAAGAAAAGATAATCTCAATAGAAGGTGGTATATTTTACGACCTAAACTCAATATTTACTTTGTTGCGGCTAAAGAAACCATGCGAAAGGGAATTTTACCGAGAATATTTGCTTATGCGGGTTCTATTTCGATTGAACGGACATGGCGAGAAGCTGGAAAAGCGATCAATAGACCGGTCAAACTTAGTGATGTTCAAAAAGTAAAAGAGGGACTCCAAGAAGGGTGGGTGATTTTATTTCCCCAGGGAACCACCAAAGATTTTTCACCCGTGCGAGAAGGGTCGACTCATTTCATTAAATCAGAGAAACCAGTCGTTGTCCCACTAGTGTTAAAAGGTTTTCGAGAAGCTTATACAAAAAGTGGGTTGATTACAAAAGATAGAACAGTAGAAATCGCTATTAACATTAAAAAACAGCTCGATATTGATTATGAAAATGCGACAACAGAGGAATTGGTAGACTTGTTAGGTCACGCGATAGAGCAACATCCGAGTATGAAACCGAAATTAAAAAAGAAGCCTAGACCAACATGATAAATCGTGATACTTTACGGTCGTAAAGTTAGGTTTCTACAGGACCTTAGCGTTGAGTGCTAAAGCACCACATCGATGCCGTTACGATTATCAATAAATGGTTTCAAACAAACAAAATAGTATTTTAAACGCTCTATTCTTGTGTTGGAAATAGCGTCTCTAATTCATAGATCAAGAAGCCCGTTTGATCTTCAGGGAGTTCCATCACTTCAAATTCTACATCGTCATGGTGGGTCCCCAAATACCGATTGCCACTTGGAGCAATGACTTCTAATACTTGAGCCAGTAATGGTTCGCTGGGATCCCCAATGGCCCCCAGATTCAAAAGGTCTTCGATGATCTTATAATCAGGTTCTAATCCACTTTCAAATTGGTAGAATTCTTCGGCATTTCCAGATTTTACAACCAAAGGTTGAATTGCATTTTTATGATTCGGGTTAACTGTTCCATTCTCTCTACTGAAATACCCCCTTGGAGGAATATCTTCGACATCATACAAAGTTAAAGAACCATCATTTTTCCCGACAGTTTTATCCCCAACTTGGATGACTTGCATGTACGGTTTCAGATTGTTAATCAATTGTTCACTGGCTGAAGCAGAACTTCCTGAAGTAATAAAAAACACTCGTTTCAAATCCAATTTATTAATACTGATTTTATCATCAGAGTCACGTAACGGAACATTATCAGGAAAATTTTCAGTGACAACATCTCCACCATACCAAGCATTAAGAACATTAGGATTCCAAAACGATTTGGAAATGACATCGTCCTTTCCTTTCCCAGAGATGGCCGATGCTATAAAATCCGAAGTAGCGCTGCTACCACCTCGGTTGTATCTCAAATCAACAATCAAATCAGTAATATTTTCAGATTCAAACATACCAAAAGCATCATTGATTTGACGATGTCTTTCATCGTTAAATACAAACTGATTGTAAAATAAGTATCCAATTTTATGATTGCCCCTTTCTATGATTTTATTGACAAGAATAGGGTCTCTTGCAAAATCTTCTTGTGCCGTTAAGGTGATGGTTTGTCCGGTTTCAACGAATCCTATAAATCCCCCCGCATCGTTGAATTCAGCTTTTGCTAAATGAATCGTGAACGAATCGACATCGCCAAACCAGTAGTATTCATAATTATTAAGCGTTAATGGTTGATTATCCACTTTCGTGAACAACATGCCTCTTTTGACTTCCTGTTCTTCCGCATTAGATCCGGCATGAACCAGTTGAACATATCCAAATAAGTCATTGCTATTATTTGTTGTGCGCGATGGGCGCCATTGCATGCCATGATCTTTGGACACGCCTTGAAAGTCCTTTTCTTGTTCAATATAATCGTCGATAAACCAACTAAACCGATCCCCATATTTTTCGCCTTTTTCGTATAGTAATCGATCAAAAAACTTTTCGGGATCTGAATTTTCTTTTATCATTTGGATATACTGATTTCTATCGTCGTATCTTGTATTGGCTAATAGATTCACATCATCTTGCCAGAAATAGAAAAAATTCATGGCTCGCCATATAAAATCACTGATTTCGTATTCCGGTTTTTCTAAATCGGCTTCAACATGAACAACTAGTCCTAATTGTGCAATTTTATCTCGCAGACTCTGAACTGAAATGTTTGAAATTTGCGATTCTAACTCGTCGATTTGTTCTTGATAGTCATTACAACTAACAAACGTCAATAGGAATATAAATCCGAGACAAAGGGTTTTAATAAATCTGTTATACATTACAAAAGTTTGGAGTGCAAATTAGTTGAAGAGAATCAATTAATAACAACTACTCTCATTAATGGCCTCAACTTTTTAATCATGCCGTTAGAATATCGAGGCCAAGTTCAATCGATTAATTCACAACCGAATCAAAGACATTTGAACTTCAATTTATTAGAAATTGAAGAACAAGCTAAATGTATCAGAGAACTATAATTCTTAGTTACAAAGGTTTAAAATAAGCTCAGTTTTAAAAATCCATTCATTTGATTTTGTTTTTAAGTGTGGTATAAAAAATGTCAAAACAGACCTCACTTTCTTACCATTAACCTCTTTAGATTATTTCAAAATTGAAAACATAAGAAAGCATTACAAATTACATTTTTACATGCTTGATTGACATTTCTATGTTTTATTTTTACAAAAACAAAGGTTTTAGACAAAAAGAAACAAATTGAACCTTTTTTTGAGTTTGTAACATAAAAATTGAAAATTCGTCTTAATTTTCATAACCTAAAATGCAATGGTGTTGTCAGTAGACAATGATTTAATTCGTTCACTAGAGGCTGTAAGAGATAAGGTTTATTTTACGGCTCAAAAACTTTTGGTTTCAAAAGATGAAGCAGAAGATGCCACACAGGATGTGTTGTTAAAACTATGGGAGATGGATCGAGCTAAAATTAAAACGTTAAAAAATATCGAAGCCTACTCGGTCACCATGGTCAAAAACTACTGTATCGATCGCCTCAAGTCCAAACAAGCACAACAGTTGCCTTTGGATAACACCATCAAATTTAAAAGCAGTTCATTGGATTTGGATAAGTCCGTTGATGTGAAAGACAAGTATAGTCAGATCAAGTCGTTGATAAACCAATTACCAAAAAGAGAACGAGCCGTTTTGAAAATGAGAGACTTTGAACAGTTGGAATTCAAGCATATTGCAAAGAAAATGAATATACCTGAAGGATCTGTTCGGGTTTATTTATCCAGAGCACGAATGAGACTAAGAAAAGAATTTATAAAAATCGAGAATTATGGAATATACAAATCACAATCATTTAATTGACAAGTATTTTAAAGGTCAAAGCACGTTAGAAGAAGAGAAAGCAATCAAAGAGTTTCTTTCAAAGAGATCTGACACTTCTGATCGATATTCCGAAATGGGAGTATATTTTAGTTATGTTTCTCACAAACAAAAAAAATCGAAAATTGTTAAGTTAAGATGGCGTAGTACCTATCGTATCGTGGGTGTAACGGCAGTGGCAGCCACCATTTGTTTTGCTTTCTTTTTACCCTTTGGAAACTTTACAAAAAAAAATACGCCAACTGAACAGGTGGTTTATTTATCTGATTTAGAACAACAAGAACTCCTAGAATCTTATGAGCATTTTAAGTCTTATATGATAAATGCTTCAGAAAAATTAAATCAGGGTATGAATTCGGTTGCTCATATCGATCGATTTGAGACGATCAAAACATATCTTGAATCAGAATAATAAAGTATCGTTAGAAAAATGAAAAAACTTCTGTTAAACCTTCTTATTACCATCACCTGTGGGACTCTTTTTGCTCAAGATATTTTTGAAAGATTTTATGATTATGAAGATGTCACTTTGGTATCGTTGAATGATCAACTTTTCAAAATTATTGCCAATATGCAACTGGATTTAGATACCCCTGCTGACGAAGAAATTTATGATATTATAAGTAGTATTCGAAGTTTTAATTTGATAGAGTCAAGAAATGATAAAGTCAATACTGAATTGAAAAAATGGCTCAATAACTGTATAAATGATGGCTACACAGAATTGATGAACATACGAGACAATAATAGCGATGTTCGTTTTTATGTCAAACAAGGGGAATATCAAAACACCTTTGAACAATTTGTCATGTATGTTTCCAATATTGACGATTTTCCAGGAGTCCCCAAAGAAATTCAAGCTTTAGAAACCGTTGTGTTTTCATTGGAAGGAGATATTGATATCAACCAAATATCAGAAATAGCCAATCGGTTAGATTTTCCAGGTTCTGAAATAATTAAAGAATCTGTGGAGAAAAAAAATAAATGAACCCGACCAAAATTTCGTTGAAATTAGGTGTATTGTTCATTATTTTCTACTTGAGCGGTTGTCAAAACTTTTACAAGCCAACGCTTCAAAAATATTTTGTTGAAAAAATGGATGACCCTGAATTCATGGTCATCGATATTCCTTTGGTTTCTTTTGAAGATTATTTTGAAGATCCTGAGATAAAACAATTGGATGTTGTTAGAACCATTAAAAAATTAAATATTTTATTGTTTTTACCCCGAGAGTCAACACCAGGTAAAACGAAATCTGAAAGCAAGCAAGTCGATGAAATATTAAAAACACAAGATTACGAATCGCTAGTCTTTTTGGCAAGTGACGATGTCGACGTTAGACTGATGGTCGATCGTAAGGAGGATAAAATAAATGAGGCCTTGATACAATTTCATCAGGAAGATGTTGTTTTTGGGCTTGTCCGTGTTTTGGGGAAAAATATTAAAGCGGAAAGAATCATTCCTTTATTTGCCAAACTAAATTCAGGGGCATTCAACGATACATTTGGAAGTTCTTTAAACGAGGATACTGAAAATGTTTTGTCAAATTTAATTGAAGCTTTCAAACACGGTAAAGAACGGGACTAGATGCTAGTTCTATTCAAGGCAATCATTAAAGCATCGCGACTATTTTAAATCTGTTAAGTTGTATTACTTTTGGTGTGTATCATTAAGAATTACAAAGAATTTTTATCCCTTAAATATTATTATGAAACCTCATATTGCTAGTTTAATCAATGCCATTTTGCTCATTGTCTTATCACTTTGGGCCTATTTGACTTCTGGCTCTCCCTCAATGACATCATTGATCCCCACAATAGTTGGTGTTGTTCTATTGGCCCTTAATGGTGGATTAAAAAATCAAAATAAAGTAGCATCGCATATTGTTGTGGCACTGACTTTTTTGATAATCATTGGCCTCATCCGACCATTAATTGGGGTTTTAGATCGAAATGATGCAATTGGCATCTTTCGGGTTGGATTGATGATTTTGAGTAGTGTCTTTGCTTTGATCACATTTGTCAACAGTTTTATCAAAGCTCGAAGAGGGTAGGATCCTGGCTTAACGGCTTGACTTTTTGGCATCAAGTTCTTCGGATATCAAATATTGGGGTTTGATTTGTCTATTGCCTATAAGCATTTCCCCTAAAAAAGCAGCAATAAAAAACTGTCCACCTAAGATAATGAGGGTGAGAGCCAAGTAAAATTCTGGCCGTTGTGTGATCAAACGAGCTTCTGTATCGAAATAAAGTTTGTCAATACCTAAATAGCCAATAAAAAGAATCCCCAATATAAAAACCATAAGCCCAACAACCCCAAAAAAATGCATGGGACGCTTTCCAAATCGTTTTAAAAACCAAATCGTCAAAAGATCTAAAAACCCTTTGATAAACCGATCGGTGCCATATTTTGATTTTCCATATTTGCGGGCTTGATGTCTAACCTGTTTCTCATCGATTTTATTAAACCCATTAATGGAAGCCAATACAGGTATATATCGATGCATATCACCGTACAATTCCAGAGACTGAGCAACTTGTTGGCGATAAACTTTGATCCCACAATTAAAGTCATGGATTTTAATTCCAGACACCCATCGGGCGGCCCAGTTGAACAATTTGGATGGTATATTTTTAAATAGTTTAGAATCATAGCGTTTTTTTTTCCATCCCGAAACCATATCTAATTGTTGGTCTTCTAGTTGGTCTAGCATGAAGGGGATTTCCTCCGGAGAATCTTGTAAATCAGCGTCCATCGTTGCAATAAACTCTGTTTCGGTTCTTTGGAATCCCACATACAATGCAGAGGCTTTTCCATAATTATTGGAAAAACGAATACCACTGACGTGATTATCGATTTGAAAAACTTGCTGAATGATTTCCCATGAATTATCGGTACTACCATCGTCAATGAAAAGAATGCGATAGGAATATTTGGTTGAGTTTTCAAATGATTGCTTGATCCACTGATGTAATTCAAAAAGAGATTCGACTTCATTATACAATGGTATAACGATGCAAACATGCTTTTTCTTTTTTGTGATATTCACACTCTGATAATAACTGATTATCCCCTTAAAAACCAAAAGTCACCTCCCATAGAATATGCTATGGAGGTGGTTTGAAAAATTTAAAATCGCATAATTCTTAAATCCGGAGTTTAATCTTATGTCAAAATTATATGGCCAACCCTAGCTAATCCTACATACAAAAAACCCGATGCATGGATTGAATGGCTTCATGATGACAGGGACTAAAGTGTAACTACTCTTCTATTAAATCGTCTAGATTTTCTTCTTTTTTTCGTTTCAATATTAATCCAGCGATTAATCCAAAGATTAATCCAGAAAGCACGCTAAAGATCAAAGCAGCTCCTACAAAAAGTAGTGGTTTACGACTCATTTCTTGACCTTTTCGGTATCCAACAATCATTTCATCAGAAACTTCAGGATTTTTGGCACGAAATTGATCCATCATTTCATCAATTTGTCTTTCAACCATTCCGGGATCCATGTATTCGGTCAAAATAAAATAGTAAATGATGAATATAATCGTACTGATAAGACTGATGATGATGGCCATTTTTATGGACTGAGGGAGGGTTAAAAAACCGTTGCGTTTTCGAAATTCTAAAAGTCCAAAAACAATAACTACAATGGATATGATAGCTCCAACAATCTGTAGTGACCTATCTAGGCTATCATGCATGTCCATTAAATAAAGTATTAATGCCCACACGATGCTGACACCCCCAAGGATGAGACCAAAGCGAAATGCTAAACTTGTAACGTTTGTCATAGTTGATAATTTATTAGTTACCCAAAGTTAAAAATATTTCAAACTCAAAATTCTTGGTTTTATCCTAATGTGTCTGGAATTGATTATTTACAGAGCACTCATTAAGGCATTTTTAATGGATAATGTTTCAGCTTTGATAGCGATTTATGTTACACGGTATCGTTATAGCCATAGGATTCATAGTGTCTATCTATTGTTTGGATTGGTTCCTCATTAGGCGATGAATCGCCGTGAATGTGAACAGAAAAAGGCCAAAATGCGTATTGATGATTCCAATTGAGGTGGTGAATCAGTTGGATGGACGTGTTTGGAAAAAGAAAATATCTGCTTTTATTAAGTTGAATGGTATGATTTAGATTTCTACCCATCCCTATCGGAATAGAAAACCTCCTTTATTTCTATTATTCGGTTTCTATTTGTGGCCCTTGACCCCGCCCTCTCATATTTTTCATGCGAAGTTCATGTTCTTTACGCTCCCATTCATGCTTTTCTTGATTTCTCTTGTCCTGGGCTCTTTCTTCTTCTTTTCTGTCCAGAGAGATAATTCAACATAGCGAATATCAAAATGCCTAAACCAAAAATAATGCCAGCGATGAGAGAAAGTTCATTCAAAAACTCCATACCAATGAATCCAAGGACTCCAAAGCCCATCAATTCGATGTTTTCACGATCCACCACATCACGAAGCTAACCTCTTTTTGGTAATCAAACCTTTTGAATGATCTGAATTTCAAAAAAAAGTTGCTTTCAGCAAGATATTTTTTTCAGTTTCATTTGCAACACTTTTTGAGCCGATGGGGGTTTTAAGAAGGTCCTTTTCCCTTTGTCCCTCTTTATAGTGTTACATGAAAACTCATATGTTTAGAGATACTTCTCAATGATAGGAGGCTAACTCCAAGACAACCCACCAAAGGTTTGTAGCATCACTCAACGTTTTTTACTAACGACTTTGTTTCACTTTTTTTGTTGATGCGTCAAGGGTTTCTGACCATGATCCTTTTGATTATTCAGGGTTTAATCCTCATGTGTTTCAGAAGTTAATCGTTTTTTTTTCGGATGGGCATCTTTTATCAACAAGGACGCCTTGGCATTGAACTGGTGTTTGATTTTTCGCTTCAATCATAGTCTGTGTGGAAATCCTCATTGGGACTTTTTTATAGGATGATGATTTCAATTTGAGAGTGATTACTTCCGTGTAATTCACTGTATTAAGCTACATTAGAATTTATAGTCAATCATTGTACATTTGCAAACCATTTTAAATCAAAAATGAAAAAAGGGATTCATCCAGAAAATTATCGATTGGTCGCTTTTAAAGACATGTCCAATGATGATGTCTTTATTACAAAATCGACGGCTCCTTCAAAAGAAAAGATTGAAGTTGATGGGATTCGTTACCCATTGGTAAAACTAGAAATTTCTCGAACTTCTCATCCGTATTATACTGGTAAATCTAAGTTGATTGATACGGCAGGTAGAATTGATAAATTCAATAGTAAATACGGAAAACCCAAATCTTAGAACTCTCTGGTTTTAGATAAGCTATCAATATTTTTGCAAATGAAACTTTGTAAGATATTGTTGTAAACCAAAAAGAGAATGCCTGCCATAATCAGCGCAAAACACCATACTGAAAAAAAAACAAAAGTTGCTTTCGCCACGCTTGGATGTAAACTTAACTTTTCTGAAACATCAACGATTGCCAGAAGTTTTGAGCGTCGTACTTACCAAAGAGTTGGGTTTGATCAATGGGCGGACATTTATGTCATCAATACTTGTTCAGTGACTGAAAATGCCGACAAAAAACTGACTAGATTGGTTCGAAAATCAATCAAGAACAATCCCTATGCTAAAGTTGCTGTCACGGGTTGCTTTGCTCAATTACAACCACAAAAAGTATCAGAAATAGATGGTGTTGATTTAGTTGTAGGGACTGAAAAAAAATTTAAACTCCACCAACTAATTGAAAATCAATCGACGGCTAATGGCTTTCAAGTCCATTCTTGCGACATATCCAAAGTCCATGTGTTTAATAAAAGTTATTCTATAGCGGACCGAACCCGAACATTCCTTAAAATTCAAGATGGCTGTGATTATAAATGTAGTTTTTGTACCATACCCATAGCAAGGGGAACATCCAGAAGCGATTCTTTAGAAGATATACTTGAAAATATAAGGCATCTAAATAAGCATAATATTAAAGAAATTGTATTAACAGGAGTTAATGTCGGTGATTATGGAAAAACGAATCCACCTTCAAACAAAAAAGCATATCATTTATATGATTTACTCAAATCAATAGAAGGGTTGCCCCAATGTCCTAGAATACGTATTTCTTCCATAGAACCTAATCTTTTAAATGATCAAATCATTGAACTGATTAATTCCAGTCCATATTTTGTCCCACATTTTCATATCCCACTCCAAAGTGGAAGTAATCACATCCTGAAATTAATGCGTAGACGATATAACACAACGTTATATGCAAAACGCATTGAAAAGATAAAAAATTCAATGCCAGATGCCTGTATTGGAGCAGATGTCATTGTGGGTTTTTTTGGAGAAACCCAAATTGAATTTGATAAAACAATCGATTTTATAAAGCGGCTAGATATATCTTATTTGCACGTATTTCCCTATTCGGAAAGACCTAATACGACGGCTATGAATTATGATTTGCCTGCGGTACCATTGGCCACCAGAAAACAAAGAAGAAATATTTTAGCACGGCTTTCTGAAGAAAAGAAAAAGAGATTTTATCAAACGCAACTCAACAAGACCAAAACGGTCTTATTCGAATCCCATAACAATAACGGCTATTCCACAGGGTATACGGATAATTATCTTAAGGTAAGAACTCCTTGGAATCCCAAACTAGCAAATCAGTTGGTAGAATGCAAACTAATAAAAGTCGATAATCAAGGATATCTAAGAGCAGAGTTTTAAACTCTGACGCCCACCGGTAGCAATTTTTTAAACTCTCGATTTTTTCGCATATAAGCAACAACCGTTGGACAAGTTGGTACCAATCGCGCTTTACCCTCAGAAAGCGTACGAAGAACTTTCCCAATGAACTGTTCTACAAAACCATTTTCATTGTATCCTTTAGGTACACTCACTTTGGTAAGAAAAATTTTTCTTTCTTGTTCTACATATTCTATAGTCGCTAGCTGATCATCTATGGTGGTTTCGAATTGACGCAACAATTCGTTTTTACAGATTTCTATTTCGTACATTGATCTAAAAAACTAAAAGGGATTCTTAAAAACAGTTGCAAATTTCCAACGTCTAATTTAGATTACAAATTTAGTGAAAAATGACAAATTATGGTGTATTATTAACATCTTTTTTGCCTGTATTCGTGACTCTATTGCAAAAATTGAAATAGTTCATTATGATAATGGAGAAATAAACCATTTAAAAGATTACTTTTTTGGAGTTTTTGACTAATTCGATTGGTCCATAATCTAAATGAATTTATAAATTTGTTTAATAGTCAAGTTCGATTTTTGAATAAAAAGCATCGTTGGGTATTTGTTCTTTTGCCTTTGGCTTTTCTTTTACTAGGAGAATATCAATTAAAGCCACAAGACTTCAATGATCCGGGTTCATTCAAAACCAACAAACATGGTCACGATCAATTCAATCTGAAAGAATTTATCTCACAAAATCAATCGGATTTAGATTCGGATGTTGAGAAAACTAGTGATGGATATTATGTAGGGGCCCTTAAAATCCCAGAAGACATCAATTTTGCAGGAGAACATGTTCCCATCGAACAAAACGATGTCAAAGAGCGACTAGACAGAGAGTTATTAGTCAATACCTATTGGCAATCCAATATGATTTTGCTGATTAAAAGAGGTTATAAGTATTTTCCATTCATTGAAAAAATACTTCTTCAATATGGTGTTCCAGAAGATTTTAAATATTTGGCTTTGATAGAAAGTGGTTTTTTAAATGCGACATCTCCAGCAGGAGCGCGTGGATTTTGGCAAATAATGAAAAATACAGCTCGAGAATATGGTTTAGAAGTCAACAGTAATGTCGATGAACGGCTCAATTTGGAACTAGCAACCCATGTGGCTTGTAAATACTTTTTAAAAGCCAAAGAGAAGTTTGACAATTGGACTTTAGTGGCAGCTAGCTACAATAGAGGAATGTCTGGATTAGAACGTGCTTTGAGAAGCCAAAAAGTTGATAATTATTACGATTTATGGCTCAATGAAGAAACCTCCCGTTATGTATTTAGAATATTGGCGGTAAAAGATATCTTTCAAAAGTACGGGGATCAATACGGATTTGAGATCGCTAAAGAAGATCACTATTCATTACCACCGCTTAGAAAAATCGCGATCGACAGTGCCATTGGGGATTTAGTCGATTTTTCGACTAAAATGGGAATGACATACAAAGAATTAAAAATTTATAATCCTTGGTTGATACAGCGTCATCTAATCAACAATTCTAGAAAAAATTATCACATTCTCGTTAGAGATACGACTCATATTCCTGTAGAAAATTTTTAGTACAGTCGGTAACTTTAGGTATGCACTAAATACTTGAAAGAGGCGTTTAAAATTTTTTTAGTTGGGTACGCAACATTTTTATTTGTTGGGTGAGCATACCGTGTTTGTCCAATCTTTTGGCTTCACTCAACAGTTTGTTAGCTTCTCTTTTTCTTCTTTTTTGCATGAGAATGCCTGCTAAATTCATTTTTGCCATGGCTTGATCGTGTTTATACCGTAAGCCCAGATCCAACGCCGATTTTAAAAATTTTTCGGCTTTATGAAGATTATTTTGAGATTCGATAAGTCCATATAAATACAAATAATAGCCGTGTTGCTTTTTTACTAATGATGATGGAGGATTTTTGATTTTGTCCAACCATTTTTTAGCTCCATTTAAATCTTCTTTTCGCAACCTTAGAAAAGCTAAAAAAATAAGTTCATTTTTAAAATATAATAAAACGAACATACCACCCAATAATGCTAGAGCAATGCCATTACCGATGAATTGCTCGATAAATTGGTGAGCTGAAAAAGTAAGGCTAACAAGAGCCAATATCAGTTTGATTATTTTGGGAAACATATCTATGGAAAGCAAAGATAAAACAAAATTTGAGCTGGCTTGAAACGGCTTATAAAACTTCGAATGTCTTATATTTGCGCGGTTTGAAATCCCCAAAAATAAAGCCAATTTTTAGGAGTTTATCATATGAAAAGGACATACCAACCATCAAAACGCAAACGAAGAAATAAGCATGGTTTTCGTGCTAGAATGGCAACGGCCAACGGCCGCAAAATCCTATCGAGAAGACGCGCTAAAGGTAGAAAGCGATTAACCGTATCAACTCAAGAAAAGCGGTAGGTTGTCCAAAACGAAAGGGGATTTAGTATTTAGCAAATTTAGTTCGCCTCAAGGCTTTCGATGTGATATATCCTTAAACTTGATCGATGCCTAAAAACCCCAACATCAAAAGTATTTTATTGATCGGTTCCGGTCCGATTATTATTGGACAGGCTTGTGAATTTGATTATTCTGGAACCCAAGCCTTGAGATCTTTAAAAGAAGACGGTATAGAAACCATTCTTTTAAATTCCAATCCTGCTACCATCATGACGGATCCGTCAATGGCTGATCATATTTATTTGAAACCACTGACGACCAAGTCAATTATCGAAATATTAAATCGACACCAAATTGATGCCGTTTTACCAACGATGGGTGGTCAAACGGCTCTGAACCTATGCATTGAAGCTAATGACAAAGGGATATGGAAAGATTTCGGTGTTGAAATTGTTGGCGTTGATATTGAAGCCATACAGATTACTGAAAATCGAGAAAATTTTAAAGAATTACTCGAAAAAATCAATATCCCAGCAGCCCCATCAGCCGTGGCCAATTCATTTTTAAAAGGAAAAGAAATTGCTCAAGATTTCGGATTTCCACTAGTGATTAGACCTTCTTATACTTTGGGAGGGTCTGGGGCCTCTTTCGTTCATCACTCAAAAGATTTTGATCGTTTGCTAACCAGAGGATTGGAAACATCACCAATCCATGAAGTTTTGATTGATAAAGCATTGGTGGGATGGAAAGAATATGAATTAGAACTTTTAAGAGACAACAATGATAATGTGGTGATTATCTGTACCATAGAAAATATGGATCCGATGGGGATTCATACTGGAGATTCAGTTACGGTAGCACCAGCCATGACGCTGGCCGATACCACCTTTCAAAAAATGAGAGACATGGCTATCAAAATGATGCGTAATATCGGTGAATTTGCTGGTGGATGCAATGTTCAGTTTGCCGTCAGTCCTGATGAAAAAGAAGATATTATCGCGATTGAAATCAACCCAAGGGTTTCAAGATCCTCAGCATTAGCCTCAAAAGCCACGGGTTATCCGATTGCCAAAATTGCGGCGAAACTTGCCGTGGGTTATACTCTTGATGAATTAGAAAATCAAATCACTAAGTCGACATCAGCGCTTTTTGAACCTACAGTAGATTATGTCATTGTAAAAATACCCCGATGGAATTTCGACAAATTTGAAGGATCTGATCGCACGTTAGGACTGCAAATGAAATCCGTTGGGGAAGTCATGGGGATCGGTCGGTCTTTTCAAGAAGCACTCCATAAAGCAACCCAATCATTAGAAGTCAAAAGAAATGGATTGGGAGCCGATGGAAAGGGTATCAAGAAATACAATACGATCGTTGAAAAACTGGCCCACCCCAGTTGGGATCGGGTTTTTATTATTTATGATGCGATTATGGCTGGAGTATCCATTAGTCGCATACACCAAATCACCAAAATAGATTATTGGTTTCTCAAGCAGTATGAACAACTAGTGGAATTAGAAAAAAAGATTTCCAATCATACAGTTCAAAGCGTCACAAGAGAACTGCTGATGGAAGCCAAACAAAAAGGATTTGCTGATCGGCAAATCGCCCATATGTTGGGATGTCTAGAAAGCCAAGTATATCAAACTAGAACCCAATTGGGAATCAACCGAGTCTACAAGTTAGTGGATACTTGCGCAGCAGAATTTAAAGCCACAACAGCCTATTACTATTCCACCTTTGAAGAGTCTATGAAAGATAAAGAGGGCCGCCTTTTTAGTCAAAACGAAAGTGTCGCCTCAAATCGTAAAAAAGTTGTGGTGTTGGGTTCAGGACCCAATCGAATTGGACAAGGGATTGAATTTGATTATTGTTGTGTGCATGGTGTCTTATCAGCTAGCGAGTGTGGTTATGAGACCATCATGATTAACTGTAATCCAGAAACAGTCTCCACTGATTTTGATGTCGCCGATAAGCTTTATTTCGAACCTGTTTTTTGGGAGCATATCTTTGATATTATTAATCATGAAAAACCCCATGGTGTTATTGTACAATTAGGCGGTCAAACGGCTCTTAAACTATCTGAAAAATTACATAAATATGGCGTCCATATCATAGGCACCGGATTCGAATCACTGGATTTAGCAGAAGATCGCGGTCGATTTTCAACTTTGTTAAAGGACAATAAGATTCCATATCCACAATTTGGAGTGGCCAATAGTGCCCAAAAAGCTCTTGAATTAGCCGACACGCTTCATTTTCCAATTTTAGTTCGCCCCTCTTACGTTTTGGGTGGTCATGGTATGAAAATTGTCATCAATAAAGAAGAATTAGAAGCTCACGTGGTGAGTTTATTGCAAAGTATCCCCAATAATAATTTGCTTTTAGATCAGTACTTAGAAGGGGCAATTGAAGCCGAAGCCGATGCTATTTGTGATGGAGAAGATATATACATTATCGGTATTATGGAACACATCGAACCATGTGGCATCCATTCAGGAGATTCCAATGCAACTCTTCCTGTATTTAATTTGGGACCTTATGTCATTCAACAAATTAAAGATCATACGAAAAAAATCGCACTGACTCTTGGTGCCAAAGGGTTGATTAATATTCAATTTGCCATTAAGGATGAAAAGGTCTATGTCATCGAAGCCAATCCCAGGGCTTCACGAACAGTCCCTTTTATTTCGAAAGCCTATAATGAGCCTTATGTGAACTATGCCACCAAAATCATGTTGGGGCACAATAAATTAAGTGACTTTAAATTCAATCCCACACTAAAAGGTTTTGCTATTAAACAACCAGTCTTTTCCTTTGATAAATTTCCAAATGTCAATAAATCATTGGGGCCAGAAATGAAAAGTACGGGTGAAAGCATTTTGTTTATCGATTCATTAAAAGATGACGCCTTTTATGATCTCTATGCTCGGAGACGAATGTATCTGACTAAATAAATCATTTGATTTGATGTCAAAAAATAATTCCAAACAATTATGGGTCTTTATGGGTTTGGTTTTTTTAGCACTTATTTCACGTCTGTTACCACACCCTCCCAATTTTGCTCCTATGACGGCTATTGCTTTGGTTTCCGGTAATTATTTTAATGACAAACCAACAGCTGTCGTTCTTCCTATTTTAGCCATGTTGATCACAGATTTTTTTATTGGTTTTCACGGGTTGATCCCTGTTGTTTACCTTTCTTTATTAATCACGACCATTATGGGCATGGTCGTTTCTAAAGTTTCAATTTGGAATGTATTATTGGGTTCTATCATTTTCTTTGTGGTTACCAATTTCGGAGTTTGGTTCGGTGGAGGTTATGCTTATACTTGGGAAGGACTTTTGATGTGTTATACCATGGCCATACCATTTTTGGCCAATAGTATTGCCGGTGACATTTTTTATTCTTGGGCGATTCTAATGACCTTATTCATCGTTGAGGATAGAAATTATCTCAAAAACTTAAGACGGGTTTTTATGTTTAATAATAGTTAATCACAATGTAGAGGAGTTATTTAAAACCTGTTATTTATTCAAAAAGCAGGATTAATTCCCTAGTCAATTATAGGGTAGAGTTGTAATTAATCATCTCAGTTAGTTGAATACAAGAAACTTTTTGCCATTTTGAAGAAGAAAAAAATATCAAAAGAAAAATTAATTTTATCGCATTAATAAACCTATCAAAGAATCGAAAAATATGAATTCAAAAAAGACTAAATCTTCAGATATCAAACGAAGAGATTTTATGAAAAAATCTTTGCTGGCATCATCGGTTTTTATCGTGCCTAGAAATGTGCTTGGTGGGATTGGTTATACCGCTCCAAGCGATCAATTAAACTTGGCGTGTATTGGTGCCGGGGGTAAAGGATCTTCTGATATTTATCATGCTTGGAATAATGGTTCTGAACGCGTTGTTGCCCTTTGTGATGTCCATCCCGATGGAGAACATGGAGTCACCAGATCCATAGAACGCTTTCCTGATGCCAAGTTCTATACGGACTTCCGAGTCATGTTTGACCAACAAACTGACATCGATGCGGTGACTATTTCAACACCGGATCATACCCATGCCAATGCTGCTATTTGGGCTATGGAAAGAAAAAAACATGTTTATGTCCAAAAGCCATTGACTCACAATATAAAAGAAGCTAGAAAACTGACTTTGATGGCAAGGGAACAACAAGTGGTTACTCAAATGGGTAATCAAGGGGGTTCTAATCCCGATCAACTAGTGATTCAAAAATGGGTAAAAGATGCCGAAATAGGAGATATTTCGACAGTCTATGTGTGGACCAATAGACCTGTTTGGCCTCAAGGATTTGCCATTGCAGATGAAGATCCTTCACAAAAGCCTGAAAATTTAGAATGGGATTTATGGTTAGGACCAGCCAGGTCTGTGGCCTATACTCCAAAGCTTCACCCGTTTGATTGGAGAGGTTGGTGGGATTATGGGACGGGAGCCTTAGGAGACATGGGTTGTCATATCATCGATGTCCCATTCAAAGCATTGGGTTTAAAATATCCCGTTGATGTCCAGTGTAGTGTAGGTACTGTTTATACCAGAAATTGGACTCCTGAATACCACCCGGAAGGTTGTCCAGCTTCTTCCATGGTGACTTTGACTTTCGAACCCACATCATTAAATAAATCAAAAATTAAAATGGTTTGGATGGATGGTGGGATACGACCAGCTCACCCCGAAGCGTTGCCAGTTGAAGCCGAGATTGGATCCAATGGTGTACTGATGGTCGGTGAAAAAGGGGTCATACAGAGCGATGTCTATGCCATTGATCCAAAACTGTACAAGCCAGGTCAACCAGTTCAAGTGGGGCCGAAAAAGAACGATCCGAGATACGATCTGCCAGAATATGGCCATCAACAAAGTTGGATTGCGGCTTGTAAAGCTGGTTATGATTCCCCTGAGCATCAAGCATTAACGTCTTCATTTGATTATGCCGGACCTTTGACAGAAACTGTGTTGATGGGGAATATCGCCATAAGAAGTTATAATCTTAGAAAAGAAATACCTGGAGAATGGCCAGAATATTATGGTCGAAAAAAACTTTTATGGGATGGGGAAAACATGCGAATCACCAATTTTGAAGAAGCCAACCAATTTGTGGGTAGAGATTATCGATATTCTTGGAAAATCGATTAGTTTTTTGATAACAAAATAGGAGTGTTAGAACCTGATTTAAGGTTAACTTGAATTGGAGGTTGCTACTTTTTGTAGAAGATCTCATGCTTTTCCATTAAAACGCCTAGCGTGAAGATTGTAATTACGGGAGGATTGGGATATATCGGTGCACACATCTGCACCGTATTAAACCAAAAAGGCTACAAAGTAATCTTGGTAGACAATTTATCCAATAGTTTTATTAAGATGTATCACCAACTCATTGCCCTTTTAGGTGAAGAATCTATTGTATTTGAAAAAAAGGACATCACCCAATCCGATGAAATAAAGGAATTATTTCAAAAGCACTCTGATATCAATGGAGTGATTCATTTGGCTGCCTTGAAGTCAGTTAATCAAAGCATTACCCAACCGTTATCCTATTATCAAAATAATGTTGGAGGATTAATCACATTACTCAGTGAAATAAAATCAAAAAACATTCCTTTTATATTTTCTTCATCCTGTACCGTTTATGGTCAAGCCGATCAATTGCCAATCAAAGAAACGTCACCCTTTAAATCCAGTTTTTCCCCCTATGGCTATACCAAGCAAATAGGTGAGCTAATCATTAAAGACATTGTAAAATCCAATGATTCGTTTAAAGCAATGTGTTTGCGGTATTTTAATCCCATAGGAGCGCATCCTTCTGCAATGATCGGAGAATGGCCCATAGGAGAACCACAAAACTTAGTCCCTTTGATGACCCAAGTTGGCATAGGAAAGCGAAAAGAATTGAAAATTTTTGGAGATACTTATAACACTCCTGACGGAACTTGTATCAGAGATTATATTCATGTGATGGATTTAGCTGAAGCTCATGTTCTGGGATTAGAATATCTTTTTTCATCCAATTCAAATCATTATATTTATAATGTAGGTCTTGGAAAAGGAGTTTCAGTAAAAGAAATGATTCATCGATTTGAAAAAATCATTGAAAAACCAATACGTCAAAAGGTATCCAAAATTCGAGAAGGGGATGTCCCTGTAGCCTATGCCGATGCTTCAAAAATTAAAACTCAACTTAGCTGGCAACCGAAATATTCTATTGATGATGCTCTACTGAGTGCTTGGAAATGGGAAAAACAGCTTCATTCCCATAATGATTTTCAAGTATCATAAATATAAAACTAATGGGAATTATATACCAAAGTGGCAAAAGCTGATTCGAAATAGAATGTCAGGCTGTCAAGTTCATGTTGATTCATCGAAAGTAGATAATCCCCAAAGCATTCTGTCAATTTCATAAGACATGCCTCATATTGGAAGTGAGGCATCTACCAGGTCCAAGTATTTTCAGGAGATGGGTTCTTAGTGTTTTTTGATTCACTCTGTTTTTCAAAGAGATAATGTCCTCCTTTTTCTCGAATCAAATCAAGCTCTTTTTCAAAAAATAGCGTTGCTTCTTGAAACATAAATTCATATAAACTATCGAAACGATTCGTTTCTCTCACTTCCTCAAGAGTTTGAAAATACTTGTATTTATGATCCGTATGGACAATCGACATCGGTAAACCATGACACCTTTGAACATAATTCATGATCAATCGACTTAAGCGACCATTCCCATCTCGAAAGGGATGGATGTCCACTAAAAGAAAGTGTGATTTAAATGAAAATTGATAAATCTCTGTGATGGTCTTTTGTTTTTTAAAATCTCTGTTGAAATTCAAAAGAAACGCATCAATCGCACCAGGCACTTTTTCTGGTTCCATGAAGACACGATTTCCTGCTTGTAACGAAACCTTTCGGAAGACACCATTCAAAATATCAAAATTCCAATGCTTTGCAAATTCAGCAGCAACTGTTCGGAGTAAGATTTTTGGTGAAAGTCTTCGCAAATCAGCAACACTCAACTCAATTAAGTTTTTTTGATTGGCCATTTCCAACATGTCTTTTAAGGCTTCGTGATGGTCTTCGACCATCAAAATATCTTCAATCTTTTTTCCTGTTGGTGTGAGCCTATTATCTAGTACGAAATTGACCTCTTCTTGATTTAGCTTGGATCCTTCAATGCCTGTGCTATGACATGATATGGCATACAGATTATATCGTTCATGATTAACCAATTCTCTGGACACTTTTTGGTATTTTTTAACTAAATTTTCAAACTTCAAATTCATTTTTTCGTTAAAAACAAAATCATCCTCAAAAATAGTTAAAACCAATTTGAATGGTCGATTTGAACTATTTTGGAATGATTTTTGTCACTTAAAAGTAGTTGAATTCCACAGTTTCTCTATCAACCATTTTTTCGCCTTTTCTTCCGTGCTAAATAACCTTAGTAATCTCATCAAATTCATACTGATAACATTTTAATAATCAGTAATTTACGAAAAATGGAGGAGATGTAAATCTTGAAATTTAACTATTTTTGACCAACTTTTGCCACTTTGGTATATAATTCCCAAACTAATAACATAAACTCGTGAAAAAAAGACAATCAATTTCTAGAAGACAAGCTTTTAAAACCATAGCTGCCACAACAACAGCGTTGGGATTGCATTACTCAACGGCAGCCATCCATAAGACTTCAAAACCAAAGCTCAAAAAAAATATCAAACAATCGGTATGCCATTGGTGTTATCAAGATATGTTGTCTGTCGAGCAATTAGCTGTGGAGGTCAAAAAGATAGGATTGGTTGGTATCGATTTAGTGGGGCCAGAAAATTGGAAACATTTAAAAGCTCTTGATTTAGAGTCCACCATGTGTAATGGTGCTGAAATTAGCCTAACAGAAGGATTCAGTGACAAACAATATCATGATACGTTAGTGGATAACTATTTAAAACACATTGATTTAGTTGCTGATGCTGGGTACAAAAATTTAATTTGTTTTAGTGGTAACCGAAGAGCAATCGATGACCAAACCGGATTGGAAAACTGTGTTGTAGGTTTGAAACGGATACTATCAAAGGCTGAAAAGAGAGGCGTTATTATTCATATGGAATTACTCAATTCAAAAGTAGATCACAAAGATTATATGTGTGATAGAACTCATTGGGGGGTTGAATTATGCAAAACGATTGGATCTGAAAATTTCAAATTACTCTACGATATTTATCACATGCAAGTGCAAGAAGGAGATATGATTCGAAACATCAAAGATTATAGTCAGTATATTGGACATTACCACACGGCAGGGAATCCTGGCAGAAATGAATTAGATGCCAATCAAGAAATTTATTATCCAGCAGTTATAAGAGCCATTATTGATACAGGATATAAGGGTTATTTGGCACAAGAATTTATTCCAAAAGATAAAAGCAATTCAGGAATGGACTCTCTTGCTCAAGCGGTTGCTGTTTGTGATGTATAAGTCTTGGGCTTTACGGTAAGTAAAGAAAATCAAGAATCTAAATTCAATATCCGGTAATGCGCATGTGCCTATGGTTACACATTTCAAAATATTTTGGGTCCACAAACAAGTTTTTGATATAAATAGTCGCTCCTTAAAAACTCTTTTTTAGCGGTTCCAGTTCTATTATTTTGATGATCGAAGTTCTTTGAACTGAACATAAAGCCCCTCTGAAAAAGTAAAAAAGAACATCCTGGACTCATGGTTCCATGAATTTCTTCAAATGCCACCCTGTCGCAGCCAAAGAGGCATTCATCGTTGGCGATGGGGCGCCCATCCGATCGTTTTCTTGCAGACGATGTTCTGTTTTGAGATGGCCAATCAGTGGCTCCATGGCCGCTCGGCGTCGGAATTTTTTCCTCTTCTTGTGCTTTTGATAGGGGGTATCCCTTTTCAATGCTTTGCCTGGCATCGATAGCTTGGTCTCGCCTATTTGACGTTTTCCCCGACCGCCTCGGTCATCGATTAGTTCTTTGGGGGCTTGACCGACGATGGATTCTTGTGGTTCCAACAAGGGTTGGATGGTTTGGCTGTCATGAGGGTGGCCCTCAAAAGCACGGATCGCCGTGATGATCATGGTTGGGCCTCCCGTCGCCATCAGTCCCACTTGATTCCCCAATGCATCCATTTGATGAGCCTTGCCTTTGGCCATGCCAGCCGTGAATGGCTTGTGAATGGCAACCACTTTATTTTGATCGAATCGCTGTTGATCGATCACTCGTTGGTATAGCTCGAACGCTTCTTGGTATGGGCTTCGTTGCCGAGGAGGCCGTTTTCTTTTTAATTCCCGCACTGGTCGGCCGCCTAAAGTCTTCAGTTTGGAGGTGGCCTTTTTGGCTTTTTGAGCTCGTCGAGGATGCTTCCCGTTAAAGGTTTGACGCACTAGTTCTTTGGAGGCTTTGGCATCCATCTGCCGTTGTTTTATCTTTTCTTTTTTGGCGATCTTGTGGCATTGGTCGATGACTTTTTTATTCAGTTTGGCATCGGTCGGAAAGGTCCCATGGTTGCCTTGCACGGTGGTATCCGATAAGACCATCGATGACTTTTTGATTTCTTTTTGATGCCACTGAACCGAGTAAGCAAAGATCTTTTCCACCCCTGCTTGGCCAATACGATCTCTAAAGTGACTCCAATCAGAAGGATCGCAAGGCGGCTGGTGTTTCATGACATCAGAACCCGTAAAGTACTGCATGGTTGGATTTTCAATCCAGCGATCCATGAGGGTTTCATCACCTAAATTGTAAAGACGTTTCAGCATCAAACAACCCACCATCACCCGAATGGGATGGGCCGGACGGCCTGTTTTGGCATACAGAGGCTCAAAGGCTTTTTCAAAAAAAGACCAATCGATGGCATCAGCCAGCCACTTGATCTGATGTTTTGGATTGAGGATAGCATTGAATTCCGAGTCAAATAACTGGGGCTGTTTTGGGGGCACTTTTTTGATCATTTCTGCAAGGTTTTGAGACCAAGAGACGCATTTCCTTGCAGATTTCAAAACCCTGTCTTGGCCAGTAGGGTATCATTCCATCCCACATATCAAAGGGGTGATGGACTCTATTTGAGTTTTTAAGGAGCGACTAGATAATGGTGGCACATTATCTTTTATACGATGATCGTTTTGGGTTTTCTCTTAGGAACCATATTAGCTGCACACGAATTAATGAAAGGAGAAGTCAAAGAAACAAAACCAATCAACCCCAAATTACTCCTCAAATCTCTTTTACGGATGCTTTTTGTTATTCCTTTTCTGGTTGTCTGTTTTGTGGCTTTATGGTGATCGCCATAATGGCATTTCCGGAGTGGATTGGAACAAGAGAAATCTAGAGCCTTGTTGGCTTAACAACAGTACTTGTCCTATCGTTTGCTTGTTTATCATATATCGGGTTTAACAGCGACAAACTAGGAAAGATTCAATAATAAAACGCCCCTAAGATAAGACTGCCCAACTCATGGGCTTATTTCGTTTTTAAAAACTATATATGACGTTACTCCTACTATGGAGAATATTTCAGTTGAATATGGCGAGATTGATATTGAAATAGAAATTAGTTAATCATATTTGGCGGGGGTACCATTGGTGGAACTGTTATTAATAAATTCTCGGAGATCTTCATTGGATTGAATCAAATCGGGATATCTTAAATACATCATATGGCCACTTCGATAACCTTTAAAACTCAATCGATCTTTAAAGGCCCCTCGTGGATCGATTTGCCACATGGTATATTTCGCGTTGAAATAAGTCGTAGCCCCATCATAATAACCCGATTGAGTCAATACTTTTAAAAAAGGATTTTGAGCCATGGCTTGCCTCAAATCATCGCGAACGTTGACATTATCATTTTCCCAGGGCCGAACTGGCCCAAACATATTGTATTTCACATCGGTTTTGAAATTTAATTTGGTCCGAATGTAATGATTGATGGCGGGGGTAAAGGAATGAAGCCAAGAAGTTAATTCAGAATTATAATCTGGACTATCCCCGGCATCTTTGACATCGATGCCAGTGTATCTTGAATCAAGTCTGCCAACAGTTTTACCTTCACTCCGAAGCAATTCTTTCCAAAAAAACGAAGTCGGAATGCGAAGATTATTATCCAAGACAGCTTGTTTGGAAAGACCAGAATAATAAGCAACTTTTTCAGCCATTGAGTTTTTATGGTCAGGATCAATAAAACCCCCTTGTGTAATGGCGGGTATTAATTCATTGATGGCGAAGTTTTCAGCTTCAGGTAGTATATCGTATAGATCTTGGGATTGTAATGCCGCATCGAGTTTTTGATGATGCCAAGCCGTAGCCGTGTAATAAGGTAAATTTAAAGAAATAGCAACAGGCCCACCAGTTCGATAAACCCGATAGTCGGCAGGAGATACCAATATGACACCATTGAGATACATCCATTGTTGGCTTTGAAGAGCCAGTGATAATCCCATAACACGAGTTCCGCCATAACTTTCACCAATCAAATATTTAGGGGATTCCCATCGCTGGTATCGAGAAACAAAGGTGTTGAGCCATTCGGCCAAATACTTGATATCAGCTTCGATTCCAAAAAAGGTTTCCCTTGGTTCTTTTTTCCCATCGACTTCTAAAATTCTGGAATATGCGGTATTGACAGGATTGATAAAAATGATATCAGCCACATCTAATATTGAATATGGATTTTGTTTGTAACCGTAGGGTTGGACGGGATATCCTTCATCATCAACTTTTAAAATATAGGGACCAGTGTATGCCATATGCATCCAAACAGAAGCACTTCCAGGACCGCCATTAAAAGAAAAGATGATGGGACGGTTGGCTGAATTAGAAATATTATCCCGTTTATAATAGGTATAAAAAAGAGTGGCGATGGCTTGACCATCATCATTCCAAACAGGTTGGGTTCCAGTATAAGCTGTATAATCTATGGTTTGACCTTTGATTTTGGTTTGATGTTTTGTAATCACCGTAGTATCGATAGCAATCTGCCGATCTTGTGAAAAGCCAAAAGAAAAAACTAAAAAAAACAGCAACGAATAATTGGTGAATTTCATGGTGTTTTTAATCATACGTTTAAATTTTCACCGTCCAAATTAGGGAATATGTTATAAAAAAGCCTCCCAATATGGGAGGCTTCAGAAAAAATACAAAATGAAAAATCTATTCTTGGGTTTTTAAAATAATTTTAACTCTTCGATTAGCACTTCGCCCTTTTCGAGTGTTGTTATTAGCAACCGGTTGTTTTTCACCATAAGAAACAATTTCTAGCCGATTAGGATCAACCTCTTGTTCGACCAAGAAATCAACGACACTTTGAGCTCGTGCTAATCCCAATTCGTAATTATATTTTTCAGAACCATCTGAAGAAGCATGTCCTTCAATAAGGAGCTCAATGGCGTTATAATCCCTTAAAATGGGAGCCAGCTCATCACTCAAAGTAGACTTGTTTTCTTCTGATAATTTACTGCTATCACCAGCAAAATGGAGAGTAGCTTTTTCAGAAGAAGTCCAATCAATAATCGATTGGGGTATAGTTGGACATCCATCTTCTCCTTTACCGGGTACATCAGGGCAAGCGTCTCTGTCGTCCGTGACGCCATCACCATCTCTGTCGCCCCAAGGACACCCATTATTATCAGCTGATCCAGCCTGATTCGGGCAGTCATCATCAGGATTTGCAATGCCGTCTCTATCATTATCTGGACATCCTTTTAGATCCTCAGATCCAGCCTCTTGAGGGCATCGGTCATCAGAATCGATAATGCCATCCCCATCAGAATCAGGACATCCATTGAATTCAGCAATTCCTGCTGTATTGGGACAATCATCAGCTTTGTCAATAATGCCATCTCCGTCAGAATCAGGACAACCATCAAATTCTTTGAGCCCCGCTTCTTGAGGACATTCATCAATGCGATCGCGAATGCCATCTCGATCTTTATCAGCAATTGCGAATCCGTATGAAAAACCTACAATATGTTTCATATGATTAAAGCCAACCTCAAATGAACTTTCATCTTCCATATTGGATTGAATGGAGGTAGACAGATTGAGGCTTATATGATCACTCAAATCGATGTCCACACCAACCCCTCCTGAAAGGGTATAGTTAGCTTCTGTCGAAGGAAAAGGGCCTTCTTTGTCCACTTTTTCATCAAATCTGACAAGGCCATAACTTGCTTTGACAAAAGGGCGAACACTTTTCTTCGGGTCATTGACTATATTCAATTTAAGGTTTCCTTCTAAAGAGGAATAAGAGTACTCTTTATCGCCATCTTCAGCATTCCCCAAAGTATATTCACCACCAAAAGAAACTCCTCCAATGAGATATCTAGAGACAGCGACTGAAGGGGCTCCAAATTTAATGCCACTATCAACATCATCCCCTGAAAGATTAATCAAATTAGCTCCCAAACTGATCACCCAGGGATTTTCAGTGTTCTGAGAATACGAAAAGGAAAGTGACAATAGAGTAAAACAAATAATGTGTAGTTTTTTCATAAGTCGGTTTGTTTTAACAAGCAAAATTAGCAAAGCGGATCATTTTAGAATAAATGTAATTAAAATTTTAAAGATTCATTGATTATCATACAACTTTTGAATCAAATATTTTATAAAATTGATGAAATTAGCCCCAATCAAATGATGAAATTAATAGAAGTTTTGGTTTGATTTCCTACTTTATCCTCAACTGAAATTTCTAACAAATGTTCGCCGGTAGAAAGCTCGATATCTGAAAAATCAAAAATCAACAAATCTTCTTTGGATTCATATTCAAATAATACCCATTGACCATCAATGGCTCCATGATAAGATGATATTGACCCATTATCATCTCCTACTCGTAATTGTATGTCTTTTTCTTGCTCCATGTTTTTTCCTTCGTGAATATTGATTGGTTCAATGATTGGTGGTGATTGATCACGTAGAATCGTGTAAGTCCCTAATTCTTTGATTCTAGTAGAAATATGGTTTCCCTCCTTGTAGGCCGAAATAAAAGAGGGTTCTTGTTCATTATCTCGAAGTTTAGCGATGAAAAACTGCTGTTTATTTTCCAACTGTAATGAATTTAAAGCAAAAGAAATTTTAAGGGAATTATTGACTGCCAATGAGTCGGTTCCCAAATCGATGGTCTGGTTCCACTGTTGAATATCCAGCACCACATCATCAAAAAAAGTGTTTTTTGGAAATTCGACTTGTATTGCATCAAAATCGAATTGATAGGATTCAGATTGATTGATGGAAATGCCATTTTCATGTATTGGATAGACATTTGTCAAATTGTTTTGTGGTGGACCACCTATAATATTCATTTTAATAACTGACATATTTTGATGGTGATCTTTAATGACAAGTTTTATTGGAACGGAATCCTTTTCTTGGATATGGATGATTCCATCAGTTAAATCTTCCCAAACCGATACATCATTTAAAGGATGTTTAAAGAGTCTTTGTATACGCTGATTTTCTAGACGATATAATGGGTAATCAATCATTAAATTGATATAGTTTCGGTCAGAAAATTGAATTTGGTCAAATTGATATCTAAAAATGGATTGGTCCTGTTTTATTAAATCGACACTATATACCCCATTGACATTGGCACTCAAATTTGAACGGTCATGCATTTGAATCCCTAAACTGATTGGTCCTAAAGCTTGGACAGAATCGACCCAGTATAGTTTGTGGGGAAAGTCAGTTTCTTCAAAATCTAAACGTTGTCGATACAATCCATCATCAAGATGGCTATATATCATGATTTCAGATATAACTGGGGGAATGGTATCCCCAACAAAATAAGGAAGTTTCAGCGGGTTCACTGGGACATTCTTTGGATTTCTAATTTCAAAATGCAGGTGAGGCCCGAGTGATGATCCCGTATTTCCAGAATAACCAATTAGTTCTCCAACACTAATGGGAATACTATTTTTTTCTAGATAGAGATCTACTTCAAATTGTTTTTTGGCATATTGATGATGTTTAACAAATTTTTGTATCACGTCAGAAAATTTATCCAAATGAGCATACACGGCCATATATCCATCATCATGTGTGATATACAATACTTTTCCATAGCCACTGGTACTGACTCTTATTCTGCTGACCCATCCACCGCTAACACTATAAATATTCAATCCTTTTTCACCATTGGTTCGCATATCAAGACCCGCATGAAAATGGGTTTTTCGATATTCAGAAAAAGTGCCAGAAACAGCGATGGGGATATCCAAAGGAGACACATACCCTTCAAATGATTGTCCCAAAATAGGGATTGGTAAACTCCAAAATAGAAATAAACAGTACTTGTAAAAAATTTTTCTAATGGTTTTCATTCTATGTGCTAATCGAAAATATAAAACTGTAAATGTAAAGCCATGGTTTTTAAATTTCATCAAAAGATGTATTATCGATATCATTTCTGTTATCATACATTCAAATGAAAATAAAACAGAAGAATTTTGAGTTCCCTTTTAATTACCTTTGTTCCTATTCGTGGTTAATTAAATTAAGTGTCAGCAATTCCAGAAAATTTAAGTCTATTAAAAAATAAAGTGAATCAGTTGCTAGATCTAATGACAGTTCAAAAGCGACAATTAAATGATCTGTCATTGGAAAATAAAAATTTGATTGCGGAAAACAGTTCACTAAGAAATGAATTAGAAACCATCCAAATCAGTCATTGGGCAGGCAATGATGTAGAATTTTTCAAAGGCAGTGAAAAAGGCACATCAAAAACAAAAGCTCGATTAAATCAAATAATTGAACAAGTGGATCAATGTATTGAAGATTTTTCTAGAATAACACTTCAAGCAACGGTATGAATCATCAAGATATTAAATTGGTTATAGGGGGAAGAATTTATCCCGTGAATGCTAGTTCAGACCGAGAACCCTTTCTCAAAGAAACGGCTGATCAAATCAACAAACGACTTTTAACCATAGAAGCAAAATATGCCATTAAAAACAAACAAGATAGTTTGGCTATGTTAGCCTTACAATTAATGGTTACAAAAAATCGAAGTGTCATAGAAAAAGATTTAAAAACAGTTGACAAAAAACAAAAAGAAAATCAGGAAGTCAACACTTTTGTTGATGCCCTAATAAGTAAAATCGACTTTCATATGAAAGTCGATTAGGTTCTTTACATAACGAAATAATACTGCCTGTATTAGTAGAGTCATATAAACTCAACACAAATTAATTCAAAAGGGTAAGTATAGACACTAGAGCGCGCTGGCCATTGGTAAGCCCAGATTTTCGACCGTCTATTTAGCCCTAAACCTTTTTTTAAAGGAGTTTATAAAATGTCACTAGTATAGGCTTTTTTTTTAATAATTAATGAAATTTTAGAATGACGACAAGTTTAATAATACAGATAATCATAGGAATTGGATCGGTCCTACTAGGATATATTTTAAGTGGACAGTTGCATTTGGGTAAACGTAGACGTTTGTTGGCCAAAGCAGAGCTTGAAGCTGAAAAACTTAAAAAAGATTTGCTCTTTCAAGCCAAAGAAGAAAACATAAAACTTCAGGAAAATTTTAATCGTCGAGTGATTGAAAAAGAAAAGCACTTATCCAAAAAAGAAGATCAGATTCGAAAAAAATTCAATGAAGCTGAAAATAGAATTCGATCAAAAGAAGCGGCCGTTAAAAATCAACTGAGGCAGAACAAAGAAAATCATAAAAGACTGGAGTCAAGAGCTCGAGTCATTGATCAAAAAGCAGCTTTCTATAAAAAGGAACTACAAACTATTGAGAAGACCAAAAAAGAACATTTGGAAAAATTAATTCAAGTCAGCAATCTTTCGGTTGAAGAAATTGAGAAAGAACTGAGAGAGCAACTCAAAGAAAATGTTCAAGATGAAGCCGAAAAATATTATTCAGATGCCATTGAAGAAGCCAAATTATCGGTGGAAAAAGAAGCTCAAAAAATAATTATTAATACCATCCAACGCGTAGGCGTTGAAGAAGCGATAGAGAAGAGTGTGACCGTGTTTCATTTAGAATCCGATCAGATTAAAGGAAGAATCATTGGAAGAGAAGGCAGAAATATTAGAGCACTCGAAGAAGTAACGGGGGTTGATTTAGTGATTGATGATACCCCAGAAGCCATTTTGCTTTCATGTTTTGATCCAGTCAGACGTGAAATCGCAAGAGAATCACTCAGCCGATTAGTCAATGATGGACGGATTCATCCTGCAAGAATAGAAGATGTCGTTAAAAAGGTGACGAAAAACATTGAAAATCAAATCATTGAATATGGCAAGCGGACTGTTATCGATTTGAATATTCATGGGGTTCATCCCGAATTGATTCGTTATATAGGAAGAATGAGATTTAGATCTTCTTATGGACAAAATCTGCTACATCATTCTAAAGAAGTATCGAGATTATGTGGGATTATGGCGGCTGAACTGGGTCTCAATGTCAAGCAAGCCAAAAGAGCTGGATTACTCCATGATGTGGGTAAAGTACCCGAAACAGAAAATGAATTATCACATGCTCTATTGGGTATGAAATGGGCTGAAAAATACGGTGAATCTGAAGTGGTTTGCAATGCCATAGGCGCACATCATGATGAAATTGAAATGACCAATTCTATCGCTCCAATAGTTCAAGTATGTGATGCCATATCTGGAGCTCGTCCTGGTGCGCGATCTCAACTACAAGAAAATTACCTTCAAAGATTAAAAGAACTAGAAGATGTCTGTTACACATTTGGTGGCGTGACCAAAGCCTATGCCATACATGCGGGTAGAGAATTGAGAGTATTTGTAGAAAGCAATGAAGTGGATGATCAGCAAACTCACGAACTGTCTGCTTCTTTGAGTCGAAAAATCCAATCGGAAATGACCTATCCAGGCCACATCAAAGTCACTGTCATTAGAGAAACAAGATCGATAAATACGGCAAAATAAGAGTTTTTGGAGGTTATCCAGTTATAGCCAGATAAGTCAAAGAGCCAATTACCCCACCAGATAAGGGCCCTAGTATGGGAATCCAACTGTATTTCCAATCGGCATTTTTGTTTTTTCGAGGAATCAGTTGATAAATCAATCTTGGTCCCAAATCACGGGCTGGATTGATGGCATATCCGGTGGTCCCACCCAATCCCATACCGATGACCCAAACCAGTAAGGCCACGGGAAGAGCGTCAATCGAACCCAATCCAAAATTGGTGACTTTAACATCCGAAATATTCAGGGAAGGACCCGCTATAAATAAGACGCCAAGAACTAATACGAACGTACCAATAAATTCGGAAAAGAAATTATTGGAAAATTTTCGAATCGCTGGTGCTGTAAAAAAACTCGATCGAATCACCTCTTCATTATGGGTTATTCTATAATGGTCGATATAAACTAAATAGGCCACCCAACTTCCAATCATGGCTCCCAATAGTTGTGCGAGAAAATACCCTGGGACTAAACTCCATGAAAATTTACCGGCCATGGCCAAACCTAATGTTACGGCAGGATTAATGTGAGCTCCTGATGAAGGAGCTGAAACATAAACCCCAACAAAAACAGCCAATCCCCAGGCGCACGTGATTAACACCCATTGGGTTTGCTGACTGGCTTTGGTTTTATTTAATAATACATTGGCTACCACGCCTGTTCCCAATAGAAGCAGAAAAAACGTACCGATTAGTTCACCGATTAGTGGATGCATCGTCATATGTAATAATTTTTTTGATTGATTTGTATTGATTTATTTGCTTTAGTTTCCATTGTTGAGACCGGCCGAGGATATTTTTTATGATTTATGCCGCTAAGGGAGTGATGGCTAAACTCTCTTTAGCATCTAGAAACAAACAAGATGTTGTGTGAGATAAAACATCTTCTAGGCAACACACCATGTCTCTCTTAATGGACCAAATAATTTGATTTTTTGAAAGATAGAGTTTATTTGAGAGCGATTGGTTTCCTTTTTTATCAAGGGCTCGAACTTTTTGAGCATCCATAACGTAGGATTTCAACGGATTTTGATTATTATTTTCAAATTCAAAGCCGTGGATGGGCAATAGAGGGGTATCACCTTTTCGTTCAGCCAAGCCATCCATCACATAAGCCGTATCAATAGCATCTTGAGCTATTTTTGAGTGGGTGGCCCATTTCCCGCCAAGAATGTTGACTAATCTAGAGGTACATAACAAAATTTCACGATGCCTTGAACCTTCTTTGGCCTTTTTGGCATCATTGTTTCCAGTTGCTAGTGGTCGAAGACTAGCAAATAAAACCTTTCTATCAGTTGTTTGTGTTACCATAATGGCTTTATCTGAATCCAAAAATTCTTGATCTAATACCAAATGAACCCCCTCAGAAGATTGGATTTTAGCTTTAGCACTAGAGTGATCTTGTTGAATTAGTTGATCCGAAAAAACAACCGTGGCATTGATCATTACTTTACTTTGATTTTCTAATGGGGTGTTGTTGATATTCTCTCGGATAATCACGCCAGAAAAACCCTCATCATGAGTTTTTATAAAGTCTAAAACTTCTATATAACTCAATAGGGTAGCCCCACGTGTTTGGGCCGTTCTCATCAAAGCCATTGTCATGCACGAATCATCGAATGAACCATCTTGGTAAATAACGCCACTTCTTAATCCATCATGGAATAGATTTTTACTCCAATCCCATAAAAAGGGGTTATTCCACCAATCATAAGATGGCATGACAAAACTCAAATTGCTGACCAAATGCGGTGCCTTTTCTCTCATAATGTCGCGTTCTTGTAACGCTTCAATGACTAGAGAAATATCCCCATTTTGTAAATAACGTCCACCGCCATGAACTAGTTTGGGGCTTATCGAAGAAGGTCCTTTAGCAAAATCGAATTTTTCTAAAAGTAAAGTCTTATTCCCTCTTGAAGCCGTATCTAGGGCTGCCCCCAAACCAGAAGCCCTGACGGGAGTCACTAAAGCGTCCCAATGATGGTCAGAAGAAAAAATAAAGTTTATTTGTGACTTTCGATCCGTCATCACATCGAATCAAGTTATATGCAAGAGGACTAATTCAGGGCGATAATACTCTACTGATATTGGATTGCCATTGTTGAATTAGTGGCTGGCTATGGTTAGATTTATTAGGATGAAACGTTTGGTCAACCTCCCAAATATCAATAAGCTCATCTTTTGACTTCCAAAAACCAACGCTCAATCCAGATAAGAACGCAGCCCCCAAGGCAGTAGTTTCTGTGGTTTTTGGACGGATGACTTTGGCTTGAATCAAATCTGATTGAATTTGCATTAATAAATCATTATTAGAAACTCTCCCATCAACTTTTAATGACCCTATAGGCCTTTGAAGTTCTTTTTGCATTTCTGAAACAATATCATAGGTTCTCAAAGCAATGGCCTCAAGAGCTGCACGTGCTATATGGCCTTTTTGTGTTCCTCTAGTAATTCCCATTAAAGCCCCTCGAACATCAGGATTCCAATAGGGAGTTGCCAGTCCGGAAAGAGCTGGAATAAATGTTATTCCCCCATTATCACTAACCGTATTAGCCAAGGCTTCAATTTGGTGAGAAGTATCGATAATTCCTAACTGATCTCGTAACCATTGAATGAGAGCTCCAGCAGTAAAAACACTTCCTTCGATCGCATAGTGCACATTCCCATCGATTTGATATCCGATGGTGGTTAACATGCCACTTGAAGATTTTAAGGCTTGGTTTCCTGTATTGATAATACAAAAACATCCAGTACCATAAGTGTTTTTTATATCTCCTTTTTCAAAACATAATTGTCCAAAAAGAGCTGCTTGTTGATCGCCTGCAATTCCAGAAATAGGAATGGATTCTCCAAAAAGGGAAGGCGTTGTTTGGGATAGTTTTTCTGAACATGATACAACTCGAGGAAGAATGCACTGTGGAATACCCAAAATTTCAAGTAATTCAGTATCCCATTGGAGTGTATGGATATTAAAAAGCAATGTCCTGGAGGCATTAGTAATATCGGTGATGTGATCTTCTCCACCACTTAAATGCCATACTAACCAACTGTCAACAGTACCAAACAATAAATCCCCAGCTTCCGCTTGTTTTTTGACTTTGGGATCGGATTGCAATAACCAATGAATTTTAGTGCCTGAAAAATAGGGATCTAAAACCAAGCCAGTTTTTTCTTTAAATACCGATTCATGACTTTTCATATCATCGCAAATATCTTTAGTCCTTCGGTCTTGCCATACAATGGCATTACCAATGGGTTTTCCAGTTTTTTTATTCCACAAAATGGTTGTTTCACGTTGATTTGTAATCCCTATCCCAGCAATTTGACTTGCTCGAATTCCGGTATTATCCATAACCTGATGAATTGTTTTGAGCTGGGTATTATAAATTTCTATTGGGTCATGCTCAACCCACCCTGATTGTGGAAAATATGGAGTCAACTCTATTTGAGCCATCCCAGCAATGTGCCCTTTTCGATCAAATAAAATAGACCTAGAACTTGTTGTTCCAGCATCTAGTGCCAGAATATACTGTTCCATCGAGGTGTTTTATTCAACAAAAAATATATCAAGAAATCAAATGGCCATCTTCATCCCACTCTGCTATTTCAGATGATTTGGAAGGGTCATGAAATTTATCAGACCAATCATCATAAGAAAATCCGTGTTTTTCTAAGACATCATCAGGAACGCCATCCCACAAATTAGGAATATTACCGACATATCCCAGTTCTTTAATGCCGACTTGTGATGTAAAGTATCCCGTTACCACGAGATTTCTCATGAGACTAAAAAAGTTTACTTCAAATTTTTGTTGTTTAACATTTGGGTCGGGATAAGCGATTTGATCTAATAATTGTTTTTGATGTTGTACGGTAGAGCTGATAAAATTAGTGCCATAGGCTCTGTTACAATAATTATTGAGCCACATCAATCCACCTCTGATGGTGAGTTGGAATGGGGGGTAATCTTTGGCCATAAACTCAATGAACTCAGGAACTTTGGCTTGTTGAATAGTTCCTTGTGGAGTAGGGGGTAAGATCAATTCAGAAAGTGTTGTGATCATTTGAATTTCAGAAGATTCAAAAAATTGTTCTTTCAATAATTGGTGATCAACTTCGAGCTCTTGGGGATTTCTACCATATTGATACTCCCAAATTTTATCAACGAGTTCTTCTGTATGGTCATCGGTACAACTTTCAAAAAGAATGGATCCTGCAAGTGATCCTAAAACTAACGACCGGATACTTTCTCTTCTATCCATGGTTAAATATTTTGCTTTTTTAATTGATCGATGAGATAATCAGATGATCGCCAAGCCAAGGCCATAATAGTCCATGTTGGATTTTTATCCGCTTGGGATACAAAGGGCCCTGCATCGGTTATGAAGACATTATCAACATCATGTAATTGTTGGTATTGATTGGTTACGGACTCTTTTGGATCATTCCCCATTCGGGTAGTCCCTACTTCATGAATGATGGCCCCTGGTGGTAATAATCCAAAATCTCCTGAAGAAGGTTTTACTCCCAAAGGGATTCCCCCAAAATTGTTTATAATTTCTTCAAAAGTATCATGCATGTGCTTGGCTTGCTTTCGTTCATAATCGGACCACTTATAATGGAATCTTAAAACCGGTATTCCGTATTCATCAACGGTGGTGGGATCGATTTCACAATAATTATCTTTCATGGCAACAGATTCACCTCTTCCTGACATACCAATGACTGATCCGTAAAATCGTTTAACATCTTCTCGTAGACCATTACCATAACCCCCAACGCGCAATCCTAAGTGTTCATTGAGGCTATTGGGGTTGAATCCAGTTCCATAAACGGGCATCCGTAGTCCACCCCAAACTTCAATATGGTATCCACGAGGAAAATCAAGGTTTTTATTATCCAGCCACCATGGAGAATACAAGTGCAACCCACCGACACCATCTTCATTGTAGAATTTTCTATTCATCATTTCAGGAACAAAAGCCCCTCTGTCTGAACCAGTAGAATCATGTAGATAATGCCCTACTAAACCACTGCTATTTCCCAATCCATTGGGATTTTTTTCACTTTTTGAATTCAATAAAATTCTCGCCGTGGAACAAGCAGATGCTGCTAAAACAATCACTTTCCCTTTCAATGCATATTCTTTGCGATCTTCTTTATTGATATAAATAACCCCAGTGGCTTTATTATGTTGATCAGTAGTGACTTCACGAACCATACTATTGACATAAAGATTGACTTGTCCCTTGGAATTTTGAGCAGGAAAAATCAAGCAAGAACCAGATGAAAAATCCGCATATAGATTACAAGAACGGGCACACTGTCCACAGTATACACATACTCCTCGTTGGTTATTAATGCGCTTGGTTAATATTGAAAGTCTTGATGGGATGACTGTGACCCCTGATTTCTCAGCTCCCCTTTTATAGTACAGTTCATGTAATCGAGGTTTTGGGGGTGGAAGAAAAAACCCATCGGGTTCATTTTCTAGGCCTTCTTTGGAACCAAAAATTCCAATGAGTTTATCGACTTGATCATAATAAGGTTTGACATCTTGGTAGCCAATAGGCCAGTTTTCTCCCAATCCATCTCTGTCCTTGACTTTGAAATCTCGTGGGCCAAATCGAAGTGAAATCCTTCCCCAATGATTGGTTCTCCCCCCGAGCATCCGAGATCGAAACCAACTAAACTGAGTGCCATCGATATGGTTGTAAGGCTCTCCTTCGATTTCCCATCCTCCATAAGCCATATCGTAACCACCAAATACTCTTCTTGTACCAGCTCCACGTCTTGGGGATTCCCAAGGCCACTTCCATTGGGTTTGCGTGACAGGATCTTTTGGGTCAAAATAGGGGCCGGCTTCCACGACAGCTACTTTTAAACCAGCTTCTGATAGAATTTTGGTAGACATGCCTCCCCCAGCACCAGATCCCACTATGATGACATCGTATTGTTCTGATTGTTCAATGATTTGCATTTAAATTTCGAATTAAGTGTGAATTAGGTCCTTTCAATAAACTGAATCAGACCGTATTTCTTTTGTTTGACCATTTTTATATTGTGCATACGTGAATCCTTTATGAATCGAATATGCCCCGATATCTCCTTTTTTATTGACAGCTAGATAAGCTACTTGAAAATCCAGATTTTTGCGTCCTTTAACAATACGTTCGATTGCTTTTTCACAAGCTTCCTGTGGTGATAGCCCTTGCCGGATAAGTTCAACAATTAAAAAACTTCCGACCGTTTTAATCACTTCTTCTCCAAGCCCTGTGGCTACAGCACCTCCAATTTCATTATCGATATAAAGACCGGATCCAATGATTGGTGAATCCCCCACACGACCTTCCATTTTATAGGCTAGGCCACTGGTTGTACATGCCCCTGCCACGTGATTTGATTTATCGATACACAACATTCCGATAGTATCATGATTTCCGGCATTGATGACTGGTTTGAATTGTTCATTTTGAAGCCACTCAAGCCACAATTGGTGACTTTCTGAAGTCAGTAAATCAACGGTTTGATATCCTTGTTGGATAGCAAATTTTCGAGCCCCATTGCCCGTCAGTATGACGTGTGGAGTTTTTTCCATAACATCTCTTGCCAATGCTGCAACATGCACGACATTTTCAACAGCCATGACAGAACCACAATTACCAGTAGAATCCATTATGCAAGCATCTAAAGTGACTTTTCCGGATCGATCCGGAGCGCCGCCATAACCGACACTTCGATTGGTTTGATTAGCTTCTTCGACAGCAACCCCATTGATGGCGGAGGTTAATGCATCTGCATTTTGTTCCAAACTTTCACCGGCGACTCGGGAAGCTTTAATATTATTCCATGTACTGATAGCAAGAGGAAATTTATTTTCTATGGATTGAATTTTTGTTGATGTCATCGAAAAGTTGGAAAACAATTGAGGATGAAAAAGTAACCCCCCTCCTAATGAAGCGCTAGTAAAAAAACGTCTTCTATCCATATTATTTGAGCACTAATATAAAAACAATGTTTAGAACTTCAACGTTTTAATTGAAAAGGTAGAGTTTAAAATCTGATTTCAAAATGATACCAAAAAAATTTAAGCGATCAAAAAAAGAATTTTTCAGACGTTGGTAAATCCCATATTAAACAGGTCTTAGGAAGTAAATTTGAATGTAACCTTATCGAATGATCATTAGTTCTTTAGGGGTATAACCATACTCAAATTTATAGGGTAACTTGGCTTATCGGTCATAAAGTGGAAGTCAAAAATAGATTCAAATGTATAACTTGCTAAAATGATACTCGAAGTTTGTTGTAGTAATATCGAATCGGTTGTAAATGCTAAAAAAACCAGTGTTAATCGAATCGAGCTTTGTAGCCAACTCAGTATAGGTGGATTAACGCCCTCCTACGGCTTAACCAAATTAGCGGTAGAAAAGGGACTAGAAGTTCACAGTTTGATTCGACCTAGAGAAGGAGATTTTTGTTATCACAAGGATGAATTAGAAATTATGTATCATGATATTAAAATCATGAAGGAATTGGGGTGTCAAGGAATTGTGGTTGGCATATTGAATGAAGACTTGACACTGAACCAATATGCGATGAATAAAATAATTGAAATTTCTCAAGACATGGAAATCACATTTCATAGAGCTATCGATGTTGTAAAATACCCTTTGATTTTGTTAGAGAAACTCATTGAATTAAAAATTGATAGAATTTTGAGCTCCGGTCAACAAGTAACGGCCTATGAAGGATTACAACAATTAAAAAAAATGAAACAAATCAGTAATCATCGAATTGAAATTATGCCTGGAAGTGGAATCAATAGTGTCAACTGTCTGGAGTTTAAAAATGCAGGGTTTAATTCAATCCATTTTTCAGCTTTTAAAAAATGTTCCAACGAGATTGGAAGTGAAAATGACTCAAATTTGTTTTCAGCTAATCTAGGAGAGTCAGACGTTGAAGAAATTCTAAAAATTAAAAATCATCTAAAGATTTAACAAGTTTTTAGGCATTAAACCTTAGTAGCGAGAGGGAGACTTGAACTCCCGACCTCCGGGTTATGAATCCGACGCTCTAACCACCTGAGCTACCTCGCCAATTGAAAGTGCAAAAATAAGGTTAATTGAAATTTGATTTAAGAAATAGTTGATTTTGGTCTGTTTCTAGAATAGCAAACAGAATAAACGGTCCTCGTCGAATCAGAACCTAAAAAAGCTGGTGATCAAGATTATAGGTAAAAACCTAAATTTAGCCCAAGATTGGAATTGTTTAATCCCTATTCTTTTTTATATTGCCTCAAAAAAACCACCATTAAAATGAGTGAAAAAACTAGAATTACATTAGAATACGATATCTACGCTTCACCTGGTTTGATATTTCGCTATGTATCGACTCCATTTGGTTTATCTGAATGGTTTGCTGATAATGTCCGATTCAGAGGTGAAAAATATACCTTCATATGGGATGATACCGAAGAATATGCTATTGAATTAAAACGAAAGTCCAATCAATATATTCGTTATCAGTGGCTAACTGATGAAGAAGATTATAAAAATTATTATTTCGAATTCAAAATAGAAGTAGATGCGATAACCAAAGATGTTTCATTGGTGGTCACCGATTTTGTTGATAAGGGCGATGAAGAAGAATCAGAGTTACTTTGGAATAGTCTCATCCAAGACCTCAAATCTGTATTAGGATCAACATAACACCATACTGTTTTTAGTTGATGTGGAACCATAATGGACAGTTAAAGTCTGAAAACTCTCCTAGAGAATTTGGTTTAATACATGGTTTACTAGAAGGAGTAGTATACGCTGAAACAGTTCGAATAAAAGAAGACTCCATTTTTTTTTGGGACCATCATTATTTCAATTTAATGGCTTTTTTGAGATTGGCAAGAGTCGAAATTCCCGAAAATTATTCCATGGAATATTTTAAATCAGAAGTCATCAAAACTAGAAAACTCGTCTCAAATTCAGAGCACGTGTTGATTCATATTTACTTATTAATTCAACCCAACAAAATTGACTGTCTCGATAGCATAGAATTTTTTATGGTACCAAAAAAATCCAATGCATTAAACAAGAAGATATCAACAGCTTCACATCGGACAGATATCTTCGATGAAATCCGTATTATCTCCAATCGATTATCCAATCAGACTGCCATTAATCAATTGGTGTTTAAAGTTTCTAAATCGTTTGCAAGAGAAAATAATTTGGATAGTGTTTTATTAGTTAATGAATCAAGAAATCTGGTGGAATCAAACCATGGCTCTTTGTTTTTATTGCAATCAAAAAACAATTTATTTTACACCCCGACTTTAGAATCTGGCTGTCGGAATTTAGCCATTCGATCTAACTTTATCGATTATATTGAAAAATCAACAGAATTTAAGATAATTTCTGAATCTATATCGGCACATGAGTTAAAAAAATCAGATGAGTTGATGGTTTTATCCATTGAAAAGGGTCTAACTTGTATTACTTTATATCGAGGAAGTGATTACCAAACTTCTGTATCCCAAACACTATTTAAACAATATTGTAGCAACAGAAATTTAATTTAATTGGGGATCAGGGGGAGCATTTGACCAAATTTTGTAACGACCTCCTAACTTCGACATTTCATTTTTCCAAAGGATTTTAGGATCTACGGACAAAAGCTTTTGTCCGTAACCATTTTCGACCAACTCCCAAGTTTGGCATTTAATTTCTTGCATTAATTGATCATATCCCCATCCAGCGTATCCTAAGAAAAATCGGATATCACTCGATTGTATTTCTTCTTTTTTAACCAACGCCATGGCCATTTTAAAATCTCCAGACCAAAATAATCCGTTTTCAATTTCTATACTGTTTGGAATTTTAGATCCCAATCGGTGTATATAGTACAGATTTTCCATTTCAACTGGCCCCCCTCGAAACAAATCCTGCTTCACAGGACACTGTTCAACAAAATAATCGAGGGTTTTGTTCAGTTTATGATTCAGAACAAAACCCACCAAATTAGAGCGAGATACCTCAACCAATAAAACAACCGATTGGCAAAAACTCGCATCTCCAAAAACAAGCGGCGTAGACACCAAAAGGTGCCCTCTGTCAATAAGCCTAGACAATAGAACGAAAAAACGCCAAAAGAGAATTTTGGCGTTATTTTACTTTAGTTTAAAGATTTTTTAAGATTTGCTGATGAAGTGAATCTGGCCACGTTTTGAGCAGGAATGTCAATTTCTTGACCAGTTTGTGGATTTCTACCTTTTCTAGCAGGTCTATGGCTTTTTGAAAACGATCCAAAACCCAGGATAGTCACCCTTTGACCGTTTGAAATAGCACTTGTAATGTTAGAAAAAACAGAATCTAACGCAGCATTGGCTTGTGATTTAGTTATGCCGGCATCCCCGGCAATGGCATCTACTAATTCAGACTTTTTCATATAATAATGGTTAATAATTATTCGAGTCAAATATACAAAACAGATTTTATTTTCCAAATAAACGGAAATTTAATCACTCAATTAGTCAGTTGACTTTACTATGATCAAGAAAACGATATCCATTGAGTAAAGACCGACTATCCATAGCCTTTTTCCCTTGTATTTGAATTTGGATACACTCTAATAGTCCATCTCTATGGGTGATCAAAAGTCTTTGTTTTTCGATTTTAAAGACATTAGGCCTATGGTCTGTTTCAAAAATTCTTGTTTCAGCTTTTAGAATTTTCATTCTTAGATTTTTTTGTCTTCCATTTTCAAAATAGGTCCAAGCGCCGGGGATTGGATCCAGTCCACGAATCAATTGTTGAATATCTTTTAGTGATTTTGTCCAATCAATTCTAGTGTTTTCTGGATTTAATTTTGGAGCTTTTTTTGTGATACCAATTGATTTTTGAGCTTTTGCCTTTAGCTGATTTGCCAAATGTCCTTTAATTGTTTGTTCCAAGAGAACTTTACCTTCATTCAATAATTTCTCATAGAGAGATCCAAAAGTTTCTTTTGTTGAAATTTCGATTTTTTTTTGCCTCAAAATCTTTCCAGTATCAATCTTTTCATCGATGATGAAAGTGCTCACTCCGGTATATCTTTCCCCATTGATTATTACCCAGTGAATTGGAGCGGCACCACGATAGTCTGGTAATAATGAACTGTGTAAATTGATTGTTCCTTTGTCAGGAAAATTCCAAACTGATTTTGGTAGCATTCGAAAAGCTACAACGACATGTAGCGTTGGGTTTAATTTTTCTAAACTAGATTGAAACTCTGGGGATTTAAGATTTGAAGGTTGAAAAATGGGTATTTGGTGATGGAGTGCAAACTGTTTGACTGGAGAAAACTTTAACTTTTGCCCTCTACCGGATTTTTTATCAACAGCAGTAACGACTCCAATGATGTTAAAATTGGATTTAATCAAGTGGTCAAGACATTCAACGGCAAAATCTGGTGATCCATAGAATAGGATAGGCTCTTTCATAGGGCAAAATTACTATTCGTTTTTGATAGACTGATGAATGGGATATGTATATTTCATGTGGTATTATTTCAATGAAGAGTAAACTTTAAATTCTGCGGTTTGAGGTGGTAACGGTATATAGATAATGGTGGTACAAGATTTGTGTTCACTGGATTACATTTTAAGTCCAATGTGTTTTTTTCCGTTGATTTCCATTTTAACCTTGAAAAATTATTTAGAACTGTAAACTTTCTTTCAACTGTACTAAAGAGATGATCTAGATCATGATTGCCGATTTTCAAGCTTAAATAAAAGCTTACGATGATCTTTGGGTTGTTAGAGATTTTGAATTCGGTAATACCAAGAGGCTAAAAAATAGTAGGTTAAACTCCATGAAAACTACCTCATTGTTGGGAAACACGATAACAACCCCTTTTTCTATTGAACTGGAAAAGTATTGAAGATGTTTGTAGAGTGGGAGATATAGGGATTAGATTTTTAATCATTATTCCATGTTAGCCTTAGAAGGTATTGGAGGAGGTGTCATTTACTTTTTCTAAATGGCAATGATAATTGGGCTAAGTATGCTAGTAACATCAATGAAGATTTTGATTTAGGGGGTAGCTTGTACTAGAAAAGGGGTTGTAAATCATACTAGTAGGTTACCATCTTGATCCTTTCATTCCGAACTGGAATCCTAAATGACTCAACAAGTATATAGAAAATCCTTTCGGAGCTCAAAAAAGAAATGGATTCAATTAAAGCGCCTATTACAAATCGTAGGGGTGGGGTAAAAATCAATCCATACTGGTTGAAAGAACGAATTATAATTTCTAGTATGATGGAATGATTGCCGTGATTAAGGCCAGATAGGAAATGGAGGTCATTTGGGTTTGATTAAGAATTGTACTTATTGATAAAAAAGTTTCGAATGATCAGAGTAATAGAATATGGTTTTATAATTTTATTTTTGCCTAAAATTAGTTGTCTGCAAAATCCCCCTAATAATTTCGAGAATTTAGAATTGCGTTTAAAACAAAGCCAATCTTGGCCTGGACAATATTTATTTAAATTTATTGTTCTATCTGACTCTCCGAATATTGAAAAGATAAAATCAAAGTTCGAAGCTATTCAGCACACAATTTCATTTAAAAAATCAAAAGAAAAACGCTATACCTCTATTTCAATCAAAGCCTTTATGAACACTCCAAAGCAGGTCATATCTTTTTATAAAGAAGTCAACACTTTGCAAGGCGTCATAATTCTTTAGACTTTTAGAGATGTTTCAAAAAGAAACTAACTGCCGTAAATAATTCTTAATCCACCTAAACTTATGGAAATGATAACCTCCGATACAGATAAACCACAATATAATACTCAACGAAAAAACTTAAACATTCCAGAATATGGTCGGCATATTCAAAAGATGATCGATCAAATAGTAGAAATCAAAGATCCAGAAGTTCGGATGCAAAAAAGTTATGGCATTATACAGGTCATGGGTAATTTAAACCCCCATTTGCGGGATATAAAACAATTTCAACACAAACTATGGCATCATTTGATTATCATGTCAGATTTTCAGTTAAAGGCTCCCTCCGCAAATCTTCAGCCACCAAAAGAAAATTTGAATTCAAAATCACAAAAATTACCTTATCCCACTAAAACACTCAAATACCGATATTATGGGAATAATATCAAACGAATGATTGAAATTGCTAAGACCTGGGAAGACAATGAATTAAAAGACTTTTTAATCTATTGCATTGCCAATCATATGAAAAAAAATTACCTTATATGGAATAGGGATTCAGTAGAAGACCATGTGATCATAGAACACCTTGAAGAATTGAGTCAAGGTCAATTGAGTTTGAACGAAAAGTATAATCAATTGAGTCCTTCAGAGTTACTATTAAAAGCGAGAGGCAAAGACCATCGTAATAATGGACAAACCTACAAAAGGAGGAAAAAGAAGAATAAATATAAACGACATTCCTGAACAATGAGTAGTTTTTACATTGAAGGAGGCCATAAACTTTCAGGTAAAATTGTTCCACAGGGAGCAAAAAATGAAGCCTTACAAGTCATCTCTGCAGTCTTGCTAACAAGCCAAGAAGTAACGATAGAAAACATACCAGAAATTCTAGACACACTTCGATTGATTGATATTTTAAAGAAATTAGGAGTGTCGGTTACAAAAAGAGAACAAAACACTTTTGTTTTCAAAGCTGGAAAAATCAATCAAGACTATATTATTTCCCAAGAGTTTAATGCCGACTGTGGTAATCTTCGAGGTTCAGTACTTTTAATTGGTCCGCTACTGGCTCGGCTTGGTAGTGCTAGATTACCCAATATAGGTGGAGATAAAATTGGTCGTCGAAGAATTGACACTCATATCAATGGGTTTTTAAAACTAGGAGCCACCTTAAGACAAGACGCTAAACTAGACTCTCTTTTTGTTGAAGCAAAAAATTTAAAAGGAGCTTCGATGATCTTGGAAGAAGCCTCAATAACTGGAACAGCAAATCTAATCATGACAGCATGCATTATCAAAGGAAAGACAATAATATATAATGCAGCTTGTGAGCCCTATTTACAACAGCTTTGTAAAATGCTTAATGCGATGGGGGCTAAAATTTCAGGAATCGGCTCAAATCATTTGGTTATAGAGGGTCAAGTTCATCTAAATGGGACAGTCCACAGAGTATTGCCAGATTTTATAGAAATAGGTAGTTGGATCGGCTTGGCTGCTATGACCCAGAGTGAATTGATTATAAAAAATGTAGGATGGGAACATCTAGGATTAGTCCCTAATGTGTTTCGAAAATTGGGATTGACCATCAATAAGATAGGAGATGATATTCACATACCCGCCCATGAACATGGTTATACGATTCATAACTATTTAGATGATTCTATTCTCACCATATCCGATGCCCCGTGGCCCGGGTTTACCCCTGATTTATTGAGTGTTGTATTGGTTGTGGCCACCCAAGCTAATGGATGTCTATTGGTGCACCAAAAAATGTTTGAATCTCGATTATTTTTTGTCGATAAATTAATCGATATGGGCGCTAAAATAATTTTATGTGACCCACATAGAGCTACGGTTATAGGTCATAATTTTAAAACACAATTAAAAGCTACTACCATGAGTTCCCCCGATATTCGAGCGGGGATTTCATTGCTTATTGCGGCACTATCTGCCCGTGGAACGAGCATCATACATAATATCGAACAGATCGATCGTGGATATCAAAACATCGATAAAAGACTTTTAGCTATTGGAGCCCAGATCCAGCGAATGGGTTAAGGATGAGCCAATCTGGTATAATCAAGTGCTTGTTAAATAATTTTTTCCAATACTTTAATCTTATACTAATTTGCATTTTATAGTTAGGACAAAATCTTTGTATTTCATAATGTATCTGCTTAGTTTGATGGCCATAAGATGAGAATCAAGTAACACATCATATAGAACACAAATTGGTATCAACAGCTAAAAGAGGTTTGATATACCAATGATCAACAATTGTTTACATTTCCCTAGTGGCTTAAAAGAAATATTTCCACTTTATCCTCTGCATATCAGATAGATACTCGAATTCTTCTTTCTGGGAGTAAACCCCACAATCGACTCTGCTTATATTTTAGGCTTTTCATTGATGACTTGTCTCATGGGTTCTAATAATCTCAAGCAATTAGAGTTTGTTTCAGAACCTAGGACTCGGTTTATGAAGTCAGTGAATAGCGGATGTTGGTTGGGCTGATCTTCACGACACTTTTGGATTCAAAATAATTTTAGATTACTTCCAAATTGAAGAACTCTCGATTTTAATCCGAATGAATAAGAGTACGAAATAGAGATAGCATTTGTTAGGATATAAGGGATACCATTCAATAAAAATTGTATGCCAAATGCAATAAATTTGCGACCGTAAATTTTAACCATGAAATATTTAGCTCTTTTCGTTTTTACTATGGTATCCATAGAGTTTTCTTTTAGTCAATTACAAGTCCCTCAACCCAGTCCAAGTTCTACACTTAAACAAATTGTTGGTCTCACAGAAGTGACAATCCAATATTACCGACCTTCAATTCGTGACAGAACCATTTTTGGTGACTTGGTTCCTTATGATAAAGTTTGGAGAACTGGAGCCAATCAAAATACCACCATCACCTTTGGTGATGATGTTGTTTTTGGCGGTACAGAAGTTCCCAAGGGCACGTATGCGATATATACCATACCTAACCAAGCAAAATGGAAAGTTATTCTTTACAATAAAACAGATAATTGGGGACTTCCTAATTCGTGGGATGACCGTTTGGTTGTGGCTGAAGTTGATGCACAATTATCGCAGTTGGGTATAAGTCTGGAGACTTTTACGATTGGAATCAATGAATTACGCAATAGTGGGGGGGCATTGTTTATGGCATGGGATAATATTGTTGCTACAGTTCCAATTCAAGTTCCAACTACTGATAAAGCCATGTCTTCTATAAAACAAACCCTTGATGGAACTCCTTCTGGTAATGACTATTATCAAGCGGCTTCCTATTATCTTCAGGAAGAATTGGATCTGGAAAAGGCCCTCGTTTGGCTTGATACGGCCATCAAAGAAAATGCTGATAGGTATTGGTATCATAGACCAAGATCACTCATATTGGCTGAACTTGGAAGATACCAAGAAGCCATCGAGGCGGCAAAGAGTTCTTTAAAATTTGCTCAAGATGCCGGGAATACCGATTATGTCAGATTGAACCAAAAATCCATTGATGCGTGGTCGGCGAAGCTTAAAAATTGATTTTTAACTTTACAATCAAGTATTGGTTTTTCAATCATTTAAATAATTCTCAATTTGATTGATTTATAATTATTATAGGATAAGCATTGACTTGAACAGCTGATTGGACAGATGGTACGGGCCTATTGGATATACCGACATAAATATTAAAAACCATTGAAAATCAGTGTTTTATATGTTTGCCAATTGTATTGACTGTTGGTGATAGAATTCGTTGTAACTCAATAAATCTACTGGTTCAAAGTACTTTCGTGTAGTTGTGGAAATTAAAACTAAGAAATACTCCTATGCCGTCAGTCAAGATCCCACCCAACCGGGTGCCCAATCCATGTTGCATGCCATTGGATTGACCCCAGATGACTTGCAAAAACCATTTATTGGCATTGCTTCAACAGGTTATGAGGGCAATCCATGCAACATGCACCTTAATGAATTTGCAAAAGACATTAAACAAAGCATTTCAAATCATGAATTGGTTGGATTGATTTACAATACCATCGGGGTTTCTGATGGGATATCCATGGGAACTCCAGGTATGCGATTTTCACTCCCTTCTCGAGATGTTATTGCCGATTCTATCGAAACAGTTGTCCAAGCCATGGGATACGATGGGTTGGTCACCGTGGTGGGATGTGATAAAAATATGCCAGGTGCCATGATGGCGATGCTTCGATTGAATAGACCTTCGATATTAGTTTATGGTGGGACGATTGCACCAGGTAAGTACAAAAATCAAGAGCTCAATATCGTTTCAGCATTTGAAGCCTGGGGGCAAAAAGTGGCCGGAAAAATCAATCAAGAAGATTACCAGCAAGTCATTTTAAAAGCCTGTCCTGGGGCTGGTGCATGTGGTGGGATGTATACAGCCAATACCATGGCTTCTGCTATTGAATCCGCTGGACTTTCCTTACCCTATAGTTCTTCCAACCCAGCAGTTAGTGAAGAAAAAAGACAAGAATGCAATAAAATTGGACATTACATCCATTGGCTAGTAGAAAACGACTTAAAACCACGAGACATATTCACTGAAAAATCTTTAGAAAATGCCCTGCGAATCATTAGTGTATTGGGGGGGTCGACTAATGCTGTATTGCATTTTTTGGCTATAGCTAAAGCTGCGGATATCCCTTTTTCAATCGACGATATCCAACAGATCAGTAATCAAACCCCTTTTCTTGCAGACCTCAAGCCTAGCGGAAAATATATGATGGAAGATTTACATAACATTGGGGGCGTTCCAGCGGTCATGAAATACATGCTAGAAAAAGACTTAATTCATGGTGATTGTATGACAGTAACTGGAAAAACTATTTCAGAAAATCTTGAATCGGTTCCTAGCTTTCAAAAAAAACAACAAATTATTTTCCCCATTGAAAAGCCAATAAAAAAAACAGGACATCTCAGAATATTAAAAGGAAATTTAGCTCCTGGTGGATCGGTCGCCAAGATTACAGGAAAAGAAGGGTTGAGATTTGAAGGAAAAGCCAGAGTTTATGATAGTGAATTTCAAGCCAATAAAGGCATTGCTAGTGGTGAAGTAAAAGACGGCGAAGTGGTTGTCATTCGTTATGAAGGTCCTAAAGGTGGACCGGGAATGCCAGAAATGCTCAAGCCAACGGCTGCGATAATGGGAGCCGGTTTGGGGGATTCCGTGGCTTTGATTACCGATGGTAGATTTTCAGGAGGAACCCACGGATTTGTTGTAGGACATATTGTTCCCGAAGCACAAGAAGGGGGGCCAATTGCATTGATTAAAACCGGTGATTTAATTATAATTGACGCTCGGAATGATACGGTATCAGTAGCTATTTCTGATATAGAATTAGAACAAAGAAAAAAGTTGTGGAGTCCACCTCCATATAAATTTAATTCAGGCGTTTTACATAAATACATTAAAACAGTATCTGATGCATCGCATGGTTGTGTCACTGATTTATAAAAATGGAAGGAATAAAAACATCCTCTGTTGGTTCAAACAAACCACTTCATATTTCTGGAGCCGAAGCCATCGTGCGTTGTCTGCTTGCAGAAGATGTCGATATAATTTATGGATATCCAGGAGGAGCCATCATGCCAGTGTATGATGAACTATATAAGTTTCAAGATCAATTACATCATGTGCTCACTCGACACGAACAGGGAGCGGCTCATGCAGCACAAGGCTTTGCAAGAGTTTCAGGAAAAGTAGGGGTGGCCATCGCTACTTCTGGTCCTGGCGCAACTAATTTGATTACATGTGTTGCAGACGCCATGATTGATTCAACACCAATTGTCTGTATCACGGGACAAGTCGGAGCCCATTTGCTAGGATCCGATGCTTTTCAGGAAACAGATGTGATAGGGATTTCTACCCCAATTACCAAATGGAATTATCAAATTACCAATGCTGATGAAATTCCAGAAGTCTTTGCCAAAGCCTTTTATATCGCAAGGTCTGGACGGCCTGGTCCGGTATTAATTGATATCACAAAAAATGCACAATTCGATTTTATGGATTTCGAATATCAAAAGTGTACAGGGGTGCGCAGTTATGAACCAGAAATTATAGTGGAGCCTAAAAAAGTCAAAAAAGCGGTTGAATTGATTAATCAAGCCAAAAAACCAATGATCATTTGGGGACAAGGGGTGATCTTAGGTAATGCGGAAGCAGAATTAAAAGAATTGATCGAAAAATCGGGTATTCCAGCTATTTGGACCATTTTGGGATTATCGGCCTTACCTACGGATCATCCTTTGAATATGGGAATGGCCGGGATGCACGGAAATTATGCTGCAAATTTATTGACCAATCAGTGTGACTTATTGATTGCAGTGGGGATGCGGTTTGATGATCGCGTGACGGGAGATTTGAACACTTATGCCAAACAGGCTAAGATTATTCATTTGGAACTCGATGAATCGGAAGTTAATAAAAATGTTTTGGTTGATTTGGTGGTTTTGGGGGACTGTAAAGACAGTCTGAGACTTATCACCGAAGGCATTAAACCAAATTCACATCCTCTGTGGATTCAAAATTTTAAAGATCTCTATCAAATTGAATATGATAAGGTTATAAAAAACGAAATTGATCCCAAGTCAGGTTTGTTAACCATGGCAGAAACCATTGAAAAGATTAACAAATACACTAAAGGGGATGCCATAATCGTCACGGATGTAGGTCAACATCAAATGGTAGCTTGTCGTTATGCTAAGTTTACTCAGTCCAAAAGCAATGTCACTTCTGGTGGTCTGGGCACCATGGGATTCGCACTGCCAGCGGCCATGGGGGCTAAAATGGGAGCCCCTGATCGTCAGGTAGTTGCCATCATTGGAGATGGTGGGTTTCAAATGACCATTCAAGAATTGGGAACTATTTTTCAAACAGATATCGGGGTTAAAATTGTGATTTTAAACAACAATTTCTTGGGTATGGTGCGTCAGTGGCAACAACTATTTTTTGACAAGAGGTATGCCTCAACTGAATTGATTAATCCAGATTTTGTAACCATTGCCAAAGGTTACCATATAAAGAGCAAACAAGTGAATAAGCGTGAAGAATTAGATAAGTCCATTTCAGAAATGTTAAACCATGAAGGTCCTTATTTATTGGAAGTTATTGTTCAACAAGAGGAAAATGTTTTTCCGATGGTCCCCTCTGGTGCTTGTGTTTCTTCAGTAAGATTGGAGTAAATGATGGCGAAAAAAACATATACGGTTTCTGTTTATACTGAAAATAATGTCGGATTATTGAATCGAATTTCGGCGATATTTTTAAAAAGACATATCAATATCGATAGTTTTTCAACTTCTGAATCTGAAATCCCTAATATTTTTCGTTTTGTCATCGTCATTAAAATTGAATCAGACCGTATCGAAAAAATTAAAAGTCAAATTGAAAAGCAAGTTGATGTGATTAAAGTATTTTATCACACGGATAGCGAAACCATTTTTCAAGAATCAGCTCTGTTCAAACTACCTTCGGATGTGTTATTTGAAAAAAGGCAAGTACAAAACATCATTAAAAATTCTCATGCCCGAATAGTGACGGTTTCAAGAGAGTATTTTGTATTAGAAAAAACAGGATTTCGACATGAAACAGAAAAACTTCGAAGGGACTTAGAAAAGTTCGGATTATTACAATTTGTGCGTTCTGGAAGGATTTCAGTTACCAAATCAAAACTTCCGATTAGAGACTTGTTAGAAAAATTCAAACAAAACCATACCGATCAAATAAATACAGATCATGAGTAATTATTTCAATAAACTAACCCTACGTGAGCAACTCACCCAACTTGGAAAATGTCGATTGATGGATATCGAAGAATTCAGCGGCGGTATTTCGGCTTTAAAAGGAAAGCAAATTATCGTCGTTGGTTGTGGCGCTCAAGGATTAAATCAGGGACTCAACATGCGAGATTCCGGATTGAATGTGGCATTTGCCCTCAGAGATTCGGCCATCAAACAAAGAAGAGTGTCTTATCTAAATGCGACAGAACACCAATTTGAAGTCGGAACCTTTCAAGAGATGATTCCAAAAGCAGATGTCGTTTGTAATCTCACGCCGGATAAGCAGCACACGCCAGTAGTTCAATTGTTGATGCCATTGATGAAAAAAGGAACGACATTGTCGTATTCTCATGGGTTTAATATTGTCGAAGAAGGATTAGAAATCCGTAAGGATATTACAGTGATTATGGTCGCTCCCAAATGTCCTGGAACTGAAGTTCGAGAAGAGTACCTTAAAGGTTTTGGTGTCCCAACTTTAATTGCAGTTCATGGTGAAAACGATCCCAACGGTCATGGCTTTGAACAAGCCAAAGCCTATGCTTATGCTACTGGTGGTCATCGAGCTGGTGTTTTAGAATCTTCATTTATTGCTGAAGTGAAGTCAGATTTAATGGGGGAGCAAACCATTCTCTGTGGTGTGCTCCAAACTGGCTCCATTTTGTGCTTTGATAAAATGATTGAAAAAGGTATTGATGCTTCATTTGCAGCAAAGCTGGTTCAACATGGATGGGAAACCATTACCGAAGCACTGAAACATGGAGGGATTACCAATATGATGGACCGACTTTCCAACCCTGCAAAAATTAAGGCATATCAACTTGCCGATGAATTAAAAGAAATTTTAACGCCGTTGTTTCAGCACCATATGGATGATATCATGTCTGGGGCATTTTCTAGCAACATGATGAAAGACTGGTTGGATCATGACAAAAAACTCCTTCAATGGCGGGCAGCAACGGCTGAAACTCATTTTGAAAAAACAGCGAATACCGATCAAAGCATTGGAGAGCAGGAATATTTTGATCGAGGAGTATTGATGGTGGCATTCATTAAAGCAGGTGTCGAATTGGCTTTTGATACCATGGTTACTTCGGGTATCAAAGAAGAATCTGCTTATTATGAATCATTGCACGAAACCCCTTTGATTGCTAATTTGATTTCAAGAAAAAAACTGTATGAAATGAATCGTGTCATATCCGATACAGCTGAATATGGTTGCTACTTGTTCGACCATGCTGCCAAACCTCTGTTGGAAGATTTTATGAAGACTCAAGATAAAGACGTCATTGGTGATGTGTATTCAAGAGACAGTAATCAAGTTGATAACAAAACCCTCATTGATGTCAATGAAAAGATTAGGTATACGCTCATTGAGGATATTGGTGGGGAATTACGTGATTCGATGACCAACATGCCATCATTAGTTTCCGCCTCTAACTCGAGTTAGATTGGGGGAGATATTCTTTTGAATACGTCAGTTTTGAACTTCCCTAATCCAAGGAAGTCTCTTTTTACTTTTTTGCTAATCAAGTCATTGATTTCGATGCTTTTATCGTTCTCCATCGATGGTTGTGAGCATTAAAAAAACAGAGTATGTAGGGAATCGACGCATTAGTTGAAAAAATTTTAAAAAAAAGGGGGGGGTGAAGTAATTATCTTATCTTTGCCCCGCCATGATGACCCAGAAGACTCATTCTTACAACATCATCCATTGCTTTTTCAACCAACCCACTCATGATGCGTTTTGTTTCCCATAGCGCCTCCAAGGGATTGCTCTCGGTGTTGCTGCTGCTCTTTTCTTGTGGTGATGACGGCATCACCATTGACATTACCCCCCCCTAATTTATACCATCGCCACGGCTTCGAGTGTCGGTGGAGAGATCACTCCCACCCAAACCATGGAAAGCGGACAAGCCATTTCCATCACCGCCACACCCCAAGAGCATTATCAATTCCAATCATGGACGGGCGATTGCGGCACCTTTGATTCACTAGATACAAGCATCACCTTTGACGTCACCAAACATTGCCTCATCGAAGCCGTCTTTGAGAAAATTCCCTATACCATCGAAGCCACCCCCACCCTAGGAGGCACCATCACCGGCCTCGACCAAGAGACCTATGCCCAAGGAGAAGCCATCACCTTGACAGCCGAAGTGGAAGAACATCATGTCTTTTCGACATGGACCACCGATGCCTCTCCAGGTTGTCCTGATGTGGAGCGCCTCACCAATCCCATTCTTCGTTTTGTCGTCCAAGGCCCTTGCCGTTTGGAAGCGGTCTTCATGAAAACCCCACGCACCATCACCACCTCAGTCTCCCAAGGAGGCACCATCACGCCTTCCCAAACCGTCCCCCACGGACAATCTGTGAGCATCGTCCTCACCCTCAATGAAGGCTATGAACTTCAACAATGGACCAGTGATTGCGGTGCGTTCAGTCGTGATGAGACGAGCCTCCGTTTTGAGGCCACCCAAGATTGCCAGATTCAGGCCGTGCTGCAACAAAAGACCTACACCATCACCGCCACCCCCACCCCAGGAGGAACGGTTTCCGGACTCTCCGACCAAGAACACAATCTCGGGGAGGCCATCACGCTCACCGCAGAGGCCGATCCCAATCATCGCTTCATCCAATGGACCACCGATGATGATGCCGGTTGCCCTGATGTGAAGGAGGCCACCACCCCCCAACTCTCCTTCACCGTCACAGGCTCTTGTGCTTTCGAGGCCGTCTTCATGAAAACCCCACGCACCATCACCACCTCGGTCTCCCAAGGAGGCTCCATCACCCCCACCACCACCGTCGACCATGGAGAATCCGTGAGCATCACCCTCACCCTCGACCAAGGCTACCAACTCCAAGAATGGAGCGGCGATTGTGGGAATTTCAGCCGGGAAGACACCACCATCACCTTCACCGCCACGCAAGATTGTGCGATTCAAGCCATCCTCGAAAAAAGCGTCTATCGCATCACTGCCACCGCCTCTCCAGGAGGAACCATTTCCGGTCTCACCAACCAAGAAAACAATCTCGGCGATCCCATCACACTGACCGCCACACCAGCAGAACATCATCGCTTCAAACAATGGACCACCGATGGTGCCTCGGGGTGTCCCCAAGGAACAAAACCCAACCAACCCCAACTCTCCTTTTCCGTCACAGGCGACTGTGCCTTGCAGGCGGTGTTTGAAAAAATCCCACGCACCATCACCACCGCCGTCAACATTGGAGGATTTATCACCCCCACCACCACCGTCGGGCACGGGGAAACCGTGAGCATCACCGTCACCATTGACGAAGATTATCAACTCCAGCAATGGAGCAGCGATTGTGGGGATTTCAGCAGCCGTCAGACCACCATCACCTTCCAAGCCACCCAAGATTGTCGCGTGGAAGCCATTCTTCAAGAACAAGAGGCCCAAGAGAGCATCACCCCCGAACCACCCATCACCCCACCAACGCCGCCGACCCCACCCGTGAATCCCAATCCAGATCCAGAGCCTGATCCAGAGCCTGAGCCTGATCCAGAGCCAGATCCTGATCCTGATCCTGATCCTGATCCTGATCCTGATCCAGAGCCAGAGCCAGATCCGGTGGACCCCGTGGATGCCTGTGCCCAACCCCTGGAAATGGCACCCAATGGCGTGACCATTCGGGTCAAAAATGCGTGTCGTACCCAACGAGAAACCCTCTTGGGAACCACCGTTTCTTTCCGTGGAAAGGAGTATCTCATCCTCGATGAATTCGCCTTGAACGACCGCATCGATGCCGGCGAGTCGGTGGACCATGTGGTGACCTCCTTTGTGACCGACATGCAGGGACTCTTTGCTCGAAAAACAAGCTTCAATGAAGACATCCGTCATTGGGATACCAGCCAGGTCACCAACATGAATTTTATGTTCGCCGGAGCCACCTCTTTCAATAAAGACATCGGCCATTGGGATACCAGCCAGGTCACCAGCATGGATGGGATGTTTTCAAGAGCCACGGCTTTCAATCAACCCATCGGCAATTGGGATGTCGGGCAGGTCACCAGCATGAGTTCGATGTTTTCAAGGGCCACGGCCTTCAATCAACCCATTGGCACATGGAATATGAGCCGGGTCACCAGCATGAGTTCGATGTTTTCAAGAGCCACGGCCTTCCATCAACCCATTGGCGATTGGGATGTCGGGCAGGTCACCGACATGAATAATCTGTTTCGGGAAGCAACTTCGTTCAACCAAGACCTCAGCGAGTGGGATGTGAGCAGCGTCACCAACATGAATCTCATGTTTCACAAGGCTTCGGCCTTCCATCAAGATATTGGCGACTGGGATGTGGGGAGGGTGACATCCATGGAACGAATGTTTGATCAGGCTCGTGCCTTCAACCAAGACCTCAGCGAGTGGGATGTTGATCAGGTGAGCCAGGGGGTTGGTTTTGCCACGAAGGCCAACACCACATGGGTGGCTTCTAGAGATCGGTTGCCTTGTCTTCGTGATCGGATCCTTTATTTCGATGACGATCGCGTGACGATCAAAAGTCGTTCTTGTGGTCGCCAGTATCTCGGAAACTCCATCTCCTTCAATGGGAGGACCTATCAAATCGTGGATAATACCACCATCAAAGCAGCCGTCGATCGGATTTCAAGGACACAAAATGTGGTGACCACCTTTGTGACGAATATGGAAGGGGTGTTTCAAAATAAAACCACCTTTAATGAATACATTGGCTCTTGGGATACCAGCCAGGTCACCAATATGAATGACATGTTTCGGGGAGCTAGTGCCTTCAACCGATACATTGGCTCTTGGGATGTGAGTCAAGTCACCAATATGAATGGCATGTTTCGGGGAGCGACTTCCTTCAACCAAGACATCGGCGAGTGGGATGTGCGTCGGGTGACGACAATGAATGGCATGTTCCAGGGAGCCTCTGCCTTCAATAATCATGGTATCCATCTGAATCCTATCGACGATTGGGATGTGAGCAGCGTCACGGGGATGGCCAATATGTTTTGGGGAGCGACTTCCTTCAATCAAGATATTGGATCTTGGGATGTGAGTAGCGTGACGAGCATGAGTCTTATGTTTCGGGAAGCAACTTCATTCAACCAAGACATTGGCGATTGGGATGTGAGTCGAGTAATCAATATGGGATCCATGTTTCGGCAAGCAACTTCCTTCAATCAAGATATTGGGGATTGGGATGTGAGTCAAGTAACCAATATAATTAGCATGTTTCGGGAAGCAACTTCCTTCAATCAAGACATTGGCGATTGGGATGTGAGTCAAGTAACCGATATGCAATCCATGTTTCGGGAAGCAACTTCCTTCAATCAAGACATTGGCGATTGGGATGTGAGTCAAGTAACCGATATGCAATCCATGTTTCGGGAAGCAACTTCCTTCAATCAAGACATTGGCGATTGGGATGTGAATCAAGTAACCGATATGGGATTCATGTTTTGGAGCGCGACTTCCTTCAACCAAGATATCAGTTCTTGGAATGTCAGTAGTGTGACATTTTGTTCTAACTTCGTCGATACAAGGTCACCATTAGCTTTAGAGAATCGACCTTCGTTTAGCAATTGCACACCTTGATGATCCAAGGATTTAAAATTTTTTAATTCATCACATCATCCAATAGGTAATATGAAGATGAAATGGGTCATATGCAAATAAAAAAGTCAAGTAGGGGTGATGGCTACTGGAACATCGACCAATCTCATTCTTGGCTTGCTTTAGTTTTTTTGGTTCTATCTCAATGTACGCGGGTTTTGTTGTTGAGGAGCTTTTATCGAGGACCTTTTTATGATCGATGATTTAGCTTTGATAGCGATTGATTTGAACTATTTCATTGATGAATCAAGGATTTTTAGAGTCAATGTATCCATCTCTTGAACATTGATGTTTTTATTTACTCAAAAACGGATAAAGTTTTTTTTTGACGATTATTGTCAGTCCCTTACGGTGTTGACATTGTGGCCGCTCGTTTGCGTGGATGGAACCAAAAGCAGACCGCGGTGGTCACGGGCACACACCAATGGATGAAGGAGTATGAAGATGGTCGCAAAATCACCGAATACCAATGGGGGTAACGGCGATTGATTTTACGGTACTCGCCGCTCGATGCCGAACGAGCCCAGAAACAACGAGAAAAGGCATTGGAAAAAGCATACCAGCGAATCGCCACCAACACTTTTCAAGTGCGAGGAAAGGGCAGCCGATTCATCCAAATAAAAAATCAAGAGGCTAAAGATGCTCGGTTTGATGGACTGCATGGCGTCTGGACTTCCTGAACCAAAGAAAGTGCCGAAGAGATTGATCAGCATGATCGAGCGTTGTGGCAAATAGAACACCGTTTTCGCATCATGAAAACCGATCTGGGAACCCGTCCCGTGTTTCATTGGAAACCAAGACGCATCCATGCTCCTTTTTGTCTTTGTTTTGTCGCTTTTGCTTTGGTGCGCCTCTTGCATTATCGCTATCATTTGCCGTTTCGCCAGTATCCCATCAGTCCATCCAAAATACGACATGAAGGACGCGGCGTGGAAGTGTCTCTTGTGGAAGATACGAGCAATCACAATCAGTTCTTGTGTGCTACTGATCCGACCCAAACACAAAAAAATATTGATACCGCCATTGATTGAACACTCCATCATCAAACACGACCAAGAGATGAAAGTCAAATGGTGTATGAGTCATCCCTAAATCAAAAACCGACATCTAGCGAATCAAGACATGTTGTAGGGTACCGTTTTCGTACGCAATCCCCTTTGTTTTGAACGAATGCGGTGTAAAAAACGAGGAAGTTGAGAAACTTGGGCGTTTTCGGATGAGTTGTTTTAACTCCTCTTCCGTCGCATGCGGAATCATTTTGGCGTATCGTGCCATGAGAATTGTTTTTTACAAAGATAACAATGTAGAACGCACTTTAGTACCAGTTTGATTGAAACAAGTGGTCAATTACATTGAAATACACACCCTTTTAAACGATGCAGAGGCAGAGGAAGACGTTGCCCGCTTTGACTGATGGATCATGAGTGTCATCGAAGAGGACGTTAATCAAGTCGTCAAGGGGCTCCATACCTTTCAATGACATCGGAGATATATCAATGCACTAGTTTTGAAACAGTCGTATGCTAGAGCTAAACGAATCAATGGAAAAATTCATAGTCATTACCATTGCAAGAGGCTTTCGAAGTTTTAAGAGTTTTAAAAATGCCGAACTATTCCAAAGTGGAAGGTTTAGATCGTTATCCACATATACTGGGATAGAACCGTTTTTTGATTAGGCATACACAAGCCATAATAACCTATTGTAGCCTATCGATTGTGGTATTGAACCTTATTTAACTTGGGATATTTTGAAGACATAAGCCAATTGATCTTCGAGATTTAAATCATTGGGATTAAAATCTGGCATACGTATCACCAAATGGCTACCTTGTTGCGAATAGGAAAGTTTTTCACTAGTAGCTAAAAATTCGACAGTTGCATTTTCATCCACTTCGATATCTTTAATGATAAGTTCATTATGAGGCCATTTGGGAGAAATAGCATAAACTGAATTGTCTTTCGATGTGAAAAATAGTTCTTTTAGAGCCTTACCTGGTAATTGATTGACGGTTTGATCTAGAATATAGGTGCCCTCAACATAACTTTGTCCTTCCTTGAGTAACTGAAAGTTTCTGTCGCCTTCTGTCCATTGGAAAGAGCGTTTCCATTCTTTTGTGCCATATATTGCTTCTCCATTGGTTTCCAACCATTTTCCCATTTGAAGCAATCGTTCCTGCATGATGACGGGAATTCGGCCATCCGCTTTCGGCCCTACATTAATACAAAGATTCCCTCCTTGACTGACGATGTCAATAAGCATAAGCACTAGTGCTTGTGCGGAATTATAATTTTCAATATTTTCAGCCCGATTGTAGCCAAAAGAAAGCCCCATTCCTCTTATTTCTTCCCACGGTTTGTCAAAATTGATTTCTTCTCTGAGATATTCCGTGGTATAAAAACCTCCATTTTTATGTCTCCCACCGGCTTCCCATCGATCATTGATAACAACAGTAGATTTAACTTTTGATTCATTAAATAACCAACTGAGAAGATCTGTACTTTTCCAATATTCCCCACCATTATTCCACTCGCCATCAGCGTAAATCAAATCGGGAGCATATTGATCAACAAGTTCCTTAAATTGGGGATGTAAATAATCCGAAACGAATTTATCAAGTCCCAACTGGTACCATGGATGGTACCACTCATATAGCGAAAAATAAAGTCCAGCCTTGAGTCCTGCGTCTTTCATTGCTTTAACATAATCACCCACTAAATCGCGATGCGGCCCCGATGAGACACTATTCCATAAATAACCTCTTGATTTACTAGCATGCTCGTTTGGCCAAAGAGTGTAACCATCGTGATGTTTTGAGGTCATCACCACATACTTTGCTCCAGCTTTTTTGAACAACGAAGCCCATTGTTCAGGATTATATAATTCGGCTTTCCATAGCTTTGTGAAATCGATATAATTAAAATCTTTTCCATAAGTTTTGTAATGAAACTCTGGAATTTCTTGTCCAGTAAAAGTGCCATTACCAAAAACGCTTTGCGATTGAAACCATGTTTGATACCACTCCGTATAGGTGCCGTTGGGGGACCATGATGGGACAGAGTAAAGTCCCCAATGTATAAAAACGCCAAATTTCGCATCGGAGAACCATTCCGCTACAGGTCGAGAATTAAGAGATTCCCAATTGGCTTGGTATACGACTTCTTGACTTTCAACTGTAGTGACGGCAATGAACGAAAATATATACAAGAATAGTAGTACTAAATTGTTTTTAATCATTATAGAAAATTTAATTTGTTAGAATATGAGAATTCGAAGATAACAATACCGGAGGGTAACTGAAATTCACACTGGCAATGTAAGTCAATAAAGTTTTAGTTTTAAGTTTTTATACAGAAAGTGGCCTCTAAATTAAGAAAAATTAACTTTGATTTTTTTATGCCTACAGATTGAGCACTTCTGATATTTTGTTGATTCTTTCAGCGATTGTTATCATTTCTTACTTTTTTGATGAGTTTGCACGAAGAACTCGGTTTCCTTCAGTGATTCTTCTGATGTTTATGGGAATTACCCTCAGGGCCGTTGTGGAGATTTTCTTGCCTAATATTAGCTATGAATTTTTAAATACCCTAGTCCCTGTATTGGGAACTATCGGATTGATTATGATTGTATTAGAAGAAGCCCTTGAGCTCCATATATCAAAAAATAAGCTCCCTACTTTAATCAAAGGACTTTTAACATCGATAGTATTATTGGGGGTCAATATTTGGTTATTGAGTTGGATATTTCAACAGTATTTTCAAATCGATTATAAAAGTGCCATCATGCTGAGCATACCCCTATCTGTTCTCAGTAGTGCGGTGGCTATTCCATCCGTCAGTGGATTGCTTAAAATCGACAGAGAATTTGTAGTCTATGAAACAACCTTTTCAGATATCATTGGCATCACTGTTTTTTACTATTCAATCGAAAAATTAGGCACCAATGAAAATCCTTTAAAAGCAGAACATATTTTCAATCAGTTGGGATTGATTGTCATTATCATCCTGGTTTCAATTATTATAACCACCATCTTAATGGTTATTCTCAAACAAATCAGACATTCCACAAAATTCTTTTTTATCATCGCTATTTTGCTTGGAATCTATGGCATTGGAAAGCAAATGCATTGGCCGGTATTGTTGACCATATTCATATTTGGTTTAATGCAAGCAAATGTTGAAAGAATTGTTCCCAAATGGCTAAAAAAAAGTGTTGATGTCAAAAATTATAGATCAGAAATTGGCGATTTTCAAGTGTTGACTCAAGGCACTAGTTTTTTGGTTCGAATTTTTTTCTTTTTATTTTTTGGGTTTTCGATTCTTTATACGGATTTCAATTCGGTATGGCCGTTTGTGTTGGGCATCGGATTGTATATCGTCATGTTTATTCCTAGATACCTATATTTTGCTGTAGGCAAAATATTTCTCTTTTTTAAAAGAACTTCCAAGTTTTTGAACCCTCGACACAGTTTAAGGCTAACCACCGTTTTATTTATTGCTCCAAGAGGATTGATTAGTATTTTATTGTTTTTAGAAATTGGATCAATTGATTCTTTTGAAGTTGATGGAAAAGGAATTGTTGATGAAAAATTATTATTGATATTAATTCTGACTTCGATGGTGTTTATGTTGTTGGGAATCATGAGAAAAATGAAACCGGATGAACCAGAGATTGAAGACGCTCACTTTTCAGATAATCAGTTGGTGGATTATGAAATGGCAAGTCATTCTCAATATCCTTCGGAAGATGACATTCAAGAGTTTGATTATTTTCAAAAGAAAGACGAATCATTCGAAGATGAGTCAAAAAAAGATTTTAATGAATTCGATGATGACGACCCACCAGAAAGATCATGATCCCTCCTAGTAAAATCTCCAAAGAATAGAGGGGAATATTAAATCTTAAAAACTTAGAGGCTATGGAAATTTAGGATACTTTGTAAAATCTGGCTTTCGTTTGTCTAAAAAGGCTTGTTTACCTTCATGAGATTCCTCTAGTAAATAATACATTAAAGTGGCATCACCTGCCAATTGCATAATGCCGTGTTGCCCATCTAGCTCAGCATTGAGGCATCGTTTGATCATTCGGATAGCCAAAGGACTTTTTTCTTGAATCAATTCACACCATTCTAGTGTAGCATCCTCTAATTCAGTTAATGGAACCACTCGATTGACTAGACCCATTTGAAGGGCTTCTTGAGCTGAATATTGTTTACATAAAAACCAAATTTCTCTTGCCTTCTTTTGTCCCACGTGTCTAGCTAAATAATTTGATCCAAACCCACCATCAAAACTACCTACTTTAGGTCCGGTTTGACCAAAAATGGCATGATCACTAGCAATGGACAAATCACAAACCACATGCAAAACATGCCCCCCTCCAATAGCATAACCATTGACCATGGCGATGACCGGTTTTGGAATTTCTCTAATTTTTTTGTGTAAATCCAATACATTCAATCGAGGGATACCATCTGAATCCACATACCCGCCTTGACCTTTCACATTTTGATCGCCACCACTGCAAAAGGCTTTATCACCAATTCCAGTTAAGACCACCACATCAATTTTGGGGTCTTCTCGGCAAATCTCCATCGCACGGTTCATTTCTTGGATAGTATCGGGTCGAAAAGCATTATATACCCGAGGTCTGTTAATGGTGATTTTGGCTACGCCTTGATAAAATTCAAATAGTATATCAGTGTACTCACCTAGTGATTTCCATGTTCTCATTAAAGCAGATTATTGGCGAATTTAAAATTTTAAAGAGTGTTTTTTGAGATTGTAAATCAATAACCTATTTCTAGTTCAATGGGTTTAAACGAAGTATTTTTTGGTGGAATATTCTTTTTCTGCCATGACTTTAAAATAATCAAGCAACAATAGATCATTGATTTTTCTGGGAGTTATAATTTCTAAGATTTTTGGTTTTGAGGAAGGTTTATAAAAAGTTGTTAAAGTTTTTTCTAACCCATCTAAAGTATTGTCCATTTGATATTCAAAACCATAATCATTGGCCAGGCATTGTGCCTTTCGATGATGGATGGTTTCAATGTATTGATCAAAAACTGGAGTATCTTTTGATTGGGTAGGTAAAATTCTAAAAATACCGCCACCTTGGTTATTGATAATAATGATTCTAAAATCTGATTTGATATATTTATTCCATAAACCATTAGCATCATAAAAAAAGCTCAAATCACCGGTAATGATAACTGTTGGTTGCGTTGATTTTAAAGAAGCCCCTACGGCTGATGAAATAGATCCTTCGATACCGCTCACCCCCCGATTACAATAAATGGAAATGGAAGAATCCCATTGAAATAATTGAGCATAACGAATAATGGCACTATTTGAAAAATGAACTTGAGAATTTGTTGGGATTGATTGGGATATTACGTCAAAAACTTTAATATCGGAAAACGGTAGTTTTTCGATGAAGGCATCCCCTAATTTTTTGAAATAATTGAATTTATTGAATACCGTTGTTTTATATGGATTGTTTCTTTTGTTTATCTGAATATCAGAATAAAGAGCTGCCAAAAACTGATTTGGATGACAGTTGATGTGGTGTTCTAAACAATAAAAAGTATTATTAGCCTTATTGTTTCCCAAATGCCAATGCTTTAAAGACTTAAGACTTCTTAAATAGGCTTTGACTTTTTTAGAAATAATCATTCCACCGATAGTCAAAACAATATCTGGATCTTGAATTTGTTTGGAAGTATTTGATAATTCAAGTGGGAACAGTAACGAATCAATTGAATAAATAAAATTTGTTCCATGAACATTGGATGTCGTTTCTGTTAAAACAACCGTTTGAGAATCTTGTTCCAATGCATTGATAATCGTTTCGTTTAGGGCTCCTGGAGTCAATACCCCCATTAAAACCCAACGATTTTCGTATTGATACCATTTTTTAATTAAATGTTGATAATTCAAATCATTTTTGGGTTCTGATGGGCTTATGGAGATATTTTTAGGAAGCTCAATAGTTTTAGTAGTCATTTGGAACAGAGGCTCTTCAAATGGGGCATTTAAGTGAATTGGCAGATGATTTTCAGAGATCAATTGAAAGGCGTTTGTTATACTTTCAATATTGTGATTTATCGTCAGATTTTGTATACTATCGATTTTGTGTTTACTAGCCTCTTTTGGAATCAAGTTTTGAAAAGGGCATTGTAAAATACCCTCAATACCATGCGTTACGTCACCTTTCAGTTCAAAAGACTCCATAGTGAAATTTTTTAAAACAAGGTTTTGTTGTATCACTTGACCATCTCCATTGTCCACATTAAAGGGTAATCGATCTGCTGAAATTACAATCAGGGGAATGCGACTGTAAAAAGCTTCAACAACGGCTGGAGAGTAATTCAATAAAGCCGAACCGGAGGTACAGACTAATATAACGGGAGATTTAATTTGTTGTGCGATACCCAAGGCAAAAAATCCCGCTGAACGTTCATCGATAATACTGTAAGTGTCAAAAAAAGAATCCGCAACAAAACTCTTAATAAGTGGAGCGTTACGAGAACCCGGACTAATGACAATTTCTGAAAATCCAAATCTTTTTGAAATACCAACAATCAGTTGAGCCAATGGTATCGTTGAAATTTCAGGCGTTGTCATGGATTGATTATGAGGGGTCATAGATTATGGGGATTAAAAAACTGCGGCATGATGATTTAAATGGGGTATTTAAAAGGGTTTCCTTAGCTTATTAAAATTCAAAAAAGCAATATTAAATCAACTAAATATCAATTGCAGGTGTGAAAGAATTTACAAAGGGTTATTGAACAGATTCTAATGCTAATTGTGTGAGATGACTATTTTTTCAGAAAATAACTGCCTTGAGAGTATTTCATCTATTGATTTCGTTTTGATATTCATCCGACCATCGATCAAACGATCTAACCCAAGACTTCTTCGTTGAGGTCTTGGAATGAAGTGATGGGGAATAAGTATTTCGATCCCCTGTGAACCTCAAGCGAATGTTCTTCAACGGATACTCTTTTATCTCTTTCCACACAAAGGGGGGGGGGTGGTAGACCCCATTTAATTTGAATCAAACACCTGAAATACGGGATTAATCCAGTCCAAACATTATGTTTTAGGGCTAATCAAAAATTGAAGTACATGAGCCAATATAATGCACAATCCTGCACCCATAACATTGAGCCATAGATAACTGACAATATCCAAATAAAAGACCAAAAGAACCATCAATTCAGAAAGTAAAACAGCCATAAATGCCGCTCTGGATTTAATAGGTTTAAAGAAAAAAGCCAAAAGAAAAACACCCAAAATAGCCCCATAAAATAGAGAACCAACGATATTTACTAGCTGGATGAGGTTTTCAAACAGATTTCCAATGGAAGCAAATCCAATGGCGACGATCCCCCAAAAGACTGTAAATAGTTTAGACATCTTTAAGTAGTGTTGGTCTGATTTGGCTTTGATTCTTCTTTTATACAAATCCACAGTAGCTGTAGCTGATAGCGCATTGATTTCAGATGCTGTTGAACTCATGGCGGCACAAAAAATCACGGCCAATAAGAGACCGATGAGCCCTTTGGGTAGATTGCCCAAAATAAAACTGATGAACACATAATCCTTATCATTGATTTCGGCACTCGAATCGATGGATTTAATTAGATTTTTGGCTTGTTCTCTTTTGTTTTTTTCTTCATGTTCTAAAAAGATTAATTGATTTTGAAGATTTTGATCTTTCGACAGTTCTGGATTTAACAAGATGTCTCTTATTTCATTTTGAATAGTGAGATGATTTGATTCTAGTTCTTCAAGGGTTTGAGCTTGATCAGAATTTCTTAGTTTTTCAATATTTTGAGGGTTAAAATGAATAGGTGCGGTTTCGATTTGGTAAAATAAAAACACCATGACCCCCACTATCAGAATAAAAAACTGCATGGGAACCTTTAAAAATCCATTCATAATCAATCCCATTTGACTATGTTGAATGGATTTTCCAGACAGGTATCGTTGAGCTTGACTTTGGTCCGTTCCAAAATAGGATAACGCTAAAAAAGTCCCCCCTATAATACCAGTCCAGAAAGTGTATCGATTTTCTAAATCAAAAGAAAAGTCGAGAATTTCCAATTTACCAGATAAACCCGCAATGTCCAACGCTTTATTAAAATTGATTTCATCAGGAAAACTATGGATGATATAACCGAATGCCAGAAACATTCCTAGAAACATGATGGCCATTTGCCATTTTTGAGTCGCGTTCACTGCTTTAGTCCCGCCAATCGAAGTGTAAATGATGACCAACACACCCACAATGATGACAACCATATTTAAATTCCATCCCAAAACAACACTCAAAACAATCGACGGAGCATAGATTGTAATGCCAGCGGCTAATCCTCTTTGAATTAGGAATAATAATGCCGTTAGGGTTCGGGTGTTTAAATCGAACCGGTTTTCCAAATATTCATAGACGGTATAAATTTTTAATCTATGGTAAATCGGAATAAAAAACAGACAAATAATGACCATCGCGATAGGAAGTCCAAAATAGAATTGGACAAAACCCATCCCATCATGATAGGCTTGACCTGGTGTGGATAAAAAAGTGATGGCACTAGCTTGAGTGGCCATCACCGATAAACCTACTGTCCACCATCGAGCCGAGTTTCCAGCCTTTAAATAATCCGAAATATCTCTATGAAAACGGTTTTTCCATATCCCAAAACCAACAATAAAACCAATGGTGCCCAATAGAACAACCCAATCTAAAACAGACACTAGGTATAGATATTCATAAACACATAAAACCCTACCCAATAAACAAGATTGAAAAAAATCAATAAAAAGTAGTTAATCTTTCTCATGTCCCAAAGAAATCAAGTTAGCAAAAAGACGATAGGCTCCTGCGACTCCATGGGGAAGTAATCGAAAAAAACTAATCCCTGTATATATTATTTTCCCTTGGTAGTAATCAGCAATCAATAAACTTCCCTTTACAGGCTGTTCTTCAGGATCATTCATGCTCAAAATGGGTTGAAAACTTTCATCCCAATTGGAGGCAAAGTACAATCCTCTTTCTTGAATCCAATGGTCAAAATCAGATTTGGTAATCTTGTTAGGATGGTGTAATACAGAATGAGTATCATCAATAAATTCAACGGGGGAGTTTTCGTCAGTGACTCGTAATCTTGATAATTGCAATCGCATGGGGGTTATCTGTGAAGCTTGAAGGTTTCTTGAAGTGTTATATTGAATAATGAGGGTCCCTCCATTTTTGGCATACTCCCAAAGCATTTTACTTTTTTGAGCCATAGACTCTTCAACGTTGAAGGCTCTAATACCAACCACTATCGTTTTATATTTTTCAATATCGCTTAATTCGATTTGATCAATATCGTATTGATCTACTTGAATACCTACACTTCGAAGTGATGCAGGAATTTCGTCACCGGCCCCATTGATGTACCCAATGGTTTTGACGGTAGTTTTAAAATCAAGATGAGTCGCCTTGGAAAGACTCGGATCGACTTGATAATGACGAGCGATGTGGGGGTAATCAATAACGGTCATTTGGTGATTGAGTATTTCTCCCTGACTGGTTTCGATGACGGCTTGGAAATAATCACTTTTAAACTCTTTAGGGGGCTTGACTGTAAACGAAAAAAGTTTTGGCTGGCTAGGTTGATCGATGGAAACCAGATGATGATTTGGAGTTATTTCCCAACCATTAGGAGAGTCAATGGACAGATTTCCTTGAAAATTTGGCCCATGGGATGTCACTTGAATATTAATTTGATGGGATTGGTTATTACTGAATAGATAAGAAGATTGATCAAATCCAAAAGTGGCTTGTGGAACAACTTGAAAGCGTTCAACAACTTCTCCTTTAACAGGATCGTTGGTTCGGTATTTCAATGATTCTTCAAATTCAATCATTACACCATCAATTTCAAAAGAAAAAACCGCTTTTATTTTTTCAGGTGTATCGGGCAGATGTTGAATCGATTGATCTTTTACGGTATAGTTGGCCTCATCTTTTTTTTCTAATAACCAAAAAGGAGTTGTCAGAAAATCATCAAGTGTTAAATCGTGTCGACTTGAATAAGAATCATATTTCTCTATGGCTTGCTTGATTACGAGCTTGGTTTGACCAATATCAATAGAATTCAGTTTAATGGATAAAGGACCTAAATTGACCACATTCAACGCAACTTGCAATAGCTCATGAGGAATTCCAAATGGTTTTGACGTATTGTATTGTAATTCCAGGCCAATAGCGGCTTTAATAATTTCTTTGAGTTTATTAGATTGTTCTAATAGCAACTCTTGATCGTTTAATTGAAGAACCAAACGATACACTTTCAAGAGATCGGGGACACTTTTATAGGGCGCTTTAAAATCGTATTGATCGAGGATATCTTCCATCAATTGAGCGATGGAAGCTCCGCCATCGATTCGATTCCATGAAGTATCAATGCCATCAAACACATCATTGGTTGGTTCATCTCCACGAATGAGTTCAAAGTATTCAGTTCGTGGACCATATGTGGGTGAACTCCCAAATCCCTGAGATTTATGTTGACTTCGACTTCGGGCCGCAATTTCTGAATTGGTTAAGCCAGTGAGGGGGTCATGCAACCCAACTTCTAGTGGTATCACATTTTTTTGTTCCATAGCCTTTTCAAAGTTTTCACGACTACCATAAAACCACCAGGAGGTATTATGGAATAATCTTCTTGGTTTCCAATAATTTTTATAGATTCCCAAGGAATCATTGTTTAACAGATCAAATGCTTCAAGGCTTAGTAATGAAGCGGCCGTGTGATGACCATGTGTTCTTCCTCTTTGATGATCAAAACGATTGATGATGATATCAGGTCGGAAGTGATTGATGACCTCCAAGGTTTGATCAAGGAGCATATTCTTCCCCCAAATGGAAAAGGTTTCTTCAGAAGATTTGGAATAACCAAAATCGATGGCTGTCGAAAAAAATTGTTTTCCACCATCAATTTTTCTAGCTTCCATCAATTCATAAGTGCGAATCAATCCCAATTCATCCCTTAACTCAGGACCGATTAAATTCTGTCCGCCGCCGCCCCTAGTGAGTGAAATATAGGCTATTTCAGCATTTCTAAAGTTAGAAAAATAAGAAATGACCGTTGTGTTTTCATCATCTGGATGAGCAGCTACGTAAAGAACCTTTCCTAGAAAGTTAAATTTCTGTAATTTCTTATAGATATCGATGCTGCTTTGAGCATTTGAAGAAGTAGAGACCACATACATCAATGGAAATAAAAGCCATAATCCCCAATGGGGAAATTTAAGTCGCATGTATAAATTCTTTGTTTGATTCAAGTTAGTCAAAATTATATTTTAAGGCATACTCTTTTAGTTTTTCATGCACTTGAGATAAAGGCAACCCCACCACATTGGTATAACTCCCTTTTATCCAATCGATTCCAATTAATCCAATCCATTCTTGGATACCATAACTCCCCGCCTTGTCAAAAGGACAGTGGTTTTGGACGTAGTACAAAATTTCATCTTTTTCTAGTTTTTTAAACTTAACTTCTGTAGACTGATGCAAAAAATCAATTTTTTTATTCAATAAAAATCCCACACCTGTAATTACATGGTGAGTTCGATCACTTAACTGTTCTAACATTCTACAAGCTTGCTTTTCATTTTTAGGTTTTCCCAAACAGTTATGACCATCCCAAACAATCGTATCGGCCACTAGAATTAGATTTTGATCCGATGATAAGTTGATTAAACTATTGGCCTTTTGATGGACAATATGCTCTACAATCTCTAAATCTTTGAGATGGGCTGAATACTGTTCATCAAAACGGGTATGGACGGATTTGAATTTTAATCTAGTTTGTTTTAAGAGTTGTTTTCTTCTGGGAGAATTAGAAGCCAATATCAGTTGGATAACCTTTTTGGTCATGGCCATTAAATTATTGACTCCAAAGGGTTGTTTTCCATGTTCTTTGTACTCTCATAACTCTTTCGATGATATCTCGAACACAACCTGAACCACCTACGAAAGGACTGACATAGTCAACAATTTCAAGGACATCTTCCACGGCATCTTTGGGACAAGAAGATAATCCAACGGCCTTTAAAAGTGGGATGTCGGGAACATCATCCCCCATGTAGACTACTTGTTCTAAATCAAGTTGAAGATCTTTGTTGATTTGACGAAACTTTTCCAGTTTACGGTGGATTCCTAGATGAACTTGGTGAACACCCAAATCGAGTAATCGTTTTCGACTTTCTTCATTAGTGCTTCCGCTGATGATGATGATTTTGTAATTATTCATCACAGCGGTTCTCAATCCATAACCGTCTCTGGTATGCATTAGACGAAGCATTTTATTTTCATGTGATATGATGAATTTTCCATCAGTTAATACACCATCCATATCAAAAATGAAAGTATTGATGTCCTTGAAGCGTTGAATTAAATCAGGTTCTGATAACATAAATCTGGTGCTATTCAAATTTCATCTCTAGCACCAAATGTAAAATTTATTAAGTCAATTTACTTAGCTTCATGTTGAATAATGCAAAAAATGGAGTAATTATTCGAAAGCTTGATTAAGCTTATATCTTATAATGTTCCCCTTTGGGGGAGAAGCACACCGAGGCGTTCGTAAATTGGACTCCTTTCACCCCATGCAACAGATTAAATTAACATGGGGGCATGTTGCACTCGCGAGTTAAACATGGCGTTTCTATCAAAATCCAAAAATTATCACGGATTAGTCTCCAGTTTACACTAAATTTGTGGCCGTATGAAGTACGCCCCTTTTTATAAGCAACTGCTAAAAATTTACATTCAGAATTATTACTTATTACTGCCCATCAGTATCATTTTGATTTCTTGCCTTGGTGCTTTTGGGACACTCCTTCTATCGATGGAGGGGATGTCATTGATTAATGTTCTCCATTTATTACTAGTTGTTGTTTTGGCCATGATCTATTTAGTAGGAGTCATTGGTCAACTACCTAGAAAGCAATCTTTTTTCTTTTTATACTGGGGCGTCATTGCTGAGTTGATTTTAGTAATCTATCACTTTTTCACCTTTTCTGGATAGGCAAATCAAATGCTGTATTGCCCCATTGGGTTTTGTAATGCCATTTTGATTTTATGAGAACTTTAAAAGCTATTATATTTTCAAATCGGTTGACTGCCATGTTGTTCATTGTCTTTGCAACCGCATTGGCCTTTGGAACATTTATCGAAAGTTGGTATTCAACCCAAACTGCCAAAATTTGGATTTATAATGCCAAGTGGTTTGAGGCTCTATTCTTATTGTTTATTATCAACTTTTCTGGAAATATTTTTAAATACCGATTGCTAAGAAAAGAAAAGTGGGCCGTTCTTTTACTGCACTTATCGTTTATCATCATCATTATTGGAGCTGGCGTTACTAGATATTTTGGCTATGAAGGTGTCATGCCTATTAGAGAAGGTCAAACTGAAAATCAATTTTTATCTGAAAAAACCTTTTTAACCATTCATATTGATGGAGAACTTAATGGGGAACCACTTCGCAAAACTTTAGAAAATCAAGTCATGTTTTCCGAACACACCTCTAATTCATTGAGGTGGAAATCGAACTTCGGGGATCAAAAGTTCAAAATCGAATTATTGGATTATACCGAAGATGTGATGGAAGATTTAGTTTTGGATAACAAAGGCCATCGTTTTTTAAAACTGGTTGAATCTTCTACAGGTCAGCGACACAATCATTTTATAAAAGAAGGGGAAGTGTTAAGCGCTCACCATTTGCTTTTTTCTTTTAATAAGATTCAAGAGGGAGCTATAAATATTCGTTTACAAGACGGACAATATTTTATCAACTCTCCTTTTCAGGGAACTATTTTTAGGATGATGGATCAACAAAGAGATTCCATTAGAATAAATAAAGAAGTCCCCCTCGCCTTTCGATCGCTTTATCAGATCGGTGACTTTGCCTTTGTCTTTCCCGAACCGGCTTTAAGAGGTCACGTTCAATATGTCAAAAATCTTACCCAAGAAGGACTTCCTTCTGCACTTTCTATAGAAATTGAGACGGCTGGTGAATCTAAAACTGTTCAAATCATCGGTGGAAAAGGTTTTTCTGAAAATCCACAATTAGCTCAATTGGGGGGATTGGATTTTTATATCAATTATGGTTCAAAACTATTGACACTCCCTTTTTCTTTGAAATTGTATGATTTCATTGCCGAAAAATATCCCGGAACAGAAAAGAGCTATTCATCTTTTAAGAGTAAAGTACAAGTCATTGATCAAGAAAGTTTTGATTATGACATTTACATGAATCATGTTTTGGATCATCGTGGTTATCGTTTTTTCCAATCCTCTTTTGATCCTGATGAAGGGGGGACTATTTTATCTGTTAATCACGATTGGTGGGGAACTTATATCACCTATACGGGATATATATTATTGTATATCAGTTTAATGGGGATCTTTTTTATTGGTCATACGAGATTTAAAAATCAATCCAAATTACTCAATAGCCTGATCAAAAAAAGAAACGCTTTATTGGTTATTATTTCATTGGGGGTTTCATCTGCCATATCTGCTCAAGACACGATTCATCAAAGAATGGATTATGATTCATTGATTCAAACGAGCATATTTGATGAAAAGCCAGCGAGTGAATTTGGAAAATTAGTCATCCAAGATTTTGGTGGTCGTATGAAGCCCGCTAATACATTTTCATCTGAATTATTACGTAAAGTCACCAAATCGGATACCTACAAGAACATGAATGCCGACCAAGTGATGCTTTCTATGATGTATAATCCATTACCATGGTATAACGTTCCGATGGTATCACTGAAAAGAGGTAACGATTCACTCAGAAAATCAATTGGTCTACCGACCGATGTCAAAAGGGCTTCATTACTTGACTTTTTTGATTCACAGGGCGAGTATAAAATTGCCCAGCAATTAGAACAGGCCTATCGCCGAGCCACACCCAATCAATTTCAAAAGGATTTTATAGAAACCGATCGAAAAGTAAACCTTCTATACAGTGCTTTAGAGGGTCAGGTATATCGTATTTTTCCGATTCCAAATGATCAGAGCCAACGTTGGGTTTCTTATCCCGAATTATCCACCGTAAAATTTGAAACCAGAGATTCCATTTTTGTTAATAATATTTTGCCATTATACATGCAGGCCCTTAGAAGTGGAAAATCAACGGGGGATTATACCGAAGCCACAAGCTATTTGGATGGGATCAAAAACTTTCAAAAACGGTATGGAGCGGAAATCATCCCGACAAGACAAAAAATTGAACTTGAAATTTTATACAATCGCATCGATATTTTTAAAAACTTATATCGCTACTATATTTATTTCGGGACCGTTCTATTCCTTTTATTAATCTTTCAAATTTTCAAATCCAATAGGGCTACAAAAACCATTATCAAAGTTTTTGTTGGTATCATCATCGGATTATTGGCTATACATACATTAGGTTTAGTGGCCAGATGGATCCTTTCTGGGCATGCCCCTTGGTCTGATGCTTATGAATCGATGATTTATGTGGCATGGGCTACTCAACTATTTGGATTGCTATTTGGTAGAAAAAATGCTTTCGCCATCGCTGCTACTTCATTTGTGACGGGAATGATTTTGATGATTGCCCATTGGAATTGGATGGATCCGGCCATAGCCAATTTGGTTCCGGTCTTAAATAGCTACTGGCTGATGATACATGTGGCCATTATTGTTGCGTCGTATGGACCATTTTCACTCAGCATGATTATCGGAGCAGTAGTGCTTTTATTAATGTTATATGGTGGTGGAAAGAAGAAACAAAAGGTAAAAGATCAAATCAAAGAACTCACCATCATCAATGAACTTTCATTGACTGTGGGATTGGTGATGTTAACGATAGGGAATTTTTTAGGAGGTATGTGGGCTAATGAAAGTTGGGGTCGATATTGGGGGTGGGATCCCAAGGAAACTTGGGCTTTAATCAGTATCTTGATTTATGCTTTTGTAGTTCATATGCGCCTTGTTCCAACTTTGAAAGGGCCATGGCTCTTTAATTTGATGAGTGTTATGGCTTATGGAAGTATTTTGATGACCTATTTTGGCGTCAATTTTTATTTGGTTGGATTGCATTCATATGCTTCGGGGGATAAAATCATAACACCTGATTTTGTATATGTTGCCTTTTTTAGTGTAGCAACTCTAGGCCTTCTTTCTAAATGGCGTTCCAAAGCTCTATACAGCAATTAAAGGAGTATTATTCTCTACCTTATTCATCTATGGAAAGTATGGTGATATTAAAAAATCGATCCGATATTGGTGGTGCTAATCGAGGTTCGGATATGGGTATCGATGCTCTTGAAGTGGCCGCTATCAATGCCGAAAATGATTTTTTTAATCGATTGCCTTATACCGAAATTGACACTCATAATGAAACTGTGTATAATAAGGTTCATAACACGTTTGCTAAAAGAATCGAGTTTGTCACTCAACAATGCCTCCGGGTAAAAATAGCGGTCGAAAACACGCTAAAAAACAATCAATTCCCATTGGTTTTATCTGGAGACCATTCTTCGGCCATTGGAACCATTGCAGGTATAAAATCAGCCTATCCCAATAAAAATATTGGGGTCATTTGGATTGATGCTCATGGAGATTTACATACGCCATGGAGTTCTCCTTCAGGCAATATTCATGGGATGGCCATGGCAGCGGCACTTGGATTAGAAAATAATAGGCATCCAAAAAATAGGGTTTCTAATCAAACCATCAATTACTGGATGAAATTAAAGGGTTTGGGTGGTACTTCTCCAATGATCAACCCTAGAAATCTCATATATTTTGGTATTCGGTCTATTGAACCAGAAGAAAAACTTTTAATCGAGCAGGAAAAAATTGTTTGTTTTCCAGTTCATGAAGTTCGGTGTCGTTCGATTAAAGAATGTTTAAGAGAAGCAACCAATCAACTATCATCTGTTGACTTCATTTATGTTTCTTTTGATGTTGATGCCTTGGATTCCGACTTGGTATCTGATGGAACGGGTACACCAGTTTCAAAAGGATTTGATGCTCAGGAGATGATTGATTTAATCAAAGGATTTTTCAAAACCAAAATGGTTATTGCGCTTGAAATTTGTGAAGTGAATCCATTATTGGATACGAAAGGAAATTCTATGGCTGATTCAACGTTTGAAATCATCAATCAGATTTTTCCTAAATCAGGCTGTTCCTAGTTTGTTACTAGATTCAAAACGCTAGTAAAACCAGTTTACCATATTTACCCCCATAGTGAGATTAGAATTCAACGGTTAAGAGGAAATTTTGAATCATAGGTGTATTTCATTCATCTCACTTGATCTCTTGAAGGTTTTAGAAGGCTCCTATTTTGGGGGAATCCTTACACTTTCTAATCTATGCCATTTATCATCAGTGGCTATTTTATGGGTCATAGATGCGTTATCGAGGCAAAAGGGAAATCTTTAGAAGAGTTAGAATTCCAATGAATCAAACAATAAGACTAGGGTACCATGAAAAGCCATTGTAATCATTTTTCAATGAAATTAAAGAATGGAACACATTAAAATCGAAGGGGAATCATTTTTCAAAATAGCCCATGCAGATTCTTTGAGGCCTTTTTTCATCAGTTTGGTGAGTGCTTCAAATCATTGGGTGTTTCTATCCTCTAATGGAGGCATAACGGCCGGTCGAAGAGATAGTCACTTAGCCTTATTTCCATACGATACGGACGATAAAATCATCGAGTCATCGGATCGGACTGGGAATAAAACCGTCATTAAAATCTCAAAATTCGGAAAGACTTTTTTATGGGAACCATTCAGTAAAAGCATTTATAATCCTTATCAATGCACTACAAATCTTTTAAAAAATCGGTACGGCAATAAAATCATTTTCCAAGAAATCAATCACGATTTAAATCTCACTTTTGATTATCAATGGTCTGTCAGTGATGCGTATGGATTTGTAAAAACGACTCACTTAGTCAATGAATCTTCTGATAAAATAGATGTTTCCATTCTTGATGGAGTCCAAAATATCATGCCTTATGGAGTCCCCTCAGATTTGCAAAAGGCTTCTTCCAATCTTGTGGATGCTTATAAAAAAAATGAAATCATTGAAGAAATTGGGCTGGGTATTTTTTCTTTGAGTGCCATCATTTCCGATAGGGCCGAACCCAGTGAAGCATTAAGAGCAACCTCTTGTTGGTCTGTTGGGTTAAATGATCCAAAATTTTTATTAAGCAATCTGCCAGTTTCGGATTTTCTCAATGATACACTAGTTGATACGCCAAGAGAAATTCGAGGAGAAAAGGGGGCTTATTTGGTTCATTCAAAGTTTTCTTTGAATACCAAAGAGCATAAACAATGGATGATTATCGCTGAAGTCGATCAAACCCACTCACACATTGCAGCGTTATCAAAATTTCTCAAAGAAAATCAAAATCTAATGAAGGAAGTTGAAAATGACGTTGAATTGGGGACTCAAAAACTAATCCAATTAGTAGGCTCTGCGGATGGGTTGAATAGCACCAATGACCCATTCATTGATGTAAGACATTATAACAATACCTTATTCAATATCATGAGAGGTGGCGTTATTGATAACAACTATCAATTTGAAAAAAGCGATGTCATTCAATACCTTAAAAAAGCAAATATCAGCGTTTATCAATCGGTTAAGGAGCAACTCAATGCATTGCCTTCGGTTTTTGATCATATGGTGTTGTATCGAATGACATCGGATCTATTTCCAGAAGATTTTAAGCGTTTGATCATCGAATGTTTACCTCTCAAATTTTCACGTCGGCATGGTGATCCTTCAAGACCCTGGAATCGTTTTTCGATTAATTTAAAAAGCTCCATCGATGGTTCAAAAATTTTGGATTACCAAGGAAACTGGAGAGATATTTTTCAAAATTGGGAAGCATTGGTTTTCTCTTATCCTCTTTTTATTGGTAGTATGATTTACAAATTCCTCAATGCCTCAACATTTGATGGATACAATCCCTATAGAGTCTCCAAATCAGGATTTGATTGGGAAGTCATTGAACCGGAGAATCCTTGGTCTTATATCGGTTATTGGGGTGACCATCAAATCATTTATTTATTGAAGTTTTTGGAGTTTAGTGAAGACTATTTTCCGGGAAAAATCGCATCAATACTCCACACCCATCATTTTGTATATGCCAATGTCCCCTACAGAATAAAAGATTATCAAGATATGGTAAAGGATTCTAAAAACACCATTGATTTTGACTTTGAATTAGATCGAGCCATTAGAAAAAAAAGAAAGCAAATGGGTTCTGATGGGGCATTACTTACCACTCCCCAAGGGGGCATCTATCGAGTGAATCTTTTTGAGAAAATACTAGCTACCTTGTTGGCGAAACTCTCCAATTTTATACCTGAGGGAGGTATTTGGCTCAATACACAAAGACCTGAATGGAATGATGCCAATAATGCCCTTGTCGGAAATGGCGTTTCGATGGTGACTTTATACTATTTAAGACGATTTTTAGGCTTTTGGTTGGATGTCCTTCTAAAGTCTTCTGAGATCTCTTTTGAAATCTCAGAAAAACTGTTGGACTGTTTCGATAAAGTCTTTCAAACTTTTCAAGAATCCAAACAGTTTCTGACCTCGAGCTTTTCCAATGTGCAACGAAAACAAATGATGGATCAGTTGGGACAAGCTGCAAGTGATTATCGAAAGCAGATCTACTCCAAAGGATTCAGTGGTCTTAAAAAATCACTTTCAAAAGATGAGTTCGTTGACTTTCTGAGACTTTCTTGCCAACTCATGGATCATAGCATTCAGTCTAACCAATTATCTAACGGGATGTATCATGCCTATAACTTGATTTCATTTCATGAAAATAAATCAGCCTTTCTATCTCGTTTGGATCTGATGCTAGAAGGACAAGTCGCCGCCATTAGCTCTGGAAAACTTGATTCCAAAGAAGTCCTTCGGTTATTGGATAGTATGAAGAAAAGTGCTTTGTATCGTTCCAATCAAAACAGTTATTTACTGTATCCAGACAAAGAGCTTCCCCAGTTTATAGAAAAGAATGTCATTCCAAAAGAAGAGGTTCAACAATCCAAACTATTAAGAAAATTAATCGAGGATCAGAATTTACAGATTGTTTTAAAAGACATTGATGACAATTATCACTTCAATGCTGATTTTAGAAACGCCACTCATTTAGAAAAAGCACTTGATACGCTTGACTCTCATCGTTATGCCAAAGATTTAGCACAGGATCGAGAATGGGTATTGGATCTTTATGAAAAGATATTCAATCACCAAGCTTTTACTGGTCGATCAGGCACTTTTTTTGGTTATGAAGGATTGGGATCCATTTATTGGCATATGGTCTCTAAATTAAGGTTGGCCATATTGGAAACTTGTCAAGAGGCCGTCAATGAAAAGGCAAACAAAAGAGTCATCGCACAATTAATGCACCACTATTGGGAAGTTGTCAAAGGAATTGGCGTGCATAAGTCCCCTCATTGGTATGGCGCATTTCCAACCGACCCCTATTCTCACACACCAGCAGGAAAAGGTGCGCAGCAACCTGGCATGACGGGACAAGTCAAAGAAGATTGGATTTCCCGAATGGGAGAATTGGGTCTATCGGTGTCAGAGGGCAAAATTTCATTTCGTCCCATCATTCTTCAAAGGAGCGAATTTTTGACTCAGCCGAAAGTTTTTCAATACTACGATGTTAAAGGGAAACTTCGAAAAATCCCACTCAATAAAAACGAATTGGCGTTTACTTATTGTCAAGTTCCCACTGTTTATAAAATTAGAAGCCATGAAAAAATCATCCTTATTGGTAAAAAAGGACATGTTGATCTGATTCATGGAAATACGTTGGACGCTGCAATGAGTTTGGATGTATTTCAGAGAAATGAAAAGGTTGTTCGAATCGAAGTAGAACTCAAACCGCAACATTTAAGATGATGAATCGTCGAGATAAAATATAATGCAGCTATTCAATCGTATTGTTTCAAAGTATTCATAAACTTTCACATACTGAACTATCTAATAATTTTCTTTTCGACAACTCTATGATTCTTGACTTTGACAATCTCCCATCTCTTCTAAATCGTAAACACTTCTGATTTAGTTTAGTTTTTCATTGTTTTTTCGACTTGCTGGACCACCCCTTGTAAGGAATGGATAGTGAGATATCGAGCTCTCATCATGAACTTACAATGATAAAAAGTGGGGATTGCTAATGCTGTGCTCACGACGTGTCTTATTGACCATTTTGACCTCCTGTTAGAAAAATAAGATCTTGATAATCTGTGATTCTGAACATTGGCTTTTTTCATCTGTTCCATAGTTACCATTCAATTGAGATATGTTCCAAAAGTATATCTTAGAATACTCCTATTTTCGGGGAACGTTACAAATTAGATTAAGTCGGTGGTTTAGGTGACTCTATGACTAGCATAGACAAGCGTATCACAAAATAATATTCGTGAGTTTTTGAATACTGTTGATGAATTGTTGGAAAAAATTCAAATAGGAGAGGATTCTTCATTGGAGTTAAAAAATTTAATTTACAAAGGAGAGAAAGTAAACAATCCTCATCGAGATCGTATGGCAGATGAGATGGCAGCAATGGCAAATACCAATTCAGGCATCTTTGTTTTAGGTATCGACGATACAACAAGAGGGATTGTTGGTATTCCTTTTGAAAAACTCAACCCAGTAACACGCTGGATTGAGGGTATTTGTAATGATCTTATCAAGCCCAAACTATTCTGTTTGATAAATCAAATCCCTATCACAAATGGCGAGATTAACCAGTTTATTATTCGTATTGATATCCCTAAAAATTTATTTGTTCACCTAAGTCCGGGTGGTTATTTTCATCGAATTGGTGGCTCCACGCAATAGTTGGATACTTATCTTTTAGATAGATTGTTACAGCAAAGAAGTCATACGGGGATCATGCATTTTGATCAACAACTTGTGGCCAACACTGATAAGCATTGTTTAGATAAAGACCTGTGGATAAAGTTTAAATCAAATACTTCTACCAATGAAGATGAAACATTCTTATTAAAACTCAAACTAATTGTCAAAGATGAAGGCGGGAATTTATATCCGAGCGTAAGCGGAGTCTTAATGGCTTCAAAAGAGCCTCATGACTATATTCCGAATGCATACATACAAGCAGTTGCCTACCGAGCTAGGCAGCGTAATGCAGCCTATCAATTAGATGCTGAAGATATCCAATGGCCATTAGATTCACAAGTAAAACAAGCGTATCAATTTGTCAAAAAGAACATGAGGGTTTATGGTATGAAGAATCCAGCAAGGGTAGATATTCCTCAATACGATATGCAAGCAGTTTTTGAAGCCCTGGTCAATGCAGTAGTTCACAGGGATTATTCTATTCATGGATCCAAAATTCGATTACATATGTTTTCTGATCGTTTTGAATTGTTTTCACCTGGTGGATTACCTAATACGATTTCAGTAGATACCCTTGAAATGAGACAAATAACAAGAAATGAATTACTCGCAAGTTTGATTTCTCGATGTCGTTTGCCCTCAGAACTAATCCAAAGTAACAGAAATTATTTAATCGATAAACGTGGAGAGGGTGTTCCTATCATCCTAGCAAATAGTAAAAAATTGTCAAAAAAAACACCAAAGTACCAATTGATTGATGAATCAGAACTGTTACTGACGATATATGCAGCGGAACCACCTAGTATAGAAGATTGAAAAAATAACTTGGAATGTTGTAATCATTGACTATGAAGGTTGTTACACATGAAGAATTGGTCAATAAGATAATTGGAGAGAGGGGTACTGTGGAAAGAGAAAACTATGAAAAAGAATTGAAAACTGATATTTTATTTTATCAACTCAACGAATTGAAGAAAAAAGATAACTAACTCAACCTGAGTTTGTTCATCATCTAGAGCTAGAAAAAATAGGGTCTCAAAGATGAATACTGATTAGTCAAACTGGCAAGGGTTTTCAAATCCTTTTAATTACAAGGTTTTTCAACCAAACAGAAAGCTCTGAAATTTCAAACGAATCTATAGATTCATTATCAACCCCTTGTTGTCATTCATTGGATGACAACATGATAGAATAAAGCATCTTCAATTAATTGATTCTATCCTAATGTATGTGAATCTAAATCCATCTTTTTAGGATGGGATAACACGGCATTTCTAAAATTTTAAAGCTTCGAAAGTCTTTAGTAACAATGGTAAAGAATGATTAAAAAACATCACAGTATCAATTGATTGATGATATTAGAGTGGTTATGAACGATACACGCAGCCATACTATACTAGTTTAGAAGATTAGCTTTTGCAGATTCATTGAGAAGATAGCGCTACAATCCATGAACTTTGTATTTAATCGCTCCTTAAAAAGTTCAAAATGGACCTCCAGTCCTTTTCTATGGGGGTTTCTTGGTGTCCTACTGGCTCCAACAAGGTTTTGAAATCGGCTAGGCAAGGCGTCTCTTGGTCTCAAAATCTTGAAGAAATGATTCCAAAAGGAGAGCCCAAACAACCTCCATGGTTGGACTCGGCATGGAAAGCTATCCCCCATCCCAAACATAACATCAAGTGGCTTGCCGATGCCATCGATGGGTCTTTTTTTGAAAACGCCTTTGCTCCATGGTATGCCAACAAAGGCTGTCAAGCCATCTCCATTCGTGTGATGGTGGGTTGTTGGATACTGAAACGGCTTGACCATCTGGGTGATGAAACCCTCATGGAGCGATGGATAGAGAACCCCACCATGACGTCCTTCACCGGTTTGGAGTTCATGAAACACCAACCACCCTGTGACCCTTCTGGTGAGCGCCCATTCCCCCGTCATCTAGGCCTCTTTGGCAGCTATGAAATAGCATTGAAAGCAATGCGTGGAACCATGAGTCCAAGATGTTCTTTGTTACTTTTTTAGGAGGTCTCCATTTTCAGTTCAAAGAACTTTGATAATAAAAATAATAGAACTATAACTGATAAAAAAGACTTTTTAAGGAGCAACTATTGAGTTAGAAAGCCTTGTCTATCATCTTCAGTTAAAAGATGTCAGCCATACAAGTTCCCTACATGATTCTTTTATCGATTTGATTCATCCAATGAGTCCAAAGGACTTAACAATTAACAAAGTCAATAAAACAAACAAAAATCCCCCTGCAATTCGTATCCATCCAATATTAACTTTTTGAGTATTCAAGTCTTTTTGCAAAGGGCCCACGATGTTTTGAAGTTTGTTTATATCATTTCTGAGATGATTGATTTCAATTTCAAGCCCATGAATCTTCGTATAGGTATCATCTACCTTTTTGCTTAGGGGTCGTATTAATTCTTGTATCTCTTTTTTAAGTTCTAAGAAGTCTTGTTTCGTGGCTGGTTGGTCTTTCATGGTTTAAATTGTGATAACCTCCTTACAAAGATGCAAAACATTTGAAGAATTGGGGGGGGGTAAAGACCTTTGATACTCTCAATTTCTACTAGGCGTAAAAGCAAAGAGTAGGTATGATTCAACTTCACCGATTTCACTTCTACGGATTTGAGTTCTGTGCGAAGTTGTATCCATTGGCCTGCTTTTAGACCTTCAACTTTGAGATATGATGCCCCCCTTTTTGTAAATCATCGCAAAAATGATTGAGAATCAAGGCATAAAACAAAGGAACTAATATCCTTTTGTAACCACATAGGCAACTCATGGGTAATGGGTACGCCAGTTTCCGATGATTTTTTGGCAACTTACCGATAGGGGGTCAAAAGAGTGCATGGATTCAAATAAAAAGGTGTCAAGTGGTTACGAAGGGATATAATTCCTTTCATTTTATCACATGTTGAATAATGTGTTAAACCCCAAAAAAGACTAAATTGTGATAGTTTTTTCTAAATTATAGTTGCGCGGAATAAAATCTCCATATTCAATGAAATGAGCCATTTTCATTCTGTTAATGCAAGTCAATTTAAACCGAAATGATACGAACAAAAAATCATGATGTCGTTCCAATAGGACAAAAAGTGGCTTTTGGATCAGGTCATTTGGCAAACCAATTGTTTCCAGCAGCATTGGGCGTCTTCATGATTGTTTTGGTATTGGCTCTCAAAATGGATCCGTTACTCGCCGGTCTATTAGCGTCTTTGCCCCGATTATTGGATGCGTTAACCGATCCGATCATGGGGTATATTTCGGATAACACCAAATCAAGATGGGGTAGAAGAAAACCTTATATTTTTTTAGGTGCCGTTATCACCGGCGTGAGTTTTATGGCCATGTGGCAATTATATCCAGAAAATTCACAGACTTATAACTTCTACTACTTTTTGATTTTATCTCTTCTATTTTATATTGGGTATACCATTTTTGCGACACCCTTGATTGGACTGGGATATGAAATGACTCCGGACTATCATGAGAGAACGCGATTGATGGGAGTCTCTCAATTCATGGGTCAAATGGCATGGATGCTTGCTCCATGGGCTTGGGTTTTAATTTATAATCAAGATTTATATCCTTCCGCCCCTGAGGGAGCTCGAAATTTAGCCATTTGGGTTGGTGGACTATGTATTGTATTGGGGATGATGCCAGCATTCTTTTGTAAAGAAATTCCACAATCATCGATTGTCAATCAAGCAAAGTTGTCCTTGAAAGCTATGTATGGCAATTTTGTTGACTTGTTTCGATCGGTGGTGAAAGCGTTTTCAAATCGACCCTTTTTGAAATTATGTGCTGCGACCTTTTTGGTGTTTAATGGGTTCCAAACGATTGCGGGGTTTTCTTTTTACATCATCATCTTTTATCTCTACAATGGCGACGATCAATTAGCGGGCCATTGGCCAGCATGGTTTGGTACGGTGAGTGCTTTCGCAACGGCTTTTTTGGTCATTCCGGTGATTACTCGTTGGTCTGTCAAATGGGGTAAAAAAAATGCGTTCATTGTGGCAACGCTGATCTCGATTGTTGGTTATGCTTTAAAGTGGTGGGGGTTTCATCCTGGAAATCCATATTTGATGTTTCTGCCTATTCCATTCATGTGTTTTGGTATTGGTGGGTTGTTTACACTGATGATGTCCATGACGGCAGATGTTTGTGATTTAGACGAATTAAAAAACGGGATGCCACGAAGAGAAGGTTTGTTTGGGGCTGTCTATTGGTGGATGGTGAAACTCGGCAATGCGATTGCTCTTTTGATTAGTGGGGCGGTTTTGAAGTATGTCGGGTTTGATCAAAATATCACACAACAAACCGTCGAAACGATGACCCAACTTCGCATGGCAGATATTGCCATCCCTGCTATTTCAGCTGCTCTTGCCATCGTGGTGATGTGGCATTATAACATCACTGAAAAAGTAGCCAATGAAATTCGTCAAAAACTAGTCAAAAGACGTGGTGAGTTATCTTCAACGTAGTCTCTACTAAACTATGGGACTCTACCAAATGGAGTCTTCCATCAAGATGCTCTTCAAGAGTTCGATTTGAAGCTTCAATCAAATAAATCATTTAATTCGTTAAAGCAATACGTATAATGAGCTTTTAATAGCTGGTTTCCACTTCTCATTTTGGATTTATAAGACTTTAAAAGACCATTGGCATGACCAAGAAACAATCCTTTGATTTCAGGTAGGTAACCAGCATCTTCGTTTTCTTGGGCATGGACAATAATATCCACCAATGTTTTTTCTAAACTCCTAGAAAAAGCATTATTTGAAGATGATGTCAGGTTGGTGATATCCGATATGAGCTGATCCAAGAAGGCATCTACAGAAAGCGAGTTCCCTAAAACAGTATACTGCGTGGATAACATTCGATTGAGATTGTAATCGCTGAGTAATCTTCTGAGTGTCGCTTGTTGAATATTTGAGACGCGTTGAAATAATCCATCGGAACTGAATTTGGAGACTAGTTTTTTTTCGATTAGCCAGGAGGGTGTTTTCCATAACTGGTTGTTTAAAAAATGGAGAGCATCCAATTGCTTTTCAGCATCAACCACAACATAAGGGTCTCTATTTTGTCCTTTATTAACAATCGTTTGATGGACCCCACCAACGATGCGAGCCACATGATTGACATAACGAGAATACACGCTCAGTAATTCGTTGTGTAACTCTTCTAAGTCGTCATAAGATTGTCCCTCATTGGTTGTCCATGTTTCTAAATTTTCAGCGACAATTTTTAAGTTTTTTAGTCCGTATCCGCTGGCTTTGATGGGATCATCACCGATGTTTTCGGTTTGTGAATCCGGATCGGAACCCCCAGAGCCAAACATATAAATCGGATCGGTACTTTTTTCATCCACCATTTGATTCAATAGTTCTCTTTCGGATTCGGGTGTTTCTCCATCAAAATATCGATAGCCCCATTCGATGGAGTACTCATCATAGGGCCCTAGTTTTCTGACAAATCGAATATTGCTATCTCCTGGTTGGGCAACATAATTATAACGAGCATAGTCCATGAGGGTTGTGGCAATGCCATATTTTTGAGTAAAAGATCCTGAACGCAGCGAGTCCACGGGATACGCTGAACTAGCTTTCATATTATGGGGGAGTCCTAGGGCATGTCCGATTTCGTGGGCGATCACTTGTCGCATCATTTCACCGATTTCACTTTCAGGCGTTTCTAATGTTCTTGCTTTGGGATTCGCGGCCGCTGTTTCTAGTAAATATCGGTTTCGATAGGATCGGAGATGGTTATGATACCATATGATATCACTTTCTATTATTTCACCGGTTCTTGGATCCGAAACACTTGGCCCCATGGCGTTTCGTGTTGTTGAAGCCACATAACGCACGGTCGAATAGCGTATATCTTCAGGACTAAAATCAGGATCTTCTTCCTTTGATGGCGGATCCTTGGCAACAATGGCATTTTTAAACCCGGCTTTTTCAAACGCTGTATTCCAATCTTCAATCCCTTGTTTAAAATAGGGCCTCCATTGATGTGGCGTTGCTGGATCTAGATAATAAACGATTTGTTTTTTTGGTTCTACAAGTTCCCCTCGGTTGTAGGCTTCTGTATCGCTAGGTTCTAGCCGCCATCTTCTAACAATCGAAAAATCATCCGATTTTAAAGCCTTCGAACTGTAGTTGTATTTGGTAAGCGTAAACCATCCCACACGAGGGTCTTCATACCGAATAGGCATTAAATCTTGGGGTAATAAAATCAGTGAATGATTCACCTCAAAACTAAAGGTGTCACTAGTGTTTCCCGATGCAGGCTTTGAAATATTATAGGTCATGGTTCGATGGACTTCCACGTTTTTTTCAAAGCTTCGAATGGAATTAAAAAAACTTCGATTAGAATCGAGTGATCCAATGCCGTATTGGGTTTTGATTGAGTTGCTGAGGATATTAAACCCAGGGGAATCATTACTAAAATAGGAACTGACATCAATCAAGTAACGATCTTGTTCTTTATTTTTTATTTCAAAAGCAGCAATAATTGGAGGTTTGTTATTTTGTTCCACACTGATTTTGATGGGATCCCCTTCTTGGGCAAGATTCACATAGGATTGCTGGGTGATTAAAATCTTTTTTCCGTTTTTTTCAAAGTGAATCAATTGTTCACTGGTCTTGGATCCAGCATTAACATAGGGGGAATATCTTGAAGGTAATTTTGCCAATCTAGTGACCATCAAAAAGTCAGTTTCAAGGATACTATCATTGATTTCAAAAAACAACTTTTCATCCGAGAGATAAGTATTGATGATCCCATTATTTCGTTCCATATCAACCACTAAGGAGTCGATGGGTTTGCCTTCATCCTTATCTTTTGTTTGAGAAAATGCGACTGTTGAAAAAAGGATGACCGTTAAAAAGAGGCTTGAAAATTTCATGAATCGAGTGTATTGAATAAAGTGGTGATGAATTAAATTTTTACGAAACAGACTCTGCAAATTACTCATTTGAAACATTCAAATTTTAAATTATTTGAGGCAATGTTTAAGGAAGCATCATTGAAATGAGTCTTTTATTATGAAAATTGGAATTCTTCCACTGGCAACTTATTTTAGCATCCCGTGATACGATAAAAGTGTCAAATCATTCAACATGTTATGAATTTACAAAAAGTTTTAAATCAAATAAGAAAGTTTTCTGCTAGTGAAAAAGATAAGGGGAATCGGTTTGAAAAACTGATCAAAAACTATTTTTTAACAGAATCCCAGTATCAAACCCACATCAAGCATATTTGGACATGGAGTGAGTTTGGAAATCAGTTTGATGTCGATCGAACCGATTTAGGAACTGACATCGTTGTGGAAACCCATGGTGATGACTTTTGGGGAATTCAATGCAAGTTTTATGATGAAAAAACATCGATCAGCCTCAAAATGTTGGGGACTTTCTTATCCGATTATACCCGTAGCCATCGATTAAATGATGGTCGAGTCATCCATTTCACGTCAAAATTTTTAGTCACCACCACAAACAAACTGGGAAGGAATGTTTTAAAATACACCAAAGATCCGGTCAATCCATTAATCACTTTGACGTTGAGTGATTTAAAACGAGCCCATGTTGATTGGAATCAATTGAGTGAAGGCATTTTTGGAAAACGAGCCAGTCAAGTCGAAGCGTTTGATTTACGACCCCACCAAAAAGAAGCTTACCATCGGGCCATCGAACACTTTAAAAACCATTCGAGAGGTAAGATGATCATGGCCTGCGGCACGGGCAAGACCTTTACTTCATTGAAAATTTCAGAAAAATTAGTATCCTCAAAAGGAGTCATGGTGTATTGTGTTCCTTCGATTGCCTTGATTAGCCAAACCCTTAAAGAGTATTTAGATCATACCACAAGAAAGATTTATCCGATTTGTGTTTGTAGTGATGTCCAATCAGGAAGGCGGATACAATATGATGAAATCAAAGACGAATTCGTTGATTTATCGTCCCCTGCCACGACCAACCCTGAAAAATTAATTCAACAAATTCAAGTAGGGTTAGAAAGTTCAGTACATGATATGGTGGTGATTTTTTCAACCTATCAATCGATTGATGTTCTGATTGATGCTCAATCACAGTTTGAGTTTGGCATACAATTAATCATTTGTGATGAAGCGCACCGAACCGCCAGTGTGAATCGGCATGATTTGGGGGATACGAATTTTGTCAAAGTGCATCATAATGAATTAATTCAGAGTCAAAAGCGATTGTATATGACCGCTACACCCAAAATTTATCACAAAAAGGCGAAGTCAAGGGCCAAAGATATTGGTGTGGATGTGTTTTCTATGGATGATGAAACTCAATTTGGTAAAGAATTTTATCGAATCAAATTTGGTGAAGCCATCAAACGGGATTTACTGACCGATTACAAAGTCATTACGATCGAAGTTAGAAATGATGAAATTTCTCAATTATTCAATCAACAATTAATCAATCATAACACCAATATGGGTGATGGAGAAGGCAAGGTCAGCATCAGTCTTGAAGATGCTGTCAAAATGGTGGGGTTGATCTCTGTTTTGGGAGGGCAGGTGAAACAAAAAATCAAAGATGCATCGCAACAAGACCTTGAGTCCGTTGATATAGGGATATTGAAAAGAAATTTGTTGTTTACTTATAAGATTGACCGATCTAAAAGGTTGACCAATTCGTTAGAATTCATTACCGAAAACCCAACCAATCTTAAAAAAATCTTCACAGAGGATTACCAACCTATCCATCTACAATCAGAACACATCGATGGTTCGATGAATGCAGGCCAGCGATCTGATTTATTGGATTGGCTTCGTGAGTTTTCTGACAATAAGACATCGTCTGATCCATTGTGTCGTATCCTTTCCAATGTTCGATGCATGAGCGAAGGAGTCGATGTTCCTACGTTGGATAGCGCCATTTTTTGGGATTCCAAACAAAGTGAAGTGGATATTGTTCAATCGGTAGGACGTATCATGCGAAAGGCAGAAGGTAAGAAGATGGGGTATATCATCGTTCCTATCTATATTGACTCAACGGCCGATCAAAAAAAGGAAATTGAAGGAAAATACAAAGTCGTATGGAAAATATTGAGAGCCATGCGCTCTCATGATGAACGCTTGGATGTTTGGATTAATAGTTTACAGTACAGAGATCCAAAGAATAAAAGACTAAGGGGACCTGTTATTCCAGTTAGTCTCAATGCTGAAGTTGTGGTTGATCCAAAACAATTGGACTTTATCAATCATGAGAAGCAAGGATTCATCTATGGAAAAATTGTCCAAAATGTGGGTGATCGGGAGTATTGGGATGAATGGGTCAAAGATATCGCTGAGATTGTCACAAAAGAGCGTGATGGTATTGAGCAAACTATTCAAGATGATTCTGTCAAAAAGAAAGAATTTGAAAAATTTGTCCAATCGCTTCAAGAAAACATTAACCCATCCATCGATGACCAAGAAACCATGTCGATGGTGAGTCAACATATTGTGGTCAAACCCATTTTTGAAGCTTTATTCAAAGATTATGATTTTGTGACTAACAATCCTGTTTCTTTTGAATTAGAACTTTTATTAGAAAATTTAAGGGTTGGTGAAAGTTTAAAACATCATGAAGAATTACAGAAGTTTTATCAGAGAATCATCGATAAAACCAAAGGGCTAGAAACCCCATTTCAAAAGCAAGGTCTGATCAAAGATTTATACAACAAGTTTTTCCAAAAAATCGACAGCAATTTATCGGCCAAACTAGGCATTGTTTATACACCGATTGAAATTGTCGATTTTATGATCCATTCTGTGGATGATTTATTGTACAAGGAATTTGGAAAACGATTGACCGATGAAAAGGTAAAAGTCATCGATCCATTCACGGGAACTGGGAGCTATGTGGTCCGTTTATTACAAAGCGGATTGATTCAACCAAAGGATTTAGAAAGAAAATATGCAGAAGAAATTCAGGCGAGAGAAATCAATTTATTAGCTTACTATACTGCCGATGTGAATATTGAATCAACTTATTTTGATATGACGGGGATACAAAAAGATTATGATAACATTTTATTTACAGATACTTTTCAAGTGGAAGAGCCTGATGTGGTTAAAGGTAAGGCTAGGCAGGAGGGTGGTCTTTCGGGCCTATTATCTGATAATTATGAAAAAATTCAATCGCACCGAAGTAATCCTGTGGAGGTGATTATCGGCAATCCCCCTTATTCGAAAATTAAAAGAGCGAATTATCCTCAACTAAATCAAAAATTAAGAGACACATATGGTGAGTTTGGAAAATCTGATAAAATGACAGGAAATGCCTACGTCAAAGCCTTCCGCTGGGCAACGGATAAATTAGAAGAAGGGATTATCGCTTACATCACGCCATCCTCTTGGTTGACGGAAAATGGAGGCCGAGGCATCCGCCACCATTTTGAAAAGGAATTTCATGCGGTGTATGTTTATGACTTGAAAGGAAACGAGTATGGAAGCAACCCAAGGGGAACTAATGTTTTCGGAATCAGAGAAGGAATTAGCATCACCTTTCTCATCAAAAAACCAAAACGTCAAGAAAAGGCGAACATCTACTATGCCGCCATTGATGAAAACACCAAAAAAAAAGAAAAGCTATCCATCATTAAAAACACAACATCAGTCAATCATCTAAATTTCAAAAAGATACTCCCCAACACATACGATGATTGGCTGAATCAGCGAGTGGCCTTTCCAGAGCATTATATTCCACTCTATGCCAAAAAAGGGGGTGTCATCACCGAAGAAGGACACTTTTTTAGAACCTATTCCAATGGATATAAAACTGCTAATGATGCCCAATTGGTTAATTTTTCAAGAGTTGAATTACAAAAACAAGTGGGTAGTTTAATTTCTCAGTCGCCCCCCCCCCGAAAAATTTCGAATTTGTAGCTATCGACCATTTACAAAAGTACATACCTATTTTGACAAAATAACGAAATCAGTTGGTTTATACTCAATGCCATTATACTTTCCAAAAGATGACATCGATAATAAGGTTATTACCATTGTGCCCGAAAATAATAAAGGATTTGGATTGTGGGTAAGAAATATACTACCAAACATAGGTTCTTTGTATGGTAGTGATAATCAACTTCCATTGAAAATACCATCGCAGTTTAAACCTGAAGAGAATTATGAAAAAACGATAGTAAGAAGATGTGAAAATCTAGGACATCATGTTGGCCGAGATGGAATATCCGATTGGATTTTAAAAAAATCAATGGAAAAATACACTATCAAAGTCACCAAAGCAAATTTATTTCATTACATCTACGGATTTTTACATTCCCCATGTTACTGTGAAAAATATGCTGAAACTTTGACCAAACAAGCACCGAGTATTCCTCTAGTCAAAGAAGACTCCTTTTGGCAATATGCAAAGATTGGAAAAGAACTTGTGGACATACACTTAGACTATGAAAATCAACCGAAACTTCATGAAGTTGAAGTATCAGGTGAAGAACATGGAAATTTTACAGTTCGTAAAATGCAGTTTGCTAAAGAAGACAAAAGTTCTATTAAATTCAATGATGATATTACCATCTCAAATATTCCAGCCAAAGCGTATGACTATCTCATCACCGATAAATCCGCCATTTGGTGGGTGATGAATCAATATGAAGCAACGATTGGAAATGATAAAAAATATAGAAACAGAAAACAATCAGCTCATAGAAAAGATGAAAAAGATATTCCCAATGATCCAAACATCTATGCCCAAGAAATAGGTAATCCGAGATATATTCTCGATTTACTATTGAGTGTGATTACGTTGAGTGTTAAAACGTTGGAACTCGTTGAACAATTGCCCAAGGATATAGAATGAATTTTGCTAGCCAAAATCTCCCCTTTGGTATTGAGTAAGCACAAATTCTAAACTTCTAATTTTGTTATAAATGGCAGCAGATTATAAAAATCTCGAAAAACTGAAGGATGAGTTTGTCGACGCTTGCAAAAAGGAATTTGACCGACATCAGTTTAATCTACTAGCCATTACGTGTCACAGTACTGCTATAGAAGGCTCTACGCTAGATACTGATGAAGTATATAATTTAATTAAATATGGTATTGCAGCTGAAAAACCACTAGAACATAACAATATGGTTTATGACCACTATAATGCTATTTGCTACATATTGGGATTAGCAGAATCTAAAACTCTAATAAATCAACAATTATTGCAAAAAATAGCTGGTTTTGTGATGAGGACTACAGGAGGAATGGTACATGCTCTTGGAGGGGATTTTGATACTTCAAAAGGAGATTTACGTTTGGATAGCCGAAGAGCAGGAACAACTCTTTTCATGGATTATACTAAAATACCAAGAGAACTAGGTAAGCTGGTGAATGATTTAAGAACTGATCTTCAAAAATCACAAGATTTCATTTCTGCCAATCGTTTAGCTTTTGATGTGCATTTCAGATTGGTAACCATACATCCTTTTGGAGATGGAAACGGAAGGACTTCAAGATTACTTATGAATTACGTACAACATTGGCATGGTTTCCCTTTGAGTATGGTTTGGTCTGAAGATAAAATCAAATATGTGAAAGCTTTACGGGACTCTAGAGATAAAAGTGATGTTGGTATATTTCATGAGTTTATGTTTGGTCAAATGGAAAAGTACTTTATTCATGAATTAAAAGATATGCAGAGAACACCCAATAAGAAAAAAGATAAGACTAGCGGTTTTACCTACTTATTTTGATATCGAATCTGTATAGGAACGTAATACAATACCTAGTTTTTCTTACTACAATGTTTGCTAATGTTCGAGATGGTTTTTCATGTAGTTTGAGTCAATTAAAATGTTTTTTTAATAAAAAATTAGTTGTACTGATAACTTTGGAACATAAATTGTTATTTCAAAAGATGCAATGTTCTTCTCAAAATACCCAATAAGTAGTATTCAAGGAGAAATTCTAGTAAAAGAAAGCATTCCCATAGAAAGTATCATTGAGATTTGTTTTGAGTCAGAGGAAAAAATGGGTGAAGCAAAAGCAATTATGTGTTCCCGTCATGATACTAGCAAGTTGTTAGTCGATAAAGAAATAGTTTCATCCAACCGCTATAGATTATGAAAGCAGAAGAAAAATATAAAGGCAGTTTAAAACTTACGGTTATTGGAGATGCTTTAGGTTGGATGACTGAGTTCGAAAAGAGCAAAGATTCATTAAATAAAAAATTTGAAACGGACTATATAACCTCATTTCATGATTGGAAAAAACGTGCTGGGGGTAGATTTTTCGGTTTTACAGATAAAGTTAAATCAGGTTCGTATTCTGATGACACTCAATTATTACTTTCAGTTGCTCGTTCGATTGAACCCGATGGTTTGGTTGATCAAGAATATTTTGCAACAAAAGAATTACCTGATTGGCGACTTTACTGCAGAGGAGCAGGGAGAACGACCAAAAATGCTGCGAGACGACTATCAGAAGTAAAATCACCAGAATGGTATAAGAACTTTTTCCAAGATTATCGTGAATGTGGAGCAAATGGTGCTACTATGAGAATTTTACCCATTGCATTAGCCAATTTCGGAGATTCCGATAAAATTAAAAAAGAAATTTTCAAAAATAGTATTATCACTCATGGACATCCACGAGCCATTTTAGGGGCAATGCTCTACGGATATGCTATCAACACCATTTTAAGCCTTCATCCTGATAATTTCAGTTACAAGGATTTCCTTACTGAACTAGGTAGAGATATTCATCAAAAGTTTTCGATTGACTTCTTAGATGCCCCCAAATTAAAGGGCTGGGAAATCAAATGGAATAGTGGTACAAAAGTGCCATTTCGAACTTTATTTAGGTCAATTCAATCTGAAACTCGTATGTACCTACAAATTGTCTATAAATCGATAACCAATAATGTACCAGATTCAGATGTTCTAAAAAAACTAGGTTGTTATGAAGAAAAGACAAAAGGTTCAGTTACTTCTACTGTAATTGCAGGGGTTTATTTGGCTTGTAAGTATTCAAAAACCCCCTTATACGGAATTGAACAAGCCGTCAATTCAATTGGAACGAAAACTAATTGCATAGCTGCTTTTGCTGGTGGTTTAATCGGAGCGTTGCATGGTGAGTCAATTATACCTCAAAGATGGAAAGGAGTTCAAGACTATAATTACATAGGTAGAATTTCAAAACGTTTACTTGAAATTCATGAAGACCGACGAGTAGAAAAAATTGAAAGACCAAATAATGAAAAAGGAATTAAATCGGTTTCTGAAATTGAAGATGACAGTTTTAAAGTTGGGGATAAAGTCTTTCTTGAAACTTTAGGCGAAGGGAAAATTAAAACCATTAACAGACAGGTAACGTTAGATGAAGACAGGTACAATCTAATTTTTGATGTGCAATTTGAAATAGGACAGTCTTGTCGGTTTGTGAGGAGATTGAGTTTAAAACATGATTATAAAAAACTTCAAAACGAAATAGGATTGAAGGTTGATTATAAAAAATTTCAAGATGAAATGGAAAAAAGAGCTATTGAGTATCTCATCCATTTTACCTCAACTCATAATTTATCTTATATTCTTAAGGATAAAAAATTAATGAGTGTTGAAAAATTGAAAGATTCGGGCCGGATAAAGGATGTTTTAATTAACGATGAAAAGAGGCTCGAGGACTTAAAAAATTATATCAATCTATCTCTTTCAGGTCCAAACACAGAAATGTTTCGAACAAAAAGAAGAGATTACAAGAATAGAAGTTGGTGTGTTTTAAAAATTGATCCGAAACATATTTATGATCGTGAAACTATGTTCTCCTATTATAATGCTGCCAATACTAGGAAATTGCAAAATGGTATTTCAGGCGATCTGAGTCAATTCAAAAAGCTTTTTAAACAGAAACTTGACATAACTAACTCCTATGGAACACTAAATGTCGTGACTAGAGACTCCCAACGCCTTCCAAAATACCCAACATGTGTTCAAGCGGAAATTTTAGTAAAAGATAGCATTCCTTTAGAGAGTATCCTTGAGGTTTGTTTTGAGTCAAAAGAAAAATTAGTTGAAGCCAAAACTTTAATGTGTTCGCATGATACCAGCAATTTTTTAGTCGATAATGAAATATTTTCACCTAACCGTTACAGATTATGAAAACTGAAGAAAAATTTAAAAGCAGTTTAAAACTTGCAGCTATTGGAGATGCTTTAGGATGGATGACTGAGTTTAAAAACAGCATAATTCCAATAGAGAAAAAACCTGAAATGAATCGTATAACTTCATTTCACAAATGGAAAAAACTTGTAGGTGGTAGATTTCACCTTTATATTGATGAAATTGAACCAGGTTCGTATTCTGATGATACTCAGTTAATGCTTTCGGTTGCCCGTTCGATTGAACCCGACGGTTTGGTTGATCAAAAATATTTTGCAACAAAAGAATTACCTGATTGGCTACTTTACTCTAGAGGAGCAGGGAGAACGATCAAAAATGCTGCAGAGAGACTATTTAATGTGAAAAAACCAGAATGGGATAACAACTTTTTCAAATTCAGAGTAGGGAAAAATACCATTGATTATCGTGAATGTGGAGCAAATGGTGCTGCTATGAGGATATTGCCCATTGCATTAGCCAATTTCGGAGATTCCGATAAAATTAAAAAAGAAATTTTCAAAAATAGTATTATCACTCATGGACATCCACGAGCCATTTTAGGGGCAATGCTCTACGGATATGCTATCAACACCATTTTAAGTCTTCATCCTGATAATTTCAGTTACAAGGATTTCCTTATTGAGCTAGGTAAAGATATTCATCAAAAGTTTTCGATTGATTTCTTAGATAATTTAGAACTTCTTAATAAGTGGGAAGGAAAATGGGATAAAAAATCAAAAGAACCATTTCGAACTGAATTTAGGTTAATTCGATCTGAAACTCATAGGCACCTACAAATTGTCTATAAATCCATAACCAACAATGTACCAGATTCAGATGTTCTAAAAGAACTAGGTTGTTATGAAGAAGAGACAAAAGGTTCAGGTACTTCTACCGTAATTGCAGGGGTTTATTTGACTTGTAAGTATTCAAAAGAACCCATAAATGGAATTACACAAGCTGTCAATTCAATTGGGACAGACACAGATAGTATAGCTGCTTTTGCTGGTGGTTTACTCGGAGCATTACATGGTGAGGAGTTAATTATACCAGCAGAATTGCAAGCTGTTCAAGACTTTGATTATATAGATAAAGTTTCAAAACGTTTATTTGAAATTCATGAAAACCGAGTAGAAAAAATTGAAAGACCAGATACGGATGATACGACTTCTCCTGGTTCGTTGTTTTTAGTCAAGATAAATGAAAAAGGAATTAAATCAATTTCTGAAATTGAAGATGAAAGTTTAAAAGAGGGGAATAAAGTTTTTCTTGAAACTTTAGGCGAAGGGAAAATTGAAACCATTAACAGACAGATGAAGTTTGCTGAAGGTAAATATAAACTGATTTTGGATGTGCAATTTGAAATGGGGCAGTCTTGTCGGTTTGTGATATCGTTGAGTATGAAAAGGTAGGTAAAGTAAGATTATTAATAGAAAATGAATAAACTGGAGTAGGTTATCAACTAAACTAAATTTAGAATACAAATGATGAAAAACACCGAATAAAGGAGTCGCACAAAAATGATAGTTGAGTCTACTTCCTCCAACGGGTTTTCTTAGGAATTATAGTGCCGTTTAATTATTGATTGAGAAAGAACGCTTTATATTGAAGTAATTGTCAAAAAAACTAAAATATCGAGTAAATGAAAATTTGGTTAATGAATTATCGGTAGTGAGGCGAATTCAACGTGACAAAGTTCATCGATTCAATCATACGGAACCAACCATAGAGTTCTCCCTTATTGATCAAATAAGGTTTATCAATACTAAGTCAGGATTTGAAACTAGGATGCTCTCAAGTGTTCATTATTTCACAACAATTCTGCTTATTTCTATGAGTCAAAAAAATCCAAACAAATAGGGATAGAACTTATAATTTAGTTTCGCGAAAAATCGGTACACGGTGGTAGGTTTTGGAAACCTAAGAGAAATTGAAAAAAGACAGTTAAAGGTGTTCCAATTTATTCGATAGGAATAGTTTGTTGGATAGAGACTATCATAGGTCTAAAGAGGTAGAAGTTAAAAATCCGAAAAAAGCAGAGGCAACCCTCAACAAACATAACTTTACTCTCAATCGGTTACTAATGATGAAATGTATTGAACAATCTATACATTACGATATATTTTGAAATGAGATTTGATTGATTGTCACTACTTCGGGAAAACTTCCAATGAGCAATTTTATGGGCTAAGCTGTTAAATCATAAAGGAATATTGTTGGAGGATTACCATCACAAAAAAAGAAAAGGGATGAATATCAATACAAGTTTGTTGTTTTTTCAAATCATTCATCTCTAAAAAAAGTGAATCAATAAAAAATGGCCATTTCTTAACGGAAGTTTGTCTTTTGGCATAAATCAGCCTAAAATTCCTGATTTCGTCTCATTATCATTTAGCATTCCTCGTGTATTTACTGACTTTGAGACCCCTCTGGGGGCATGGTTTTTTGTTCGTTGATATGTAGTGCGTCGTGTCGTGTGTATTTTGTTTTATTTCTTTATCGTTGTCCTATCCATCATGAATGATGTTTATCCGAAGACGATTGAATATCGACAAAAGTGGCCAAAAACGATACGGCTATTCTCTCTGTGAATCCAAAAGAGTCCATGGGGATTCCAAGAACTGGACCTTATGGAACTTGGGGCAAGATGTTTCATGAGCCCAGGAGCACTGGGCGATGTGTTGCCAACTAGTCGAAGACCAGCTCAAAAAACGCACGGATCGATGGATCAAGGAAGTTCCTTCTGATGTCATCCAACAAGCCGATCAGATGGTAGAGCAATGACAGGCCAAAGGCTATGAGATCGGAAAAAGGTTCGATGCTCGAGAAAAAATCATGGTGAATGAAACTCAGGTGCCTCAGACGCGAACGGTGGGTGGGGAACGCGTCGCCTTAAAGGCTTTTGAAGATTTTGACTTTATCGAGGAGTTAAAAGCCATTGGTTTGACGTCCTATCAACAAAAAGTCGCCATTGGTTTGATGATTGGTCGGATGATGTCTCCAGGTAGCGATCGCCATACCTATCATTGGATGGCTAAAAAATCGAGTTTGTTAGAACTCTTGGGGGGATTGAAAAACCCGCCCTGTCCCAGCAGTTTCTATCGAGTGAGCGATGCTTTGCAAAACAACCAGGAACGGTTCATTGATTTTCTTTATCGGAGATCTCAGAAATTGGTGAATCAAAAGTCCGTTATTGTTTTTTATGATTGGACCAATATTTACTATACCGGGAAAAAGAGAGGCCATCTTTTGGCCTATGGTCACAGTAAAGAAAAGCGTTCGGATGATTTGTTGGTGACTCTGGCCTTGACCATGGATAGCCGAGGTTTTCCGCAATCGACCAAACGGTATCCAGGCAATATCAGCGAACCCAAAACCTTTCGGGAGACGGTGGATGCGTTGAAGATGGCCGAGGGGACTGCCATCGTCATGGATCGTGGGATCACCCGTCAAGAAAATTTAGATGACTTGGCCCAAAAGGGCTGGCATTGGATGACCGTCGATCGTCAAAAACCAAAGGCGGTACCCAGCAGGCCTTGTGATGCCACCGTTTCGCTCTCTAAGAAAACGCTTCAGGCCTGGTGATTATCTTCTGATGATCGAGAAAAGAAAATCTGTGTTTTCAGTGCGGATAAGGAAAAAAAAGAAAGAGCCATCATGGACAAAAAGCGAGAACAATATCGAACGGCTTTAAAGGCCTTGAATGCGGGGATTTCCAAAACCAGAGGTCCCAAACCGATCGATCAAGTCCAGCAGAGCATCGGCAAACTTTCTGAAAAGTATCGCTCCATTGCCCATCATTTTGAGGTACCGGTGATCCCCAAAGAAAACCGTTCTCATGCCCAAGAAATCCGTATTGAAAACAAACCGGCGTATCAACATCGGGAGGAGATGATGGGCATGTATGTCATTCGTAGCAGTCACAAAAACTGGCCTATCGGCAGAATAGTCAAAACCTATCATGGATTGAATGAGATGGAACAGACTTTTCGGTCCTTAACGTCTGATTGACGGCTTCGTCCGTTACACCATCAAATCGATCATCGGATTGAGGGGCATATCAACATCGCGATCATAGCGTATGACTTGGTGCATTACATCCGTACCAAACTCCGGCAGCATCATATTCGCGATTCATGGGAATCCATTCAAAAAGAACTCAATAGTTGGAAACGAACCATGGTGATGTTATCGAAAAATCGCAAAAGACGAATCGAGTTATTGGTCGATGCTGAACCAGAGGACTTGAGTCGCCACATCAGGAATCACATGGGATTAGAAAAATCAAACCGTCTGGTGAAAAGAGTCGTCAAACTTCGCTGAACAACCTCCATGGGGCTTAAAGGATTTTGCCCCACCTTTCTTTTCGTTTTCTAAATAATCAAATTAAAAACGTGGTGCGTCGTTGAGACTTTTTTGAACTTAACAAATTGATTATCATATTGTTAAAAAACAAAAAGACAAACTTCCGTTAAATATCGTAATAAAGCCAATTATTTTGAGATTGGAGGGAATAGATTGACGTTCTGTAAATCAAGCCGCATGGACAGATTTTCTTTAGTAAATTTGTGATATTGATGGTATGAATAAGTCTAAAAAAACAAAACCCCATGAAATAATATCTAATCGTGGTTTCGCAAAATACTTCCATGGTAGAAAAGAGATTTTAAGAAATTTTACAGTCCTTTTGGAGGATTCATTGAGAAATAACAAAGGCACGAACTTTCTCTTTCAAGGGGCTCCAGGAGTTGGTAAAACAGCTCTACTCGAAAAGTGTAAAGAGATGGCAATAAATAAAGGCTGGGATGTTGTCAAAATAAAACCTAGTGGATTATGGAATCCTAATCAATTGAAAAAATATCTTGGTTCTGAACGGATGATGAAACTCCAAAAGCTATCATTGAAAGGTGAGGTCGGAGGGATAGGTGGACATGCAGAGATTGAGTTCTCTAAAAAATCGGTTTTAGAAATTTTAGAAACGGGAAAATCGCCACTATTATTGACATTAGACGAAGCTCAGACGCTTGGCGGAAATAACCGACCTCCTGATGAACATCTCAGCACAGTAACAGACGTATTGGATGAAATCCATAATGGAGAGTTTCAACGTCCATTAATCCTTGTGATTAGTGGATTAGGCCCCACAAGAAATATTTTGAAGTCTTTTGGTATTTCTAGATTTAATACAAAATGTAGTATTGATTTAGGACCATTAGATAAAAAATCTGAACGAGCCGTCATCAACGATTGGTTGGTTCGAGAGGGGAAAGCTAGAGAAACCCCCAATGTATGGATTGGTAGTATTACAAAAGAAACTCATCAGTGGCCTCACCATATCATGTCCTACGTGATTCCAGCGGTCAATGAGTTGCAGAAGGCCAATGGAAATATGACATCAGAATTGCTGAAAAAAGTGATGATTGCAGGAAGGAAAGATCGGTTTGATTATTATGAAAAGAGAACGTCAGAGTTTGATAAATTGGATCGTCACGTGATTGCTAAAACATTTGCTTTTGATGATGAAATGGAAGGATTTCATCGGAAACAAATTGTATCGTCATTTTCAAATGAATTTAACGCCAGTGAGTCTAAAGAATTATTTGATAAAGCATTGCTTAATGGAGTTATCAGTATGGATGGTGATAGCTATAAAATCTCTATTCCGTCAATGAAAGATTGGCTATTATCCAATTATTCTTAAAAGTGAAATCAAGAGCATGATGCCTCCGAATTGAGGAAAAACGACTGAAGTCATAGAGATTTTTTTGCACTAATACTTATGTGCGTTTTAAATTACCTTTCAAAGTCAGAGCAGTATCTTTGAATCTCATGCTGTACTAACTTTATTTAACGGCAATGAGAGTCGAATTAAATATCTATAGTACAGAATACAAATGGGTATAAGATTTTGGATTTACTTCACAAAGGGGATAAAGGAGAAAATAAGCTCTAAAAAAAAAGGGATTATATACTTGAGTGCCCAAATTTGACTCCAAAAAAATATATCAAAAAATGGAAAAACCGAACATCCAATCCTGTAAAAACACGATGCCAAACCTTACCGAATGAGTTGCCGAATGTGGATCTTGTCTATTTTCTTGGGGGTATGGAGCATAATCAATCCATCTAATCTTCCCATTGAAAAACCTATCCTAGCCACTACCGCCACTCGGCCAATCACTCATTTAATCATTCATGCCAGCGCTACCAAGGCAGGCCATAAAGTCTCCGCTGAAACCATCTTACGTTGGCACAGCGCCCCGCCACCGCAAGGACGAGGATGGACCATTGGAGGTTATCATTGTTTGGTTTCATTAAACGGGCAAGTGGAACAATTGTATCCATTAGATTCAATCACCAATGGAGCCATGGGAATCAATGACCAAGCCGTGCATGTATGTTATATTGGTGGAGTCGATGAACACCGCCATCCTCAAGACACCCGGACGAAACGTCAAAAAAAGGCCTTAGCAAAATTGGTATGGGCGATGATCGATGAATTTCCGGATATTATTATCGGAGGTCATGATGATATTCGAGCATGGCAAGGTCATCGTCACAAGGCTTGTCCCTCATTTGACACTACTGCTTGGTTGAAAACCATCGGAGTGGATGAAAAACATTTTTTAATACCATAATGAACATTCTATGTTCTCATATTGTCCATGAACCCCACCCCATTTCATCTCATGACTTAAGGATTTTCAAAAAGAATTTTGTCCGAAATCTTGGGGATTATATCCCTTTGTAACCACTTGACAATTTTTTCTTTGAATACATGCACTCTTTTGACGCTCCATCGTTAAGTTACCAAAAAATAACCAAAAATTAGCATACCCTTTACCAATGAATTGCCTAGTGGTTACAAAAGGATATAAGTTCCAAAAAAAAACTAACAGATTTTGGGCTTATGCGGTCGTCTTGATGAATCAGGGGATTAGCTACAGATTTTTATACTTTTGGAGTAATTAAATTTAATGATCATGTTAACAACGAGAGAGCAAGAGATTATTATTGAAGTAATGAAGCCTTATAAACCAATAAAAATTGGTGTATCGAATTATTTTTTAGGCCATGCCCCAGATGAAACGGAAATATTATACGATTTCAAAATGATACCAGGATATATTGAATTTATGGGGTTAATGGAAACATTAGAAGAAAAATTAAATCGAAAAATAGATTTAACTTCGTTTGAATTCATTGATTCGACGATTAAAAATGAGGTTTTAAAAAACGCTGATATTTTTTATCATGGAAGCGGAAAAAAAACAGGAAGTTCTCAGAAGATTGGGGCATATTCGTGAAGCCATTGAGTATATACACAGCACTTTAAAGTCAGCAAAAACTTATGATGCATTTGTAGAGGATTCGGATAAAGCAATTGCTATATCTAAAAAACTTCAAGATATTGGTGAATCTATCAATGTAGTTTATGACATTGATAAAAAATTACAAAAGGAATATCCTAATTTACAATGGTCTAAAATGATTGGAATGCGAAACAACATTTCACATCGGTTTTTCCAAAGTAAACATGAGAATTGTGTGGAAAACGGCAACAGAACAGTTACGTTCCTTAGAAAATGAAGTTAGCCAGTTTGAAAACTTTATCATTTTTTATAGAAAAGGAAGTGATGACCAATCCAAATGGAATAAAGAAGAAACCATTTGATGCATTTAGATATGAAGTTAGACACTGATAGTGTAAATAAATGTGAAAAACAGGTGTTAAGAATAAGAACTCAATGTTTATTAAAGTTTTTAATAATATAAAATCGACAAAAAACTTCTAAAAGGTCTTGTCAATCCCATATAATGAAATCTAATTTGGACTCTATGAATTTCAATGATAAGCTTCCATTTCTTTTTGAAAACCCACTTCATTAAAAGAAAATCTCTCCAAAACTTCATCCAAAAACAACCCCAATGATGGCAAAGCTCACCAGGATGCCGACACCGCTAGAGAATACGATTTAAATCAGTCTAATGCAAGGTAAACATATGAGTCCCTTAAAAAGGAATAAAACAAACTAATGAAACGAGACAAAACATCAGTAAAAAAAGCATCCTTGAAAGAACAAAAAGAATTAGCCAATTATATTAGAGATTTCATAAAGAAAAATGGGGATCCTTATGATGAGGTTCGGTTTGAATTTGATGTCGACGAGCGAAGAGATTGTTGGAATTGGATGAATTTTTTAGGGTTTGTTAATGATTTAGAAGAAGCCATAAAAAACAATAGCTTATATGAGAAAAAGGATTTAGAAGATTTAAGGAATATCACGAATCGTTTTTTTATTCAATATTATCAAGGTGAAAAATGAAGCATTTAAAATCGTATGATGAAGATGAATTTTTAGAGGTGTTAAATTATTACAGACATTGTGTGTCCAAGGCTCCATTAATCGAATCGAGCATCATTAATTTATTGATTGAAAATAGTACCAGAATAGAAGGAAGTACTTTGACGAATAAAGAGATTGAAAATATGTTGGAACATGGGATGACACCAAACAAGCCTGAAAAACATAAAAATATGGTTAGAGATTATTCGGATGCTTTACTGTTTGTCGTGAAACATTATCAAAATAAAATTCCATTGTCGAAATCAATTTTAGAGCTTTTAAACCATTATGTGATGAAAAGAAATGGAGAAGTCAAAAAACTGAAATCAGGAAGACTGATTGACACATCTACAGGAAAAATTAGAGACTATCAAGTGTCTTGGGGGAAATATCAATTCATGCACCATTCTAAGATTGAAAAGAATCTAGAATCAGCTTTGAGTTCAATAAATCATAGGGCTAGGTTGAAACAAAATACGATAGGCTCGTTTGAATTGGCTTTTAAAACGCATTACGATATCATATCGATTCATCCATTTGGTGATGGCAATAGTAGAACGAGTAGATTGTTAATGAATTATATTCAAGGATGGTTCCGGGAACCATTGACCACTGTTTTATTTCAAAACATGTACGAATATAAAGAAGCACTCAAAATGTCTTGGGAATTACAAACGGTAGATCCATTTATAAATTATATGTTTAACCACACCATTGATTTTTTTCGATTCATTGTAAATTTTTTGGAGATTGGAAAAGAGGTGGAAATAAAAAACGTGAAGTGGATAAAATCAACAGATATTGGGAAAGGTGGAAAATCAGTTTCATCAAAAAACCCTTCAGGTAAAGAACCACATGGAGAGACTAGAAAATGATATGACATTTTAAAATAAACCAAGTAACAAAAGGCATAAATACAACCGAACATGAATCCTCTACAGCAAGAAGATAGACGATTATCAATGGATAAAAACAAATAGGATTGAACGCGCTTTGCCATATTAATCTACCAGGTAAGATTTTATACCCTAGCAAAAATAATTTTGGTTTCTTTACAGAAGATGATAATTTTGGTTAGATTTGACTCTGAATTCACCAATAGTTACAACTGTTATTACACTACATTGGGATTCAACCATTTACCCAAAGTGCTAGTCGATTGACTTTGATTTTCTAGTGCATCGACTCATATTCAATCCCCATCATTTGAATCTACTTATTGTCAATTTTATAAATCTAATTTAAATCATGAGTAAAAAGTATTTCTATTACTTCTTAGCATTGATTCTTACGTTTAGTGTAACAGATCTTTCAGGTCAACGAAACAAAAAGAAAGATGCCGATAAAGAAGAAGAAAAATGGCCTTTACAAGCCTTTCAATTCCGAAATGTTGGTTCCTCATTCCTCTCAGGAAGGATAGCAGATATTGCCATTAATCCTCATAACGAAAGCCAGTGGTATGTTGCTGTTGGTTCGGGGGGTGTTTGGAAAACGGATAATGCTGGAACAACATGGGCTCCGATTTTTGATGGAGAATCTTCTTATTCCACAGGCTGTGTCACGATTGACCCACATAATCCTTCGGTGATTTGGGTTGGAACGGGTGAAAATGTTGGTGGAAGACACGTGGGTTATGGTGATGGAATCTATCGCAGTGAAGACGGAGGAAAGTCATGGAAAAATATGGGACTGAAAGAATCAGAACATATTTCTAAAATCATTGTCCATCCAGATGATCCAAAAACACTTTGGATAGCAGCCCAGGGTCCACTATGGAAAAAAGGCGGTCAGCGCGGTCTTTATAAGAGTACCGATGGTGGAAAAACCTATCGAAGAGTTTTAGGGAATGATCAATGGACAGGCGTAACCGATGTCATCATAGATCCAAGAAATCCTAATACACTCTATGCCGCAACATGGGATCGTCATCGGACCGTTGCTGCTTACATGGGAGGTGGTCCAGGAACTGGAATCCATCGATCCTATGATGGTGGTGAAACATGGGAAGAATTAACTAATGGACTACCTCAATCCAATATGGGTAAAATGGGCTTGGCTATTTCTTATCAAAAACCCGATGTGATTTATGCTGCCATTGAATTAGACAAGCGTTCGGGGGGTGTTTTTAGATCGGAAGATCAAGGGAGTACTTGGAAAAAAATGTCCAATGCGGTTGCTGGTGGTACTGGGCCTCATTACTATCAGGAACTCTACACCTCACCTCATGAATTCGATCGATTATACTTGATGGATGTCCGAATCCAAACATCTGAAGATGGTGGAAAAACATTTACTCAACTACCCACAGAAAATGTACATAGTGATTTTCATGCCATTGCCTTTAAAAAAGACGATCCAGATTATATTTTAGTAGGAACAGATGCAGGCATTTATGAAACGTTTGATGGAGCTAAAAAATGGAAGTATTTTAAGAACATGCCTCTGACACAGTACTATAAAGTAGCCGTCAACGACAAAAAACCTTTTTATCATATTTTCGGTGGAACTCAAGATAATGGTTCTTTAGGAGGGCCTGTGGCTACCAATGAACCTCAAGGAATTTCCAATAAATCATGGTATAAAACTCTTTTTGCAGATGGTCATCAATCGGCTACGGATCCTGAATTCAATGATATTATTTATGCGGAAACGCAACAGGGAGGATTACACAGAATTGACTTAACGACGGGGGAACAAGTCTTTGTTCAACCACAAGCCAGAGAAGGAGAACCCCATGAGCGATTTAATTGGGATGCTCCCATTTTAGTGAGTCCACACAAAGCTTCAAGATTATATTTTGGATCTTATAGAGTGTGGAAATCTGAAAATAGAGGGGATAGTTGGGAACCTATTTCAGAAGATTTAACTCGGAATGAAGAGCGAGTAACGCTCCCCATCATGGGCAGACAACAAAGCATCGATAATGCTTGGGATTTGTATGCTATGTCAACATACAATACCATCACATCTATTTCTGAATCTTCACAGGTAGAGGGATTGATTTATATCGGAACCGATGATGGAATCATTCAGGTGACTGAGGACGGTGGTGAAAATTGGCGAAAAATAGTGGTGACTGAACTTGGACTTGCCGAAAGAACATTCATTAACGATATCAAAGCAGACTTACATGACCCTAATACCGTTTATGTGGTATTAGATAATCATAAAGAAGGGGATTTGGAACCCTACATTTTTAAAAGTGAAGATCGAGGAAAAACTTGGAAATCAATAAAAAGTAATTTACCTAAAAGAACGCTCCTTTGGAGAGTTGTTCAGGATCATGTTGATCCACAACTATTCTTTTTGGCCACTGAATTTGGTGTTTATACATCCCTTAATGGAGGGGAACGTTGGCAAAAACTACCAGGCACACCAACCATTTCATTTAGAGATATTGTGATTCAAAAAAGAGAAAACGATGTTGTTGCTGCATCTTTTGGAAGAAACTTTTTTGTTCTTGATGATTATAGCGCCCTAAGAGGTTTTACCGAAGAAAATCTATCCAAAAAAGGAAAGCTGTTTAAACCAAGACCAGCCAAATGGTTTGTGCCGATCAGTATTGCAGGAAATACAGGCGGAGATTATTATTGGGATAAAAATCCGGAATATGGTGCCGTATTTACGGTTCATCTTTCTGATGAATACCATACGTTGAAGCAAGAAAGAACCAAACGGGAAAAAGAATTGAATAAAGAAAATAAAGATGTGCCATTTCTAGGTTGGGAACAATTAGATCAAGAAAAAATTGAAAAGGGAGCTCAGGTTATTCTTTCCATAGAAGATGAGAATGGTCATATCATTCGAAAGGTTTCAAAAAACCCTTCAAAAGGATCGACTCGGATTGCATGGGACTTACGTCACAGCAGTACTTTTCCTATCAATGAAAACGCTAGTGGCAGTCAAAGCTGGAATGCTTCTGGCCCATTGGTTCGTCCTGGAACATACGTTGCCAATCTCTACATTTCAGATAATAATGAAGTAACTCAGTTGGACGGACCAATTGAGTTTGAAGTCAAAAGAATTTATCCTGGAGTTTTAGAGGGTATCCATTTTGAGGATTATGAAGCCTTTAGAAAAAGATTGGCTGATCTAGTGACTACTAGTGAAATTATAGAAGATGCATTGGAAATTGCAGAATCTCGTATCAAACAAATGAAAGTCGCTATTGGTCGAACCAATTTAAAACCTGGATCAGAACTTCACGAGACATTACTTTCTCTTGAAAAAAAGTCTAATGAATTCAATCGGCAACTAGAAGGAAGTGCTACCAAAAATGAAATTGGAGAAAAAAATCCAGCAACGATTTCAAATCATATCTCGGTAGCATTTCGGGGTATGCGTGTAACTCATGGCCCTACAGAGCTACATAAACAAAGTTTATCTATTGCAGAAAGTCTGATTGGAAAAGTTAAAGAATCGATTGAACAATTTGTCAATCAAGAAGTTCCTGCATTAGAAGAAGCATTAAAAGAAGCGGGTGCTCCTTATCTAAGGGGGCAAGGATTAGACTAGATTTTGATAATCATAAAAAAGGGGTGATTTCACCCCTTTTTTTGTTTTATGATTGGGGATCATATATTGTTGTAATAACACTAAATTTTCTTGGATATTCAAAGATGAGTTTCATTTTATCGATAAGTTTTAAAGCTTTTGAAATATAATCAATGGATGAAGCGTTGAATTTGACAGACATACAAGACTAAATTTTAGAACAGTCCTATTCTTTGAGAACTTTATAATTTTTATTCACTCAACAGTTCAAACAATTTAATATTCAAAAACAAAGTTTCTCGTCCGATTTTATAAGATTTTAAAATGCCTATGTCTTCTAAACTCTTCAAATATCTAGAAGCTGCATGCCTTTGAACTAATCCTTTATCAACTAAAAATTTTGCTTTACAATAAGGTTGTTCGAATAGCAGATAAATAAAATCTAATGAATAAAGTATGGAAAATAAATTGTTTTCCTTTATCTTATTTTGAGTTTGTTCCATTAATTCTTTGATGTTATTGATCTTTTTAACTGTGTATAATGCTGCTTCTTCAATACTCTTAAGTATGTATAAAATCCAAGGTTCCCATTCTTCATTTTCTGTAACATTCCTTAATCTTTTATAATACTCGTTTTTATTATCAACAATGTATTTGCTCAGATATAGTATTGGCCTATCAAGTAAACCTTTTTCAACTAAGTAAAGGATGTTTATAATTCTTCCAGTTCTACCATTTCCATCAATAAATGGATGAATAGCTTCAAACTGATAATGCATTACTGCTAATCGTACTAATACATCTATCTCCTCTTTATTATGCATGAACTGCTCGAGATTATGAAGTAAATTCCGAATAACATTTTCACCTTCTGGTGGAGCATATATTGTTTTACCGTTACTGACAATTTTGGTGCCTGGAGTGTTTCGTATATCAAAACTATTTTCCTTGATCGTTTGTACTATGCTTACGAATGAATTAGTTATAAGAGGTCTTTTACTCAAACTTTGGTATCCATTCCATAAAGCCTCTCTATATCTTAATACCTCTTTGGTATGTGGATCTATATTGTTTCTCTCAGATGAAAATGCTTTGTAAAGACTATCATGTGTGGTCACTATATTTTCTATTTCCGAACTGTCCTTAGCCTCTTGTAATGTAATTGTATTTATTAGCATTGTTTGATTTGGTATTTCATTCCCTTTTCCTTTTAACTCTGCTAGAGCCCTAGAAGCTAACACTACAGCCTTTAGTACTTCTTTCGTTTCTACTTCTGAAGTAGGAGGTAATAAAGGAATATTGTTGTAAGGAGTTTTTGGGTCATACATGGCCTGTTAATAATTAAAAGTTATGTTTTTCTAAGGGTTACTAGTGAATCGCAAAAATACGTTGTTTTATCATCAAAAAAACTACTTATTTCTGGTATGTGTTGTTTGAAACGACATGTTTTTAGGATGTGTCGTAACATCATCAAAAAAACTACTTATTTCTGGTATATGTTGTTTGAAACGACATGTTTTTAGAACACGTTGATTTTGTTTGAAGAAATCGACATATCCGAGAAACGTGTCGATGGCATCGACATATGATTGAAATGCATTGATTTTGTTCGAGATAATCGACATATGATTGAAATGCGTTGATTTTGTTTGAATGAATCGACATATTATACTACTGATGGATTATGTGGGTCATGAAAATTTTAGAAATTTATAACTCAAAGTAGCTTCTATAACTTTTGACAACATAAGTGTATCAAAGTTCACTGGAAACCTGTCTGGAATTGCGGCAACATGGAAATTTGTGTGTTGATTGGCCATGAATCAACATCAATAATAATCACATCATTTGAATTTTCGTTGAACTTGAAATTCAAATTTTCATAATCTGTATTGGAAACTCCTGAAAGCAACGTTTTTAAATAATCAGCATTGAGAATGAAATAAAACTCATGATCATTCCATTCAAGATTTTGAATGACAACGTTTCGTTGATATATCTCTCTTTTCCCATCAGTTTGGTCGTGGATTAAGTTGATATAGAATCGATTGTTTTGTACACTGAATTGAATCAAGTTTTCTGCAACACTTTGATCCGCAACTGTTTTGTTGTATTTCAAAATTCTCATGATATCTACTTTTCGAATAGAAAAACCACTTGAGTAGTTTGTATGAAAAACTCTGTTGATATTAGGATATTTGATTTTGAGAACTTCCAATGGAAGCTCTCCTTGAGCACTGCCTTTGATCAAGAGTTTTAAATTGGAGTTTTCTTCTGGAATGATGTCTGTTGTAAAAATGATTTTTTTATTACGAAAGCACATGTCCGCAATCTCTTTTAGGTGTTTTGATGGCACATAAAACTGAAGTTGATGTTCTAAATGAGCATTTTTGTTTTTTGCTCCAAGATCGGAGTTTTGAAATCTACATTTTCCAATAAGATGACCGTTGGTTGCATTAGCTTCTATTTGTCCATTTTGATATGCAATCAGCTGAAGATGGTCGTATATTTTGCATTGATGACTCAAATAAAGATATGAACCAATTAACTCAATGACTTTTTTGATTTTTTGGCTTGAAACTTCTATTGTCCCAACAGATAAGTCTGTACCAATGCTATATGCTAAATTGTAATTAGCAACCTTCACAGTTGGATTTTTACTTTTCATACTTCTTCAAGTTAGGAGTATAACAAAACAATGGTAATCATCAAGCAAGAATCATTGATTAAAATGAGAATTATATACCAAGGAGGCCAAAGCACAACTAAAAATAGTTCAATTCAGAGAATGATCATTCTATTAACTTAGTCGGTATGAGTTCAGAAAAAAGAATTATGGTTTCGGATCGAGGAAGAGCCCATTATTTTCATGGAAGAGAACAAGAAATAGATGCTTTCGAAGATGTTTTAGAATTATCGAAAGAAAACAAAAAAGGTCATTCGATGCTAATACAAGGGCCCCCTGGTGTTGGCAAAACGGCTTTATTAAGAGAACTTGAAAAAAGAGGATCAAAACTTGGTTGGACCATTGCTAAAATGGGGTTCGAAGCGTTATCGAATGTGAATGAATTACATCATGTTTTAATTGGTGAAAAGGAATATGAAAAAAGATCCCAAGAAGTCAATGCGAATATCAAAGTAGCGAAAGGTTCGATGCGTTATGATAGGACGGAACGAACGGTTTCAAAAATTATTAGAACGATCAGTAAACCACTAATCTTGGTTTTAGATGAAGCACAAATGATTTGTGTTGGTCGCGCCATTGAAAGTCCCGAAATAAAAAAAATAGCTGAATTGTTTGATCAGTTGCATAATATCGAATTAAAACACGGATTAGTTTTTTTAATCGCTGGGTTAAGTGACACACGAAGTATTTTCAAAGAATTTAAAATATCAAGATTTAGTGATGGTTGTGTAATTAATCTAAGTACATTAGATAGAGAGGCAGAAAACAAAATCTTGAAAGATTATTTGGTTCAAGGAGCTAATGTTGATGCGAATGATCCGAGTTTGAAAGATTGGATGGATTAAATGTCTAGAGAAACATATCAATGGGCAGCACATCATGTTTCATGTTATGGACAAGTGGCGTCTAAAAAAGTGAATCTAAATGGGGGTCGATTATCTAGTAGTTTATTATTCGAAGTCTTAAGGGAATCTCGTTGTAAAAAAAACAATTATTACAATGGACGTTTTGAAGAGTTGGAAGCATCAGAAAGGGCCTCCATATTCAATGCCCTATTTGAAAATGAAGAAAAAGAGAATGTGATTGTTGGATTTAAAGTTAAATCAGATTTTAAAACCAATCCGATGATTGAGCATCCTGAAAAAATGTTTCAAGAAGTGGTTTCTAGAGGGATTATCCAAATCCGTAGAGATGGATTTTATCAAATTCCGATTCCACCTTTAAGGACTTGGATGCTCCAAGAATATGAAAATTATTTAAAAACCATGAATGAGAAACCAAGTCAGAAGGTACAACAGTTAATCGCTTCGATTCAATCACCAGAAGCAATGAAATCGAATCATCAAAAGACAACAGAATCATGGTCGTGTTTATAAACACGATGTCCCAATGATGAACAAAGAAGGGAACTTAATCCATCAAATGACCAAAAGAAAAACTACTTTCGGTCGACGGTCATTTGATCACTGAAGAATAAAATCAGTTGGTGCTAGATCCTGATTTGGAAATAATATACCACTTTATTACATAACCCATTTAAATTGATTATTGTTAGTTGGAAAAGAGAAAATGGAGACTTAGGAAGTGGTATCGTGAGATAGGAATTCTTCCACTTTTTCTGTCCATGAAATTTCTGCTTCCGTCCATGATTTATTGTTTTCAAATACCTCAATGGAATCTTTTAAATCGTGATGTTTAAAAGTGAGTAATGATTCGGGCGTTATTGAAGGACAACTATTGCTTTGCAAATCAAGTGGAGATTGAAATTGATAATCTTTAAACTTTTCGTTTTTAAGTTTCAATGCTTCAAATAATTCAATTAAGGGCATATCATCTGTTATTCGATCTAAATCATAGATATCTTTTCTATTGGTTCTTTGACTTATGGTTTTCAATTTCAAAACACCGACATCCTTTACAGAGACCATTTTAATTCCATCTAGTATTTCTACATCATTGATTCGTTGAACATTTTGAATTAAATCTACTTTAACTGATTCATTATTGTTTTGAATAAAAAACTGCATGGTCACTTTCCTATCGTTATCACCATTTCTAAGTGTTGCGTCAACAATATTGTGATTAAAACGCCCTTTTAGGGTAGCGTATATCCTTTTAAAATCATCAACCGAATGTGGTTTATTAGAAAACAAATCAATGTCCACTGAAACTCTGTGATAGAATCGTAGGGCTAGGTTGGTTCCTCCAACAAGAGCAAAGGAATCAAAACATTCAAGTTCTTGTAATTCATGAATGGTTTGAACTAAAAAAGGACTGAATGGTTTCACCTTAACTCACCAGGATAAAACTTCTCCAACCCATATCTATTCGCTACTCGAAAGCATGCTTTTTCATCAATGAGTTCTCCAGTAGTTCGTAATGCTTGGACAATATCATTTTTTGAATAGAACCTTTCAAGATTTGATATATTCTCTTCAAAAGAATCTTCATTTCCTAATAGACCTCGAACAATGATAAAATCCTTGTCCCACTCTAAATGGAGCCGACTCATATCAGTATCCCAAAAATATCGTTTAGGAAAAATTTTAGAAAAATCAGGTTGTCTTTTCAATTCGTCCTCTATTCGATGATATTCTCGAATGATAGAGTCTCTTTGGTGCGCATCATTTGAGACAGCATCGGCATACATAATTGTATCGGCTAATCTTTCTTCAGAGCTTTTTAGTTTGAGAGTCCTCACGATGGAATAGGACAGCAAAGTTAATCATTGATGAAATTTTAAAGTTTTGAGTAAAAGGGTTATTCTACGGAAAATTTATCCTCATAACACTCAAGCTCGAAATACGCTACAGAAGCATACAAATGATCAAAAATATCCGCCATGATGGCTTCGTAATTCACCCAAATTTTGTCCGCCGAAAAAGCATAAATTTCAATAGGAATCCCCTTTGGTGTTTGTGCCAATTGACGGCACATTAACGTCATCTTGCTGTTGACTTCTTGATGAGCGTCCAAATAATATTGGATGTAATATCGAAATGTTCCAAGATTGGTCAAGTTTCTCCCATTGATCAAGTCATCTGATTTAATCCCAAGTTTTTGATTATGCTCTAGAACATCTTTGTGTCTTTGTTGTATAAAGGCTTCGAAGAGTTTTAATTTTTTAAGTTTTTCAATATCGATGTCGGTTAAAAATTTGACGCTACTGACTTTAATGAGAACAGAACGTTTGATTCTTCGACCATCCGATTCTTCCATCCCTCTCCAGTTCACAAAAGAATCCGATACCAATTTGTACGTTGGAATTGAAGTATAGGTTTTGTCAAAGTTTTGAACAATAACGCTTGAAAGGGTGATTTTTAAAACATTACCATCGGCATTATGGTTTTTCATGGTAATCCAATCTCCAATTCGAACGGTGTCATTAACAGTGATCTGGACACTAGCCACAAAACCTAAAATGGTGTCTTTGAAAATGAATAATAAGACAGCAGAAATAGCCCCTAATGCAGCAAATAAGGCCCCTACATTTTTTCCTGTGAGGATTGAAAACAAAGCGATAACCCCAAAAAGCCATAAGAAAATCATGACGATTTGTAAATAGCTATCCAATGGTTTGTCCTTAAATGCTGGTAGTAATTTTAAATAATCATTTGTGGATTTTAAGAATGATCTAATCGTGTAAAGAACATTGATAATCAATAGTATTTCCAATACACGTGTTACCAATAGATGAAAAGTCGTTTCATCTTCAAAAAGATTAGGTGCTAAGTAGTATAAAAAGAGAATAGGAACGAAATAAGAAACATATCGGGGAAACTTGTTTTTTAACAAAACATCATCAAATTGACTCTTGGTTTTTTTGATAATTCGTTTAAAAATTCCTCGAATAACGGAGTTACTAATTTTGTACAGTATCCAACTAATAACTAAATAAATCACAAGGGTGATGAAGGTGCCCAAAGCAAAAGCCCATGAAGGATTCAGTCCATATTCTATCAGTAAATCAGCACTGATACGTTGTAAATCAAAATGGTTCATACTCTCAAAATGTTAATTAGGTCAATAAAACTTGGTCTTTTCAGTTAGCAAATGTACTCTATTGAAGTTGTTGCCAATTTCGCACTAAAATCCCATCGTTAAATATTGTTGACATTATAAAGTCACCCATCAAGAAACTTGACGAGCTAGTAGGTTATTTTGGGGTTTATAAACTGAATTATTCCATCAATTGGAAACATCGAAAGTATCGCATATCGAATGAATATCCTTATGCTCTAAAATCTGTTTCGAGTATCGATTCAAACCAACTTCTAGCATCGATTGGGCTAATTGTTGTGATGTAATGGAAGTAAATCTGGTGAACGATTGAATCATTCGAATTTTTGAAAATGATGAATGAGAATAAAAGAGCAATCGATAAATTTTACGAGTGAGATCATAGGTATCGTTCACCTCTTTTCTTGGTTTGACCGGATAGATAAAGTTTGGTCTGAATGAATAGAAATGAGATAGTAGTGCCATCAATTGGTTTTCAGCTATTCCTTTGGTCCTTGCAAAAATGAATCTACTTTTTTCTTTTCGATCGGCTCCAGCTCCACTTAAATAACAGAAAGTACAGTTAGGATTGACATTTTTAATGGCCTTTGCAAGGTTCACTGCAAAATCTATGGTGACCTTATAAAATACTTCTTTGTTGGCTTTTCCAGTATAAACGCCTATGCAGTAATAAATCGCATCCAATTCTTTTAGAATCGTTTCAATCGGAGAGTAATCATTAAAATCGGAATGAATAATCTGATGAAGTTTGGAAGGATTGATGTTTAATTCACGTCGAGAAAGGGCATAAACTTTTTGAATCGATGGATGGTTGAGGCTATATTTCAGTATTTCACCACCAACCATGCCTGAAGCACCGAGAATCAATATGGACTTGTTCTTCTTCATGACCATTTTGAGGTGATATCAAACAAGTCTTTGGCTGCAGATCTTATTTGATCTAATACAAATAAAAAGTGCTGTTTTTCTGTCAATGGATTACAAATAGTACTTCTCAAATAACGAACTCCCTTTATTTCTGTTGATGTGATATACGTTTTTCCAGAGGCAATGACTTGATTTCGAATCTCTAATTGTTGCTCATTATTAAATAAATCGGGTCGATAGCGATAATTGATAATATTCGATTGAGGAGGATGGAAGCCCTCAAAATCTTTTGATTGTTCAATCAAATTGTAGAACTCATGTCCTTTATCATAGCACTGTTCAACATATTGCCCCATGGCTTTTTCTCCTTCAATGGCTAATGCCCAGTAGACTTTGGTTCCTAGTGGGGCTTTGGTGCATTCAATGGTATAAGGCAAAGAGTCCTTTCCCAGGGATTCTTTTTTGTGAAACAAGTAACTTCCCTTTTGTTGTAAGTTTTGTGCTTGGTGTTTGAATTTTTTAAAGAGGATGGCTGTACAAAGTGTTGTGGTTCGCATCATTTTATGGGCATCCCATACAACAGAGTCAGCGAGTTCAATTCCTTTGAGATGGTGTCGGTATTTATCGGTCAACAAAGCTGATGCTCCATGAGCTCCATCCACATGAAACCAAATATCATGCTTTGAACAAAATTCACCGACGCTTTGAATAGGGTCATAGTAGCCAGTACTAGTGGCACATGCATTGGCCACCATGAGCATTACTTTTTGCCCATTTTCAACCACTCGATGATAGATGCTTGCAATTTCTTCGGATTTGATGACTTCGTTATCATCGGTTGGAATAGCAATGTATGCATCACTTCCCAAACCGATGATGGATAGTGCTCTTGATATAGAATAATGGACTGATTCAGGTCCCATGACTACCAAATCTTTTGCGTTCCCCTCTTTCCATGAATCTGGTGAAGTGGCTGCCCTAGCGGCACACAATACAGTAAGATTAGCAAGGGATCCTCCATGAGTCAAAAATCCAGAAGGCTTGTTTTCATGATCTTTAAAGTCGAGAATATGGTCAGTTTGAATCCATCCGATTTTACTGAGCATCCAATTGATGACAAAGTGCTCAAGGGTCGCTCCAGATTGTCCCATTTCATAAAGCGTTGTCGGATTGTTCACTACACCATGAATCATATCAGGGATGCATGACAGAGCATGTGGAATGGAAACTTGATGGCCTACATAATGCGGATTCAACACTTGGGTCGAATGATGGAGATATGTTTTGATGAATTCAGCGATTTCTTGTTCAGAACCAAACCCTTCGGTTAAATAGCGAGGAGCATCAAGTTTTTGGATTAAATCATTGATGGATTGGTTTTTTAAAACATTTTCTGAACCCGAGTAAGATTCTTCGATGAAGTTCAAAAGTAGATCCGAAGTTTTTTGAATTAAACTTTTTAGTTTCGTTTTATCGTTTAGAGAAATTGCTTGTTGCATTGGGTCGTTTTTTCTGATTCAAAGAGTCAACAAATATCGGAATGTTGTCGATTGAAAAGGTCACGAACGATATGAAATACTTCTAATTTTGGGAAGCCTAAATCTGATCAATGGAACAAATTGAAATGCATTTGAATTTCTAGTAAAGAGGGGGTTTATTTTGGAGAGTCAGGTGATAATGGATATTTTTTGAAAAACAGAAAAATGAATTGGTTTGATGTTTTGAAGCCATCTATGCTCAGAATGACTGTGCTGATGACTGTGGCCATTCTGATTTACCAGTGCGATAAAGACAGTAACATTCAAAATCAATTGGAGGTTGGTGATATAGAATTAGTCACACCGAATGTTGAGTGTTTTGGAAAACAGTCGTGGACTAATCTCGAATGTTTTGATGCGTATCGTGTTCAAGGAGTATTGGATGAAACATTATCCCTTGATTTTCATTTGAATGTATGGAAACCAAATCATAATTTTAGCTATGCGGTTACTCACATTGAGAGTATGATTGAAAAATCTTTTACTGATTTAATAGAAAAATTATTTATTCATTATCGATTAAACAGTTGGGATGATTTAAATCGAGTTGAAATGAGTGTTGTCGAAATGAAAATCAATCAATCAACAAGTCATTTAGTTGATGAGGAATTCAAAATTGCCAATGGGTTTGACTTTGTAAGTATGTCATTCAATGATAGTGAAAAAACATTGTATTGGTTATTGTATGAAAATGGGCGATTTAACCTGCAAAAAAGTTTTGAAGCTACTGAAATAGCAAATGAATAAGAATTTCTCATCCTATAAGAAATTTATTGAAAGTTGTTGGATATGGCTAATAGTATAGAGGCGTTTAGAGGGGATTCCAGGAAAAAACGCGCAAAAAATAGTAGAACTTAATTTTTAAACATTGAGTAACATAACCAACAAACAGATACCAACCGCTATAGAAAGTGTAAAAGCCCATACAATAAAGAAGTCTTAAATTCTATTAGAAATGTGGAGAGTAAGGTTAATCGAATGGATAAAAGAATGGTTCTACCAGCATTTGAGTGGAAAAAGATTCTAATTGTCAAAAGAAAAATTCAAGCGCGACAGTTTTAATGTCGTGGCTTGGGATAATGAAAAATTCTAATCGAAACGGTAACCTTGAATATTAAAAGTAACACCCATTCGATCAAGTGTAGTGCAAAAAGTTTGATGTCAAATCCAATGACATGGTAGCCACCAAAATCGACTTGATGCATTGGAAAATAAGATATCTATTCTTTAAGTAAACAGCTTGAATATTTTTTCATATTGGACATCTTCATTGAAAAAGTCTTGCACTTCGGTAGCACTAGAATTAATCGGCATTTCAGGATTGACCAAACATGAAAATTTCTTGAGACTAACATCACCCAAATATTGACTGATTTTGATTTGCACAATCCGATCTCCTTAAGTAGGTTCCCTTGTTTTCTATATCAAAAAAAGTCATCGGTTTGTCTATGTTCGTCGACTTGGTTTATGACCTTTTTCATTTCTACAACTTGTCTTTCTAATAGGGGAATACTATGGACTATCGCATTCCATAATTGATTCCATTCCACTTTGAAATATTTATGAGCTAAAATCCAATCGAGTACCAGCCATTCCTGTCCAATCGACTTGTGGAAATTGAGCTTGCGTTTCTTCTGATATGTTAATCCCTGCCTCACAGATATCTTCCTTTAATGGAACAGATATTATTAAGACTTATGAGGATATTCAGAATAATGAAAAGAATTTTGAGGAACTATTTTTAATTCATCAAAATTTTACATTCGAGGAGAACCTTGTCCGATTGGTAGAAAAAACAAATAATATCGTTCCAAATGGTTCAAAACTACAGGTTACTGATTTGATGAAAGATATAATACTAGATGCTCCTAAAAGAGCTATCTCATTCACAATATCAAGGGATTTTAAAACTCTTGAAAAAATCTTAATTAATAATTTGAAAAAGTATGAAGGATATATAAAAGTAGCTTCGCTAATCGAGGATCCAAAGACTAGAGGTGTTGTAATAGAAGGATTTATTACTGGAGAAAAAAGAGTAATTGATTCTTTTTGTAAAAACAAAGACGACCAAAACACCTTTTTGACAGAAGTTAAATCTGAAAATGGTTTAGGTGACTATGAAAAGTCTTTTGATCAATTTCTAACTAAAACAGACGTTAAGACAAAGGTATTATATGATAAGTCTAATCCCAAAGCGTATAATATTGATAAGTTTTTGGAGTTTATGTCTAATGATAAAAGTGTATTCATGTTTTTCTTTGTTGGACTGAAACCAAAAGAATATAATAACAATGAAAACATTTCAATTGAAAACGCACTAATCAATGTATTTCAAGTAGAGATATTGAAAAACACGCGAATTCAATATCATTGGAGTGGCAGAAATTCTAGGGGAGTAACTCAACTAAACGGTGAAGTTATTAAAACTTTATTATTAGTGCCTAAAAACAACATTAATGAAATAGAAAGCAGAGATTTTCTTATAAAGTTAATGGAACTATAATCTGTGTCTAATCCATTTGTTAAAAGTGCATTAAAAACTCTTGAACACCAACTATATTCTGGTAATCATAAAATAACTAATTCAAATTGGATAAAACGACAAATTATTGTTGAACAATTTCTCTGAAAGATCGATCCATTTGTAAATTATACTGAGTACTTCGTTACAAACTGTAAAAAATGCTGTTCGGTTATATTAGAGTTAGCAGTGAGAAGCAAACAATTGAAAATCAGTATTACGAGATTAACAAATTTTGTGAAAACGAAAATTTAATAGTGGATAAATGGATTAAAGAAACAATTTCTGGAATCAAAAATGTAGAAGATAGAAAACTAGGTAGATTGCTTAAAACAATGAAAAAAGATGACATTTTAATTTGCATAGAACTTTCGAGACTAGGTAGGAGTTTAATGATGATTATGGGAGTTCTTAATCAATGTATGAAAAGTGAATTGGTGGTATGGACAATAAAGGATAATTATCGACTAATACCAATTTGCGCTCTGTATTATTAGGTACTTGGTTTTACCCTCATTGTCGTTCAATCAAGGGAATGTATTATGAAACACATGGATTATGTCCTGATTTTAAAAAGTAATTTAAAACGCAAATTAGTATAAGAAATGACATTAGTTCTAAAGTATTGGCCTTCGCTTTTGGATTATCAGCGGAAATAGAGCGAAATTTGATTTCACAAAGAACCAAAGAAGCTCTAGATAGAAAAAGAGCAGAGGGTATTATTCTTGGAAGACCAAAAGGACGAAAGTCTTCAAAAACTAAATTATCAGGTAAGGAAAGTCAAATTAAAGAACTGTTGTCCAAAAAAATGTCTTACAGTGCTATGGGAAGAATTCTGAAAGTAAACAGGTTAACAGTATCCAAATATATTAAAGAACATAACCTACAAAACGAATTTTAATGCGTGAACCAATATCCCAAAAACCTTTTTGAATATGGAATTGGCCTAGTAAACAATATGATCTGTACCGTAAGGAGCTCGTTGTGGACGGGATAGCATTTCATTGGCTTTGTCATGGCCAACAAAGGTTTCAGTTGACGGATCCCAATTTAATCGGTGAGGAAACTTCATGGCAATATGTCCCAATAAACACATCGAACCAACGCGATGGGCAACTTCAACATTCGAAATAGGCTCCGAATCATTTCGAATACTTTCTAACCAATTTCCGTGATGGTCGGAACTACGAGGTAAATGGATGTCATTAGGACCAATGCCATCGGTTAAAATTTGGGAATCACTGGCCTCCAAAGGCGACTGCTCACCATCTTGTGAATTCGGATCGGAATCGGTGGCTTGGTAATTCCCTCTGGTGACAAAAATCCAACCGTTTTCACCTTCAAATCGGATGCCATTAGGATAACCCCCACTAATTAGAAAAGTCAATCCGTTGAGAAACTCCATACGTACCATAAAATCACCATGAACATTCCAACTTCCTGATCTTGGAAAGTCGGCGATGGCTTCAATGGTCACTGGGCCAGTATATTCGGTATTCGTTCCCCAAGCAGCAATATCAAAATGATGCTGTCCCCAACCAGTAATCATACCCGCACAATATTGTTCTTGTCGCAACCATCCAGGTCGAGAATAATCGGCTTGAGGATGCACCAACATTTCAGCATAATCAACCCAAGGAGCGGGACCTAACCAGGCATCATAATCTAAATTTTCTGGAATCGGTTCTGGAGTGGCTAGTGGTCCAGAGGGATCTCCAGGTAAACCAATTTTTACGGTATGTACTTTTCCAATTCGTCCATTTCGAACTAGTTCGCAGGCATATCTAAATTGTTCGCTAGAACGTTGTTGTGTTCCCAACTGAAACTTAACCCCTTGGCTTTGAACAATATCGCTCACCAATTTCCCCTCTTTGATGGTCATGGCATGAGGTTTTTGCAAATAAATGTGCTTTTTGGCCAGTGCTGCTTCAATGGCAGGTTGTGCGTGCCAATGATCGGGAGTACTAATCACGACGGCATCAATATCACTGGACGCCAAAATCGCTTGATAGTTTTCGAAAATTTTGGTATCGACTGTTTTGCCTTGCTTAGCATAAAATTGGTCCACGTTTGCTTTTCCATCGGCAGCTCGCTTGCTATCGACATCGCACACCCCAATCGTTTGAGCAAAATCGTGCTGGATGACACCGAGAATGTCTCCCCAACGAGAAATCCTACCGCAACCAATTTGGCCGACATGTATTTTATTGCTAGGTGCATTTTTACCAAAAACGGTTGATGGGACAATGGAGGGAACAGCCAGGGAACCTACGGATGTGAGTGCTGTATTTTTTAAAAAACTTCGACGTTTCATCGTTTTCATTAGTTGCAGTTGATCGTTTGATTTTATTGTTTATAACTCGAAATATAACTAGTTCAAATTGGAAAGTTTCATGCTAAAGTAATCATTGACAATGTACTCACTTTTAGTCATCTAATCCATTAAAGAGTTGATTTCCAAATTTAATCAAGAAAAAGGAAGAATAGAGCCCTCATGAACTATTGAAAAGGATTGGATTAGAATAAACCTTTGTTACTCTTGATGATTTGCTGGTAAAACTCTTCCATCACACTCACAAATGATGCGTTTTTTGACCAAAAAGCAGGATAATCACCACCAATTTTGATGAGAGATGCAGCAATTAAATTGTCTTGACTTGTTATGATTTCTTCTGGTAAAGGAGCATGACCTTGCCAATATGAATTTAAGGTTTTTATGTTTTCAAATGAATCGAAGTGAGGCTGTGGGTAACGATTGGCACAAAACACCACTTCTGATTTGGATTCATTTTTCTTTTTTTGCTCGATGAGGGCTTGTCCGATTGGGGATTCAATTAATTTTTTTTCTAATTGTTCAAACTGGAGCCCCCTTAATTGAAATAACAATAAGGGATCATGATCCAACATGGAAGCGATTCTGTAATAAATGCCTGCTACATGTTTGCATGGCGAAGCATAATCTGGACAATTACAAGTACTAAATAACTCCCCTGGCCTTGGGAGTAAACTAATTTTTTCTTCTTCAAAAATCGTTTCAATTTCAGCAGGCATATCTCTCATGAATAATTGATAAATAAAAGCTGCATTTTGCGAAATACTCTTGATAATACGATCCCATTTGGCTTTAGAAAACGGCTTGAGATGAAAAGAAACGCGATAAAAGGGGCTGTAGTTGCCGCTAATTTTTGCAGAGATTTGATTTCCCTTGATTTCAAAAGATATCACTCGATGAGTTGAATAGCTTTTCCCTCGACTCAAACGGCCAGAGTCCATGGAAATTTTTAATACTTCCAAAAATTTTTCTCCCCACCAAGTCCTTGTTGGACGATACATTATTTCAAATTTTTTATGTTTCCATGATAGACTCTTGATGAAGTTCAATCAGTTTCCCAAATGCTTCATCATCCATTTCAGTAATCCAATTTTCGCTTGTTCCTACAATACTATCGGCAATGAGTTGTTTTTTAACCAACATCTCGTCTATTTTTTCTTCCAAAGTACCTATGGTCATCATTTTATAGGTGAGTACTTTCTTTTCTTGCCCAATTCGATAGGCTCGATCAGTCGCTTGATTTTCAACGGCTGGATTCCACCATCGATCAAAATGAAAGACATGATTGGCTCGGGTTAAGTTAATCCCAACTCCTCCAGCTTTGATGGTGAGAACAAAAATCGAGGCCGGAAACTCAGGATTTTGAAAATCATCGATCATTTGTTGACGCTTTTTTCTGCTTGTTTTTCCTTGTAAGAAATAAATGGGGCATCGGTGTTTGTTTCGAAACAAACGTTCCAAATCTTCACCCAATTGAGAAAATTGGGTAAAAACCAGCGAACTTTCGGATTTTTCCAATGCGACTTCAATCATATCATTGAGCCGTTTTAATTTCAAAGAACGGTTTTCATCAAACGAGCTCCCATCTTGTAAAAATTGCTTTGGATGATTACAAAGTTGTTTCAGCTTGGTTAAAGAAGAAATAATAATGCCTCTCCGCTCCATCCCTTCAGCAGCCAGAAGTTTTGCTTTGATATCTTCAGTGGTGGCTTTGTAAAGCGTGGCTTGTTCTTGTGTTAAATGGCAGTATACCTTCTGTTCCACTTTATCGGGTAAATCACTGATGATGGTTTTATCCGTCTTCAACCTTCGGAATATAAATGGATCGACGAGTCCTTTCAATTGAGACATCACTTTTTGATCTTCATTTCTTTGGATAGGGATTTCGTACGTTTTCTTAAACCGCGCTGCGGGACCTAGAAATCCAGGGTTCAAAAAGTGAAATAAAGACCACAAATCCATGAGTCGATTTTCAATGGGGGTTCCAGTTAAAGCAATCCGATGATTTGATTTCAAAGAATAAAGTGCTTTGGCTTGAGAGGATTTGGGGTTTTTGATGTTTTGTGCTTCATCAACAACAATACGGTGCCATTTCATGGTTTTAAGCAATTGATGATCATTTCGAGCCAGAGCAAAAGAAGTAATGATGACATCATGCTTGCTGCATACTTTCTTGAATTTTGAGGCATGACTTTCTCTGTGAGTGCCGTGATGGATCAAACATGTGATATCAGGAGCAAACCGTTTGATTTCTTTGAGCCAATTAGCCAACACGGAAGTCGGAGCCACTAACAATGTAGGAACTGTTTTTTTGTTATCAACTCGTTTCAAGTATTCTTTTTCATAAAGAAAGAGACTGATGACTTGAATCGTTTTCCCCAATCCCATATCATCGGCTAGACACGGATTCAGTCCAAGCGATTGACACTTGATCAACCAAGCGAGCCCCTTTTTTTGATATCCTCTCAATTCACCTTGAAGTCGCTCAGGGGTTGGATGTTCTTGAATGTTGTCTTTTTGACGAACACTCTTCAACAGTTTGTGTAAAAAAGAATCAAACTCATGAACCACGGTATTTTTGTCCGAGGTGATAAAATCTTTAACCAATTGCCTCACCGTGGTTTTGGTTTCAAGGTCTTTCGATTCTTTTAAAAGCGATAATATTTTGGCTTTGTCATGACTATTGAATTCCATCCATTGCCCTCGAAATTGAACTAAATCATGTTTTGTTTGAACTAACGCGTTTATTTCACTTTCGCTCAAAGAATGATCCCCGATGGCCCAGTTTAAATCAAAATTCACCAACGTATCGGTATTAAAAAAACCAAGACTTTCTCCGCTTTCAGATGATGAAGGACGTTTTGTTGCGGAAGTCTTTATTTTTAGCTGAATACGTCTTCGTCCCTCTGGTAAATACCAGCTAGGAAGAATGACTTTGATTCCCATCGATTCTAAAGACCGAGCATCATGATTTAAAAATTCATAGGCTTCCTCAAGGCTGACACCATGAATGCCTTCTGGTTTTGATGTTTGCATTCCTCGCCAAAGCAAAGGACAGATTCTAGCGGCATTACCCAATTTGACCAACATGATTCTTTCAAATCGAGACCCTAATTGTTTTTGAATTTGCTTTTGTTTTATTGTGGGTGATTCCCACCAATCTTTTAAATCTATTTGAAAGGATGAATCACTTTTTGCGAGCACAAAAAAAGCTAGAGACCAGTATTCTTTTTCGAATAGAGGCTCTTCTAATCGGATCCCTAATTGAAATGCAATTTCAGTAGAACTGTTATCATATCCTTCAATTTGTTTTTTCCAAGAAAACCACTCATTCCATGATTCGGTAATCATTTTTTCATTCTGAGGGAAACTTTTTAGAGTGTCTATCCCATCAAAACCCATGGCACCTAACAGCCAAGTGTCATCAAACTTTTTTAATAGTGCTTTTGGGAATTTAGTCATGCTAACCAAAGAATCAAGCAGTTGTTCAGAAAAATGTTGCAACAATATTTCAGAATTCCAGCATGGATTCATCGTTGTATACGGCTTATCATTGGATGCTACTCCTGAAGTCAGGCATGAACCAGGCATTGATTTGGCATAAGCAATAATGCCTTGGTTGTAAGAATCTGAAGAAGGCTTCCAACCGGTGGTATAAAAGAATTTTTTTGCTTTCTTTCCTAGTTGGTATGGCTTAAAGATTGGAAGAAAATGATGTTGTCGTACAATGCTAGTCAAGTGAGAAGAGTAGTGAATCCAATAGTTTAGATCCGAACCCAATCGATATTCTAGACGATGGCGATGGATATTAAAATTGATTTCCTTAAGAAAAAGTAGGGGATGGTCAATGGAAAGGCAGTGAAGTTTTAAATTTTTCCATTCATATTTATCAGGTAAGAGATCTCCCGTGAGGCGACTCATTTCCAAACTCGGCAAAACTCCTTGGTCTGTAATCGGAAATAAAGCATGAAATGAATCAACCCTTGGTTTAAAAAAATCTAACAGAGCCCCTAACGCATGCTCTTGGGACAATAAACCAACAAGGTCTTCTTCTTTTCTTAAATGATTTGGATGTACACTAGTTGACTTTCGAATTTTATGGCTGGACTGTTTTTCAACCCATAAAACAAATTTTCCGTGATTATCAAACCGTTTTTCACTACCAGGCAACCAAGTTCCGTGGTATATCAATAATTCGTCAGATAACGGCTCCATCTAAACTGAGTGTAATGATCAAAAAATTGAAAATTGTCATATGATTTGACATCGTTTAGGTCCAAAAATCAGCGTTCATTTGATTCCAAGTTTAATAGAAGGTAAAACATAATCCCATCTTGATGGAATCATCTAAAAAACTTGGATGAATAATTAGATTTTAGAAACAAGAATTCCAAGATTCATAGAGAAACGCCTCTTTTCCAGGGAATAAAATCTTGTTGCCCCAAAATTTCTGCTTTGGTCTTGATGTGACCACTGGCAATTTCAATGATTAAATCTATAAGTTCATCGCCGACTGATTCAATAGATTTCCCTTCGGATATAACGGTTCCAGCATTAAAATCAATAATATCGGGCATTTTCTTGAATAATTCAGAATTGGTAGACACTTTCACTACAGGAGTGATCGGATTTCCAGTTGGGGTACCTAAACCAGTCGTAAATAAAATAATATTAGCTCCACCACCAGCCAAACCCGTGGTGCTTTCGACATCGTTTCCGGGAGTGCACAATAGAGAGACACCGGATTTAGTGACATATTCAGTGTAATCAAGAACATCAGTGATTTCCGAATTCCCTGACTTTTTAACGGCCCCCGCCGATTTGATAGCATCGGTGATTAATCCATCTTTAATATTGCCTGGAGAAGGATTCATATCAAAGCCGGAGTCAACTTTATTGGCGGCCGTTTCATATTGATCCATCAATGAAATAAACTTAGAGGCAAGGACATCGTTTTGACATCGATTAGCTAGTTCTTGTTCCACGCCGCAGAGTTCAGGAAATTCTGCTAAAATGGCAGATCCACCGAGACTTGATATGACATCGGACACATGACCCAATACGGGGTTAGCGGTGATTCCTGAAAAACCGTCGGATCCTCCACATTCCAGTCCAATCTTCAATTGAGATAATGAGGCTGGCTTTCGTTGAATTTGATTGGCTTCAACAATTTGTTGGAATGTTTGATGAACGATTTTACTTAAAAACTGATCGGTGCTCCCTTCACTTTGTTGGTTAAAAATCAATACAGGTTTACTTCTTTGTGGGTCTAATTGATTTAATTCATCTTCTAGGAGTTTGATTTCTAAATGTTGACATCCTAAACTCAAAACGGTTGCTCCAGCCACATTTGGATTATGAACATACCCAGCCAATAAGGAAGCCAATACCTGAGCATCTTCTCTTGTACCACCACATCCTCCATGATGTGTCATGAATCGAACCTTGACATTTTGATAGGGGTGAGGGATGAATTCGGAATAGTCTGATTGCTCGGTTGTTCTATCAGGATGAAGCAAATTTCCTAATAAACGTTGTAATGGATCTTTCTTTATTGGATAGAACTCTCTTTCAAAAGTGTTTTTGAGTACTTTAATATTTCTGTTTTCACAAAATACCAATGGAAAAAATAGCCAGATATTATCGGTGCCCACTTGTCCGTCTGACCTATGATATCCCATGAATGTTTTCGATTGCCACCGACTGATATCGAGTGGTTTCCAATCATAGGTAGCGTTTTTCGCAATGGTTTTTGAAGTTTTGTGTTTTAGATTGTCTGTACTAATTAATCCACCTTTAGGAATGTCTTTAGTTGTGATACCAACCAAAACCCCATACATGATGACGGAGGATCCGATAGGCAGATCACAAAGCGCGAATTTGTGTTTTTGATCAATATCATCGACTAATGTTATGGGTTCATTTTCAATGGTCACGGAATGCCCTTTGGATAAATCATTTAACGCAACGGCGATATTGTCTTGTGAATGAATTTTGAGAATATTAGATGTCATTTATGCTATTTGATTACGATAAAAAAAATAAAAACCCCTTTTAATACCATTCTTTGTCAGTTGTTCAAGGGCATAATAAAGTATCTCAGTGAGCAGTGGTTCTTGACTCAAATCTCTTGCCCAGATATTTTTATTCCCCAAAATGGCTTCAACTCTTTCAAAAGTAGGAATTGTCTGTAGATTTTTTACAAAGTCGACAAACTCTTGGTGGTCCTCTAAACGAGGATCAGATTTAGAATATAAATCTACAAAACAAGCAAAAACATAAATCAATCTCAAGGGGTAATACCCCATTTTTTGATGGTACTCAAGAATAATGGGAAGAATCAGGTCTTGAAACTTTTCAAAAATGTTTTTTCTGATGGTGATCAGACTTTGTGTTATGAATGGATTATTCAATCGACTCAAAACTTGTCGATGGTATTGGTCAACTAATTTAGGGTTTAAGGGATGACTTTTGGTTTTTATATCAAGATTATTGAATCGATGTTTTAAAGTAGAAGATATTTCTAATGTCAGCGCTCCTTTTATAAAGTCAGCCAAAAAATCGTCGTCTAAAGCATCATCAATATGATCTTTATTCATACACGTCCCTATGATAGCGATCACCATTTTAATACCATCAAAAACGCGTTTTTTTCTAAAGATGAAAGAATCTAATTCTTCGACAACTCTAAAATCATTGTCTAGACTATGGAATAGATTGATCGGTCTAGGAAAGGCTTTACCTTTAATAGCCCATAAAAAATATGGTTCGACAGCCAAGGAATGTTTTAGCTTCAATGCCAATCCTCCATTTTCTATGTTTCGTTTAGGTTCACTTGAAACAATTCGATCTGCAAATGAGTCATAAAATGTACAAGATTGATTGATCCAATCTAGAAAAGAAGCTTCTAAATTCCATTGTTCAATCAAACGGATAATCCCACTTTTAAAATTTTGATGAGGTGCTGTTTGTGTGATGGATAATATGTTTAAGCCTTTAGAAAAGTCTCCTTCGAAATAAAAAAAACGAGCATGTAAAAATTGAACTAATTTTCCAATAGATGATTGATTTGGAGCTTTATGGAAATCCCCTTTGAGAATCAAATGATCATCATTAAAGTATTCAGTGAAGACTAGTTTAAGTGTATCAATTTTAGCTAAACTGATAAAAGAATTGAAGTCAGAAACGGGATCAATATAATCTTTAATGCAAGTGATTTCTTTTTCTTTTTGTATTGGTTTGCCATGAACAATTCCCTGATAATGAATATGTGATATCGGTTTGTAACATGGCGACGATTTTATCTCTTTCGATTGAGAAGATAATGAAACGATTGCTAATGAACCACAATACGTTGTCTCATCATTTAATTGTTGAATGATATCGATGGCCAATGTTCTATTGAATAATCCTTCGCCAAACTGAACAAACTTGATTGGGGGGAATTTTTTTGTTTCAGCACTCTTCATAAATGATTTCTACGGATTGAATAAAACTCCAAAATTAAATCCATATAGGGAAGTTTATCAAAAACTTTTGATTTAAAACTTCATTGATGCCAAAAAAGAATATGTTTTTCACATAAAGATGAAATTAACATGGGCTCACGTTACATTAGATAGTTAAACAAGGTAAGTTTTAGATTGAGAATAGTTTTAAATTTCGATTCGAATCATCGGGGGCTTTTTGGTGTCATTTTTTAAGATTTCTTCAAGCTTTTGAAGACCGTTGACATCTCCTTGTCGATTTAAAATAAAGGGGAGCTGGTATGGCTCCGTCAAATCCCCAATAGAAAAGGGTTGGACACTAAATTTAGACTTTTTAAGCAGGAACTAGTTATGTTTTACTCGTCTCAGCTAGCATATGTTGATACATTTTGTACGTTTTATAACGATGTGAAAGAGGAGAAACTATAGACACTTCTAGTCCCTTTTTTTTTATGGTTTGTATATACCTGGAGAGCACAACAATGGCCGTTGTGTCAATATTTGAAATCTCAGTGAAATCCAAACTAAATCGGTTGATTTTCGTGTCTTTCCCCAAGAAACTCATCAATCGATCAGAAAGAAAATAAACATTGCCAAAAAAGATAGAACCCCTTAGTTTCAAAACTAACGTATGCTCCATTTCTCCTCTCTCTTTTTGTTTGGTCGTATAGTAAATCGTTGTACGTTCACTTTTCATTGAATACCCAAACTTGCGCAAGATCTTTCCGAAAGTGTTTGAAAGTTTGATTTGTTTGATTAACAATAGAGGAATGATAAGAATTGAAACCACCAAACCTGTGATAAATCCAAATAGAATCGCCACGAGCGTCATGAGCAAAATAAATGCATATTGTTTTTGAGGAAGTCGTTTCTTAGTTTTTACAAGTCCTTCATCTAGTAATGCCAGTGCAGCAAAAAATATAACACCTCCAAACAAAGGGACCGGTATGTCTTTGATCAAATCTCCATCCATGGTCGAAAAAAAGAGAAGAACTAAAGCAGTAATAATGCCCGTCATTCTGGTATAGGCCCCAAATAAAACGCTACGAAATGATGCCGTAACGTTGATACTTGATACGATACCACTTGTAATACCAGATAGAACACTTGCTACACTTGCTACACGAAATTCACGATTCCAGTTTAATTCTTTGTCTACTGCAATTTCAAGACTAACGAGGTTAACTATTGCAATGATAATCGATACCACTGCCAGTAATAACAAACTCGTAAAATTTTCACTTATGGTACTCCAATCTATAAGACCCAAATCTTCGAAAGTAACGTACTCCCATCTATTTTCTTCCGTAGAATTGTCCAATAAAAAACCATTAGATTCTGCTTCTTCGTTAGTCATATTTAGTATAGGCAGTAAGATAAAGTAAAAACCAACAATAGCGAGTAAAACACCGATAGGTAAGATAAGTATGAATTTATACTTCTTGATCACTATATATAGGGTAAATCCGAAAATTAGTGCCAAGATGAGCATCAATAGTTCTAAAGGGGATAAAACGATTGATGACAGGAGATTAACTTTTAGATTGACCCCCATTAGAGTCAAAGGATAAACGTTTATATTGATCCCCATTAACTTCAAAGCGGCAAAGCAAAGGGCAACTCCAATCATGCTTGCAATACCACAAGCTATGGGATAGGGAATAATACGTAAAAAATTGATCGCTTTAGTCAGTGCGAAAGTTAAAAAGCAGAGACTAAAAATGCCTGCCGAAATGACAAACGACGTGATTGAAGTAAAAAACAACTCGTTTCCTGTGAGGTGATCCATACTATCGATGATATGAATCATAACAATAACAGGGGCCGCTGAAAGAACTGAAATAGCACCACGAAAACCAGAAGTTAGTGCCATGCAAAGACAGCCTACAAAGTTTCCAAACAGGAACATTCTAACTGCTCGGGGAAAACTCGAGGAAAGTTCGCCTGAAAAGATTAATGCTCCAAAAGCAATCTCTATAACAACAATAGTAAAACCTGTAGTGACACCAGCCATCAAAGCAGGTCCTAGCTTCTTGGAGTAAATATCAGATTGGAGTTCTTTGAGAATTTTGATAATGTTTCTAAAAGTGAATCGAGATTCCTGCAAATATAATATCCTATGCCATATTCATTCTAAGTAATGCATCATGGAAAAAATCAAAAAACAGGGGTTATTTTTTAATTTAAATTGGTTTTGTTTCAGCCCCAATTCAAACAAAAACAAGAAATATAGATAACTTAAATGGGGTCAATAATTGTCCTGACAATGAGGTCCATTTCAATTTTAGCCCTCTTAAACACAATGCATGTGTCTAATTCCAAGTATGATTATTTTAGAAATGTTTTGTCAAAAATGGGATTCAAAGAGTACGGATATGGATGTTTGGCGATTTCTCATCTTGGGTAATTCAAATTCATAAGATGGATTGAAAATAGCATATCAATCCAATATCAAAAATGAAAAGCTGGTTGAAATTCAAATACTAGTTAGAATACTAAATTTCAAAAATTTGGCCTAAAGATGAGAATCGCTGTAAAATGACAAATTAGTATTAGTTCAATTGAGCCAAACGTTGCAACGCTCGTTTCTTGACTTCATCGACCTCTTCAGACTTCATCAGAGAATCCCTAATTTTAAATGCAATTGCAAAACCTTCTTCGATGTGCTCCGATAATTTTTGCAACTTTATTTCCAGTTCTTTGTTGCATTTTCCAATAAGTTGGTTTTCTTTGAATTCTTCGGAAAGTTTTTTTTCAATGAGTATCAATTCTTGTAATTTCTTTTTAATCTCTATGTAATTTTGGATGGATTGTTCTTTGGAACTATGTTCCCTTTCTTTACTCATAATCAAATTTTTGAATGACTTATAACTTCAAAGTTATTAAAATAGGGTTCGTTTCCCATCTTTTGAGGTGCTGGAAGCTGCAAATGATTATCATTGTCCAATAATGTACCTTAGATCGGTCGTCGGCTTTTGTCATCTATCAGTTGTATGGTTTTTACTACCTTGAAATTGAAGTCTCTTTATTTATATGGATTGGTTAATGTAGATCGCATAAATTTTTCAGAAACAGGGTTTTAAGTGCGTTTGGTCTGTCATGTTAATCTTTGATACTCAGTTTATAATCTATTGTATCAAATCATTGCAAAAATTCAGGGAATTAGATACTTAAGTGCCAAAAGGATCATACCATTAGGCACTGATTTGATTGGAATCTATCGCTTAAATCCTGGTAATGGACGTAAAACCCGTCTTAATAATTCTTCAGGCGTGGTGTCAATACGGACATCTTCTTCTAGCTCTGCTTTATGGAGTTGGTAGTCATAGGGTTTGATTTTAGAGAGTTTCTTTTTCAATTTAGTGAAAAAATAAAAATGATAAGGCAAAGGGCAGAATATTATGTTTCTTTTAATGAGATACTTAATGTTAAGTTGGTAAGGAAATAAAGGTTGCTATAGTCTATCGAATCGATGATTTTAATAATAAATAGCATAAGGATTAAAAGGAAAACTAAAAAAAGGGGGGTATGAAATGCTAAGCGCTTATAAACCAAATAGTTGAGGTAGCCAAAGAGACAAGGAAGGAATATAGGTGATTAGAATTAATGAAATAATCATCACCACATAAAATGGCAACAAGGGTTTCACAATTTTTTCAATGGAAGTTTTGGAAATACCAACCCCGACAAAAAGAACAGTTCCCACAGGTGGGGTACATAAACCAATGCATAAATTGAGCACCATCATCATTCCAAATTGAATTGGATCAATGCCTATCGAAGTGACTAATGGTAAAAAAATAGGGGTAAAAATCAGTACAGCTGGTGTGATGTCCATAAAGATTCCAACAAATAAAAGAATGAGATTGATGATGAGTAAAATAATAATCGGATTTTCACTAACGTCAAGTAAAAAGTAACTCAAGCTTTGTGGGATATTTTCAAAAGCCATGACCCATGACATGCTCATGGAGGCTGCTATTAAGAGCATGACAATGGCATTGGTTTTTGCCGTGGATAGAAAGATATGAGGTAAATCTTGGACGTTAATCTCTTTGTAAGCAAATCCTAGTACAAGAGAATACAAAACAGCAATCGCCGAAGCTTCTGTGGCTGTAAAAAATCCAGCGACAATACCGCCAATGACAATAATCAATAAAAGCAAAGCGGGCAGAGCAGCCAAGAATTTTTTAATCACCTCCATCAATGGACTGAACCCAAATGTTTGGTATCCTTTCTTTTTAGCCCATATCGATGCCACCACCATCAATAAAATGCCTGTGATAATGCCTGGAATGTAGCCCGCTACAAAGAGAGCCGCAATCGAAACGCCCCCACTAGCCAAACTATAGACAATTAAAACATTACTCGGAGGAATCAGCAAGCCTGTTGTAGAAGAAGTGATGTTGACGGCAGCTCCATACTCTCGAGAATAGCCTTCTTTTTCCATTTCAGGACCCAAAATACCACCCATAGCCGAAGCTGCCGCTACGGCAGATCCCGAAATAGCACCCATCATCATGGCAGAAATGATGTTGATGAGAGCCAACCCACCAGGTAAAAAACCAACAATGGTCTTGGCAAAATCAATCAGTCGTTTGGCAATCCCACCATGGGTCATCAACTGACCTGAAAGGATAAAAAATGGAATGGCCAATAATGAAAACCGATCGAGTCCAGTACCCATCCGTTGAGAAATCGTGGTTAGTGCGGGTAACCAAGGCATAGTCACCAAAATGGTCAATAGCGATGAAATAGCAATACTCCATGCCACTGGGGTTCCTAACGAAAGAAAAATTAAAAAACTAAAGACGAGAATTAAAATGGGAATGAGGTCCACGGTTTATATCGGTTTTTTTTGTGTGACTTTATAAAAAACAACCAATAAGCCACTCAAAGGAATGATTAAATAAACCACGCCAAGAGGAATTGACAGAGTTGGCGAATTTTGATTTAAAATGAGGGTGATGTAGACAAGATGACCACCTCCAATGATGAGTCCAAAAACAGCAAATAAAATAATAGACCAATTGGTGAAATGCCAAACAATCGTTTTCCATTTTGGAGAGAATTTGTTGACGAGGATATCAATGGATACATGTTGATTTCGACCGGCGATATAAGCAGCTCCTAAGATGCCTAACCAAATCATCAAATAGCGTGATAGTTCATCAGTGAAGGATGAAGGCGTATCAGTAAAGTATCGAGTAAATACTTGGTAACTCACATTCAATACCATCAAAGCTAATATGATGATTAACGTGATACTGACAACTTGGTCAACTTTCTTACGGATTTCGCTTACTTTCAATGGATTGAATTAATTGAGCTATTTCTGGGTCTTGCTTGAATGAATCATACATGGGACTGACAGCCTTTCTAAAGGGTTCTTTTTTAGGATAGATTACTTCAATGCCAGCTTGTTTGACTCCCAGCATCGATTCTTGTTCACTTTGATTCCATAAATCCCTCTGAAACACAGTCGAAAGATCTACTGCTTTTTTTAGCCATGTTCTTTCTTCTTCCGATAGTCGATTCCAAAGGTGAGTACTGGTTAGGATGACGTCAGGAATACTGGTGTGTTCACTCATGACGTAGTAGTTGGTGACTTCATAATGTTTGGATAAATACAAACTAGGCGGATTATTTTCGGCTCCATCCACCACGCCTTGTTGCAGTGAAGTATAAAGCTCTCCCCAAGAAATAGGTGTTGGGGAGGCTCCTAAATGTTGCATCATGGCAATGGCGGAAGCACTTTCCATGACTCTAATTTTCAAGCCCTTTAAATCATCGGGATGTTCAACCCGTTGGTTTTTCAAATAAAAACTTCGACTACCTGAATCGTAATAACCAAGACCTTTTAACCATGAAGATGTCCCTAAATCCAACAGTGACTGTCCGGTTGGGCCATCAAGAACTCGAAATAAATGTTCTTTATCATCAAATAAAAAAGGCAGTCCAAAGATTTTAAAATTAGGAACAAAGTTTTCCATGACGGCTGCCGATACTTTAGTGATGTCTAAACTTCCGATCTGAAGCAATTCCAAACATTCTCTTTCACTGCCTAATTGTTGATTGGGATAGATAACTAATCGCATTTTTCCATCAGATAGCTTTTGAAGATGATGATCAATTTGAAGCATCCCTTGGTGAACAGGATGGGTCACATCCAGTCCGTGTCCTAACCTTAATGTTCTGACGGAGCTAATTTCAGAACAACCAGCCATGAGTAATAACAAAATCGATAAAACCTTAAAGGAATTTGGAAGCTTCATGGCTAAAACACTCGTTACTTCAAATTTTGAATAAGCTTGACTACTTGTTTGACTCTTTGAGTTAACGTTTCAAAATCTCTGTTTTGGAGAATATCTTTTGAAATTAATTTGGACCCCATCCCCACACATACAGCACCAGCATCAAACCATGCTTTTAAATTTTCTTGATCGGTTGTGACGCCGCCTGTGGGCATGATGGATGTCCACGGCTGAGGAGCCAATACCCCCTTGATAAAATCAGGTCCATAAATATTACCAGGAAATAGCTTGACAATTTCGGCCCCTAATTCTTCGCATTGAACAATTTCAGTTAAAGTTCCACAACCAGCAATCCATAGTTTTTTACGTCGGTTACAAATATGAGCAATATCTGCTCTCAATACGGGAGTGACTACAAAATCAGCTCCGAGATTCATATAGGTGCTGGCTTGTGCAGCATCGGTCAATGATCCCACACCCAGAACCATTTCTGGTAGCTCATCAATACATAGTTTACTGAGTTCTTCAAATATATTTTGAGCAAATTCTCCTCGGTGTGTGAATTCAATAATTCGAGCCCCCCCTTGATAGCACGCTCTAACGACTTGTTTGGCTAATGTTATATCCTGATGAAAAAAAAGAGCCACCAAGCGATCTTGATGGATTTTTTGGATGACTTGATGTCTTTGAATAAATGGCATCTTTTTCTATCTAACGACTCTTCCGGAGGCATCTCCACCCATTAGTTTTTCAACTTCAGGAACTGTTACTTGATTGGCATCTCCCTTAATGGTGTGTTTCAAACAAGACGCAGCAACTGCAAAATCTAATGCTTTTTGGTAATCGTCATTAAAAGTAATCAATCCATAGATTAAACCAGCCATGAAAGAATCCCCACCACCGACTCGGTCGACGATATGTGTGATTTGATATTCTTTCGTGGCGTAGGTCTTTTTCCCATCATACAAGATACCAGCCCACGTATTATGAGAAGCTGACAGAGAACCTCTCAGTGTGGTGATGACCATTTTGGCTCTTGGAAATTCATCCATCATTTGTTGGCATACTGAAACAAAACTTTCTGCTTTGACTTTTTCTCCTTCTGTGGTAATATCGATATCTTGGGGCTTGATCCCAAAATGCATGTGTGCATCTTCTTCATTTCCTAAGATGATATCGCAGTACGATGTCAATTCTCTCATGATACTTTCTCGATCGCCATCATATTTCCAAAGTTTGGCCCTATAATTTAAATCGGTGGAAATAGTTAAATGTTTACTTCGAGCCACTTTGAGTGCTTCAAGGCAGACATCTGCAGCCGATTGAGAAATGGCAGGCGTGATTCCCGTCCAGTGAAACCAATCGGCATTTTGAAATACGATATCCCAATCAACCATTCCAGGTTGTATTTCACTCATTGAAGAGTGTGCTCGGTCGTAAACGACTTTACTTCCTCTGCTGACGGCTCCCGTTTCAAGAAAGTAAATTCCCAAGCGTTGCCCACCTCTGATGATCTGAGAGGTATCCACACCACGTTTTCTTAATTCCATGAGAGCACAATCGCCGATATCATTATTTGGTAATCTTGATACAAAACTCACTGGAAGATTGAAGTTTGCCAGTGAAACAGCAACATTAGATTCTCCCCCTCCATAGATAACATCAAATGAATTAGTCTGTGAAAATCTCAGAAATCCTGGTGGAGCTAATCGTAACATGATTTCTCCAAAAGTGATGATTTTTTTTGGCATAAATCGAAAATTATTTTAATAGAGTATTCCTTTGAGTCATCAATTATTATGGTATAAGATTGTATCGTTTGGAATGAGAAGTTAATACTTTTTTAACATGTCTTAATTGATAGTCTTGTCGTTATCTTCTTCCAAACCTCTTCGAAGTTTTTCACTCTTAGCGTATATCCGATGATTTTTCTTTTTCTCTTTCTTTTTCACGTTTTTCTATAGTAGTGTCTCTTTTTTTCACTTTTTTTGTTTTTCTGAGCATTCGCGATGGTAAAGATGACTAGAGCTATGGTTGCTGAAGAAGCCACAATAGCAAATATGGGAGATAGAAATTGCCAACTAAACATGGCAAAAAAATACACCATAAAAATCTCTAACGTGGCTGTAGCTCTCATACTACAAATTTAAGGGACTTATACACTTAACCTAAAATCAATCGATCCAATGCTGTTTACCAAGTCAATTCCGTCCCCTTGTCTCGATCTTTTCTCACTTTAATGAAGGAAGCGATCGTATCCAAACTTTTTTCAAATTCAGGAACACTGTTTATAGCGGTGTTCCAAACAATTTCTAAATCAGCTTCGTGGTAGTCATGGACTAAGCGATGTCTCATCTTCTCAATTTTAGCCTAGGGGATCTTAGGGAATGCGTGTTTCACTTCATCGGTCATCTTGTAAACATATTCACCGATTAGCTCGATGTTTTTAATCAACGCATCTTGAGTCATCCAATCCTCTAACAAAACATCATAATCCTTTATTCTGGCAACCAATTCACTGACCTTATCAACAGATTTTTTAATCATAGCAACCCGAAGAGAGTCGTCAGCGACAGAGGGTCTTTTCATCACACAATAATATCATATCGTTCAAAATAGATTCTTTAATGATAGGATTTAAACAATCAAATTTCACTAAATCTACCTTTCGATTCAACTTCTTTTCTAAATTTTCAATCAAATCATGTAATTCAAAAAACCCAAAATACCCATCAAACGAATAAGCAATATCGACATCACTATCCGTTCTTTCTTCTCCTCGTGCGACGGAACCAAATACGCCAATTTTCGTCGGTTGATACGGCTTCATGCTATCGACAATGATTTGTTGTTCTTTGGGAGATAACATACTTAATAAGTCATTTCAAAAGTAATCAATTGAAAACAAAACCCATAATCCCCAGATGGAGGTTTTATAGGGGGGATTAGATGGTAAAAATTTAGATGCAACGTATCCGTCCCAAACCGAAAATAGAGTCTCATCGATCGATATTAAGTTAAGTGTATAAGTTCCAAATTTAAGATGTTTTAATTATCAATCTCCTTCGAACTCAATTTTTGACATTCACTAGCATTTCCAACCTAGAATTTAAATCAATAGTTGTCAATCCAAAATAACTCTGAAGAGTTCCACTTGATGAGTATGAAGATTTGATGACGTTTCGATTGGGATTTAGTAAAATTATAAAAAGGCTACACCAAAGTATTGTGATTCATTTCAAAGGTTCTTCGTTTCACTATATGAGACCTTTGCACTAAAATTTTGGCTTTCCGCCAAAATAGAGGATTTGGTCGAAAATTCCCTTCTTTTTATTTGACAATTTGTTTTTATCATTTTGTTTTTGTCTATGGTACGCGTGATGAATCACTTCAAATCTTATCAATCCAAACCAATGAGCTTTTTTAATCCCCATCAAGGGCGGAGCCGCACAACGACCCAAAAATTCTTCAATCAAGTCAATGATATTATCGATTGGGAGCCGATCGAGGCTTTATTGATCGACAACGATCAATCCGGCAAAAAACAACGAGGCCAAAAGGCTTCTCATCCCATGATCCTATTGAAAATGCAACTCATCTCCGTCTGGTTCCACCTCTCGGATGTTCGAACCGAAGAGTTCATCAAAGACAGCATCCGTTTCACGGCTTTTTGCGGTTTGGACATGGAAGATGCGGTTCCTGATCACAGCACGCTGTCTCGCTTCCGTTCGGAGTTGACGGCCAAAAAGATCGATCAAAAGATCATGGACGAAGTCCATCGACAACTCACCGAAAAGGCCGTGATCATTCAAGACACGGCCGTGGTGGATGCCAGCATCACCACCAGTCCCTTCACCCCCAAAAGCCAACCCAAGAAAATGGCTCCAAACCGAAAAGAAGACGAGCGTGAAGAGCCCGAGCTTCAAGCTGAAGACAGCGATCATGAGGAACAAGAAGAAGAGAGTCCCAATGCCGACCATGAAGCCCGTTGGTTCAAAAAAAGGAAAAAGACGTATTATGGATACAAACGGCACATCGCCACCACCGAAAAAGGCCTGATTCTGGGGGTCCATACGGTGGCGGCCAATGAGCATGATCGCCAAGGTCTCCAACCTTTGATGGATGGCCTTTCGGTGGCAGAACGACAACGAGTCTTGGCCGATAAAGGATACAAATCAAAAGAGAATGATCAACTTTTAGAGGCCATGGGTAGTGAATCCTTGGTGATGGAAAAGGGCGATCGCAACAAGCCTTTGACCAAGCCACAGAAAGAGCGAAACAAAGCCATCAGCAAAGAACGCTGGGTGGTCGAACAGACCTTCGGCGGTTTGGCTCGCTGGTTCCACGGTCAGGTGACCCGACTCAAGGGATTGGAGAAAGTCCACAACCAACATGTTTTGGAGTCCATCGCTTATCATTTGAAGAGATCACCAAGGATGATGGCTCTCATGCAAGCATAGAAAGATAGATGATGGAAAAAAGCTCTCAAAGCCTTATTCGGCTCAAAAATGAGGAGAAAAAGGAGCCAAAGAGGCCAAAATCCGAGAGATATCCTGATTTTTTGGAGGTAAGCCACATCGAACGAGTGGCCCATTGACTGAAAAAGAAAAAATAATTTCCTCATCATACCCCATTTTTTTGATTTTGCATTATTCAAAGGTCTCTATATACATCAACTAGTTGTTCCCCAACTTTAAGTAGCCAATCGAAGTGTTCTCTTTGTTTTGATATGTTATCAACATCGACGATTTTCTTACATTCAATTTTAGATGCTATTCTGTTTTCTAGTGGAAGCCAATCAACCTCACTTTCCACTTTTTCTCTGAATTGATTTTTGTTTTTCTCTAAATGCCGATATAACTCTTGATCGTTTTTGATATAAATGTGAACTCGAATTTCGTTTTTTTGAGAATCCCTAATGAAAGCTAGATGAGATTTTTTATCTCTTGGAATGGTTATATCAAACCAATGTTGTGCTCTAGGTCTTCTATTAATGTTAAGTGTTGTATTAGTTTGAGGTGCGTAGTCTTTAAAATTTTGCCAAAATTTGAGATGTTTCAGATTCACTTTTGACAACTCACTATCTGAAATCGTCATGGTTTTTGACCAATTATTTGGCTCTTCCAATACCGTAAATTCAACTGCTGGTCTTGAGTTGTCAACTTGACATAGTCCAACTTTTACAAGAAAAAACGAAATGGAGTCTGGCATGTGTTTGTTAAACCAATTGATGGCATTCTGATGGCCTTCGGTCGTTTCTTTGACAATCCAAATAATGATACAAGCGTCAAATGCCGAAGCATACGTCAGTAATTTTCCTAGATGATCGTGATCGGTTCTTTTGAGTTGATTTTCAATGATGATTTTTAAAATCTTTTCTTCAGAGCTAGCTATGTCAGCAACGATGTCAACATAAAATTGACCAGTAGATTTTTCCGTTTGAATATTTTGTACGCTTTCGAAATCAAAACCAATTGTTTCCGCTAGAATTTTAAAATGGTTTTCATCAGATAACCATTCTGTAAACTTGGGCTCGGTTTTCCAAATTTCATTAAGACAAACAGACCGTTTTTCTCCTAATTTCTTCACTATTCTCTTTTAAGCAAAATTAGAATGTAATGCATTATTGGATATCGAAATAGTGTTTAGCATTATAATAAGAAATATCAGCCGCTATTTTCCCAATCCATTGATAATCTTTGGGCAATCTCCCTTTGCTGATATCTTCCCCAAAAGCATTACAGATAATTCTTCTAAAATATTCGTGTCTTGGAAATGATAAAAAACTTCTTGAATCCGTCAACATTCCTATAAATGTGGATATGACACCGATATTTGATAGGGTATTAAAATGTTGTGTGATGCCGTCGATTTGGTCCAAATACCACCAACTGGCACCCCACTGAACTTTTCCTCTCATCGATGAATGATTGAAATTCCCTATAATTGATGCGATCATGGCATTATCTGATGGATTAAGGTTATAGATGATGGTTTTGGTTAATGAATTTTGTTGGTCCAATTGATCCATAAATGACATTAGCGATCGAATGTTGATAAAACTTCCTATGGAATCCCAACCAGTGTCAGGACCTAACTGTCGAAACATTTTGGTATTAGCATTTCGATAGGCGCCAATATGAAACTGTTGAATCCAACCCAAACGATGATAATGTTGGGACAAAAACAAAAGTAAATGTGATTGAAACTGCCTGACTTCCAAACGAGTTAGTTGCATTCCTTTAAGACGTTTTTTAAAAATTTCTTCAACTAATTTTTCTGATACTCTTTCAAAGGGGATGGCTTCCAATCCATGATCGCATAAACGGCATCCATTTTGGTGGAAATAGTTCATTCGGTCCAAGAGAGAATCCTTGAGATTCTGAAGCGTTTTGATTTCAAACGGACCGATCTCTTCTAATTTTTTAATTGAATCAAGGTAATTGGGATGACTAATGAGAAGAAATAAGTCTGGTCGAAATGCTGTATCCATTTGAATGACTTGATTCGAGTTTTTAAGCGTCATGTGATGTTTCAGATCATCAAGTGGACTTTCTGTAGTGCATAGATATTCGACTTTCATTTGGCTTAATAGCCCAATGGCAGAGTATTCTGGTTTTCTTAGAAACTCTTGAGTCAAATCATAAACTTGGTCAGCATTTTCTTTATTGACTAAATCATTAAACCCGAAATAACGAAGTAATTCTAAATGAGACCAATGATATAGTGGATTACGAATCAGATAGGGTAGACAAGCAGCATATTCTTTGAATTTATGGTTATCCGAAGCATTCCCAGTGATGTATTTTTCATCCACTCCCAACGTCCGCATGGCTCTCCATTTGTAATGATCATCAGCCAACCATAATTGTGAAATATTTTCAAACTGTTTGTTTTGAGCCATTTGATCAGGAGGCAAATGATTATGGTAATCAATGATTGGTAAATCTTTGACATAATCATGATAGAGCCTTTTGGCATGATTCGATTCAAGTAAAAAATCTTCAGTGATAAAACCACTCATCCATCAAAATTTAAGTGAATCGATAGTTTCAATGTCTTGCTAATTTAGAGTTTATATGTTGTTGGTACGTTCTATATTCGAATGATTGAGATGAAATCACCATATGGTCAAAACCTGGAAGGTGTTTACGTTACTTCGGTATGGAATGGATTGGTGGTGGTTTTCTCATGGCTTGGACACCTTCTATTTGCATGCCTAAATTTTTAGGGACCATATTGGCCAATGCAATACGATGGTCCATCACCAGTTTTAATGAATCTAACACCCATAGATACTCTTGGTTATCAACCAAATTGAACATTTCTTTTTTATCGTTGTAGTGATCATATAGCTCATACCCATTTTGTCCATTAGGTCCCCAACGAGTGAGTCGATACCGATCTGTTTTAATGGTATATCCATTTTTCATTTGGCTCAACGCCGACTTTCGAACAGATGTTGACGTCCCATTCAATACAGGCAATAAACTGATTCCAGATACAAATTCTGGAGTTTCAAAACTCATTAAGTCCATAATGGTGGGGTATAAATCAACTAATTCAATAGGAGATGATTCAATATCAAGACCTTTTTCAATCGTTGGTCCCGCAATAATTAAGGGCACCCTCGTTGCATTATCGAATAAAGTTGCTTTTTTCCAATGACCATGTTCTCTTAAATGATAACCGTGATCGGAGGTGAAAATGACAATGGTGTTTTTATCCAACCCTGTTTCTCTCAAAGATTTCAATATTCTATTTAATTGCGCATCAACAAAACTCGTTGTAGCATAATAGGCTTGAATGATTTCTCTTGAGAGGGAATCTTTCATATTGACCTGTTCGGGTTTGGCTCTGATGGTATGACGAGCTGGAATCGGTAGAGATTCGATATACTCTTGTCCAGGATTGGTTGGTAGTTCCACATCATCTAAATCGTATAACTCAAAATACTTTTTGGGAGCCACAAATGGGGTGTGGGGACGAAATAAACCCACAGCAAGAAAAAATTGTTGCTTATTTGCTGCAAACTCCTCTAATAAATCGGAGGCTATGGTTGCAGAGATTCCATCCGTCTGTTCTTCATCGGTCCCCTCCGCAGCAAGCCATGAAAGTGTAGCCCCATATTGATTTGGAACAAGGGTATTGATTTTGTATTCCTCTTTTTTATCTCGACCATAGGGATTGAACGTATAATCCCAAGTGTACACATCATCAAAACTCGAAGTCCCTATGGCACCTGGATTATCATAATGATAAATTTTTCCAATGCGTACAGAGTTATATCCTTCTTGCTTGAATCTTTCTCCAATGGTGGTGACGTAAGGAATGGTTTGACGCAAATAAATTCGGTTTTCATACAATTTAGTTTGGTCAGGATATAATCCTGTCATCAGGGAAGCTCTGGATGGCCCACAAATAGGAAATTGAGTATGCGCGTTTCCAAATTGAACGCCTTGACTCGCTAAGGAATCTATGGTTGGTGATTGAACTAATTTGTGTCCGTAAGTCCCTAAATCACAGTTCAAATCATCAGCTATAACCAATAGTACATTTAACGAATTAGGATTTTTTGTATTCTCTTGGATTTGTTTTTCAAGATTACAATTCAATACAAACAATAGAATGATTAAAGGGTAAGATTTCATGCTTTAGAATTTACAAAAAGTCAAAATAGGAATCAATAATCGAAATGATGTTTTCAGCCGAAAGTTGTGTACGCCCCAAGGGAAATTACAATCTCCAAATTTAGTTTTTTCAAGTTTTAAAAATTAAAATTCTCATAATGACTTAATAAACTTTGAATTAACTTGCCCTTTCTAATTTCAAAAATTGATGATCCATAAAAATTTTCAAATGACTCAATACATTAAGGCAACTCTTTTTTTCTTATTCTCATTAGGAATAGGAACACAGGTTTATTCTTTGGATCCCAACCAAAAACACATTCCCCAAATCTTAGGAAGAACTCAAATTGTAGATATAGCCAATTCTGGAAGTTCTAATCAAATTGAACTACAGAATTATTGGAGAAGCAATATAATCGTTTCAAAAGAAGCTATTGAATCACAAAAAAAACCCAAAGCGTCACATGTTCCTGGATTGATTGAATACCGCATCTATGTTACGCAATCGGGTACCTACAAGATTTCATTCCAATCCGATGAAGAATCTTTTGGTTTGATGCATTTGACGATCAATGGTGTTAATCATGGAAAACTTTTTGAAAACAGTCAATCGGCTTCGCCAAAGATTGAAAATCTTGATTTACATCAAGGATACCACTTAATTCGTTTGACGTCGGCGAAAGTCAATACGCCAATACCCCAAATCAATGAAATTTCCATAACATTTGAAACTCCCAAAGAAATTCCAGCCCCAATACAAACAAAACTAACTTCCAAAGAAAGTGTAAAGCCTGATTTGGAGCCAGGCTGGGAGCAAAAAATTAGTCGAAAAATTCATTTGGACTTTCATACGGCTGCTTATGTTGATGAGGTTGGAAATAAATGGAATCCAGATGAATTTGCTTCTACATTGGCCGAAAATCACGTCAATGCCATCACTGTTTTTGCAAAAGGCCATCATGGATTTGCTTATTATGATACCAAAATTGGAACACGGCATCCCGGTTTAGATTTTGATTTATTAAAAGAACAAATTGAAGCTTGTCACAAAAAGGGCATCATGGTTTTGGCTTATTTCTCCATTAATTTGGATGAATTATGGGCTACTACCGAAGAGAGTGATAATGAAAATAGAGGAAGTTTTCAAGGCGTGGATGCCAACCCTGAAAATATTTATATAAGTGAATATACTTGGCCAATGATTCAAGAACTAGTAGAAAATTACGACATCGATGGTTTTTGGTTTGACTTTCCTGGATACGATTCTTTTGTTACAGAAACCATCAATTTGATTCGATCATTAAAACCTGATTTAATATCAGCATACAATCATCAATTCGATAAGCCAAGAGAAGAATTGGCAAAAATGGATGTCATGGAAATAGAAGCTTGGATGCATTCACAATCGCTTTATAGATTACCTTACATTGCTCGATATGCTCATGGGTCAACGCCCATTACTGCCATGTCCACTCGCTTTTGGCACATGTGGGGCGATTTTGGTCGGGTGAATGATGAGGCGCTTTTAACCTACGAAACAGCGGTGAGTTATGCCAATGGAATAGGATTGACTATTGGCGATCAGTTGCATCCCAATGGACGGCTAGAGCCAGCCGTGTACAAAGTCATCGGCCAAGCATATCAATTGGGGAAATTACTCGATCCTTATGTTCACCAAGCTTCTTTTGTTCCTTACGTTGCTTATTTACGACAAGATTTAACAGGTTCGGCTGTGGTATTGGATAATGGTATTCATTTTAATGTTGTTGATGAAAACCAATCGTTAGATCAATACAAGGCTCTTATTATTCCCAAAGTACAAGATGTTTCAGAGCAATATGTTTCTAAATTATCCGAATTTGTCAACAACGGAGGTAAAGTCATTGCTTTCGGTGATCCACCATCTTATATGGAATCCATTTTAGGAGTCAAGAAATATGAATTAATAGAATCTCCGTTTCATGAATATCGAAATATGATTGGTGGTTTTGTTCGAAATCGAGACAGGGTTTTAAAGTCAGCAGCTGCGATGGATATACTAATCAAACAAAAACCTATTGGTGTCAAACCAACTGGCTCAACCAAAACAATTGCTCCATTGGTCTTTCAAATGAATTATGGAACAGACCATCGTCTATCACATCAACAGAGTCCTCCAAAAGACGAAGCATCCGAATATGCGGCTATAACTCATAGAAAGTTAGGAAAAGGAGAAATCATCTTTTCTCCTTTGGCCATTCCCCAAGATTATGCCACCGATGGGTTTACTCAAAACAGATACATTGTAAAGGATATGTTTGACATGGTTGTTCCGTCGAGTGAACGATACGTAGAGGTCGTCGACTCTAAAGTGAATTTGGAAGTTTCAATTTTGGAACAAGAACACAAAAATCGCTTTGTGATTCAACTAGTTCACGCGCCCCAATCAAGAAGAGCTACTCTTGAACCCATGCCGGTGATCGATGAATTTCCAATGGTTCAAGGAACCGTTTTAAAAATTCATAAACAAATCATAGCCAATCGGTCCGTACGTATTGTCACTCAGGAGTTACAAGAGTTAAAACCTATCAAAGTAGATGACTTTCACTTCATTTATGAAATTCCTGATTTTTCAATCAATACCGTCTTGGTGATTGAATGACTTGAACTCACACTATTGCGTTTTCCATGCTTTTCAGCGTCAAGGCATTGTCGTGATATGTCCTCCTATCTTGGTATGCTATCACCAAGTGATGATTGGTCTGCATCGATGGCCTTGATGGCCTCGAAAAAAAAGTTTTCAAAGGAAAGCCTCCATTTTGAAAAAAGTTCAAAAAAAGGGGGGGGGGGAATCGATAAATTTTATCTTTGTCCCAACGCTTTGGCATACCATGCCAAAAAAACTAAAATGAACTACTCATGAACCGATGCTTCGTTGGACGCCTCTCGTGGTCTGGCCTTTTCCTTTTTTTGATCTGTTTTTCTTGTGGGGATGACCCGATTCCTATCGTTTCTACCCCCCCCCTTATTTTTACGGTTGCTACGGCCTCGAGTGTGGGTGGCACCATCACGGCCACGCAAACCATCGCCAGCGGCCAAACGGTGACCATCACGGCCACACCTGATGCCCATTATCAATTCGAAGGCTGGTCGGGAGATTGTCCTATCAGCAGCACGGAGCTCCGCCTCACATGGGAAGTCACCAGCCATTGTTTGCTCATAGCGGAGTTTGAAAAGATTTCCTACCGTATTGAGGCCACGGCCACTCCAGGGGGTTCTTTGACAGGACTTTCTGGCGATGCCTACGCCCAAGGCCGAGCCATCATCTTGACGGCTGTTCCGGAAGCCAACTATGAATTCATTCGTTGGATGTTGACCTCTTCGGATGCCGATGGTTGTCCTGATAGCGAGTCCTTGACAAGCCCCACGCTTCGTTGGGTGGTGCAAGGTCCCTGTCAGCTTGAAGCGTTGTTTGGGACTATTTCCCGCACGATCACCACCTGGATTGGTGAAGGAGGCACCATCACGGAAACCCAAATGGTGGCCCATGGCCAAGAAGTCACGATTGCCATCACCTTAGACGAAGGCTATGAGCTCCATCAATGGACGGGGGATTGTGGGGATTTCAGCAAGGAGGACACCAGCCTTCGTTTCGAAGCCACCCAAGATTGTCAGCTCAAGGCGGTGCTTCAAAAAAAGCCATACACCATCACGGCTGAAGCTTCGGCAGGAGGAACGATTCATGGTCTCCCCACAAGGCCACCCACCCATGGCCAAACGATGATCTTGACAGCCGAGGCCGCCGCAAATCATGTGTTTTCCCGATGGACGACCGAGGGGGTGGCGTGTCCTGAGCTCGTCGATGCGATGGATTCCAAGCTATCCTTTACTGTGGAAGGCCCTTGTGCCTTGGAGGCGGTGTTTCGGAAAGCCGATCGCACGATCACCACCTCGGTGAGTACGGGTGGGAGCATCACCCCCACGCAAACGGTGGCTCATGGTGAAGACGTCTCGATTACCATCACCATCGAGAAGGGCTATGCGTTGAAGGCATGGATGGGGGATTGCGGGACATTCAGCCCTGATGATACCACCATTGATTTCCAAGTCACTCGAGATTGTCAGGTCCGAGCGGTTCTTGAAAAAGAAGCCGCGACAGAACCAGTGAATCCCGATCCTGTGGATCCGGAATCCACCAATCCCGATCCTGTGGATCCGGAACCCACCAATCCCGATCCTGTGGATCCGGAACCCACCAACCCCGATCCTGTGGATCCGGAACCCACCAATCCCGACCCTGTGGATCCGGAACCCACCGATCCCGACCCTGTGGATCCGGAACCCACCAATCCAGTGAATCCTAATCCGCCACCACCTGTGAACCGTACCATCACCACCTCGGTCACGACAGGCGGCAGCATCACCAACACCCAAACGGTTCCCAACGGTCAAACGGTGAGCATCACGGTGACTCTTAATCAAGGGTATACCTTGGAACGTTGGACAGGCAGTTGTGGAACGTTCAGCAACCAACAAACCACCATCACCTTCATAGCGTCCCAAGATTGCCAAGTGCAAGCGGTGTTAGCAGCGAGTCCACCACCACCGCCGGTGAATCGCATCATCACCACCTCGGTGAGTACGGGCGGCAGCATCACCAACACCCAAACGGTTCCCAATGGTCAAACCGTGAGCATCACGGTGACCCTTAATCAAGGGTATACCTTGGAACGTTGGACAGGCACCTGTGGAACATTCCGCTCGAGTGAGACCACCATCACCTTCCCAGCATCCCGAGATTGCCAAGTGAACGCGGTGCTGGCAGCGAGTCCACCACCACCGCCGACCACCAAAAACTGCAACGGTCAACAGATTTCCATTAATGATCCTTGCCCACCACCGCCGGTGAATCGCACCATCACCACCTCGGTGAGTACGGGTGGGAGCATCACCCCCACGCAAAGCATCCCCAACGGTCAAATGGTGAGCATCGCGGTGACCTTGGAGGAGGGGTATACCTTGGAGCGTTGGACAGGCAACTGTGGGAATTTCAGTCACGAGCAAACCACCATCACCTTTCGAGCCACCCAAGATTGCCAAGTGCATGCGGTGCTAGCCGAAGAAGAAACCACGAACCCAACCCCCACCACCCAAAACTGTCATGGCGTTGCTATTTCTATCAACGAGACCTGTCCGCCCTTACTGAAAAAGCTGCCCAATGGGGTGACGGTGATTCTCAACCCCGCTCTCCGCCATCCTTCGCAATACGTGGGCCAACAGGCCATGCTCGATGGCATCACCTACACGGTGGTGGATAACACTTTGCTCCGACAACGAGTCAGTGAAGGCAACACCGATGCCGTGTGCACGACCTTGGTGACGGATCTGCAAGGGTTATTCACTGATGATGATTTCTTTAACACCTATATTGGGGATTGGGACACCCGTCGAGTGACCAGCATGGCCTCGCTCTTTAAAAACGCCCGTTCTTTCGATCAAGACATCAGCCATTGGGATGTCAGTGGGGTGACCGATATGTCAGCTATGTTTCAGAATGCCCGTTTGTTCAATGAAGCCATCGGGGATTGGGATGTCAGTGGGGTGACCACGATGATATCCACCTTCAAGGGAGCCCGAGCCTTCAATCAAGACCTCAGCGGGTGGGACGTGAGTGCGGTGACCAACATGGTCACCCTGTTTCAACAAGCCACCGCTTTTAATCAAGACATCAGTGGGTGGGATGTGAGTGCGGTGACCAATCTATCGGCCACTTTCGAGGGAGCCACCTCTTTCAATCAGGACATCAGCGGTTGGGACGTGAGTGGGGTGACTCATCTGGTAGGCACCTTCAATGGAGCGACGGCTTTTAATCAAGACCTCAGCGGATGGGATGTCCGTGGAGTCACGGAAATGAGTTGGCTGTTTTCGGGGGCCACGGCTTTTGACCAAGATCTTAGTGGGTGGGATGTGACCAAGGTGAGCCACTGTCAGCAAGTGGCTTGCGGTTTGCGTGCGGATCGTCGTCCGGGCTTTACGTGCAATCAAGAATGTTTGCTCACCCGTCATGCCAATGGGGTGACCGTCACGCTCCATCCCCGCATTCGGAGCCATGCCATGCAAAACCCTTCGACCTATGTAGGACAAAAAGAAATCCTTGATGGGATCGAATACACGATTGTGGATAATGCCTTGCTCACGCAACAGGTGGGTGCAGACAACACCGATGCCAAATGCACCACCTTGGTGACGGTTATGAATCAGTTATTTAATGGCAAGACGACGTTCAATGAAGCTATTGGGGATTGGGATACCAGTCGCGTGACCACCATGGGTGCCATGTTTTTTAATGCCTCTGCTTTCAATCAAGCCATTGGCGATTGGGACGTGAGTCGGGTGACGGATATGATGAGCATGTTTAATAATGCCTCTGCTTTCAATCAACCCATAGGGGATTGGGATGTCAGTCGCGTGACCAATATGGCGAGCATGTTTAATAATGCCTCTGCTTTCAATCAACCCATAGGGGATTGGGATGTCAGTCGCGTGACCAATATGGCGAGCATGTTTAATAATGCCTCTGCTTTCAATCAACCCATAGGGGATTGGGATGTGGGTCAGGTGACCAGTATGCAAAACATGTTTGATAATGCCTCTGCTTTTAATCAAGCCATTGGGGACTGGGATGTCAGCCGGGTCCACAATATGTATAGGATGTTCCAAGGTGCCACGACTTTCAATCAAGATCTCAGTGGTTGGGATGTTAGCCGCGTAACCAATTGTAATCTGTTTTGGGCGAATGCAGGATTAACCTCATCGAATCGCCCGACATTCAGTCAATGCACCCCTTGAGGGGGATCGTTAAAGGATAGAAACCATGCATTGCCAACATCTGTGGTAAGATTTTTGATGGGTTGGGTTTTCGTAACTGGTTAAACAACATGCCGAGTGGTCAAGATGTGAGTCAGGGAAACAATAGGTTTCGAGGGTTTGTGGGAGGGGATATTTTCAACTAGGATTTGAGTGGTTGGGATGTCGATAAGGTTACCCTATGTTCCCTTTTCGGCTGTGATTTGGCGACCAACCGGCGCCCTTCTTTTACCCATTGCATGACTCTCTGCAATTAAAGAATTCATCAGCAATGGCTTTTGATTTTGTTGGAAAAAAATCATGTTCTTATACCATGGGTTGGTCTATTCAAAGCACGAACTTATGCCAATGGATCTTCTGCGAGGAAGGTATATCATGTGATTTTATTTCTAGATCAAGAAGATCAATACGCCATCAAACAAAGAATGCATAACACAAATTTGGTATTAGATGTGTTGAATCGAAATTGATTGGTTTCAAAGGTTTTGAAAACACGCTAGAATCTGTATCGGAGTCCAAACTGTATTTGCCATCTCGATTCAAGGCTAAAATCGTCAATAAAGGTATCTTTTAAGTTAGTATCAAAAGAATAGGTCGGCCTATTTTGATCGACTGTCACACCAATGGGTTGCCAATTCGTAACGCGTTGTCTGATTCCCCAATTTGAAGAAATCAAATTGCCTAGATTCAAAATGTCAATACTCAACTGGATGGAATTTTGATTCTTCAATTCGTAATCTTGTAATATTCTCATGTCCCACCTAGAAAACCAAGGAAGTAGATGATTGTATTTTTTTGCATATTGGCCTCTTTGAGTTTTTAAAATAGGATCTTGTTGAATAAATTTTTCCAAGGCAGTTCTTTGAGTTGATTGTTCGTCCTCTGTACCAATAAATCGCATGTTTTTTATATCGTTTGATGTGGGGACATAGATTAAGTCATTATTGGGAGATCCATCCCCATTGATATCTCCCGAATAAGTGTAACTAAAGCGCCCTCCTTGAGCGTACTCAGCAAAGACACCTATGGATGTTACCCATGGCCCATACTCATATTGAGTGTTGAAAGTTCCAATCAATCGATGCTTGTTCCCAAACATTGAATGGGAACTGATGGCTTGATTGACATCATCAATAGCAGGATTGTTATTGAAGGCACTGCTTGTGATTTCAGATGCCGTTGAATTGGCATCTTTTGAAACCAGATAATTATAAGCTAGGCTAAACCAAGTATTGGAATTCCAATATTTCTGGATCTTCAAGGAACTATTAAATGAAGAACCGACATCGGTATTGGTGAATACATAAATATCAGCTCTTACTGGAAACCCTAGTCCTGTATATGTGGCTAGATCATCAGAGGTATAGATCTTACGATTATCAATTCCCAAGAGCCTTCCAGTGGGTTTATTGAGCCCATAATTACGAACGAGCATCCCATGGATGTCTTTCGTATACATGATATCAATGGTGGAAGACCATCCTTTGCCTAATAATTGGTCATGACCGATATTGATTCGAAAAACTTGAGGAAATTTAAATTGGGGATGCATAGCTTGTCTAAAATACCAAAATGGATTGCCTATTTGATTTCCGATCCAAACGAAAGGAATGCGACCAGAGAAAACGCCTGCACCACCACGTAATTCTGAAGTCCCAAGTTGATTCATTTCCCAATGAAACCCAAATCTTGGCGACAAAAGGGGTGTTCTTTTTGGCAATTGAGTGTTGTCAAACTTGATGGGATTGCCATCTAATTCAAAATAATCAATCGTATCATCGTAATCATGGGGTAAGGTATCGATGATATCTTGAGCGTATTGATTGGAATTAAAATAATATGGAGTATCTAATCGGAATCCGACGGTAAAAACCAATTTTCGATTGATTTGCCATCGATCTTGAACATAAACGGATAATTGACCAACAGACATAAAATAGATTTTCCAATCTCCTTTTTGATGTGTGTTTTGAGCAAATTGGACGACAGAGTCCATATGTCCTTGTTGAACAAAATCGACAAAAGTTGCCACACTTTCAAAACCAGGACCAAAAGTAGTGCTTGGATAAGGTGGACTGCCATCGGTAGGATCATACCAACCAAGATTAAAACTATTTTCAAAATCAAATCGTTCAAAACTACCTCCGACCGTGATGTTGTGATTTGGTAAATAGATGTTTAAATTATTGGTGATTTGAAAGACTTGCTGTTTGACATAATTTCGAATGGAAAAAGGCTCATGGCCAGCAACAATGTATCGGATGTTGTTTTTGTTGATATTGACAACTGGAAAAGGCTTAGAAAATGGGGCTCTAAAATCATGAAATGCAGTAAATCCAATTTGTAAGTTATTGGAAAATCGATTGTTAAAATTGGATTTTAATTCGACAATGCCAGCATGTAATCGATTGGTGATTTGATATCCTGAATTAAAAAACTGTAGTGTGATTCGGTCTGGACCACCTCGTCCTCCTGCATTTGGATGCCTAGGTAGTTCCCGACTGGCATCCAAAAAATTGTAGGTAGTGACCAAACTATGTTTTTGATTGATATTCCAATCTATTTTGATGAGTCCTTTGACATTTTCAGTTTGATGATTGTATTTTTCATAGGGACCTGTTTGGTAATCAAAGCGATTCAATAGGGTTTGTGAAACTAAGTCGAGATCAGACGCTAGTACTCTAGAAACTCTTTCACCTTTTAATCCAGGTCTTGAAGCAACAAGTTCAGATCCTAAATCTGAGCGTTGTTCTATTTCAAGATTGGTAAAGAAAAACGCTTTGTTTTTTATGATGGGTCCACCAAGTGTGAAACCAGTTTGAAAATGGGTTAAATCGGATCGAAAAAGCGGCTCTTCTTTGACTCGAATTCCGGTCAAATCTTGATTTCTAAAGAAATGAAATACAGAACCTTGAAAGTCATTGGCTCCAGATTTAGTGACTGCATTGACTGATGCCCCCGTAAATCCAGCAAGCGTCACATCATAAGGGGCTACATTGATTTGGATCTGGTCAATAGCATCTAGCGAAACGGGTTGTGCTGAAGATTGACCACCAGGTACCGCCGAATCCAAGCCATATGGATTATTGAATACCGAACCATCTAATGAAAAATTATTCAAGCGATCATTTTTACCAACAAAAGAATTGCCATCCGAAGAGGGTACCAGTCGGAGATAATCTGAAGTTGAACGGGAAATGCTTGGTAAACGATTGATTTGTCTGCTGCTGATTTCTGTAGAAGAACCAGTTTTGTTTTTCCCTAGTAGCGTCTGATCATAACTAGCAATTAATTGCACTTCACTTAATTCACTGGAAGCATTGCTTAAAAGAGTAAAATCTAATTCTAATTGATCTCCTAAAGCCAAATAAATATCATTCATTGTCAGTTGATCAAATCCTACGTAGGATACGTGCACGTTATATGGTCCACCAATCCGAAGATTGGGAATAGTAAACCGTCCATTTTCTAATGTGATTGTTCCCGCAATCGTTCCGGTTGGTTGATGATGGATAACAATAGAAGCTCCAAATAAAGGAGTGTTTTCTTGATCCGTAACCATTCCCTGAATCTGAGCAGTAGTGATTTGACTCCATGTCTTATTCAATCCTATCAAAGCGAAAGCAACTAAAAGAATACCAAGAGTTATTATGCTTTTACTCATGTGCGATTTATGATTAAAAAAGAATACTGAAAAAAGTTTTCAGAAATAAAAACGAAGGTTAAAAAACAGTGTTTGCGAACAAAAAAAAATAGGAATGGATGTGATTAATATTTAAAAACATGGCCACCAACAATCACCTGTTGAGTTTTTTTATCAAATGTTGCCTTTAATCCAGTATGTAAAGCTGCTGTAGTCATGATATTGGCAATGGAATGATTGTATCCTGCTTCAACGGGTGCATTAGGTGTTTGACGTGATCGGACACATTCCATCCAATTGAGCATGTGTGCATTAGTCAATGGATCGGAGCCTGTATTGGCAGAAGTCATCACTTGTTGTGAAGAATCGGCTAAATCTAACGCTTCTAATAAATTGGCCTGATAACCCATTTTGGAGGCCTCATATTCGGTAAGTCCACCATTTGAGGTAACCTTGTTGGTTGCTAGATTGAGCTCTCCACCATTTGAATAATAAATTTCTTTGGTTCCTCCAGCAGAATTGGTGAAGCGTGATGAATAAACGACCTGGAAACCAATATCCGGCTGGTCATCTGGACCGTAGTCAAAAACAGCCGTCATCGTATCGGCATTTTCTCTGCCATCTTTCCATAAATAAATGCCACCGTTGGCGGTGACGCTTCTGGGATGATTGAATCCAGAAAACCAGTGCACGGTATCGATTTGATGTGACATCCATTGACCTGGAATTCCAGAGGAATAAGGCCAAAACAAACGATATTCGATGTATTTGCGAGCATCCCATTCTTCAAACGGCCGATTGATTAAATAACGTTTCCAATCGGTATCGGATGGTTGAATGGTATTGGTATATTTTGGTTGACGCCATCGGGCTGGTTGATTGACATTCCATGTCATTTCAACCATCATAATATCACCAAACTTTCCAGCTTTGATAAATTCATCAGCGGCATGATAATTCAATCCACTTCTTCTTTGAGAACCAATTTGCACGATAATGCCAGAATGCTTGACTGCTTTGAGTCCAACGATATTGTCATCCATTGTTTCCGCAAAAGGTTTTTCAACATAAGCATCTTTTTTTGCATCGGCAGCTTCAACGGTATGGATGGCGTGTTGAAAATCTGCTGTGGAAATAATCACCGCATCAATTTGATTGTCTTCGTAAAGAGCCTCATTATTTTTGTATGTCATCACATCATCTCCCGTCAATTCTTTGATGTAAGATTTTCCCCAATCCCTTCGTGCATTCCATATATCAGATAGTCCCGTGATTTGAAAATTCAACTGGTCTTGATAAGCGACCAATGATGGGATTAACGAACCTCGAGCTCTTGCAGAAAAACCAATGATCCCCACTCGCACTCGGTCATTGGAACCGATAATCGATGCATAACTTTTGGCACTGAATAACGAGGGTGCTGCTAATGATACTCCCCCCGCTGCTATGGATGCTTGTTTTAAAAACTTTCGTCTTGATTTTTTCATGATGTTGATTTTAAGGCTTAAAATTCTCTTATTTTGATGTTTTTAAAATGAACTTCATTGCCATGATCTTGAAGCAAGATCAGTCCATGATGGAGTCTCCCAAAATCTCCCCATTTTTCATATTTACTCTTTTCAACAAGGGCTCCAAAAAGTTGGCTGAATCGATCGAATTCGACGACTTTAATGTGGTTTAACCAATGTTCAATACGCCCATTTTTAGCCACAATTCGAGCATTGTTCCAGCCGGTTGTACTATATCTTTTTCCGGAGCCAATAGAATGGCTTTCGGCTCGAATCAAATCATATAATGAACCAATGGTTCGATTTCCATTTTTTCCTTGTTTGGCATCAGGATGCCTTTTGTCATCTAGAATTTGGAACTCTAGTCCGATAGAAGAGCCCTCTCCTTGATTCAAGTTAGTATCGACAAAATATTTAATCCCACTATTAGCCCCTTCGGTCATTTTAAAATCAAGGGACAATTCAAAATTTGAGTAAGAATCCACGGTGACAATATCGCCTCCATTGGTGGATTCACCACCATCGGAAGCTTCCACCGTTAAAATTCCATTTTCTATTTTCCAACCTTGTTTCGGAAACCCTTCTAATTGAGCGCCTCGCCATCCCTTAGTTGTTTTGCCATCCCAAAGAAAACGCCATCCTTTTCTTTTTTCTAATGTGGTTAATTGTCCATCGATTAAATTGATTTCTGGAGCATAGTCATAACTGGGATGGCGAAGTTTTTCTAGATTGGTAGTAGCAATTCGAAGGTTACGCCACATCACTTTAGTCCCTTCTAAATCTTTATTTTGAATGCTATGAACTTGCAACCCAATAAAACCTTCAGCGGTTAAATCATCCACTAGATTGGCACATTGGATCTCATTAACATAGGTTCTTAAAACATTTCCGATGGCCTCGATCCGATAGTGATTCCATTGACCTGGTATGAATGCGTGTTGGCCTTTCTTATTTCGAGACAATGGATAGAGCCAGCCTCTGCGAGATTCATCATAAATTCCACCAGCCCATTTTCTTGAGCTGGTCTCGATTTCGCATTGATAACCATGAACAGCACCATTAGCGTATTCTGGAAAACTCAACGAGCGAAATTGAACGCCAGAATTAAGTCCATTTTCAATTTTCACTTCGAATTCTAAAATGAAATCACTATAGGTTTTTTTAGTGGCTAAAAAACTATTTCTCTGGCCATATTTTGAATATCCGATGATAATCCCATCTTTTAATTTAAATTCCACTTGACCATTTAAAATTTGAAAATCACTTAAATCATTGCCATTGAAAAGTGGCTTCCAATCATCAGCCGTCTCCCCTTGAGAATAAACAAAATTGTTTAAAACGAATAATGCAAGAATATAAGTCAATACTGTTTTCATTGATTTCTGAATAAATTGGATGACGAAGTTAAGCATCATTATCTATAAAATGAGGTTCAAATTAACAATGAGAAAAAAGGGGCTTAAATCATTAGGTAATGTATAGCCTAGGAAAGCTCAAATATTAAACAATCGAGATTTCTAAAACTTTTGCCCTTGATGATTCAAGTTGAGCCTTTGAACACTTGGCTGGTAAAAGTAGAGTTTCTCCCGTCTTTAAGGTGCATCGGGTATCGTCTTGTTGAAAATCTAAACTTCCTTCGATACACATTAAAATAACAAAGGAATCAATCGATGAATAGTCGAGCTCGATTTCTCCTAATATGGGTATAAGGTTGACATAGAAATAAGGTGTTTCAATAATTGTATTGATTTGATTTTTAATTTCTGAATACGGTATTGATTTGGGTTCGTGAGAAGAATAATCTAGTGCAGCCAGGGCTTCTTGTAAATGCAACTCTCTTTTTTTAGTGGTTTGACTATCAATGCGATTAAAATCATATAATCGATAGGTTATATCAGATGCTTGTTGGATCTCAGCTAGTAATAGTCCACCGCCAATGGCATGCGGTCTTCCAGCAGGGACATAAAACACATCTCCTTTTTGACATGGGACTTTATTCATATTCTCCATCAAATGGCCTTCGGTAACCAATTTTTCAACAGATTGGGAATTTAAGTGTTCATTAAAACCATTTAAAACATAGGCCCTCTTTTCAGCCTCTAGGATATACCATAGTTCGGACTTTCCTAATGAATTGTGCCTTTGATTAGCTAGTTCATCGTTTGGATGAACTTGGATAGACAAATCATCAGAGGCATCAATTAATTTGATTAAAAGTGGGAATTTAATACTGTCTTGATGCCAAAAATGGTTTCCCAATAATTCTGAACCATAGGATTGAATCAAATCCTGTAAACTATGATTTTTTAAGGGCCCTTCAGCAACTCGAGAACTATAGCCATCGATATTTGAAATTAACCAAGCTTCACCAATGGACTGCTCGGAGGATTCGATGCCAAAAATATTTTTTAATCTATGGCCACCCCAAATTCGATAAAAAAAACGTGGAACAAATTTTAGTGGATATAGTTTCTCCAATCGTTTGTCTTACAAAATCATTACAAAATTAAGTTTTAGCTTTCATCCAATTAAGAAATAATATTTTATTTTGGATTGGAAATTGAAAGAATGGTAAACATTCATTTAAATCCACATTTTTTTAGGATACCTTAATGATAAATCAAAAAACAGTTTTAATCACTGGAGCTAACAGAGGCATTGGATTAGAGATTGGACATCAATTAGGTCAAAAAGGATTTCAAGTTATCTTAACTGGTAGAAACACCACCAGCGGAAAAACGGCGGTAAAGCATTTAAAATCAAAAAACATCGATGCTTATTGGTATACTTTGGACTTATGCGATCCAAAATCTATCGAAAGTGCCTTTTTAAAAGTATCTCATCAGGTTGATCGTTTAGATGTCTTAGTTAATAACGGTGGCGTGTTGGTTAATGAAAACCGTAGTATTCTAAAGCCTGCACCAGAAGAAGACTTATTATCCGTTAAAACCAATGCGTTGGGGGCTTTGTGGGTGACACAGTATTTTATGCCCTTATTAAAACCTGGGAGTAGAGTCATCATGATCTCCAGCGGAGCGGGGAAATTTAATAACAATACTTCAACTTGGGCTCCGCATTATCGAATCTCCAAAACTTTAATGAATGCGATTACAAAACAACTTCACTTATCACTCGCCAACAACGCCGTGATTATCAATTCGGTTTGTCCAGGGTGGGTTCGTACCCAAATGGGTGGTCAGAATGCCGCAAGATCAATAGAAAAAGGGGCTGAAACTCCTGTATGGTTAGCCACCGAAGCTTCACCAACAATCAATGGCAAACTTTTGAGAGACAAACAAGAAATCCAGTGGTAGGCTTAAACACCACTGTAGATGCTGATTCCGCCGTCGATAGGCAAAACAATCCCAGTAATAAATTTCGATGCTTCACTAGCTAAAAAGTGAACAGCGCCGTGCAATTCATGAGGTAACCCAAATCGTTTCATGGGGGTATTTCGAATAATGGCTTGGCCTCTTGGGGTATAACTGCCATCAGCTTTTGTCAGTAATGATCGGTTTTGATTAGCAATAAAAACGCCTGGAGCAATGGCGTTGACTCGAAGGCGATCTCCGTATTTTAAGGCCATATCAACAGACATCCAACGCGTGAAATTCTCCATAGCCGCTTTAGCGGCAGAGTATCCCACGACTCGAGTCATCACCCGGTTAACACTTAATGAAGAATAGTTGATTATCGAGGTGCTTTTTTGTTTGGACATTAGTTGACCAAAAACTAATGTAGGTAATACGGTCCCCTTTAAGTTTAAATCCACTACTCGATCGAAATCGGATTCCTCCATATCGAATACCGATCCTGCATCAGGAATCGTAGCCCCTGATAAATTACCCCCAACGGCATTGATTAATACATCAATGCATTCAAAATCTTCGATTATTTTTTCAGAGGTATTTTCTAACTCAGATTTCTTGAGCACATCGACTTGGTAGGCTCGTATTAATCTATGAGAAAATTCATGAGAAGAAATAAGATTTTGAGCTTTATTCAAGGAACGAGTTAATAGAGCAATTTTAGCCCCACATTGGATAAGGTATGTAATTAAAGAAAACCCGAGGGTTCCAGTGCCTCCTGTAATGACAAATACTTTGTTTCGAATGTCAAATAAATCCATGTGAATAGAAAACTTTGAAGATGATATTAAAATCATGAAACATAAAAAACCGTCTTGAAGTATAGACGGCTCTTTATGCCGATTAAATAGGACTTCCCAAATTATTGGATATTCGGATTGGCTTGAATCTCTGATATCGTTATTGGAAACAACGCACCAGGAGAAGTCGTAGCATCTGTATTGGCTAACCAATAGGTCGATGGATGATTGAATCGGTAATGATCTGCGATTCTTCGACCTTGAAGAAACAAATTAACTCTTCTTGAATGAATTAATAGATCTTTAGCCTCTACTTGTCCAGAATAGGGGCTCAATTTATCCAAAGCTCTCAGCGCATTGATGTGTTCTGTAAAAGTAGCATTATCTCCCCTTGCCAAAGCATCTTCAGCAATGATTAAATGCATTTCTCTAGCGGATACTACTGGGTAATCAGGATACAAGTTAGGTTCAGTAAAGGCTCGAACCAATCGATAAAGAGCAGGAGATGGTTTATTATCAATGGGGTCATTTAGTGATATTGTTGTGGCGGGATCTCCATCTTTAACAGCGGCTGGTCTGGGCCCCTCAGGGATAATGTATTCGTTTGAAAGTCTCATTTCTAATCGACTATTGACTTCTCCAGCGATATCCAAAGCCCCTACGGTTTCGGGCGCTTTCGCATCGGTTTGAAGCAAATAAGCAAAATCAGGCGATAATGTACTCAGAGCTTGTCTGGCAGCAGTCACAGCAGCACTCGATCGAACCAGTGGATCAGAGGTATTCACTGGATTGATTTTCGCCCAGACGCCTTTTGAAAATTCAGCTCGAGCAATCAAGGCATTAATTTCTCCTGTGAAGCCAGCACTCAATGCAAGAGCCTCTTTCAAGTAACCAATGGCCGTATCATAAAGATTGACCATATTGGCTGCTCCCACTGGGGATCCAGCTTCAGATTTGGATGAGTCGACTACAAAGTCATCAAACATGTCGGCAATGACGATATAAATGATGGCGCCATAAACATAGGCTCTAACTAATTCACCATCATTATCATAAGCAGGATCGGATTTAAATTCCAATCCTCGCTTAATGACATCATCAGCCCAGAATCTAGCTTCATTCACATAGAAGTAGGCGGCATCCGTAAATTCATTATTGGGATTGCTGACATTTCCAAAATTTAATTGTTGCCAGGCATCTCGAGATCCGATCCATATCATCTCATCACTCGCCGTCGAATAGGGAGCTAAAATATTTCCATAGGCTCTTACCAAAGCACCTTCCGCGCCATTCACCATAGGGGTAAATGCCGTCACAGACAACCCCTCTTCAAGTAAATTATTAGGATTATCAGTTTCAAGTTCACATCGATAGCCAACTATAAAAATCAAGGCAATTAGAGATAGATTCAGTAAAAAAAATCGATTATATTTCATGACTAAAAACCAACTTTAAGGGTTAATATAAACTGTGTTGGTATCGGCCAACCAAAGGCTGCAATACCTTGCGCAAAATTTTGGACGAGAGTTGATCCAGAACCTCTCCCAACATAACCAATTTCTGGATCGACGCCACTGTAAGAGGTAAATAAAGCAATGTTCCGTCCAGAAAGACCTATTGATGCTGCTTCAAGTCCGAAAGACTCGAGCCAATTTTGATCGAATCGGTACACCAAACTGACTTCTCTCCACCGAATAAAATCCGCTTTTTCTAATGTATTGAGACCAGAAAATGGTGCTAAAGCTAGCGTATCATAAAGCCATTCTTCGAGAGCTTCGACTCGCACATTAGGATCATTTAATGGGTTAAAACTACCATCAACCCCACCGGTAAAATAATCTCTTGTCACACGTGAAGAGGATGGTAAATTTCTTCCAATACTGCTGTTCGCTTGTCGGAAGGCATCCGTCAGATTGTTCACCACAAAATTCCCTACTTTATACTCGAAAGTGGTGCTGAGTGTAAAGTTTTTATAATCTAAAGAACCTCCAAAAGAACCTGTCCAATCTGGAACTGATTTTCCTAAAAAGTGATCCAAATAATCCCCATCGCCATCTTCATCTTTCAGGAGCACACCACCAGTCCCAACGGTGGTCGGCATACCAAGATCTTTTGCATTTTGTTGGGTTGTTTTACCCGAAAAAAACGTGATTAATTCTTCACGAGTATCGGGTCGTCCATCCTTATTGGCAATATCGATTGGAAGTTCATTGGGACCAACATCTTGAAGTACAGCACCAAAATTGGCCCCCGCTGAATAACCTTCTATCAAATAGTTTCTGATTCTAGGATAGGAACCTCCAACTTTTAGTGGAGGAGCTCCTCCAAGACTGACGATTTCATCTTGATAGTAAGCCCCATTCACAAATAAATTCAGTTGTAAATCTTGCGTTCTGAGAACCGATCCATTGAGATTGATTTCGATACCATGGGCAGCAAGTTCTCCGATATTGGTTAATTGGGGATTTCTAAATCCACCAGATAAAGCAAATTGTCGGGCGAATAGGGCATCTTTCGTCACTCGATCCCAGTAGGTAAACTCTAAATTCATTGAGTTGTCAAAGAGTCCTGCAGTGAATCCAATTTCAAATTCACTAGATACCTCTGGTGCCAAATCAGCATCACCCAAATTATTAGGAGCTATCCCAGCGCCGGTCGCTGAAGCCAAAGCGGTATAGGTCGTGAAAGCATCAAAGGCTCCTGGCTGAAGTCCAGATAAACCATAAGAACTTCTTAGTTGTAAGGAACTAATGGGTCCAATATTCGACCAGTTAGGGGTATCTGAGGGGACATAAGAGGCCGAAACTTTAGGATAGAATGCCGCATCAAATTCACTACCAAAAGCCGAGTGTGCATCCAAACGAGCTCCGATGGTTAAAAAGATAGAATTATTAATCCCAACTTGCTCTTGAGCAAAAACTCCGGTATTGATGGTTTCTTGAAAAAATTCAAAAGTGGTCTGATTGGCTGCTGCAGAAGTTACCGCAAAACCAGGTCCAGGAAAACCTTCCCCTGAAGCTCCAGCAACCGACACCTGCTGGGATACATATTGCCCCCCTAGGATAAAGTCAGAGCTAATGTTGGGGGTGATTTGATGTTTTAAAGAAACTTTTAATTCGGCCGATTGGGATAAAAAGTCTCGATTATCGATACCTCTGAAGCCTGCAGGATTGGCATTAGAAAATCCATCGATATTATATCCAAATGGCCAAAAGGCAGTGCTTTGTTGACTAGAATAATCCACGCCGAAGACACTTTGTACTGTTAACCAATCATCGGCAAAATAATCGACTGAGATAATTCCGTTGTAGTGATTGACTTCAGAGTCAATGGTCAATTGTAAAGTCTCATCAACAGTGGCAAAGGCAATAGTCCCTGTGGTATTGGAAGGCTTTATAAGTTCAGGCTTGCTGAACTGTGCCAATGAACCAACGCCGTAGATGTTATTGTTGTTTTGCATGGTGGTCAGATACCGAGAAGTGAATCCAGTGGTTAATTTGATATTAAATTTTGATGAAGGATTGACCGTCAAATTCAAGTTCAACTGTGTCAATTCATCGATATCTGAAGCCAAAGTAGACTGTCCTTCTTGATAACCCAATCTTTCTTGACCACCAAACGGACCGTCGGTATAAGCGTACCGAGCCGCTGCATAATAGGTGATTAGAGAGTTCCCTCCTTGCACATCACCACTAAACACATTAGATATGCCAGTTTCATAGAGATCTTCTAATGCATTAATAGAAATTAATTCATAAGGTCTAACATTGATGCCTAATGTATTCGAAACGTTGGTCATGCGTTCAATAGCGTTATTCGCAGTCCCGTTAATCCAACCCGTATTATCAGCCACTTTCCCTTTGGGAAAATGGATGATACCTTGGGTCGCTTTAAAATTAAAAATAGGTTTTCCAATGCGTCCACGTTTGGTGAATATCTGAATGACTCCATTCGATGCCTCCGTACCAAATAAGGTGGCTGCAGAAGCCCCTTTTAAGATTTCAATACGTTCAATGGATTCTGGATTGATGTCATCCAACCGTGACGATGAACCTCCACCACCAGATTCAACAAGCCCACCACCAAAGCCTCCACCAGTATCCACTCGAACGCCATCAATGAGAACAATGGGCTCATTTAATTGAGATAGAGAAGCACTACCCCGGATTCTGATTTGAGAACCTTCCCCTGTCAATCCACCAGAAGGTAACATAATCACGCCGGGTTCTCTACCTTGTAGAATATCGGAAAAACTATTGATGGGTAAATTCTGTAGTTGGGCGGTAGATATAGAGCCAATACTATTCCCTAATTGTTTTTTTGCTATGGCAGAACCCGTCCCTGTGACCACAATTTCATTTAAAATAGAAGCAGAGTATTCGAGCTCAAAATCCACGGTGACATCAGCATTTCCTACAGTCACTTGAGCGTAGTTGGAAGAATATCCAGTGAATGATGCCACTAAGGCATAATTACCAAGTTCGATATCGGTAAGAACATAGTTGCCATCAAAATCAGTCGCTGTACCAATACTAGTCCCTGAAATCACAACACTAACACCCAATAAAGGAGCACCAGTATCACCATCGATAACGGTACCAGATATAGAATACTGTGCCCAGGAGTGATGACCAAAAAGAAAGGCAACGGGAACCATTATCAAACCGTACCAACGAAAAATCTTATTCATAAATCAAAAAATTTAGGTTAAATCTGTAAAAAAGCGTTACATTCAATCAGATGGTTCATCTGATTGAAAAGGTCGGCGAAGTTACAAATTTCACCAGCTTTGATTGAAACCGATTCATCAGGAAATCGAAACTTAAAGTATTTTGAATTTCAATTTTATTATATTGTTAATACCTTAAAAATAATAGCAAAAAGCTAGAATATTAAAAATATTTAGGATAATCATGGCAACAAGAAAAAAGGATTGTTTCTTTATTTTCAAATCACAAATCAACCCAATAAGCCTAATTTTACCAACCCTTGAATCAACCCGATACGACATACAACATGAAATCATCTTTAATCCTTTGGACTCTTTCTTTTTTAGTCATCATTCCTGTGTTTTCTCAAGACGAAGGGACCAAATTATTACGTCAACCAAGCATTCATCAGGATTTGGTTGTTTTTGTCTATGCCAATGACCTGTGGCTGGCAACTATAGACCAAAAGGATCGACCCAAACGATTGACATCAAACAAAGGGGCAGAATCTAATCCTCACTTTTCACCTGATGGAAAGTGGATCGCTTTTACTGGTCAATATGAGGGGAATAGTGATGTTTATCTCCTTTCGATTGATGGAGGGGAGCCTCACCGTTTGACCTACCATCCAAGTGCTGATATTGTGCAAGGTTGGACTCCTGATAATGAAATATTGTTTCGATCCTCGCGCGAAGCTCGCCCAACTCAAACCAATAAATTTTTCATTGTTTCCATCAACGGTGGATTGCCCCAATCATTACCCATAGACAGAGCCGCCTATGGAGAAATTTCACCCGATGGAAAGTCGCTGGCTTATACGCCTATTACCTCTTGGGATCCTGAATGGCGAAATTATCGAGGTGGACAAGCCATGCCCGTATGGATTGTTGATCTCAACACCTTGGAACTAATACGCACGCCACAACCGACAAAAGAAAGACACTTGAACCCCGTTTGGATAGGCAATGATGTCTACTATCTATCTGAAAGGGACTATGCTAGCAATATTTGGAAATTTTCCCCAAATACAGGCCAAGAAAAACAAATCACTTTCCATAAAAAATTCGATGTCAAAAGCCTCGATAGCGATGCCAATCAGATTGTTTATGAACAAGGTGGCGATTTACATGTGATCAATATCGAAAATGGGGATTATAAAAAATTAGTGATTCAAATTTTAGGTGATATGAATTTTTCTAGGCCTCGTTGGGAATCAGTTCCTTCACAACAATTGACCAACGCAAAGCTTTCTCCAAAAGGAAAAAGAGCCTTATTTGAATACAGAGGAGAGATCTTTAGTGTCCCTAAAGAGGAAGGTAGCTGGCGAAACTTGACGAATAGTTCATCATCTGCCGAGCGATTCCCTATTTGGTCTCCCAAGGGAGATCGTATTGCGTGGTTTTCGGATAGAAGTGGCGAGTATACGATGGTCATTGGGGATCAGTACGGTAAGGAATTAATGAATATTTCGATACCTAATCCAACATTTTATTTCAGACCAGCATGGTCTCCCGATGGAAACTATATCGCTTTTACTGATACGCATTATAACATGATTGTGTTGAGTATCAATAGTCAATCGACCCGCGTCATTGACTCCGATTTATATGCTCATCCAAATCGAACCATGAATCCCGTTTGGTCACCAGATAGCAAATGGATTGCTTATGCCAAGCAACAACGCAATCATTTTAAAGCGATCTATGCCTACAATATGGTTTCCAAGTCCATACTTCAAATAACGGATCCATTGGCTGATGCCATTTCACCTGTTTGGAGTGATGATGGTAAGTTTTTGTACACATTGGTCAGTACCAATTATGGCTTGAATTCCGGATGGCTGGACATGAGCTCCTATGATCCAGAGATGACTCGTAACTTATATGCCATCAGTCTTTCCAAAGATCAGACGTCTCCGACACTTCCTAAAATGGATGAAGAAAAAATAGAGAGTAAAAAAGAGGATAAAGAAGATGATGATAAGAAAGAGGAATCTCCTGCCGTTATTATTGATCAAGATGGGCTTTTTGACCGGGCAATTCCCTTAGATATTGAAGCAGGAAACTATATGGGACTGCTTGAAGGACCAGAGGATACCATTTTTCTTTTCAAAAGAGAAGATGATGGAATATCCCTTGTCAAATATGAAATAGACAGTGATAAATCTTCAACTTATTTAACCAACGTAAACACAGCCACCACTTCATTTGATCGAAAAAACATTTTGTATCGAAGTGGATTTAGTTGGAAAATTGTTTCTACAAAATCAGTTTCAAGTAGTAGCAAGTCATTGACATTAGGAATCCAAATGAAGGTGGATCCGAGAGCTGAATATCACCAAATCTTTAAAGAGGGTTGGCGCTTTAAACGAGATTTTTTATATATTGATAACACACACGGGGCTCCTTGGGATACCATTTATCAGTGGTATTCACCATGGATTGATCATGTACGTCATCGGACAGATCTGAACTATGTTATCGATATTTTAAGTGGAGAAGTTGCCGTTGGACACTCCTATGTTTCAGGAGGTGATATGCCAAATATTGATTTTGTTCCTGTTGGCTTACTTGGCTGTGATTTTATGGTTGATCAGGATCATTATAAAATATCAAAAATATACAAAGGGGAACGTTGGAACCCTGGAATTCAATCGCCCTTAGGTTTGCTAGGTATCGACGTTAAAGAGGGCGACTATTTACTTTCAATAAATGGCCGTGAGTTGACAGCCAGTATAAATCCCTATCAACTTTTGGAGCAAACAGCCAATAGAACAATTTATATTGAGGTTAGTTCAAGTCTGGACCCCAAAGACATTCGAAAAGTCATTGTCAAACCGGTTCGAAGCGAACTAGCGTTAAGAACCATTGATTGGATCGAAAATAATCGTCGAAAGGTCGATGAGTTATCTCAAGGAAAACTGGCTTATGTCTATGTGCCCAACACATCAAGAAATGGATTTAATTCTTTTAATCGATACTATTTTTCACAACAAGACAAAAAAGGAGTGATTATCGATGAACGGAATAATGGTGGTGGTTCTGCGGCAGATTATATGATCGACATCATGTCCAGAGAACCGATTGGATATTTCAACAGTAAAACTAGCGATCGAACACCTTGGACGGCTCCATTAGCTGGTATCTGGGGACCAAAAGTGATGCTCATCAATGAACGGGCTGGTTCAGGAGGGGATCTTTTGCCCTATATGTTTAAACTCAAAAACCTTGGACCATTGGTTGGCACTAGAACCTGGGGAGGACTTGTTGGCACATGGGATACCCCAAGTTTTATCGATGGTGGACGCATGGTCGCGCCCAGGGGAGGATTTTTTAATCTCGATGGACAATGGGCTGTGGAAGGGGAAGGAATTGCTCCCGATATTGAAGTGATCCAAGATCCCGTTCAAACCATCAAAGGACAAGATCCACAGCTAGAAGCTGGCGTCCGCGAAGCTTTAAAATTATTGGAAACAGAAGAGTTTCAATGGCAACAAGAACCCGAGCCTCCGGTTCGATGGAAGCGTCCAGAAGGGTTTGAAATTAAAGAGGAGGCATCTACAGTCCATTTGGATTAGAAATTCATCCACAAGTAGATAAGTTTTGAATGGCACGACATGAGATGATGAGTGATAGAGCACTGTTTGAAAATCTCATGATTTAATCTCTGCTTTTGAAATCTGAATTTGTAATCTGTTGGGATGATTATATTTGCCACGTACAATGAAGTTTTGTGTCTCATGGACCAGTATCTAAGCAACTAATCGAGATGAATTTTTTAAAGTTAACCCATAAACGCTCTGATGTATTGGGCGTGCTTTCAAGTTCATTTTGCTTGATCCATTGTTTAATCACCCCATTTATTTTTATTGCTCAAGTGGAGATGCAATCTTATTTTGATGGGTGGCCCTTTTGGTGGACCATGATGAGTTTTATCTTCATCACACTTTCTTTTTTAGCTGTTTACTTTTCCACTAAAAACACATCAAAAAAAAATATTAGGCCATTCTTTTGGACTTTTTGGGGGATTCTTTCAATAGTGACCATCAATGAAGAGATTGAGTGGTATCATATTCCTGAAGTGTTCAGTTACGCTGCTGCTGGAGCCCTTATTTTAACTCATTTTTATAGTCTGAAATATTGTCGATGCAAAGACCCCACATGCTGCTCAAAGTAGGCCATAGTTCATTGATTTGGCTCTTGAGTTATTGAGAGATTTGGGTTTTGTTCGGATGAGAAATATAATCAGTTTTGGAAAACCCAAGTAGTTCTTTATAGTTTTTTTATTGAGGAATGGTTTTATCGTATTCAATCATCGATAATCGAATCAGTTGTTCTACTTCTTTATTGAATCCAAACAAATCATTTGACTCAAATAATAATTGGAGTGCTTTATTCCATTGTTCTAATTCAATCCAAATATTGGCACAATAGATCCACTTCGAAACTTTTGGTTTAGTAAATAGCAAATAAGTTTCAAGACACATATCAATTTTTTCTATATCCTGGAAGTGGGCATAAACTTGAGTACATAGTTTCCACAAGCTTGGATTCTGCGATTCGAATTTGCAGTAATTTTCTATGTGATCTAGCGCTCTGTCATAAAGCTTTTCATCGATTAAGAATCGGAGCAAATCTTTCCAATTATCATCATTATGAGAGCCCGATTTAATGGGCAAACTAAAGTATTTATATGCTTTCCATTTTTGAGAAAGTCCCAGATAGCAATGGCCAATTTTTCTATGAATGGAGTGAGGTTTACATCCCAAGTCTAAAGCTTTTTCAAAGGCCAAGATGGCAGACTGATAATCTTTTGATTTTTGGAGGATGGATCCTTTTCTTTTATATGACTTACAATGATTGGGTTTTAATCGAATGGCATGCTCGATGGTTTGAAGAGCCAAATCGTGTTCCTGAACTAGAGACAGTAGTTTCGACAAACTTTGCCACCCTTGAACATGACCAGGATTGGCTTCTAAAAATGAGGTGATATCGGTGATGGCTTGATCTATCTTATCATTGATTATTTGACAATAGATGTATTTTTCTAGGAGATCTGTATCAGATGGATTTCCTATTAAACTATCAAATAAAAAAGATTGAGCATTTTGATAATCTTCGTTTCGAAAATACTCCAGTCCTAAGTTAATGGTGGCTTCATATTTTACATCAGGATTTGTTGAATCCAATAATTTGCTCAATAGCTCGACACATTCCCGTTTTTTATTTCGAAAAGAAAAAATAATGGCGAGTTGCAACTGGTATTGTTCATCTCTAGGGGATAGATGAATCAAGTGTTTAATCAATGATTCCGCTTGCTCAAATTTTTGTTGCTCCATCAGAACATCTGTTTTTATTACGAGCAAATCTTCATTGTTGGGGTGTTGATTCAAGCCATATTTGAGTACAGTAAGTGTTGTGATATAATCTCCTAGGTTGAGATAATGAATGGCTATTTTTTCAAATTCTGAAACATCAAAGTAATAAAGCTCACGCGTTTTAAGCATTTTATCAAATCGTTCAACCACGTTCATAAAATCAATTCTTAATCCAACAATTAATCCCAAATATATTATCTAAAATCAAAAGTTTTAAAATCGATGGACAAAAGAATTAAACAGGTTTGGTATTATAATTTATCCAAGCATTGGAGAATAATTCTACACCCAATGATGATGTCTTGTCTAGGTATAATCAAGGATGGAGTAATCCGTACGGCGGATTTTTCCCACAATAATCCAAATGTGATCAACCGATGTTCAAGGCAAAGTCTCATTAGTTTTTGAGCCTTCTTTGCCGAGGGTAAAATAAGTGCTAACATTAATCCCCGGCCACGTATTTCTTTGATTTTTTCATGTATAAGTAAACTTCGAAATAGCCGTTCTTTTTTTTGAGTGAGATTAGTTTTAATTAATGTTTGAATTATCTCGAGAGTTTTTAAGGCACTAGCCATCACCACTGGATGCCCCCCAAAAGTTGTAATATGTCCTAAAGGTGGTTCATTAGCCAATTGGTCCATGAGTTTTTTAGAAGCCGTAAATCCACCAACAGGTAATCCAGATGCCATGGATTTACCGATGACTAAAATATCAGGAACCACATCGAACTGTTCAAATCCAAATAGTGTGCCGAGACGACCAAATCCAGTTTGAATTTCATCCAGAATCAAAAGAGCCCCTTTTTCATGACAACGCTCACCGACTTTTTTCAAATAATCCTTTTGAGGCACAATAAAACCGGCGCCCCCTTGAATCGTTTCTAAAACTACGGCTGCCGTTTTGGTTGTTATTTCCCTGAGATCTTCAAAATCATTGAAGCGAATTTGTTGGTTTCCTGGAATGAGCGGTCTGAATGGATTTCTATTTTCAGATTGACCTAGTATGCTCAATGATCCTTGTGAAGACCCATGATAGCCATGCTTGGCCGATATGATTTGACTTCGGTGGGTGGCCTTTTTGGCCAATTTAATGGCCCCTTCCATGGCTTCTGTCCCCGAATTAGTCGGATAGAACTTTTGATGGGTTTCAGGCAGACTATCAATGAGTAGCTTAGCATAAGAAACAACGGGTTTTTGTATCAATTCTCCATAGACCATGATGTGATTATGTAATCGGAGTTGTTTGTAAATGGCTCGATTGATTTTTGGGTGTGAGTGTCCTAAATTACAAGCCGAAACTCCAGATACAAAATCCAAATAAGAATTCCCCCTTTTATCATACAAATACGTCCCTTTGGCTTTTAGAATTTCAAGTCCTAAAGGAATGGGGGTAGTTTTGGCTAAGTATTGATGAAATGCTTGAGCTAACTCACTCATTGTTCATTCTCGGGCTTTTCTGTTGGTTCTTCATCTTCTCGGATGAAAGAAATGGGTTGAATGATTTGAAACTGAAATTCATTATCTGATGGGCTGAACAAATCATCGATATTGGTTGGTTTTTCTAAAATTCGGTATGAAAAACCTTCTAAAATGCGTTCATTGGGATCCAAATCAACTTCTGGATAAACCTTTCCATCGGGTTGTCCTAAAAATTTGATGCTCACCACCTGACCTAATTCAAATTCCACTCGCATGGCACTACATGATGTTTTGTCAATGCCAATAAGTTCCAGTGATTCATCACTATAGAGATAATAAATCATCATGGTGTTTTTTGTGATGTCTAAAGAATTAAGTTTACCCTCATCAAAATCCCCTCGGAGTTTGGCCCCACTGATTTGGTTATATCCATCATCACTTAGGGAATCTTTTTCAATTATCAACACATTACCATCGATATGCAATGAATCGAGTTTTCTAGTATTGGGATTTGAAAGTAGCTTGATGATATCACCCGTCATCTGTGTTTTATCGAACCACATGACAGGATTTGTATTGGTTCGGTCTTGTTCTGTCATGATTTGCAATTGTTTTTTAGTGGGAGGACGTTTTAGTAATTTGGTCAATCCACTAGTTTCATCGATATATAGCGAATCGGATTTTCCTTGAATATCGCTTTTAAACAGTCGCACATCATAAAAGGCTCTAAAAATTCTATTTTCTTCAGGTCCCGTGACAATCAATGTATCACCATGGATGTATAAAGAGTCATTATCAAAAATATTGGTTGCCAATGCTCTGTTGGTAATGATAGCCGAATCTCTGGCTTTAAAAATCTCACCGTAATGCCCCTCAATTATGGAACGATTGATGGTATCGATTAATTTAATGTTACTAGTTGCTGCGGCATATTGGCTTGGATTATCAAAATATAAACTATCACCATAAATGATTTTATTGTCGTAATGTATAACAGCATTTTGTTTAAATATACCTGTATCAGCGTCCATGTCATAAAACCCTCTTTCACTTTGAATCAAATAATCTTGACCCAAAATTTCGGTTGGTCCGTATAAAAAAGCATGGTTGATTTCAGTGAAGTAATCTAATCTTTCAGAATTAATCGTGTAACTTGGATTTTCAATCACTACATCAGATAAAAAACGATACTTTTTTTCATCGACATAATATATCCCTTGTTGACTAGTCAAGGTGTTGACACTATCAACAATGACCCCTTGGGTATTGTAATAGACTTGATTTTCAATACGATCTAGCTCCAGAGTGTTGGTTTTTAAATCCATGTCAGTGCGTACCAAATGCACCGAACCGTATGCTTTGGCTATGCGAGTATTTCCACTGTAGTCTAACCGTTGACTAGTCATGGTAATGCTATCTCCTTGAGTAAACACGACATCGCCACGTGCATTGAAATTATTCTGCTCTGGATAGAAAATGGCATAATCCGAAATGATTAATGCTCCTTGATGAAATAAATGGACTCGTTTCGTTTCTGACCGATTAAGGATGGTGGCTCCTGGATAAATTGTTTCATTCCTTGAGGCAGATCCTGCTTGTTGTATTTCAATAATTTTCGGACTTTCTTGAGACCAAGATTCGCAAATGATTAATAGGCATAGTACATTGAAAATGTATTGAAAGATCGAAATTGGTTTTCCCATTTATTCATAAATGGTTTGAGATCGGTCTGGACCAACCGATATGATATGGACGGGAATGGTTAAATAATTTTCAATAAAATGGAGGTATTTATGAAATGGTTTTGGTAGGTTTTTTTTATTCTTTATACCACTAATGTCCTGTTGCCAACCTTCAAATTCTTTTAATTGAGGTCTAAGTTTTCTTTGATTTAAATCGTATGGAAAATGTTTGGTCACGGAGCCGTTGATAGTGTACTGCCAGCAGACTTGAAATTTGTCCAGACCGGATAAAACATCCCCTTTGGTTAATATCAAATGGGAGACGCCATTGAGTTCAACAGCATATTTCAGAGCTACTAAATCTAGCCAGCCACATCTTCTTTGTCGACCTGTTGTGGCACCAATTTCGTTGCCGTTTTTGAGCAAAAAAGTAGCATGATGATCAAATATTTCGGTTGGAAAAGGGCCTTTCCCAACCCGTGTGGTATAGGCTTTCGAAATGCCATAGACATGATGGATTGATCGAGGTGAAATTCCAAGACCAATACATGCCCCCGCTGAAGTGGTTGAAGAAGAAGTCACATAAGGATAGGTTCCAAAGTCAATATCTAGTAGTGTTCCTTGAGCTCCTTCCGCTAAAATCTTTTGATTTTTTGAAATCGCATTTTGTAGAAAAGCCAAACTATTGACAACGGAACTTTTTCTTAGTATTTCTAATTTTTCAAAAAATAAATTTTGCTCTAGATCAAAATCAAAATCTGTTTCTATGGGATACAAATTCAACAAATCAAAATGTTTATCAACGATCGCTTGGTACCGTTGATCCCAATCGGATTTAAATAAATCGCCAACTCTCAATCCATTTCTCCCTGTTTTGTCCATGTATGCAGGACCGATTCCTTTCAGGGTGGAACCAATTTTTGATTTTCCTTTTAACACTTCAGAAGCCTTGTCCAATAAACGATGTGTTGGTAAAATCAAATGAGCTTTGTTCGATACAAATAATCGGGAATTCAATTCCTCTGCATCCATATTAAGTTGCTTCAATTCGCTATCAAAAACGATGGGGTCAATCACAACACCATTGCCGATTAAATTTTTTATGTTTTTATGAAAAATTCCGGAGGGTATGGTATGTAGAATATGTTTTTTCCCATCAAATTCCAAAGAATGTCCCGCATTTGGACCACCTTGAAATCGAGCGATGATATCGTAACGAGAACTAAGGCAATCGACAATTTTACCTTTTCCTTCATCTCCCCATTGGAGACCAAGTAACACATCAACTGGCATTTAAATCGGTGAATTAAGATTTCTTTTTGGTGCCGTAAAAGTACAATGTGTGATCATGTATATCAATATCAAATACTTTTTCAATGGTCTTTTTTATTTGACCAATTCGTGGATCACAGAACTCTTTAATCTCTCCAGAATCGGTTAAAATGACATGATCGTGTTGCTTATTAAAATATGATTTTTCGTAATAGTTTTGGTTGGAACCAAATTGGTGTCTTCGAATTAATCCACACTCTAGCAGCAGGTCTATAGTGTTATAAACCGTAGCGACACTGATGTTGTAGGATTTTGAATCGAGGATTTTATGTAATCTTTCTACTTCAAAATGACTGTCCAAAGAATAGATTTCATTTAAGACGTTGAACCGTTCGGGAGTCCTTCGTAATTTTTTTTCTTTCAAATAATCAACAAATACTTCTTTAACAATTTGCTGATTTTTGCTTATGAAATCGCGATCACTTCTGACGTTTTCTTTAATGGTTACCATTTTAAAAATGTTATTGTTTGCGGACAATTTTTTCAATACCGTCGATTGTCTTTAAATTTTTGACCAAATTATCCAAAGTTTTTTTGTCTTTGAGGCTGACTTCTAGTTGTCCTTTGAATAATTCGCCTTGAGCTGTGAATTCGATTTTATTGATTTCTATACCCGCCAAGCCCAAAATAATTTGGGTGATTTTGTTAACTAGGCCTTTATTGTCAATTCCTGAAACGATCAAACAAGATTTAAATTCTGCTGAAGCTGGATTGACCCAATTGGCTTTGATGATCCGATAAGCATATTGTGAGTGTAAAGCAATGGCATTTTTACATTCTCCAGAGTGAACTTTGATACCTTCTGATTTAGAAATAAATCCAAATACTTTCTCACCTGGAATCGGATTACAACAAGAACTTAACGTATAATCTAGTTTTTGGCTTTCTTCTCCAAATACTATAACGAATTGATTTTCCTCAGTAGACTCAGGAATTGGTTTTTTTGATGGCGTGAGGCGCTTTTTAAAAAAGTTGATGAAGCTATTGTTGTAAGCAATCACAAATTCTTTAAAGCTTTTGTTATCAATAATATTGGATCCGATTTTGTAGTATAACTCTTGAACGGATTGAAGTTGAAAATAGCGAATCATCGACAGGAGGGAACGATCATTCACTGGGATTTTAACTTGTCTGAATTTTCTTCGGACAATTTCTTTTCCTTCCGCGACTATATGATTTCTTTCTTGTCTCAAAAAATGTCTTATTCGAGCTTTAGCTCTAGAAGTCTCCACATAATCAATCCAATTGCTATTGGGTTTAGCTTTCTCTGAAGTTAAAATTTCGACGGAGTCCCCATTTTTTAATACATGATTTAAAGGGACTAATTTTCCATTGACCATAACCCCTCGGGTTTGATAGCCGATTTCTGTATGAATAGTAAAAGCAAAATCGAGTGCCGTGCTATTTTGAGGCAAAGATTTGATATCACCTTGGGGAGTAAACACATAAATTTCATCAGCATAGAGATTGAGTTTGAATTCTTCAACAAAGTCAATCGCATTGACCGTATTATCATGTAAAACCTCGTGTAATTTGTTCAGCCAATCATCAATGCCCATATCGGTTTGAGATCCATGTTTGTATTTATAATGGGCAGCATATCCTTTTTCCGCCACTTCGTGCATTCTTTCCGATCTGATTTGAACTTCTACCCATTTATTTTGAGGTCCCATAACCGTGATATGCAGGGCTTCATACCCATTTGATTTAGGTGTAGAAATCCAATCCCTCAAGCGAGAGGGATTTGGTGTGAAGTAATCCGTCACTATCGAATAAACTTTCCAGGCAAACAATTTTTCTTTGGCTGGAGATGATTTATAGACAATTCGGATGGCAAATTTGTCATAGACTTGCTCTATGGAAACATTTTTCGCCACCATTTTTTTGTAAATGGAATATATCGATTTGGTGCGACCTTGAATAGAACAACGAATGCGTTCATTTTCAAGAGCACTACCTAAAAATTCACTAAAGCTTTTAATATATTGATCTTGTTCTGTAAGATTTTCTTCCAGATGATTTTTAATGAGGCGATAGTTTTGAGCATCGGTACATTTTAAGCTTAAATCTTCAAGTTCTGTTTTGATATTATAGAGCCCTATTCTGTGGGCTAAGGGAGCATAGATATAGAGTGTTTCCGAGGCAATTTTGATGCGCTTATGTTCGGGCATGGCATCAATGGTTTGCATGTTGTGCAATCGATCGGCTATTTTGATGATGATGACTCGGATATCATCATTGAGGGTGAGCAACATTTTCCGAAAATTTTCGGCTTGTAATGAAATGTCTTTATCTTTTTTAAGATGTGAAATCTTAGTCAATCCATCGACAATTCGCCCCACAGTTGGCCCCATCAATTCAATGACATCGTCCAATGTGTATTTGGTATCTTCTACTATATCATGCAATAAGGCACTGGCAATAGAAATAGCATCCATTCCGATTTGTTGGGCCACTATTTTGGCAACACTTATGGGATGAAAGACATAAGGATCCCCCGTTTTTCGCCGTTGTCCTTGGTGAGCATCAACAGCGATGTCGAATGCTTTTCGAATCATTTTTTTATCAGCACCAGAGAGTGTTTGATAACTGATTTGCAATAATTCCCGATAGTTCCGAACGATTTCAGAACTTTCTATGTCAACGGTTTCTTGTAACATTTCAGTATTCACAAAAAATCTTTGATTTGTTGTAGTACAACAGTAAAATTAACAATTTAATGAATGATTAAAGAATAAAATAGTTAAACTCCAGTTTGATTTAGTTGGGATTAACATAGAGAAATAGTTTTATCTACCGCCCAACTGGAACGCCCTTTTTTTGCGATAGTCCTCGGTTGTATTCGTTACTTTCTATTTTCTTTTAAACAAAATCGCTTTCACTTATTGGAAAATGAAAATGATTCACTTATAGGAAATTGAAGTGTCCCCATGGTGACCTTAATACACTCATGATGCACGAATGGCATTGATTATCAGAACTGAGGTAGATTCATGTGAAAAGAAGCTAAGGATTGATTGGTTTTTCTGTTTATTCATGTTTCAATACCAAGTGGGTTTTGGTTTGGAATAGTTTAAGACTGAAATAAACTTATCCATTTTTTTTCTATGAAGCACTGGGTCTTTTTTGAGTATTAATATGTTTTGCAATTTCCATTGAACACCTGGAAAATCTTTCCAATCGTATAATGACCAATCGGGACTCCCAGCTTTGAAGCTGATTAAAAACTCCTTATCCTGTTCTGTTAGTTTTGCATTAACCTCCGAGATTAGATTTTGTAAGGTTTCTTTATGCTGTTTGTAGGTGAATGGAGTTTCTGTCATTCCTTGAAAATTTTTAACCGTTTTTTCTTCCAAATGAGTCAGTGGGGGATCTAATATTCTCGATAAACTTTCCTTAGTTGATAAAAGGAAAAACAAGAACCCTTCTTTAATTTCATCATTAAAGCCAATATTATTCAACAACTGATACCCATCAAATAAATCCCTTATATTCTGTCTAGAAAGACCCGCACAAATTTTCCCTCCATACACTTGTTTAATTGGAACAAGAGGAATGGAAAAAGAAGTGGAAAAACGTTCTTTGACTTTGGGAGATAATTCTCTTTCTACATAGGGATCGATAATTCCACGATTGGTTAAATTAACTTCTACTTTTATTTCTGCCCCAAGATTGTTTTTGATGTACAATTTGGCTCTGTTTTCATTGTGAACCGATTTAATATTTGAATTGATTTGTTTTACTTTATTATCGATTGTTTTTAGTGAATGATTTATTTTTTCAAAAGAAGATTTTCTTTCATGTAACGGAATGTATGTTAAATCAATATCTACCGATAATCTTGGCATATCTAACAAAAAGAAATTAATTGCAGTTCCTCCGTGCAATGCAAAACACCTTTCATCCATCACTATTGGAAGAACCTCTAATAGTAGTTTCACTTTTTCAATATTTTGCGTTGAATATTGCATTTACCAAATAATCCCTCCTTCAGTATTCATTTGTGTTCGGTATAACTCCAAAGGAATAGAAACTTTATATTTAGGTTCATAAATACCTCCATGAATCACATCACAGTACCCTTTGCCTAAAGAGACTTTTTCCAAATCTAATTTTTGAAACCAAGTGTGATTGATATAATCAGCAAAACACAAAAACAATCTTTTCACTTTGATTGAATGACAGTTTTCCAATAATTTTTGGATTAATGAAACATCTACATCATCTCCCCATAACATTTCCATATTCTGAAAAACTTCATAAAGATCAGCTCTTTTAGGAGCTAAATATAAAGATTCAAAATAGGCTCTTTCTTTATTCGACTTCACTACTGGAATGTTATCTTTTTTGTGTTCATGCTGTCCTATCCCATTCGGTAAAAAAGAGGTTTTTATATAATCTATTTCTATATTCCAGTGATAATTAACAAACCACTTAGGTAAATCAATATCAATAGGAGTGAATAATTCGATTGTTTTCGGATTTAAATAAACATAGTGAGTTTTTCCCTGTAGAATAAGAGATGATAGCCCACCAACATGTACAGGAGTATTGGATTGATATTGCAAAGCAGAAATTCCTTGAAAAAGATTTGGTTTTCCTTGTCCAAAGTACCAAGCTCCATAACCAAGCGATTTGATTTTCCCTTTGTTTTGGTAACTCTGCAAAGAACTATTAGGAATCCCTTGCTTTTTCAAGAAAGAAGATAGAAAAATCCCTTCTTTTTTCCCCAGCCACTTTTTTAATAGACTCATTGATCGTTATTTCAAACAAAAATAATTATTGTTTCTTAAAAAAATATTTTTATGAAAAATCAATTAGTAATTCTCTACAAGTTCAACTATCTAGTGCAACATTGAATAACCCTAATCAAATTAGTTGATTGGGGATTTATTAGGGTTTCATTTGGGCTTTTGAGCCTTTCTCAAACTAGTATTTAATTGTATTCAAAACCCATTCGGTGAATTAAAGCGGCTAATTCTGGTTCCCGACCTTTGAATTTCTTAAATAATGCCATAGGATGTTCTGAATCTCCTTTTGATAAAATATAATCTTTAAATTTTCGAGCAATCGATGGGTTGAATATACCTTCACTTAAAAAGCATTCAAAAGCATCAGCCTCCAAAACCGCTGCCCATTGGTATCCATAATACCCAGCTGCATAGCCCCCTTGAAAGATGTGAGCAAAAGAGGTCGATAAGCAAGTAGATGGGACATCCGGTGAGAATTGGGTAGCTTTTAATACAGTGGATTCATGTTTTTTGATATCAGTTATATCGTCAGCACCTTTATTATGAAAAGACAAGTCTAAGTGCCCTAGCCCTAACTGTCTCAATGTTTGTAACCCTGACTGAAAATTGTGAAGTTTTTTGATTTTTTCAATATACTCTGAAGGAATCTCCTCATTGGTTTGGTAATGTCTTGCAAATAGTTTCAAAGCGGGGGCTTGGTAACACCAATTTTCCATAATTTGAGAAGGTAATTCAACAAAATCCCAAAGAACATTGGTTCCCCCCAAGCTTCTGTAAGACACTTCTGAAAGTATGCTGTGAAGTGCATGCCCAAATTCATGGAATAAAGTGCGAACATCCATAAAACTCAAAAGAGAAGGGTTTTTAGATGTTGGTTTTGGAAAATTACAAACCAAAGAGACGTGAGGTCTTTGAAATTGACTTTGTTCTTTATAATTAGTCATCCAAGCGCCTGCACGTTTTCCCTCTCGAGGGTATAAATCCAAATAGAGGAGAGCTTTAAAATTGTCATTAGAATCAACGACTTCATAAATACGAACTTCTTGATGATAGCTTTGATATGAATCTGTTTTGTTGAATTGGAGATTGTAGAGTTTATTGGCAATTTGGAAAAGCCCTAAGATGACTTGTTCAAGTGGAAAAAAAGACTTTAAAGTACTATCATCGATATCGAAGAAATGTTTTTTTAAGGCTTCTGAAACATAGGCGACATCCCATTTTTGAATGTTTTCAATGCCAAACTTTTTTTTTGCGAAATCACAAAGTTGTTGCCACTCGTTGAGACCGTGTCTATAAGTTTTGTTGAACAATTCATCTAAAAATTCTGAAACTTTTTCTAAAGAATTGGCCATTCGCTCTTCTAACACATATTGGGCAAAGGAATCATAGCCTAAAATGGACGCTCTTTGTTTTCTGAGTTTAATTAGCTGTAATATGTTTGGCACATTATTCTGTTCATTCTTTTGAAAACCGAGTTGGCGATATCCTAAGGCCATTTTTTTTCTAGTGTCTCGATGATGACAAAATTTTTGAATTGCCAAATAAGTGGGTTGGTCTAAAGTCAATATCCATCCTATTTTTTGTTGGTTTTTAGCTTTTAACGCAGCAACTTCAAGAATGTGATCTGGAAGTCCATCAAGTAATGTATAGTCTGTAATGTGCCATTGAAACTTCTGTGTGTCAGCCAATACATTTTTACCAAATTGAACGCTCAATTGAGCCAAACGCAGATCAATCTCTCTTAATTTTTTTTGTTTTTCAGTACTCAAATGAATGCCATTTCTGATAAAAGCCTTGAATTGTTTTTCAACCAAGCGTTTTTGAACAGCATTTAAAGATGATTTTTCATTGTTTTTATAAAGTGATGATACCCGATGATACAATTTCTCATTGAATAATAAATTGTTTTTAAAATTGGTTAATAGAGGCGAGGCTTCCATGACCACCTGTTGTAACTCTTTTGATGTGTTTGCATGATTCAAATTCATGAGTGTCGCAACAACATCATTTAGTCTAGGTTCTAAATTTTCAAACGCTAAAATGGTATTATCAAAAGTTGGAACATCGGTGGAGTCAATAATGGACTTTATTTTTTCTTCTGCTTTTTGGATATAGAACTGGATGGCCGGTAAATAATCATCATTTCGGATATCCGAAAAAGGTATTGACTTTTTTTGTGTGGTAAATTCTTGTAGAAAGGGGTTCGTCATCAATTCAAATCTTTATCTGATTGGATGATTTTGGCTTTTAATTTTTCTTTATAATCGCTTAATTTTTTTCCGATTTCAGTGTCGTGACTACCAATGATTTGAATCGCTAACAAACCTGCATTCTCTGCTCCATCTAATGCAACGGTTGCTACTGGAACCCCGGCAGGCATTTGTAAAATAGACAACACAGAATCCCATCCATCAATTGAATTTCTAGATTTTATAGGGACTCCGATAACAGGAAGGGTAGTCAATGAGGCTACCATGCCAGGTAAGTGAGCCGCACCTCCAGCACCTGCGATAATAACTTGAAACCCGCTGGCAACAGCCATTTCGGCGTATTGGAGCATCCGATTGGGGGTACGGTGTGCTGAAACTATATTTAATTGATACGAAATATTGAATTCTTTAATGATATCGATTGCTTTTTGCATGATGGGAAGATCCGATTTACTTCCCATGATAATGCCTATTTGAGCCATATTAGTTTGAAATTATTTGTATTTGTTGCTTGAGTTTTTGAGCCATTTTATATGCAGACTCTAATTGTTGATCCAAAATAGTTATATGACCCATTTTTCTATTAGGTCTTGTGATCGATTTACCGTAAAGATGAAGATATGCGTTTGAAATGTCATGTACTTGATTAACATTCTGATAAACAACATTACCAGAACATCCCTCTTTTCCCACTAGATTAACCATGACTGAAGGGGACTTCATGAGAGAATTCCCAAGAGGTAAGTCCAATAGGGCTCTTAAATGTTGTTGATACTGAGAGCTATACGCTCCTTCTACAGACCAATGTCCACTATTATGAGGTCGAGGGGCCACCTCATTGACTAGTAAAGTTTGGTTCTTATCGAGAAAAAGTTCAATAGCTAACAAACCAAAATGGTTAAATGATTGAGATACTTTTAAAGCAAGTTGGTGGGCAAGAGATTCTATGGATTCAGAAATTCTTGCTGGACAGAGAATATATTCGACTTGATTGGATTTCGGATTGAATTCCATTTCAACCACTGGAAAACATGAAGTTTCACCTGATGGATTCCGACAAATTATAACCGATAATTCTTTTGAAATATCAACCATTTCTTCTACCAGGCATTCCCCATCATTTATAGAATTCAACTCTTTAATTGAATTGATTTTTTTTACACCATATCCATCATAACCAAATCGAGCGGCTTTCCATATAAAAGGAAATGTAATCTCATTGTTAGAAATGGCTGATTTTAAACTTTCTATGGATTCGAAGGATTGAAAATTAGAAGTAGCAATCTCATTTTCATTATAAAACTTTTTTTGCTTGACTTTATTTTGGACAATTTCTAGAACAGAGGTTTGTGGGATAACGATTTTACCATTTTTTTCCAATTCTTGTAATGCTCGGATATTTATATTTTCAATTTCAATAGTGATAATATCTACCGTAGATCCAAAATTCAAAACTGTTTGATAATCCAATAAATCTCCTTGCACAAAGGTGTTACACACTTTATGACACACAGCATTAGCATCAGAGTCCATGACAGAAATTGGTACAGCCCATTTATGAGCTTCCAAAAAAAGCATTTTGCCTAATTGCCCTCCACCTAATATGCCGATTTTTGGAAAGTATGCCAAGATTGATTTGTGGCTCAAAAAAAGAAGCACACAAATTTAATTCATAAATAGCATAAATAAGAATAAAAATCTTTGAAAGTTACCATACCTATTGTAGAAAATTTGTGTTAGAAACAAGGGGTTTGTTTTTACAATGAATCAAGACTGAAGATTGCGAACTAAAACGCTCATGGTTACTAGAAATAAAAAGACCTCTTTATTATTATTGGTAAGGTTTTTTGCTATGTTGGTACCACTTATGAGATGTTAACATAAATTTTATTTATTATAGTTCCCCAATAATTCTGTTAACTTCATATAAACTGGTGACCTTCAGCCATGAACCCCTCTTTTTTCCTTCCCTAGCCATCACTGAGGGTATTTCGATGGAGAGACTGTTTTTTATTTAAAATGCTTATTGTATAGCCTTTAAAACTAGTTGGCATTAAATTCAGATTGAAAGTGGAATTTAATTGAGGGAAATTTTTGTAGTGTGTGTGATAGGGTAAATTTAGAATCTGCTAAAAAGACCAATTGCTCACTTTTGTCTATAGCTAAAAACTTTTGTTTCAAGCGTAAAAATTCATCAAACTCTTTATGTTGATTGTTTTGATCTATCCAACAGGCTTTGTAAACTGGTAAGGCTTCATAGGAGCACTCAGCACCATATTCATGTAATAATCGGTATTGTATGACTTCAAATTGTAATATTCCAACCGTACCAATAATTTGACGCCCATTGATTTGTAATCTAAATAATTGTGCCACACCTTCATCCATCAATTGATCGATTCCTTTTTTAAGTTGTTTTGTTTTTAAAGGATTTTTATTGATGACATATCTAAAATGTTCAGGTGAAAAACTTGGAATCCCCTTAAATATTAATTTTTCACCATCTGTTAGCGTATCCCCTATTTTAAAATTTCCTGTATCATGTAAACCCACGATGTCACCAGGGTATGAAGTTTCTACGACTTGCCTTTTTTCAGCAAAAAAAGCGTTTGGAGATGAAAATTTTAATTTTTTATTCAAACGAACATGGTAATAAGGCGTATTGCGAACAAAAGTTCCAGATACAATTTTTAAAAAAGCCAATCGATCTCGATGTTTTGGATCCATGTTGGCATGAATTTTAAAAACAAATCCACTAAAATTGTTTTCATTGGGTCGGACTTCTCGATTTTCTGAAATTTGAGGTTTTGGATGTGGTGCAATTTCAACTAAAATGTCTAACAATTCTTGGACTCCAAAATTTTTTAAAGCTGAACCAAAAATGATGGGATGAATTTTCCCATCCAAGTATTTTCTAATATCAAATTTGGGATATAATTCATCTACAACTTCGATATTTTCTTTGAGCTGTTCAAAAGATGGAACTCCTATAGCTTCAGTTACTTGTTTAGAATCTGCAATATCAATGCTATGATAAATGGGTAGGTGTTGTTTATCATTTGAAGAATAAAGTAACATATTGTCTTTTAAAATATGATAAATCCCTTTAAAATCTAGACCATCACCAATAGGAAAAGTGATTGGAGTTGGATTTAGTTTAAGTTGATCTTCCAACTGATCAAATAAGTCAAATGGATCTAGAGCATTTCGATCCATTTTATTGATAAAAACAATCATTGGAACGCTTCTCATACGGCAGACTTCAACTAGTTTTTTGGTTTGCTCTTCAACCCCTTTGGCTCCATCAATCACCACAATCACACTATCAACAGCCGTTAGTGTACGGTAGGTATCTTCTGCAAAATCTTTATGACCAGGCGTATCTAAAATATTGATTTTTTTATCCTTATAGTGAAAAGCTAACACAGAGGTGGCCACTGAAATACCGCGTTGTCTTTCGATTTCCATGAAATCCGAAGTGGCTCCTTTTCGAATCTTGTTTGATTTAACCGCTCCAGCTTGGTGGATGGCTCCACCAAAGAGTAACAACTTTTCAGTCAGTGTTGTTTTACCAGCATCAGGATGAGAAACAATTCCAAATGTTCTTCTTTTGCGTATTTCTTTTTCTAAAACTTTCATAAAAATCACGCAAATTAAAAGATTGTCATCCGTATTTAATAGATATTTAATTTCTAATCAAATCTTTTGGATAAAACGGAAAACCAAGTAAATCATCATAAATTTGGCGATTAGTATCACCTAGTGTAAGCATTGGTTTGTATGGAGAACAATGATAATCAGTTTGTTGTATTGGTGGATCAAAAAGATCGGCCTGTAGGAAGAATGCCTAAACTAGAGGCTCACCAAAAGGGCGTATTGCACCGGGCTTTTTCAGTATTCATTTTGAATTCTAAACACGAATTATTGTTACAGCGGCGTGCCGTATCAAAATATCATTCCCCTAATCTATGGAGTAATACCTGCTGTAGCCATCCTTATGTCGGTGAATTGGTTATCGATGCAGCCAACAGAAGATTAAAAGAAGAAATGGGACTCGATACCCCATTAGAATATTTATTCCATTTTATTTATCATCAAGAGGTCGGAAATGGATTGATAGAACACGAACTGGATCATGTGTATTATGGATTCTCAGACAATGATCCCAAAATAAATCCCCTTGAGGTATCCCAATGGAAATGGATGACGTTGAAAGCAATAGAAAATGAATTACTAACCTCTCCAAATGATTTTACTATTTGGATGCGTATTATTTTTCCTCAGTTTTATCAGGTTATGAAAACTGAAATTGAATTCTAAAATTTGGGGATCTCTAACCCCGACTTCATTCACTGATCTTTCATCATTTCTTTGCGGCATCTCATCAAAAGTTTCCTTACGGTCTTTTTTCAAGCCTCAATTCAACAGATAAACAAGAGGTACACTTCAATTTTGATTTTTATAGCGTTTATCAAAGATTTTTACGCTTAATGATCACTTTAAAAATGTTTCTATCTCGATCATCAATGAACTTTATATGGGGATAGGCTCTGAGGGCACGTAGGATACCACTTCCATACCCTCGAAAAGGCAAAAGTTTATTGGCAAATGAAGCGATAATGGGATTACGTAAATTGCAGATACCCAATTTGATGTTTTCGACGGATAACTTATTTAGAAGATGTCCTGGATTAATAATTTCAATACGATCAGAAAAAACAAATACTTTTATGGAGTCTGAAATGAAATAATCTCGGTGAATTAGCGCATTTGCGATTAATTCTTCAAATACTATTTTTGGTATTTCTGGTTCACCAATGGAATTAATGCCTTGATCATTTTGAACATGTTTGATGTTTGTAATCACAAAACCCAGTAGATTCTGAAATATAACGGAAAGTTTTCCATGAATGTCCCGACTCTCTACATAATGTAAATCCTCAATGTTTTTACCGGGAAAGCATACAGCTTTTGCAATAAAAACGGGAAACCAAAACTGAGGCTTCTTGGCAAAAAATAAGATGCCACAATAATTTAAAATCCCGTCTTTTGAAAGCTTCATGTTTTCTAAAACTTGAACAAACGAAAACTCTACGTTTTTGATTTTTTTACCATATTCTTTTTCAAAAAACTCATCAAAAAATTCTTTGTCAATATCAACTACAGAAGTTCCATCAACTGGCGTGGAGTCAGTTTGCCCCATTTTTTGAAGCATTCGTAACATTTCTTCACGAGCGATAATTTTTCGCTTATCAGCACCAGATTTAACATACATATTCCCTTTGTTGTCAGTGTATGGCTTATCAGATCCTTCATCAATTGTAACTAATACCATCTTACCATCAGATAAAGTAAAATTCTGAGTATGCACAATAATTGGTGGTTTTACATGTTGAGATGCAGCCTTGGAAATATGTTGATTTATTTCTCTAATATTTTTTGAAGTCAAACCAGCTAAATCTCCAAAATCAGTGACACCGATAATAATTTTTCCACCTTCAGAATTACTATACGCAACCATCTCTTGTGCAATGTGTTGAGGGTGTTTAACGTCACTTTTGAATTGATGAGAGCAATCTTCACCATTCTCGATAATTACTTGTAGTTCTTCGATTCCCATTCGTTATATAAATATTTGCGTTTTTTAAAAGCTTCAGCTCCTCCTTCCATTATATTCACGATACTTTCCTATATGTTATTGCAGTCAATACTGCGACAATCAGCAAGTACTTTTTTATTTGAATAGTTACAAAACCACAATTTGTTCTGTATCACCCAATACAGCAATATTTGCATTATGGGAGACAAAGATAAATTGATATCACGTTTAAACTTGCAGATTAATTTTATTATGTCTAGGTAAATCGTTGATTATCGAGATCATCTTCAGGTTGATCAATAATTATCAAATCATGTTCACGTTGCACCAGATGGTTGAAAATGGCTACAAAGTATTTCTGGAATTCATCTTAATTTTCTTTTGATTTGCGATTTTCTATAAATTTCATTAATTCACGGCCATAAATGGATTCTCGAACTTCATTAGAGAAAGCATTTGAAATGGAATCCAACCAATGAGTTTGAACCTCTGATGCATGAGTCAAAGCGATGTATGGGGCCATAAACTTGTCGGCATTTTGAATGGCATAATTGATTGAGAAAAGATATCTTCGAGTCAAAAGATGATCAATGGCTTGTTGTAATGAATCAGCCAATATTAAATTTTTGCTTTTTTGAGCATTCAAATAATCTTCAAGCAAGTCTAAATTTTGATTTTGAAATCTTCGCTGGTAAGAAAAAAAGTCCTGAAGTAAATTTTGATTTTCAGAACCTGTGATGATGGCACTACTTTCAAATGTGCTCAATTGGGTTTGAATATCAATCATTCCAGGTTCACCAAAAAAAGTGATGACATCATTTAAGGTATCGCCATCTTTTTTTTGAAGGTATAAATAGAAAATTTCTGGTTGTTCTATTTCATGGGTGAATTCAAAATCTGGACTGCCTGAAACCGTCAAAGAATCGATAGAGACTATTTCTGAATCTTCAACTTTTTGAAGAAAAAGAGTCCCTACTCTCAGTCCTTCAACGGTTCCTCGGACTGTCATGGTATTTTCTGTTAAAGGCGCTTTACGAGACACACAAGAATTCAAAGGAATACTGAAAGCAAGTGAAATCAGAATCGCTAAGAATCGATAATTCATATCAAATACTTAACCAATAAGTCAATTTTAAATTGATGCTTCTCAGTTGCGGGGTGTTATCAAAAAAACCATTGTTTTTGTAATTATCATTATAAACAATGTAGAGATCGGAAAGTGGAGCAAAACGCCATTGTAATCGAGAATTGATGCCAAAATCTTTTCCTTGAGAGTTGTATTGAATGAAAGTAGACCAAAACAGATTTCGACTAAAAGTAAATTCAAATTTGGAACTGACTAGAGAAATCGTTTCCGTTGGGTAAGGATCGGGTAAGTCAATGTGATCGATATTAAAAACCAAACTAGATATAAATTTTGGTTGTACTCTTAATCTAAATTCACTTTCAAAGGAGTACTTATGACCATTATAAAATTGGCCTAATTCGGTTTCTACTTCGTAAAAAAATTTTCGACTCAAATCAGATGCATACTCCAAGCTGATATAGCTGTAGTAGTAATCCTTAAAAGCGGGTAGTTCAGTATTGTCATTTCCAGTAGGATCAAAAGGTTCAAATAAATAAGTGTATCTATTCCAGTATTCCACTTCTACCGAAGAAGTATTATTGAACTCCAACTCCAGTTGTGTTAAATAATTTCGATCCCCAGACCGAAAACTACCGTTATCTCTTTGATAGGTAAAAAATAAGTTTTGTTCTAGTGAAATAGAATTAATGGAACTTTTTTTGGGATAAAAAGTGTACCCCAAATCAGGAAAAAATCGATAGACTCCAGTTCGACGAACAAATCCTAAATCAGCACGATAATCTTCCCCAACATAAACACCAGCTAAGCGATAACTCCAATTTCTAGTTTGCCGATTCAATCGAGCTCCAAAACTAGCGTTATCATGGTCATTTTGATGAGCAAATGACTGATGGAAAAAGAAATCTCCTGTCCAAGAATTATCGGATGAAGCCAGTTTGTAATCAAGACCTAAAATTCGATTATAACGATCTTGTTGTGATATAAACTCATAATCCTTAAAGGTTTCTCTATTGATGAATAATACCGAAAAATTGGATCGGCTAAAAACTTGTTTTTGTAGGACAAATACCGTATTGTTGTTTGAAGGGATTTCATTTTCAATGTCCTCGCTTGTTTGAACATTGAGCAACCCCAATCGGGTTGAAGAATTTAAGCTACCATTGAGTCTAAAACCACCTATGATGGGATTTTCAATGTTATCTCCGTTTTTATCTTCCGCAATACCAATCCTCCTTGAAAAAAAAGGTCTCGAATCCATGAGGTTACCATAATCAGAAAACAAATCTTCGTTTTGTATAAAAAACTGTCTTTTTTCAGGCAATGAAACCTCAAAACGAGTCAGGTTGACAATTTCATCATCAACTTCAACTTGCGAAAAATCTGGGTTAATGGTTAGATCTAGATTTAAACCATTGGTGATAGAAATTTTTCCATCAAGACCAAAATTCAAATCTTGACTGACTTGATTGTCAGCCCCATCAAAGGTGAAATCGCTAGAAGAAATTCCATTGACAAAAGGAATAATGTAAATAGGTGGATTGGACTTTGCAAAAGGTTTTTCAAATTCAATAGTTCCCATAAATGCCATATTGATAGGAAAAAACTCTTGGGGGATGGGTGCCCAAGTGGTCCATTCATTGGTTACTGTATTGAATCGATATAAATTAAATCGCCATGTGGAAGTGTTTTCAGGGTATTTGATTTGTGATAATGGAATTTTAAATTCTACGGAGTATTTGTCATCAGAAATGGTCGATTTGACCTCCCAAATAATATCCCAACTATATTTTAAATCTAAACCAGATTGACCACCATTTGAAACTTGGCCTTCTCTTTGAACGGAATAGGGATTGGATCCAATAAAGATTCCATTGGTTGAATCAGAAAAAGGGTCTAACATTAAAGTGACATTATCAACACCTCGACCTGAAAAATCTCGTTTTAAGGAACGTATCTTAAGATCAGTTTGAGAACCATACGCTTCAACATAAACATAAAGATGCTTATCATCGGAAAGCAATCGAAATTGAGTTTTTTCAACGGCTTTTAGTGTGTCTGTTGGAAACATTTGCCAGAAACCTCCTCCAATAGGGGCCTCTTTCCAAACAGGCTCATTATCGAGTCCATCAATAACGATTTCTTGATCGATAGACTTGATTAGAAGGTGGGGATGTTCCTTTTGACCATGGACTGTTTGGCAAACAACAACCAATGCAATGAACACAAAGCGCAACAGACTACAACAAAATTCAACAAATTGCGACAAAGTTCAATAAAAGTTGCGAAAGTTAAAGTATTCTAACTGAAACCTATTCTTTTTTAATTGCTCTTTTTGTTAGAAACTTCTTTCTTTTGTTTCGTTTGGGCTGATTTTATATTCGAGTCTATCTTTTCCTTAGTAACCTTTGGTTTATTATCTGACTGAATCAGTTGGATACTTCGTTTAATGAAATGGGTTAATTCTTTTCCTTTTAACAAATTTTGAGAAAGTCTTGAAAAGTCAAACGCTTGGTTGATCAATCTTGTCTTTTTTGCTTTGTGTTTGGTATTAAAAATTTGCACGACCAAATCATGATTGGTATTGACAATCACATTGTAAGAAGGAGGCATCCCACCACCAAAACCAGTTCCGGTTACAGATTGCATTTCTTGCCAACGTCTCATGAATTCAGGTTGCGTGATCACAAATGGGAGCTCTTGACTATCAAGAGCTTCTAGTTGAACGATGTACGGCTCTTTGATGACACTCTTGACAATTTCTTTTAATTTTTCTTGTTGTTTGTCATCGAGTTTTGATATGGCTTTATCATCTGTTTTAATCAAATTTTCTAATGAGTCACTATCAACTCTTGAAAAACTCACTTTGTCTTTATTGGTTTCAATTTTTTGTAGTAAATGACCATAAATTGGGGAGTTGAAAAGCAATACTTGGTACCCCTTTGCTTTTGCATTTTCAATGTAGATGTGTTGCTCTTCTTTGTCAGAAGCATAAAGAATAACCAACTTACCGTCTTTATCGGTTTGATTTGCTTTGATTTTTTCTTCTAATTCGTTATAGGTTAAAAACTCATCACCAACAGTGGGATATAAGGCGAACTTTTCTGCTTTTTTATAGAAATTTTCATCACTCAACATGCCATATTCAATGATGACTTTGATACCATTCCATTTTTCTTCAAACCCTTTTCGATCTTTTTTAAACAGAGATTGAAGTTTTGCTGCAACTTTTGAAGTGATGTGGCCACTTATTTTTTTGACAGCCCCATCAGCTTGTAGATAACTTCTTGAAACATTCAGCGGAATATCGGGAGAATCAATAACCCCTCGAAGCAATGTCAAAAATTCGGGAACAATACCTTCCACATTATCGGTAACAAAGACTTGATTTTGATACAATTGAATTTTGTCTTTTTGAACACTTAAGTCATTTCTGAGTTTAGGAAAATAAAGGATTCCTGTCAACTTGAACGGATGATCGACATTGAGGTGAATATGAAAAAGAGGTTCTTCAAATTGGGTGGGGTACAATTCTCTATAAAAAGATTTGTAATCTTCTTCTTTTAACGATCGAGGCGATTTAGTCCAAGCTGGAGTTGTATTGTTGATGATTTTATCGACTTCTTTTGTTTCCGGTTTGGCATCCTTTGGGGCATCTTTAGGTAAGGGAAGTGTTTCAGTGCGCGTGCCAAATTTGATAGGGGTCGAAACAAATTTGCTGTATTTGTTTAATAATCCTTCGATTTTAAAATCATCCAAGAACTCTTTAGAGTCTTCCGATATGTGTAAAATCACTTCTGTACCTCGAGGTCTTTTGGTGGTTTCAACCAAATCATAAGCTGGCGATCCTTCACAAGTCCAATGGACAGTGGGGTAGTCTTTTTGGTAGGATTGGGTAATGATTTCAACTTTATCCGCTACTAAAAAGGAGGAATAAAAACCCAGCCCAAAATGACCGATAATGCCTTTAGCTTTACTTTTCTGATCGTCGGATTCATTGTAAGCAGCGATAAACTCTTCAGCTCCAGAAAAGGCGATTTCATTAATGTATTTTTCTACTTCTTCTCGAGTCATGCCAATACCTGAATCAATGACATGAATTTTTCTATTTTTTTTATCGACTTTGATTTCAATGTTGAGATTCTCAAATTCTTCTTTTATTTTACCAATGCTAGAGAGATGCTTTAATTTGGTAGTTGCATCGGTGGCATTCGATACGAGTTCTCTTAAAAAGATTTCGTGATCGCTATAAAGAAATTTTTTAATGAGAGGAAAAATGTTTTCGACTGAAACATTGATATTTCCTTTGGTTGCGGTTTCCATATTACATTATTTTTGCGGTTAAAGGTTGTTCAAATAAAATACCAATCTCAAGTCACTGACAAATTGACAGGTAGCATATTGTTTTTGACGGGAGTTTGGCTTTGACTTTTCAAATTCCGGAGATATTGGAATTTGCGATTTTAAAAAGCCATGATTGTCAACGTAATTTTTATGTCTCATTTGGAGTTAGCTGAAACTTCATGAGTCCTTTTATTTATTGCCTTTTAATCTTTTTCTTTAGATGATTGGTTTTTTCAAGATTTCGTATAAAATCAAGACAGCGATATGGCAACGAATATCGATTTTCTATAGTTCCTTTTCCCTCATCGGAACATTCACTGAAAAATCCAGTTTATACGGATCAAAGAATCGTTCATTTGAAGGATGGATCATTTCCCAAGGATATGTTACCATTGAACCACTTAATGGTTACGAAAAGAGCTGATTTCAGAACAAAATATCATACCTTTGAGGACTGCGGTTGTCCATGACCGGTCATAAGGTGAAATAATTTAACAAATCGATATATGAAATCAACTACTTTAAGTTTAGGCCTATCTCTGTTTTTCTTTTTGGCGTTTACAACGGCCATGCACAGCCAGCAAGACGGGAAGGGGAAGAAGTCGAAGATTCAGAAGGAATTTCAAGGTTTTGATCAGGATGAAGATGGGGTCATCACCTTGGCGGAGTTCAAAGAGAAGAGAGTCAAGAAAAGAAAGGATAAACTTTCGGAGAGTGAATTGGCGGCCTTTTATGTTCGGGTAGAGAAGAACTTTACGCTCTACGACAAGGACGAGGATGGGCAGGTCACGATGGAAGAATTTAAGCGTCGGAAAGCCAAGGTCGCTGAGAAAGAGAAGAAGAAAGCGGGGGGACAGTAAGTCATTCTTTTGAAGTTTCTTCGATTCCTGGGTATCGGGTTTCTACTTTTGTTTGTGGCTTCAACGAAGGATGGAGCGGAAGCGGATTCTCTATTTTGATCGGTTAGTGAGCCATGGCATGTGTTTTACAGAGGCTTATGCTGGTTGCACGGTTTGTGCGTCGTCGCGTTGTGTTTTGATGGCGGGCAAACATGCTGGCAACGCTTGTATTCGAGGCGATAGTGGGCGAAAGCCATCGTTGCCAGAGGATGTGACGGTAGCCGAGTTGTTCAAACAGGCGGGCTATACCACGGGCGGATTTGGTAAATGGGGGCTAGGTGTTATGGGGTCATCGGGGATGCCTCTGAAACAAGGGTTTGATACGTTTTATGGTTATTATGACCACAACTCATGCGTATACGTATTGCCCATCATTTTTAATCAAGGATGGCAAACCGTTTGTGTTGCCAGGCAATGCCCGGAAAATGGCGATGAAGATGAGAAAACGCCCATCAACACGAGGGAAGAAATCCATGCCGTATTCAAGAAAGACGTTTCGAGGGGGCTGAAAAAAGGAACTGTCAAAACGACCAATTTTTTTGGTGAAGAGCGAGAATTTAATCGATATTTGATTTTTGATGAGACCTTTGGATTTTATCCAGGAAAACAGAAACAGTCGCTTCTTTTGTTATGTGGCTTGGACGCCTCCGCACTCGACCTATCTTATACCGAAAGCGATGCTTCATGGCTGATGTATCAAGAGAAGCCTTGGTCTTTAGAAGCAAGAATTCACGCTTAATGTATACCTTCACTAGGTTAATGCCAAAACTAGCGACAAAATATATTATACTTTAGGTTTCAACGGTTGCGGCCGTTTAATTATCCATAGTCCAATAAAAGTAATCAATCCGTTTACTGGTAATAACTCATAACCAATCACATAACCCCCTAGTAAAGAGTCGGGAATTTGACCCAAGATGATGGTTAGCATTACCGATATGGATACGATAACCAGCACTAGTTTATCATGGATTTTGTGTTTAGTAAATATTCCAAAGGCAAACAAGCCCAATAATGGACCATAGGTATAACCGGCAACAATTAAAAGTCCGTCAATGACATTTCTATCCAATACATATCTGAAGATAATCACCATTAAGATGATTAAGAAACTCATCAATACATGAACCTTTTTGCGAATGCTTTTTTGCTTGGCTTTTGGTTTCTTATTGAAATGAAGAAAATCAACACAAAAAGAAGTGGTCAACGATGTCAGAGCACTATCCGCACTGGAATAAGCAGCGGCAATCAAACCCAAAATGAAGGTGACGGCCACAATGACTCCTAGAGATCCATTCAGTGCTATTTCTGGAAAAAACAAATCGGTATTGGGATTCCCATCGAGCAATGGTATCGATGTTGAAGTCTTGGTAGCATAGATGTAGAGTAAAGCTCCTAATAACATAAAAAAAGCGGTAACCACTACCAATATAATACTGAATACGGTCATGTTTTTTTGAGCGTCACCAAGGGTTTTACAAGTGAGATTTTTTTGCATCATATCTTGATCTAAACCGGTCATACAAATGGTTATGAATGCTCCTCCAATAAAAGATTTTAAAAAATGATTTCTTGATAAAATACTATCGGTTACAAATATTTGATCATAATTTTTGAATTCATTGGATTGTATAAAATCACTAAAAGACCATCCCAAATGCTGTAGAATAAAATAGACAGTAAAACCAACAGCCAATAACATCATAGCGGTTTGAAGTGTATCGGTATAAACAATGGTTTTAATACCACCTCTATTGGTATAGATCCAAATGAGCAAGATGGATATGATAACAGTGACTTCAAAAGGTACATTCCAGGCATTAAATACAAACTCTTGTAGAACGATAGCAACTAAAAACAAACGAAATGCAGCTCCTATTACCCTGGAAATAAAAAAGAAAAAAGCCCCCGAAAGATGACTTGATCTGCCAAATCGTTTTTCTAAATATTCATAAATGGAAGTGGTTTTGTTTTTATAGTAGACGGGCATTAATACATACGCCACAATCATATATCCGACTAGATAACCAAGAACCACTTGAAAATAAGTCAATTGTGAGTCTCCAATCCAACCGGGGACTGAAATAAATGTAACACCTGAAAGTGAAGCACCAATCATTCCAAAGGCAACTATTGGCCAACTAGAAGTTCGACTAGCCGTGAAAAAGACTTCATTGGAATCTTGTTTTCCAGTAACCCATGAAATACCGATTAACAATAAAAAATAACCAACGACTAAAGAAATAATGAGAATTGGTGTTACCATAAAAGGAAATATGCTCGTAAAAGTAAAAATCCAAATCTTCTAAACAATATCATCCGACAATTCTGAATTTATGTTTTGGTATAAAATATTTTATAAAGACATAGGGTTGTTAGATACCTAAATGGTTACTTTTACCGTGTGAATTTCAATAATAAACTGATAGATAATGCAGTTGATGAAATTTCCAAACTCCCTGGTATAGGGAAGCGATCTGCTCTAAGGGTAGTATTACATTTGTTGAGACAACCCAAGATCCAAACGCAAGGTCTGAGTCATAGTCTACTTGAATTAAGGGAAAAAGTTCAGTATTGCCGTAACTGCTATAATATTTCTGAAAATCCCATCTGTGGAATCTGCTTAAGTCATTCTAGAGATGTCAAAACTATTTGTGTCGTTGAAAATATCGAAGATGTCATGGCTATAGAAAACACCGCTCAATTCAAGGGTCTTTATCATGTGCTTGGCGGAGTGATTTCTCCAGTATTAGGTATTGTGATTGATGATTTAACCATTGTTCAATTGGTAGATAGGGTCTATAAACAAAACATTAAAGAATTGATTTTTGCTTTGAGTTCCACCGTTGAAGCCGATTCAACGGCTTATTATATCTATAAACAATTACAAAAAGTTGATTTGAAAATTTCAACATTAGCTCGTGGCATACCACTTGGGGATGAATTAGAATATACCGATGAATTAACCCTTGGACGGAGTATCGTCGCTCGAATTCCTTTTGAAAAATCACTTAAAGTTCATTAGTTGTTTATTTCATGATGAACGATGAATTATATTACTGTTTTTTAAGTTGTTGTTTTAAAGAAAAAAAACGACCTGATGATCGCACAGTGGAAGTTCATCAAGATATTTTAACGATAAATCCCAAACTTCGAAGTGAAATTTGCCAAAAAATGGCTGGGTTGATAGATGTTTTAGATGGTAACAATATTTCATTGGCATCCTATGCCAATCAAGATATGTCCCTTGGAGTCATAGTATCTCATATTTTGAATCTACCTTTTTTATACTTGAGAAATTCCCCCAAAAAATATGGTTTAAAAAACCAGATTGAAGGTCAACTAACGTCGAACCAAAATATTGTGTTTTTCACTTTGTTTTCCCCCACACCAGAATTATACGATAAAACCAAAGCTGTCTTTACCCAAAAGAATTCTGAAATCATTCAGTGGGTTTCTCTGATTGGAAATGAACTTTATTATGAGCATTACAAAACAATTCATGTTTTTCTTTATAGCCAACAAGAGATTTATACCGATTTAATGGGAAGGACTAGAAATAGAGATTCAAATCTCGATATATGCTAAAGTTAAAGGATTTGTTGTCACGATTTAGAACGACTAAAAAGCATATGGATATCGATTAAATTTTGTAATAGAAGATTTTAGATTTATTACAGGAATCTAACCCATTATAATGACCTTCTAAGGGTTATGATTAAATTCAGTTGATTTCCCTTACTATATTTCAGGATTTAGTACAGACACATTATCATAAAATCAATTTTGTTCATCAGACTTTGAATTTGTAAATTTGGAGCCTATTTGAATGAGTCGTTATTATGTTAAACTCCCTCGCATGGGAGAAAGTGTTGAAGAAGCTGTAATCACAAAGTGGTTAAAAAAAGAAGGTGATTATGTTGAAATTGATGAACCTATCGTTGAAATAGCGACTGACAAGGTCGATTCTGATCTCCCATCCGAAGTATCGGGAGTTATTGCAGAAATAAAACATCAAGAAGAATCAGTGGTTTGCGTTGGAGATATATTGGCTGTTATTCATACAAAACAAGAATCAGCAGCCAAACCAACCGTTAAAAAAGAAAAAAAGCATTCTGAAATTAAAACCAAGTCATCGAAATCGAAGACTATTGAAATTGAAACACAAAAAGAACTAGATAAACAATTTGAACAAGCCCAATCTATAATCAAACAACCTCAAGACTCTCTTCGCTTCTATAGCCCATTGGTGAAAAATATTGCTAAAAAAGAAGATATATCTAAAAAAGAACTTAGTTCTATTTTAGGAACTGGTAAAGCTGGGAGAGTAACTAAATATGATATTTTAAATTACCTCAAAAACAGACCATTGCGATCAGCGTTTAGCACCTCTTCAAGTTTCAATGGCCACAGAGATGATTTAAAAAAAGAAATTCATCCAAGTCAGACATCTGTAAACACTTATTCTCCAAACAAAAACCAATTAATCGAGTTGAGTCGTATGCAAAAACTAACGGCTCAGCACATGAGAGAAAGTTTAAATAACTCTGCGCATGTCTACTCATTTGTTGAAGCCGATGTGACAGATTTATGGGCGTGGAGGGAAGAAAAGAAAGAGTATTTCGCAAAAGAATTTAATCAAAAACTAACTTTTACGCCATTATTGATTCATGCTATTGTAAAAGCTCTTAAAGATTATCCAGTGCTCAACAGCACCAAAGAAAATGATAAGATCAAAATGTGGAGTTCGGTCAACCTAGGCATGGCCACAGCATTACCTAATGGTAATCTTATAGTGCCAGTTATTAAAGATGCAGGCAATCTACACTTCATCGATCTAGTCAGTACAGTCAATAAACTCGCCGTTAAAGCCCGCACTAATACTTTAGCCCCAGATGATGTAAAAAATGGAACCTACACCATGACTAATGTAGGAAATTTTGGGACGTTGATGGGGACTCCTATTATTCACCAACCTCAAATCAGTATTTTGGCAGTAGGAAGCATTCGTAAAATACCTTCTGTTATCGAATCACCTCAAGGAGATTTGATTGGTATTCGAAAAAAGGTTATTCTTTCCCACTGTTATGATCATCAAATTATCAATGGAGCTACCGGAAGTCTTTTTGCTAAAAAAGTAGCTGATTACCTAGAAAATTGGAAAATGGCACTTTAATTCTTACATAATCAATTAATCAATATATGAGTCAAGAAAACGAGTTAACCCATAGGGAATTGGTACTAGATAAACCACTATGTATTTTAGATTTGGAAACTACTGGAACCAATTTTAAAGAAGATCGAATTGTTCAAATTGCTATTTTAAAATTGCCAATCGATAGAAGTCAAACCGATTTAGAGTATAATCAGTTAATAAACCCCAAGGTAGCAATTCCTCATGATGCGACAGAAATTCATCAAATTACTGATGAAATGGTAAAAGACAAACCGACTTTTAGAGAAAAAGCTCAAGAAATTTTTGATTTTATTGTTGGTTGTGATTTATGTGGTTATAGCATACAAAATTTTGATTTAAAATTATTGACGGTCGAATTCGATAGGGTAGGTTTTGATCAATTTCATTTTCGTGATTTTAAAGTGGTTGATGTCAAAAATATATTTCATGCTAAGGAGCCAAGAACCTTAACCGCGGCTTTGAAGTTTTATTGCGATAAATCATTTGAAAACGCACATGATGCTCTTAATGATGTTCGAGCTACCAAAGAAGTTCTTCTTGGTCAATTGAAAAAATATTCTGATTTAGAACCGAATGTCGATTATTTAGAAAAAAACTACAGCCCCCCCTTACCATTTTTAGATAAGGGTTTTCAATTAGTAGAAAAAAACGGTGAAGCGTATTTTAGATTTGGAAAACACAAAGACAAAAGGATTAAAGAAGTTTGGAAAATCGATCCTGGATACATCAACTGGATGTACAGTAAAAATTTTCATAAATCAACGATGGAAATCATCGAAAAGCATAGATAGAAATGTTGATAACAAACATTTCGAAGAGATCATCATAATTACCATATCAACGATATATAATAGTAGTTTTTTTAATTGGCTTTAACTTTTTTTAATCGATGATTTAAAGAAAGATTGATGAAACAATAACAATGGGTTTCAATTAAAATACAGAGTACTCTTAATGGAATCAATGAGTTCTTGTAGTTTCATATTTTTTACACTTTGAAAATTATTTGTATTGGTCAAAACTACCAAGACCATATTGATGAATTGGAAAACAAAATACCTTCTGAGCCTATATTATTTATTAAACCAGATTCAGCCATATTAAAATCAAAAAGTCAATTTGTCATTCCTCATTTTTCTCAACAAATCCAATATGAATTAGAGTTGGCTATTCAATTCAATACATTGGGAAAACATATCGAACCCAAATTTGCTTACAAATATTTTGATAAAATTTCGTTAGGGATTGATTTTACAGCAAGAGACTTACAAAATGAATTAAAAAAACATGGTTTACCATGGGAGAAAGCCAAAGGTTTTGACAGGTCAGCGATCGTGGGTCAATGGATTGACAAATCTGAGTTTGATGATATTCAAAATTTAGATTTCAAACTGCTTAAAAATAATCGAACGGTTCAACATTCTAATTCTTCAAAAATGATATGGAAAATCGATCAATTAATTTCATACACTTCAAAGTTTTTTACTTTAAAAATCGGCGATGTTTTATTTACTGGATCTCCTTCTGGTGTAGATAATCTTAGTTCTGGAGACGTTTTGGTTGGCGTTCTCCAAAATAGAGAAGTATTTCGTGTTCGAGTAAAATAAGCCGATGTGAAAGCCCAAATTTTGGTTATTGGAAATGAAATACTCAATGGTAAAACATTGGATACTAACTCTAAGGTTCTAGCTAAAGAGTTAACTAAAGTCGGATTGGACATACAACAAATAGTGGCGATTTCCGACAACCAAAAAACCATTATTTCTTATTTAGACAAAGCTTTAACAAATGCAGAATTCATTTTCATAACAGGAGGATTAGGACCCACCAGTGATGATGTAACCAAGCAAACCCTTAATGACTACTTTGGATATGATTTATCGATGAACCAAGAGGTATTAGCTCACATTAAATCCATGTTTAAGAACCGATATAATTCGCCTATTAATGAGCAAAATATAAAACAAGCAATGCTTCCAAAGCAAGCTCGGATATTTATCAACGAATATGGAACAGCTAGTGGGATGTGGTTTAAAAAAAATAATTCACATTGTATTTCTTTACCAGGGGTTCCTCATGAAATGAAGCATCTATTAGTCGGTCAAATCGTTCCAACGATCAAATCAGAATTTAATCTTCCTCAAAATTATATTCGGACTGTTAATACTATAGGTCTAGGAGAAAGCAATATTGCTGATAGGTTGACTCATTGGGAAAAGAATCTTCATCCTAAAATCAGTGTCGCCTATCTACCAGATTTAGGTAAAGTGCGCATCCGTGTTTCTACATCTGATAAAGACTTTCAAAATGCCCAATTACATATAAACCGAGCCATTGACCAACTATTACTTCTTATTCAAGATATTTACTATGGACAAGATGATCGTCCAATAGAAAATGTGGTGGCAGAGTTACTCACTGAAAAATCATTGACAATCAGTTGCGCTGAAAGCTATACTGGGGGAGCTATTGCAAATCAAATAACGTCTATACCAGGAGCATCTGCGTATTTTAAAGGAGGTTTAGTGGTTTATAACGATGATGTGAAAACTGATTTGCTAGGCATTCCTAAATCCATTATCCAAAAGTTAGGCCCCGCCAATGAAACAATAGTCGAACAAATGGCCCTTGGAACCCAGAGAAGATTTGAAACAGATATTGCTCTTGCAACTTCAGGAAATGCCGGACCAACTCAAGGTGATATCAATGTTCCGGTTGGAACCGTATTTATTGGTTTGGCCATTATGAAGAAAGTGGAAACATTTGAATTCAAAATGAATGGACCAAGAAAGCAAGTCATCGAAAGATCATTAAATAAAATCAACGAATTGTTGTTTCATCATTTAAAATGATCGAGAAAAGTTTTATTCTCTCCGAGCTTAACTCCCACAAACTCAATAAAACTCATACTAAGTTGCGTTGATATTCTTTATTTGACATCTAGAAATCATCACTCCACGTCATGTAGAAAACACATTGGCATGAGATTGTGCTTGGAATGTGGGTAAACCATGGTTCAAGCAAGTGATGTCCATCCTTGATTGCCATCTTTGGGTGAGATCCCTCGTCGGTCGCTGTTTCCCGTCGGGCAGACCAGGCCGTTCTTGAGGCCTCGACTATGGGCAACTCGTCATGCAATTGGTAAAATCAGGGCGTCTATTGGCATCCAACTCACAACCAAAAAAGATGCAAACGGTGACCTGATCCACGTCCCAGTCACTGAGATCTTGATTAAAGGCACTGGCTTGGTTAAACATGCTCGTCATAGTGGTCACCCGACCCACATCCCAATCCCCAATATCTTGATTGAAGGCGTGAGCGTCGCTAAACATCTGGTTCATCAAAGTCACCCGACTCACATCCCAATCCCCAATCGCTTGATTGAACGCCCGAGCGTTTTGAAACATTTGATTCATGCTGCTCACTTGGCGAACATCCCAATCCCCAATATCTTGATTGAACGCCCGAGCGTCTCTAAACATGAGACCCATAGTGGTCACCCGACTGACATTCCAGTCCCCAATATCCTGATTGAACGCTCGAGCATCATCAAACATTTGATACATCGTGGTCACTCGACTGACATCCCAATCCCCAATGGCTTCA
>JAPOSZ010000025.1 GCA_026709415.1 Flavobacteriaceae bacterium
TGGGGCTTATATACCTGAGTGCTCAAAAGTAACTGATTTTTTAGATTGATCTTATCGACAAATCAAATAACCTCTATTTTGTAGGTCGAAATAAAGATGATTTATTGATTGTTTTTTTTGATTTCATACTGATTCTCTCAGAAAAAAGTGTATATTTGTGCATTCAAATAGACAAAAATAGATATTATGAATCAACCAAAAACAACTCAAAAAAGAAAAGGAATCGCCCCAGGAAAGTATCATCGTAAAGGGATTTCATGGTTCCAGATATTGAAGATGTTTCCTGATGATGAAACGGCTGAAAAGTGGTTTGCTTTTCAACGATGGGGGCATGAACCTAAGTGTCCTCATTGTGGATCCACTAATGTTCTAAGTGGCACAAAACATCCATCCATGCCTTATCATTGTCGAGATTGTCGGAAGCGTTTTAGTGTGCGTGTGAATAGTGTGATGCAGGATACGAAATTGGGTTATCGTATTTGGGCAATCGCGGTTTATATCTTAAATACAGGTATCAAAGGGGTTTCCAGTATGAAATTACATCGTGATTTAGGCATCACACAGAAAGCTGCATGGCATTTGGCACATCGTATCAGAAAAACATGGGAAGTGAATCAATCTTTGTTTTGGGGGCCAACTGAAGTGGATGAAACCTATATGGGTGGGAAAGAAAAGAACAAACACGCCGATAAAAAACTCCAAGCAGGAAGGGGTTCGGTTGGGAAAACCATTGTGGCTGGTGCGAAGAATCGAGAAACCAATCAAGTGCAAGCTCAAGTAGTGGAGAACACCAAAACAGAGACATTAACGAATTTTGTCAATGAAACGACTAAGAAAAATAGTGAAGTATTCACCGATGACTTATCTTCGTACAACCAATTAGTAAAGGAATATATGCACCAAAAAGTGAAGCATTCGGTCAATGAGTGGGTGAATGGAGATGTCCATACCAATGGTATTGAATCGTTTTGGTCTTTATTGAAACGTGGGTATTATGGAACCTATCACAAATTATCTTCTTGGCATTTGGATCGTTATGTGACGGAATTTGTTGGACGGCATAATCGTCGTGGTATGAATACCATGGAGCAAATGAATGAAATGGCTCGTGGGTTTAAAGGAAAGCGATTAACTTATCAAATGTTGATAAAGAGTAATCCGAATTATCAAACGATAGAATAATCATAAATGCCAGTTAATGAGTAGTTTACAAAATACCCCCCCCCTGAAAATTGGAAAAATCGCACATTGTTTCATGGTGATAATTTAAACTTTCTAAGGGCTATGAATTCTGAATCCGTAGATTTAATAGCCACGGACCCACCGTTTAACAAGGGGAGAGATTTTCAAGCAACACCATCAAGCCTAAAACAAGGGGGTGGTAAATTTTCTGATAAGTGGCGATGGAATCAAGATGTGGAAAAAGAATGGCTCGATCAAATTAAAGATGACAATCCTGATATATGGGAAGTTGTTGATGCGACCAATCAAATCCATATGAGAAAAACCAAAAAAAATTTATTAAAAGACAGAAATGAAGTTGGTTCAGATATGGGAACATTTTTATGTTTTATGGCGGTTCGGTTACTTGAAATGCGTCGAGTTTTAAAACCAACAGGGTCAATATATCTTCATTGTGATTATTCCGCATCTCATTATTTGAAATTAGTTATGGATGCGATATTTGGCAAGAAAAATTTTAGAAATGAAATTATATGGTGTTATAAAACCGGAGGCACATCTAAAAAATACTTCTCTAAAAAACATGATATTATATTTTTTTATTCAAAAACAGATAAATATCATTTTAACACACAACAACAAAAAGCATACACAAAAGTAAAAAGTAGACAACCTGGAATTGTAAATTTAGGACAAGGTACAAATGAATTTTTTCGAGATGAGAATGGTGTTTATCAATATGTAAATGCTTACGATTATTGGGAAATTCCAGCATTAAATTCACAAGCAAAAGAAAGAACCGGCTATCCCACTCAAAAGCCCCCTCAATTGTATGAAAAAATCATCAAAGCAAGTTCTAATGAAGGCGATATAGTATTAGATCCTTTTTGTGGATGTGCAACAACATTAGTAGCTGCAGAAAGATTAGGGAGACAGTGGGTTGGTATTGATATTTGGGAAGAAGCGCATGAAATAGTTTATAAAAAAATTAAAAATGAGGTTATTTATGATGAAATAGATGAATTACATCGACCTAAAGGCAACCCGATATATCAAAAAGACTTTCCAAATCGAACAGATAATAAAGAAGTTGGATCTCCATATTTAAAACCAAGAATAGTTTTAAAATATGATCCCCTAAAAGATATATTCAAAACAAATCAACAACGCAAAGATTATTTGATTGAAAAAGATGGATTAGTTTGTCAAGGATGTGGTCTTGAGCCTGTATTCGGGCAAATAAAGTGTGCTAAAAAAAGAATTGAGATAGGAAAAAGACAATTAGAACTAGATCATGATGAACCTCGCTCAACTGGGGGCTCTAACTTTATTTATAATCGTATATTGCTTTGTAAATCTTGTAACGGAATCAAGTCAAACACATTAAATCTAATAGGGTTAAGAAAAGAAGTGAAAAAAAGGGGTTTAATGATTGATGTAACTCGAATCCATCATGAAGATTTCTTGAAAACCAGAAAATACGAATTAAAACATGATGCTGAGTTATTGTATCGTACGACTGGAAATATATAATCCTTTGATTACTTTCCCTCTTTCAATCATGTTAAGATTAATGATTAACTTCGCCATTGATGAAAACCAAACCAAAATCTAATTCTCGTGGTCGCCCTAAAACCAGAGATATATTAAACTTATCTCAATCGATTCCAGCCGAATCACCAGAGGCATTAGCTAAACTCCTATTCTCAACACCACCTGAAAAGGTGAAGTGATTTCTCTTTTTTTTAGTTCCCTTTGTGCACTCAGGTATATAAGCCCC
>JAPOSZ010000033.1 GCA_026709415.1 Flavobacteriaceae bacterium
AAAGAAGATACTCAAACTGATCCAAAGAGGGGTGCGGAAGTTTTTCATAAGAAATGGATAACGATTATTTTCATAAAGTTAACAACTATATCTTTTATTTCAAACATTAATTCTTGAATCACTTAAGATTCGAATTTATAGACTGTATCGGCGATCCTTTGCCTCTTGAATGAAAGGTGATCCATCTCCTTTTCCAATTTCTTTAAAGAGATCGAAAAAAATTGTTTCCAAATCCCTTAAATCTTTTTTCCAAAAAGCGTTGACACATCGATACGGTGTCATCGATGAAAGTTTTGGAAACCAACTTTCTGCATCTGCGGAACGCCTTTCAAAAAAAATAGAAAACAGGGCACTGATGCCATCATACCTCCAAAAGCTTCCTCATTAAAATCCCAAAAAAGCAAATCCTCCGTTTTCTGAAAAAGAGGTTCTACCCTCAAATCAAAGATATGTTAAACTAGTTATTCAGTAAATTTGAGTCGGTAGGCACCTGACTTATAAACCTTTGATCTATGCCTTGATTCTCGATCATTTTGCGATTCTTTGCAAAGAGACGAATCCATCATATCTCAAAGCTGAAGACTTAAAAGCATGGCCATGTATAACACTTCGCGCAGAACGAAAATTCGTGGAAGTGAAATGGAATCATACCTACTCCGTACTTTTACTCTATGGTAGAAATTGAGAATATTGAAGGGGCCCAACCCTTAATTATTCAAAAATTTTGCATACTTGTGAGGGATTGATAAAAATCTAAACCATGAAAGACCAACCCGCCACTAAACAAGACCTTTTAGAACTTAAAAACGATATCAAAGACTTATTAGAACCTATGAGAGACGATATAAAAGGAATTAAATCAGAAGTTAAAGAATTGAATACAAAATTTGATACCATCAATCATAAATTAGGGAGGCATGGAGGCTTTCTTTGGGTATATGGAATCATCTTAGCTATCATATTGACAGGTATTTTGAATGTAGCCGCTAATATCATAGTCAGATAAATCGTATAGAATCAAAGCCCTTTCCCAAAAGGCACCAAAATCATCGTCTTATAATTCTGGTTCTACTACAAAAGTTGTGGAGCGTTTTACTTTTGATTCATTCTTTATGAAAAAACTTTGACCATTTTTTGAGTCGATCTTTAAGATCGGTGATTCATGGCCAGTCGATGACATTTCTGTTGACGATCACAAGCGTTCGATTCATGTGTTGGTGTCTCCTATTGGTGGCTGTGTGGTGTGACTTGAGATGGGCGAAAAAGGGATCATCGACGATCATCGTCAGGAGCGTTTTTGGCGTCATTTGGATTGGTTCCAATACCGGTGTTTCATCCATTGTCGGGTGCCTCGCATCGCGTCTTCTGCAGATGTCCAGACGATCGCTGTGCCTTGGGCTGATAACCCCCATTGGTTCTCATTGTAATTTGAAATAGGGACCATCGATCGCCTCTTGGCCACCAGAAACCAAACCCAAACGGCCAAGCTTTGGCGTGGCGGTTTTCAGACCATCCATGGCCTCTTCAAGTGGGCCGTCGCTCATAACATGGCGTGGCGTTCTGATGCCCATTCGTTGGGATGAAAAAGCCATCCAAAAGGGGCCTGGTGATGCGACGATTCTTAGCGATTCAACTCAAGGGACGGTGCTTGATTTGGTGGAAAGACGAAAAATCACCCCTGTCCAAGATCGCTTCCGTCGTCCATGGCCAAAAAAAAAAGTACATCAAAACCATCGCTACCGATCCGTGGTGGCCAGACATCTTTTCTGCTCAAGGGCCTCTTCATGATCGGTTCCATGGGATGCCATATCTCAACAAGGTCATCGACCAGATACGACGAAGGGAAGTGAAAAAACAAACCGTGCTCCAAAACGCTCGGTTGGCCACCCTGAAAAATGATGACAACCGAACTGAGAGACAAAAGGAAATCTTTCAAAGAGTATCAAAAAGTCGTGGAGTGTTCCGTCGCGTTTGGAAACTCAAAGAAGATTTGAAATTCCTTTTTGAATCGAGTACCTGGAAGGAGGTCTCGCCGTATCTCCAATGCTGGATAGCGTCCTCCCGTCCGGTATCCAAGAAGTCTGTCCGGTGGCCAAGAATTTCAAAACCATGTTCAAGGCGTTGGTCATGCCTTGTGTTATCCAAAGTCCCATGCCAAAGCCGAGCGATGGCGTGAAAGGATTCAAGAAATCAAGGCCATCGGTCGAGAATATCGAAAACTGGAGAGCAGCCGTCCTATTTTTTTTAATGGTGGTTTCAAACTCTATCCATAACTTTCGTAGTGGGACCATTGGTCTTTGATGGCATCTTTTTTGATTGCCGACAAATGCGAAAGGGTGGTGGTGGGAGAGAAAAAGAAAAACTTTAATTTTGTGACGCCCTAATAGTACTTACAACCATACTATGAAATCTTTAAGCAAATATCAAGAAAGAATCTCAGAACCTAAATTAGATATAGAGAAATTTAAACAAGTTTTATTTTATATCATCTACTCTTGTAAAGACAAACCTAATGTAGGAAAAACTGTTATTTGTAAACTTTTATATTATTCAGATTTCAATTATTATGAACTATATGAAGAGCAGATGACAGGAGAAACATATCTTAAGTTTGAACACGGGCCTATACCAAAACATTTAAATCAAATCATGGATGAGTTTAAAAAATCAAATTGGATACTAGAAAAGGAAGTCCAAGCGGGAGGATACCCTATGGTTAAATACATTCCTTGCGTTAAACCAAGTTTAAAAACACTCAATCGAAGAGAGAAAAAAGTCATCGATGATGTGATTCATCAGTTATCACACAAGTCAGCTAAAGACATTAGCGAGTATTCGCATAATGATGTTCCTTGGAGAGTAACCGAACCAAATGATGTTATAGATTACGAATTAGCGTTTTATAGAGAAGAGCCGTATACAGTTCGGGAGTATGATTTAGAGGATGAATTTTGACTCGTTGGATGAGTTTGAAAAGGATTTGAAGAAATTGTCCAAGAGGCGATTTAAGTCCCTCTTTGAAGACTTAGACACTATCAAGAAACTGTTGCGGGAGAATCCAACTAAAAACCTCCTTTGAGTTTTAGGATAACTAACTGGCTTGCGTATTTCGACAAGTATCATTAAACTAAAGAAGTTCGCCTGCAAGAGCGTTAAGTCGAAAGGAACTAATTCGGGTATGAGGCTTATATATACATTTGATAAACAAGAAAACACAATAACATTTATAGAGTTGTACCACAAAGGAGATAAATCTACTGAGGATAAAAGCCGAATTTATAAATATTTTTCATAACACATAATATCTTGTATCCAATTCAAGCTCGTTTAAGAGTGATTTTGGTGATTTCTGGATAGATGCCTACCCTTCCTGGATAACCGATATATCCAAACCCCCGATTGACATTGATGTGTTGATTCCCTTTTTGATAAACCCCCGCCCATTGCTTGTACCGCCAAGAGGAGGGACTCCATTTGATCAGTCCAGGAATTTCAATGCCAAATTGCATCCCATGGGTATGACCGCTTAGAGTCAAATGAATGGGATTAGGGCTTGGCAAAACCTTGGCTTCCCAATGTGATGGATCGTGAGATAATAAAATTTTGAATTGATTTTGGGGAACACTTTCAAGAGCTTTTTGGAGATCGCCCGACTTTCTAAAACGACCAGTACCCCAGTTTTCTACCCCCAAAATAGCAATTTGTTCACCATCTCTTTCAAGAAAAACCGATTCATTCAAAAGTAGATGCCATCCAAGTTGTTTATGAAGTTGATGCATGGCAAGTAGGTTTTCATCTTTTTGTTGTTGTGATTCCCATGTTGTATAATCTCCATAATCATGATTCCCCAAAACGGAATACACCCCTTCTTTGGCTTTTAAAGAAGAAAAGATGTCTTGATAGGAATCAACTTCTGAGGTCCGGTCGTTGACCAAATCACCGGTAAAAACAATGATATCGGATGCCAATTGATTGATTAATTCGAATCCATAAGCTACTTTTTTTGGATTATCAAAACTACCGGTATGTAAATCAGAAATTTGGGTGATGGTAAAGCCATCGAAAGCGCTAGGTAAATCTTTAAAAGTCAGGGTATGCTCATGAATTTGGTAATGATATTTACCTCGAAACATGCCATAAATGATCGAACCAAAGGGAAGTGCACCCACTATTAGAGCGGTTTTTGAAATGAAGATTCTTCTCTGAGGCAAAAAGAAATCTTCGGTTCGAGTGCCTTTTGAAAAATAAGAAGTGATCCCTTGAAATATTCGGACAATATCCTCTAAAAACAAGAAAAAGACAGTCAGTACTTGAAACACCATCAATCCCATCGATAATCCCATGAGATATTGTCTAAAAATTCCTAATTGATTCTGTCTTGGAAAGAAAAACAATAACCAAAAAGTCACCCCATATATTAAAAGCACACTTCCTAAATAAACTAATTGCCAAGTGCGACTATGGAACGCCGTCCGAATGGTTTGTGAACTATACCATGTCAACAATAAAAAGACGATAACGAATACCCAACGAAACATTGATTTTTGAGTTTAAAAATAATGGTAATACAGGATATAAAATACTGAAAAGAGCCTCTATGATGTATTTATAATTCTGTGTTTTGGACGGTTTAATAATTTCAATAAAAACTGAAAATTTATTTTAAATATATGATATTCAATAAGATAAGTTCTAAAAATTACTTTATTGTTAATAACTAACATTGAAAAAATAACTTTAAGTTAACATTAGAGATTGAAAATTTAACAATTTGGTAAAATTCACTAGATATCGGACATCTACTTTCGCACCATCAAAAATTCAATCATTCTTATGAAATTAATTTATTATTTCCCGATGGTTTTTTTAGCATTGGGATTTATCCTTGTCAGTTGTGACGACAATGAAGACGAACTTGATAATTTAAAAAATCAGGTGAGCACGCTTCAAAATCAATTAGATGCTGCTAATACAGCTAAAAGCACAACTGAAAGTAGTTTGGCCACCGCTAATAGTACGATTGCATCTTTGCGGGATCAGGTTTCAAAACTTGAAGGAGACCTAGCGGCGAATACAGGAGCTATTCCCGAATCTGTGTTCGGGCAAACAGTACAACAATTTAGAGATGCACTTGATGAAGTGGCTGAATTGATTGATAATCAGTCTGAAATAGCACAAAGAGGAAACCTTGAGCGTTTAGAAGATATTTCAACTCGATTTGCGAGTCTTGTTTCTTCTTTTAATTCAGGAGGGGGTACTGAGATGGAGTTAATAAAAGGGATACAACAATTGGTCGCCGACACAAAAACAGAAAGCGAAACCATCACGCTTTCTGGTATTTTAGATGAAGATCAAACGTTAGTTGCAGGGAATATATACCTATTAGACGGAAGAGTGACCGTCCCTAATGGAAAGACATTAACGATTCCAGCGGGAACGGTGATCAAAGGATCTCCTGGAACAGGGGCGGATGCCTCCGCTCTTTTAGTGGCTAGAGGGGGAAAGATTTATGCATTAGGAACAGGAGAAAGACCCATCATCATGACTTATCAAGCAGATCCCATACAAGGGGATGGCACTTATGCAAACGAGGCTAATAGACCTGGAGCCGATGTGAGAGGACAGTGGGGCGGATTCATCGTATTAGGCCTTGCCCCTGGTTCTTTCAAAGGAAATGTGAAAGAGGTCCAGATTGAAGGCATCCCAACAGATGATATCAATGGATTGTATGGGGGTGATGATCCCAATGATAACTCGGGGGTGATTGAATATGTTTCCATCCGATACGGAGGTTCCGATATTGGTGAAGGAAACGAAATCAATGGATTGACACTAGGCAGTGTTGGTAATCAAACGATTATCAACAACGTTGAGGTCATTAATAATAAAGATGATGGCATTGAATTTTTCGGCGGAACAGTCAATGCTTCCAATTTGATGGTTTGGGGGCAAGGTGACGATGCTCTTGATATTGATCAAGCCTATACAGGAACGATTTATAACTCATTGGTGGTCTTAACTGGGGCCTCAGATCATGGATTAGAAATCGATGGTCCTGAGGGGGACTTAGACGGCGGTTTTACACTCACGAATACCACAATTTATGGTGCAACAGGTGAAGATTGTAAATCTTTAGGAGGAGAAAAAGGAGAGCTGGCGGATTTCCGTTCAAATGCTCAAGGGACACTGGGTAAAGTCACGTTCAAGCATTTTGCCGTTGGTCAAGATTTTGAATTAGATAACGAAGAAGTTGCAGCAAATTACACAGATGGCTCATTAACATTTAGAAACTTATTTATCGTTGAAGTGCCTAATTGCCCTTCGTCAACTCTTGCGAGTATTTTTGCTGATAAGAGTGAGACGACTTTATTTGGACAAGATGCCAGCGATTTTGCTCAAATTGTTGAAGATGGTAAAGATCAAGGAGCAAATATGAACGAATTTGCTTGGACCCAATGGCATAAGGCTCAATAGAAACCTTAAATCAATCGAACAGAATATAAATGCCCAAAGGTTTGGGCATTTTTTTATTTTACTAACGAATTTTAAGTTTAGATATCATACTGTAATTCTAAAATGCGACTAAAAAAATATGCTCTACTTATCCCATGGATGATGGGATTTATCAGTTATGCACAACAAGGTATTTCAGGAAAAATCGTCGATGGAGATTTTAATCAACCCCTTCCTTTTGCTAACGTTATTATCAAAGACACAGATCAGGGAGTAGTCACTGATTTTGATGGTCATTTTAGTGTCGAGTTGAATCCAGGAACTTATAGTATCCTAGCATCATTTATTGGTTACCAGACAAAAGAGGTATTAGGAATCGAAGTTTCTGAAGGAGACTATGCCGTACTCGATATTGTTCTATCATCTGCGGCTTCTGGATTGGAAGAGGTCATCATTAGTGTAGAAGCCAGCACCAATTCTGAAGCGTCGGTTTTGGAAATTCAAAAAAAGTCAGCTAGTCTCATGGATGGATTGTCAGCTCAAGCTTTTAAAAAAGTTGGAGCATCAACGATAGCTAGTGCTGTAAAAAGAGTGCCCGGCGTTTCTGTTCAAGGAGGTAAATACGTTTATGTGCGAGGTTTAGGAGATCGGTATTCAAAATCGATACTTAATGGTGTGGACATACCAGGTCTCGATCCCGATAAAAACACAGTCCAAATGGATCTTTTCCCGACCAATATGCTTTCAAATATTCAGATAACCAAGTCAGCTCGTGCCGATTTACCAGCTGACTTTACAGGTGGCGTTATTGATATTATTACAAAAGACATCCCTATTTCAAAAGAAATTTCAGTTTCGGCAAGCCTTGAATACAACCCCCAAATGCATTTTAATAATCAATTCTTAAGTTATCAAGGTAGTGCTACTGACTGGTTGGGATTTGATGATGGAAAAAGAGCCAACCCACTTGAAGAACAAATTGCTGAAGATTCGAATCCGAGGTTGGGCGTTGAATTAGATCCAACCATTAGCAATGGACCTGGATCGATCAATCGAATTTCAACATTAGCTCAACGATTTGATTCCCAAATGGGACCAATAACAAAGAGTAGCGCTATAGACTATGGATTTAGTTTGGGTTTAGCGAATCGTTATTCTGTAGGTCAAGAATCGGAACTAGGAGTTTTATTTTCTGTTGCCTATAAAAAAACCCAATCTTATTTTGAAGATGCTCGGAACAATATCTATAATCTCAATCCCGACAAGTCAGATTTTGAATTTGAAGAAAACCGCATCCAATTCGGGTCGATTGGAGAAAATGATGTCATAGCCAATGGATTACTGGGTTTATCTTTTAAAACGGGTCTTAGCCGGTTTAAATTCAATGTTTTTCATATCCAAAATGGACAAAGCACGGCCGGTGATTTTCGCCAAGAAACTCGATTTTCCGACTTTATAGACTTTAATAAATACAGTCTTGAATATTTTGAACGTTCTATTTCTAATGTTCAACTTTCAGGTTTACATAATTTCAATAATGGGAAATTCAAAATGGAATGGACTGGTTCCGCCACATTAGCTAAAATCCATGATAAAGATATTCGCAATACAGCTTTTCAAGATGAAAATGGAGAGTTTAGTATTCCAAATAACGCAGAACCAAAAAGAATATGGCGCTACCTAGACGAAGTCAACTTGGTTGGGAAGCTTGATTTTAGCCAACGATATGTTTTATTTAGTCGAGATGCATTATTAAAATTTGGCGGGTATGCTTCACAAAAAGAGAGAGATTTTTATATCGATGAGTTTTCGATTAGTACCAATTATACGTCTTCAAGAGATTGGGCCCGAATCAACGGAGATCCCAATAGAATACTGTCTCTTGATAATATCGTATCCGTAGATAATCCAAGAGGAACCTTCCTCAATGCTAACACGACGATAAGACAAGATGTCAATAAGTTTCGTTCAACTCAACAGAATGTAGCTGGCTACATATCCAATGAGTTTCAATTATCTGAAAAAATTAAATCAATCATTGGTTTGAGAGTAGAAAATTATAGTGTGTTCTATACTGGAGAAAATAGTCAAAGAGATCTTGTTTTTGAAAATCAAGAATTAATTAATGAAACGGATTTGTTTCCTTCGATCAATGTGATCTATTCGTTAACTCAAAATTCAAATTTGAGATTAGCCTATTCGAAAACCACAGCTAGACCAAGTTTTAAAGAAGCTTCGATTGCAGCAATTTTTGATCCTATTTCCAACTTGACTTTTATTGGCAATATTGATATTAACCCCACGTATATCGATAATTATGATATCCGATTCGAAAATTATGGACAATCTGCTCAGCTGTTTGCTTTCAGTTTATTTTACAAAAGTTTAGTCAACCCCATCGAAATAGGATTTGTCAGAGCAGCTACTTCTAATTACACACCACGGAATCTAGGAGACGCAAGGGTTTATGGCGTTGAATTAGAATTGAGAAAACGACTTTCAGAATGGATTTCATCATTGGAATCTTTTAGTTTCAATTTTAATGGATCATACATTATTTCAGACGAGCCTTTCAGTGAAGACGAAAGAGATTTACGAACCAATGCATTGAGAGAAGGGGAAACATTGGATGATAGTAGAGAATTACAAGGACAATCTCCATATTTAATCAATGCAGGATTGGCTTATGATCAGACAGAAATAGGACTTCAAGTCGGCCTATATTTTAATGTTCAAGGGAAAACGCTTGAGGTGGTCGGCGATGGATTTTATCCCGATGTCTATACCATGCCCTTTAATGACTTGAGTTTGAATGTGATCAAAAACTTCAAAAACAACACTTCCCTAACTTTGAAAGTGGAAAATATTTTGGGCGATAAAAGAGAAAGTTTATATCAATCTTTTGGCGCGGAAGACCGATATTTTCGATTCCGAGATCCTGGAACTAGTCTATCGATAGGGTATCAAATTTCTTTATAATATTGGGTTTGTAAGGATTTGTTCTTTTTAATGGAACACGTTTTTTTGCTTATTGTTGTTCTGATTTGTCTGCTGGCAATAGGTGATTTGATTGTGGGGGTCAGCAATGATGCCGTCAATTTTTTGAGTTCTGCCATTGGTTCTCGTGCCATTCCTTTTCGAAGGCTGATGATTTATGCTAGTTTGGGGATTATCGTTGGAGCGATTTTTTCTAGCGGAATGATGGAAGTTGCTCGAAAGGGGATTTTTAATCCATCAGAGTTTTTCTTTGATGAAATCATTTTCATTTTTCTAGCCGTCATGTTGACCGATATTTTATTGCTTGATTTTTTCAACACATTAGGCCTCCCAACGTCCACGACGGTATCGATTGTTTTTGAGCTTTTGGGGGCTGCTGTAGCCATGTCGGTCATCAAACTTTTGGAATCGGGACAAGATTTATCCCTACTCTACAATTATATCAATACGGATAAATCATTAGAAATCATTATCGGCATTTTGCTTTCGGTGGTGATTGCGTTTACTTCCGGATCGATCATCCAATGGATTGTTCGATTGGCACTAGGCTTCCACCTAAAAAACGGGAGGAAATGGATTAACGCACTCTTTGGAGGGGCTTCGCTGGCTGCTTTGTGTTATTTTATTTTTATCAAAGGCATCAAAGGAAGCGCTTATGCCGATATGAGTTTTGATTCACTCGGGGGATTATCGTTGCCAGAGTACATCCAAACGAATCGTTTAGTTGTTCTGGGATTCAGCGCTTTATTTTGGACATTCATCTCGTATTGGTTACAAATGTTAGCCAAAGTGAATATCTACAAGTTGATTATTGGCGTTGGAACCTTTGCTCTTGCGCTGGCTTTTGCTGGAAATGATTTGGTCAATTTTATTGGTGTTCCTATAGCTGCTTTTCAGGCATTTCAAATTTGGATCGCATCGGGGATTTCAGCTACTGAATTTTCGATGGTCGATATGGCCGGTCAAGTGAAAACCCCCATCATCTTTTTAATCATTGCCGGATTCATCATGGTGTTGACTCTTTGGGTCAATGCCAAAGCCAAGAGAGTTGTCAAAACATCGATTGATCTCTCAAACCAGCACCAAGTAAACGAACGCTTTAAATCAAACCTATTGGCCGTTGGTCTCGTGGGGGCTTTCAACAGTGCCAATCAATTATTGGTTGGATTCTTCCCATTAAAACTAAAATCTTGGATGACCAAGCGATTTCAGCCCATGGAGTTACCTCCAATCAATGGAATTCGGCCAGCTTTTGATCAAATCAGGGCATCCATCAATTTGGTTGTGGCGGCATTATTGATCTCGTGGGCTACAACCCTAAAATTACCTCTTTCAACAACCTATGTCACTTTCATGGTTGCCATGGGGACCTCATTAGCCGATCGGGCATGGCAAAAAGGAAGTGCCGTGTATCGAGTTTCTGGGGTGATTCATGTTATTGGCGGGTGGTTTATCACAGCTCTTAGTGCGTTTATGGTCAGTGCCATCCTATTGACTCTTTTACACTTTGGCCAACTCGTATCGGTCATTGTGATGGCCCTAATGGTGGTGCTATTAATCATCAGAAGCCACCGCAACATCTTCAAAAAGGATTTCAATCAGTCAAAGTAAAATCTGAAATCATCTCTTCAAAAGGAGTAAAATTCAGATTGAGACAGAAGAATTAAAAACTCTGGGCATCAGCGATAATTTGGCTTTGATCCCAACGAATCGCTTTGATAATTTTATTGTCTTCAAAATCCACTTCAACTAAAGAGTCTTCATCCCAAAAAAACCATTTAGAAACGCGCCTTCCTTTTTCATATTGACCTTCAGCAATTTTTTGACCTTCATCATTGTATGCCGACCATAATCCATCATTTAAATGATCACGAATCTGACCTGTTTGCGCCAAAATCCCATTGGCGTGATATTCAATAAAGTAAACGACATCTCCTTTTTGTTGGTATGAAATATTTCTTTCAGTTTGCTGGGCAACGATAGGAGTGGAGATTCCAAAAAACAATAAAACAACAATTTTCTTCATGGTTTGATAATGTTTGGTTAACACAAAGATAATATAAAATTATTAATAAGGTAACATTAAGTTCATATTGAAAAATCTCTTATGCCTATCGAAATGTTGAATCAACAAAACAAACATGATAATCTACTGATAAAATCAAGTTCGTGAGAGTCTTTCGTTAGACTTCAAGAGGAATTCATACCTCACAAAATTTTGAAGGGATCGGAAATGGTTTGGATTATTGTAACGAAATCTAATTCGTGAATCCAACAGAATTTAAATAGATTTCTGAATGAAAGGAAATTAGAAAAGAGACTCTTGTGTGTTGAATGGGAGATTAACGATAACCTAATTTTTCGGAAGCCATTTCTAAAAATTGCGGAATAAATGAAGATACGGTTGGCTCTTTTTTCCCCAGATCAAAATGATAAATCAGTTTTAAATAGTTGTCGTAGTGTTCATTGGTTATTTGAACGATGACAGAGACGGTTTCCCTTTTATTAAAATGAGAAACTCGTTTCCCTTTTCGAGTGATCCACCGAACAAAGTCTTTTGGAGCTGGGGCTAGATTTTTATCATCCAGCAAATCAATAACCAAAGCAACAAAATCATGTCTGGTAGTTTTTCCATAGGCTTGCTCATTTTTTAAATAAGACCAATAAAGCTCATCAAAACGATCTTTTACTGAATGGGGAATGACAAGGCGAATGACACGAGTTGACTTTGAATGAGGGAATCTGGAATCTTTTTTTGTTTTGTCCATTGCCATATTTGATGGTGGATAGATAATAAACTCGGATTGTTTCGCCAAAACAAAACTAAGTGTTTTATGGAAATGTAATCATAAAATAAGCTCTATAATATATTATAATGAATTATAAATTAATTTAAATATAATTTGTAATTTTACTGTTTTAAAATGATAAGCATCCTCATTATTCGATCGTCAAGTATTATTTATAAAATCTGGCAACAAATCAAGAGTAAAAACAAGCAGAAAGTCAAATCTCGAGAAAACAAGTAACAAATAATGAGGCGAACCAAACACGAAAGAAAATCCATGAAATGATGGGTCAAATAAAGTACATCAAATTCACAAATCAATTAAAATAGAACAGATCGAAATAAAATAACGATTTAAAAAAATCAACTTAAAAAAAAGAAAAAACGTACAAACGGAGCAATCTAATAATAAAACATTATGAAAAAATCTGAAAGATTTGAGGCCATTGAAAACTTAATCAAACGTTGGTTCAATGATCAAGAGAATGGCGTTGATAGAGGAGAATTAATAAAAAAAATAGAGGCACATTTAGAACACCTTGAAGTTTCTCAAGGTTGGGTCATCGATATCTCTTATGTCATTCAAAAAGGAGTGAATCAATCCAACATGGAAAAAATCATGGAATATATTTCAGATTCCTATCTATACTTAACCACTGGTCTTCGACCATCGAATGAATATCGAGAATTTGAAGATTTGAGAAGACAATCATACAAAAACAGGAGGTTAAAGGCGATTGATGCAATGGATGAACAAGAAAAGGATAAGGATCAAAAGTTAGAGTTTCACTCTCCATTGGAAATCAAAAACGAGTTGGATAAATACATCATTGGACAAGATCAAGCCAAACGAGTCCTCTGTGTCGCCGTTTATGATCATTTACAGCGAAGAAAGTTGTTTCAATGGGGACATGAAGTCAAAAAATCAAATGTATTGATGCTCGGTCCACCAGGCACCGGGAAGACTGAAATGGTAAGAAGTTTGTGTCATATCATGAATATTCCATTTGCAGAAGGGTCTATGACGAATATTTCTGAGACTGGTTATCTAGGTAATGATGTTGAGAGTCTCATTCAACCACTAACGAAGTTTGAAACCGAAGAAGCCCAATGGGGTATTGTCTATATCGATGAGATTGACAAAGTCTGTGGAAGAGGTTCGATTTTATGGAAATTAGGCACCAATATTCAATCAGAACTATTAAAAATGTTTGAAGGTAGTGTCATGAATATTCCAATAGGAGAGAGATCCAAAGGGAGTAAAAGTGGGGATATCGATTTGGATACAACCAATATGTTATTCATTTGTACTGGGGCTCATGAGGGATTAGATAAGATTATTGAAAGAAGAAGAGGTGGGGGGCGATTAGGGTTTCATACAAATCCAAAAAACAAGTGTCAAAAAGAGTATATATTATCTCATGTCACGACAGAAGACTTAAAAAAATATAATTATATCCCTGAACTTTTGGGCAGAATCCCCAACATTACCCATACGAATCCATTGGATATAGAAGCCTTGGTTAGAATTTTAACAGAACCAAAAAACTCGATCATAAAACAATACAAACTAATGTTTTCAGTCGATGGAGTTCAGTTAGAGTTTACTCAAGAAGCTTTAGAAGAAATAGCGGTTCAAGCTATTAACGAAAAAAAGGGGGCAAGGGGCTTACAAGCCATTTGTGAAAAGGTGTTAAAGGCATATAGATTTGAAATTCATCGATATAGAAACCAGAGAATTGAAATCTCAAAGGACATCGTTCAAGAGAAATTAGGCTTTCAAGAAGATACGGTGAATTATCTTTCAAAATCTGCCGTATGGGTATGAGATAAATCAAGAAAAACAAAGTATCACTTGATCATCATGAAATTCTAAATATCATGAATGTCTGATAAACTCGGTTTAAATGGTCCCCAATGGTTGAGTTATCAACAAACGATGCTTTATGTTCCATACATTTTGTCAAAGAATCACAGTGGATAAAGTGCTGATCTCGTTTTTTGTGATTCGACATAATGAAAAGTGTATATTGCAAATGAAATCATATTAACATGTCCAATAGAAAGATTTTAGAATACATGCAACAAGATGTGAATTACCTTAAATGGACTTTTGATATGCTGGCTATGATGATTATGTTCATTATGATTGCATTCTCAAGAGATTATTGGTATCCTTGGCTAACGATTGGTTTGTGCACTGTTTTCATTGCGAATGTATTTCAGGTCGTGTATTTTTTCGTGAAAGGGCAGCTTCGAAAGAGAAGGCGTAAAAGAAGAGCAAGAGAAAACATAGAAATGCAATCGCTTAGAGATCTTAAAAAAGAAGCTTTAGGCATTGATGATCAAAAGGATCAGTGGAGTCAGAGCGATAAGGAATTTCGCTCATCCGTGGCATCCAATATCAATTCAATCATTAAAATATTAGAAGAAAGAGTCACCCTTTTAGTTCCTTTAGAAAGCGTTCGAGAAGATATCAAAGACGAGTTTGAACTACACAGAGAATTCATCGCCAAGAAATATAATTGCGAAGATTATAACGAATAAATCGATTCACAGATTAGTAAAATGGCCGCATTTAACTGCCACACATTTCGCAGTCATCTTGGTCCCCTCCACGGCTAGTTTCGATTAAATTTCTCAACTCTTCTGGGTCAATGGGTTCAGCGGATACATTTTGTTTGGCCGCGTTAGTTTCTTGATTGACCGTCGTTTCGGCCACTTTTACTTTTTCTACTTGCTTTTTAGTGATATCGATGGTGAATTTGGTTGGATCAACCGCCGCTTTGGTTCGCAAATAGTACATCCCAGTTTTAAGACCCGATCGCCAAGCATAAAAATGCATTGAAGTCAATTTCTTTTCGGTAGGATCTTCCATAAAGAGATTCAAGGATTGGCTTTGATCAATAAAATAACCACGATGACGAGCCATATCAATGATGTCTTTCATTTTCAATTCCCAAACAGTTTTATAAAGCTCTTTTAAACTATCAGGGATTCCTTCAATGTGTTGTATCGATCCATTGGAACGCATCAATTCCTGTTTTAAATCGTCGTTCCATAATCCCATACCAACCAAATCTTTTAATAAATGTTTATTGACCACAACAAATTCCCCAGAAATCACTCTTCGAGCATACATGTTGGTGGTATAAGGTTCGATGCATTCATTATTTCCAAGGATTTGAGAGGTTGACGCTGTGGGCATCGGAGATAATAGCAATGAATTTCGAACCCCGTGCTTCATCACTTTTTGACGCAAATCAGCCCAATCCCAACGACCACTCATATCCTCATCCGTTAATCCCCATAAATTGTATTGAAACTCTCCTTTGGAAATGGGGGATCCTTGAAACGATTGATAGGGACCATCTTTAAGAGCTTCTTCATAAGAGGCGGTGATGGCGGCAAAATAGATGGTTTCAAAAATGTCTTTGTTTAGTTTTTTTGCCTTATCGGATGTAAACGGAAAACGTAACTTGATGAAAGTATCAGCAAGACCTTGGACTCCAATGCCAATGGGCCGATGTCTCATATTGGAATTTTTGGCTTCAATGACGGGATAATAGTTTCTATCGATGACCCGATTGAGGTTCCGTGTAATCAATTTGGTGACTTTATATAATTCGTCATGGTCAAATGTTCCATCATCTGTCACATACCTAGGTAGAGCTATAGAGGCCAAATTACAGACGGCTATTTCATCTTTTGAAGTGTATTCGATGATTTCAGCACATAAGTTTGAAGAACGAATCGTTCCTAAATTCTTTTGGTTTGATTTTCTATTGGCATGGTCTTTATAGAGCATGTAAGGGGTGCCTGTTTCGATTTGAGATTCCAAGATTTTAAACCATAATTTTCGAGCATCAATTTGCTTTCGCCCCTTGTTTCCAGACTCGTATTTTTTATACAGTTTTTCAAATTCTTCCCCATGGGTATCATAAAGGCGGGGACACTCATTGGGACACATCAACGTCCATTTGTCATCATTTTCCACTCGTTTCATGAACAAGTCAGGAACCCACATGGCATAGAAGAGATCTCGAGCACGCATTTCCTCTTTTCCATGATTCTTTTTCAAATCAAGAAACTCCAAAATATCCGCATGCCAAGGTTCGATATAAATGGCAAAGGAACCTTTACGTTTGCCCCCCCCCTGATCAACATATCGAGCGGTATCATTAAAGACGCGGAGCATCGGAACAATACCATTGGAGGTTCCATTGGTTCCAGCAATATAGGATCCAGTAGCTCGGATATTGTGAACAGAAAGTCCAATGCCTCCAGCAGATTGAGAAATTTTTGCTGTTTGCTTTAATGTATTGTAGATCCCTTCAATACTATCGTCTTGCATGCTCAATAAAAAACAAGAAGACATTTGAGGTTTTGGCGTTCCGGAATTATATAACGTAGGGGTGGCATGAGTAAAATACCGTTTGGACATCATGTCATAAGTCTCCAACACCGCATCAATATCATCGAAGTGAATGCCGACACTCACTCTCATCAGCATGTGTTGTGGCCGTTCTTTCACTTGATGGTCTATTTTTAGGAGATACGATCGCTCTAAAGTTTTGAAACCGAAATAATCGTAATCGTAATCTCTACTATTGATGATGTGAGAATCAAGTTTTTCAGCATTTTCTTCGATGATGGTGTAGACTTCATCCGATAGCAAAGGGGCTTTTTTATTGGTTTTAGGATTCACATACGTGTAAAGTGCCTCCATGGTTTTAGAAAATGACTTTTCAGTGTTCTTATGAAGGTTGGAAACAGCAATTCGAGCAGCTAACTTGGCATAATCTGGATGTGTTGTGGCCAAAGTAGCCGCAATTTCAGCCGCCAAATTGTCTAGTTCTGAAGTCGTGACACCATCATACATTCCTTCGATGACCTTTAAAGTGACGCGGACAGGTTCCACGATATCACTTAAACCATAACACAGCTGGGCTACTCGAGCTGTGATTTTATCCAACATGACGGCTTCTTTCCGCCCTCCTCTTTTGATGACAAACATGGCTCTATATTGATTTAATTAATTCTTAGTTCATTAAAACTCTTCATCTGTGCCAAATTCTTTGATGCCCGAAGCAATATCACTAGCGGATCTTTTAACGCCTGCCTTTTGATACTCAGCAACTTTCTTTTCAAAAAAGTTGGTTTTTCCTTCAATAGAAATGATTTCCATGAAGTCAAATGGATTCTCCACATGATATTCTTTTTCTACTTCTAATTGGACCAGCAATCGATCGGTAACAAATTCTAAATACTGGGTCATTAAATCGGCATTCATCCCAATCAATCGAACAGGAAGAGATTCGGTGATGAATTCTCTTTCGATGTTTAAAGCATCAACTAAAATTTCTCGTATTCTTTCTTTTGGGACTTTGTTGATCAAATGGTTGTTGTGTACGTGTACAGCAAAATCACAATGCATCCCTTCATCTCGTGAAATCAGTTCATTGGAAAAAGTCAATCCCGGCATCAATCCTCTTTTTTTGAGCCAAAAAATGGAACAAAACGCTCCAGAAAAGAAAATACCTTCAACGGCTGCAAAGGCAATCAATCGCTCTGCAAAAGAATCAGAATCAATCCATTTTAATGCCCAATCAGCCTTCTTTTTAATAGCGGGAAATACTTCAATAGCTTTAAATAGTCGGTCTTTTTCTTCTGGATCTTCGACATATGTTTCAATCAATAAGGAATAAGTTTCAGAATGAATATTTTCCATCATGATTTGAAATCCATAGAAAAACTTGGCTTCAGTGAATTGAACTTCATTAACAAAATTTTCAGCTAAATTTTCATTAACAATACCATCGGAAGCGGCGAAAAAAGCCAATATATGCTTGATGAAGTACCGTTCATCATCATTTAATTTATCATTCCAGTCGGTAAGGTCATTACTCAAGTCAATTTCTTCAGCTGTCCAAAAACAAGCTTCACAGATTTTATACCAAGTCCAAAGATCGATGTGTTGGATTGGAAAAATGACGAATCGATCTTTATTTTCTTTTAATATGAGTTCCATTTGCGACATCGGAATTTATTTAAAATGTTGTTTTTCTTGACGGTATGAATTGTTTTTTAGATTAAAAAAGGGAACTCCAAAATAAATGAATTTCTAAGAACAAACCAATTAGAATTTAACAATGTCTAAACTAGTACTTGTAAATCATACTAAATTTACTGCATACTTCAATCAGATGGACATCAACACGGATAAACAGCAAATGATATGTTCCATAAAAATTCAAAATATCAAACATAGAATAACGAAAAAAGTTTTCATTTGAGAAAATAGTATGCTATACAATGAACTAAAACAAAAAAACTTCTGACTCGAATGGTTGTAATAATAATTCCCAAATGATTTCATGGGTATTATGATATCAAAGCAAATACTAAAAAAGCAGGTGGGGGTATCATAAAAAATGCCATGCTTCAATTTTTAGCATTGCCCGCCGTATTATTTTTGTTTTATGCCCTATCCGACCAGGGCTTCCTTTATGGATAATCAGCACTAGTTTGGCCACGGTATGGATTCATTCGATAATGTTGTATCTTCGTCTATACGCTAAAAACGATTTGTTAAAGAAATGAAAATCATTGTTCTACAATGTGAAAAAACTGAAAAAGAAGCCACTCCGATCATTAAAACAAAAACCATCAGCATAATGGATTTACAACCTGGCCATATTGTGGATTTAGAATCCATCAGCGAAGACTATGTTTATGGTTCTCGATGGACTGAAAAAATTTTGGTTCTATGACAATTTGTGTGGATGATCCAAGTATAATGATGATCCGTTGAATTATAGTTTTGGAGTACAAACTTTACTTTATGGATACCCTAACCGTCATTGCCAAAGCCAATCTTGATTGAGGCTCTGATTGGCAAATTGAATTCGTCACTGATGATGAGAACAACAACAAGGTTCACTGGCATGTGTCCTGTGTTTGTCCTGAAACCGGTCAAAAGGCCGTTCTTGATGACCATCGGAAACAACGTGTTTGGCGTCATTGAGATGTCTTTCGAAGCCAATGCACTATTCACTGTCGTGTTCCTCGTGTTCGTGGTTCTTCTGGCCAAGTCAAAAGCATCTCCGTGCCCTGGGCGGTGACTGCCCGTCGATACACCATCCATTTTGAACGCTGGGTGATGGACGTCCTGCTAGCCAATGGCAATCCATACAAAATAGATCAATGACTTCGTTGTGGAGTCCATACCATCCATCGCATCATGCATTGTGCCGTGGAACAAGGATGGACCAAGCGTTTTCTAGAAGAGCTGCATCATTGGAGCATGCATGAAAAAGCCTTGAAACGGAGCCATCACGATGCCACGGTGGTGAGTAATCTGGAAACAGGCTTCGTTTTGGATTGGATTCACGGTCGGCATCGAAAAGCCACCCAAACCATGTTCAATTGTCTGGTGCCTGGCCATCAAAAGCCGTTTGTCCAAACCATCACAACGGATAGGTGGCACGTCTCTGTCCGTTTGACCAAAGAACTGTTACCCAATGCCTCTTTGATTCATGATCGATTTCACTGGATCCAGTCTTTGAATCGGGCCATCGATGCGGTCAGACGCCGAGAAGTCCAACACCATGCGATCTTAAAAAACAGCCGTTTGGCTCAATGGAAGAATCCGGAAAATAGAACTGAAAAACAAGACATCCTCTTCGAGGCCATGCAACAAGCCCATGGGCAAGCTCGTAAAGCTTGGACATGTCGTGAGGATTTGAAAGCTATTTTCCATGCTCGCGAGATCATACAAGCCAAAGAGCGATTGACATCTTGGTTGGACCAAGTCAAGGCGACGGGCATCCAAGAAGTCATGGAGGTGGCCAAGATGTTCCAAAGACATCTCGATGGGATCATCCATGCCCTCGTTTTCAAACAATCCAATGCCCGGGCGGAACGAATCCATGGGAAAATCCAACCAATCAAAACCGTGGCCAGAGGATACCGAAAGTTCGAAAACTTCCGGTCGGCAGTCTTGTTTTTCTGTGGAGGCTTAGAACTCTATCCACACAAATTGCCATAGAACCAAAATTTTATTGAATAATGGTTGTCCTCGTGATTATTGGGATGAGGTGGACCGTTATGTATTGGTTCATGAAGTCGGTCATTTCCATGTATGGTTTACGATTTCCCAAGAACCTCATCGAAATTGTTATTTAAAACAACAATTAGGATTTAGTATTGATGTGGTTTCATCCTCAAAAAATAAAAAAGAGATTCTTTCTCGATTGGAATATCAAGTCAAGGATAAACAATATCATTTTGATAGAGTAAAAAAAGCCATTGAAATTTCCAAATTTTTAAAAAAATAATCAAGGCATCGAATGAAGAGACCTTGTATTTACTAGTGGAAGATTTCCCAAGGGGAAAAATCCAAGAAACACTTCAAAAAATTAACGGGGGATTATATCCTTAAGTGCCAAAAAGCAATTATTCCGGAAAATAAATATTTTTGATAGCCAAGGCCATTGGATTAAATGAGTTCTGTGGTCAACATAATGTAGGATAAGGTATTGGTTTACATGGAATTAAGGTAATTTAATTAGTTGTTAAATGGAGCGAGGAATCAAACAATAAACACATGAAACAAACAGAGCATAAGATATTTTATTGTAATGCCAATAGAATAAAACATATAAAGGATAGAAGCGTACATCTTGTGGTAACTTCACCACCATACCCCATGATTGAAATGTGGGATAGTATTTTTTCAGAACAAAACA
>JAPOSZ010000029.1 GCA_026709415.1 Flavobacteriaceae bacterium
TTAACCATAATGAAATCAAACGATGATGGCTTGGCTTCGAAAAGTCATTGAAAACGTAAATTAGTGTCAACTGTTATTGAATAAGGTTGGAAACTATAGTGTAAATCATGAAAATCATTGATTTTTAATCTTAATGATACAATTTCAATACATGTAGTAAAATGATTAAATATCAGTGAACTTTAGTACTTTTGCGAATTCAAAAAAAAAGAAAATGTCAAAGGTTTGTCAGGTTTCAAGAAAGAGAGTGATGATTGGAAACAATGTGTCTCATGCGCTCAATAGAACCAAGCGTCGGTTTGACGTAAACTTAATTACAAAAAGATTTTTTATTCCTGAAGAAAACAGATGGGTGAAACTTAAAATATCTACCTCAGTTCTTCGAACAATCAATCGAAAAGGCATATCGGCTGTTATTAAAGATGCTAGGACCAAAGGCATTGTGATTTAATTTTATCTAAATGGCGAAAAAAAGCAAAGGAAATCGAGTCCAGGTCATTTTGGAATGTACAGAGCATAAAGATTCTGGACAAAGTGGGACATCGAGATACATTACCACCAAAAACAAAAAGAATTCTCCTTCACGGTTGGAAATAAAAAAGTTTAATCCAATTTTGAAACGGATGACACTTCATAAAGAAATAAAGTAAAATGGCAAAAAAAGCAGTAGCGACCTTACAAACGGGATCTAAAAAATTGACTAAAGTCATTAAAATGTCCAAAAAGGATAGTGGTTCGTATAGTTTCATTGAGGGAATGGTTAAAAGTGATCAGGTTCAGAATTGGCTCAAAAAGCAATAGTGGTTAGATAGCTTCAGGCACGGTTACATCAATTACTTCGGACTTGTCATTGTTGCACTAGATAGTTGAACTTGTCTTCTGTTAGTAAATACAAAAAAGTTATTGGTTTTTGGGGTGGGATCAGAAATCTACTTTCAAAAAAGAGATCCCTTGATTCCCAACTAATTGAAAACATTGAAGAAATCTTGATTTCTGCAGATGTAGGAATAGAAACCACCGAATTTTTAATCGATAATATAGTTGACAAGTTCCCTAATTCAAAAAATTCACATATAGGCGAATTATCTGACTTTTTTAAAAAAGAAATCATTTCAATTCTTGAAAAAAATCAATGTTCCAATGGATTAGAATCTTACAATAAAAGTTCTAAACCTTTTGTTTCATTGGTGGTTGGTGTCAATGGAAGTGGAAAAACAACGACTATTGGAAAAATAGCTTACAAGTACAAGGTCCAAAGAAAAAAAATTTTACTTGGTGCGGCCGATACTTTTCGAAGTGGAGCCATAGAACAGTTAGGCATCTGGGCTAATCGAGTAGGATGTCGGATGATTAAACATCAAATGGGTGGGGACTCTGCAGCCGTAGCATTTGATGCAGTGCAATCAGCCGTTTCAAAATCTGAAGATATTGTTTTAATTGATACGGCAGGAAGAATGTCGAATCAGAGTCATTTGATGGAAGAACTAAAAAAAATTAAAAGAACAATTCAAAAGGTAATTTCAGATGCACCACATGAAGTTCTTTTGGTTTTAGATGGATCAATAGGCCAAAATGCACTAGTCCAAGCTGGTGAATTTTTTAATGATATTGGTGTAACGGCTTTAGCAATAACCAAACTAGATGGCACTTCTAAAGGAGGAATGTTATTTAGTATTTCTCATAAGTACAATATTCCAATCAAATATATTGGAGTCGGTGAAAAAATCGATGATTTGCTGTTGTTTGATAGTCAAAAGTATGTCGAATCGCTCTTTGAAAACTAGAAAAAAATCATAATGAAGGTTCTGTATCTCTTATTGATTTTTGTGACGTTTTTCATTTGTTCATGTGAAACAGATAACCAAAAAGAAAAAATAATTTCTTGGGTTAAATATGATGAGTCAGAAGAAGTTAAAAGTTTAGCAGAACACCCAATACAGCGAATGCGATTCAAGCGAATTCAACCCCATAGTAACTTGAAGCTAGCCCTTTTTCTCCCATTTGAAAAGGAATTATTGAGGTTTGGCTATGAAAAATATCAACGTCTCAAGCCTTTAATTTTAGAAAAAACCATACCAGAACTTCAAGGCTTCGTTAGCCAAGAAGAATTAAGCTATTATGAATTAACCCTATTCTACTTATACAGAATCTATCATTTTGAAACCAATCCAGAAAAATATCTCAATGCCATTATCAGTTTAAATCCTGATATTATTAAACAAGCCCGTTCAAGAGATATAAAAAGAAGAAAGGAAATGAAACATCCTCTCTATGGAATACCCATTCTATTGAAAGATAATATCAATACGACCAGTATGCCGACTACCGCAGGAGCAGCTGTTTTGGAACATAATTTTCCACCTCAAGATGCTATTTTGACTAAAAAATTAAAAGATGTTGGTGCTCTGATTTTAGGAAAAACAAATCTCAGTGAGTGGGCCTATTATTTTTGTAGTGGATGTCCGTTAGGATATAGTTATATAGGTGGTCAAAGCTTGAATCCTTATGGCCGAAAGATTTTTGAAACTGGGGGATCTTCATCCGGAAGTGGGACTGCTATTGCCGCTAACTATGCTGTAGCAGCCATAGGTACAGAAACATCAGGTTCTATTCTATCCCCCTCATCAAAAAATGCATTGGTGGGATTAAAACCTACCATTGGATCAGTCAGTCGAAATGGTATGGTACCCATTTCTGGTACTTTGGATACGGCAGGTCCGATGACCAAAAGTGTTATAGATGCAGCCATATTAATGAGTGCTATTTCGGGATATGACTCGTTGGATTCTTATAGTTATAAGTCTGAACCCATCAATTATCAACATCTTGAAAACATGTCACTTCGAGGAGTGAAATTTGGACTTATCAAAGCCTTTGCTAGTGATTCTTTAATGCAAAATGCAGTTCAAAAAATTGAAAATAATTCAGGCCAAGTGATTCAAATCCATCCTCCGCAGATTGAATTTCAACAATTCATTAAAATTTTGGATGTCGATATGAAAATTGATTTACCCAATTATTTGGTTCACCATGCTAGTGAAACTATTGAAGTTAAAAATATCGATGATATTGTCGCATTCAATGTAAAAGATTCGATGCGATATGCTCCATACAATCAGTCAATTTTTAGAAAAATCATCACCGATACTTTAACAAAAGACCAGTTTGAAAGGGAAAAGATGCAAGTTATGTCGGAAGCTGTAAGATATTTTCAAGAACCGATGCAAAATCACGAGTTAGATGTCATTATCTCGATCAATAATTATACGGCAGCATACGCCGCTGCCGCCCACTATCCTGCGCTGACCGTTCCTATGGGATTTAATCAGCATGGAGAACCTTATAATATTACGTTTATAGCACCATCAAAACAAGAACAAAAACTATTTGAAATTGGAGCTGCTTTTGAACGTATTTCAAAACAAAGACGCCCACCTGAAGACTATCGATAGTTTCATATTTGCATACCTTGAGAACTAAAAGGCCCCAAAAAAATAAAGTCAAAGTCATCACTTTGGGATGCGCTAAAAATGTATTTGATTCCGAAGTGCTCATGGGGCAGTTACAGTCTAATGGAATTCAAGTAGTTAATCGCTCGAAAGCCAATATTATAATAATCAATACTTGTGGCTTTATTGAGAATGCGAAGCAAGAATCAATCAATACGATTCTAGAATATATCGATCAAAAAGAATCTGGAAAAATCGATAAACTATTTGTAACCGGTTGTTTATCAGAAAGGTATAAAGATGATTTAATCAAAGAATTACCTCAAGTGAATCAGTATTTTGGGACCGATGATTTACCACTGTTATTAAAGGTTTTAAATGCTGATTACAAACACGAATTGGTTGGTCAAAGATTATTAACGACTCCAAAACATTATGCTTATTTAAAAATTTCTGAAGGTTGTAATCGGCCCTGTTCATTTTGTGCCATACCACTTATGAGAAAACATCACAGGTCAACTCCTATCGAAGAATTGGTGAACCAAACCAAACAATTGGTCAAACTAGGAGTAAAAGAATTGATATTAATTGCACAAGATTCCACATATTACGGCATTGATTTGTATGGCAAGCGAATGTTGCATGAACTGCTCGATCGATTAGCTGATGTTGATGGAATCCAATGGATTAGATTGCATTATGCGTTTCCAACAGGATTTCCTTTAGAAGTGTTGGATATTATCAATAATCGAGAAAATATTTGCAATTATCTCGATATACCATTACAACATATTTCAGATGAAATTCTTGTCTCGATGCGTCGAGGAACAAACAAGTTAAAAACTAACCGATTGATTGAAACCATCCGTTCTAAAATTCCAGAAATCGCACTAAGAACAACCCTGATTGTTGGTTATCCTGGCGAAACGGAACATCACTTTAATGAATTGTTGTCATGGGTCAAACAAATTGAATTTGATCGTTTGGGTTGTTTTACATATAGTCATGAAGAAAACACCCATGCATTTCACTTAGATGATGATGTCCCTATGGCGATAAAAAATCTAAGATTAAATCGGATCATGAAAATACAATCGGATATTTCATATCAAAAAAACCAACAACTAATTGGTAAAAAAATCAAATGCCTCATCGATCGAAAAGAAGGAGATTATTATGTTGGCAGAACTTACAAGGATTCCCCCGACGTTGATAATGAAGTGCTTATCAATTCACGACTGAACCATTTGAACATCGGGGAGTTTTACCCAATAAGAATCAAAAGTGTTAGTGAGTTTGATTTGATGGGGCAACCTATTAAAGATGAAGTCATAAGCCTCAATCAATATAAAGAGTCCTCTCCATTAGAACACTCTTAGTCTTTTTCAGGGGTTTGGTGTCGAAACATTATCCACAAAAATAAAAAGCCAATTCTGTTGATTGGGATCTGTTTTTAAATCTGTGTTTTTTTTCTAAAAGAGCTAAGCGTATAAAAGACACCATCGATTATAAACTCGATGATTGGTCTTTTAAGCCGAAAAGAGAAAAATTTATTTGAAATTAAAATCCTCTATCCTTTTTGATTTTGTAGTAGCTTTCTTCTACCGCTTTGTAATGTTCTTGAGAATGATTGATTAAAACCAAGTCATCTGTGTTGGTATTCGATGGATCGTACTTCTTACAATAGTCCTGAAATGCCTTTTTAATCACCTTTTCTGTGGTTTTCTTTGAAACTTGAAGTATAATATAACTTGAATTTTTTATTTCAACAAATAAAGCTTTGATGCTATGATAATCTTGTTTTTCTATTGACAAAAAATCAGAAATACTTGAAATCATTTCTATTTCTTTTTCAACGATTTCGGAATCTATGGAACTGATTTTGAATAAAAAATGGATGACCGATTTACAAAAATCGTAAGTGGTGTTATTTTTAATGTAATCCACACTTCGATCCAAACGGAGATCATTTTGATCAATTTTATTTTGGTATAAGTTGTAAATATTCGTTCGTTCTTCACTGCCATACAAATCGGCAAAGTATTGATGAATAAATCTACTTTCTCGATCATCAGAAATACCATCAGCATCTCTCACAAAAAGAGAAAGTGCCAATAAATGAACTCTGACCTCTCGTCCTTTTTTACTATTGTAGAGCACAAATGATCCTTCTTCAGAATACTTGTCATGTAAAACATCATATAATCCATCGGAAACGTTGATATCTCTAGACATAAAATCTAAAGCATGTTGGGATACTTTAATATCACTTAAACCTATTTTTCTCTCAAGTTCAATACCGTCTAAAGATTTGCATCTACTCAATGCAACATAAGTTTGACCTTCAGCAAAAGCCCCATACCCCAAATCGATGACTACGTTTTCTAAAGTGAGCCCCTGTGCCTTATGGATGGTTGAAGCCCAGGCCAGTTTTATCGGTAATTGTTTAAAAGTTCCAATCGACTCCATATCAACTTTATTATCTTTTGCATTCCAATAGTATTCCAAATCATCCCATTGATAAGGCTCAACTTTAACTTCACCATTAGAATCGAGTAGGACCCAAACACAATTATCTTCTATATCAATATTTGTAATGGTCCCTAGAGACCCATTAACCCACTGTTTATTTTTATCATTAGCGATCATCATAACTCTTGCGTCAACGCACAATTCTAGCTCTCGATAAGTTGGAGTTCTTGATTTAGTTTTATTCTGACTAAAAGTGCCAGTAGTTTTTGCTATAAAAGTCAATTTCAGATTATTTAAACTATCGAGAATAGAGGTATTGATTTTTTCCGCAGATTTTGTCCTTGGCGTTAAAGATATTTTTTTATCATTGTAGTGTCGGGCCGTTTTATATAGATTGTGTCTCTGATTGATCAGATCTAAATTATTTTGATTGGCCTTTCCAGTTCTTATTTTGTCTAAAATGGATACAAATTCAAAATCACTTTGTCGATAGACCTGTTTTAATTCAATGACAATTAAATTAAAGTTTTTAAAAACGGGCGCACTAAAAAAGAAGGGATTGTTATTATAGTAGTATTCAATGATTTGACAAACTTCTATATTCGTGCTATCAACAATCGGAGGTAATTGAAATAAGTCCCCAACAAATAACATTTGCTTCCCTCCAAAAGGTTTGTTATTGTTCATATAGCGTTTGAGGGATAAATCGATTGCTGTCATTAAATCAGCACGAACCATGGATACCTCATCGATAATGAATGTTTCTATATTTTGGCACAAATCTTGGACCTCTTTGTCGAATTTTATATTTCTATCATCGGGTAAAAACGGTCTAAGAGAAAATCTAAAAAAGCTATGAATCGTCTGTCCCCCAATATTAATTGCTGCAATACCAGTGGGGGCTAATTTCACCATTGATTTACTAGTGTTCTTAATGATGTAATTCAGTAGTGTTGACTTACCTGTACCAGCTTTTCCAGTCAAAAAAACGGAATGGTTGGTGTTTTTTATTAGTGATATAGCCCTTATAGCTTGGGCATTCTTATTGAAATTATAGCCTGTAGAGTTCATCATTTTAATGAAATACAAATTATGAAAGCGTCGTTGTTAACCAATGTAATGGCGTTCGTTTATAAGATTTTTTTGTGATTCTATATCGAGTTTTAGCGTTTTCGATTAATTCGATTCGGATTGATTTAATTCGCTCAAAAATTTTTGTTAATTGAAATATTCCAACTTCAAAGATGGCCTGATTGTTAATTGATTCATCAAATCAATTTAATACTACGAACTTTATTTCTAATTCTTTTTGTCACTCCTTTAAAGCGGTTAATGCCTTATGACTAGTTGCTTTTATAGATAAAAAATTTGAAAACTTTTGTGCTTTAATCAAAAAATAAAGCATTCGCAAACAATTGTTTACCCTGGTACCAAAACCCACGAAATAGAGGGTTATCTACAAGGTAGACCACTTGTCCTCTGCCTAATTTTTGTGTGCCAAATAAAAGTAAATCTGTTTGAAGTTTCTTAACCTGACTTCCAGCGAAGCCATTGACATGACTATTTGGACTTTTGATTTTAATGGCATTTCCTCCTGATTTAAGCAAAGAATATCTTTTGTTGGTGGTTCTTAATGAATAATACCGGTCTATTCCATAGGTTAACCAGTGTGAGCGATCTAAAGTGGTTTTAAAAATGCTACCGGTAAGAGAATAGGATATTTCAATCGAAGGTCTTTCTGATTCAGTAATAGTGGAATAGTCAATTTCTATATCTTCTTTTAATTCAATCTTGAATTCATCTAATTCAACGATATCTTCTAACGCACTTCCCATCACTATTAATTTTCCTCCATTTCTGACCCAATTAATGATTTGCTCTCTAGAATTGGTTTCACTCAAATTAGAACTTCCATCGGGTATAATCAATACATCATAATCATCTAATCCATTTCCTAGTTGATGAGAAGGTAATTGAGATAATGGATAATTTAGTTGTTGTTCAAAAAAATGCCAGATTTCACCATATCGATAAGGAGAAGCACTATGATCATGTAATAGGGCGATAGGGGTCTTTTTTAGAATATGCAAATCATTGGACCCTAAATCAATTCCAATGTCTGAATACCCTGATCTAATATTGACAATTTCTTTTTGGTGATGAGCTGATAATTTTAAAACAAGTTCTTTCCAATGAGGCGCTTTTCGATTATCAGCATCAAGAAGGAAGAAACTTCCTTCTGGCCAGTCATATCCACTATTGGTGAAGGCTTTCTTTGCATATCTTAAAACCAAAGATTCATTGAGTAAGGCAGCGATAAATTTGCTATCCTCAAAACTTTGATAAGGAATACCGATACCATAATGACCCTCAATCGTCTGCTTTGAAAAAGTTTCATTTTCAACATGGGCTTGATAATCAATATCATCATTCGAGGCTATGGCATTGAGCCCATAAGCAAAGGGTAAAGACCATGAAGTGATATCATAGGTCAACGAATCAGATAGAACCGTCTTTGGCTCAAAGAGTACTTGAACTAGTTTCCCTTTGGGCTGTGATGCAGAAACGATAAGAGCGCCCGGTTCAAATGGAGTGTTGTATGTTTTCTGCAATTGGTAATCAAAACCTCTAAAATTTTTTTGTTTTTTCAAACGACCATGTTTGATATCATGTTTTGTCAACAGTTTTGCAAGACTTTTTAAAGTGCTTTTTGGACCATCAAGGATATAATATTTGAATTTCGGATTTTGCGACTGATAATAGTTTTGGAATTCATCAATCAAATCCTGTTTATAAGAAACGGCCGATTCAATGGTTGTCAGTCCACTAATAGAATGATGTTCAATCCGATCTTTGAGAGTTAAAAGATCGCCGTTTTCAGTTTGAACCCTTAGTCCAGCTCGTCCTCCTCCAGCTTGTTCATAAGTCATACCGATGGAACCCGAATAAAGGGGATAGGTATCACCATAACCAGGATAGAGTAAATCGAAAACTTGCTTGGTAAAATATAACCAGCCATGTTGGTCAAATACGTTTGCATTGTTAAGACCCATAATCTTTTGAAAATCTCTTTGAAAATCTGTGATTTGATCATGATAGGGTTGGGCAGCAGGAGCAAAATAATAAGGGCTATGGATACTTTGTTCATGATAATCAACATGTATATGAGGAAGCCACTTTTGAAATTCTTTTACTCGCTGTTGACTTTCTATTTGAGTCAGCCAAGCCCAATCACGATTTAAATCAAATAGGTAGTGATTCGTTCGTCCACTATGCCATGGTTCTCGATGTTCTCTTAGGGTGGGATTTGTACTTGGAGGCAAACTTTTAGATTGTTTGTAAAAATGCACGTATCGATCGCGACCATCTGGATTTAAACATGGATCGATGATGATTATGGCATCGTCTAACCAGTGGGATTTGGTCGTGATTAAATCGTAGGCCATTGTAAGGGCCACTTCAGACGTAGAAGATTCATTACCATGGACCCCATAACTAAACCAAATAATGACTTTGTTTTCTATGGTCGGTGATTTTGTGCCTTCGATGTGATTCTCTCGAAGACTTTCTAGGTTTTCTAGGTTTTCTTGGCTTGAGATCACCCCCAAATAGAGTGGTCTACCCTCATAGGAAGTTCCGTATTGTTTAAATTGAACTTGTGGGCTTTGAAGATCCAAATATTTGAAATAATCGATTATTTGATGGTGGAAAGAAAACGCACTACCTATTGGATATCCTAAAAAATCTTCTGGAGATTGAATTTGTGCTTGAATTTGCAATGCCGAAGCTGATACTAAAAAAAGACAGAGCCTTTTCATTTAACACACTTTATGAAATGATTTTAATTTTTCCAATGTATAAAAATCCAAGTTAAATCGGTAAACAAAATTTTATCATAGGACTTTTACAGTTGGAATGGATTTCTTTATTCAAATTAGGTTTAATTTGCTAAAATGCTCAAATCTTTTGTTGATTACGACCATAGCGATTCATTTTCAAAATTTATTTGTGATTATTTATCTAATGACCATCTAGATTTTTTATACGGAGAATATCCCAATTCAAGAAGCATACAAGATTATGCTCCAACAATATTGAAATCATACCATCAAGAAAATAGAATGGTACTGGTTCAGGAACTCCATGATCAATATGATAATACTACTGTTTCGAAACAAACTCAAAAGCATTTAGAATGGCTTGAAAAAGAAGACACGGTAACTATTACTACAGGACATCAGTTGTGTTTGATGTTAGGACCACTGTATACGATTTACAAAATTGTATCCGTCATAAAACTATCTTCATTATTAAACCTATCGTCTAAAACAATTCGATATGTCCCTGTTTTTTGGATGGCAAGTGAGGATCATGACTTTGAAGAAATTAGTTTTTTTGAATACCAAGGCATAAAATTTAAATGGGAAAAAGAATCTCGGGGTTTTGTGGGAGAATTGGACTTAATTGGCTTAGAAAAGGTATTGGAGTTGTTCAAAAGTCATTTAGGAGAATCCCTCAATGCGACACATTTAAAAAATTTAATTGAAAAATCTTATCAAACTCAGCAAAACTTTTCAAATGCATCGAGAAATCTTCTCAATCAATTATTTGGAAAATATGGTTTGGTCATCTTAGACGCCAATAAAAAAAATCTTAAAAAATGTTTTACTCAACACTTTAAAGATGAATTAATCAATAATACATGTCAAAGTGGGGTTAACAAAACAATTCAAAAATTAAAAACATCCTATGATTCAAAGTTTAAACCACAAGTCAATCCTAGAGATATCAATTTGTTTTATAAATACAAAAGCAGTCGGTATCGTATGACCAAACAAAATAGGGCGTTTCATTTGGTGGATTCAAGTAAATCATGGTCTAAATCTGAGATAATAGATGATTTAGAATCAAATCCTGAAAACTTTTCTCCTAATGTGTTGTCAAGATGCCTATATCAGCAGGTGATATTACCCAACGTGGCCTATATAGGTGGATCCGCAGAAGTGGCCTACTGGTTGACGTTAATCGATTATTTTGAGGATCAAAAAATAAGATTCCCAAAAATTCTACTTCGAAACTCAGCTTTATTGATTACCAATAAACAGGCTAAAAAACTCGATAAATTTAGATTGAGCGATCGAGATTTATTTCTCAAACGTAATGTCTTAATCAATAAGCATATTCGAGCCATTTCAAATATTGACTTGAGTTTGATGGAATTGACAGAACAACTAGAAAAACAATTTTCTTATCTCAATCAATTGGTGTTAAAAACTGACAAAAGTTTTGAAGGGGCCGTTATGGCACAAAAAAAAAAGCAATTAAAAGGGATTCAAAAGTTAGAAAAAAGATTACTTCAAGCCCAAAGGCGAAAACTAGAATCTCATGTTAAAAGGTTGTCTGTGTTGCATGAAGAATTATTCCCGGCCGAGTTTCTTCAAGAGCGAAAAGTCAATTTCGCCCAGTTTTTCATGCTCTACGGATTTGATTTCATAGATCAGCTAATTGAAAATTTCAATCCTTTGGGAAAACAGTGGACTATTTTGAGATTCGATTCAGTTTCCAATAATAAAAATACGTAACTGAAATAGCCACTAGTATCAATGGCATAAATAGTATTTTTGGGCGTGCATCAGAAAGTACTGATTTTTGATTTTGGTTCTCAATACACACAATTGATTGCCAGGCGAGTCCGAGAATTAAATGTTTTTTGTGAGATATACCCTTACAATCATCTCTCAGTTTCATTTGACCAATACCAAGCGGTTATTTTGTCAGGGTCTCCATTTTCAGTCCATGACCAAAATGCCCCTCAAATTGACTTGACTTTTACAAAATCTATTCCGACACTTGGAATTTGTTATGGAGCCCAGTACATAGCCCATAGGTTGGGAGGAAAAATAACGGCTTCAAAACACAGAGAGTATGGTCACTCAAAACTCCATACCCAAAATTCAAAAGAGTTGTTTTTTAAACAAGTTCCGGATTCTTCTCAAGCATGGATGTCTCACGGTGATACGATTATAGACCTCCCTAAAAATTCAAAAAAAATCGCATCGACAGATAGCATTGAAAATGCGGGATACAAAATCGAACCTCATATTTATGGCATTCAGTTTCACCCTGAAGTCTATCATTCCACCTATGGAAAACAAGTATTGCATAACTTTTTAATTGATATCGCTGGTATAAAACCAACTTGGACATCCGATTCATTCATCGACATGTCGATAAAGGAAATCAAATCTAAAGTGGGAATGGATAAAGTCGTCCTGGGTTTGTCAGGAGGTGTCGATTCAGCTGTTGCGGCCTATTTATTAAACCGTGCCATTGGAAATCAACTGTATTGCATATTCGTAGACAATGGATTATTGAGAAAGGATGAATTTCATCAAGTACTAGCACAATTTCAAAATTTAGGCCTTCAAATCAAAGGGGTTGATGCTGCCAAAGTTTTTTTGAAAAACTTGAAAGGGATTACCGATCCAGAAGAAAAACGAAAAGTCATTGGTAATACATTTGTTGAAATCTTTGATCAACAAGCCTCTTCAATTGATAATGTAAAATGGTTGGCTCAAGGTACCATTTATCCAGATGTTATTGAATCCGTTTCGGTAACAGGACCATCGGTGACCATAAAATCACATCATAATGTTGGCGGTTTGCCAGACTTGATGAAACTCAAAGTGATTGAACCTCTGCGTATGTTGTTTAAGGATGAGGTGCGAAAAGTAGGAAGAGCGTTGAAATTACCCAATCAAATCCTGCAGAGGCATCCCTTTCCTGGCCCTGGTTTAGGAATTAGAATTTTAGGTCAAGTGACCATGGAAAAAATAAAACTATTACAACAGGCAGATTCTATTTTCATTGAACAATTAAAGGCGCATGGGTACTATAATAAAACATGGCAAGCGTTCGTGGTTCTTTTGCCAATAAAAACTGTCGGAGTTATGGGCGATGAAAGAACCTATGAACACTGTGTTTCGTTAAGAGCTGTGCATTCTACAGATGGAATGACAGCCGATTGGGCGGATTTTTCACATGAATTCTTAAAAAACACAGCCAATCAAATCATCAATAAAGTAAAAGGAATCAATAGGGTGGTTTACGATATTAGTTCCAAACCCCCGGCAACCATCGAGTGGGAATGACGGATTGTCAAACTATATTTCTTCGTTTTTTAATTGTAATCATCTTAATTAGTGGATATGAATTTTCATGGGGACAAGAAAAAAATCTTTTGGAATTAAAAACACATGTTGTTCAAAGAGATGAAACAATTCAGGGTATTTTAAAACAATATGCCATGACATATAAGGAATTAATCCAGTATAATCCCCGACTTTCTCGACGCAGACTTCGAAAAGGTATGAACTTGAAAATCCCAGTATTACAACAATACGAACTATCAGAAAATGAAATAGAGGTTCCGCCACCAGTTGTTAAAAAAGATACGATTTCCAATTTATTGGATCATCTTCCGTTGATTGACTCGAATCAACAAATTTTAAATATCAATCAAATAGCCAATACGTATGAGTTAGATATTTCGGAATTACTTTATCTGTATCCAGATATCCGGCAAGGGAAAAACAATTTTATCATTGACTTCAAAAAGATTCAGGCGTATAAGAATTTATTTCAACCGTCTTCAATCAAAAGTAAAATATATTCTAAGGCTGATTTAGATCAGTTAATCAATCAAAGTTTATCACCAAAAAACCTATACAAACTCAATCCGATTATCAATAACAAAAATTTTTTGAAACAGATTTTTTCGATTATTGATTACCAACAGAATAAAACCATTTCAGATACCATAAGAGGAGTTGAGCAAATAGAAAAAGAAACAAATTATTTAAAGGCATTAAATCAAATTTCTCTAGAAAATATAGAGCAATATGGACTAAATCATACTACATTGGAAGAGTTATTTCTTTCTGGTATTGATATGACGTTACCTAAAATAGAAACGCAAGGATTATCAGTTCATGAAAAAATAAAATCTCAATTTCTTTCGGATGTCAACCTTAATTTCAAAAGCACTCAAAAAACTTTAAAAATTGCACTGTTATTGCCCATCAGTGCCAATAATTTTATTGAATCAAACCAAAATAAAAAAATTCAAGATTTAAATAGAGTAAGAAGTCTTACAACCATTTCGATTGATTTTTTGTTGGGATGTCAATTGGCAACCTTAACAGCCAAAGAATTCGGGGCTACTGTTGAATTAACTGCATTTGACACCCAAAATGATCAAAACACCATTAATCAAATCCTCAATGTTGAAAATATTTCAAACTTTCATGCCATCGTAGGCCCCTTGATTGCAGAAAATTTCAATTATTTGTCATCAAACTCTGACTTAACAGCTATTGATAAATATTTCCCGATTTCAACGAACCCCATTATCAGCCGACCAAATGTCTATCAAACCCAAACATCAAATGACATTGTCCAGCAAAAGATGTTACGCTACATTCAGTCAACGGTTGATGATCAAAATAATAACGTTTTAATTGTCACAGATAATTACAATCAAGAATATGCCAATAAATTAAAAGCCGTATTACCATCATCTCGATTAGTTATACCGACCGTAACAAACTATCTAAATATTGAATCTGTTATCCGAATAATGAACCGCAGAAAATTAAACATGGTCATTCTTGCAACTGATTCAGACATCCTCTATTCAAATGCTATTTCACTTTTTAGCTCTATTGACAAAGAAGAAAATGATTTTGAAATTCGGTTGATAAATACATCCATCATCAATTCCTTTTCAATGGCCGATTTATTATCTCAAGAATACAATAGTTTGGATATCACATTTCCATCTTTGTACAGAGCTAGTTGGGGAGGACATCATAGTGTTTTCAAAAACACCTATTACTCAATGTTTGGAAAACCCCCTAGTTTAGAAGCCATTCGGGGATATGATTTAATATTAGATATCATCAATAGACATCACTTGAAACAAGGTCGAACATCCATTGAAGATCAGTTACCGTCTAGAGTCTATAATAATTTTGGTTTTGACTATCGAAAAAGTGAGTCCGAAGGATTTTACAATACGTTAAATTTTTTGCTCAGATACCACAATGGGAAGTTAGTCGAGTTAGTGGGGGAGTATAAGGATTCCATATGGTAAGTAGGAATTCTTTTATTTTTGGTCTCTGTATTTTTTCAAATGCAATTATTGAATGAGGCATGTCAAGTATGTGTTTGTAACAGGCGGAGTTACTTCATCGTTAGGAAAAGGCATTATAGCAGCTTCACTCGCTAAACTTTTACAAGCCCAAGATTTCCGAGTCACCATCCAAAAATTTGATCCTTACATCAATGTTGATCCTGGAACACTAAATCCATATGAGCATGGAGAATGTTTTGTAACAGAAGATGGCGCTGAAACGGATTTAGATTTAGGGCATTACGAACGATTTTTAAATGTCAATACTTCACAAGCCAATAATGTAACGACCGGTAGGGTTTATAAAAGCGTCATTGAAAAAGAACGTCAAGGTGAATTTCTCGGTAAAACAGTTCAAGTCATTCCACACATTACCAATGAAATTAAACAACGCATGTTACTGCTTGGAAATTCAGGAAATTATGATATTATCATTACTGAAATTGGAGGGACGGTAGGGGATATAGAATCACTTCCTTATATCGAATCTGTGAGACAATTAGTATGGGAACTGGGCAAGGCCAATGTGGTAGTTATTCATTTGACTCTAGTGCCTTTTTTGGCTTCTTCAGGTGAACTCAAAACAAAGCCAACACAACATTCAGTCAAGTTATTGATGGAAAGCGGATTAATAGCAGACATATTAGTTTGCCGATCTGATCGTCCTTTGGGGAAGGATATTCGACACAAAATTGCTCTTTTTGGAAATGTCAATGCAAAAGATGTTATTGAGTCTATCGATGTGTGTACGATTTACGATGTGCCGATAAAAATGCTTGAAGAAGGTCTTGATGTACAAGTATTGAAAAAATTTAATTTAAACCCTACCGGTCAAGTAGATCTTTCACAATGGAAAGATTTTTTATATCGAATAAAAAATCCTAAACAAAGAATAAAAGTTGGTCTTGTCGGAAAATATGTTGAACTCACCGATTCTTATAAATCTATTCTAGAATCCTTTATACATGCCGGAGCACAATTAGAAACGCAAGTCGATGTGCAGTTTATTCATTCGGAAGATATTGACAAACAATCTGCGATTGATTTATTGCAAAGTCTTCATGGTGTCCTGGTGGCCCCTGGGTTTGGTTCAAGAGCTATCGATGGAAAATTAATCGCGATTCAATACGTAAGAGAAAATAAAATACCTTTTTTTGGCATTTGTTTGGGAATGCAAATGGCGGTTATCGAATATTCTCGAAATGTTTCTGGATTTGTCAATGCGGATTCTACTGAACAAAATTCAAAAACAGATTTTCCCATTATTGATTTGATGACAGAACAAAAGTCGATTGCCACCAAAGGCGGTACCATGCGTTTGGGTTCTTGGGATTGTCAGCTTGTTGCTGGATCAACAGTTGCAAGTTCTTATAACTCATTAGCTATCAAAGAGCGGCATCGTCATCGGTATGAGATTAATAATGATTTGGTGGGTCAAATAAAAGATGATAACTTTCGTATTGTCGGAACTAACCCAAAGACCGATTTGGCAGAAGTTATTGAGGTTTCTCAACATCCTTGGTTTGTAGGAGTTCAATTTCATCCTGAGTACAAAAGCACAGTTTCTCAACCCCACCCTTTATTTGTATCGTTTATCGAAGCTGGAATTAGTTACAAACAAAACATATAGCAACTATCTAAAACTCTTATGGAAGAAAGGAAATTTGATCCATTTCAACTCATTGGATTCATATTAATAGCGGGGATAATTACCTGGATGATGTATCGGAATTCAGAAGCTAGAAATCAAGCTTTGGAGCAACAAGAAGCCATTGAACAACAAGCTCCAAGTTTGGTTGAAGAAGGGACACCAATTGATCAAGCAAATGCTTTAACCGATTCCATTCAATTAGAACAATTATCTCGAGCCTATGGAGATTTTAGTGATTGGTTCGTCGATAAACAACAAGAGGTTGTGGTATTAGAAAATGATCAATTATGGATTGAAGTACAATCCAAAGGGGGTCAAATCAAGTCCTTGCGACTTAAAGAATTTGAAAACTATCTTCAAGAACCACTGTATCTAATTGGCGAGGAAAATTCAGATTTTAGTATTGAAATGTCTTCTGTGGATGGTCGAATGACGCATACCAATGACATGTATTTTGTTCCGAGATTAGAAAGTCAAGAGAACTCTCAAGTTTTAATTATGGACACTAGTCCAGGAAATCCTCAGGGGATATCCTTTCGATATGAATTGCAAAACACGGGTTATCTGCTCCATTTTGATATACAATCAAGAGGCCTTTCAAATCAATTATCACCTAGATACTCTCCCAGGATGACTTGGTCCACTCAAGTGTTCAGAAATTCAAAATCAATTGACTATGAAAATAGATACACCCGTTTATCGTATGGTTTTGAAGGCAATAAAGACAAAAAATTAGGGCAACGAAAGCAAATATCAAAATCAGCTGAGGATGTCCGTTGGATTTCATATAAACAACATTTTTTCAGTTCAATTCTAATGCCTAAAGATCCGTTCAAAACGGTGTTAGTTTCGTCACAAAATATTGCAAAAGACAAGGAATTAGAAGACCGATACACTAAAAATTTTTCCTCAACAGTCGAATTGAATCATGTGGCCTCTGATTTAGATGAAGTCTATCAGTTTTATTTTGGACCGACTGATTTTTATCTTCTAAGAGCAATGGAAGGTGATTTAGAAAAGTCAATAGAAATGGGATGGGGCATTTTTGGATGGATCAATCGATTTTTGTTTATGCCTTTATTCAATTTCTTGAGTACTCACATCCCACATGGATTGGCTATCATATTGATGACTATTATCGTCAGATTGTTCATGTCACCGGTGACTTATCGGTCCTATGTATCACAAGTGAAAATGAGAATATTAAAACCTGAAGTTCAAGAAATTGCTGAAAAACACAAAGATAATCCAGTGAAACGTCAGCAAGAAACTATGGCGCTATACACTAAAGCAGGAGCCAGTCCACTTTCTGGATGTATCCCTGCTTTACTTCAATTGCCGGTCTTTTATGCCTTGTTTTTATTTTTTCCAGCCGCCTTTTCATTGCGTCAAAAGAGCTTTTTATGGGCTGATGACTTGGCCTCTTATGATTCTATATTGGACTTGCCTTTTAACATTCCCTTTTATGGAGATCATGTCAGTTTATTTCCAATTTTAGCTTCGGTAGCGATATTCTTTTATACCCGAATGACGATGTCTCAACAAACCCTGCCAACTCAACCAGGAATGCCCAATATGAAAGTATTGATGTCGATCATGCCTGTGTTTATGCTTTTTTTCTTTAACAATTATGCTAGTGGTTTAAGTCTATATTATTTTGTTTCCAATTTATTAACCATTCTTTTGATGTTGGTCATTAAAAATTACATCATCAATCAAGACAAGGTCCATGCTCAAATCGAAGTCAAAAAGAAACGCAAACCAAAACCAGGTGGATTTACTGCGAGACTTCAAAAAGCCATGGAAGAAGCCGAGCGTCAAAAACAATTGAGAAATCGAAAGTAAACTCAATGCTTTCAGAAAGGGAATGGATTTTAATGCTAAAGTTTTGACTCTGAAAATCTGTTTGGAATTATTAAACAAAATCCTCAACTTTAATTATCAATCTAAATTATTTTGAATCAATTAACTGTTGTAGTAGGGCTTTCAGGAGGAGTTGATTCGTCTGTGGCTGCCCTTTTGCTAAAAAAACAAGGCTATAGAGTCATTGGTTTGTTCATGAAAAATTGGCATGATACATCTAAGACCATTTCTAATGAATGTCCTTGGTTGGAAGATAGTTATGACGCCATGATGATTGCTGATCGGCTTGGTATTCCATTTCAGACCATCGATTTTTCAGGTGAATATCAAACCAAAGTGATTGACTATATGTTTGAAGAGTACCGCCAAGGGAGAACCCCTAATCCAGATGTGGTCTGTAACAAAGAAATTAAATTCGATTTGTTTTTGAAAGCAGCACTGGATCTTGACGCTGATTTTATTGCCACGGGTCATTATTGTCGAAAGAAAGAGTTGACTCATACAACGGGAAAAAAGGGTTTTAAACTCTTAACAGGAATCGATAAAACCAAAGATCAATCTTATTTTTTATGTCAATTAACTCAAAAGCAATTGAGTAAGGTATTGTTTCCCATTGGTCATTTAAAAAAATCGGAAGTCCGATCCATTGCAAAAGAAAACAATTTGGTTACGGCTGAAAAAAAGGATTCTCAAGGTCTATGTTTTGTGGGTAAAGTGAAACTGCCTGAGTTTTTAAAACAAAAACTAAAACCTAAAATAGGAGAGGTGATCGAAATCCAATCCAATCATCATAAGTACAATGCCATAAAAGCAGAAGAAAACCCCGAAAATCGTATACTTGGATATCATTATTATCCTACAGATGGACAGATGATTGGTCATCATCAAGGGGCTCATTTTTATACCATTGGTCAAAGAAAAGGCTTTGCCATAGGGGGCAATGACCAACCATTATTTGTTATAGGAATTGATACAATAAAAAATATAGTATACATGGGAAAGGGTAAAAATCATCCAGGATTGTACCGACAGACCTTATTGGTTGAATCCAATAAGGTGCATTGGATAGCAAAAGAGGGGATTAATCAAAACGATGCATCGCTAGATGTTCTAGCCCGAATACGATACCGACAAGCACTAGAAAAAGCAAAACTTTTTATGGTGAAGAATGGTTTAATGCTATGGTTTGAAAGACCTCAATTCGCCATTACTCAAGGTCAATTTGTGGCTTGGTACGAAAAAGACGAATTAATTGGTTCGGGAGTTATCGCTTAAAATTGATTTAGGGGATTTTTATATTAGACGAAATGAAATCATTTTCTTAAATTCCGTCTGGGTTCAAAGTGTTAATATACTAAACGATTATAGAATGGATGCAACTGTGGGATCAATGATGAGATCGTTTCTGCTTTCAATGGTATGAAAATTAAAAAGTTTGTGTAGTCAAAATGTATGAATCATAAAATTGCGCGTTTTCACGTCATATTAATCATGATTTTAATTCATCGATTGATTTATGCTCAAAGTGATTATCAACAAATCATTCCTGAAACTCAACTTTCTATCGATATGGTTTATGTTAAAGGAGGCCCCTTTATGATGGGTTCACCAGAAACTGAAAAGGGGCGCTATGGTGATGAAGGGCCACAACATCCTGTGGAAATCGATGATTTTTGGATTGGGAAATATGAAATATCCTGGGATATTTATAAACTATTTTTAGATCGACATATTGATAATTTAATCGAAGAACTTAATTCAAGTGAGGTAGAAATTCGAGTGGATGCAATATCTGGAGCAACCCCACCATATACCGATATGAGTTTTGGAATGGGTATCAATGGATATCCAGCCATTGGTATGACACAACATGCGGCCAATACATTTTGTCAATGGTTATCGGCAATCACTGGTAAATTTTATAGGCTACCTACTGAAGCAGAATGGGAATATGCCGCCAGAGCAGGAAACCAGTCAAGATATTCCTTTGGTGATGATGAAAGGGAATTGGATCAATTTGGTTGGTATCAAAAAAATAGTGATGGAAAATATCAACCAATTGGTCAAAAAAATCCTAATCCATGGGGATTATATGACATGCATGGGAATGTTTCAGAATGGACGCTAGATCAATATATTTCAAATATTTATCAACTTCGAGATTCACTAGTGTTAAACCCCTATGAAATCCCCACTAAACGTTACCCTCGGTCAGTTAGAGGGGGATCTTGGAAAGATTTTTCTGAAAAACTGAGATCAGCAGCTCGTGGAAGATCATCAAGTACTTGGAAACTCAGAGATCCACAAATTCCCAAAAGTATTTGGTGGCACACGGATGCAGATTTTGTTGGGTTTCGAATCCTAAGACCCAAAAACACACCAAGCCCAGAACAACAATTAATCTATTGGCAAAGTGCTGAAAAATAAATTGAACGATAGTGTTAAAACGAAACGGTGGTGAATTCTCATCACTGAAAATCAATAATTATAAATTTCAAGAATTTTTTATGAGGACAAATAAAACAACAAAATCTTCAAGAAGAAACTTTGTTAAAACTTCCACATTATTGACTGGAGGGATTTTAACAATTCCACCATCATTAAAGGTCTTTTCAATGCCAAAATCCGATACCGTGTTAAAAATAGCTTTGATTGGTTGTGGTGGACGCGGTTCCGGGGCTCTTGTGAATGCATTACAAGCCGATGAAAATGTCAAACTAGTGGCTATGGCAGATGCTTTTCAGGATCGGATAGATTCTAGTTTGAAAGGGATCAATGACCATTTTGACGGTGAAAAAACCATCGAATTATCCAAAGAATTCCAGTTTACTGGATTTAATGCTTATAAAAAAGCCATTGATTTAGCGGATGTTGTTTTGTTAGCTACCCCACCAGGATTTAGACCTACGCACTTTGATTATGCCGTCAAACAAAACAAGCATGTTTTTATGGAAAAACCATTGGCCACTGATCCGGTCGGTGTTAAAAGAATATTAGATTCTAATAAAGAGGCTATGAATAAAAAACTGAATGTTGTGGTGGGGTTACAAAGACATTATTCAAACAAATATTTGGACCTGTACTCTAGAGTACAAGATGGTCTCATCGGCAAAATTATCAGTGGACAAGTCTATTGGAATAGTGCCGGGGTATGGGTTTATGAAAGAAAAGAAGGTCAGTCGGAATTAGAATACCAAATGCGGAATTGGTATTATTTTAATTGGTTGTGTGGAGATCATATCGTAGAACAACACATTCATAATATCGACATAGCCAATTGGTTTATCGGAGAGCATCCATTGACGGCACAGGGTATGGGAGGCCGTCAAGTTCGAAATGGGAAAGATCATGGAGAAATCTACGATCATCATTTTGTAGAATTCACTTACCCTGGTGGGGCTGTTATTTCAAGTCAATGCCGACATATTCCAGGTTGCATGAATCGAGTCGATGAGGTCTTACAAGGGACCAAAGGAACCGTTTTTTTCGGTCAAGGCCTCGTCAAAGATTTAAATGGAAAAAAGATATATCAATATCAAGGTAGTAATGATCCCAATCCATATCAAGTTGAACAAAATGAATTGTTTAAAGCTATAAGAAATGGAAATGTGATCAATGACGTAGACTATGCTGCTCACAGTACGCTTTCATCTATAGCTGGAAGGATGGCCACTTATTCAGGAAGCGTCATTGAATTGAAAAAGGCGTTAGCATTGGATTACCAATTAGTTCCCGATGCATTGGATTGGGGAAGTACTCCGCCGGTATTGCCTGATGAAGATGGAAACTATCTCATTGCAAAACCAGGCGAAACATCATATTTCTAAAAAAATGAATAGAAGAAATTTCGCGAGACTATTAACCTTATCTGCTCCTTTAACAGTACTTTCCAATTTTAATATAACGAAACTAGGGGGGACAAAATCCGTGTCTAAGAATAAATTCAACTTAAAATATGCGCCACATTTAGGAATGTTTGTTCATTCAGCTGGTGAAAACCCAATAGATCAATTAAATTTTATAGCCGACATGGGTTTTGAGGCCTTTGAAGATAATCAAATGCGAAAAAGAGAAATTACTTTGCAGAAAGCTATGGCTTCTACTATGGAGAAGCTTGGATTACAAATGGGGGTTTTTGTAGCCCATACCATCAGTTGGAAAAAGGCAGATTTGGCATCAGGAAATCTTGAACTCAGAGAAAAGTTTTTAAAAGAAATTAAGGATTCAATTGAAACGGCCAAAAGAGTTCATGCCAAATGGATGACCGTCGTTCCTGGGCATATTGATCCACGACAAAATATGGATTACCAGACATCTCATGTGATTGAAACTTTGAAAAGAGCGTCAGAAATGTTGGAACCCCACGAATTGGTTATGGTATTAGAGCCTTTGAATTTCATCAACCATCCTGGACTATTTCTTTCTCGAATACCCCAAGCATATCAAATATGTAAAGCTGTTGATTCTCCTTCATGTAAGATATTATTTGATGTTTATCACCAACAAATTCAAGAAGGAAACTTGATTCACAATATGAACATTTCTTGGGATGAAATAGGATATTTTCAAATAGGTGATAATCCTGGAAGAAAAGAACCCACTACCGGGGAAATCAACTACAAGAACGTTTTTAAATTTATCCATTCGAAAAATTATCAAGGAATTCTAGGCATGGAACATGGTAATGCCACGGAAGGATTGGATGGTGAAAAGGCTCTCATTAAAGCGTATCAAACCGTCGATAATTTTCTCTAATAAAATTTTGATTGTATAATCGATTGACAAAATTATTGGGTATTAGGTACCCCATTATTCAGGCCGGTATGGTTTGGAATAGTGGTTGGAAATTGGCTTCAGCTGTTTCAAATTCAGGTGGATTGGGACTCATTGGATCAGGATCGATGAATCCGGAAATTCTTCAAGAGCATATTGTTAAATGCCAAAAAGCAACCCAATTTCCTTTTGGTGTCAATGTTCCTTTACTATACAGTAAAATCGAACAACAAATGGATGTTATTATCCAAAATAATGTCCCCATTGTATTTACATCGGCTGGCAATCCCTCAATCTGGACAGATACTTTAAAGCAAAAAGGAATTATAGTAGCCCATGTCGTCAGTTCAGTGAAATTTGCTCAGAAGGCTCAAAATAGTGGTGTAGATATTATTGTGGCTGAAGGTTTTGAAGCTGGAGGTCATAACGGCAGAGAGGAAACAACAACGATGGTTTTGATTCCAATTGTAAAAAAAGCTATCCATATTCCTTTGATCGCAGCCGGTGGAATTGGTTCAGGTAGTGCGATGTTAGCTGCAATGGCATTAGGAGCGGAGGGAGTGCAAATTGGATCACGTTTTGCCATCACTCATGAATCTTCTTCACATTTGAAATTCAAACATAAAGTTGTGGATTTGATGGATGGAGATACTGTATTAACACTAAAGGAACTAGCTCCAGTTCGCCTAATTAAAAATGCTTTTTATAATGATGTTTTATCTGCATACCAAAAAGGAGCTTCTAAGGAAGAATTGGCAAGATTATTAGGAAAGGGTAGAGCTAAATTAGGTATGTTTGAAGGTGATTTAGATCAAGGGGAATTAGAAATTGGTCAAGTTTCGGCACAATTGGATTCAATAAAATCGGCATGGAAACTCATGGATGAATTAGTTAGAGAATTTAACAAAACTTTCAGGAGTTTAAAGTCAATGTAGCAATTACAAGTTCAATGCGTCTTGCACATGATAGGCTATTTTAAAAGACCAGATTTTTTAAATTTCAAACTATTAAAATAAGTTTCAAAACAATACCTACGGAGGCCTTAAATTTTGATAATTTGAGGAGCAATAAATTTTTAGTATGACAGATGAACTCAAATTGATAAATGAGATTGGTGGTACAGCGTTTGTGATTGCTACGATTAGAGCGCTAGAATCAAAAAAGTCTAATCCACTGTTTGAAGATTCGTACGCTGATTTTTTTTCTAATGAAGTAGCAAAAAAAGCTGCTTTTCAGATGCAGGAAAACTTTCCGCCTTCGACCATAATGATTAGTTTTCGAACTCGATATTTTGACCAATTAGTGATAAAAGCCTTTGAGCGTGGAGTAAGGCAAATTGTCCTTTTGGGAGGTGGATTTGACATGCGTGCACATCGATTTTCACATCCAAAAGTCAAGTTTTTTGAAATTGATCAACCAGCGATTATTGACTATAAAAGTTCTGTTTTAAAGGAAAATGGAATATCTCAATCCCCTTCTGTTAAGTGTAATTATTTAAAAACAAATATCATTCATGAGCTCGAAAAAATAGGCTTCGATTGCACTAAGAGTAGTTTATTCATTTGGGAAGGAAACACCATGTATTTACCTCCTGAAAGCATTATTCCATTCTTAAATAAACTGTCTCAAGAAATTTCTTCACTTACCATTGCGTTCGACTTTTTTGCTTTAGAACTAATAAACCGAAGTTTAAATAGTCCAGAAGAAAACGAATTAATACAAGGAATTGAAAGTGCTTTGAAGGTTAACTTCCAAAATGGATTTCCTAATTTGAGCCTATTTGAAAAACAAACCCCATTAAAGATATCAAACTCAAATTCTTTTTTTTCTATGGCCAGCGAATTTGGACAACAAAAAGCGGTTGAAAATTATACCAAAGATTGGATTAATTTTCTTGAACTGTATCGTTATTGTCTCTTGAAAAATTAAAAGGATTCAACCATAGAATCAAAGATTAATGAATCTTCAGATACCGTTTCATAAAGAGGAAATTTCACACATAGAGAGGCAAATTTAAGATTCACTCTTTTTCCAATCAATGGGTACTTGGTGCCTGATTAAATCTTCAAAGCGTTCTCTTTTTCTAATGAGATGTGATTGATGACCGTACCATAATACTTCTATTGGTCTATACCTTGAATTATAGTTGCTAGACATCATATAACAGTAAGCCCCAGTATTTCGAAATGCTAGAATATTCCCCTCTGTAATTTCTTGAATCTTTCTATTAGACCCAAATGTGTCTGTTTCACAGATGTAGCCAACGACTGTATAATAGCGACTTTTCCCGTCTTGGTTTGAAATATTGTCAATTTGATGGTATGCATCGTAGAACATGGGTCGAATCAAGTGATTAAATCCAGAATCAACATGAGCAAAAACCGTAGAAGTCGTTTGTTTTATGGCATTCACTTTCACCAAAAAATGTCCTGCTTTACTGACTAAAAACTTACCAGGTTCAAAAACTAATGATACTTCTTTTCCATATTTATGGCAAAAGGTTTCGAAGCGTTGTCTTAATTTCTCACCCAATTCTTCAATATTGGTTTCAGCATCTTGTTGGTAATAGGACACTTTGAATCCACTTCCAAAATCAATAAACTCTAAGTCATTAAATTCATGGGCATGTTTGAATAAAATATCAGTGGCTTTTAAAAACACATCAATATCCAAAATATCACTTCCTGTGTGCATATGAACCCCATTAATTTTCATTTTAGTGATTTGAATAATTCTTTTGATGTGAGGAAATTGATGGATAGAAATGCCAAATTTAGAATCGATATGTCCAACGGATATTTTTGAATTTCCTCCAGCCATGATATGTGGATTCAGACGAATGCCGACTGGAGTATTTGAATGGATGCTTCCGAATTGTTCTAGTAAGGATAAGTTATCAATGATTATTTGAACCCCCATCTGAGATACCTTTTGAATTTCTTCAATTGATACCCCATTTGGAGTAAAAAATATTTGATGGGGTTGAAATCCCGCTTTTAAGCCCAGTTGAACTTCTTGTATAGATACCGTGTCGAGTCCAGCTCCCAAGTTTTTGAAAAGTTCTAGGATTGACAGATTAGATAAAGCTTTACAGGCATATTGAATTTTTAACTGGGGCATTCCATCAAACGCATTAATCAATCGTTGGTATTGTTTAATCATGGTATTTCCATCATAGACATACAATGGCGTTCCATATTGTTGGGCAATAGATAATAATTCTTGATCATTCATACAATCTAATTTCGATGACGAAAATATATTTTAATTATTGAGTACTCTATTGAAAACGAAATTTTTAATGAATTGGCCAAATCAAGTTATGTACTTAACAAGTTCAATAAATTTCAATTCAACTATTTTCATTAGTGTACTGAGCGATTAAAACAACATAATATTTGGTGAGTCTTTGGTATATTATTATATTTTTGAAGGCCAACCTATCAATCTATGAACATACATGAATATCAGGGAAAAGCCTTGCTTGAGTCCTTTGGCGTATCGATATCAAAGGGAATAGTTGCCAATACCCCCCTGCAAGCCAAAGAAGCGGCCATTGAATTACAAAAAATAACAGGGACGGAAAAGTTCGCAGTAAAGGCTCAAATTCATGCCGGTGGGAGGGGTAAAGGGGGTGGTGTTAAAATAGCTTCTGATATCGATCAAGTGTATGCCTATGCTAATCAAATATTGGGAATGCAATTGATTACTCCTCAAACCCCACCTGAAGGTAAAAAAGTCGATCAAGTATTGATTGATCAAAATGTGTATTATCCTGGAGAATCCCAACCGCAAGAGTTTTATATGTCGGTATTATTGAATCGTCAAACAGGGAAAAATATGATGGTTTATTCAACTGAGGGGGGTATGGATATCGAGGCCGTTGCAGAAAAGACTCCGGAATTGATTTTCAAACAAGAAGTAGACCCTGTGGTGGGTTTTCTTCCTTTTCAAGCTAGAAAAGTCGCTTTTGATTTGGGGTTAAAAGGAAAATCTTTTACTCAAATGACAAAGTTTGCAAGCGCTCTGTATAATGCTTTTGTTGGTGTGGATGCTTCCCTTTTTGAAATCAATCCTGTGTTTAAAACATCAGATGACAAAATCATGGCCATTGATTGTAAAGTCACTTTGGATAACAATGCCCTATTTCGGCATAAAGATTTTTACGAATTAAGAGATTTGACGGAAGAACATCCAATAGAAGTTGAAGCCAGTCAAGCGGGGCTCAATTATGTTGCACTCAGTGGGAATGTTGGATGTATGGTCAATGGAGCTGGTTTGGCGATGGCCACCATGGATTTGATCAAGCAGTCAGGAGGAGATCCAGCCAACTTCCTTGATGTTGGTGGAACAGCAGATAGTGCTCGTGTAGAAACTGGTTTTCGATTGATTTTGCGTGATCCAAAAGTAAAATGTATTCTAGTGAATATTTTTGGTGGCATTGTTCGATGCGATAAAGTGGCCAAAGGCATAGTCGATGCCTATCAGAATCTTGGCGTAGTCGATGTGCCAATTATCGTGAGACTTCAAGGAACCAATGCCGATATAGCGAAACGAATCATATCAGAGTCTAAACTCAATGTTCATTCAGCCATATTATTTCAAGAAGTTGCCGATTTGGTACACAATACCATAAAATAACGACATTGTGGCATTTTTATGTTAATTATTCGAGTTTTTTACTGTCAAAATGACTTGAAAATCCATAAGGAACAGAAATTGCTCATTAAGAGAGTGTATGTTAACCTTTAAATTTTTAAGTCATGTTGTTACCTAGAAAACGTTTGAGAATCTATCCAACAAATTTGGATAGTGGCCTTTTTGGTCGAGACTGGAACTGGAATTTTGATTTTCCAGTCTTCAGAAACAGTTCTCCGATGGTCAACATCAGAGAAACGGACAAGCAGTTTCTGCTTGATATGGCTGTCCCTGGTATGGACAAAAAAGATTTTAAAGTGGTTTTAGAAAATGGTGTTTTAACTATTTCAACTACTAAATCCGAAGAAAATGAAACCAAAGAAGATGGATTTATCAAGCAAGAATTTGGTTTCACTACATTTGAAAGAAGTTTTGAACTTCCTGAAAATGTTGAAACGGAGAATATCGATGCGACCTATCAGGATGGTATACTTCAGATTACGTTAAACAAATTAGTTGAAGCTGAATCTGAAAATAAAAAGATGATTGATATCAAATAATCGATCATCAAATTGAATCAATGAGATGCAGAACTCTTTGGGGTTCTGCATTTTTTGTTGGTGCTTCTATCAATGAAGTTAAGAGTGTGATGTGTTGTTTTTTCAATTCAATTGACAATCGTGGAATTTTCATTGGAAGACATCACATCAGAAGGATAAATTAGGGAATTATATACTTTCATAACCAAAAAAGTGGTGTCTTTATAGAGAGATGAAGAAAACTTACATTCAAATACGTTATCGAATTCGGACTTCACCATCAAATTATCGTTGGTTACATCAAGTAGCCGGGGCGAATCGTCATTTATGGAATCAAGCATTAGAAAAAATTGAAAAACAATACCAGGAAACCAAACAATCTAATTTTAGTTTTTTTTCATTATGTCGATGGTATGTTATCTATAAAAATCAAACCGCTCCTTGGTTGAAAAATTATCCAAAATCAATAACACGCGTGATGTTAAAAGATGTGTCTGATGCTTATCGTGCTTTCGTGACTAAAAAGCGAGGAAAACCACGCTATAAAAGCAAACATCGAAATCGACCATCGATACCCATTGAAATAAACCATCAATTCAAAACAAAAGAAGAGGGTATTTATTTTCGGATGAAGAAGGGGCATGATATTAAATTGATTCATTATCACAAACAACTGAAGCGTTATCAAAACTTTATTTTTAAATCAGGGCGTATCGTTCAATCGATCACAGGTAAATGGTACTTAACGGTATGTTATCAAGTGGATGCTATGGAACAAAAAGAAGATGGGTTAGGGATTGGTATTGATCGTAATGTCGGACAAGTAGCGGATCATCAAGGGCAATTATATCATTTAACCAATACAGATCAAATCCAAAAAGGAATCCAATATTGGCAACGAAAGAAAGCTCGACAGAAAAAAGGTAGTCGTCGGTCCTACAAAACACAATTAACGATCAATCGACACCATGAAAAAATAAAAAATATCAGAAAAAACGATTTAATACATATCGCGAACCAAATCACCACTAAGAGTCGTTCTGTCGTCATGGAAGACCTGAGAACCAAAGGCATGACGGCGTCTGCTCGTGGGACGATCGACCAACCTGGTAAAAATGTAAAATCAAAATCAGGTTTAAATCGAGTGATCTTAGGCACGGGATGGTATCAATTGGAACAGCATTTATCGGAAAGAGGTGTTGTTCATAAGGTTCATCCAGCCTATACATCTCAAATGTGTTCTTGTTGCGGGTATGTATCAAAGCATAATCGTTGTTCTCAATCACGATTTGTTTGTCAGCAATGCGGTCATACGGAGAACGCGGATATTAATGGGGCACAAAACATATGGGCCTCCGGGAAGGGGACCATACTAAAAAACGGACGTGGAGTGTTTGTAAGACTCATTATATCCAATCATGGATATGAAGGGCGGAATACATTGAAGTGTCAATCGGACTCGAATAATCATTCTATCAATAATGGTTATGAAAGTATATAAATCCCATAAATTAACAGGTTTTGTTGGCCGTGTTTCGAGTCATATTTGAAATGGCGTGTATCAGGGGGTGGTATTCTTGACCTATTTTCAGCTCCAGTAATTATTTCGATAGCTTTATTTAGTCGCTCCTTAAAAAGTCTTTTTTTACTAGTTGTAGTTATATTATTTTTATGATCGAAGCTCTTTGAGCTGAAAATGAAGCCCTTCTGAAAAAGTAAAAAAGAACCTCTTGGACTCATTGTTCTATGAATTTCTTTCAATGCCACCCCGTCGCGGCCAAATAGGCGTTGATCGTTGGCGATGGGGCGCCCATCCGATCGTTTTCTTGCAGACGATGTTCTGTTTTGAGATGGCCGATGAGTGGTTCCATGGCTGCTCGGCGTCGGCACTTTTTCTGCTTCTTGTGCTTTTGATAGGGGTATCCCTTTTCAATGGTTTGCCTGGAATCGATAGCTTGGTGTTTCCCATCTGACGTTTTCCTCGCCCCCCTCGATCATCGATCAGTTCTTTGGGAGCGAGACCGACGATGGATTCCTATGGTTCCAACAAGGGTTGGATGGTTTGGCGATCATGAGGGTTGCCCTCAAAAGCACCGATCGCCTTGATGGTCATGGTTGGGCCTCCCGTCGCGATCAAGCCGACTTGATTCCCAAATTCATATTTTTTATGAGCCTTGCCTTTGGGCATGCCAGCCGTGAATGGCATCGATTTTGTTTTGATCGAATCGTTGTTGATCGATTACTCGTTGGCACCAATCCAGCTCTTCTTGGTATGGACTCCGTTGCAGAGGGGGTCGTTTTCGTGTTCATTCCCGCACTGGTCGATCCACTAAGGTCTTGAGTTTCGACGTGGCCTTTTTGGCTTTTTTAGCTCGTCGGGGATGCTTCCCATTGAAAGTTTGACGCAGCCGTTCTTTCGAGGCTTTGGCATCGATTTGTCTCTGTTGGATCTTTTCTTTTTTGGCGATCTTGTGGCATTGGTCGATAACCGTTTTGTTCCGTTTAGCATCGGTCGGAAACGTCACATGGTTCCCTTGGACGGTCGTATCGGATCACACCATCGATGAGGACTTCTTGATTTTTTTCTGATGCCACGGGACGGAATAAGCAAAAATCTTTCCCATCCCTGCTGGGCCCATACGATCTCTAGGAGTGACGCCCATCAGAGGGATCGCCAGGGGACTGGTGCTTCATGACATCAGAACCCGTGAAGTACGGCCTGTAGGGGTTCTCAGTCCAGCGATCCATGAGCGTTTCATCGCCTCGATGGTCGAGTCGTTTCACATCCAACAACCCACTATCACCCGAATGGGATGGGCCGGACGGCCTGTTTTGGTAGACAAGGGTTCCAAGGCATTTTCAAAAGTAGACCAGTCGATCGCATCCACCAGCCACTGGATCTTGTGTTTTGGATGGAGAATCGCATGAAATGCCGACTCGAATCACGGGGGCTGTTTGGGGGCTACTTTTTTGATCATTTCTACAAGCTTTTGAGCACAAGAGACGCATTTCCTGGCCGATTTAAAAACTGGAATGTAACCATTCAATCCCCCCTATAAAAGGACTGGAGGCTACATTTGGGCTTTTTAAGGAGCGACTCTATAGTTCATGATTGTAGTGGAAACTTGTAACGTTTCTCATGGAGTTTGAATCGACCATTTCAACTTTTTAGTTCTATCCCCCTATTTTTAAACAGATTAAATCAAAGGTCTCCAACTTTTGTACTGTAATTATGGGATACTTAAACCTTATTCAGTCTTGGATTTGTTTAGGTCATTTTTAAGTTGCGCCACTAAATCTCTTTGTCTTGCGGCTTCAGGAAAATCCAACGCTTTGCTTGCTTTGTTCATCAATCTAGTATGTTGATTGATTTTCTTTTCTAGTTGAGATTTTGATAGGTTTTGATTTTTTAGTTGTTCTATTTCATCAACTTTCTTTTGAGCATCTGTATCGGTTTGGTTTCTTCTTGTAAGAACATGTTCAAGTGATTTTTTAATGGCTTGAGGTGTGATGTTATTTTTTTTGTTGTATAACTTTTGAGCATTCCGTCGAAAATTGGTTTCATCGATCGTGGCTTTCATAGCATCACTGATGAAATCAGCATAAAAAATAGCTTTGCCATTAATATGTCTAGCCGCTCTCCCCACCGTTTGGATCAAAGCCCTTTTGGATCTCAAAAAACCTTGTTTATCAGCGTCTAAAATAACCACTAGTGAAACTTCAGGTAAATCAAGCCCTTCTCTCAGTAAATTCACACCGACAACAACATCAACATCTCCGGTGCGAAGATTTTGTAGTATCTCTACGCGATCTAGAGTATCAACTTCAGAATGTAAATAAGTTGCTTTTATTTGAATTCTAGCCAAAAATTTACTGAGTTCTTCTGCCATCTTTTTTGTCAGGGTTGTAATCAAAATTCGTTGATTGGCTTCAACTCTCAATTGGATTTCTTCAACTAAATCATCGATTTGATTGGTTGTGGGGCGAACTTCAATTTTTGGATCTAGCAACCCAGTTGGCCTCAATACTTGAAGTACTTGGTGTCCATCTGATTTTTCGATTTCGAAATCAGCTGGAGTGGCGCTGACATAGAGAACTTGTTGTTGTAGGGCTTCAAATTCTTCAAACTTTAATGGTCGATTATCCATGGCCGCTCTCAATCGAAAACCATATGCTACCAAATTTTCTTTTCGAGATCGATCCCCTCCAAACATGGCATGAACTTGAGGGATTGTCACATGAGATTCATCGATAACCATCAAGTAATCATCAGGAAAATAATCTAAAAGACAAAATGGTCTGCTACCTGGTTTTCTTCGATCAAAGTAGCGGGAATAATTTTCAATACCAGAACAGTAACCGAGTTCTTTGAGCATTTCAATATCGAATTTGGTGCGTTCTTCTAATCTCAATGCAATGTCCTGTTGTTGATTCAGTATAAATTGTTGAGTCTCTTTTTTTAAATCATTCTCTATTTCTGTAATCGCATCATCGATTCTTTCTGGAGTCGTCACAAACATATTTGCTGGATAAACTCTGATCGAAGGATTGGTCTCCAAAACTTCTCCAGTTTCAGGATTAAAAGATTCGATTTCTTCTATTTCATCACCAAAAAAATGGATCTTATAGGCCCAATCACTATACGCTGGATAAATATCAATGACATCTCCTAAGACTCTGAATGTTCCCGGTAAAAATTCAATATTGGATCGAGTATGCATGCTTTGCACTAATTTTTGTAAAAGAATGGTCTTATTGATCCGATTGGCAACATTGATACTTACGACGGATTGATTAAAATCGTCTGGATTTCCCAATCCAAAGATGCACGAAACGGATGCCACCACGATGATATCACGACGACCAGATAATAACTTAGAAGTTGCACTCAGTCGATACTTTTCAATGACTTTATTGATAGACAAATCTTTTTCAATGTAAAGACCCGTAGTTGGAAGATATGCTTCAGGTTGATAGTAATCATAATAGGATATGAAATATTCCACAGCGTTTTCAGGGAAAAATTGTTTGAATTCAGAATATAATTGAGCCCCTAATGCCTTGTTATGTGTCAATACCAAAGTCGGTCGTTGCAACTGCTCCAAAACATTGGCAACAGTAAATGTCTTGCCTGATCCAGTCACACCCTTCAGGGTGGTGTTTTTTTCGTTATTCGTAATTCGATCAACAATTTCCTGTATTGCTTGTGGTTGATCCCCCGTAGGTGAAAATGAAGAAACGAGCTTGAACTTCAATGGATGGTTGAGAAACGCAAAGCTAATTTAATACTCAAGTATCTCTCGAGGAATTGAAATGGTTGGATGCCTAAAATATTTTTTCAAGAAACGTCTCTAAACTATAAATCTCTTTTTTTCAAAAGATAATATGACCAGAAATAGAAGATAACGGTCCATGCCAATACGATAACAATTGATTGCAGTGTGATTTCATAGCTTTTGTTGATGGGACTGCCTGCTTGATGTGCTAAATTGCGAACTACAGAAAACCGAGTAAAAGGCTCGACGATTAGATTACTCATCGATTGAAGGGGAAAAAACTGAGCAATATCATTAGCGTTGATTAAGAATTTATCCTTTAACCGAACATCTAAAATGGCTCTGATGATAGGTTCCAATGCCGACCATAATCCAAGCATTCCAATAGCAATCGTAGCTCTTTTTACTAAATAAACTAAAAACATACAGAAAGAGAAAAAACCAAGCAATTTCACAGCATAAGGAATCATGTATTCGGTATCGGTTATGATGATCACTAGTTCATTGTAATCAGAGTAAATAAGTCCTAAAATCAAAGTGACAAAAAAAACAAAAACAGTGGAAGCCAAAACAAATAAGATAATGGTATAAAATTTACTGTTTAAAACTTCTCTTTTTGTTAACCCATCGATTAAATTTTGTTTTAGTGTTTTATAGACAAATTCATTACTAATCATAAAGATGACCACTATGGCCAGAAAAATCTTTAAAATGGCAATCACGTAGGTATTAAAATGCCATATATAAGGAAAATTGAAAATGCCTTGTTCAGCGAGATAAAATTTGATAAAATTTAAATCGACTTTAATAGAAGTCAATAAAACGGCACTCAAGATCAACAAAAAATAACTGATGACTAAAAACCGGGCAAATCGGTTATAATAGAGCTTATACAGTTCAATTTGAATCAACCGAATCATTTGGGGAATTTTGGGTTATTTCTAAAAATCTTTCTTCAAGAGTTGGTGTTTTTTTTACCAAATGTGAAACAAAAATGGAATGTTGAGATAATTCCTTGGTGAGTTGATTCAAAGGTAAATCTTGCTGAAGATGGAGTATTAATTTATCATCTCGCATTTCTATTTTCTTTGCTGCTTTATGCGAGGATAGAATCTTCATCAAAGCATCAATATCATCTGAAATGATTTCTATATGGCCATGATTTTTTGAAAGATCCTCCACGGCACCTTCAAAGTATTTAATCCCATTTTTGATAATCACCACATCAGTACAAACTTTTTCAACTTCATCTAACAAATGGGAAGCTAGTAGAATGGTGGTTCCTTGAGATGCAATTTTAGTAATCAAAGCTCGAACTTTATGAATACCAGCTGGGTCTAGACCATTCGTTGGTTCATCAAGGATTAGCATTTCGGGTTGATTAATTAAAGAAGAAGCCAAAGCGAGTCTTTGTTTCATTCCCAAAGAAAAAGTTCTAAACTTGCTACTTCTACGATCCCACAGGTCAACATATTTTAATACTTCTTCAATTCGATTTGTTGAACATTCTTTGATTTTACAGACCAAGTGAAGGTTTCGAATTGCCGATAAATAAGGATAAAAATTAGGCCTTTCAATGATAGCCCCAATTTTTTTTCGGGCTTCTTTAAAAGGCATATCACCACCATACCATTGGTAATAACCGCTGCTTGGGTTGATGGTGTTGAGAATCATGCCAAGGGTAGTGGATTTTCCACTTCCATTAGGTCCCAATAGGCCATAAACCTTTCCTTTTTCAATTTGCATTGACAACGAGTCCACAGCTTTGATTCTTCCATAATTCTTGGATAAAGCATTGAGTTTTAATAAAACGGAAGATTTACTAGTATAATGCATTGAATACAAGACTAACAAGTGATTGCAATATTACATTGATTCAGTTTGATCATTTTGTTCTCAGTATAATAATAAATTAAGCGGAACTGATTTTTTCTTGTATTTTGTTACTATGCTATCATATTATTTTCTAAACAAATAGTTGATTTATCAATCATAAAAAATTGAAATACAGTAAATAAAATATCTTTTAAAGCTTTAATTTAAAACACAAGATATTAAAAAAGCAAGTTAGAAAAGCGTGAAAATGTGAAAAAACATGACTGTGAAAATTTATACTTTCAATCCAGGCTTTCCGGATATACCAAAATAGGAACGACACATTCGAATCAAAGAAAATCGGTACTTATCGAAAAGAGAAAGCAATTTAAATTGATGGAAATTTAGTTTAATACAATTGATTTTTAAAACAAGTACTGACAACATGTAGTGGATTGAAGTTGTTTTGAATCTATTAGAATAATCAAATTTAGAGCCATAGATCACAAACAAAAACATCGACAACCACTTTTTTCTTATCGCACTCCTTACGATCCATCACTCCATGAGAACCCAATCCAAACGATGGAAGAGGGGACGCTATCAATCCAATATCCTACAATTAAATGCCGTAAAATAAATCGCTACCAAAGCGAAATCACCGCCCATCGAAAGGGTCTCAATGGGACTCCTCAATGAGAATTTCCACACAAACGCTAATAGAAGCGGAAAACCGAACACAGAATCAACGCCAAAGGATACTAGTGGATAATAAAAGATGCCCATTAGACAAAACGATAGGCTATCGAAACACATGGAGGGGAAGTCCTAAATGTTGGAAAGTAGATATCGCCTCCAACCCTTAATGCGTCAATAGAAAAAGTAAAACAAAGCCACCAGCGAAGAACATTGGGTGATGCAACCAACCGATGAGGGTTTGGTTGTGATGATCCGACTCAAGGGATGGGACAAAGTCCATGACCAACATGTCTTGGAGTCGATAACCTATAATATAGAGAGATGTCTAGAACGTTGGCTTTAATGCAATACTAATAAAAAGGGGCTAGGGGAAAGTGCCCCTTAAAGTCCGTAACAGCAAAAAAAATGGTAAAAATGAGGTTGAAAATCGCCAAATCTAGGGATTATTTTATTGGAACGAGTGACTCCCTGAAGAGGTTAAGAAGATGAAAAGGATATCTCGTAGAATATGGGTTTTTTTGAAATGGACATAGTTAAACGTCTTGATAATACAAAGAAAGCGTTTAACTTCGCAGTATGGTGGATCGTGAATACATCGAATTAATGGCCTTTGGTGTCATTGGATTTATTGGCATGGAATTTTTAAATGAACTGTCAACCATCGCTGGAATGATTTTTGGTTTAGGCATTTTGATATTCGCTATGTTGAACTACCTCTCTGGGCAGAAAAGAAGAAAAGAAGAAAAAGCTCAGGCCAAGAGAAATGAAGCCCAAGACAAGAGAAATGAAGCTCAAGACAAGAGAAATCAAGAGAAGCATGAATGGGAGCGTAAAGAACATGAACTTCGCATGAAAAATATGAGAAGGGATCAAGGGCCATCAATAGACCCCCAATAACAGAAGTATAGAAAGGTTTTCTATCTCGATCATATGGATAGAAATCTAAATCATGTCATTTATGGAATTCATAGTCAATGGCGATATTTTCTTTTTCCTACTGTTAGGTTAAACGATTCACCACCTCAATTGAAAATAGGGATATGGATTATGGCCTTTTTCTGTTGACATTCACGGCGATTAGTCATCTAATGAGAAACCGATATAAGTGACCATGAATTTATAAGACCAATAGTTAGAGATTAAATTGTCTCGTAGATCTCTATCAAAACTAAAACGTTATCCATCAAAAGGGCCTGACGAGCTCCCCCATAGCAAAATCCACACACATCGGGATAGAACCGCGTTATTATAGATTTCTTCTATAGCTGAAATTAAATTTCTATACTTAGACAGAGGTAGTTGAAGGGAGCATTAAAAAGTTTGACTTGATCGGCATTTCCATGTTTTAAATGGTTTAAGGCCTTCGCCCTTTCGTTTTCGAGATTTGGAAAGGTCAACCGATCAGACATAAGAACAACTATTTGGGTTGAAGCGAAGTTAAGCACTTTAAATTTATTGTATTGCCATGCAACTTCAAGGATAAAAGTCCCGAAAGGCTTTTTATGACAACACATAAATTGATACTTCCGTTATTATTTGAAAACGGATGGAAAATATTTTCGAACCCATTTTTTGAGTCTGTGTCAAATTGTTAATTTCGAGGTAATGGTACAAGATAAGTTAATATCCAAGAAAAAGCCATTTTTTGAGATTTCTGAACAGTTAGAAGCCTACTTGAAGCAATACCGACGATGGATTCATCTATCATTAACATACCAAGATTTAACACGGTTTGCTGGTTCAACTGTCATTTATGATAAAAACCAGCAAGACAGTCTATGGATCCAAGTGTATTATAGTGAATATGAAAGAGTTGAAATTGAAAATAACTTGAAATTAGTCTATAACATGTTGCATTCAGATGGAAGAAAATCCAATCACCAATATTTTAATGTTGATTCCATTGACTATTGCACTTTTGGGAACTCACACCCCTTCCGGATTAAAATTCGAAACACACTTAATGATAACTACACGTATTTTTATATCAAACAAACTGACAGCTCTCGAGTTTTTGGGTTAGAATTTGAGCATATGTTATCACCATATAATTTAAACTATATGGTCAACCATCATATGCTCATTGAAGAACATATTATAGGCATTCCAGGGGATGTGTTTATAGAGGAGTATTTATCTCTATGCAACGAAAGTGAAAAAGCACAAATCGCCAAGGAGTATGTTAAATTCAATGAGCGGTGTATGATTCGCTTATTGGGAGACATGCGTGCTTATAATTTTGTCATTATCCCTACTCACGATTTTGATCATGTCGTCCACAAAATCAGAGCTATTGATTTTGATCAACAATCTTATGAAGGTAAATTCATGGTTTATCGCCCTCAATTTTTCAAGGAAAATATTCAATTAATGGATTTAGTTCGTTTAAAACTCACCAAAGACTCCATATTTCAATATAAAGTGGAGGAAAGATCAATTGTTGCCAGAAGAATCACCAGTTCTAAAGTTCGTTTGAATAAAATCCTTGATGTCATGAAAAATTCGACAGAGTCAACCAATGAAAATGTTAATCGTTTAAAAGCAGAAATCTATAGTTATACTAATGAGTCATCGTTTAACGAATGCAATTCAATGGGAGATGTTATGGAAGCGACATTTAATTACATAAAAGCAAATTATTTGTAGAAATATTTTGAACTCAATGAGTGTTATTCCATACAAATAGGGGCAGTATCGATTTTATGATACTATACTGAATACTTTCAGATGATATTCTACTTTCGATTAAGTTGGATTCACCAAAATTGATTTTGCGGCTTTGGGTTTCATGATCATTCGCTTGGACTTGGTTTTAATTATTTGATTGTGATGCCTCCATCTTTGGAGCATGATTTTTGCAAATCGGGATAAACATTTACTCTTTTTTCATTTTGTTTTATCTGACTTTCACTAGGAAAATAATATCATCAATTAATTGTTTATTCTAAGCATTAAGCATACTTTAAAAATCATTTTGGACCTAAGTTTGAAATTTGAAACCAAACTTCCAAAATGATTTATCCAAAATCACTAAAAAATATAATCCCAATAGAATACTAGCAAGCAAAAGATGCAATGGTTGAGTAGCAAAGGGAAAGTCGAAATGATACAATACTAAACCGATAATCACTTCAAGTAATATCAATGAGAATATGAATATAGCCAGTCTTGGTAATTGTTTTGATTTGAGAAACTGAAGGAATAAAGCAGCATGTAAAATCAGTAAAGCAAAACCCAAGCGAGCATGCTGGTAATAACTAGTTGGTGTGTTTTGTTTTAAACTGATATCATTCATCAAAAGTCCTTCATTGATTTGTAAATCGACAATTTGACGCACTTGTAATCCAAAACCGATTTGGACGATGAGTAGCCCAAAGCTTAGGATTAATAATCGATTAATCCAAGGGTTTTTGATATTTGAAATGATGGATTGATGTTGTCGGGTCAAAGAATATAACGTCATCAAAAAAAAGATAATAATCAATGCCACCACCATATGTATGGACACTTTAATTGGCAATAAATTAGAGTCGACGACGACTTTTCCAAGCCATCCCTGAAATCCCATAAGGAGTACCACCAAAAAGGAAAAAAAGATTAACGATTTCTGTGACTTGTAAAACCCAAGGGATAACACAAATAATATAAGAGTAGCTAATCCAGCTAATGCCCCTAGTAATCGATTGATGTATTCAGTATAGGTTTTCTGAACATTAAATGCTGCGTAATCATGCTTGGTATAAACTATCCAATTATTTTCCGAAAATTCTGATCGAGAAATGAAACTAGAATTGGCAACTAAGAGTCGATCGTTTTGAATGATGATTTGTCCTTTTTTATATTCTCGATGGGGATTCCAGTCAAGTTGTGACCGTTCCGTTGGAGGGATGATATAACCAAAACATTTAGGCCAATCAGGACAACCCATCCCACTTCCAGTCATTCGCACGATGGATCCAGCGGTAATGACCAAATAGACTAAAATCAAACTGACTTTAACCCAAAGACGAAACCTATTTTTCATCGGAAATTAAGCCCAATTTTTCCCCTTCTTGAACCATCAATTGAAATGCTTGTGCATAATTGTTTTCGATGTCTCCTTGAAGTATGGCTTCTTTAATAGCTTCCTTAATAACGCCAACTTGTTTTGATGGTTTAATGTTAAAGTAGTCCATGATGAAATCACCACTGATTGGTGGCTGAAAATTTCTTAATCGATCTCGATTTTCAACTTCAACTATTTTCCGCTTGACAATTTCAAAATTATGATAGTAGTTCTGAAATCGTTCTTTGTTTTTAGTCGTGATGTCCGCTTGACAAAGTGTAATGAGATCGTCAATATGATCTCCAGCATCAAAAACTAATCGACGAATCGCAGAATCTGTAACTGAATCTTCGACAATGGAGATGGGACGAGAACTCATAAGAATCATTTTTTGAACATATCTTAAGTGTTCATTTAAAGGCATATGTAATCGCTTAAAAATTGGTTTCACCATTTTCGAACCAACCAACTCATGATTCCAAAAAGTCCATTTGGAAGGTGGTATAAATTTTTTGGTGGCTGGTTTACCGATATCATGTAAAAGAGCTGCCCACCGTAGCCAAAGCTTGTGGGTTGCCCTCGATATATTATCCACTACTTGCAGGGTATGTAAAAAATTGTCTTTGTGGGTGTAACCATCTATTTCTTCGACGCCTTTAAGATGGGTGACTTCGGGAATTAATAGTTCTAAAATGCCATGATCATCCAACAACTTTAAACCGATCGAAGGTTTTGGTGTTAGCAATATTTTATGTAACTCATCGACGATTCTTTCTCTAGAAACGATTTCTAAACGATGTCGATTGTTTTGAATACCGGCAATGGTTTTGGGTTCAATGTCAAACTCTAGTCGAGTTGCAAAACGAACAGCTCTTAAAATTCTTAAAGGGTCATCACTGAATGTTTTAGCAGGTTCCAAAGGTGTGCGAATGAGTTTGGATTGAAGATCGCCAATACCATTAAAATAATCGTGTAGTGTGCCTAAGGTTTTAGAATTAATGCTTACGGCTAGGGCATTGATTGTAAAGTCTCTTCGATACAAATCATCTCTTAATGTACCAGTCTTGACAATAGGGTTTCGACTATGACGTGAATAGGATTCTTTACGTGCCCCAACAAATTCATAAACTAAATTTTTGTATTGAAACATAGCCGTCCCATAAGTTTTATAAACCACAAATTTTGACACTTCTTTGAGCTTAGCGTGGACTTGTTTGGCAAATGCGATACCATCACCGACAATGACAATATCCAATTCCTTGATTGGAAATCGCTTTAAAATATAGTCTCGTATACAACCTCCCACTAAATAAGCTTCAATGGAAAGCTCGTCAGCAACGGTTTGTATTTCTTGAATGCCATCAAATCCAAGTAATAATCCAGAATCGATTTGAGAATTCAATGACGTAAGATTTCAATCGTTCCAGATCTGCCGACCCGGACGACTTTCGATGGAATTTTAGTTCCGGTCCACTCAAATAATGGAACAATATAGTCTACTTTATCGATGATGCCCCTGTCAATGTCCGTGTATTCTTTTGGTGAGTTTTGACCAGTGAGGTTAGCAGAAGTCGAAATAATGGGTTTGCCAAAATGATGGATTAAATCGCGGCAAAATTTTGTTTTAATAATTCTAATTCCAATAGACCCATCTTCGGCGATTACCTTTGAAGCTAAATTTTTTGCTTCTGGATAGATAATCGTAGTTGGTGTCATTGAGGTCACCAAATCTTGAATTTGATTAGGGATGCTTTGTACATAGTTTTTGAGCATTTCTGATGAATCAACTAGAATGATGAATGGCAGATTTTGGGGTCTTTGTTTTAGATGATAGATTTTGTCAGCGACGACATCTGAAGTCGCGTCACCCCCAAGACCCCAAATGGTATCAGTCGGATAGAGAATGACATTTTTCTCCTTTAGATGTTGAACTGCCTCTTGGATGTACAAAAAATGAATTTTACATGTATAAAAACCCGAATTATACGGCTACTTCGTGCGTTCGTAATGCTTGATTAAGAGATGTTTTTTTGTCTGTAGATTCTTTTCGTTTTCCAATAATCAATGCACAAGGAACTTGATAATCTCCCGATGGAAAACTTTTAGTATAACTCCCGGGAATGACCACCGATCTAGACGGAACGATTCCTTTATAAATTTTTTGTTCTGGTCCACTAACATCGATTATTTTGGTAGAAGCCGTCAAAACAACATTAGCTCCGAGAACAGCATCAGCATGAATATGGACTCCTTCAACAACGATTGACCGGGAACCTAAAAAACAATGATCTTCAATAATCACCGGAGCCGCTTGTAAAGGCTCTAAGACTCCGCCAACACCAACACCGCCGCTGAGATGGACATTTTTCCCTATCTGAGCACAACTTCCAACAGTAGCCCACGTATCAACCATGGTGCCGCTGTCAACATAAGCTCCAATATTGACATAACTAGGCATCATGATGACGTTTGGAGCGACATAAGAACCAAAACGAGCTATAGCATGTGGTACAACACGTACCCCTTTGGATGGATAATCTTTTTTTAATGGGATTTTATCATGAAATTCAAACGGTCCTACTTCAATTTTATTCATTTTCTGGATCGGAAAATAAAGGATAACCGCTTTTTTTATCCATTGATTCACTTGCCAACCAGATTCTTCTTTTTGAGCTACTCTTAATTTTCCATCATCCAAGAGTTGGATTACTTTTCGGATGGCATGACAATAGTTGGACTTTGATAAAAGAGAACGGTTGTTCCAAACTTTTTCAATTGTTTTCTGAAGTTCCATATCAAGCAAATTTAGACAATCAACACTTTGTTTTTGGTTGAAAAGATAATTGCAAAATATTTTGATTTATTGAGAACTAAATACTTGTCGATGATGATCCATTGAAGGATATCATACAATTCTTTTTCTAATTAATTTTGATATGGTTATGTCTCAACTTTTAGCTATTGATTATGGAACCAAAAGGGTGGGACTTGCTATTTCTGATCCTCAACAAAAAATTTCTAGTCCTCTTAAAACAGTGCCATTAAAACTAGCCATTGAAAATATCCAACAAATATCCCAAGATTATCAGATTGAAACGATTATTTTGGGTATTCCTAAACAAAAAAACGGACAATATTCTGAAATCATCAATCAAATAAAAGAATTCGAAGTAACATTAAATACTGTCTTACCAACCGTAAGAATCATACATCACGAAGAACGATATACATCCAAAATGGCTCAACGGATCGTTTTGGAGAGTGGCCTCAAAAAACAAAAGCGAAAGAATAAATCATTATTAGATAAAATTAGTGCCTCGATTCTTCTTGAATCTTATATTGAAAGTGTAGAACAATCAATATGAGTTTACCCATTTATTCTTATGGTCATAAAGTTTTAAGAAAAAAGGCGCCCCCTATCGATAAACATTATCCCAATCTTAGTCAACTGATAGATCAAATGTGGGTAACTATGGAAAACGCTCAAGGGGTTGGTTTGGCAGCTCCACAAATCGGCAAATCCATAAGATTATTTATCGTTGATACAAGACCATTGTATATATCCAATGACCGCTTAGATATTCACAATCAAATAGAATTAAAATCGTTTCGCCAAACATTTATCAACCCAATTATTACTAAAGAAGAAGGGGAATATTGGAGTTATAGTGAAGGATGTTTGAGCATTCCAACGATTCGAGAAAATGTAAAAAGAAAAAATCGTATCGCTATAGAATATTTAGATGTTGATTTTAAGCAGCACAACAAAATTTTTGAAGGGTTACTAGCAAGAGTCATCCAACATGAATATGACCATATTGAAGGGATTCTTTTTACTGATTTACTTTCCCCCTTTAAAAAAAGATTACTAAAAGGCAAGTTATCGGACATTCAAATTGGTAAATGTGAGGTTGACTATCCCATGCGATTTTTTTCATAGAACGGCTTTTTTTGATTCCTTTATTTTGTTTTATTAACCCATGAAATCGTTTAATAGGTTGGTGAAAATCATCGATGAACTTAGAGAGAAATGCCCATGGGATGCCAAACAGACTTTTGAAACTTTAAGAATATTGACTATCGAAGAAACTTATGAGCTCAATGACGCCATTATTAACGGAGATGATCAAGAACTGAAAAATGAATTAGGAGATCTTTTGATGCACATTGTGTTTTACTGCAATATCGCTAGAGAAAAAGGAATTTTTGAAATAGAGAATGTCCTCCATGAGGTCTGTGAGAAACTTATCAAAAGACACCCACATGTTTATAAAAATCAAAGTTTGAAAGATGGAGATTCGATGGAAAAAAATTGGGAAAAAATAAAATTAAAAAGTGGTTCAAAAAGTGTATTGCAAGGGGTCCCAAATTCAATGGAGCCGTTATCCAAAGCAACTAGAATCCAACAAAAAGTGGCTGCTGTGGGTTTTGATTGGAAACAAAGTCATCATGTTTTAGAAAAAGTCAAAGAAGAAATTGTTGAATTGGAAAAAGAAGTCCAAGGGAAAAATAAGGCGAAGATGGAAGAGGAGTTTGGGGATGTCCTTTTTTCATTAATAAACTATGCTCGATTTATTGCGATAGATCCAGATCGGGCTTTACAAATGGCCAACAAAAAGTTTATGGATCGATTTCAGACAATGGAAAAACTCATCAATGAAAAGAAACGATCAATTTCAGATCTCTCCGTTGATGAGTTAGATAAGTATTGGGAAAAATCAAAAAAAATCAAGAATTCATAAAGAAGTCAATTTATGAGTATTTTAAAACCCCGCGAATCTTTCTATGGACGTTTCGATGGTCAAACTAAATGATTGGACCCCATACGAATTCAGTGTTAGGAGTTCCTTTGAAACAACAATCATTGTTGTCAATGGAATTGTATGAGTAGGTGAAACGAGTTTTTCAATAATATTCAACCAAAAAAAATCAGGAGTAGTTCAAGAATGAAATTGTAATTTTGTAGTGCTCTACAGAAATCAAATTACAAGCATGAAAAATTCGTTATTCAAGTTCATTTTATCACCAATTTTAGTGCTGGTTATCTTTATTTTTTCTTGCAGAAATTTTGATAACCATCACCAAATCACCTTTGAAATAACTAATTCTTTAGATTTTGAACGAAGCGAAATCGTAGGTATTTCTATCGACAAATTATCAAGTATTTTAGAAGAAACAAGTCATGAAAATATAAGGATCAAAAAAACTGATTCAGATGTATACTTGGTGACACAATGGATTGATAATGATGGTGATCAACTAGATGATGAAATTCTTTTCCCAGCGCATTTAGAACCTAATCAAAAAAAGAATTTTCAGATTATCATTGATAGTCTTGGCCAGAAGCCCGTCAATAATGTGGTGGCATACTCAAGATTTGTACCTGAACGTACGGATGACTATACTTGGGAAAATGACAAAGTGGCTTTTCGGACCTATGGTCCTGAAGCTCAAAAAAGAGCCGAAGAAAACCAACCAGGTGGTACGTTATCTAGTGGAATCGATTTATGGCTAAAGCGTGTGGAGTATTCTGTGATTGATCAATGGTATGCTAATAATTTAAAATCACCAGGTTATTACCATACAGATCATGGGGAAGGGTATGATCCTTATCACGTGGGTATTAGTCGAGGAACCGGTGGGACCGGAATTTGGAAAGAAGATTCTTTAATCACCTCAAAGAATTTCTCGTCATACAAAACAATTGCAACTGGTCCCCTGCGAACGGTGTTCGAGCTCTATTATGCTCCTTGGGGACCTTATCACATCGAAGAAAAGAAACGAATCACCTTAGATTTAGGCTCTAATTTTTCAAAGTTTGAAAACTCATTGGATGCCAAGACCCCTATAAATAACTACGCTATTGGAATTACGCTTCATGATAATAAAGGAGAAATCGTTACGAATCAAGAATCAGGATGGTTTTTACATTGGGAACCGATTGATGAGACCCATGTCGGTCAAGGAATTGTCATGAATTCACAACACATCCAAGATGTTGTCGAATCTCGAACGGATATTCCAGACCAGAGTCATCTTTTGGTTCTCACAAACCCAAATCTCCAAAAAATTACATTCTATGCCGGTTTTGCCTGGACAAAAAGTGGTCAGGTATCGAATCAAGCCGATTGGGAAGAATTAGTCAGGCAAAAGGTTAAAAAAATAAACGAACCTTTGGAAATAGTATTTCAATAATCAGCGCTAGATTCTTGTCATCAGAAATAGTAGCCATGAGTGGGATGTTTTCTATATCGAAGACAAAAACTGACCATTGTGGATTGAGAGAAAACAAAATTCATAGATTGACATCTAGATTAGGATAGATTTGGGGAATGAGATTCAAGTAAAAAACTCTCAACCGCCAAACGATAGACATCAATTCCAAAACCAACGATTAATCCTTTAACATATGGGGTGATGTACGATTTATGTCGAAAATCTTCTCTTGCTAGCGTATTGGATATATGGACCTCAACAACCGGGGTATCGATGGCTCTAATGGCATCTCCCATCCCAACGGAAGTATGCGTATAAGCGGCTGCGTTGAGAATGACACCATCAAAAGCGGCGTCAGATTGCTGAATAAAATTGATTAATTCCCCTTCAATATTGGATTGAAAAGCTTTGAAATGGATCGTCGCATATGACTTTTGAAGTAATTCAAAATATTCTTCAAAAGTTTGAGCCCCATAGATCGTATTTTCTCTTTTTCCAAGTAAATTCAGATTTGGACCATTAATAATTGCAATTTTCATGGAATGAATTTGAAGCTAAATTACATTTTTGAAGTCTTCATAAAAGACTGAAAGACATACTAAGTGACTAAATTTGAATGAATGAGTGATAAAATTAAATTCGTCAGTTGGCATGATGCTATATCAGACTTCCAGACCTACATGAAAATTGAACGAGGATTATCAAAAAACACGATTAGTAGTTATTCTTCTGATTTAAAGCTATTGCTAGAGTATCTTGAAGAATATCAAATCAATCAAAGTCCTATTAAAATTTCAACTCAAACGATTATTGAATACATCTATCACAAATCAAAATCGTCTAAAAAATCGTCTCAATCGAGAACAATTTCATGTCTGCAAAGCTTTTTTGATTACTTAACATTTGAAAATATTCGAACGGATAATCCGGTTGATATGATAGAAACTCCCAAAGTTGGTCGTCAATTACCCAATGTATTATCTGCTAATGAAATTGAATTGATGCTCGAAAAGATAGATGTTAGCCATTCTTTGGGTATTAGAAATAGAGCCATATTAGAAACCCTCTATGGCAGTGGATTGAGAGTTTCTGAACTGGTCAAATTAACTTTTTCAAATGTTTTTTTTAAAGAAAATATTCTTCGCATTAGAGGTAAAGGAGATAAAGAAAGACTGGTTCCCATGGGGAAAGTCTGCAAATTTTGGTTAAAAAAATATCTTAACGAAGCTAGAAATGGCTCCGAAATTCATTATGAATTCCAAGATGTTGTTTTTTTAAATCGACGAAATACATCGCTGTCTCGTGTCATGGTCTTTAATATAGTAAGAATGGCCGCCTTGAAGGCTCAAATCCAACAATCCATCAGCCCACACTCTTTACGGCATTCATTCGCTACCCATTTAATCGAAAACGGGGCTGATTTGAGATCAGTACAACTATTATTGGGGCATCAAAGCATCACAACGACTGAAATTTATACCCATCTATCCAACAAATATCTTAGGGAGGTCCTTGAAAATTATCATCCAAGGAGTAAAATGACTGAAAAATCATTATAAACTCAAGAAAAATGAATTATCTCTTCACTGGATGGGTTATAGAATAAAGAAAATCCATGTAGGTACTTTTTGTGCGTTTTTTAAACGGTGTTAGTCCCAACAGGTTTTTTATAACTTTTTTTAGGGGGTTTTTCATCGATGACTAGCTGGAATCCGATTCCATGAACATTATTGATTTGTACGCTTTTATCTCTAGAAAATAACCTTCTTAATCGTACGATAAAAACATCCATACTTCTTGATGTGAAAACATTATTGGCTTTCCATACCGTGTTTAATGCCACATCTCTGGGCAATAAATCATTTTGATAGATAGCAAAAAGTCTTAACAAATCATTTTCTTTTGGAGACAATTCGGTTTTTTCTCCATCGATGTATTCTAATACGCGAGATCTAGAATTGTATAAATAATTTCCTAACTTGTATACCTCAGGTGATTTTTCTTTGTATTTGGACGCTTTGATGGATTTGCTACTTAGAGTTCTTTTGATTTTAGCTAATAATACCTCAGAGTCAAAAGGCTTTGTTAAATAGTCATCAGCTCCAACTTTATAGCCTTTGAGCATATCAGATTTTAAATTTTTTGCCGTGAGAAAAAAAATGGATACCCCATCATCGATGATTCGAATTTTCTCAGCGAGAGTAAAACCATCCATATTGGGCATCATGATGTCAAGTATACATAAATCAAATTTTTCTTTGGAATAAAAAGTTAAAGCTTCATGCCCATCTTTGGCTAGCGTGACATTGAAATTGTGATCTTCTAAATAATCTTTGAGAATATTGCCAAAATTGAAATTATCTTCAGCAATTAAAATTTTCGGTTTAAATTTTTTCAATTTTCAGTTTTTTAAGTGGACTTTATAGGTTTATTCAAATTCATATTTCATTAGAAAATCTCAAAGTAAACCGACAACCCTCGTTTAATTTAGTATCAATGGTAATTTTAGCTTTATGCAAATCACTGATTTGTTTAACGTAGGAAAGACCTAGTCCATAACCCTTGATATTGTGGATATTGCCCGATTCTTTTCGATAAAATTTTTCAAAAACTAGTTTCTGTGTACTTGGTGACATGCCTCTACCTTTATCAGCAATGGATAAAAAAAATGACTTTTCCTCATTCCAAGTGGTAATGTAAATCTCAGGGGCTTGATTTTCTTTGGTATACTTCATAGAATTATCAATGATGTTGGTTACCAAGTTTTCCAACATGTGCTGATTTCCTAGGATCGTATCATTAGTCGCATCGAATCTAGTTTGAACGATTCCCTTTTTACTTTTAATAATTAAACTCAACCCGGAGATGGCTTCGTTGATAAGGGAATGAAAATGAATTAAGTTTTTATCAACTTTTCCTTTTTTTTCTAATTGAGAAATTCGAAGAACACTTTCAACATTGTTCAACATTCTAGAATTTTCTTCTCTGATGATCCCCAAATACTGATTAAGCCTTTTGGTATTATTTCGCCATGAACTTTTATTCAATGAATCAACAACTAAATTGATTGTGGCAATGGGAGTTTTAAATTCATGAGTGATATTATTGATGAAATCAGTTTTCATTTCTGAAATCTTTTTTTGTCTAATCAGTCTAATCAAAACCATAGACGAAAGGGAAATAATCAATATGCTCAATATCAGTGATAAGACACTAACACTCAAAATAGAAGAAAATACATACTGGTTTTTTTGGGGGAAATACACGACTAATTGATATTGTGCATTGTTATTTTCATCAATGAAAATAGGATAGGCATAATTTGGCCCACCGATTTGCTCATTGTATCGATTACTCCGAATCTTAGTGGCTAGCCCATTATCATAAATACCAAATTCATAGGGGGTATTTATGTTTTTGTTATCAAACTCTCGATATAAAACCATATCTAATTCTTCAGTCGATAATCGTTTGTGTATGGGCCGGGTATTGGCGTATTCTAAAAAAGTTGATTCACGAAACTGATCGGAAATTTGATTGACATTGGTGATTCGTTCAATATTTGAAAGAAATCGATTTTCTCTATCAAAAACATCACTTTTATTGATCACCAGTGCTGTAGATTTACTCTTATAATCGGTTACTTTGGAGCCAATGGATCCAAAATCAGTATCAAAAAATGGAGTGACATCATATTCTTCAAAAAGAAGACCATATGAATAATAGGAAATGAAATTATCGGGGGAATCTTGGTCAACAAAGAAATAAATATCTGTATAATTTGACTCTCCCTTTTCAGAAAGAGAATCAATCAAACGATTATAATTGGCAATGTAATCAGATAATTCTCTATACTGAATTTTTTGAGAAACCATTTGTAAAGACTGAGTCACGGCCATTGAAAATTCATTTTCTCGGTTTTCCCATGTGGAATAAATCCAATATCCTTGAATAGAAACGATACCTGTAACGGTGGTAATCATTAGCAAGATAAACAGACTAAAATTCGATTTATTAAATAATCTTGATTTAAAGTCGACGCCCTTGTATAGAGCCGATTTATTAATTCTCTTGGAAACAAAGAGAAAGGGATTTTTCAATTTCATCAAATCTTAAAAAACGATTTTCAAGTTGTTGATAGAGTTTGTAACCGAAAGTACAAAGTTTCAAAATCTTTTTTCATTTTGTACTCATCGATGGATTCTATCACAAAATCAGCGTAGTTTCGTTTTATATCATCATTCCATTGTGTGGCCATCCGATCTTCCACCATTTTAGAAGTGATTTTGTTCCGACGCATGACTCTTTGCTTTCTGATTTTGGCGGGGGCCGTCACTAAAACTAAATAATCACATTCTTTATGAGACCCCGACTCAATCATGATGGCCGCTTCTTTGGCAATGAGCCAATGCTTTTGATGTCGATTTTTAAATTCATTGAAAGCCCGACGAACTTTTGGATGTATGATAGCATTTAATTTATCGAGTTGATTTTTATTTGAAAAAACAATCGTCGATAATTTCTTTTTATCGATCCTCCCGTTTGGTTTGGCAACAGCTTTTCCAAATTGTTGAATCACTTCTTGTCTAGCCGTTGTTTCAATTAGAACTTTAGCTACATCATCTGAATAAAAACAAGGGACTTGTTTGTTTTCAAACAGTTTCATAAGAGTTGTTTTACCAGCTCCGATGCCACCAGTTATTCCGACAACCATCATTGTAACGATTGTTATAAAACCTTTTACTCTAAAGATAAAACGTTTTATTGAGTCAAACCTAGATTTAAGATTTTTCCAAATACTTTGAAAGCACCTCCTCAGAAACACCAACCGAAGAAAAGCCGCCATCATGATATAGATTTTGAAGCGTTATTTTTTTGGTATAGTCCGAAAAAAGAGAGACGATGTACTGAGCGCAATCCATAGCAGTGGCATTTCCTAAAGGGGAATTGGCTTCTGCAAAATTTAAAAAGGCATCCAATCCTTTAACGCCTTTTCCAGCAGTGGTTGGCGTCGGTGATTGTGAAATGGTATTGACCCTAACTTTTTTTTCTTTTCCAAAATGATAACCAAAACTTCTAGCCACTGATTCTAAATAAGCTTTATTTTCAGCCATATCGCTGTAATTTGGAAAGGTTTTTTGTGCAGCGATATAAGATAAAGCCAAAATACTTCCCCATGGATTCATGGCATCTTGCTGATAAAGAGTATGTAATAACTTATGAAAGGATACGGCTGAAATATCCCACCCTTTGGTCAACCAGTCGTATTTTAAATCCGTGTAGTGTCTGTTTTTTCTAACATTGACTGACATGCCAATAGAGTGCAATACAAAATCGAGTTTGGAACCCAATATTTTGGTAGATTGTTCAATTAAATGGTTTAAATCGTCCAAATTAGTCGCATCGCATCCAATGGTTTGAGAATTTGTTTTGGATGCCAAGTCATCAATAGAGCCCATTCTTAAGGCCAATGGCGAATTAGTCAGTACAAAGGTACCTCCGGCATCATGAACGGCTAGAGCCGCATTCCAAGCGATGGATTGGGAATCTAATGCTCCAAAAATGATTCCCTTTTTCCCATCTAAAATTTTATGATTCATTGTTAATAAGATTATGATTTAGTAATACTTGAGCGTGTTTTAATGCAGAAGTTGTTATCCTATCGCTCGAAAGCATTGAAGCAATTTCATTGATTCTCTGTTGAGGATCAAGCTTTTTTATGATAGTTTTTGTCGATGTCAATTCACTTTGCTTATGCACTTTAAAGTGGTGTTGACCTACTGCAGCTACTTGAGGCAAATGAGTCACCGTGATGACTTGCATTTGGTTGGATAAAGTGTGCATCACTCGAGCGACGGCATTGGCAATGTGACCTGATATTCCGGTATCAATTTCATCAAAAACGACCGTTGGAAGATTTTTATACCGAGAAATAATTGTTTTGAGGGCCAACATGATACGGGATAATTCCCCTCCAGAAACTACTTTTTTAAGGGGTTTATATGGACTTCCGGAATTGATTTTTATTAAAAAGTTGAGATTATCCTTACCCCTCAGCTCGAAATTTTCTGTGTCATGGAATTCCATTTTTATTTTCAAGTCTACCAATCCCATTTGTTTGGTTAAAGACTGAACCTCTTCCATCAGCTCTATAGACTTTACTTTTCTTGTTTCAGTGAGTTTTTTAGCTAAGTGTTCTAATCGATGGTAAACTTGTTTTTCTTCTGATTTCAATTCCTCTAATTGAATTTCAAACTGTTGAACTTTATCTAAGGTACTTTTTAATGCATCTCTTTTTTGAATTAGTTGATCAACTGATTGCACCCGATGTTTTAATTCCAATTTGTTAATCTGGTTTAAATGTTCATTGATTTGGTGAATATCTTCTTGATTAACCACCAAAGAATCGATACTTCCATCGAGCTCTAACGATAGTTCTTGAATTTCAATTCGAAGTGCCGTTATTCTTTGAGAAAGATCTAAGTATTGACTGGATTTTTTAGATGCATTATCGATAAAAGTTTGTAACTCAATCATTTGATTATTCAAACCATATGGTTCAGCATTCAATGTATGTAGAGCCCCTCTGATTCCATTTTGAATTTCTTCAAAATGAACCAATTCGCTTAACCGAGATTCAAGTTGGGTTTTTAAATCAGTCTGCAATTCAGCTTCTTGCAATTCTTGAAATAAAAATTTGTTCAATTCTACAGAATGTTCATCGAGATTGTTTTGAATTACAAGCTTTTTTATGGATTTTTGAATGGTTTTGTACTGATGAAAAGTCGTTTGGTATCGATGCTTTAGTTCAGAATTTTGAGCAAAAGAATCGAGCATTAATAACTGCTGATCTTCTTGGAGTAGAGTTTGGGTTTTTCTTTGAGAGTGGATATCAATTAATTGAACGCATAGATTTTCTAACATTGATAACTTTACTGGAGAATCATTGACAAATACTCTTGATTTTCCATTGGGATAAATTTCTCTTCGTATAATTGTTTGGTCATCATATTCTAGATTGTTTTCTTTAAAAAACAGTTTTAACTGTTTATTTTGAATTTCAAAAATGGCTTCGACGATGCATTTTTTAGAGGGATCTTTAATCATAGTGGTGTCAGCTCTTTTACCCAGCACTAGTGACAACCCACCTAAAATAATTGATTTTCCAGAACCGGTCTGACCTGTAATACACGTCATACCATTTGAAAAATCAGCTTTGACATGATGGATTAAAGCATAGTTTTCAATCTCTAAACTACAGAGCAATGTTGATTATTTTGAGAATGACAAAGATACTAGTCTACGAGGTTTACAAATTATTCCAAAGTTGACTGTAGCTTGGAAAGATTCTGTTTAATGATTCAACAACGCTTTCAGGTATAGGGATATTTCCTCTAGATAAGATCTGATAGATTTCTTGGTTTTTAGCATCGATTAAAAGTTGAAAGAGCATCAGTCGGCTATTGATTTTAAAAATATCTTCAAAATCAAGGATAATATCAAATAATTGATTTAATCCGCGATTTGGGTTGTCCACCAATTGATCCAAAACATTTCGATGGTATTGATAGAGTGCTTTAGCCCTAAATTCTTGTCCAACCTGAGTGTCTAATTCTTGAATTAGTTGGTAGCGGTTTCTTTTGCTAGGTTGTGGAAACCAACCATTTTGACCTTGAGATCGGGCCAGTCGCTGGATATATCGTGCTTGTCTCAAATGAAATTGACCCCCCGTTGCAGAAAAAGTGTCCAAATCATAGGCTAAAATGAGATGACTATAAAAACTTAAAATCGCCATTAATTCAGAAGTATAATTATCGGCAGAATATCGAAGTGGCACTTGGTTTTGAAATTCGAATTGAATATCCTGATCTAAATTGGAAAAAACTGGAGATGAATAACCAGCACCGTATATTGGACGAAACGATTGAACTTGAAGGGTTCCACTAAACTGGTTATTACGAAAATCTTCAATAATAAACACAAAATTGCAGTGCACTTTTTCTTGAATTAAAACCGTTTGATCACTAAACCTTTGAGTATTGAGAAAATTACTCACACGGGCTTCAAGTTCTTGAAATATTCTACTGTTGGTTTGCTCTGTCAGCAACGAGTTAACAACAACAGTAGCCCTGAGTTCTTGTGTATAGGAATGAAGACTTAAACCAAGAAAAGATAGAGAGAAAAAAAAATAACGTATCACATCTTAGAGATAATTTGATTAAAAATATCCTGTGCCACCTTAATTTTTTCTTTTAACGGATATTCAGTCTTAGTAAAGTCCTTATGGATGTAGGTGATTTTGTTTTGTGGACTTCTAAAACCTGCACCGGGATCATTCAATGAATTCAGGACGATGGCATCTAGTTTTTTGTCCACTATTTTCTTTTTAGCATTCTCCAATTCATTATCTGATTCAAGAGCAAATCCAACTAGATATTGATCAGTTTTATTTTGTCCAACAAATTTGAGAATATCCCTCGTTGGTTCTAGTGTAATATGATTTAAAGTATTTTCTTTTTTGATTTTGGAATCCCGACAAATTTTGGGTTTAAAATCAGCTACAGCGGCCGCGGCAATAATGATATCCATCGATTGGAATGTGGATATGGTTGCTTGAAACATATCCTCTGCTGACTGCACCTTTATAATCTCTAAGTTTTGGTGTTCAAGTTTTAAACTGCTAGGGCCAGAAATCAATGTGACACGGGCTCCTAATTGCAAAGCAACTTCAGCCAGACAGTAACCCATTTTGCCAGAAGAGTGATTTCCAATAAAACGAACTGGATCAATGGCTTCATAGGTTGGTCCGGCAGTAATCATGACGGATTTACCCTTCAAGGGAAGATTTTTGGTGAAAAAGTTTTCAACCTCTTGAGCGATTTCTTGAGGTTCTAGCATTCTTCCCTTGCCGTGTAATCCACTAGCTAAAAACCCTTCACCGACATCAAGTACACGAACATTTTGTTTTACTAAGGAATCAATATTATATTGAGTTCTAGTATGAGCATACATATCCAAATCCATGGCTGGTGCCACCATTACTGGGCATCTTGTCGACAGATAAGTGGCTAATAACAAATTGTTACACCTTCCATGTACCATAGAAGAAATGGTATTAGCGGTTGCTGGAGCTATTAAAAATAAATTAGCCCAGAGGCCTAGTTCTACGTGATTAACCCATTGTGGATTACCAAATTCAGTTTCTACAAATGACCAATGAACTGAGTTATTAGAAAGTGTTGAAAGAGTTAGTGGGGTGACAAAATCTTTAGCCGCGGGAGTTAAAATGACCTTAACTTCTGCTCCCCTTTTAACAAGGTTGCGAATGATTAAGGGAGCTTTATACGCGGCAATACCTCCACTGATTCCCAGCAATATTTTTTTGCCGCTGAGGGAGTTCATTCTTGAGCCGACTCGTCTTCTTTAAAAAAAATCGAATCAGATTCCCATTCAGAAATTGCTAATGAATGGGGTTTGGGTAGAGCCTCATAATATTTTGAAACTTCGATTTGTTCTTTGTTTTCAAAGACTTCATCTAAAGAGTCCGTGTAGGTTTCAAAATCTTTTAATTTTTCTGATAATTCACTTTTGATATCCGAATTGATTTGTATGGCTCTTTTGGAAATAATGGAAACGGCTTTATAAATATTTCCTGCGGGCTTTTCAATCAAGTCTCGATTATAGGTTTTTGTTGTCAATTCTGCTTTAAGTCGGTTGTAACGCATGATGATTTGTTCTTAAGTTAAAAAAGTTATTTTGTTAGTCCAGCAATTCCAGTTTGGTCATCTGGTGAAAGTTCTTGATTGACTATTTTCATTTTTTGGTTTAGGTCTTCAATAAAAACACTTTCGGGGTAATAACTGACAATGGAATTGTATTGGGTCACCAAATTATTTAAACGTTCTTGTTTTTTACTTTCTACGCTGTTGATGGCTATTTCATAGGAAGATAAAAATTTGAAATAAAGAGATTCTTCGCGAAAATTATTTCCTGGAAAAGAAGCAATAAAGTTGTCAAGAGAAGTTATCGCTGCGTTATAATCTCTAATGGTATAGTAGTTTTTGGCGATTTCAAATTCTTTCTTTTCCAATTTAATTTGAAGCTCGACAATGGCATTATTGGTATCATCTGCAAATTCAGCAGATGGAAAGTTATTGATAAAGAGTTGTAGTTTTTCAACTGCTTTGTAGGTATCTTCTTGATCTAAACTGAATTTGGGGGATAAATTATAATAGCACATGGCTTCTTTGAAATAGGCTTCAACCAGTTTTTGGCTCTGGGGGTATGATTGAATGAAATTTTCAAATTGATGTGCTGCTAAATAATAATCACCTGCATTATAATAAGAGTCAGCATACAAAAAAATGACTCTTTCTGCTTGGGGAGTTCCTCGGTATCGTGGGGCAACTTGTTCAAATAACTTTGCGGCCTTTTTAAATTCCGATTGGTTATATAAGATTTCAGCTTGTTTGTATTGTGCAGAACTGTCACCAGATGAGAGAAGTTTTTGAAAATCACTACATCCAAGGGTTAGAACCACACAAATCGAAAGGAATAAAGGCTTTGAAATTTCCGATAAATTCACGGAGTAAAAATAAAAAACTAATAGCTTATTCAAAGGTGAATAACTTCACCGTATGCATCAGCAACGGCTTCCATGACGGCTTCACTTAAGGTTGGGTGTGGATGAATGGCTTTTAACATTTCATGACCAGTGGTTTCTAGCTTTCTAGCTATCACAGCTTCAGCGATTAAATCAGTGACTCCTTCCCCAATCATATGACAGCCTAAAAACTCTCCATATTTAGCATCGAAGATAACTTTAACAAAACCTTCTGATTTTCCAGCCGACTGAGCTTTTCCAGAAGCAGAAAAAGGGAATTTTCCAATTTTTAAATCAAAACCTTTTTCCCTGGCTTGTTGTTCAGTTAATCCAACAGAAGCTACTTCTGGCAAACAGTACGTGCAACCTGGAACATTTCCGTAATCCAAGGGTTCTGGATGATGTCCAGCGATTTTTTCAACACAGAGTATCCCTTCTGCCGAAGCCACATGCGCTAGTGCTGGTCCTTTGGTAATATCACCAATGGCATAATAACCTGGAATATTAGTTTTATAAAAATCATCCACCAGAATTTTATCGTTATCCACCACAATTCCTACATCTTCTAGTCCAATATTTTCTATGTTTGATTTAATGCCAACCGCTGATAATAAGACATCGGCTTTGATTTCTTTTTCTCCCTTAGGGGTTTTGACTTTAGCCGTTACTCCATGTGTAGTCGTTTTGACATCGAAAACTTCAGACTTTGTGAAAATTTCCATGCCTTTTTTGGAAAAACTCTTTGCTAATTGCTTTGATACATCGACATCTTCAACAGGAACAATACGATCTAAATATTCAATCAAAGAAACTTTGGTTCCTAGTGAACTATAGAAAAAAGCAAATTCCACACCGATAGCACCCGAACCAACCACGATCATGCTTTTAGGTTGTTGTTTTAATGACATAGCATGTCGGTATCCGATGATCTTCTCACCATCCTGCTTGAGTTGAGGAATTTCTCGAGAATGAGCTCCGGTTGCGATGATGATATTTGAAGCGGAAACTGTTTGAGATTTATTGTTTTGTATGATTTCTACTTTTTTATTGGGTAATATTTTTCCATAACCATTGATAACGGTAATCTTATTTTTTTTCATTAAAAAGTTCACGCCCTTACTCATGGTTCCAGCCACACGGCGACTTCGATGGATGATGGCATTGAAATCCGGATTGTATTCTTGGATCTGGAAGCCATAATCATCCGCCTGTTTCAAATACTCAAAGACTTGCGCTGACTTTAATAAAGCTTTCGTTGGGATACAGCCCCAATTGAGGCACACGCCTCCCAAATCTTCTTTTTCTACAACGGCTGTTTTCAAGCCGAGCTGGGAGGCCCGAATAGCTGTGACATATCCACCTGGTCCACTTCCCAATACAATTAAATCATAATCGGTCATTATCTCTTAAAAATATTCGCAAAATTAAATAATCACAAGGTGCTTAAACAACTAGTTTTTATGTACCAATGAGGCGGAATTAACACAATACCTTTTTTTAGTTTGGGTTGGGCCATCATCAAACACATGACCTAAATGGACCCCACATTGACTGCAAATAATTTCAATTCTATGGATACCAAACGAAGTGTCTTTTTGATATACAACAGAATTTTTAATGGATTGATCAAAACTTGGCCATCCACATCCACTATCGAATTTATGAAGTGAATCAAAAAGATTTTGTCCACATCCTTTACAGGTATATTTGCCAGGGGATTTAAAATTGTTATACTTTCCAGAAAAGGGGGGTTCTGTCCCTTTTTCAATCAGAATCTGGTATTCCCATTTGGAGAGTATTTTTACCCAATCTTTTTTAGATTTTGCTTTTGGAAAATCACTCATCGGTAGGTTTTGGAATAAATTCTAAAGCAGCTGAATTAATACAGTGTCTCATTCCGGTAGTTTCTCTTGGTCCATCATTGAATAAATGACCCAAATGACCACCACATTGACTGCATTTGAGTTCGACTCTTCGATAGCCTAGCAAATAATCTTCTCCTAACTCTAAGTTTTCTTCGATGCCTCGATCAAAAGAAGGCCAACCAGTGCCAGAATCAAATTTGTGCTTTGAATGATACAAAGCAGCTTGACATCCTGCACAGTGATAGGTTCCCTCTCCTTTGTGATCATTATATTTTCCGGTAAATGGTCGCTCAGTGCCGGCTCTTCTAAGCACATCGTAAGCCTCTGGGGTTAATTGAGCTTTCCATTGAACTTCAGTTTTACTAATCGGGTAGAAGCTTTCTTTTTTATGGGATTTTTGTTTCTGGGCATTGATACATCCATGACACAAAAAAGAGGTTATTCCTACCAATAAAATGGCACGCCATATGGAATGGAAGTTGGTTTTCAATTGAAATAATCTCCAATCAAAATTAAACTATTCCATAGAGGATGCTTTATGAACATATTTTTATAAAATAAATAAAAAAAAACTAAAATTTTGTTACGACAGATCGCAATGATTAGCTCCAAGTATTTATTACTTTAGCCATCAGCTATATCAAAAGTTAATAAAATCAAAGTCAATGGGCTTTGATTTGAAAAATATCTAAATAACCCACTTTGAAAAAATTTAAAAAAGGAGATAAAAAGCTCATTAGGGCGTGGGCTACTTATGATTGGGCAAATTCGGTTTATGCTCTAGTCATCTCCTCAGCCATTTTCCCAATTTATTACGGAACTCTTCTCGATGACAGTGATACCATTCCAATTTTTGGAATGGAGATACGCTCGACGGCATTGATTAGTTTCGTTACGGGACTTTCAATTTTGATAGTCACCTTAATCACTCCCATACTCTCTGGGGTGGCTGACTACATAGGAAATAAACGGATATTCATGAAAATATTTGTTTATCTAGGTTCTATATCGTGTATTGGGTTGTATTGGTTTGATATTGAAAATATTGAACTGGGCATCACCTTTTATGGACTCGCATTGATGGGTTTCACGGGTAGTCTTGTTTTTTATAATTCCTATTTACCAGATATCACTTATCCGGATCAAATGGATAAAGCCAGTGCAAAGGGATTTACATACGGTTACGTTGGTAGTGTGATTTTGTTGGTTTTTAATTTAGTATTGGTCATGTATCCCCACTGGTTTGGTATTTCTGGTACAGAGAGGCAACAAGCATTAAAAGCAATGAAAATAGCTTTTGTATCTGTGGGTATTTGGTGGGTTTTATTCAGTCAGATTTCATTGTATGCGTTGCCTAAAGGAATTAAAAAAGTCAATAAAATTGAAAAGATTTTTGTTAATGGTTTTCGAGAGTTGTTTTCAGTATGGAAGCAATCCAAACAGCTTAAAGGGTTGAATAGATTTTTAAGCTCTTTTTTTATCTATAGTATGGCCTTACAAACGGTATTAATTATAGCGGCGTACTTTGGAGAGCAAGAAATCAACTGGATCAGCGACTCTCAAAAAACGATGGGATTAATCATTAGTATTTTGTTAATTCAACTAGTGGCGATTATCGGAGCCGAATTAACGGCAAGGGCTTCTGGAAAATTTGGAAATATTCGAGTTTTGATCGCATTGAACATTTTTTGGGCCATCATTTGTATTGCTGCCTATCAAGTTTATGACCCCATACATTTTTATATTATTGCGGGATGTGTGGGACTTGTAATGGGTGGATTACAAGCCCTATCGAGATCAACATATTCTAAATTGATCCCTAAAACAAAAGACACCACCTCTTTTTTCAGTTTTTATGAGGTCACTGAAAAAGTGGGGGTCATTATTGGATTAGTCAGCTTTGGATTTTTAGATCAAATTACGGGAAGTTTAAGAAGCTCGATAACGTTTTTTTTAATTGTCTTTTTGATCGGTGCTATACTCTTATTACGCATTCCGAAAACCATAAGAGTTAGTCTACAAAGCTAATTCGTCCAGATCCTGAAACTTTTTGATTCTGTTTATCAGGGGTTCCATGGCATTTGATGCTGCCTGATCCACTGACATTACCGTTAAATGAATCACTAGCATATAGGTTTACTGAACCTGATCCACTGACATTAGCGATGGCTTTATCCGCTTTTAATTCTGATGCTTTTACAAAGCCCGAACCCGCCAAGGAAAAAGTCACACGGTCCGTATCTCCTGATAAAGTGATCCCACCAGAACCGGATACTGAGCCTTCAATTGAATCAGCATGGACCTTTAAATCGATTTTTCCTGATCCGGCAAGTGATAATTTCAATTGATCACTGGATAGCGTATGATTGTTTGAAATCTTTCCTGAACCACTTAATGCCAAGGCGTTTAATTCATCGATAGGGACCGTTACTTCTATGGCCCCTCTCCATGAGTTAGATCCTAAGTTGGATTTTCTTTGAATGGTAAGAGTCCCATTTTTAACAGAAGCTCTAACTGCAGAGAGTTTTGATCCATCCAAAGTGATAGATCCTGGTTGTCCTTTTACGAGGTTGACTTTATAAGAACCAGCCACTTTAATAGAGTGATAAAACCCGACCTCCCTGACTTCTTTTTCCTGTTGTGCTTGAGATAGAGTTAACGGTCCAACGATAAAGGCTAAAACCAATAGTTGACCAATGAATTTTTTCATGTTTGATAATTTTTTAGTGAAATGAATGATAATTTGAGTTAATGATTAAAAAACCACTGAAATGCCATCAATTGGGGGCATATCATTTTTTGTACTTTATGGTTGGACTTGAATAACAACTAAAATGTAACATCCGGATAAAATAATTCGACTAATCGTTTTGAAAAATGAATTTAGAATGGTTCCAAAATGATTCGTTTCAAATTTTTCAATGACAATAATCAAACCATCGTCATGAAATGTCGATCAATTTCGTTGTATAAATGTCACCCACAATGACTGTAATTTGGAGTGGCACAACAATTGCATTTTTTTATAGTAGGCATAACAAACGAAGATTGGTTTGGCGATGCTAAAGATAAAAGTCAAATTTACTGACAATTTGACACACTAATAAAGTTCAATGAAAAAAACAAACAAGGAAAAAATAGAAACATACGTTTTTGAAGATGGACAGGAATCGGGAATGGCTGTAACAAGAAAAAAAAATGAGCCAGAGGCGATTGTCAAAGAAGAACCAGGTTCTAAAACGCTCCCCATTTTACCTCTTAAAAACACCGTACTGTTTCCTGGAGTGGTTATCCCCATTGTTGCTGGAAGAAAAAAAGCGATTCAACTTTTAAAACATGTGGATGAGGGAGATAAGCTATTGGGGGTTGTTGCTCAGAAAATCCCCGATATCAATGATCCAAAACCTGAGGATTTAAACATCATTGGTACCGTAGCCAAAATTTTGAGAATTATTGAGTTGCCAGATAATTCAACGACAGTGATATTAGAGGGTAGGAGCCGGTTTAAAATTTTAAAAATGAATCAATCCGAACCCTTTTTTGAAGCTGATGTTGAAAAAACCCCCTATGCGAAGATAAAACATAAAACAAAAGAATACAAGGCCATCATTGACACCATTAGAGATGTCGCTGAACGGATTATAAAAGAAAGTGATGGCATTCCCACGGAGGCTTCAATCGCGGTAAAAAACATAAAAAGTGATAGTTTTTTAATCAATTTTATTTCTGCGAATATGAATTTTCATGTAAAACAAAAACAGGAAATTTTAGAAGAAAATGAATTTCGTCAAAGAGCTTTAAAATGTCTTCGTTTACTCAATGAAGAGCACGACAAAGTCATGCTTCGAAATGATATTCAATCACAAGTCAGAAAAGATATTGATGTCCAGCAGAGAGAATATTTTTTACAACAGCAAATGAAAACGATTCAAAAGGAACTGGGTAAAGAAAGTTTTGAAGATGAAGTCGAAGAATTAAAAACAAAAGCCAAATCTAAAAAGTGGGACAAAAAAGTAGGCGAAATGTTCCATAAAGAAGTCAGTAAACTGCAGAGAATGAATCCTCAGTTGGCCGAGTATTCAGTACAACGAAATTATTTGGATTTATTCTTAGAACTACCATGGGGGGATTATTCAGTCGATAAGTTAGACTTAAAAAGAGCCCAAAGAATTTTAGACCGCGATCATTTTGGGCTAGAAAAGGTTAAAAAACGTATGATTGAGTTTTTGGCCGTATTTAAACTAAAAAAAGATTTAAAGTCACCATTATTATGTTTAGTAGGTCCCCCTGGTGTAGGAAAGACATCATTGGGAAAATCTATTGCTGAGGCTTTGGGTCGATCGTATGTTCGGATTTCACTTGGCGGGTTACACGATGAATCTGAAATTCGAGGTCACCGAAGAACGTATATTGGTTCAAGGCCGGGTCGTATTATTCAAAGCATTAAAAAAGCTAAAACCAATAATCCGGTTTTCGTTTTGGATGAAATTGATAAAATTGGACGTGGAACACATGGGAATCCAGAAGCTGCTTTTTTAGAGGTTTTAGATCCAGAGCAGAATCATGCCTTTTATGATAATTATCTTGAAACTGGATACGATTTAACCAAAGTACTGTTCATAGCGACAGCCAATAATTTAAATGAGGTACACAATGCTTTAAAAGACAGAATGGAAATCATTGAAGTTTCGGGATACACCTTAGAAGAAAAAGTAATGATAGCCAAAAAGCATTTGATTCCCAAAATGATCAAGGAACATGGTCTTACTTCTAAACAAATTAAACTATCCAATTCGCTCTTAGAAAAGGTCATTGATCATTACACGTTTGAATCTGGTGTGAGGGGCCTAGAAAAGCAAGTCGCCAGCTTGGTGCGTCATGCAGCCAAATCGGTTGCTATGGAAGAAAAATACAACACCTCTCCTAGGATTTCAGAACTATCAGCCATTTTGGGCCCAGAGAAAAAGAGAAGGGATAAATATGAGAACAACTATGTTGCAGGGGTTGCTACTGGATTGGCTTGGACATGGGCTGGTGGAGCCATTTTATTCATTGAGTCGGCGATTTCAAAAGGGAAAGGAAAATTGACCTTTACTGGCAATCTAGGAAAAATCATGTCTGAATCAGCGACAATTGCCATGGAGTATATCAAATCGAATGCAAGCCTTTTGGAGTTAGAAAAAATAGACTTTGAGAAATACAATGTCCATATTCATGTTCCAGAGGGGGCAACACCAAAAGATGGACCAAGTGCAGGTATAGCCATTTTAATCTCTTTAGTTTCTCTTTTTACCCAAAAGCGAATCAAAAGCAAAATAGCTTTGTCAGGTGAAATCACTATCCGTGGAAAAGTATTGCCGGTTGGTGGCCTAAAGGAAAAAATATTAGCCGCTAAAAGATCCAATATTAAAGAAATCATTTTGAGTCAAGCCAACAAAAGCGATGTGGAACACATAGAACAGAAGTATTTGAAAGGGCTTAAATTTCATTATGTGGATGAAATGATGGAAGTCATCGATTTAGCTCTTACTAATCAATTAGCTATCAATTCTAAAAAGTTGTAATCTATCGATTTAAAGTGGATCGTTTCGCATATTTCTTGTTTGTAAAGCCAGTGACCTTTTGGTTCGATCAAAAATCACCACTTTCCGCCAATGAATCAATTGAAGGACTCATACAACGGAATCTAATCCCATTGTAATAGAGAACTGGAAAAACTCAGATGGCATAAGTCATATAGAGTGGTAGTTCATTTTTTTATTAGCTAGATTCTCATGTCGAATCTCTCCTGTACCTATCAAGCCAAAGCATTCTAAAGAATCGTTTTTTCTTATATATCCAGCGTAGGAAATATAGATTTCTCGCACTGAATCAAAAACACAAGAGTTTTGATTGGTGTATAATAGTACCATCGATTGGTACTTTTGTTCTTCATAGACTTTTCAATAATGTTTCATATCATAGTTGTTTGTGAAATGACGAAGTTGAATCGTATGAACTCTCCAATCAATCAATTGACTGGGGTTATAAAGTTGCCATAGAGACACCATTGAGAAATCATTCAAAAAAAATCATAATTGCTATTGATGGTAAAGCCTCCACTGGGAAAACAACCCTTGCCAAAAGACTAGCTAAGCATTATAGTTATGCACATATTGATACAGGCGCTATGTATCGAGCCGTGACATTTTATGCTTTGAAGCATTACCGAAAGGCCAATCATCAAATTGATATGCCAAGGTTAATTGAGAATATCCATAACATTCACATTGAATTTAAAATTGACAGTTTTAAACAACGGTGTTTGCTCAATGGTATTGATGTCGATGATCAAATAAGATCCATAGATGTTTCTGATTTTGTGAGTTTGGTTTCTACTTATTCACCGGTCAGGACCTATTTAGTTTCTCTTCAACAAAAAATCGGACAAAAGAAAGCCATAGTCATGGAAGGACGAGACATCGGTACAGTGGTTTTTCCCAAGGCGGAGTGTAAGATTTATTTGACAGCTAATCCAGAAATTAGAGCCAAAAGACGCTATAGAGAATTAATCCAATTGGGTCATCAGACAGACTTCAATGTGGTATTAAAAAATGTAATTAAAAGAGACTATATTGACCAATCTAGAAAACATTCCCCATTAACAAAAGCCAGTGATGCTATTCAAATTGATGTTTCAGATTTAAACGCAGAACAAGTCTATTTAAAATCCAAAAAGATTGTCGATCAAAAATTATAGTGTTATTGACTTAAAGGTTTCTATTGCAAAAGATGACAAACAATAGGAGCTGTTTCGGATACTATTTTTATATTTGCAAACTTTTAAATTCAAGGGAAACAAAAAAGTAATCACGGAATATGAATAACCTCTTCTGTATATAGAATGAACGTTTCCTCGTATACAGAATACAAATTAGCTAAATGTCAAAAATCAAAACTCATCAAGAATCTGAAACCACTCCAGAAGAAACTCTAGTGGAAAATCCAGCGGCTGAAACAACAACCTCAGAAAAATTCAGTTCTCAAGAAGAACAAGAGCCCAAAACAACCAAATTGGATGATGCGAATCAGAACCATGAAGCTATAGTAGAACAACCCACTGCAAACAAAACGATACCGGATTCCAAAGAGCAAAAACAGATTCAACCAACAACGGAGAAAGACATTTCTGAAGCTGAAGCCACTTCTTCTGATGCATTTTTAAACAACTTTGATTGGGAAAAGCATAAAGGGACTGCGGAATCCATTGGAGATAAAAAAATGAAGAGTTTTGAAACTCAAGTTGATGAAAACTTTTCAGGAACGGCTGGAAATTCTATCATAAAAGGAAAAATAATCCGCATTGCGGATCGAGAAGCTTTGGTGGATATCAATTCCAAATCTGAAGGGGTGATTTCTTTGAATGAATTCAGATATAACCAAGATTTAACTGAAGGAGATTTAGTGGATGTCATTGTGGATAAACCAGAAGACAAAACGGGTCAGCTCGTTTTATCTCATCGTAAGGCTCGTACCATCATCGCTTGGAAAAAAGTGAATGAAGCTTTCAAAAATGAAGAAATACTATCGGGGACGGTAAAATGTCGCACCAAAGGGGGCATGATTGTCGATATTCAAGGAATTGAAGCCTTTTTACCGGGTTCTCAAATTGATATTAAACAAATTAAAGACTATGACCAGTACATCAACAAGGTCATGGATTTTAAAATTGTTAAGATCAATCAAGAATTTAAAAACATAGTGGTGTCTCACAAAGTATTAATCGAAGCTGATATGGAGGAAATGAAACAAGAAATCATTTCTAAGCTCAAAAAAGGGAATGTCTTAAAAGGCACGGTTAAAAGTATCATGTCTTACGGTGTATTTATTGATTTGGGAGCTATTGATGGGTTGATTCATATTGGGGATTTGGCATGGAAGAGAATTAGTCATCCATCTGAAATTGTCGAGATCGATCAGACGCTGGATGTCGTTGTATTGGATTTTGATAAAGACGAAATCAAAATTCAATTGGGATTGAAACAGTTGGAAGATCATCCTTGGGAAAAGCTTAGTGCTGATATTAAAGAAGGATCGGAGTTAGAAGGAAAAGTGGTGATGATTTATGACTATGGTGTATTTGTAGAAGTAGAAAATGGGGTTGAAGGTTTTATGAAAGTCGTTGATATGTCATGGTCTACCTATTTAAGATCTGCGGGAGAATTTGTTAAAGAAGGAGACCTAGTAAAAGTCAAGGTGCTTTCAATTGATGCTGAAGCTAGAAAATTGTCTCTTGGAATGAAACAATTAACCAAAGATCCATGGACGGATATTACTGAAAAGTATCAGATCAGAACCAAACATGAAGGGATCATTCGAAATTTAAAAGAGTTTGGTGTTTTTGTGGAATTAGAGCCTGGTATTGAAGGATTGGTTTATTTGAGTGATATTTCTTGGACCAAACGCATTAAACATCCTTCAGATTTATTCAAGTTAGGGGATAAAATTGAAGTCCTGGTTATGGACATCGACACCAAAGAACGTCGATTAAGACTTGGTCATAAACAAACGAAGGTCAATCCGTGGGATAAATATGAAAAACAATACGCTGTAGGTACGGTTCATAAATTTAAAATTGATAAAGTCATCAATGGTGATGGGATTATCAATTTTCAAGATAATTTGGTGATTTATGTCAAACGTAATGGCATGAAAACCGCCGAAGGAAAACCCTTGAAAAAAGGTCAAGAAGCGGAGTTTAAAATCATTGAATTTAATAAAGATAGTTCTGCTGTTATCGCTTCACATACGGCTTTAATTAACGATCAAGAAAAAGAAAATGTGACCAAAAGAGATCAAGCACTTTCTAATAAGAGAGTCAAAAAAGCGACATTGGGAGAATTAGAAGGTTCGGTTCTTTCTGAACTTAAAAGTAAAATGGAAGATCAAACCGAGGAACCTAAAAAATTCGCTAAAAGGAAGAAACGGGATCGTGACGATAAGCCTTTTGTTATCGACACTGAAGATAGCCAATAAAAGTTGGTGAATGAATTTGAACATAGTTTTTCCGATGGAATTCAACTAATTAAACCCCTCCAGAAATGGAGGTTTTTTTTTGCAATTGGAAAATTAAAAGCGCCTTAATTGAAACAGATCCAAGTCGAACTAAAGTTTAAAATACCAGTGAATGTAAATTTGTAACTTATAGAGAAGTAGTTTGATGCAACGTATTCTATTAGATCAACAAAAAATTCAAATTATCCTCCATCGTTTATGTTGTCAATTAATTGAACGCTATGGGAGACTAGAAAATACGGTATTGGTGGGGTTACAACCTAGAGGAACATTTCTTTTAGATCGAATAATTAAACTATTAAAATACCAGTATCAAATTGAAGATGTTCAAAATGGCAAACTCGATGTGACTTTTTTTAGAGATGATTTTCGCCATTCAGAAAAGCCCATGACCGCTAATCAAAATTTAATGAATGTCGTCATTGAAAATCGTCAAGTGGTTTTGATTGACGATGTGTTTTTTACTGGACGAAGTGTACGCGCTGCATTGACAGCTATTGAAAGTTATGGTCGGCCATCCACTATTGAACTGATGGTTTTAGTTCATCGGCGATTTAGTCGGCACTTACCCATAAAACCCGATTACATTGGTATTCAAATGGATGCATTGGTTGGAGATAAGGTTAAAGTTTCTTGGATTGAAAATGATGAGAAAGACGTGGTTTACCTTCAAAAGAGAACTTAAATGGGAACCTTAAGTGTGCAAAATCTTATTGGTATCAAATACTTACAAAAAAACGATTTGGATCTCATTTTTGACATGGCTACACACTTTAAAGAAGTCATCAATCGACCAATCAAAAAGGTGCCGAGTCTTAGAGATTATACCATTGCTAATTTATTTTTTGAAGATAGTACACGAACTAAATTATCGTTTGAAATTGCTGAAAAACGACTGAGTGCCGATGTGATTAACTTTTCATCTTCTAATTCATCTATAAAAAAAGGCGAATCCCTACTCGACACGGTTAAAAATATATTGGCTATGAAAGTTGATCTGATTGTGGTGAGACATCCAAACCCTGGGGCAGCCCTATTTCTTTCTCAAAAGATAAATGCAACCATCATCAATGCAGGAGATGGCACCCATGAGCATCCCACGCAAGGATTGTTGGATTGTTATTCTTTATTGGAAAAATTCGGATCATTAGACGGGAAAAAAATAGCCATTGTAGGGGACATTGCTCATTCTAGGGTGGCTCTTTCAAATATCTATGCATTAAAAAAATTAGGAGCTGAAGTATGTCTATGTAGTCCTAAATCATTGATTCCTCAAAATGTCGAAAAATTAGGAGTCCATCAAAGCACAAACCTACTTGAAACGCTCCAATGGAGCGACGCTGTCAATATGCTTCGAGTTCAAAAAGAGCGAATCCAAAAGGCATCATATCCAAGTTTGAGGGATTATGCATTGCAATTTGGTCTTACGAAGCCACTGATGGAAAAACTTGATAAATTCCTTGTCATTTTACATCCCGGACCAATAAATAGAGGAATAGAAATCACCAGTGAAGTGGCCGATTCGGATCAAGCCATTATTCTTGACCAAGTCGAAAATGGGGTGGCTATCAGAATGGCCGTCATCTATCTGTTGGTTTCGAAATTGAAAATGTCTACAGATGAAAGTCCAATTACTTGACCAACAGATTTATTTGATTAGTCAAGATTCGAGCAAATTCGATTTTGTGTCTAAATTCATTGGGGAATCTACATTTAATCAAAATCCATATAGTATCATAGTAACACAGTCTGGATGTGAAAAGGATTTGGATTTCAAAGCATTAAATCTCATATCAAGTAAACTCCACAAATTAAATCTAATTTTGGTGTTGGTTTTTCAAAATGAACCCCCTGATTTTTTATCGGATGAGATTATCAGCGTGCCAACTTTAACCGAAGCTATTGATTATATACAACTCGATAGAATTCAAAAGGAACTTTTAGAGTAAATGAAACTAACCATTTTGGGCTGTCACTCTTCAACACCAAGGCCTGACTGTTTTAATTCAGCACAGGTTTTGAGTCTAGGTAATATTGGGGTTTTAATTGATTGTGGAGAAGGAACACAGATGCAATTGAAAAAAGCGCGAATTCACTTGAAAGACATTGATATTGTTTTGATTTCTCATTTACATGGTGATCACTTTTATGGATTGATAGGCTTTTTGACTTCTCATGATCACAATATCCGTAAAAACTCAATTTCTGTTTATGGACCCATAGGACTGAACGAAATTATTCAAGCACATCTAAGAGTTACCAATAAATCTTTGTCCTACCCACTGAACATTATTGAATTAGGGCAAACCGAAAGTATTGAGATTATCAAGGACGCACAACTAAGTATTAAAACCGTTCCTCTAAAACATCGCATATATACTAATGGATTTCTTATTGAATATACTTACAAAGATTTACATATTCTGTATGCCTATTGTAGTGATACAGCCTATGACCCCAAAATTATTCCTATCATTAAAGGGGCCCATTGGCTATATCATGAAGCCACTTTTTTAGATATGCATAGTAGCAAAGCTGACCAAACTAATCATTCCACAGCCAAACAGGCGGCTTTGATTGCTCTCAAAGCCGGTGTCAAAAAATTGATAATCGGTCATTATTCTGCTAGGTATAATAACTATGAAAATCACTTAAAAGAAGCAAGAGAAATATTTGCCAATACAGAATTATCTCAAGATTTAAAAGTTTTTAATCTCAAAGAAATCCTATAGGAACCCCTTAATCTAATGAAGAAAGACCTTGGTCAGATCAGAACTCAATATCAAAGTCCACCTCTTTTAGAAAAAGAGGTTTCTCAAAACCCATTGGAAGAGTTTTCTAAATGGTTTGAACGAGTTTCTGCTGATAAAAAATTAAAAGAACCCAATGCTATGATTTTGTCGACCATCGGATTGGATGGATACCCCAAAAGTCGCATTGTCTTGTTAAAATTTTATGATACCAACGGATTTGGGTTTTATACGAATTATCAAAGCGATAAAGCAAAAGCCATTTCAAACAATCAAAATGTAAGTCTGGGTTTTTATTGGCCACATCGATATCAACAAGTCTTAATCAAAGGAAAAGCCAATAAAACGGACTTGGTCACTTCCCAACAATATTTTGAATCCAGACCAAAAGGGAGTCAAATCTCCGCCTTGTTATCACACCAAAGTTCAATTGTTGATAATCGATCCGTGTTGGAAAAAAAATTTAAAACTTTGGAAAAGCAATATGCCGATAAGTCAGTGCCAAAACCTTCCAACTGGGGGGGCTATCAAGTAATCCCTATAGAATATGAATTTTGGCAGGGACAAAAGAACAGATTGCATGACCGACTCCGATATTCCAATAATTCAGGAATTTGGAAAATTGAACGACTGGCCCCTTGAAGTTAACATGAAAAAAGTAATATTTCTCAGACATGCCAAATCACAGTGGGATTTTGTTCATGGACCAGTCAGCGATCGAGACCGGCCTATCAAAAAGAAAGGAATCTACAGAATGAAGTTACTAATTCAATATTATGATGATTATTTTCATCATATAGATAAAGTGTATTGTTCCCCAGCCAAAAGAGCATTGCAAACCGCTAAATTGTTGGTTAAAGGATTTAATTGGGCGTCAGAAATTCTAGAAGTTAAAGAAGAATTATATAATTTTTCAGATGAGCCTGTTTTAGAGTTTATCTCGCGATTAGATGATCAATTGAATACGGTGGTTTTGGTCGGACATAACCCTGCTTTTGAATCATGCATCAATCAATTGGGAAATACAGACTTTGATCACTTGCCAACAGCGAGTTTTGGCATGATTTCTTTTAAAGAAAATTCGTGGAAAAAAATCCAGAATGGTTCTGTTGTTTTGTGTCTTCCCGGAGAAAGAGAAGGATGAACAAAAAATATATCTATCGTGATTTAAGTTGGTTGGATTTCAATGCTCGAGTGCTTCAAGAAGCTGAAGATGAATCTGTCCCATTACTTGAGCGATTGAGGTTTGTAGGTATATTTTCCAATAACCTAGATGAGTTTTTCCAAGTTCGTTATGCTACTTTAAAACACATATCTCTTTCAGATAAGTCTAATCATCGATTATTCGATGGATTTTTGATTTCAGATTTATTATCGATGATTACCGATAAGGTAATTTCTCTACAACAAAAAAGTGCTGAAGCCTTAGAAAAAATTCAAAGGGAATTAGCACGGCAAAACATACATTTTGTCGATGAAACTGGTGTTTCTCCTAAACAAGAAAAATTTCTTAAAAACTACTTTTTAAAGAAAGTCAACAACTTGCTTTCGATTTTGTTTTTAACAGATTCAACTCCTGAAAACCCTACTAATAGCAATATCCTTTTAGCTGTAAAAATCATAACTCAATCAGAAAACCTTAATTCGAATCAATCTCAATATGCATTGATTGAAATACCCAAAGAAGTTGACCGATTTGTTGTTTTACCTAAAGAACGGGGAAGTGATCAACGAAGTGTCATTTTAATTGATGATGTAATCAGATTGAATTTAAATTTACTTTTCCATCCTTTTAATTGCATCGATATAGAAGCACATATGATCAAAGTCACTAGAGATGCCATTTTAGATCTTGAAGATGATTTTTCAAAAAGTTATGCAGAAAAGATTAAATCCAGTGTTGAAGAAAGGATCTTAGCTGAACCGGTTCGTTTGGTTTACGATCAAAATATTTCAAGTGATACGTTAGATATTATCAAACAAAAGTTAGGTGTCAATAAATACGATGGTCATATTCCTGGTGGACGATACCACAACCGTAGTGATTATTTAAACTTTCCCTCTTTGGGAAGAAAAGATCTTCAATACAAAGTTCTTGAACCTTTAAATGTCCCAAATTTATCTTTAGAACGTAGCTTGTTAGCGGCCATAAAAAAAAGGGATTATTTGGTCCATACACCCTTTCAAAATTTTAATTATGTTGTGAAATTGTTGCAAGAGGCGGCTCTAGATCCCACGGTAAAGACCATCAAAATAACCATCTATCGATTATCTAAAATTTCTAATGTAGTTCGTGCACTTATCAATGCGGCCCGTAATGGGAAAAAAGTTTTGGCCCAAATTGAACTTCAAGCTCGATTTGATGAGAGTAATAACCTCATCCATGCTCGTGCGCTTGAGGATTCTGGAGTTGAACTTATTTTTGGAATCTCGGGATTAAAAGTTCATGCTAAAATTTGCCTAATTGAAAGGTTAGAGAACGATAAAGTAAAGCGTTATGGTTTTATTTCAACTGGTAATTTCAACGAAGGGGCTTCTCGGGTCTATACAGATTATTCTTTGTTGACCTCCAATCAAGAAATTTTAAAAGATATAGGAAAAGTGTTTGATTTTCTTAAAAGTCCCTATATGAGATACAAGTTTAAACACATTGTGGTATCACCAAACCATACTTTCAATACGTTTAAAAAGTTAATGAACCAAGAAATCAAAAACCATAAAAAAGGACTGCCTTCAGGGATTCGTATAAAAGTCAACAGTCTTTCTAATCGTTTGATTATCAATCAACTATACAAAGCGAGTCAACATAAAGTCCAAGTCGATTTAATTGTCAGAGGAATTTGTTGTTTGGTTCCAAAAATTAAAGGAAAGAGTGAAAATATAGAAATTATTAGTATTGTGGATCGATTTTTGGAACATTCAAGAGTTTATATTTTTACCAACGCAGGGGATCCTAAAGTGTTTATTTCTTCAGGCGATTTGATGACTAGAAACCTTCATAGTAGAGTAGAAGTTACGGTTCCAATTTATAGCCAAGAACTAAAAAACCAGATCATTGATACTTTTGAAATTTATTGGAATGACAAATTAAAAGCCCGACTAATCAATCAAGAACCGCAAAATAAGTTTAGAATTTCTGAGCAAAAAAATCAGCAAGGATCACAACTTGAAGTCTATAAATATTTAAAACTACAGTCAGAATCTTTGGTTCGTGAGAATTGAAAAGTTTGCAGCAATAGACATTGGATCTAATGCTGTTCGTATTCTGATTGCCAATGTGATCAATCGTAAAGGACATTACACATACCAAAAAAATGCGTTGGTTCGAGTTCCTATTCGATTAGGTGAAGATGCATTTGTATTGAGCGAAATCTCTCATTACAATTTCCAGCGCCTAGTGAAAGCCATGAAGGCTTTTGATTTATTAATGCAGGTTCATGAAGTCAAAAAGTATGCAGCCTATGCCACTTCGGCCTTGAGATCTGTGGAAAATAAGGATGAAATTATTGAAAAAGTACTCGAAGAATCGGGGATTCAAATTGAAATAATTTCTGGCAAAAAAGAAGCAGAAGTCATTTCTAGAACTTCGTTTTCAAACTTCATTGATCGACAAAAGATTTATTTGTATGTTGATGTCGGCGGTGGAAGCACAGAAATATCATTGTATAAAAATGGAAAGATTTCGGTTTCTAAATCATTTAAAATTGGGACCGTTCGATTGATTAATCATTTGGTAGACAAAGAGCTATGGGATAAAATGAAAACATGGATTAAAACCCATACCAGTAAATACAAAAAAGTGAATTTATTAGGGACTGGGGGCAATATTAATAAACTACATAAGCTAGCCAACCTACCTGAATCCAAACCACTTTCCTATCTCAAGTTATATTCCTTTTACCAAGAATTAAATCGGTTGAGTTATACCCAACGTATTATTAAATATCGATTAAATCCAGACCGTTCGGATGTTATTATACCGGCCATGCAGATTTATATGAATGTATTGAACTGGTCAAAAGCCAAGGCGATTTTTGTACCTAAAACGGGTTTGGCCGACGGTATGATTAAAGAATTGATTTTCGATGACAAAAAAAATCACTCTAATTTAAATTCATCATAGAGTGTTTTAAAAACGGGATTTATTTTAAAGTATTCCTGAACTATTTCACTTTTAGACATTCTTTTTTCGTTTTGAGGGCTGTCATCTATACTCGAAGAAATATGGATTGAATCGTTTTCAAAATAATTATTCAAAGCCCTTAATAATGGAGATTGTAAGGCATGAAATTTGCCTAGAATAAAACTGGAATTAGCTTTAAAAATGATTTGATTTTTTTTGCCGATATCATACTTACCCATAGACAAATATTTAAAACTAAATTTTTCACTCTCTACTTCAATTTCAGACTTCAAATCAGCGAAAAATTGATTCAAATAATCTATGGACAAGCTTTGTCCTTTGCCACGATATTTTGGTTGACTAAGCGCATCAAAAGCAGATGTTTTTGAATTAACGACCGTTTCTGCTTTTTTATGGTCTAGGTTTTGGGCGTTTTCGAATGGAGGATTGACGTTTAATTCGGCAGTCTTAGTATCATTTTCAGTTAGAGTTGAAGCTTTTTTTGGTGGTTGGTTAGAACTAGTATTTGTGATTGAACTTATTTTCTGAGTTTCATGAGGGTTTTCAGCTTCTTCTGTTTTATCACTTATTTGATTATTGCTTGGATCCGTTTGAGGGAGATCCACGACTTGCGAAGAATGTTGAGTGTTGGTTTGATGTATGGTGTTTTTTTCTAATTGATTTTGTTTTTTTATAGATTCAACTGGAATAATTTCTAGACTTTTTTTTTCATAGTAGTTTAAAGAGGCCAACTGCAGTAAACACAATTCAACATGGACTTGCTTGTTGTGGCTATCTTTGAATTTGATTTCATATTGATGAACTAGTTCTAAACAATCAATCAACCAAGTGACTTTCATGCATTGGGTCTGTTGTTGATAGAGAGTGATAATGTTTTTCCCAAAATCGAGTAATTCGGCTGTGTCGGAATTTTTAATCATCAATAAATTTCGAAAATGTTGGCTTAGACCCAATAAAAACTCGTGATTATCTAACCCGTTGAAAAACAGTTTATTATACTGAAGAATTAAACTAGATAAATTATGGCTTTGAATTTTATTGATGATTTCTAGATAACTTTCAGTATCCAGAATATTAAGATTTTCTGAAACTAATTTAGTCGTCAATTGACCATTTGTAAAACTGATCATTCGATCCAATGTTGACAGAGCATCACGCATCGCACCGTCCGCTTTTTGGGCAATTAAATACAAGGCATCTTCTTGATAGTTCAGTTGTTTTTCAATGACGATTTTAGTGAGAAATTCAACAATATGTTTAACTGATATACGCTTAAAATCATAGACTTGACATCGGGAGAGTATGGTTGGAATGATTTTATTTTTTTCAGTGGTTGCCAGAATAAAAATCACATTTTCTGGCGGTTCTTCTAATGTTTTTAAAAAGGCATTAAAGGCTTGGGTACTGAGCATATGAGCCTCGTCAATAATATAAATTTTATGAGTGCCCGTCTGTGGTGGTATTCTGACTTGCTCATTGAGCCTACGAATATCTTCAACGGAATTATTTGAAGCGGCATCGAGTTCAAAAATATTGAATGAAAAATCATCATCCGATAGTGCCATACTATTGTTGATGGCTTTTGCTAATATCCGGGCACAACTTGTCTTACCAACCCCACGAGGGCCACAAAACAATAGAGCTTTTGGCATCTGATTGGTATCAAGGGCATTTTGAAGTGTTCGGGTAACAAATTCTTGACCCACTACATCTTCAAATTTTTTTGGTCGGTATTTTAAAGCCGAAACAATAAATCTTTCCACTAAAGCAAAATTAAAAAGTTGATTTTTATTTGATCAAACATTTTGTTTTTTAAAATCTAATTGATAACGTTTAATTTGATGTAATTTAGCGATAGGCAGACTAATCTACCACCCAATTTTGGGAGGAAAGTCCGGACACCATAGAGAAGCATAGCGGGTAACCCCCGTCACTTAGAATTTCTAAGGAGGACCAGTGCAACAGAAAGAATGTACAATTTGGTTGTAGTGAAATCAGGTAAACTCTATGCGGTGCAACATCAAGTATACTCACAATAGAGGATTTCTCGTCCGATGTGAGAGGGTGGATGGCTTGAGTTCGCCAGTAATGGCGTTCCTAGATAAATGGTAGATCTCGACAGAATCCGGCTTATCGGTCTGCCTTTTTTCTAAAGAAACTAATCCGCGAATTCCCATATTGTCTTGATTCCATGAACCAATCTATATGGGAAAGTTCGGTTTCAACATGATGTTCTATGATTAAGATTCCGCCATGATTCAATAATCTCATTCTATCAATGCGTATAATCAATTGATGGTAAGACTTTTCTGTATAATTATAAGGGGGATCAGCAAAAATAATATCGAATTTTTTAGTACACACTTCAATAAAGTCAAAACAGTTCATTTGGACAACTTGAATTGACAAATCCAATAATTGGCGTGTTTGTTCGATGAATTTGATTGCCAAATAATGTTGATCAACGGATGTTATTTGTTTGGTTCCTCGAGAAGCAAATTCATAACTGATATTGCCGGTGCCAGAAAAAAGATCCAATACCGAAATGGAATTCAAATCGTATTGAACTGTAATGATATTAAAAAGGGCTTCTTTAAGTCGGTCCGAAGTAGGGATATTTCCTATCTTATGGGGAGCTTTAATTTTTCTGCCCTTGTGTACGCCAGAAACGATTCGTATCACTTTAGACAAATAATTTCCATGGATAATGGGAATTATCTTTTTTCTGTTGTGAATTATTTAAATCATTGAAATATTTTAGCTTAAAGCTCTCAGATAGTTTCTTATAGCAAGTATTGTATTGGTTGAATTTTCCCAACGGAATTAGATCAGAATCTGATGGTTTTATATGGTTAGCCTCAATAAAGCAAAGTAAATAATATATTAATTCATCTTCATTTTCATAATCGAATCGGTTTGCTCTTTTAAATTTATTTTCCTGAAAATGAAAGATGTCAAAAAATTGTTTGTGCAATAAGAGGACTATTTTTTGATTTTTTTTAAAGCTTTGTCGGTTTTGAAATAAGTAGTTTAAAACACAATTCCAAGCATGCTCAATGGTTAATTCTATTCCTTCTTTCTTTTTTATTTCATTGATTGATTCTCTGTAATAAAAAACATTCACTAGGGATTGGGAATCTAATATTTGATGGTTATAGGAGAAAGATTGGGGTGGGGTACAATAATTTTCTATAAATGATAAAGCGATTTCCTTTTTAAAATAGTTTTTTGGAACAAATACTGATGGGTATTCAAAACATATACAGTCAATCAATCGCGATGAAGCACTCTCTTTTGGAAGATACTCATCAACTAAAGCGGAGAAGTTCTGGTAATCATTTTTAGAAAAAGTGGTTATTATATTTTCCTTACAAAATGAAAACCCTTCCAAAAAGCAATGGATGGATAATTTTTGAGACTTTGAAGTCAATTCAACTATTCTCTTTCAGCATCAAAAATCGTGGGCCAATTTCCATTAGTACTTACATCAGAAAGCGAACCTAATATGATCTCGGGACCATTAACGCCATCAACTGAAACCAATTCCTCTTCTTGAGCCAAAAAGCGTTTATTTTGATCGTGGAGAATAATCTTTTTAGGAACTTTTACTTCAAAAACAGGCACTTTAAAACCATTTTTATCAATGATTTTAGCTTCTAGTTCAAATTCTTCATCAACTCCCTTTATTGGAATTTTAGCTATATCCTTATACCTCAAGTCATTTCCAAACAAGGAATCTCTTACTGAAATAAAACCGAGCGTATCGATGATTACAATTTCTTGTAACATGTCGATTTGATAGATTGGGTTGTAAGCATAGTATGAAGAATCTCTTTGTTGTGTTATTGTGAAAATGCCTTCATCGACAAAAGAAACCAGACTATCAAAATTATTAGCAAATTGGCCTTTAACATCTTTATGGGCAATTTGTGCAATCCGAATATCTTTTAGACGGTCGATAACAACAGCATATCGATCATTTTTGATTTTATTAAATCGTATAGGATCATTAATGGAATGATAAATTCTTGTTGTAAAGAAAATTGCCAACCCCCACAGTACTACGAGGCTGATTACTTTTGTTCTTTTACTCATGTAGTATAAAATTTTCGATGTTAACAAATTTACATTTCTTTAATTAAATTTTTATTTACAGAATATTTAAAAATTTATTATGTCTAGTAGCAAAAGTCCAAATCAAAAATATTTCATAGATTCAAGCATTGGTAATAAGGAATTGAAATGCATTCATCGCCAAAAGCAGACTTTTAGTTTAAAGTACATCGTATGACTGACGTATTCTTCATATTAAAGTGTCTCGAGTAATTTGTTTAATTCCTGCAAGATTAGAATCCTTCCGATTCCCTAATAAGCTAATTAAGCTATTAGGAGATAAGACGTTAATAGAGCGAACCTACTTAAATGTTGTTAAATCGGGATTATTTGATCAAGTTGCTGTCGTCACGGACAATCAGCAAATCGGTGATATCATCAAAAAAGCTAGGGGCGAAGTCATTTTACAAAAACAGCACTTTCAATGTGGTACTGATCGTATTGCGGCTGTTTGTTCTAAGTTTGACGGGGATATCATATTTAATATTCAGGGAGATGAACCTTTTCTTCCAAAAGACAGTATTGTCCGAATGATAGATGAATTTAGTAAAGATGTAAAAGGTGATATTGACATCGTATCATCAATGGTCCCAATTAATAATTCAGAGGATATTGCTAATCCAAATAACGTGAAAGTTGTGACTAATCTTAAAAATGAGGCACTGTATTTTTCGAGATCAGTTATTCCATATAGGAGAGAATTGCAACATTCATTTCAATGCTACAAACATCAAGGAGTTTATGGGTTTCGTAAAGAAACATTAAGAGAAGTTTCTCAACAAAACCCCACTCCTTTGGAAATCCAAGAAAAAATTGAAGCGATTCGGTTTTTAGAAATGGGAAAAACCATTCGAATGGTCGTTAATACAATAGAAAGCATAGGAATTGATACCCCGAATGACTTAATTCAAGCAAGAAAGCATCTAAAAAAATTATATGGAGCCCTTTGAATCATGCAAAATCAAAAAAAATGGGAGCTATGAGGAAACTATTTTTTCTTTTTCAGTCAACGGGTCACACTTCAAAGCCCTTGGCCGCTTCTCGAATGTCACCTGCTTTTGTTTTTGAGCATTTGGGACGCGTATTGGCCTCCTATAGAAGGGGCAGAGATATTACAGGATCATAAAGTATGAGTTAAACCCATGCCCATGTCTAGAAAGTTTGGCAAGTTTTGATGAAAAGAACTCTCGTGGGTTTCCTTTTCCCGTTCTTTCAGATTAGAGCGAGACCTTGTGGATTGTTCATACCATGGCGGCAAAAAATTGATTTGAAGTTTAGAATTTAATTAAGAAAATCATCTCTTAAAATAAGGATCTAAAATCCGCTTATTGGCATGAATCGCTTGTTGAACCATATTTTCAATGTTCAACTCTAAAATTATAGATAATTTGTTTTCGTTTTTCTTTTTATCGATATAAACGATATAATTTGTTTTTGTAAATCGTGAAAAGAATGGACCTTAAACCACTTCGAGTCCCTCGTAGCCCTTTGAGTGCTATTCGAATACTGTATATGTTTTTACTAATCTGTTTGACGGAGTTACTTCTTGTGGTTGGATTGGCTAAAAATCGTTGAATGGTGTTATAGTAATTATCCTTAAAACTTGGATAATCTTCCATGAGTGACTTAATTTCTTTATCGACTTTAGCGAGACGATAAATTGTGTAATCAACAAAAGAGTGGATCACGTGGGATGTTGATTTTATTTTCCCTGTGTTTTTTTACTTCGTTTAAAGAGTCCATGATGTCAATCGTAAACAATAAATCTTACATGCTAGGAGCTTCAACATCAACTCCAGGGCAATGTTTATGTAGATTTTCAGTAAATTCTTTTTGATTTTATTTAGATAAATAATAAAGTTTTGTCTTTTTGGTGTTTTCATAGAGACCAATAGTTTTCTTTATGATTTCTAACAACCTCTCCTAGTTTTAGAAGATTCTCATTAGTTCCTTTTTCAATAGAAGCATCACCAAAACTATTGACAAACTTTTTTAAATTATTTTCTTGGTCTTCATCAACTTGAACGAGTAAAAGCATGATTTATTTTTCCAGTCACGAACTTATGAAACAAAAAATAATTGACTAGTACTCGATAACGTCTCGCTTGGCTGTTTTAATGTGAGAAGAAAAGAGTAGATAAGCACTATTTCAAATAGTGTCATTTCTTTAATCTCATCAGCTTATTCATCGACTCCATTAGTCCAGTGATGATGGTATGATATCTTTTTTCTTGCCATAATTGGTGCAGACAATCACCACCATGGATTAATAAATAAGTAGATGGTACGATATTAAAAAACTCGTGTTGAATTTCATCTCTCAAACGAGGCACATCCCAATAACAGGCATAGCCCCGATGTTCATCGAGCCATAAATCCACATCAGCAAATCACCTTCTCAAACGTTTACTGTATGCTTTGGCTCCAATAAACCCCGTGACTTCATGCGTTTTGGGATTGAATTGATGTTCATAGAGCTGTTTATGGAGATTGATGTGCCCTATGTGCCCTTTGTAAGACACTCGCAAGTACAATCGGTTTTTACCACCTTTTGTTTGATGAGAATTTCGATCTTCTAAAATAATGCTAACTTTCGCCATCAATTAATTTTAGTTTCTTACGAAATAAGACGAGTTTCTACAATGTAAATTTTAAAAGTCTCACTAAAATTGATTCAATCTAAATTTGAAAACCCCTTAAATTTCTTGTGTTTTCAACTTTTATTGCTCTAAATTTCCTTATTAACATGCTCAAACCTTAAAATAAAACTAAAATGAACAGAATATGTATTACTGGCCTTCTTTGGTCTCTGGCGATTTTCTCAGCCACTGGACAGGAAACTCCAGAAAAACACACACCTGATATAAGGGGTAGAATCCAGACTGTTGATATGGTCCATGGAAAAGTGATGACACTGGATCTTCAAGATTATTGGCGAAGTAATCTAGATGTCAAAAATGGAACGATCACTCCTGAAAAACGCCCCAAAGCTCAGCATGTTCCTGGGCTAATAGAGTACCGCATTTATATAGTTACCCCAGGGCTATATTCTATTCAGCTGGAGGCTGAACGTACGCATGATGCTCGTATGCACCTAACGGTTAATGGGAAAGAAAAAGCGGTTTTATTTGAGTCACCTATAAAGAATTCAGAAATCATAAATGAAGTAGCCTTACACAAGGGCTTGCACTATATTCGATTAACTTCTGAGAAACTAAATACGTCTATTCCTCATATTAAGACTATTTCACTACAACTACAAAAAGCAGAGGAAATTGCTAGACCAATACTCCCATCACTTGTAAAGAAAGGTATTCCATCAAGTGTTAAAAAAGGATGGGAATTTGATGTGTCACGTAAGATTCATCTTGATTTTCATACATCTGCCTATGTGGATAAAATAGGCAATCAATGGGATCCCGAAGAGTTTGCTGCTACTTTGGCTGACAACCATATCAATGCCGTAACCATCTTTGCTAAAGGTCATCATGGTTTTGCGTTTTACAATACAAAGATTGGTACGAGACATCCTGGCTTGGATTTTGACTTGTTAAAAGAGCAAATAAAGGCTTGTCATAAAAGGGGTATTAAGGTATTGGCATATTTTTCTGTGAATGTGGATGAACTCTGGGCTACTACAGAAGAAGGTGAAAATGTTAATTGGGAAACCTTCCAAAATGTGGATGCTAATCCTGAAAAATCATATATAAAAGATTATACCTGGCCAATGATTCGAGAGGTCGTTGAAAACTACGATATTGATGGTTTTTGGTTTGACTTTCCAGGTTATGACCAATTTGTGTCTGGTACCATTGATTTGATTCGTAGTATCAAACCCAATTTAGTTTCTGCCTATAACCACCAATACAACAAACCCCGTGAAGAACTTGCCAAGCAAGATATCATGGAAATAGAAGCTTGGGAACATTCCCAATCACTCTACCGTTTGCCCTACATTGCCCGTTATGCCCATGGAGCTACACCTATCGTGGGCATGACCACTCGTTTTTGGCATCGATGGGGTGATTTTGGACGAGTCAACGATGCTGCTATGCTCCAATTTGAGACCGCTGTGAGTTTTGCTAATGGTTGTGGAATTACCATCGGGGATCAGCTACATCCCAATGGTCGATTAGAACCCGCGGTTTACCAAGTAATAGGCCAAGCCATGAAACTAGGTAAAACCATTGAGCCATATGTCAATGGAGCTTCTTTTGTCCCTTATGTGGCTTACTTACGTCAAGACTTGAAAGCCTCCTCAACTTTGATTGATAGCGGGATACATTTTAATGTTGTGGATGAAAAGATGCCATTAGATGCATATAAAGCTTTGGTTGTTCCTATGGCTGGCAAGTTATCAGATAACTATTTGCAAAAGTTAGAAGGGTATGTTAAAAATGGAGGTAAGCTCATTATTTATGGTAACCCTTCGGAAAAACTACAGTCCATTCTTGGTGTGGAAAAATATGATATAGATGCTCCCATTGTCAGCATCAAGGATAAAGAAAATCTAACGGGAGCGTTTATTAGAAATCGAAATAAAGTCTTACCTACTGCTGCGGCGATGGATATTATGGTAAAACAACCCATTGTCGCTGTAAAACCTATAGAAAACACTCAAGAAATTGCTCCGCTTGTATGGCAGATGAATCATGGAACAACACATCGTTTGTCACATCAACAAAGCCCACCTATGGATGAAGTATCGGGTTATTCGGCGATTACTTACAGAAAGCTTGGAAAAGGGGAAATTATTTTTTGTCCATTATCCATTTTAGAAGCCTATGCCAAAGATGGCTTTACACAAATGCGCCACGTTTTTAAAGATATGTTTCAAAAAGTAGTCAAACCTGAAGAACGTTTGGTAGAGGTAGAAAGTACGGTTGGTATAGAAGTATCCATCATGCAACAAGAAAATAAAACCGTTATTCACTTGGTAAACGGATTACAATCTCGTCGAGCAACACTTGAACCGATGCCTGTCATCGATGGATTTCCCTTGGTAGAAGAAGCCATTTTAAAAATTAATAAAGAACTGGTCAATAACAGAACGCTTAAAATAGTAACAGATAATCTTAGCGAACTATCTCCATTGAAGGAAGAAGGTAATCAAATCATCTATCGTGTTCCTAATTTTTCCATTAATAGTGTATTTGTATTAGAAAATTAGATTTATTTAAAAATAAAATCCATGAAAAATTGTAGCATAGCACTATCGATTGTATTGATTACTAGCGGTTGGTTATCGATGAGATCTCAGGTTATTGACTTTAATCCTTCAAAATGGCTTATTCCTCAACCGCAACATATTGAAATAGAATCAAAAAAAATCAAGTTGAGGGAAGGTCGAATAGTGGTGTTAAACAATCCTGATCTTTCTCATAGGCTTCATCAATCGGTTCTTAAACTCAGAGATGAAATTGCCCCATGGGCAGGGGTTCGGGAAATTAGTATGTCATTAGCTGAGAAAGAAATTCCGGCAGTGCAACTCAAAGTGGACACTCAAATGATTGAGAAAGCTCAAGGTTATTCTATTTCCATAAATGCAGGACAAATCAATGTCATTGCCCATGACCAAGCCGGTCTCTACTATGCCATCGCCACTCTCAATCAATTAGCGGTCTTTGCTTCAGAAGCGGGATATCTCCCATCATTAAAAATCACTGATTTTCCAGATTTCAAACGACGAGGTATCATGCTTGATATTAGTCGAGATAAGGTGCCCACCATGCAAAGTCTTTTTAAGCTAGTTGATCAAATGACTTCATGGAAAATGAATGAACTACAACTTTATACGGAGCATACTTTTGCTTATCAAAATCATGAGATCGTCTGGAAGCATGCCAGTCCAATGACAGCAGCGCAAGTATTGGAGTTAGATCACTATTGTAAAGAACGTTTTGTTGAATTGGTGCCGAATCAAAATTCTTTTGGACACATGCACCGTTGGTTGGAACATAAGGAGTACACAAACCTATCAGAATGCCCCAATGGTTGTGAAACCCCTTGGGGTCTAAGAACAAAAAAAAGCTTGAGTCCTGCTGAACCTGGTTCTTTGGAATTGATGGAAGAATTGTATGCGGAATTATTGCCTCATTTTTCTAGCAGTTATTTTAACATAGGGTGCGATGAGACGGTGGAACTGGGCAATGGGAAATCCAAAGCGTTGGTCGAAAAACACGGTAAGGGGAGAGTGTATTTGGATTTTCTAAAGAATCTCAATGAACTAGCAAATAAACATGGAAAGAAGACCATGTTTTGGAGCGACATCATCTTGCGTTATCCTAAACTCATCCCCGAACTACCCAAAGACATTACGGCTATGGTATGGGGCTATGGAGTGTTTCATCCTTTTGATGAGCAAGGGGCTCAATTCAAAGAATCCGAAATTCCTTTCTATGTATGTCCAGGAACTTCGGCTTGGCAGACAATCATCGGTCGTTATAGAGACACCGCTCCCAATCAACTCAATGCCGCTGAAAACGGTAAAAAACACGGAGCAAAGGGATACTTGCTAACAGATTGGGGCGATCATGGTCATTGGCAACCATTGCCCGTTTCATACCCTGGATATATTTATGGGGCAGGAGTTTCATGGGCTGTCGAAGCTAATTCTCAGGTGGATGTTCCCAAACTATTAGATATCCATTTGTTCAAGGATAAAAATCATATTATGGGGAAATTGGTAAAAGATATAGGGAGTGTTTATAACGATAGAAACACTGTTCCGGTTTATTTTGATATTCTTCATACGGTACATCCAGGCTCTGTTTCCAAAGTGAATAGAACCTATAAAAAAGAGGATTTAATGGAGTACATATCATCCATTGACAAAGCCATTGAACCGCTATCTAAAGCTGATATGCGCGCTGAAGATGCACCACTCATTGAAAAAGAAATCTTGAATGCTGCAGCTTTGGCTAAATTCGGATGTCAGTTGGGGGTTGCTCAAGTCACCCATGGAGCTACCATTCGACAAATCGCCCCCATTCCATTAGACGAAAGATTAAAATTGGCCGATGAATTGGAACAAATCATTTATGATTTCAGAAATATTTGGCTCCAACGAAACCGAATTGGTGGACTAAGGGAAAGTGCTGGACGAATGGAAAGTATCTTGAGAGAATTAAGAAAGCAATAAGTTGGCTTAACTATAAGAAATAATTGCGAGAGATAATCTTGCTACAAATGGTGTGAAGAAAAATTAAGGTTTAACTCCATAATTTTGTTGTTCCACTCAGATTTGTTGTAAACAGCACGGAATAATCGAATCTATAAAACAGTTTATTGAATATGGGACGTGGATTTCAAACATCCTTAAAGTATTAATCTTAGGCAAATGAATTTTATAAAAGTCATAGACAAATATGAAAGATTAGCATTTTCACAAACAGACCAGGGCACCAAATTTGAAAGACTCATACAAGCTTATTTGAAAACAGATAAGATGTATTTGAATCGCTTTACAAAAGTTTGGCTATGGGCAGAATTTCCTTACAGAAAAGAATTTGGTGGGCAAGATGTTGGTATTGATTTGGTTGCTCAAGAAATAACAAAATCACATCATTCTTTTTCCAACGCAAATACTTTCCCAGCGCAGCAGTCGCCCCCCCCCGATTTTGGGCGATTCAGTGCAAGTTTTATTCGAGAAAATACAGAATAAATAAAAGGGAGAGACCTTTGAATAATGCAAAATCAAAAAAAATGGGGTATGATGAGGAAATTATT
>JAPOSZ010000013.1 GCA_026709415.1 Flavobacteriaceae bacterium
AAAGAAGATACTCAAACTGATCCAAAGAGGGGTGCGGAAGTTTTTCATAAGAAATAGACAACAATAATTTTCATAAAGGTAACAACAATATCTTTTGTTTCAAACATTCATTTTAAAAACTTAAGATGTGAATTTCTTTATTAGAATAAAAGTTGATTTAGAAATAACATGATTACTGTAAAACCAAATAACTCAAAAATAAAGAACAAAGCCTATCGAAGGTATGGGGGTACCGCCATCTTCAGATGAATCGATCGGCACCAATGTTAATGGCGATTGAAGCGCTCCATTTTCGTCTCGATCATAACCGATACGATCTGGTGTCGGAATGGTTTGCACGAGAAAGTTTTGCACTTCCAAGTAAACACCTAAGGCAGTTTTGCGAAAATTCCATTTTTTGTCAATTCGAAGGTCGGCAATACTAAAAGATCCCAAATTTTCTTTGCCAACATTTTCTGAATCAATAACCAATTCAGGATAAGTATCCAAGCTTGCTTCAAGGTTGTAGGGAATATAAGGAGTTCTTCCACTAAAGCGCCATCGCCAACTGAGTTCCCAATTTCTTTTTAGTTTGACACCTCCATTGAATGAAATGAGATGTCGGTTATCCCATATAGAAGGCGTTAATTTTCCAGCTTTATTAGTGAATTCACTGAAGAAATAGGTGTAAGCCAATATGCCATAAAAGCCTTTGTACAATTTTCTTTGGTATAGAAGTTCGAAGCCATAAGTACGACCGGTTCCATCAAAATTCACGCGTTCATTTCCGACTACTTCGAAATCCCCACCTTTATTTGCTAAAGAAATGAGATCTCTTGAAGAAACAGGATATTGAGAGTATCTTTTTAAAAAGCCTTCAATAGATATTCTCGTCGCTCTATTGGGATTGTGTTCCAATCCAACCACATAGTGTATGCTTCTTGTGTAGCTTGCGGGCTTGTTTTCAAAACATCCTTGAGAACACTCAAAGGATCGACTATAATTAAAATCATTCGGTAATGTTCGATTAGAATAGCCCATTCTTTGATGACTCATATCAGATAAACTTTCATAAACCTCTTGATAGCCCAATATGGTATATAGAGGCATTTTATAATATTCTCCAATGGAAGCATTGAATTTTGTGTTGCCGTCATTAGAAATCAAATAAGAAATAGCCAACCGTGGAGAAAAAGGTTGATAACGAGACCACACACCATGCAGAGAAAAGTCATCGGTATCATAGCGAACTCCCAAAGAAACCGTCATTCTCTTTTTGAATAAAGAAGTCGATATGCTTCCATGAACCCCTGTTTTAAAAAGAGTAAAATGAGACTCATAATTGATTCCTCGGTATGGGATGTCGCTTCGATTTTCATAGAAGGAACTTTGGAGTAAAAAGCCAAATTCAGCTTTCCAATCCCCAAAATACTTAACTCTCCTGAAACGTAGTTTGGTTTCTTGTTCTTGCGAATCATTGATAAATGTGGGATCGATTCTGTTCAGATTATCTCGATATCGTGAATAAACGTTTTGCAATTGGTTGGTGCTCAATGTCGTTAGAAGAAACCCATTGGAATTTTTATCCTTTTTTCGCCATGATAAACCTACCGTGGTTGTCCTTTGTTCGATGATCGGGGATTGTTCTAGGATCCCTTGATTGATCGCATCAAACGCTTCATCAGGCTCTAATGAGAAATCATCGATGGAACCAATGCCAATAAAGCTGAGCGTATTGTATCGATTGATTTGATGTTTTACTTTCCATTGATAATCCCAATAATCTGGCCTAATGGGCAAGCCAATGAGTTCAAAGACAAATTGCAAATAGGAACGTCGCACAGAAAACAGAAAGGTTGTGTTGTCTAATTGGTTTTTTCGATGTTTAATCAGCGGTCCTTCAAGCGTTATTCCAGCTTCGCTAGCACCAACTCGAACATTTCCTCCAAACTTTTCAAAATTCCCATCTCGTTGTCGAAATTGCAACACACCAGATAAAGCATTATCATATTGAGCCCCAAAAGCAGATGTTGAAAGAGTCACTTCATTGATAAAAGAAACATTGATCAGACCAACCGGTCCACCAGCACTTCCTTGAGTACTAAAGTGATTGATGTTGGGGATTTCGATATCATCCAAATAATAGACTGTTTCATTAGGGGCTCCACCTCGAATGATTAAATCATTTCTAAACCCACCAACGGTTGGGGACACTCCAGGCATGCTTTGGACTACACTCGTAATATCATTATTTCCGCCAGGGTAGGTTTCAATTTCAACGGCACTAAACGTTTGACTAGATAAAGGCGTTTCGGCACTTCGTCGAAAAGGGTTGGCATTAATAATGACTTGATCGAGCACTTCAATTTGTTCATCTAAAGAGACTAAAAGTGGTGTGTTCCCTACTGATTTAACAATAACATTATACAAAAATTGAGTTTGGTAACCTAAATACGAAATCGTGACATTATAAGTTTGAACTGGAACATCATTCAATTGAAAATACCCCATGTCATCCGTGATGGCCGCTAAATTGGTTCCTTCCAATAGGACAGTAGCACCAAAAATAGGGTTGTCATTGTTGGCATCAAGAATTCGTCCATTCAAACTTCCTACCGATTGAGTCCAAGCCATGGAGGCAACACTAAAAAAGATAATAACGAAACGAAATTGAAAAGAAATGGTTTTCAATGAAGGAGGGTAAAAATAAATCGATTCAAAAGTATCATAATTCAAACTGCATTATCGAGTTGACTCTATGTTTATACACCAAGCAAGAACGACCATTTGGTTTATCGTAGCCATAGGATATAACGATGAGCAATATCGAGATGTGACTTTGAGAAAATCAAAACAGTTGGGATGAGGGATTTTACTTTTACATCAAATGTTCATAATGTGGAGACTATTAGAAAAGGTATTAGAAATCAACAAACAAGACTATCAAATAGGTAATAAAGCACATCTAAAAAACATTTCTTTCAATACCATAATAAAAGAGAAAAAAATCTGATACATAGTCACAATGGTTCCGGAAATTCTCTGTTGCTTGAGGTTGACTTTTTTTGGTAATCTTACATGAACAGCTGATATAAAATCATAATAAAGCAAAGACAAACGTGGTCTATTGTAGAGGTAATTTTCAACACGTTTATTGTTTGAAGTTAACAAAGTATGAAACCTTTTGGAAAGATTGAATCAACATCTGAAAATGAAGCGTTTTTCTAACTCTTTAACCGAACCTCACTGATGTACAAGGTTTTTATTTGCCTAACCATTGAAGGCAAGAGAAGTTTTATTTGGCCATAGCTTGAAGAGAGATAGGTAACTTTGTTTTCTGAAAAAACAAAATTCTCAAATGATAAAAACAACGCAAAGAATAGCGGGATTAATGCTTTTGATGGGCATTCATTTATCAACTGCTCAGGCGGATTCCATACCAAAAAACATTCTAGGTCAGGTAATACTAGAATCGACACGGATAGATATGCCCATGTCTGAGGATTTCCGAACAATAGATGTCATAACGTCCCAAACGCTACAACAATGGAACATCACATCCACATCTCAAGCACTAGAACGCATCAGTGGAATTGATCTGAGACAACGGGGGCCTTTTGGTGTTCAAGCAGATTTATATATCAGAGGAGGGGGTTTTGAACAAACCTTGTTGTTAATCGATGGTGTCAAACTAGACGATCCACAAACAGGACATCATACATTAAATTTTCTGATACCCATTGAAGCCATTGAGCGCATTGAAATCATCAAAGGACCGGCGGGTAGGATTTATGGACAAAATGCATACACTGGTGCTGTGAATATTGTCACTAAAAAAGAAATCGAAAAAAGCACTCGATTGCAAGTAGAACTTGGAAGTTATCATCAAGGAAAATTAGCTCTAGGTTTGGAGCGAGAATTTAATGATAAGGGTCTGATGTTGTTTGGTGAAATTCATCGATCGGATGGTTATCGATACAATACGGATTTTGATATTCAGAACTATTTCATGAAAACACAATTGGGTCAAAGCAATAACGTTCCAATCCATGTCGTGTCGATGTACTCGGGTAGAAAATTTGGAGCCAATGGGTTTTATGCCAATCCTACGGCAATAAATCAATATGAAGAAACTCAAGCCAGTCTAGTTGCCGTCCATTCAACGGTGAGCATAGAAAATTGGGTGCTAAAACCTCGTTTATTCTGGCGTCGGCATCAAGACCTATATCTTTTTGTACGAAACAATCCAGAAGTTTATCGAAACCTTCATATTTCTAATAAAGTAGGAGCATCGTTTGATTCTAGTGTTGAGTCGAAATGGGGTATCATTGGTGCAGGAGTTCATCTAACCAACACAACTTTATCGAGCAATAATCTGGGAGATAGAAATCGAACAGAAGCTTCCCTTTTTCTAGATCACCAAATATCTCTATTCAATAGCGCTTTGGATATGACATGGGGTTTCGCCTATAGTCATTATAGTGATTTTGGTGATTTTTTTTATCCAGGATTGGATGTTGGCATTCGATTAAACAGGAATGCTAGATTTTATGGAAATGTAGGCTATACGTATCGAATTCCAACCTATACCGATTTGTACTATAGCGATCCAACAACTTTAGGAAACAATCAACTGAAGACAGAAGAGGCTCTTTCTCAGGAAATAGGATTTAAATACAATACAACAGACATCCATTTGTTATTAGCTTTCTTCAATAGAAAATCCCAAAACCTTATTGACTATATCAAAGAAAAGGAGATTGACCTCTGGATGGCCAATAATATTAGAGAAGTGGACACTTGGGGGATAGAAGCGGAATCAAAAATATATTTCTCTCTAAACAATCATCAGAGTGAAATTCATATCGGTTACACGTATTTAGAAGATCAACTCAAAGATGTCTCATCTCGTTTTTCTCGTTACAGAATCAATTCGTTAAAACATCAAGTAACAGTCAATATCATTGCCAGAATGAGTCATAAAATTTCCGTGAATCCCTCGATACGATATGGCAAAAGGAGTCAACAAGAGGGTTATCTTGTAGTTGATTTAGGAGCCCAACTTAACATGTCAAAATTCCGTTTTGGGATTTCGGCATTCAACCTTTTTAATGAAAAATATACCCTAACAAACCTCATTCCGATGCCAAAAGGAAGTGGCTTGATATCAGTAGAGTATGTGTTTTGAGATGAAGTCCCCAACAGAATCTAAGGTTTGTTGACCTTGTTTTTCAGTGAAAGTTTAACTGTATAATTGGTTCGCCTTGATATAGTGGGCCACCTTGATTGGAACCAAGTGTTCAAATGGCTTGTTGTTTGCGATTAGATCTCTGATTTGGGTTGAAGAAATGGGGATGGCATCAAAAGTTAATCTTGAAATCTTCTGGATGCACTTTGAAGCCGTCAAATCAAAAGAGAGGTCTCGAGTATGGGCATAGACTTCTACCAAATCTAAAATTTGGGTATACCCCTTCCAAAGATGAAAACTAGCCAAATGATCTTCCCCAATAATAAGAGCCAGTCGCTTATTGGGAAACAGATGGATTAGTTTTTTTAATGTATGGATGGTATAACTAGGTCTGGTCATTCCAAATTCAATGTCACTAACAGTTACTGTAGGAGTGTCTCCAAAAGCTAATTGGGTCATTTCTAATCGATGGTTTGGATTGATTAATGGCACCTGTTTTAAGGGATTTAAGGGACTGACAACCACCAATACTTCATCGAGATCTAACTTTTTGATGCAATTGTCAATCACTTGAACATGCCCATAGTGTACAGGATTGAATGACCCAAAAAAACAACCAACAAAAGGGTTCAATGATTTAAAAAGTTTTCAACGAGGATTAATGCTTCTTTTTGAGCTTTTTCCAAATCAATATTCATCACAGAACAGTCCATAATGCGTTTTGCTTTCTTTATTTCATAATCGATTCGTCGAATCCTCGACTGTAAAGATTCACTAGATTCCGTTTTTCTTCTTTTTAATCGCTTGATGAGAGTTTCTGGATGAGGGGTATCAATAAATAGGATTAATGATTGTTTGGCATATAACTTTTTGATATTTTCCGCTCCATCGACTTCAACATCAAGCAAGACATGCTTGCTGGCATCCCAAATTCTTTGGATTTCAGATTGTAAGGTTCCATAATATTGGCCATTGTAAAACTTTTCGTACTCTAAAAATAACTCTTTTTGAATGCGACTTTCGAACTCTGCAACCGATAGAAAATAATAATGCTCTCCATCAACTTCATCTTTTCGTGGATGCCGGGTTGTGGCTGAAATTGAAAAAGAGAGTTTGGGATCACAGTGTTTTTCTAAAAACTGGGCTATACTGGTTTTTCCACTTCCAGATGGTGCCGTAAGGATGACTATTTTTTTCAATGAAGACTAGATGATGTTGCTGAGCTGCTCCTTGATTTTTTCTAGCTCATCTTTCATATCAACCACCATATGCTGAATGGTCGCATTTTGGATTTTAGCCCCAATGGTGTTGAGCTCTCTACCAATTTCTTGAGAGATAAAGGTTAGTTTTTTACCATTTGGGGATGCGTTGGATAATACCTCTTTAAAAAAAATCAAATGACTTTTTAATCGTACAAGTTCCTCAGTAACATCGGACTTTTCTAGATAATAAAGTAATTCTTGCTCCATTCGTTTTTCATCAAAACCCACAGATAATTCATCAAGTATGGATTGGAGTCTTGAGGCAATGTCGCTTTTTCGGTTTTGAGTGCTTTGCTCGATTCGATTTAGTAGCGATTCGATTTTTAAAATACTACTAGTAAATGCTTTGTTTAATACAGCACCTTCTTGGGCTTGATAGGTTATTAAACGGTCAATTAATATATCAAAAGATTCTCTCAGTTTTTTCAATTCTTGAGAAGATAATTCTTCAATGGAACCCTGAGACCATATATCAGGCATTTTTGCTGCTAAACTCAACAAAATATCATCAGAACCATGAGGATGGATGGATCGTAAGGCAGCCATATAGTGCTTAATTAAATCAGAATTAACTTTTTGAGTTGGCTCTCCTTCAATGGGCACCGATTTGACACACAGATCTATTTTTCCTCGTTGAAGTTTTTGAGAAAGAAGTTTTCGGTATTCATTTTCTTGATGGTGTAAAAAGGGTGGAAACCGCAACGTGATTTCGCTTGCTTTACTATTCAAACTTCGTAATTCTAGATGCAATCGAAAACGATCAAAATCGACCATGAGTGAAGAATAACCAGTCATCGACAATACCATCGTATTATTTCATTTGACTTATACACAACTTATAATTTCGCATCAATCGATTTTTTCCCATGTCATTCCATTGATTTCTCATAAGCGCGAGTTTGAGAACGGAAAGAAAACTCATGAACGGTTTGTTTAAAGATGAAAACCACAAGGCGTTCCATAAGCCACATAAATTGTTGCTGAAGTAAAGAAAAAACGAAAGCATTGTTTTCAAATTGTTTTCTACAGGTTTGGATTTCAATAGTTTTTTCAAATTCAGCGATAAAATGGAACTGTTGGAATGACAAGGAACGCCGTTTATTAGAGGATATAGTGGCTTGGAAACATGACGCTTTATTACGAAGAACCGAGTTGTAAAACACAAACAATTCCTCACCGAGGAGCAAAGGTATTAATTAGGGTGACTTCATAGAATCAAAAAATTCATAAACCCAACTGTCATATTCCCTTACACGTCCCTTGAAGACAGAAACTCACAAGGCATACCATATAACCAAACACAAAACATAAGTATTAGCCTTCTTTTCACCAAATTTCAATACACTTATCACTGGGAGGGAAAACTGAGTCAAAATCTCTTTTCAAGTTTGGACGGGGTGGGGTAATGTCGTTGATGCGATGATTGGTTTTAGTCTATTAGTGAAAGTTGAGACGAGATTGTTTCTTAGAATTTTTTACTCGAAAGATAATTAGATCGTAACAAGGGGTCATTCAGAAATCATACTTCCGATTACCATATTAGCCCTTGCGTTTATTCTAAAACTGTCAATTGATAGAAAAATGGAAACAGTGAATATATTACAAGCTTTCTGTGAACTACCTGTCGATGGAATTTTTATGTCCATATCCATTATAGCGGCATATACTATTTCAAAACCGGAAAACCAAGCGGTAGGATTTGTCAGCACATTAGTCTTAATCGTTACTCAACTTCCTCGTTTTTTACACCGCATTCGTTGAAAACAAAGGGGATTGCGTACGAAAACGGTACCCTACAACATGTCTTGATTCGCTAGATGTCGGTTTTTGATTTAGGGATGACTCATACACCATTTGACTTTCATCTCTTGGTCGTGTTTGATGATGGAGTGTTCAATCAATGGCGGTATCAATATTTTTTTGTGTTTGGGTCGGATCAGTAGCACACAAGAACTGATTGTGATTGCTCGTATCTTCCACAAGAGACACTTCCACGCCGCGTCCTTCATGTCGTATTTTGGATGGACTGATGGGATACTGGCGAAACGGCAAATGATAGCGATAATGCAAGAGGCGCACCAAAGCAAAAGCGACAAAACAAAGACAAAAAGGAGCATGGATGCGTCTTGGTTTCCAATGAAACACGGGACGGGTTCCCAGATCGGTTTTCATGATGCGAAAACGGTGTTCTATTTGCCACAACGCTCGATCATGCTGATCAATCTCTTCGGCACTTTCTTTGGTTCAGGAAGTCCAGACGCCATGCAGTCCATCAAACCGAGCATCTTTCGCCACTTGGTCTTGATTGATGGAGGCCTCTTGGTTCTTGATTTGGATGTATCGGCTGCCCTTTCCTCGCACTTGAAAAGTGTTGGTGGCGATCCACTGGTGTGCTTTTTCCAATGCCTTTTCTCATTGTTTCTGGGCTCGTTCAGCATCGAGCGGCGAGTACCGTAAAATCAATCGCCGTTGCCCCCATTGGTATTCGGTGATTTGGCGACCATCTTCCTATTCCTTCATCCATTGGTGTGTGCCCGTGACCACCGCGGTCTGCTTTTGGTTCCATCCACGCAAACGAGCGGCCACAATGTCATCACACCGTCACTGGGTTCATCAATCGATATTGGCTTGGCATCACATGCCGGCATCAGCCACAAAAACAATGCGATGGAGTGGGGCATACCGTTTCCGTCAATGACCAATGGCCGGCTTTAAAGTCGCCACATCGGCCGTATTCCCAGCAAACAAATGATAGCCCAATGGCAACCCATCTTTGGTTTGTATGAAGGCCATGACCACTTGTGTTTTGGTCTGCCGACCATTTTTACTATAGCCCTTTTGACGGAGTCCAATCGCATCCAATGACGTGCTTTCTTCAGGGGGCTCCTCTTCTTGGGCCTCTTCCTTTGGAGCGTCTAGTGGTTGGGTTTCTTCGAGACCATCCAACGGCAAACGGGGAGCTTCTTTTTCTTTCTTTGAGTCGGCGACTGACTCGAGGGGAAAATCGTCATCATCAAACTCTTGACAAAAATGAAAAGTCGTGGCATCAAAAAACACCACATCGAGTTTTCCTTGAATGAGTTTGATGCTTTCTTGCATCACGATGTTTTGAAGCTCCCCAATGCGCTTGGCCGTCAAAGCATCCATCATCCGGTCAAACCGATCTTCCGAAATCGGAGCGTCCTCTTCGGTGGTGAGGCAGGCCGCATGAAAGAGCTTGCTCGTATTAGGATGGGCAATCCGTCATAAAATCTCTTGACGAAACACGCGTGAAGGGCTGCTATCGGGACGATCAAAGACCTTTGAAAAACCCATTGGATCATACCACCCACCAAACACCTCATGCCATCCCATCCGCAATTGTTTGCGTACTTTTCATTGTAAGGCATCTTTGATGGGGATGGCTTTGGTCGGAGCGGGCTTTCATCGGGCTTGGGCCATCTGGCAGCCTAGAGTATCGTGTGGAAATAGAGGGAGGGGACGTTGGTTTTCCTCGAGCTTGAATCATTCATCATGGGCTTTGATTTTTAAAAGATCTCATCGAGGACCAAAAGGAGCCGACCCGACCGACTTGACCACGCGATACCGAGGTTTTCCTTGGTGGTTTCGATAGGATTGGACGATTGGGACGCGGACAGATGGACCATCTTTTCGCTGGGTCGTTTGGACATACATCATGGCACAAAGATCATCCCTTCAAACCAAAAAATCAAATAAAAGATACAAACGGTACGCTACAAATTAAATAGAAAAAACCATTCCTTGACTGGCTGGGAAATCTGTGGTGAAAAAAGGCTCGATTAGTGAGGAAGTCGAGATGATTGCTATCCCATCAATTGCTTTACTTAAACCATCGTAGAGTGTTGTTAATCTTTAATTTCATTTAATCCAATTAAATCTCCTAATTTATGTTCTTGTTCCAAAAATGCAAGGCATTTTGGTATGGTATGATGGGGATTTTTAAATAAACGAACCGTAGCAGTCTCTTCGCGCCCAAAAGTTGCGTTATTAAAAACAAGAATCCCAGCGACACAAGAAAGAAATGAATCGAAAGCATCCTTTCCTACAATTGGATTTCTATTGATTAATATCTCATCTGGATATATAGCGTTTATTTCATCATAATTTGAGGAATATTCAATATCACAAGCGTTAATAGCTATGATAAATGGATTATTGATACGTTTCTTTTTCCAGTCCTTTGATTTTTTTCTGAGTGCGTTTTGAAAGAGCTTGATGCCATCAAAATAACCAGCTTTCATTGGTCCCCAAACACGCCCAACGTTACTGCCGCTGTGTATTAGTTCACGGGTCATAATCATTTTCCAATTTCCTATTTGAATCGTTTGTGGTTCTCCTGTGTCTAAAAGCACTTGAGTCTTTGCTATCAGTCTTTTTTTAGAGAAGGTTTCTTTTAATAGACCATCTGATTTTAGCCAAATATGATATTGTAAATTAGTGAAGTTCCCCTTGATTTTTTCCACAAGATCTTCTTCATTTTTATTTTCACGAAATTCACTTTTTCCTAAACCACAAACTGTTGCCTCGACATAGAATTTCTCCCCGTTATTTCTCACGCCAAAGTCAACGCTTTTTTGGGTTGCTAAAAACGGAGGATGAATTTCAACCTCACAATCAAGTCGATTGAGGATAGAAAAAATTTGTAATTCGAAATACTCGCTCACGAATTGAGAAAAATCATTTAAATGGAGATACCTATTTAGCTCACCTAAATGATTGTTCGGATATTTCCCCAACCACAGATTAAGCCAATTCTCAATTTTAAATTTATGAGGTGATTCATTGTTATGTAGGAACTTGTACATGTTTGAATATTTACTTTTTTACTCTTGAATTTGATTCCAGGCGTCTTTTCCATTTTGAATATATTTTTTCAATAAGCCATCTTCAATACCTTTTAATGTATTTAACATCAGGTATATAGTTACACAATCGAAAAAACGACTTACAAATGGAAGATGAGAAACTTTAAATAGATCTTTTTTCGAAGGATCTAGATGGACATAATAATTTCGAGTATTCACTACTTTATTTTTAAAAGAATTCCAGTACAAATCATCGATTCCTCCTGTTTTCTGGAATGTTGTCTTATTTATTTCGATTAAATCTTTAAGATATTCCTCCCCTTTTTTATTCGAACGAGACTTACATAATCTTTCGTAAATTGAGATACTATTAGTAAATAGTCTATCCTTGAGAATATTATTGTAAGCAACGTTTTCTACTAATCGATGGAGACAAAGTTTAACTATTTCATTCGAATAAGCATGATTTAAAATAGTGGGGAGACTTGTTTTAACCTCTTCATAATCTAGACTCATAAACCTATTCGGATATAATGAGAAAGCATGATCATTATAGTATAGCCCGATCCATTCATCACTCCCGGAACAATTAAATTCAATTTTATTGAATTTTAATGCTCCCGAAAAAATGAGGTGAAGAACTTTTTTAAATTGATTGTATAGTTCAATCATATCCTCTATTGGTTTTGGTTCTTCCACTTTAAATCCTATGTAACCTATGTTTGTGATTTTGCTATAGGGCACATGAGACTTTTTTGAATTTTGTAAATGTGTCCAATAGTTGATATTCAAATCAAGTTGGATTTCGTCTATTCTGTATGAGTCTTCAAAATCTGCTTTGATTAATTTTTCTTTACGTAAATCAATGACACTTACATTTCTTATCCATTTATTAAGAATATCACTAAATACACGAAAATCAGTTGTTCTCATTTCTTTTGTGTCGATAACAGTTGAATGGCCAAAGTATAGGTAGAGGCATTGAAAAGTTACTTTTTCTGTTATCCCTATCGTTCTAGAAAAGACCAAACAATCGAAGAGGGTACAAAAACCTAAACCATTAAATTTCCCTACAATCTTATGGATAAGTTCGATGGTTGGATAGGGAGAAAGATTGGTTTCGATGAATATCTCATCATTTTTAAATGAAAGAACACCAAACTTTTTATCGGCTAGGGTTTCTTCAAACCAAACTTCACCGTAGTATTTTTTTGTTTTATCTAATCTTGAATTTTTCATAAAACATAATATTTTGAGTTAATAAATTTTGACTTTTGGAGAATATTATGGTTGACTCTCTTGAATGATTTAAAATGTAACTTTAAGTTGTTCATATAAGAAATTGTTTAATTTTTTATTTAAAATTTCAAAACACAAAGAATGTGTTTTTTATTTTTCATGAATTTGATTGATATTATTCATCAGTTTTTCGAATTGTAGAAACTGATGACCTCCGACTTATCGAGTTAGAGATTTTGACGTATCTTTGTGTTTCCAATTACGTGAGATACGTTAAAATCTATCCGTGGTCTCTAAGTCCGGAGGCCACTTTTTCGACTTTATCTTTTTTTTTACATTTTTTCTTTTTGTTCGTTTTTTTTGCAAATACAAGCTCTTTTAATTAAATTAAAAACCAAAGATACTTTATAGTTAAAAAAAATACATTTATTTTTTCATTTTATCAAACGAAAATTTATCTTTTTTAGGTTCTTTTAGAAAATAACTTTTTGTTTCTTCTAACTCTCGTTCCATTTCATTGAACATGAATTCAATTTGATCCGAATTAAATTCATAGCTTGTTTTGTTAGAGCACTTTCTTAAAAGTCGTATAAATGTGATTATTTTATCGACTCTTTTAGCTGCTACTGTTTCAAATCTTTCTTTTTTAGTTTTTCTTTCTTTCATGATTAAATATATAAGTTAAATAAAAATGTTTTTTGAAAAAAATGTCAAAGATAATGAATTATGTTGTAATATCGTTAATAAAGGAGTAAAACATATTTCATTTTAAATAAACATTCATCCTAGGACGTTTATTTAGATTTCAGATCGTGATATGCTTTATTAATGAGGTTTTGTATCGCGGTGTTTCTGATTTATTTTGGAAGTTTATCAGTAGCTGATTTTAATCCAAGGAAGTTCGAACTTGATTTTCGTGAATAGATTTTTTTAAATTGGAGAATTATCAGGTTATCTTTCTCCGAGATGCTTCTTCACCTTCGTAACTGTCGGCAAAGAAACACCCAATCGTCCGCTAATATCTCGATACGATTTCCCTTTTTGTCATAAGGACATGTTTTTTTGCGTTTTGAGTTTCTTCAAAAAGATTTCTAGACTTTCGATAGATCCGTAGTGTCTACCTCATTTCCCTCCTCGTTGTTTATACACTTCACGAACTTATCAAATGTGTTCGGCGATGATATCTCGTTCTAATTCATAGACACTTGCCATAACCGAGACGATGATTTTCCATAGGGGGTTGGGAGAACCATCGGGCTTGCGACTGGGAATGCCCAAATATTGCCTTTTCCATAAAAATGCTTGAGACCTTTGCACTAAAATTTCGGCTTTTCGCTAATATAAAGGATTTAATCGAAAATTCCCTTCTTTTTATTTGACCATTTGTTTTTATCATTTTGTTTTTGTCTATGGTACGCGTGATGAATCACTTCAAATCTTATCAATCCAAACCAATGAGTTTTTTTAACCCCCATCAAGGTCGGAGCCGCACTACGACCCAACAGTTTTTCAATCAAATCAATGACATCATCGACTGGGAGTCGATCGAGGCTTTATTGGTCGACAACGACTAATCCGGCAAAAAACAACGAGGCCAAAAGGCCGATCATCCCATGATCTTGTTGAAAATGCAACTCATCTCCGTCTGGTTCCACCTCTCGGATGTTCGAACCGAAGAGTTTATTAAAGACAGCATCCGATTCACGGCTTTTTGCGGTTTGGACATGGAAGATGCGGTTCCTGATCACAGCACGCTGTCTCGCTTCCGTTCGGAGTTGACGGCCAAAAAGATCGATCAAAAGATCATGGACGAAGTCCATCGACAACTCACCGAAAAGGCCGTGATCATTCAAGACACGGCCGTGGTGGATGCCAGCATCACCACCAGTCCCTTCACCCCCAAAAGCCAACCCAAGAAAATGGCTCCAAACCGAAAAGAAGACGAGCGTGAAGAGCCCGAGCTTCAAGCTGAAGACAGCGATCATGAGGAACAAGAAGAAGAGAGTCCCAATGCCGACCATGAAGCCCGTTGGTTCAAAAAAAGGAAAAAGACGTATTATGGATACAAACGGCACATCGCCACCACCGAAAAAGGCCTGATTCTGGGGGTCCATACGGTGGCGGCCAATGAGCATGATCGCCAAGGTCTCCAACCTTTGATGGATGGCCTTTCGGTGGCAGAACGACAACGAGTCTTGGCCGATAAAGGATACAAATCAAAAGAGAATGATCAACTTTTAGAGGCCATGGGTAGTGAATCCTTGGTGATGGAAAAGGGCGATCGCAACAAGCCTTTGACCAAGCCACAGAAAGAGCGAAACAAAGCCATCAGCAAAGAACGCTGGGTGGTCGAACAGACCTTCGGCGGTTTGGCTCGCTGGTTCCACGGTCAGGTGACCCGACTCAAGGGATTGGAGAAAGTCCACAACCAACATGTTTTGGAGTCCATCGCTTATCATTTGAAGAGATCACCAAGGATGATGGCTTTCATGCCAACTTAAAAAGAAGAATCGTGGAAAAAAGAAGCCTTCAAAGCCTGATTCGGCTCAAAAATGACGAAAAAAGGAGCCAAATAGGCCAAAATTTGAGAGATATCCTGATTTTTTGGAAGAGAATCACATCGAATGAGAGACTCAATGGCTGAAAAGAAAAAATAATTTCCCCATCACACCCCATTTTTTTTGATTTTGCATTATTCAAAGGTCTCTGCTTTTTACTCGCTTGATTCTTTATCGGAGCCTTTTTCACATAATACTGTGATTTAAGATTGAATAATCCAATGGTCTTTCTTTTCTCATCAGAGAAATTTCGAAGATAGAATTGTGGGACGAAGTGGTAATTTTTCTTCCTGGAATCCAGTGTTATTCTACTTTATGCATAATTCAAAAAAAGTATAATTTGGTTTGGGGCAAAACAACGTTGGCTGAAACTCATCAAATCTCTTTTTCGTAATGTTGATGGCTTCTTTTGATTTGTCGATTCCAATCCAATTTCTCCCATTCAAAGTTGCTGCATAAAGAGTCGATCCTGATCCACAAAAACAATCTAAAACAATACTATCTTCATTGGATGAGGCGTTTACAATCATATGGAGCATATCGATGTTCTTTTCGGTTGGATAAACTGGATATGGAGGATCTTTGTATTCCCAAATATCTTGGACCTTCTTTCCTTTCATCTCATCCATGTAGTTTTTTTTACGAGGATTCCCATTCGATGACCATTCTAATAGTCCCATATCATCCCATTTGTTTAAGGTTTCTACATCTGTTCGCCAATGCCTACCTGCGGGAGGATTCATTCCTTTGAAAAGTTGGTTTGATCTTCCATGGTTGGTTTCTCCCGGTGCATGAATCGGAACCGTCGTATATCTTCTTCCATCAGAATCTGTTTTAGGGTATAACCGTATCTGATCTTCCAACGTGTATTCCGTATGAGGCTCATTCCATATAAACGAATCGTTTTTTGTGTAGAATAAAATCATATCCTTGATGTTTCCATATCCTTTTTGCGAAAAATTTTTTGGATTACACTTGATTCTCGTGATATCATTTCTGAATGATTTTGTTCCAAAAACTTCATCCATCATCACCTTCACATAATGTCCTATTTTGTAATCAATGTGAAGATAAATCGACCCTTGATTGCTCAGAAGTTCTTTGAGTAAGACAAGTCTTTGTTTTAAAAATGATATAAACTGATCTCCCTTTAGTTTGTCCGTATATGCCAATGTACCATTTTTGGAGTTACTAATTGTCGAGGCTCTTCCGTTGGTGATGGTAAAGTTTGATCCCGTGGCAAAAGGGGGATCAATGTAAACTAAGTCAATTTGACCTCTTAGATTTTTCGTTTCTAATAAGTAAATTAATCCCGAAATATTATCTCCCTCAATGAGTAAATTTTCGTTCATATCGAGTATAAGAAATCTCTGAGGATTAAGGCACTCATGATATGATAATCCCCATATTTTTCAGTAATGCTTTGATGCATCTTTCTTCCTTTGATGAAAAGCACCCCATCCAATATGGCGATTTTTATAGCATTGATTTCGCCTGAATCCATAAAGCTCATGGCATCATTAAACTGATTATTTTGATTTCCACCGAAATCGGTTAAAAACTTTGCTTCACCGATGATGTACCGGCTATTGAATCTTGCTAAGAAGTCAATTCCTTTGGTGTGAGTATAACCAAGTTCTGCTGCTGCGAAACTTTTCATTTCCTCATCGCCTGCATCTAGTACAGCATCGTTAAGGTTGCTTTTAAATTCTTTTAGATCACATGGTTTTATTCCAAGTTTTTTGGTTTTTACCCAATTTTTAAACATGGGGCCTATTTGTCGATTCGTCTCTTTTGGTTCAGAACATGTTTCATAGATCTTATCGAGTCCCATTTCATAAACTCTACCACAGAGTCTGTTGATCGTTTTTGGATTTCGCTTGATAGCCTCTCTATCTCCCCTTAAGTAAGCGACATAACTATCTTTAATGGGGAAAAGTTCTAGGTTTAAAAGGTGATGGATTAATTCTAAATTATCTTGTTTTCTAAAACTTTGTTTAACCAATCCCCACTTTTTTTTATCGATATCCCTTATTCCATCGGGAATTGTGGGATATATCGAAAATAAATCATCTAGGTATGATCTCTGATTCGCATATTCGATGCTCAACTTTAGCCAATGATTCATAAAATGATTTTAAAAGGGAACTATAAAAATAATCTTTACATACTAAAATTCACATACCTCTTCACTTTTCTTATGGCCATCGAACTCACCTGCGGTTGACTCTGAATGTCTTGATAGGGTTTTCCTTGGTTTAACAAACGGATGATTTTGTTGTTTGGGGTTTCGATAAAAACGTTTCTCTAGTTGCCACCGTGCCGACTTTTCGTCCAAACGTACCCCCTCGTCTTTGTAGGCTTCAATCCCTTGCATGGTGCGTTCTAAAAGGGCTTTGCGTTCTATTTCATACAAACAACGCATCATGGTCAAGACCACTTTCCAATAGGTTTTTTCTCTACCATTAGCATGGCGTGAATCCACTCCCAGTTCTTGAATCACCACATTGACTTGATGTTCTTGTAGCGTTTCTAATACACCCAGTACCTTTTTGGTATTTCTTCCCCATTGACGAACCTCATCGGTGACCAACTGAGTAATCAACCCTTTTTTCACCCATTTCATTAATACCGATCCTTTAGTGCGTTCGGCAAAAGGAATGGTTCCTGAAACCCCTTGATCAAAAAAGACTTGATCGTAAGGAGTCTTGTCTAAATCAAAGCATTTTCCCTCTTGGGTGAAGTGGCTGGTATGGATGTCTTTTACTTTCAGAAACCTTTGCACTAACATTTTGACTTTCCGCTAAAATAAAGGATTTGATCCAAAATCTCTGTCTTTTTATTTGATCATTTTGTTTTGGTCTATGGCGCTCGGTAGGAACCATTTCCAATCTTTTCCATCCAAACCCATGCATTTTTTGAATCCATATCAAGGTCGAAGCCAAACAAAGACCCAACTATTTTTCAATCAAGTCCATGCCATCATCGATGGGCAACCCATCGAAGCTTGTTGAGTCGAACACGATCTATCAGGCCAAAAAGCCAACCATCCCCCGGTTTGGCTGAAAATACAATTGCTTTCGGTCTGGTTCCCTCTCTCCGATGTTCGGAACGAAGCATTCATGAAAGATAGGATACGTTTCATAGGTTTTGGTAATTGGGACATGGAAGATGCGGTTCCCAATCACAGCACCCTATCTTGTCTTCGTTCAGAGTAAATATCCAAAAAGCTTGATCAATAGATTATGGACGAAGTCCATCGACAGCTTACCCAAAAGGAAGTGATCCTTCAAGGGACAGCGGTTGTGGATGCGAGTATCACAGCAAGTCCTTTTCACCCAAAAGCAAGCCCCAAAAGATGGCTCCAGATCGAAAAGAAGATCAAGAACTTCAAGCCGAGGAGAGCCATCATGAGGAAAAACAAGAAGACAGTCCCAACGCAGATTATGAAGCCCATTGGTTCCAAAAAGGGAAAATACAGGTGATGGGTACAAGCGGCATATCGTCACAACGGAGAAAGGCTTGATGTTGGGGTTCATACCGTGGCTGCCCAGAGCATGACCGTCAAGGCCTCTAGCCTTTGATGGAAGGCCTTTCGGTAGAGCAATGACAACGAGTGTTGGCCGATTAGGGCTACCAATTAGAAAAGAATGATCAGCTCTTGGAACCAATTGGGAACGAATCCTTCGTAATGGAAAAAGGTAATTGCAACAAGCCCTTGACCAAGCCACAAAAAGAGCGAAACAACCCCATCAGTAAATAACGTTGGGTGGTTTGGTTCGTTGGTTTCTCGTTCAGGTGATGCAACTCAAGGGATGGGAGAAAATCGATAACCAACATGTTTTGGAGTCGATGGCTGACCATTTGAAGGGATCTCTAAGCATGATGGTTCTCAAGCAAACCTAAAAGGTGGCGTCAAGGGAAAAAAGCCCTCAAAGTTCTATTCGGCTCAAAAATGACAAAAAAAAGAACCAAATAGGCCAAAATCGGAAGCGTATCGTGATTTTTTGGTGCAAAGCAACATCGAATGAGTCAATCCATTGGCCGAAAAAGAAAACATTGTTTCCTTAGCACCCCATTTTTTTATTTTGCATCATTCAAAGGTCTCTTTCATTTAAGGCCATCGAATTAATGGAAGGAAAAGATAGGGTTTTGGAGAGTATTTAACCGTTTAAGGTACTTTCATTATTAGCGTGCTAAAAAATGGATTTGAAATACAATGCTTCACGTTTCTTATCCAAATTGTAGCCACTTGAACACTGGTGCCAATCTTAAAGACGTACATATCCGATATGTTTTAAATTAGAATAAATAGATTTTGTTATAAAGAACTTAAAAAGTCGAATAAAGACAACTCTTAATCTAAAATTCGAATCGGTATACATACCACGTATCGTAGTCATCCCCATCTCCTCCAGGACTCCAAACACAATTTTGTCTTTCCGCTTCTTGTTTTTCATATTGTTGAGCATCTGATTTATTTGAAAAGGTTTCAAGTATCGTCCAATTTTTTAGATTACCAAGTTGACGTTCCCATTCTCTTTTACGACGCTCACGATCCGTTGTAATTCCTATTCTACAAGCCATATTACTAAATTTTAGTATTGCAAGGGTAAGAAAGATTGCGATATGTCAAAAATATTCCAATTAATACTAAAGCGCGTTCTGCATTATCTTTTTGAAAAATAATTATCATGGCACGATACACCAAAATGATTCCACATGCAACGGAAGAAGAGTTAAAACAACGGATACGAAAAGTTAAAAGTTTTTGGCGTGTTCAACAAATCCAAGTCATCATTAACGCCCAACGGAAAAACCAAACAGCCGAACAATTAGCTGCTTACAGTTTTCTTTCCAAACACCGCATCAAGCAATTGCTTCGGGAATAAAATCAACATTGCTTCAAGATCTTTGAAAGTAAAGGACAAGGTGGCCTAAAGTATGGCTATCTTTCTTTCGAAGAAGAAAAGACCTTTTTAGAAGGATTTCGACAACAAAAGAAAGAGTCGGTTTTTACTGAGAGTTTAAACCTTCAATTTTTGGAAATCAAATACGTTTGTCGAGTTAACAAAAACAACTAGTCTATCGAAAGCATTTTATGGAGTAACGCTTGATCTGTTTTTCCGCCAGCAAAATCATCAAACGTTTTTTGGGTAGCCTCTATGATGTGTTTTTGAATAAACGGAGCTCCTTCACGGGCCCCTTGTTGGGGACTTTTGATACAGCATTCCCATTCCATAACGGCCCATACATCACATCCATACTGCGTTAACTTAGAAAACACAGTTTTAAAATCGATTTGTCCATCTCCTAAAGAACGATATCGTCCGGCTCGATCAATCCAATCGCCATAACCCCCAAAAGCTCCTTTTTTACCTGTGGGGTTGAATTCAGAATCTTTGACATGAAAAGATTTAATAAACTCATGATAATAGTCAATATAGGTGAGATAATCTAGTTGTTGTAAAACAAAATGGCTAGGGTCGTATAAGATATTGACTCTCTGATGATTCCCCGTTTCTTTTAAAAAGCGCTCGAATGTCACCCCATCATGAAGATCTTCTCCTGGGTGGATTTCATAGCACACATCAACGCCTTCTTGATCAAAATGATTTAGTATCGGCAACCAACGTTTGGCCAGTTCCTTAAATCCTAAATCAACCAAACCATCGGGGCGTTGTGGCCAAGGATGAAACGTGTGCCACAATAGGGCACCTGAAAAGGTGGCATGAACTTTTAAACCCAAACGTCTGGATGCCGTGGCTGCTTTTTTCATTGTTTCAATAGCCCATTGAGTACGTGCTTTGGGATTGTTTTTAAGAGGTTCAGGAGCGAAATGGTCAAACATCAAATCATAAGCAGGGTGAACGGCCACTAATTGACCTTGTAGATGTGTGGAAAGCTCGGTGATCTCCAAACCATATGACTGGACAATCCCTTTTAAATCATCACAATAAGTTTGGCTTTCAGACGCCTGCTCTAAATCAATAATGAATGTTTCCCAGGTGGGCAGTTGAACCCCTCGATACCCTAAATCGGATACCCATTTGCAAAGTCCTTCGAGACTATTGTAAGGGGGTGCTTTATCTACAAACTGGGCCAAAAAAATACCGGGTCCTTTGATTGTTTTCATGAGTTTTTTAATGATTTCCAACGATTTCCATCTCGATGAGATTCAACGACTTTTTCGACGAATAACACGCCTCTTTTCCCTTGATATAACGTCGGATATTCGCCATCAAATGATTCTTCACCACGAATGGCTTTGGCCACCCCTTTATAAATATTCCCCATGGCATCAAAAATGCCTTCGGGATGTCCTGCGGGTAATTTACTGCCGTCATTGGCAAAGTCAGAGCAATAAGCATGACCAGGTTTGATGACTTTCTGAGGCTGATCATCTTGAAGATGGTAGAGGAAATTAGGGTTTTCTTGTTCCCATTTAAAGGCCCCCTGGTCCCCGTAGATCGCTAATGAGAGATTATTTTCTTCTCCTGTAGCGATTTGACTGGCTCGAAGGATCCCTTTGGCTTTGCCTTCAAATCGAAGCAAAATGGTGCCGTCAACATCTAGTGTATTGTAGTCGTAAAGGTTGTTGAGGTCTGCCAACAAATGAGACACTTCCATATTGGTTAGATATTCCAACATATGAAAGGCATGAGTCCCAATATCCCCGATACAAGAACTGATCCCAGCAACTTCAGGATTTAATCGCCAAATACCTTGACATTTTTCAGCATCATGGATCACCGGGTTGATCCATCCTTGGTAATATTGCATATCGACCTTCTGAATATTCCCCAAATACCCTTCCGATAACAAGTGCTTCATATGGCGAATAATCGGATAACCAGTATAAGTATAGGTCACGGCAAAAACAGTCCCGCTTTTTTTTTGAAGGGACTCTAATTCGACGGCGTCTTCATAAGAAGTCGTTAAGGGTTTTTCACAAATCACATGAAACCCATTTTCCAAAAGTGCTTTGGCCATAGGATAATGGAGCACATTGGGGGTAAGAACGGAAACCACTTGAATTTTTTGGTCATCGGGTTTTTTGGACTCTTCTTTCACGAAGGTGTCAAAATCAGGATACACTCTGGAACGGTCCACACCAAATTGTGAAGCATATTGTTGGTTGAGCTCAAAATCAGGATGAAACACCCCACCGGAAATATCGTATCGATCCCACATTTTAGCAGCGACACGATGGAGAATCCCGATAAGCGAGTCCGCCCCACCGCCAATAATGCCAAGTTTAATTTTATTCACTTTGAGTCGAATATTTTTTAGTTTCTCTAAACAAAAGCACAAATATGATGAGCACCCCCAAGGCAAAAATGGCCGGTATCAACCAAAATCCAAACCAATCGGTCACCCCACCATCTTGGTATCGCTCGTAGACGATTCCTGCAAATCGAAATCCTAAAAACATGCCCACACCATAAGTGGCTAGAGCAATTAAACCTTGTGCTGAACTTTTATATTCTTTTGGGGCTTTCAGTTCGGTATATATTTGACCACTGACAAAAAAGAAGTCGTAACAAATACCGTGTAAAACAATGCCAACAATAAGCATCCATGTTTGCTCTGTAACGCCACCATAGGCGAACAATAAGTATCGTAGAAACCAAGCCACGATGCCTATGATGAGCGTGTTTTTAATCCCAAATCGCAATAAAAAGAAAGGCAATAAAAGCATGAAAAAAACTTCCGAAACCTGGCCCAAAGTCATCACGCCAGCAGCTCCTGCCATGCCATAGTCATTTAAAAAAGGATTGGCCCAAGCATAATAAAAGGAAAGTGGAATACAGATGAGAATCGAGGATATAAAAAACAAGAGATACGATTTGCTTTTAAGAATTCTAAATGAATCTAATCCCAATAGTTTCAAAATCGAAACTTTTTTAGTTCGATCAACAAGAGGAGGCGTCTTGGGTAGGGTAAAAGAAAACACCCCTAAGATGACGGATACAATAGCTCCTAGCAAAAAGGTTTTTTCCAAAGTTTTTTCGGCTTCCCAATTAAACCATGCAATAAAAAGTCCCGCAGCAATCCAACCGATGGTGCCAAGCACTCTGATGGGCGTGAACTCTTTGGTTGGGTTTTTCATTTGACGAAATGAAATAGCATTACATAGCGCCATTGTAGGCATATAAAGTATGAGATATGATAGAATGTAGGGATAAAATTGATTGAAACTATGACTGACGCTCGCTTGATAGAGTAGAACTGATCCTATCAAGTGAATGACCCCCATCAGTTTTTGAGCCGAAAAATACCGGTCCGCCAAAATACCCACAATAACGGGGGCTACAATAGCTCCAATGGCTTGGGCTTCATAGGCAATAGCCACTTGGATGCCATCAGCATTAAAGGCATCAACCAAAAAGGTCCCCATGGTAACATACCAGGTCCCCCAAACAAAAAAATCCAAAAACATCATCAACCCCAATTTGAATTGGACTCCAGTAATGTTCCATCTTGGTGAAAATATTTGTGACATAATAAACTAAAAGGTCATATGATTCAAGAACTATTCGAAATACTTTTTTAAAAGGTTCAATCCAGTAGTGATTCCCTCTTCTTCAGACAACTGATGGCCTTCATATTCGATGCCGATGAATCCGGTATAACCAGAGGATTTGACAATTTCTGCCATGCGACCAAAATTGATAAAAGTTTCTTCGCCATTTTCATCAAAATCAAAGCACTTGGCACTCACTCCAAACGCTTTGGGCATTAATTGCTCGACTCCCAAGTAAATATCGTAAAGATTACTACATTTTTCCATGCCTCCCCACCCATCATTACTGAGACAAAAATTTCCATAATCAGGGAGCGTTCCGCAGTTTTCTCTTTCGGTTCCCTGGATGACTTTCATCAGTTCAACAGCATTGGATGAAATGCCCCCATGATTTTCGACAATAACGTTGATGTCTTTATCAGCAGCGTAGTCACTCAACGCTATGAGACTTTCTATAGAATTTTGTCTCCACTTTTCGGGATCTTCTTCCCCATAAAGATTCACTCGTACAGCAGTGCAATTCAATTGATGGGCCGCATCAATCCAAACTTTATGTTTTTCGATGGCTTGTTGTCTTTCCGTTTGGTCGGATGAAGATAAGTTTCCTTCTCCATCGACCATGATCAACACATTGGTCATGCCATACTTTTCAGCCATGGCATTGCTCTTTTCAACAAATTGTTGGATGGCTGCATTTCGATTGATCGTGTCGTGGTAGGCGGGGTACAGATGATTGACATATTCTAGTCCTGAGAATCCTAGTTCATGGGCAATTCGAGCGAATTCATAAGGGGATGTTTCTCCATCTCGTATTTGTTTGTGTAAAGACCATTGGGCTAGGGAATATTCATAATCCGAAAACTTGCTCAAAGGAGTTTTTTCGAAATGTTTCAATGAGGTATTGCCACCGGCACTCATTAAAACAAGCGTCAAGGTGAGCCCCATGAAACAGATCAGTACGGGATTCATTGATTTCATTAATTCCAAACATTAAGTAAAATAGGTTTTAAAATTATCATTTTTTGGAAGAACAAATATCTTTGGTTTGTTCGGTGTGGAATAGTCTAGAAACATTATATTTGGATTTGTTCCGTATTATAGTGGAACCTTTTGAATACGCATACGTTAGTAATCCAATACGCACAACAAATAATGGTACAGGGTGGGTGGTGAAATCAATTCAGCAATGAGAAAGTGCGTTCTGTTGACTTTAATTTTTTCAACAGCCGTGAATTTAATGGCTCAACCAGTAGAAGAGGAACAAGGGGCTACAAACCATTCACCAATTTCTTCAATTAGGGTGGATCAAACCAAACCCTCTTCTCAAATTTCAGGCGAGGCTGACAATAGCAAAGTAGCGTTTAATAAAACAGATAGGGATTTCTTCCAAACAAAAACAAAAGTCAAAATCTATAGAGGAGGGGGATATGTGAGTATGGAAGCAGGATATCATAGAACATCCAAAATCAATACATCAGGAGACACACCACTTGCTCGAGGTAGTATTTGTGATCGATTTTTAAATCCTTTTCCAGATATTAGGCCTTCTTTTTGTGATGATTCTCAGTCCGAAGGCACTTCATGGATCAACTCTTTTGATACAACCGGCGGATTTTTTGGTGGGGTGGCTTTTGGTTACCGTTACGATGATGGCGAACTTAAAGGATTAAGGGCAGAAGTGGAATACTTCTATAGAGAATCCGTTTATAATGAAGCACTACCAATCAAAAATAGTAGTGGAGTCACTCAAGCAAAATTGGGTGGTGAAGTTGAGCAAGCTGATGATCGAATTGGTAGCGTCACTTCAAGCAATCTTTACGGAAATGTGTATTTTGATTTACACAATAGGGGTTGGTTAACACCATATATTGGTTTGGGCGCAGGAATTGGTTTCAACAACGTAGATTATGGATTGTTATGGTTGAGAAACCTCAATCCCAATGAGATTACGTCTGTAGAAGAGTACTTTCCGTTCAATAGGCAGGACGATTTAAAAATTGTCCAACAAAATTTAGCTGGAACAGCTAGTTCATTGCAAGATGAGTTTCGTGACGTGTTATTTGGTTTCCAAGTTTTATTAGGGGTTGATTTTGCACTATCACAAGATGCATCCATAGGCTTCAAATTTCGTCATGTACGTCAAGGGAATTTTGAGAGCCAAGAAACAAAATTGGATCGGTTACGAAGTCATGAACCGAGTAACAACCCTGATGGAAGTGATCCGCTTCTTTTAACGTTTAAGGCGAACCCCATCGATTTGAGTGGCATCAGCATCAATTTGAAATATTACTTCTGAAACACAAACCCTTTGAAGAAAGCCTAAGATTTAGCAAAAAAAGTGGGGGGGGGTAGAAATATTACCACACAGAAACTTCATCACCACGATGAGGTATCGCTATTTCCTTTTTTTAACGAAGAAACCCTATTGGGGTTATCTCTTTCAGGACTGTTCTCATCTCTGCTTTGGTTCTTGTGTTTTTTGAAAAGAACGTTTTCAAAGCTTTTTTCTTTATGCTTCTATAGGATTTTCTATAACACCTATAGTGGGGTTACCTTCGCCATCATTACGGAACAGCCCATCTTTCATGGAAGAAATGGGGATTTTGTGTCGTCAAGTATCTAATGCTCAAATAACAAGCTCAACTCTTCAAAAATTTCGATCGGATAATCTATTACGTAAAGATTGATTGGATTTCAATCGAAATAGGAACCATCTTCTAAGAAAATTTGAATGATGTGAATTCAACCGATGGGCTACGGATGCATCATCTTTAAAAAAACATAAAACAACGTCATTCAACAATGAAATATAAAAATCGAGACACAAGTTTGGTTTATAGATGAAAATCTTATAAATTGGATGCCTCAATGACATTTAAAACATCGAGATGACAAATATGTATGATGCTATTGTCGTGGGAACTGGAATCAGTGGAGGATGGGCGGCAAAAGAACTCTGTGAAAAAGGCTTGAAAACACTCGTATTAGAACGTGGTCCCATGATGAGACATCCTGGAGATTACAAAACGGCCAATATGGACGATTGGGACTTTCCTTATCGCGATAGTATCACCAATAAGATTCGAGAACGGCAGCCGAAACAAAGCCGCACCGGTTACGTTTCGAGTGAATCGTCATCGTATTTATTTGTTGATGACATCGAACATCCATACAACGAAGTGCAGCAGTTTGATTGGATTCGAGGGTATCATGTGGGCGGACGATCCATCATGTGGGGAAGACAAAGTTACCGTCTCAGTCCCATGGACTTTGAAGCCAATGCAAAAGATGGCATTGCTGTTGACTGGCCCATCAGATATTCTGATATAGAACCTTGGTACGATTATGTTGAACAATATGTTGGTATCAGTGGTCAATCGTTGGGATTACCCCAGCTTCCGGATAGCCAATTTCTTAAACCAATGGAATTAAACTGCATTGAAAAGCAAGTTCAAGAGAGTTTAAACTCTCAATTTGATGACGGTCGTTTATTGACTATTGGAAGAGTGGCACATATTACAGAAGGGACCAAGCCTGGATTAGGAAGAGTCACCTGTCAATATCGAAATCGTTGTCGTCGAGGGTGTCCTTTTGGTGCTTATTTCAGCAGTAATTCATCAACATTGCCTGCTGCCGAAAATACAGGCAAGATGACATTGATGCCCAATTCGATTGTGCACGAAATTCTTTATGATCCTAAGACTCAAAAAGCAACTGGTGTACGAGTCATCGATAATAATAACCCCGAAAATTCGACTTCAGTAGAGTACAAAGCCAAAGTCATTTTTCTGTGTGCTTCAACCGTGGCTTCAACATCCATCATGTTGCAATCAAAGTCCAGCAGATACCCCAACGGGATTGGAAACGATTCGGACCAATTGGGTCGAAATTTAATGGATCATCATTTCAGAGTGGGTGGAGCAGGCCGTTTTGAAGAGCATCTAGATAAATATTATGTTGGGCGCCGCCCCAATGGAATTTATATTCCTCGATTCAGAAATTTAGGAGGCAACACCAATCACAAAGACTTTATTCGAGGCTATGGATATCAAGGAGGTGCCAGTCGAGGCAGTAGTTGGGTATTTCAAGTCAAAGAGATGGGCACTTATGGTCCAGAGTTTAAAAACAGTTTACTCAAACCAGGCCCATGGAATTTTGGCATTACTGGATTTGGGGAAATATTACCGTATGAAGACAACAGAATGTACTTGGATTATGATCAACTCGACAAATGGGGATTACCAACCGTTACATTTGATGCATCCATCAAGGAAAATGAACTCAATATGCGCAAAGACATGAAACAGCAAGCCATCGAAATGATTGATGCTGCCGGAGGTAAAAATGTTATAGGGTTTGAAGATTCATACGCTATTGGTTTGGGAATCCATGAAATGGGAACGGCTCGAATGGGAAGAAACCCTCAAACCTCGGTACTCAACGGAAACAATCAGGTTCATGGTGTTGAGAACCTTTATGTCACCGATGGGGCATGCATGACCTCGGGGGGATGTCAAAACCCCTCATTGACCTATATGGCTCTAACGGCACGAGCAGCCAACCACGCTGTTGAAGAACTCAAAAAAAGGAATTTATAATCGGCAATACGAGAAAAAGGACCATGAAAAGAAGACAAGCTTTAAAAAACATTGGACTGGGCTTTGGCACCATTGCCTTATCACCAGCCGTGACCACATTATTTCAGACCTGTCAAAAAGCACCTAGTTATACCCCAATGACGTTTTTAGAGGGAAAATTTGAAATAATAGCAGAGTTAATGGAGTTAATGATTCCAGAATCTAGTGTGCCATCTGATTTGGGCATCTCTAGTGACATCAAAACCATCCCTGGGGCCAAAGAATTGAAGTTGCCAGAATTTGTTGATGCGTACGTACATGCCGTATTACCTCAAGAAGAATTGGAACTGGTTTTAGAGGCTTTCGATGCGTTTCTCAAACTGTCGTTAAGTGATTCGTCTAAAGAAACGATTTCAGAGTTAACAATCGAAGATTTAGATGCTCAATTATCCAAGCTTTTATTGCCCGAAGACACGCCAACACCGTTGCAAGAGATGGAACCTGCTAAAGCGTTTGCTCATCAATTACGTTCTATATCGGTTGAAGCTTTTAAAGCCAATGAATTTATCGGTGAACAGATATTAGCTTATGATCCCATCCCAGGGAAACAAGTGGGCTGTCTTGATTTAAAAGAAGCCACTGGAGGTCGCATATGGTCAATTTAGAGTGCGCATATATTCTACAATGGCTCGAGCTTGCTCTTCATTAAGTCCTTGATCGAGCATTGGAATATTATTGTGCTTTTCTAAAAGAGCCATCGCAATAGGATCTTCAGCCAACATTTGAGTTGGATTTAAGAGGAGATTCATCACCCATTCAGGACTTCTTCTTTCATACACGCCAGTAACATCCGGTCCGATGAGTTTTCTACCGGGTATGTGGCATGCAGTGCAATAGGTGCTAAACAAACTTTCCCCTTGTTGGGATAGTTCTTCATCAATTTTTCTACCTAATCGAACGCGCTTGATTGGACCGATTCCTTTATTATCCATATCAATAGGGATGGTTTCTTCAATCTCCAAGTTAGAGGATGGATTACTGGGTTGATTTGGAGCTGATTCAGTTTCTACTGAAGTCGAGTGAATATCTTTATATTCAAAAGAATCCGAATCGTTCTTAGCCCCTGTTTTACACCCAGCAATGAATAGGCCTAAATAAAGAATTGAAAATAGTCTCATATGTTTTTTCAGAAACAGGTTAAAAATATAGAAATTCTAGAATACAAATTTTGGAATAGATAACGAGAACCCTTCAAACTTTCCTTTCGGAGTTATGTGAGCGAGGCGTTCCTCATTATTCTGGAGCCCTAACAATCGAAATTAACTTAGGTCAATATTTGTCTTCGCTGTTACCTATGATTTTGGGAATCGTAAAGAAGAGTGCCCGTAAGGAACAAACAATGGCCTTCTTTTGTAGATAAAAATCTTCGAGATCATACTAATTTGCGTTTTAAATTACTTTTTAAAATCAGGACATAATCTATGTGTTTCATAATACATTCCCTTGATTGAACGACAATGAGGGTAAAACCAAGTACCTAATAATACAGAGCGCAAATTGGTATCAGATCTTTATAGACAATGTGTCATCAGCATGATGTAGAGACGATGTACTATTCTTTCATAACTTTACGATATGAATCATTTTAAAAATCTTCATTCTTATGATATTGTTTCCGATCGTGGATTTGCCAAATACTTTCATGGAAGAGAAGAGATCATCAAGGATTTCAATAATGTCTTAGGGGATTTTGCAACAAGTAATAAGGGAACTACATTTTTGATACAAGGAGCCCCCGGCGTTGGAAAAACAGCTTTATTATTTAAGTTTAGAGAAATTGCGAAAAAAAAAGGATGGAAAGTGGTCAACATTAAAGCCAATGCTCTGTGGAATAGAGAATCGCTAAACAAGTATATTGGTGTAGAAAAACCCATTCAAATTGACAAAACATCGGCAAAAGCTGGAATGGGCCCGGTAGCTATTGCAGCGAACATAAAATTTTCTAAAAAATCAATTGTTGAAATCCTAAAAACAGGGAAACAGCCATTATTATTAACGCTAGATGAAGCTCAGACCTTAGGGACTGAAAACTATCCACCAGCAACATCACGTGGTGAAGTGATCGAGGTTTTAGATTCTATTCATAATGGAGAGTTAGAACGAGCTCTTGTGTTTGTTGTCAGCGGTTTGGGAATCACTAGAAAAAATTTCAAATCTTTTGGTATTTCACGATTCAATTCAAGATGTTTTCATAGCCTCAGTTTTTTAGAAAAAAAAGCAGAAAGGGATATCATCAATGACTGGCTAAAAAAAGAAGGAGATGCGAAAGGAGATCCCACTCTATGGATTGATACCATCGCAAATGAGACCCATCAATGGGCACATCATGTTATGTCATATGTGAATGCTGCTATCAATCTATTGAAGAAAAACGACGGTCATATGACTTCGAAATTGCTTAAAAAAGTATTGATTGCGGGACGTCAAGACCGGTATGACTATTATGAAAGCCGAGTGGCTGATTTTGATAGGGACGAACGTCAATCGATTGTAAAAGCCTTTGTTGATGATACGAGTTCGGAGGGCCTCACTCGAAGAGACATTGTTTTCTTTTTAGAAAAAGTTTTTGATAAAAAGGAAGCTGTTGACTTATTTGATAAAGCTTTGCTCTATGGTGTGATTAGCCTAGAAGGCGATGCTTATAAAATTCCGATTCCATCGATGAAAAGATGGTTGCTATCCAAGTATTCATAAACTCAAAGAAAACTATCTCACTCCAATGCCCCCCCCAAAGACTAAAATCTATAGAATCCATTAGTAAAAGGGGAAAAGAGTCAAAGACAAATATCAGTGGATCATGCGCACGGGTGATATCGGGCTTCTAGTGATTATATGTTAGGATTTTACCTTTTCTAATCAATGGTTGTTTCTTTCTTAGTCCATGGAGATACTAGCTAAGCAATTTTATTAGAGGAAATGGTTGTTTAACGAAACCTTTTGTTATCGCAAAAAAAGATTCAAAACCCTTAATTAGAATGATTCTAAATAACTATATTTGCATTACATTTTAATCAAAAACTAATTTATAATGAAAAACCTATTGATCAAAACACTAAGCCTTGGCTTTTTATCAATACTCCTATTCGTTGGTTGTGAGGATAATCAAGATGAAATCGATGCAATAGAAGCCCGAATTGACCAAATTATAGCACAAGATGTACAAAGTCAAATCGCGACTTTGGAGAACAAAATAAATAGCCTTCCTACATCTGGTGATGTGACAAAGCTTCAAAGTGAAATTGACAATTTAAAACAACAAATTGGAAATAGTCAAGAAGATTTAGATGAAGCAAATACGATTATAGAGGATTTGCGAAAGCAAATTGCAGAGCTAGAAAAAAAGGCGATTGTCTCAAAAAAAATCGAAGATTTATTCGCTCCAGCTGCAGCGGTCACAAATCAACAAGGACCTCCTCCCCCTCCATCAGGAAAATTTGTCAAATTTAGTTTTGCAACTGGAGAAACAACCACGAGTGATACCCAATGGGATATTGCCTTCAGAACGACAACCATTCTTGTCAATGGTGGAAGCAAAACCGGTTCCAATGATGAACCAGAGAGAACAGGTCAAGGGGGCGCGTATATAGTTGACGGACTTTTCAATGAAGTGAATATCGTTGATGAAAGCATATTTAAACAGGACACTAAAGAAGGACCAGCCATACCGACAGGCAGCGGGAACGGTTGGTACAACTATCAGCCTCCCCCTACGAACCTTATCAACCCCATTCCCGGAAAAGTTTTGGTATTCAAAACCCACGATGAAAAATATGCGAAAGTTGAAATATTAAGTTTTTACAAAGGAGCACCAAACCAACCAAATGCTATCACTGATGAAGCTCGCTACTACACGTTCAACTATGTCTATCAACCCAATGATGGAGAAACTAGTTTCGAATAAAAAAAACTTTCTTCGCTATTATAACAAGTTGCTTTTGACATTCTTTTTTTGAAGTCTAGAAATCATCTTTTTGTTTCATGTTGTATCGGTCTTTTTCCCCAAGAAACAAAGTGAAGGGACATTCATTTCATGTAAGGCAAACACTGGCATGAGAGAATGCTTGAAACATGCCAGACCATGATTCAAGGAAATGAGTTCGTCCACAATTATCAAAAGCGGTAGCACTCCAATAGGTGTTATCGTAGTATAACTGATGGATTACAATTTGATGATGGTCGCTGCTGGAGCTCAAAACATATCCAGCAAACAAACGGTTTGTCACAATCTCGGCATCTCAACCACCAATGTTTTGATTGAAAAACGGATGCGATCGAAAAAAACTTTGAAATTGGCGATTTATCACCGTTTGATGTGTCTTTAAGGGTTTTAATCTCATCGTTGTGAAAATCCTACATCCATTAGTTATTCAATAACATCAATATTATTGAGGTTTTTTCTATGTCACTTTTATTTCACTCTCAAGATTGAATCATTACAGACAGGAATGATTGGTTTTTAGTTTTGACGCTATGAAACTTACGGATTAACCCGTCTACATCCTTTTTGACTCTTTTGGAACGAAATAAAGATATGACGGCACTTGTGCTATTTCAATGTCTTACCATTGACATATATAGCATTCGATAGAATTGCAGAAATAATAGAGTTCAGTTTGACATCAACGCTACAAATTAGCACAAACTCGGGGTTCATTGGAAACGGATATCCGTTGCCCTATTTAACTCTTCTGAACGAATGCCATTGCTTTGTCAGTCGACGATATCAAGTTTTAAGCAACTCCAATTCTTTTTCGAGGTCATTCAACCTCCACTCTGTTGATAAGCGTCACATCATCTTTCCCCAGTATAGATGCCAGAGCCCAAGACAAAAGTCACAGGTGTGGCTCCATACGGAACCGTAATCTTCACGGCATAACCGAGTTTTGGGGAACCTGTATCCTCGTCCCCAACGACACTAGGATCGTCGTAGTAATACTCGACAAATTTTTGTCCCTCCGTTCGCGCACCAACAATCAACTCCTCGATAAATCTTTTCCCATTGATATCGGTTCTTGAAAAGTTGGTCGATCTGTTTTCGAGATCGATATTCGCCCCATGAAATAAATTGATATTTTGTTGACTAACAACCCATAAGTAGACAGAACCCGACTTAAAATAGCCTCCTTCTCGTCGGAAAGTGTTTTTGAATTTAGCGAAAGGGACTGGAGTTGGGGATGCGAATCCATCAAGAATGACCTGCTTGACTCCTTCGACAAAGGTGATGAGTGTTTCACGGTCAACCACTTGCGATGCCGTGACTTCAGGTTTGGGCAAATCTATGTACTGATACGCCACATGAGAAACATCCTGCGAGTAACCCCCAACGAGCAGGACTTCCACCCCAGTGTATTTTGGAGTGTATGTCACCGCATAAGCCGTCTTCTCTTCCCCGCCATCTAAATACTTGACAAATCCTCCCTCCGGTTGTCTTGCCACTTTGAAGAGTTCTTCAACGACCTTTTTCCCATTGTCATCCACGACTTCGAGTAGATTTTTGCTTTCTGCAGAGCGATCTGCTCCGTGGACAAAGGCTTCGCCAGTCTGTTCGAAAATGATGAGGAAAGTCGATCCTGAATTCAAATCGCTCCCCTCGGTTCTCATTTGTTGCCAGTAAATAGCGTCCTGGTCGATACCTGGGACTTTGATGAATTGAGACCGATACCACTGGACAAAGGTCTTGAGGGTTTCTTCGTCCACAACGCCTTGAGCCGTCGGAGGATTTACTTCCAATTCTAATGCGGCAATTTACTTTAGCAATGCATCAATCCTTGTATTGGCTTCTCCTAATTCTTCTTGAGTGGAGACACTTTGATTTTTTAACCCTGATATTTCACCTTGTAGTTTGGTGACATCAGCAGATGATGGAAGACCTTTTATTTGGTTTTCCAATTGGGCTATTTTACTTTCTAATTGAGTCTTGAGACTTTGCAAACTACTAACTTGGGTTTGTAATTCTTTGATGTCATCCGCATCATCATTAGAACAAGATGCGAAAACAAATAGAGTGACTATTATGAATAATAAGAATCTCATCATGGTAAAATTAAAAAGGTTTGAGTATCTGATTTATGGCTTTATAGGTGATGATGGCACCCCATCGATGAACAATCGAATAGAGTGAATAAAATAAGCGTTCTGGCTGATTCGGCTTAGACAGAGAAAAGTATTGAACGTTCAAAGATTTGAAGTAGAGAAAAAACACTATTTTGAAAATTTTGTTAGTCCCATTTTTTACAGTCAGTTAAATGGATTATGATTGCTAAGCAAACGGCGAAGTTAACCTTTTTTATTTTAAAGCTCATTTGGCTTTCATACTTTGAAACTAAATCAATCCGGTTACAAAACCTTTGGCTCTTGTTTAATGAAATGAGATTCGACGGAACTTGTGATATTTCATATGTCTGACCATGGACATTTTGATTACTCAATAGAACTAAATGAATAACAAAATTCCATTTGGCATCAACGCATAAAATTTGAACGAGTTTTAGTTCGTTTGGAACTAAAATCCAAGGACCTAGTTTTAAGTTTTCTCAACCAGGGGTATTACTTTGTCAATAAACGATATCAAGTTTTAAGTCACGCCAATTCTTTTTTAACGTGATATTTCAACCTCATTTGGCTGATAAGAGCTACATTACACCCCTCCCAATATAGATCCCTGGATGAAATAAAATAATTATTTCCTAACTCTGAAAAGTCATTGAAAATGCAAATGAGTATTCGTGATTCACTTAGTTTTTTTTGCCTTTATGCGGTTCTCGTTTTGGAAACCAAATAAACACCAACAATTACCAACAGAAATGAAACGACTTTGGTAAGATTGAGGTGATCATTTCCTGTCAACAAAGCAAAAGAAATAGCAATCACAGGTTGCACATAAACTAAGGAAGATACGACGGTTGGCGATAGGATTTTGAGAGCATAGACATTGAGAAGATAAACCAAAAATGTGGTTCCTAAAACCACAAAACCGATTCTCCAATAGGCATCAAAGGGCATACCGATCCATTGGATTTCTGAAAACTCGCCATAAGTAAAGGGGAGAGTTAAGAAAAAGCCAAAAAGAAACATCCATTTCATTAATGTGATGGTATGGTATTTTCGTGTCAATGGGGTGATGATGACCAAATAAATTCCAAAAGTCAAGGCATTACCTATCAGTAATAAATTTCCAAGAGGAATATTTGGAGCATTATAAATTAACGAAGCTTCTTCGGTTGTCACAAGCAATAAGATAGCTCCCAATAGCCCCAAGCTAAGCCCTATTAATTTGAATGCTTTTAACTGTTCTTTGAGATAAAGAGTTGAAAGCAACACAACGATAATAGGCGTTGTGGTCACGATAATACCACTGTTGATGGGTGTGGAAAACTCCAATCCTTTGAAAAAGGAAAGCATATTGACCCCCATTCCAAAAACACTCCCTATCAACAAGATTGGAAAGTCTTTTTTCTCAATCTTGGGAGCGCTAATAAATAAACTGACAATCCAAAATAATAAGGTGGCACCAGCGATACGAAGAAAAATAAAACCAAACCCACCAACATAATGAGGCATGACCTCTTTGGCTACAGTATGATTGATCCCGTAAATGAGTGTGGCCGTAAATGCAGCTAAAAGAGCAAGGGGTTTATTTTTCATTCAGAAAGTCCCTTGCTTGGGATACCGAGTGGGGACTATTGCCGGCAAAAACACGATTCTCATAAACTAAAAGAGGTCGAATCAATAGAGAGTAATGGTCAAGAATCAATTCTTTGGTTTGGTCCTCATTTAAAGTTGCCGCCTTGAGGCCTCGTTTTTTTAAAACCTGAGAACGTTTATTGAGTAAATCTTTATAAGAACCAACTAAAGTACGTAGATCATCCAATTCGCTTGGGTTAATAGGAGTCTTTTTGACATTGATTAATTCGATATCGCTAGAGATATTCCATTGATCCATAATCTTTTGACATGTGCGACAGGTGGATAAATAAAAGAGCTTTTTCATAAAAGTGAATAGAGTCGCAAAGTACTATGAAATTTACCATTGGATACCATGAGCCATCTGATATAAAACGTCTCCATAAAGAGCGGTTGTACCGTCTACATAACTTGCAGAATATTCATACTCTGTACGCCAAATATCCCGCCAATAGAGGAACAATCCAAAGCATGCCTCTATGGAGCAGCTTTGCCCTATTTCTCAATTATATTTTGACTTTTTTCGAGTCCCGAGAAGGTTGCAGAACGGTTATCAAACACATTGGTACTGTTTTCAATGCAAGGGTCTTATTTCTTGAAACAAGACTTCGAACGTTATCGAGAGATTGATGCTATTTCAGTTCGTATCGGTTGATTTTCTATTCACCATGTTTTGATGTCATGGAACTATTGGATGACATATTCCCTGACGATGGGTTTTCCTTCATAACCTGGTCCGCCGTTATCATCTTTGATATGAAGAGTTGTTTGGCCGTTTTTCACATTGAACTTTTCGCCTTCTATTGGAACGCCTAGAGTCAGCAGTATCTTTTTGTCAAGGGCTGTATCACCCAACTTTTTAAATTTTATCGGATCGGATATACTGACCCTGAGCTTGCCGGAGTCTTTGACCAACGTGGCCAACATTGGTCTTGTGGAGGAAACAGTACCGAACCCTTCAATTGCCACTTGGCCCGCCATTTTGAAAACGATCATACAGGCCTCGGCTTGTTTGTCCAACACCGCTTGCACATGGTCCGTATTGCTTATAATGGCATATCGGGAGATATCATTATCCTGGATAAATTCCACGGGCACACTAGGAAATACCATATAAGATGCTTTTGCATTTTCCGGATCTTTGCCGTGATTGATTGCCAAAAGGAATGTTTTGTGACGGAACGCCTTACTCTTGTTATGTTTAAGAACTTCCTTGACATCGCCAGAACGCTCTTCAACAATGAGCCGAACATGGACCGTTTCTCCATGATTGACGGGGATGAAATAAGCAATACCATCATGCCAAAACCATCCGTTATCCTTTAATTCAAAGGTCAAGTCATGCGGTAATTTTTTATGGTTTAATTTTTGTTCTTCTCCGTTTATAAAAGCTACGATGTCCCCATTCAATATTCTATTGTCCAATGAGGTCCATATTTCCTTGTTCTGCCCCCCGCTTATTCTTCGTATCCCGGAAGTGAGGTTGATGGCTCCTTGATCCACAAAAAATCCTGCTTTGGATGCTTCAACAGTTCCAATCGAAGTGTTGGCATGGCCTAAATCAAAAGCGAACAGACCAAAACGGCCATCGGTTGTTCCGTTACAGAATCGTGAAGTACCGGTCGTCATTTTTTGGTTTAATGTCTTATGGCCAAACTGTTCGGCCGTAACCCCAGGTAATGCTGACCACCGCAAGGCGGGACGTACTTTCCAGTATTCGCCACCCCGTTGCATGATGGGCATATGCCCACTAGACAAATGATAGTTTTGATCCCACTCGCTGGATTTGGTCAAGTTGCTCAATCCTTTATATCCAATGTACCAGCCTGGACGCCTATGCAGCAAGTACTCCCATTTCCAATAAGAGCGAGTCTCCGAGAGATTTTTGTCGTGGGTTTTATTCGCGACGTTGTTTCGTAACGTGATCAACTCATCGTGCCGCGATAAATATTGGGAATCCAAAGCCAATATTTCATTGATCATATCAAGTAGGGTTCCAGGAGAAATCTTGGCCTTGATTTTGCTGACTTGGGCAGCGTTCTTTCCGCCCACAATCCCTAAATCGAACCACTCATCTTCATAAACAACATACTGCCATTTATCGAGCATTTGGGTTTGATAGGTTTCATAATGTCGTTCTTTAAAGGCTAGTTTTGTTCCTTCAAGCATTTTCATTAGACCGACACTTCCTAAAAAATCGCCTTTACCGTAAGGCAGGCAGTAGGCTTGTGCCCCATGATGCCAAAAACCACCATCGGTCAGTGTCCCCATCCCCCCGGAATAATGTCTTCGGGGATCGTACTCAAAACCATCATATAAATGGTATTTCAGTTGGTTGAGGGCCATTTGACCACCTAGTTGGTATTTTAAGAGAAAATGAGGGACAATATGGTTGAAGCGAGCCCGCCAATTAACCCCTCTATTTTGAGCTCCCACGGCTTCATCTATAATGTAATCGGTATAGTCTACAATACCCCAAGCCAGTTGTTTTGGATTCAGATTTCCCTTTTCGGCTTCCCTTAAAATGTAATCGTACAAACAAATCAAGATCCGATCAAGCTGGGCTAGAATCGGTGTCGCAAGATGGGAGGAGCGAAAAGTACCGAAACGCATGGTTAACCGCCAATAAGCTCGTTCAGGAGCGTAGTTATCCATATACCACTCCAAGCGTTTAACTATAAGAGGTTCTATCTCTTGTTGTAGTTTCTTATTGGATGTCGTTGCACAAAATCGAGCAAGTTGGTACAAATCGTCCAAAAACATGCCATGTGCGAGGTACTTTTCCCCTTCTTCTCTTTTTGGAGAAGGGAGGACTTTACTTTTGATAACCGAGGGATCGACATTTACCTTTTCAAGCCTCGGTCCATCATGTCCGTTTTCGGCTATCTTGGATAAAATAGCCCTGGCTTCGTTTTCATTGGGGATTTTACTCTCGATGGTTTCCTTCGAAATGAGTTTAAATGGGCTACTTTCTCCATAAAGATAGTGTCGTTGTATGGTTTCAAAAATCTTTTCAATGCCCTTATCACTTTTTATGGACTGTCCATTTATTGATAAAGTAACAACACACATGAAGCATGTAGCATAAGTTCGGAAATGCACTTTCATTGGTTTGCTTTTGATGTTCTCTTTAGATTCAAAGTTTCAGTCTTAAACCAAGGAACACTAAGTTTTTCCCGATAAGAAAGTCTCGTTTCCCATGACTAGATAGTTTCAATTCAAGGCAAAACAGAGACTCTTTGGCTAAGACAATCTTGCTCAAAATTATAGAATTCAAACGAACCGTACAAGTCCCTATTCATTATGTAAAAAGAAACTTTTTGGCTTGTATAATCCAAAGTGTTCTACTTATAGATTATCAAATCAAAGGAACGCCGTAGCAAGTCAATTTAATCAATTAAATGGGGCGATTTATCTAGTTCTCCCTGTGGAATGGGAGCAAAATAATTGGCAGGACTAGTATCTCCCAAAATAGGTCCCACAGGTTCTAATGGTGACCGATTTGCATTTGCTTCAGCAACTCGTTCCATTCTAGCTAAATCATCCCAACGTTTAAACTCTCCAGCCAATTCCCATTTCCTTTCTGTGTAGGCAAGTTCTGCTAAATCACCAGATGTTAAATCGACAGGTGAACTAGAGGTGTTTATATCATGTCCATAAGCTCTTCTACGCACTTTATTTAATGCTTCCCATGCATCACTAGAATTATCTCCAGATCTTGCTGTGGCCTCCGCATAGTAAAGCAATAAATCTGCATAACGCATACTATAAGTGGTCATGTTGGTAGCGGAGTTAGTGGTACTAATCTCGTCTAAAAAACCAGTTGCTTTTAAATATAACGGATGAACTTCATTGACTCCACGTTGATTATCAACTAACTCATCCCATTGAAAGGTATTTCCACGATAAGTTACTTCAGTACGAAAAGTGGCCTCTCTTCTCGGTCCAGCAGGAAATTCATTAAACAAAGTGTATTCTGGAAATACTTCGGCCCAACCTCTTACAGGCCAAGGATAACCCAATCTACCAGTATGTCTATTGGAATAACGACCACTTAAAGTAGCATTGTGAGCTACCCCAAAAACAATCTCAGAATTAAATCGATTTTCATCTGAGATTGACCATAAAGTCATCATATCGGGAACAAGTGCAAAACCATGTGTCGAAGAGTTATCAATAACAGCTTTAGCACTAGTGGCCGCCATGGCATATTTAGAGGTGTCTTTTAAAGGCCAACCTGCCCAATGCATATATAACTTAGCCAAGTATGCTCTTGCCGATCCATTATTAGGACGTATCGCAGCGGGAACGCCGGGGTATTTATCTGGTAACAAACTCTCAGCCATTAAAAAATCACTTTCAACTTGATTGTAGATTTCTAATATTTCAGATTTAGGTAATTCCAAATTATCCGTAATGTTGTTATCTAACGGCATGGGCACTCTACCAAAAGTTCTAGTCAAATGAAAATAGCAAAAAGCTCTTATAAAATAAGCTTCCCCAATGAAATAATTGGTCGTCTCATCTGTCCCCTCTATATTTTCTCTGTTGGCAATAATGTTGTTTGCTTCATTGATCGTTGTATAAAAAGGATTGTAGCTTAAAAATAGCCTGGAAGAGACGGAACTCAGTACCATTTGATCAGAATCTCGATATCCTTGTTTATTCCATGCGCTATGCGCTGTAAGGTCATCCGCTCCATAAGCTCTTATCCAACAAAACCCCCATTGATTAGCCGCAGTAAATTGCCTATACATACCAGCAACGGCTGCTTCTAATGCCGGATTAGAGTTAAGAGAGCCAGGATCTAATCTTGCCTCGGTTGGGTTTTCTTCTTCTAAAGTACAGTTGATACAAAAAGAAATGAAACTAACTAAAGTGACTAGAGCAAGAAGACTTTTTGTGAATAGTTTAATTTTCATGACACTAATTTTTTAACGTGAATAATTTGTTTTTAGATTAAAAAGTGACATTTAATCCGAATGTAAAATTTCTGGTGTTTGGATTTGCTCCGTAATCAATAGATGAAGCTGTCCCAGAAGATACATTTGTAGAGCTTGCCTCAGGGTCATATCCTTCATAATCTGATATCGTCAATAAATTTTGAGCACTGGCATAGATTCTAATGGTATTAATAAAACCACGAGCATCAATATTGTATCCTAAAGCTAAATTGCTCAATCTAATGAAATCGCCTTTTTCTACAAATCTCGTTGAGTTAACAAAAAGATCGCCTCCTGCAGGGATATTTGTTTGATTTTCAGGTGTCCATCTATTTCGATACTCACCATAAGTGGGCCCTCCTTGAATTCCTCCTGATAAAGAAACTTTCCCTCTAGTAAAGTTCATAACATCGAAACCATGAACCCCTCTTAATAGAAAATTCAAATCAAATTTTCCAAAAACAAAGGTGTTATTGATGGCCCATGTATGTTTCGGAACCCCATTACCGATTACGTCCAATACGATTCCATCATTATCATGCAAGTATCTAGCATCTCCAGGCGTTCCACCAAGATCTCCTATTTGATAAGCTCCTAAAGCGGTCGCCCCAAAAAATTGACCTAAAGGAGCTCCTACTTTCACTTGAACATAAGCTCCAGTAGTGTTTGAAATATTACCAACGGGAAATATAAAAAGTTCATCAACGCCATTAGATAATGATTTCACCTCACTTTCATTAAAAGAGTAGTTGGCATTAATATTCCAATCAAAATCATCTGTTTTTATTGGTGTTATGTTAAAATCAACTTCCCAGCCACCATTAAAAACTTCTCCTATATTCTGAGTTATCGTCCCTCCACCTAAAAAATCCGAAATAGGAACATCTAATAATAAATCAACGGTATTCTTCCAATATTTGTTTAATGAGAGGGATGCTTTTCCATTGAAGAAAGTGGCATCTAAACCAATATTCGTTTGTTTCGTGGTCTCCCATGTCAGATCAGGATTGCCTAAATTTCCACCTGTTAAACCAATTCCACTTGATTCGGTTGTTCCGTTTAGGGGATAATTACTTCCTGTAGAAAGAGTACTAAATGTTGAAAAAGGTGGAATGGCCTGATTCCCAACTTCACCGTATCCAGCTCGTATTTTTAGAGATTGTATTCGATTGTTGAATAAATCTCTAAATTGGTATGCTACGGCCCCTGAAGGGAATACACCGACCCTGTTCCCAGATCGAAATCGTGATGAAATGTCTGTCCTGATGGTGCCAGTCAAATATAACTTTCTATCAAAATTATAATCCGCTCTACCCATATAGGATTGAATATGAAACTTCGATAAATTGGAATTCACTCTCGGTTGTGTCCCCAAGTTTAACGAATAGAAGTTTGCAGGAAGTGAGAACTCACCTCCATTAGCCGTGATACTTTTTGACACGCTTTTTTGATTTTCAAAAAGCCCCGTCACTTTCAGATTGTGAAGGTTAAAACTTTTCGTCCAAGTCAAGATATTACTATTTTGAATCGTCGTCAAATGATTGGCGGATCCTCCACCAGAAGCCCCTGTAATATTCCCTAAAGCGGTTCCTGCGGGCACCCCATTATATCGTTCTCTAATTCGACCACGATATATCAGGCCTCCAAAGACGGTTAAGTTTAAATTTGGAGTGATATCATAAGAAAGGTTCAAATTGGTATGAACCGCTGGTGTGGTAAAATAATCTTCAGACTCAAGTCTTTGAGCGATAGGGTTGATTAATGAACTACCGCCACCTAAGAAATTATAATTCCCATCGGAATCCTTTACTGGGATAGTCGGATCCCAACCGACAATACCGACAATACCGCCTCTTGCATCAGGAGAAGATCTGATTCCACCACTTATTATATTAAGAGATTGATCATGAACTCCGTTGATATTTAATTGTACCGACAAGTTATCATTAAATTCAAGATCCAAATTAGATCTTAAAGAATATCTGGTGTAATCTGAATTAATGGTTGTTCCAGATTGGTCTAAAACATTTCCTGAAACGAAATACCCCACTTTATTTTCTTTGCCACTAATGGATAGTTGTAAGTTCGTTGTATAACCCGTCGTGAAAAATTCGTCTTGATAATCAGCTCCTCCATCCATGACATCAACATTGTTTATAGTCGCAAACTCTTGAGGAGACAATAAATCCAATTTTTTTGAAATGGAAGACACAGAAGTAAAAGCATCAACAGTTATGGTCGGTTCTCCTTGACCACGCTTGGTTGTCACTAATACAACCCCATTGGCTCCTCGTGAACCATAGATTGCCGTCGCAGAGGCATCTTTTAAAATTTCCATTGAAGCGATATCATTCGTGTTTAGTAATTTTAAATCGGCTCCGATAACACCATCTATAACAATTAATGGCTGATTACTTCCATTAATCGAATTAGCCCCTCGAACTCTGATTTTAACATCTGCTCCCGGAGCCCCTGAATTCTTGCTTACCTGCACCCCAGATGCACGCCCTTGTAGGGCATCTTCGACGCGAAATATCGGTTGCTTTTCAAAATCACGTGGGCCAACACTAGAAACGGCTCCTGTTAAGTCACTCTTTAAGGAGGTCCCATAACCAACGACAACGACAGCATCAAGTTGTAATAAATCGGTTTCTAAGGACACATCGATGGATGATAATATTCCTGTTGAAACTTCTTTCGTTTTAAATCCAACATAACTGAACACCAATACATCACTTGATGTCGCTTCAATAGAATAACTTCCATCAAAATCTGATTGGGTACCGGTATTCGTCCCTTTTACCAAAATACTGACTCCTGGTAATGGCGAATTTTTGTCATCGGTGACCGTACCGGTTACTGTTTTTGTTTGAGCCACCATCATGTTTATAGCGAACAAAAACGGAAAAAACAAAAAATAGTAGTTCATTCTTTTCATGTTTAACTGATTTAATTAGTGATTAGTCTTAATAAATATAACATGGATACTAATTACAACAAGTGTAATTGGCTAACTAGAAAACGAATGGGGGGTAACAATTCTATTTAAGGGGGCAAGCTGTTCAATGACTAAATAATCTATCTACTAATGAGTAAAACCTTGGTATTGTAATAACTTTGGGGTACACAACACATATCAGAAGATTAAGATAGCATATAAGTGTGTCAACTCTTGCATTCCCACCTGAACCTCTCAAACATAAAAGGATTCTTGATTCGTTCGCTATAATGCTCTCTTGAAAAAATCTTTCAACAAAAGATTGAAATGATCTCAAAGTATAACGTCACATTAAACCGGATGACCAATGCAGGTCTTAAAATACCATTATTTCTTAAAATAGAAATATGGTACCCTTATTTGCTATTGTTTTGCACTGGAGTTATAGCTCAAAACCCAATGGTTGAATCTTTTGAAGATTCGACAATATTGGAAAAATATGATCAAACGGATCGTAGTTTTCTAAACCTTAGTTCTAGTCATTACCAATTTGGTCAGCAGTCATTATCATGGGAATGGAATGAAAAGCAAAGTGCTTTCGGAACCGCTCATTTCAAAATCAATAATAAAGATTTAAATTCTTTAGCATACAGTCAAATATTTCCAGTAAGCCCAGTTATCGTGCTTTCGATCTATAATGAAACGCCTCAAAAAGGGACAATCACAATATTATTTCAAAAAGAAGGCCTCAATAAAGCCTGGTTTTCGTTACCATTACAATTTAAAGGTTGGCGCACCATACGGGTTCCGTTTTTTGAAATGGAAGGTGATGTTCCTAAGATGTCGGAGCCTATGGAATACGACTATTTTAAGGTCATCGCCAATACGAGCAAAGGAAAACTCTTCTTTGATGATATTGTTTTTTTACAAAATATGGATAATCGTCACCCTTATCCCGATCTCATGGTACCCTTTATCAAAAAAAATCAAATAAAAAACGCCAACCATTGGATGCCTTTGGTTGAGAATTTAAAAAGGCTAGAAGAAATTCGAGAACAAAAAATAAGGATAGAAGAGGTAAGAGATTTAAATATCATTAAGAATCGAATCAATGAAAGTTTATTTTTCAAAGAGAACTCAAATGCTTATGAAGAGGCTCTATTGGACTTTCAATCGTTAGGTATAAGCACTCAGGATGAATATCCATTAGGTCCCCCGCTAACGCATAATCAACATGAAGTATATTTTGATTCTATTCAACAAGGCCCAAAATCACACAATAATATAAGAGATTTTGGGAAAACTCTTCAAAAGGTAGCCAATGCGTTTGTTCGTTGTAAAGATTCTATCAAAAAAAATGAACTTGAGAGCAAGTTCATATTAGCGAGCCGCTATTTTTTAGACCAAGGATGGCAAAAGGGAGTGTCGGGTGGTACCCGTCATCATATTGGTTATAGCACGCGAGAACTGACTAGAGCATTTTACATGATGAGGGAATCCCTGCTTAACGTGGGGCTTCTGGAAGAAACAGGACAAAGTTTGCAATGGCTAAATAATTTGGGAAAAATATTAGGGGATGAAAAAGAATTTAATGTCAACATCGATTATTTAAACACTCAATCTTATTATCATCTTTTAACAATTTATCTTGTAAATAGCACAAACAAACAAGTGGCGTTGTTAAAGGCGTTTTCTAATTATCTGTCTGTTATTCTTTCCCAGGAAGATAAAGAAGGGGGATTCAAACCAGATGGCACCTCGTGGCATCATAGTGGTCATTATCCAGCGTATGGTATGGGGGGCTTTTTAGGTACTTCTGAGGTGATCCATAAATTATCCGGAACCATTTTTCGTATCGAAGGCCCTGGTTTTGAAAATTTCAAAAAAGCCCTATTAACGACTACCGAATACAGTCAAACCTATGATTGGGGATTTGGCAACTCAGGACGCCATCCTTTAGAGTCTTCATATGGGGGCAACAGTATCAAACCATTGAAGAGAGCCTTTTGGCAAATGGCCCATTCAGGGACTCATTCAGAAATTGAGAACATTGACAGAGATATTGCGGCTGCTTATATTCGTCTTTGGGGTGATAAGGATACGGTATCTGCAAAAAAGTTTAAAAAATTAGGTGTTCACCCTCAAATACTACCTGGGTACAAAGTATTGCCATATGCTGCAACGGCCATTCATAGAAGAAATAACTGGGCTGCTATTATAAAAGGTTACAACAAATACGTCTGGTCTTCAGAAATCTATTCGAACTCTAATCGCTATGGCAGATATCAATCGAACGGCACCATAGAGCTTTTGAATGAGACAGGAGAAGTCGGAAGCGGTATCGTTCAGCATGGATGGGATTGGAATAGATATCCAGGAGCGACAATCATATATTATCCTTTGGAAGAATTGGAAACAGAAAAATCATTACTTATGTTTCTTTCAAATGAATCTTTTGCTGGTGCTGCTCGGCTAGGTAGAAATGGCGTTTTCGGCATGAAATTAAATGAAAGTACGGGTACTAATGCAGATGGACATATAGCTGATAGGACAATTACATTTCCCGGAAAATTAAAGGCCAAAAAATCAGTGTTCTCATTTGGGAATAAACTTATCTGTATCGGTACGGATATTTCAAGTGTTGATTCGACACATCCTGTGCAAACCAACTTATTTCAAACGTATCTTAAATCACCTACAATGCCCTTTTATTTAGATGGATATGGTAAAGTAGATGAATTTCCATTTAGCTCTAATACAGGAAATTGGATAGTAGACCCATATGGTAATGGATATCATATTCTATCCGGAAGTATGTCCGTTCACAGAAAATCACAACACTCCTATCATAATAAATATTCAGTACGTACTGGAGCAATCCATGGTGGACCAAGAGGCGCTGGATTCAAAGAAACACAAGGTAATTTTTCAACGGCATGGCTTGATCATGGCTTCGCTCCAAAACAGGGCAAATATGCGTATGTGATATATCCTTTTTTGTCAAAAAAAGATCAAGGAGAGTTTGAGAATAAGGCAAACAATGATGAATCATATCATATTCTTAGAGCTGATGGTACCGCTCATATTGTCATGGACATACCATCAGCTACCACGGGGTATGTGATTTTTGAAACCGATAAAAATTTAGATGATAAAATCATAAAAAAAGTATCTTCTCCCGCGATTATGATGCTTAAAGAGCATACCTCAGAAAATATTACCTTAAACATAGTTCAACCTGATCTTCATTTTCCAATAAACAACAATAAGAATGGTTTTACCAATTATAGTCTACCAGTTAAAATCACACTTATTTTAAAGGGAAAATGGAATCTTGACAACATTGATGGAACAAAAGTCATCCATCATTCAAATGAGGAAACAATAGTAACCGTAGAATGTCAACATGGTTTTTCCAATGTTTTAGATTTAAAAAAATGAACAAAATCAAACAAACAGTCATGTTTTTTTTTATGTTTTTATACTTAAGCCAAAGTATGGCTCAAAACAACATTGCTCCCCAAAAAAAGATGATCAGACGCCATCATCCAAGGAATTAAAATCAAAACTTGATCCTTCTTCTAATATCGATGCTTTCTTTGACCCTTATGCCAATTCTAAAATGGATGTCCCTTATGAAATCGAAGAGGATTATAGCGTACAGATTCATTTAATAAGTGAAAATCATAGGGTTGGTCATTCAATCGATAGCTAAAATGAACAAGGCGAATCTTGGACTGCTGTTAACCGAAAAAATCAAGATTCCCTATCTATTAATGATTCCCATTCTTTTTTCGGGGTGTTTATCCAAAACAAAAAAAGAAGAGGAAGTTGCTAGTACGGAAACAATCCAACCAAATTTATTAATTGTTTTTCCGGATCAGATGCGTGGACAAGCGATGGGGTTCATGGGGCAAGAACCCATTAAAACACCGAATATAGATCGCTTTGCAAAAGAAAGTCTCGTTCTTACGGATGCCGTGAGCAATTTTCCCATATGTAGTCCTGCTAGGGCATCTTTGATGAGTGGGAAATATCCCTTTGGGCACAGTGTGATTCAAAATAATAATAGCTATTCATCTCATTATGGCTATGAACTTGCTGCCTCAGAAAAGTGCTGGTCAGATATTCTAAAGGAAAGAGGATATAGTCTTGGTTATATTGGAAAATGGCATCTTGATAACCCCTATGCGCCATACATTAAGTCAAGTAATAATGAAGGAAATAAGAAATGGAATGAATGGACGCCACCAGAAAAACGACATGGATTTGATTATTGGTATGCGTATGGCACCTATGATGATCATCTTAAACCCATGTATTGGACTACTGATGCTGGGCGACATGATTTTCACTATGTCAATGAGTGGGGGCCAAAAGTAGAAGCAGATAAAGCGATCGCCTATCTTAAAAATGAAAAGGGGGAGCGTATGGATAATGAGCCTTTTGCTCTAGTCGTTTCCAATAACCCACCTCATGGACCTTATTCCAAAGTGCCGGAGAAGTATAAAAAGATGTATCAAGATATTCCAATGGATCGTCTGACGCAAAGACCGAATATTCCCCAAAAAGGGACCAAACATGGAGATTACTATCGTCAACATATCAAGGATTACTACGCCATGATTTCAGGAGTTGATGATCAATTCGGAAGAATTTTGCAAGCACTTGAGGATACCAGCCTGGCAAAAAACACGATTGTTCTCTTTTTATCGGATCATGGAAACTGCTTGGGTATCCATAATGTCATTTCTAAAGATTATCATTATGAAGAATCATTCAACATACCTTTTATCATGAGATGGCCAGAAAAAATTAAACCAAAAAAAGATAACTTATTGATTTCCATGCCTGACATATATCCTACTTTAATGGAAATCATGGGGTTTAAAAACGACATTCCCAAAGATATAGAAGGCGTTAGTTATGCCGCTAACTTTTTGTATGGAAAAGGAAAACGACCTGAATCTCAGCTCTATATGTATACCCCATATGGTGGACCAGATATGGGAAGAAGAGGGATAAGAACGAATCAATATACCATGATGATGAGTCGATGGAAGGGGAAACCCGATGAGTTAGAATTATTCGACAATATGAATGATCCGTATCAATTAAATAATATAGGAAATTCAGATACGGTTACTGTAAATCTATTAACCCAAAAGTTAAAAAGTTTACTAGAAAAATACAATGATCCTTGGATGAAACATCTCCAATCAGACAAAGTAAGAAATGGATATTAAAAATCCTTAAAATGAAGAATCTAGTTATAATCAAATTAGTCATTGCCACAATCTTGATGAGTTCGATCAGTTGTAGCAATTCCACTAAAAAAAATGATGCTCAAATTAACGGAAAAAAGACAGATTCATATTTAGTAGATAATCCATATTACGATTTATTGAAAGAATGGTGTGATGGCATGATAAACTATCAGATTACCCAACCCATGGGGGGAGGGATTGTCGGTGGGTTAATGTGTCCCGTAAGCTCTAGGATACATGGACGTTGTTTTGATGCTGTTTACCCATTAATGACCATGGCTGACTTAAGCGGTGAAAGCAAGTATATGGATGCAGCGGTAAAGCTACAAGCTTGGTCGGATCATGTACTCAGACCAGATGGAAGTTGGGGTAATGATCCTATCATTACCACTTGGAACTATACGACGACATTTTCGGTCATTGCACTAGGAGAAGCCATGAGACATCATGGTCATTTATTGGATAAAAAAACATATGAAAACTGGATGATGCAATTAAGGAGATCATCTGAATGGGTCTATGAAAATCTCTCTTTTCAAGGTGATCCTGTTATCAACTACCCAGTTTCAGCAGCTGGTGCGCTGGCGATTGCGGGAGAAGTACTTAAAGATGAAAAATTCACCATTAGAGCCCGTAAACTTGCCAGAGAAGCCATAACTTATTTCAGTGAAGAAAACAATTTATTATATGGTGAAGGAAAGCCTTATAGAGGGATGACCAAGAATGGTTCTCGACCAATTGATATTGGATATAATGTAGAAGAAAGCCTTCCAAATCTCCTCATATACGCTGAGATTACAGGGGATACTGAGGTGAAAAATAAAATTGTTGAATCCCTTAATAGTCATTTAATGTTCATGATTCCTGATGGTGCTTGGGATAATAGTTGGGGTTCCAGAAATTATAAATGGACCTATTGGGGAAGTAGGACATCCGACGGTTCTCAAGCAGCGTATGGTGTTCTTGGAGATGAATATCCATTATTTGCAGAAGCTTCCTTACGTAATCTAGAATTATTGCAAAAGTGCACTTCGAATGGGATATTGTATGGTGGGCCACATTATATTTCTCGAGGGATTAAACCCTGTATACACCATACTTTTTGTCATGCGAAAGCATTAGCAACGGTTTTAGATCACAAAGTAGAAATACCATCGGAACGGATAAAATTACCACGCGAGAAAATGGATGGGATTAAGGCCTTTGATGAAACGAGGACCTGGGTAGCTACCAAAAATCAGTGGACGAGCACGTTTACAATAAACGATTGGATAACTGGAGAATATTATTTGGCCAATGCCAGCGGAGGAGCACTTACATTTTTATGGCATGAAAAAATGGGCCCTGTTTTAGCTTCTTGTTTAATTGGAGTGACTAATAGAGAACCAACCAATATCCAAATGAATTTTGATCCATATCAAACCTCTCCGACACCACGCATCGAGATGATATTAAACGGTGAAACATACTATAGTGTCAAAGATTTTGATGCCAAACTAAATTATGAAAACACGGATAGTGAATTAAAAATAATCGTTAAGGGCAACATGGTTTCTCCTACCCAACAAAAGCCTGAATATAACAATGTTGCTTATCAGTTTGTTTACAGATTTAGTGAAGAAGGCGTCAAGTTGAAATTAAATATCGACACGTCCAAGGTGTTGGATCATATCAAATATATTTTGCCCGTGGTTTCGGAAGCGAATGAAACTTTAACCATGAATAAAAAAGAATTACAGATCGAAAAGAGAAATGGAATATTAGCCATTAAATCAAATATTCCCCCCTCTCTGATGCATGACCAATCAAGGATGTTTAATACTGAACCTGGCTTTGAAATCATTCCTTTAGTCTATGATCTGAGCGATGAAAAGGAGTTGAGAATAAACTTTAATATAAGGTGATCTAGAGCTTTCTACAGTTAACAATGGAATCATTCCATATGGGGTGATTTAGTAGGATGACGGTTGTCATCTTACTTACATTTTTTATTGGGAACTATATACTCTAACACACAAAATTTTCGTAAAGTGACTGAAATTTAGCTCCATGAATCAATCATTATCCGTATTACAATTATTTGAATTATTTCCTGATGAACGCAGTGCCTAGAAGTGGTTAGAACGAGTTATTTGGGGAAAAGAACCCATTTGTCCCCGATGTAACTGTTCTCAATGTGTTACGGTCAGAAAAAATCGAAAACCAATGCCGTATTGGTGTGGAAAATGTCGAAAATATTTTAGTGTCCGCACAGGCACATTGATGGCCAGAACCAATTTACCACTAAGAAAATGGATCTTTGCGATTTATTCTTTTCAAACCAAACCCAAAGGCATCTCATTCATCGATTGCGAGAAGCGATGGCTCAAGAGATACCCCTCTTTGAGGGTAAAGTCGAAGTCGATGAATCCTTTATGGGGGATTACGAAAAAACATGCCGTTGAAAAAAAGAAGGGAAACCCAAAGCACCGCAGGACGAGGGGTGGCTGGTAAGTTTCCGATCATTGGTATGAAATGTCGACAAACCAAAAAAATTGTGGCGAAAGCGATTGATACCACGGATCGTGAGACATTGCATGAATTCGTTCATTCAAATACAACGGAAAGTGCCATTATTGATACCGATGAACATCGAGGCTATCGTCACCTCAATAGAGAACATCTTTGTATCTTGCACAACCGATACCAATATGTCGATGGGGATGTCCGTACCAATGGGATTGAAAGTTTTTGGTCAGGGATTAAAAGAGCCTACAAAGGCACGTATCACTACATGAGTCAAAAGCACCTCAATCGTTATGTGAAAGAATTCACAGGGCGATTTAATTTGAAGGGATTGGATGTTTTAGACCAAATGAAATGGCTATTTCAAAATATGGTCGGGAAACAGTTGATATATCGGGAATTGATAGCGTAAGTAAAAATGATACGAGAATACAACACTCAGGAAGAGATTTTAAATGGAGAAATAGCCCGATTGCTTCGGGATAAAAAACTTTATACTGAGGCAGATAAATGGATAAACAACAAGAAAGTCGATATTCTAGTTAAGAATCAAAAAGAAGATTCATATTTCACGGCAATAGAATGTAAGAATGGTCAATCAAAAACTCAAAAAAACAACGCTATTAGAGATGCCATGCGATGGATTCCCAACAATAGATGCCATAATTACATTGCTCTTTGTTATCCTAATTATATAAAACAACAAGATCTAAAATCAACAGATCAATTATTATTTGCTAAGGTTGATGGAGATGGTTTAGTTGGTAACTGGTATCAAGGCGATTACAACAAATTATATCAAATTACCAACGACGTTAATACGAATCATGTTGAATATATCACTAAGGTTCTTAGCGAAGCCATTATTTCAGCAAGTAGTCATTTCAATGAGAATGTGAATGAACTTCTTAGCCATATCATGGAAATTAGTAAGGAAAAGAAAAGACCTATACTCATATCATGTTTGATTTTAATAAACGCTTTGTTAATGCAGTCAAGATTAAGAGAAACTTCTAAAAAAAAGCAATTACAAAATTTAAACTCTTTAACTGAATTAAAAGGATCAGAAAATATTATTTCTACACTACTAAGGGATTGGAATGAAATTAAAAAAATCGATTATGCTCCTGTTATTGACCCGGCAATTAAAATCTTAAAAAAACTACCAACAACCCAGTTAACTGTAGAAGCCCTAAAAACATTAATCAAAGCATCCATTGATTGTAATAAACACATCATCAGCACTCGATTAGATTATTTGGGTTCTATTTATCATAAGTTACTAAATACAGCGAAACACGATGGTTCTTTTTACACCACCATTGAAGCCTCCGTTTTACTTTCAAAACTCGCCATTACTGAAGAGCATTCAGAAAAAATAAGGGGGGGGGCAGTTCAAAATTATTGACCCCGCCTGTGGCACAGGAACACTTCTAATTGCATCTGTAAAAAGAATGAATGACTTATGCGATGAAGTAGATAAGCAAATCTTACATCTCCACTCCATAGAAGACATGATTTATGGTTTAGACATCAACCAACATGCTATAAATATTGGAGCCTCCGCTTTGACTCTGATTGCCCCAAATGTGGACTATAATAAGATGAATTTGTATTGTATGCAACATGGGAAAAACAGTGATGATGAGGTTCGAACGGGATCATTGGACTTATTAATTGATGATCATCGATTGAATGTCTTTGGTTCATCAGGAATGAGAACTTCTAGCGATGAATTTATAGATGATAGGGTGAAACTCGATAATTCGTTTGATTTGGTGATTATGAATCCACCTTATACAAGAAATGATCTTAGAAATCAACACTACCCACCTGAATTAAAAAGAGAAATCCAACAAAGAGAAAAAGATATTGCTAAAGAAATTAAACACAGTAATACATTGTTAGGTAATGCAATATCTAATACTAGTATAGCAACATATTTTTTCCCTATTGCAAACGGACTTTTAAATAAAAATGGAGTTGTTGCTACAGTGTTACCTTTTGCTTCAAGCACAAACCCAGCTGCAAAAGGGTGTCGTAATTTATTGACAAACAAAGGAGATTATATATTAGAATTGGTTGTAACTAGCCATGATAATAATAGAATATATTTTTCAGGTAACACAACTATCCATGAATGTTTAGCTATTGCAAAAAAAGAGACAAAAAACAATAGAAATAAAAAAGCTGCGTTCATTTCTCTTTATAAAAATCCTAGTAATATTTCACAAGCGATTGATTTGGCAGAATCAATTAAAAAATCATTACAAGGTAATATTGAAAATTTAAAAAAGAATTACGGAAATATAATTTTTAGGGATCAAAACTTTATAAGAGGAAAAATTTGGAATGATACTTGTTTTTATGATTTCAATTTGTCAGAACAATGGAATAAAATGTTATTTAATTCATGTAAACCTGATAGTGCCTTACAAAGAATTGAAAAAGTATCGAAAATTATTGATGGACGGGGTATTAGAGGTTCTTTTTGTAGATCAAAAATACCTCATAGTTATACTTCAATTTGGTATCATAATGAAAATCGTAATACCTTATTGACGAATTTTGATTCGTATATGTATGCGAAAAATGGAAAAGAATCTAAAGCTCAAAAACTATGGGAAGAAAAAACTCATTTGTTTGTAGCTCAAAAAATCAGATGGAGCACTATTTCGGTATTAGCTCCTTATACTAAAAACAAAATGTTAGGTAACGCATGTATACCTATCATTCCTGCTTTAGAATCTGGATACTTAATTGACGATTTAAATTTAATTTCAAAAGCATGGTGTCTATATTTAAACTCTACATATGGGATATTAGGGTTTTTAAATACAAGAGGAAAAGATTTGCAATACTCCCTTTTTTCAATAGATACTATTAAAAGTTTATTAATACCTAACAGCTATAAATGTGATATTAATTTAATGGCCAACACTTTTGATAAACTATCCGAAAATCAATTAAAACCTATTTCATTGATTAACTGTGATAAAATAAGAAAACAAATAGATGACTGTGTTTTTAAAGCTATTCCTGGGTTATTTGATGCTGAACCAATTAGAGAAAAAATAGCAAATGAACCATCAGTGCATCAAAGAAAAAAATCAAATTTAGTATAGTATTCAACATTATAAGAATTCATTCATATTCCCACGCCATGAATAAAATGATTATCAAAAATGGTAGATAATTCACTTCAATAAAAACTTTCTAACTTCGTAGTTCAATCCAAGAGCCATGAAGTCTTCTAAAAATAGAAAACCTAAACAACCACCAAACGATATTCCCAAAGAAATTCATTTGGGAGCAGAACGATTAGCCAGAGCCTTGAAAATCCCCAACTTTGCTGAAAAAGAGCAAAAACGAATCAAACAAGAAAGGCAACGTTCGATTTTTTAATCGGATTTGATACTATTTTTTTAGAAATAAAGGTTCTGTACCATAGAGTATATGGTCACCTTTTTTTAATAAAATCGCTTATCGAGTCGTTTGAGTATCGACCTTATTTTCTCTCTGTTGCGATTGAATGTATTTTCTAAGATAAGGTAACTCTCTTTTTCTAGAGGAAGGATATGGTTTTTCACAAAGCCAAACATCTCTTAATGTCGGATAGTGATGTGCGATTCGATTGCGAATTCGAGTGAAGGCTCGCCATTCAATATTGGGGTATTTTTCCTTTATAGGAGGATAGATCTCATTGGCCATCATTCTTATTTCCTCACGAATCAAAAACGATTGAAAATAAATTAATTTCTGATTTTTTAAATCCGATAGGAAATGATCTTTGTTTTGAATCGGTTTGATGACCCAATGCCATTCATTATACAATGATTGGATATTATCCAATCGTTCCTGCAACTTCTCTTGTAGTATTTCGTTCATTAAAAAACTCAATGGCTTCCCCTAAGACTCGTTCTTTAGAAAATCGGTTAATACAATCATAATGGACTAAGTTCACCTCACACCCAAAAGCATCTTCTAAATCTAAGATGATGTGTGTCGTGTCCATTAAATCGACTTCTTCATTGAATTCATAAAGTAATTCGATAAAATCTTTTTTGGAATCCCAAGCATTGTAAGCGATCCGAATGGGATCATAAGACCTCATGGACTCAATCACAATTTTTTGCTGCTCTTTGGTTAACATGATGAATGATCTTTTTAACAGAAATAAAAACTTCAACTTATTCCGTTGTCGGATAAGTCAAGATACGGGGATAGAAATAACAACCAAATCATTCCCAAAGAAATTCATTTGGGAGCAGAACGATTAGCCAGAGCCTTGAAAATCCCCAACTTTGCTGAAAAGGAGCAAAAGCGAATCAATGAAGAAAGACAACGATCCATTTTTAATCGGATTTGATACTATTTTTTTTAGAAATAGAAGTTTTGCGTATTAGAATATATAGTTCCCTTTTTATTCCTGATTTGGACTTTTTTGATGCGTAACGGATTGATTACCAATAGGATTTTTTCGATGGTTCATCATCATTTATTTTTTATTGATTTCTTGGTAGCTTTTGACGGATGGTTGATATTTGATGCCTTGATCTGCTCTCATCATTGCAAAACCAAACATGTGTTTTCAATTGGTTGTCGTACGCCGAACCATCATCCCATGTTACGGTTTTTGTTTGGGGCCTTGGGAGTTTGTCTATTTTCCTGTGAATACTGTCTTTTGAGTGAACTGAAAAACCATTGCTACACTATCATTTGATTTTCCAGCGATAACCTTTATGTAATGGTATGAACTCCTTTATGGTCGCCTATCGATAGCAATATCCAATATCGCTAAGGGTCTTTTCCAAAAAGAACCCATCTCCCCCATAACTGTAGATCGTTTATACGAAATAAAAATAGATACAACTAATTTGGACCTGCCTTTTTAAAGTCATCTGAATCCCTTGCTAATCGGTATAACCAGGGTTTTGCTCTAAACCTTCTCCGCGTTCTAGTTCATCGATCGTTATAGGCCATAGATAATGTTTATTGGGGTCAAAGAAACGAGGTGGACGGACTTGGTTATTAAATTCAATGGTTTGACCGGCTTTAATTCTCAAGCCTTGTACCACATAACCGTCATTCATTTCAATCATTCCATTTCGTTTCATATCAAAATAGGTCCATCCCTCCATGGCCAGCTCTACGACGCGCTCGTGATAGATATCTTCCATGGTGATATTGCCTGAAGTGAATAATGGTAATGTATTGGAAGCTCTTATCCTGATGGCATTGATCGTCTGATCCAAGATTTCTTGAGAAACCGTATTGATGCCATCTCGCATCGCTACAGCCTCAAGGTAATTCAACAAAATATCCGCATAACGGAATATGATGAAATCCAGGGGGGAATCAAAATTAGCAGACCCAGGGCCAGGAATCACATATTTGCGCATGTGCATTCCGGTTTGAGTATGGTTGATCGCACTAAACTCATGCGGATGCACGATAGAAGTGTTAAACTGATTCACAAAGGTTTTTCCTGCGCGAAGGATCGTTTTGTCCATACGCGGATCACGCCCTTCAAAAAAATAAAAAACCTCATTGGGAATCCTTTCGGGATCAGGGTTCACACTAGTAGGATTTGGATCAAGGACTTCATATTGTTCCACCAACCATCGTGTGGGTTGTATTTCGGACCATCCCGAAGCGGCCGAACTTCGAAAAGCGTAGTATTTTTCAAAACTTCCTCCAGGTTCGGCATCCGTCATAAAAACATGCTCCACATCAAAAATAACCTCTTCATTATTTTCATTGTCGATGCTGATGACATCTTCAAATTCAGGCACCAAGGCATACCCCATGGCCATAATGGTCTCGCATGCAGTAGCAGCAGCTCCCCAGTTTTTTTCGTAAAGAGCTATTTTCACTTCCAATGCCTTGGCAGCTCCTTTTGTCGCCCTCCCGGTCTCCTCCGCACCTGGTTCAGGAAGATTTGCAAAAGCAAAGGATAAATCTTCTTTGATGAGAGCAATCACCTCAGCTTTGGGAGCTCTGGTCGCGGAAGCATCATCAATACCGGGTACAGAGGTAAACAAAGGCACATCACCATATTGCTCCACCAATAGATAATAGTACATCGCCCTCAAAAAGCGTGCTTCACCAATCATCCTATTTTTTTCTATCTCTCCATTTGGAATGTCAAAAGATACGCGATCAATATTATCAAGAAAATCATTGGCTCTCACGACCCCCTTGTACATCGCTCTCCAAAAATTTCTAAAGATTCCTTCATTAACCGTTCCACCTCCTTCAGCAATTCTTCTGGCGCCCCCATTACGGCTATTACCAATAGGGGTAAATACATCGAAATACCCAAGTTTGGACCAACTTAATTTATCCCTTGAATTCCCCTGAAGACCATCGTATATGGCTGCTAATCCAGCATTGGCATCGCCTATCGTTCTCCAGAATGTTTCACTGGATAGCTGATCTGGCGGATTGGTCTCTAACTTATCATCGCATGACACAAGAATCATCAACATCAAAAGCATATGTACGCTTGCCTTGAAAGTGTCCTTTATTTTATTTTTTTTCATAGCCCTATTTTTTGTAAAACACATCAATTAAAATCGTAGGTTCAATCCGATGATGTAGGAAGAAACATTCGGTATCCTATTACCAGATCCCGTTTCAGGATCCACACCCCACTTTTCATTGGTCATCAAAAAGGGATTATCCAAACTCACGTAGAACCTCAATCTGCTTAAGTGTAGCTTATCCAGAATATTTGTAGGAAGACTGTAACCTAACTGAATATTTTTCACCCTGAAATAGGAGACATCATTCACCCAATAACCATTCGCATTCCCTCTCCCTCGAGAGCCATTTAAATTATTAAATCCATCTCGGTTGAGTCTCGGTAGAGTTCCCGTCGGATTGGACTCGGACCAAGCCTCATCCAACCATCTCTGATGTAAAGCACCCCGGTCACCAAGTAAAATGGGATTAATACTTTCCCCCCAAGTCATCAGATCCCGATTTAAAATGCCTTGAAAAATGAATCCAAAATCCACGTTTCTATAGTTTAAGTTGATCACACCGCCATAAGTAAACTTTGGGATATCACTTCCCAAAAAGACCTGATCTTGAGTATTGATCTCACCATCTCCTTCATCAGGAAGACCATCCCCATCAGAATCAACCGTTAATTGATCTTTGATTTCAACATCACCCAAGGAAGTATTCCCAGGGTGCACCGGTGCTGCATCCAATTGCTCTTGACTTGTAAATAGACCGATGGCCTCATAACCCCAAAAGGAGTTAAAGGGGAGACCAATTTGGATGGGCCCTGTTTTGATATCAGCAAAATAATCCGTGACTTCATTCTCGACCTGGGTAAAATGGGCTGAAATGGCATAGTTAAAGTCATCCCGAATACGACCGTTATATCCCAAATTCACTTCAAATCCCTGATTGATCATATTGGCTAAGTTGACCGTTGGATTGCTCTTATCGCCTAAAAACCTAGGAATAGGCAGGTTCGTCAGAATATCTTCGGTTTCCCTATGGAAATATTCAAAACTAAGGTCTAGTGTGTTGAAAAGAATTGCTTCGAGGGCGATGTCCGAAGATATCGTCGTTTCCCAGCGGATCGTTGGGTCGACCAACCTATTTTGCGCGGCTCCGGCCACAACCGTACCGCCAAAAGAATAATTTTGACCAATATCATAAACATCTTGATAGGCGTAGTTGCCGATGCCATTATTACCCAATTTACCCCAAGACGCCCTCAATTTCAAAAAGTTCAAGCCCCCCATATCCTCCATAAAACGTTCCTTGGAAATGACCCAACCAGCTGAAAAGGCCGGAAAATAACCCCAACGGTTGTCTGGTGCAAAACGAGAGGATCCATCCGCTCTGAAATTAGCTTGAAGTAGGTATTTACCATCAAAATTGTAACTCAACCGACCGAAGTAAGAATTCAATGCCCACTCTACCAGATTACCACCAACCCTTGGATTCAAGAGACCTGCGTTAATCACGGCAACCTGATCACTGAGTAAGTTATCGATCCCCGCAGAAATAAAATCACTTCGAAACTGTAGCGTTTCGAACCCTCCAAATACTTCAACATCATGTTTCCCAAAGGTCTTATTGTAATTCAAAAAGAAATTGGATGTTAGCAGATAATTCTGATCTTCTCTTGCACTAACCCTTCGATTGGTCACACCATTAATTGTTCGCGAGATGATATCTCTTCGAAAGTCCCATAAATCAAAGGTTCCGGTAAAGTTGTTTGCTAATCTGTTGTTGAAATTCAATGCCACTTTTCCAGTTACCTTTAAACCGTCCAGAATTTCATATGAAACCGAGATATCTCCCAAAAGACGTTGTTCTCTCCGTGTAATGGACGAGTTCGCTAAAGTGGCATTATAATTAAAAACACTTCCTACGGCTGAAGATTGTGCATCTCCAAACCTTCCGTCAGGAGACTGAATATTAGGCATTAAAGGAGCCCATCCAACACCTAACACATTGGCCCCATCATTAAAAGCCCGACCATTGGATAGATCGGACCACCTAAAAAACAGATTACTACTAACATTCAACCCTTTTAAGGGCTCCGATTGGACGTTTAACCTGAAACCATAACGATCAAAGTCGTTTCCTGGCCTGATACCCTTTTGATCAAGATAATTAATCGCGAACCGATATTGGGTCACATCGGTCCCTCCGCTTAAAGAAAAGGAATGATTTTGTAAGAAAGCCGTTCGACCCACAAACTCTTCGTACCAATTGACGTTTGGATAGCGTAAAGGATCATTAGGATTGTCACGCCACTCTTGAATTTCTTCTTGTGAAAAGATTTCACCCCCATTCAATAAGTTTGCAGCTTCCATCCAATCAGCGGAATCATTGACATAGTCCAACTTCCTATTGACGATTTGAAACCCAGCATAACCATTATATTCAATGACTGGCTTTCCCGGCTCCCCTTTTTTGGTTGTGACCAAGACGACTCCATTGGCTGCACGAGAACCGTAGATAGCTGCCGAAGCGGCATCTTTTAGCACAGAGATGCTCTCGACATCATTCGGATCAATATCATTGATGTTGGCTTGTACCCCATCAACGATCACTAGAGGATTGGAGTTATTAAAGGTTCCAATACCCCTAATTCGAATCGTTCCCGTGTCACTGCCTGCAAAGCCCCCACTACTTTGGGTTACTAGAACACCGGAGACCAATCCTGAAAGTCCAGCACTGATATTGGTCACCGCTCGTGACTGCAATTGATCCACTTCGACATCAGCGACGGCTCCTGTAAGATCAGATTTCTTTTGAGTCCCATAACCAACCACGACCACTTCGTCCAAGGAATCCAAATCCTCTTCCAACGTTGTATTAATGATTGTTTCACCCCCCCCCACGGTAATCTCTTGAGTTTGTAATCCAATGTATGAAAACACCAGCACGTCTTCTGGTGAAGCAATAACGGTATAGTTTCCGTCAAAATCTGTCGTCACGCCAGTTGCTGTTCCCTTAACAATAACGTTCACCCCAGGAATGGGTTGACCATCTTTCGAGGATGTAACGACTCCTGTGATGGTCTGCTGACCGAAGCTTGCCCCACTAGTTAAGAGGGCAATAAGAAAAATACTTTTGATTCTATTTTTAAGTTCAATCCGTTTGTTTATCATTTGTTCCAACATTTGAAATAATTGGTTGTTCGAAGTTACGGCACCAATGACTTACCATAGGGGAGTGTAAATGCTTCATTTAGGGGGACAAATCGTCTGTATCTCTTAATTTTTAGCAAAAAACAGATGCATTGTCTCCCCTTAGTGCACCATGATTCCACGTTGTGTATATTTTTTTCAAATGGAACTATGCAATCTACCATACAGATTTTTATGAATATCAAGGAGATGAATCAATGGGAAAATCCAATAAATCAAAATAGTGGTAAAAAAAGGAGGGGGTCCCGAAAGTTCGAAAACTTCCGATTGGCTCTCTTGTTTTTCTTTCGCCTGATCCAACGAGATTTTTGCCATACCCCTTTGCTTTGTCATGTATTAAAAAATGCTTTTCATCAATACCGATGGTTTTCAACCAGGCCGTCGTGTCAAACGCCGGACAGGCCTTGTGCCTCCGGCGCCCCTGTAATGCCTGTACATCTCCATGGCCGGCGATTAGGATATTCGGAAACCGTTCGACGGCATCCCGCACCAATAAAGCCAAAGCCTTTTTCTGGTCCTTGGTACGCGTGTCTTTAGGTCGCCGATTCAAATCAACCCCGCCGATATAACAAAAATGAATCGCCTGATCATTGAGTCCCAAAGCGCCATTGGTCACTTGATTGAAAGGATATAATTTTTCTACTGTCCCATCCAGTAATACCAGTCGATGGTAACCACCCGTTTGCCAACCACGCCCCTTGGGGGCTGTAGCAGTGTGCCAGCGCAAAATGTCTTCTCCGTCGACATGGTGCCCCTCTTTGGTCGCACTGGTATGGATGATCAAATAAGTGATGGTTCTCGAAATCGGTGTGACATCATACTCAATACGGGCATGATCACAAGCCCATGACAATAAGAATGCCACTAAAGCACCAATCCGATACACCATGGCCATCATAAGTCAGGGATGTCCATCCAAGCCTGTCCTTCATGTACCCCTTGCTCGAAGGCTTCATCCAATTGCGTCTGGTAGCCCCGTTGTAATATCACGATATCCGCTTTCAAACCTCCGCAAATTTTAGTTAATTCCGAACGCTTTAAATAAGGGACTCATATACCTGAATGCCCAAATTAGAAAACATGTATTCATTATTTTTTTTGATTGAGAATCAATGTAGTTGAATCAGTGTATTTCGTTAAAAAAAACAAACAAAATTTAAATCAAAACGATTTTTATACTATGGCATGCACTCTACTAAAAAACTTTTTTTGATTTCAAATCCTTTAAAGGATTAGTTGGGAATAGACTTTTGATAATAAAAAATGAAACAGAAATAGCAGAACCTACAGTAGCACCCAACATACCTAAAAGTACATAGTTAGGAAGAAAATCCTTATTGCAAATGATATAGTCGTTACCCGCTTTGCCCATTTTGAAAACGTTTCTTGAAGTTCTATCCTACGTTTTCTCTCTAATTTATAAATTTCAAATTCTTCATTTCGATGTTTTAATTTTTGTTCTTGAAAATCATGATAATATTTACTTTGATGACTTTCATTCTCTGATTTAAATGAAGAATCGTCAAGGATACTGTCTAAGACACCTTTTACTTTATCTATAAGAGATGTATCCTTTTGATCTATGCTCTATAAAACCTTACTTTCCTATTTGTTCAATAACCCCTTGATAATAATTTTGGATGATTCTTACGGGAATAACCTTATCTAGAGTTCCATCGTATGTTTTATCCCATGGGCCTCCTTTTTCATGAGTTATATCAACTAAATATCCAGAAGAAGCTGATTTATATTTATCCCAAAGAAGTTTTAAAATTTCATAAATTTCCTCATTCATTATATTTATTTCTGCTTTGTCGTTATCAAATAAGTGTCTAAATTGTGTATCAATCCATGCATAGTCATCATATTTTATAGGGTCCTTATAATAGTGCTTGTATTGATTGTATAAAGATTTGATAACAGGCCCGAATTTCCAAGCATAAATAGGGTCTAAATACAAAGGGTATTTTGGAATGAATGCACTCATCCAACCAAAAAAGATATAGGTTAATTTTTGAAGCTTTAAATTATCAATTGGAAATCCATCTTGCTTTCCATAAAAAAGAATAAAGTTGGCAATATGAGCTGCCGTGTAAGGCGGATATTGTTTGATGATGGCACTCATCATTTAAAGGCTTAAAATGATTGGTAATGTTGTTTCAAATACGATGTACCAAACTAAAATTGTTCTTATTGGCGAAGTTACAATAAGATAAAGACATCACTTATTTTTTACTAAAAATGATTTTTAGTATATAATCCCCCAAAATTGAATTCAAATTAGAAAACCCTTTGTTCCGGGAAGTAGAAAAACATATCCACAATAAACTCCCTAGTGGACTTGATTCGGTTGAATGAGTGGGATATGAAATAATTTCCCGGAATCATTTTAAATCGTGCAACATCAAGATTTGAATATCTTTCAACAGAACGTTTTGAAGTTCTTCTTTTTTTTTGGGGGGGGGGTATATCCTTCCGTAACCACTATGAAATTAATTTGTAACGGATACACTAATTTCTGATTATTTTTTGGCAACTTATCGATGTTGTGTCAAAATAGTGCATGGATTCAAAGAAAAACTTGTGAAGTGGTTACAAAGGGATATAATCCCCCATTGTTTCGTCTTGTTTTATTACAAAATCTTTTACTATGAAAAGATTTTGAGTAATGGAGTACCTAGCTCCCAAGGTTTAGTAAGGGAATCTTTAAATCGCCAGTGGTTTCATAAACAATACATGTTTATAAATCAGAAGCGTTAATCCTCAGCAATATTGATGGATTGGATTTGCACATAATCGTTATTCTTAGCAAAAACCAAGGCTTTTCTTCCTGCAATTGTAATGCGTCGGGCATTTCGAACCTCCCCTTGGACGACAAGACCACTTTCATAAGGCATCATGGCTTTAAAATGACCTTTACCATTCCCTAAGAGGCATAGACCGTAACTACCATCATTTCGTGGGGTTTCCACTTCCGAATCATAAAGGTTCCCCGAGATAACCAAGTCTTTGTGCCCGTCGGCATTCACATCAACCACCACGATACTATTGGTCGAACTCAATTGCGCAAGATGATCTAGGGGCCTTATCTTAAACTTGCCATTTCCTAAGTTTTCAATATAACTGGTCTCAAAACGGGTGGCTTTGTATTGGATGGATTGATCTAAGTTTTCGATCCCGTAAATCTCCGTAATGGAAGCCTGGCCAAAAGCATCATAACTGGGAAACTTTTCTTTAATAAAAGGCATTTGATTCGAGGAACACTGCCTGCCCCGCACAGGATAAGTCTGATCTAATTCATGATATGCTAACACAATGTCGTTCGTTCCGCTTTGATCAAAATCGGAGGCATAAATTTCAAATGGGGACGCTTTACTGGCTTGGTATTTATAGTTTCGCCCAAGATTTCCAGCCACAAAATCCCAATCCCCATCCCCATCAAAATCGGCAGAAGCAAGGCTATTCCACCAACCTGATTCATTCAAAAGCCCAGCCTCCTGGGTATGGTCTTTATAGGTGCCGTTGTTGTTTCGGAGTAATTTAATGGTCATCCACTCCCCGACAATGATCAAGTCCTTTTGTCGGTCCCCATCCATATCTTTCCAAAGGACATCGGTGACCATCCCGATATCCTTCAAAGTAGGAGCTACGGTATCGGAAACATCAATGAATTGAAGATCACCGGAACGCCCTACGTTTTCAAAAAGATAACTACTAACGGGACTCGGATAATTGCCAGGCAGTTGCCGGCCACCCACAAACAGATCTTGGTCGCCATCGTTATCGAAATCGGCAGCAGAGACACACCCCGTACTGATAGCTATTTTGGGTAGAGAATGGGGACTTGAGAATAGTTTGCCCGACCTGTTTTCATAGAGACGATCTCGATAGTAGGCATCTCCTATCGGGTATTCGTTCCCACCACTAGCCACGTAGAGGTCTGCATCCCCATCTTGATCTGCATCAAAGAAGAGGGCGACGACGTCCTCATGCTTTTTGTCAAGTTCAAAGACAGTCATTTTTTGGACAACAAAGCGGCCGTTCTCTTGTTGTAGGTATAACTTTCCAGGTTGTGACTGAGCCCCACCGATGAAAACATCATCCAAACCATCTCCATTCACATCGCCTACAGTTAGAGCTGGGCCAAACTGTGACATTTTATGGGGCAAAAGGCTCTCTCGCTTAAAATCGTCAAAGGGGTTCTCTTGATGTTTAAAATCAATGCCTGTTCTATCGGTCATGTCCGTGAAGAGCCTTTCTGAATCGATGGCCGATTTCTCAGAGGGTGGTGGGATGGCATGGGTATGTGCCAATGGCAGCAACTGATCCGCTTTAATATCATGAAGCACCTGTTGCTTTCCATCAGGCCAGGTGACTTGTAACTTTTCAACACGTTTCGATGCTCCTAAACCAAAATGTAAGGTTTCTGAAACCGACGATTGAAATCCTCTAACTGGATAATTCTCACGCACCATCATCTCGCCATTTTGCCATAAAGTGACTGTTGCTCCAATACCTGTTCTATTTCCTTCCGATCCTCTCAAGCGGATTTTTAGAAAATGCCGATCTTTCAATTGGTTGCTATGATTTTCGTATACAAAAGCTAAAGAATCCACATTGTTCACGACAAGATCTAAATCACCATCATTATCCAAGTCGGAATAGGCTGCCCCATTGGAAAAGGAGAGGTCATTGAATCCCCATGGAACCGAAACATCCGAAAAATGGAAGTTACCTTCATTTCTAAAGGCATAATTAGCCATGGCACGTGTTGGGGAAAAATGGGTCCAATGGCTATAGTGATTTAAAGGATTGTCACCTTTATCGACCACTTTTTGGATGGCTTTTTGAAGAAAAATATTGAAATCATTGTTCCTAAAATCGCGTTTGATCCCATTGGTGATAAAGACATCGGTTAGACCGTCATTATCAAAATCGGCCATTAGTGGTGCCCAGCTCCAATCTGTATTGGATAGTCCAGTCATTTGTCCGATATTCGAAAAAAGAGGGTCCCCCGAAGCATCGTTACCGATGTTCAACTGCAGTGCATTGTACATGTATTGATGGTGCAATCCGGAGGAAACATGCGCGTGGAACAAAGCCACGTCCATCCCGCTCATACTCGTCTTGATGCCATAATTATCGACGGCCACCATGTCCAAGCTCATGATGTCTTGTCTACCATCGTTATTGACATCCGCTATATCGGATCCCATGGAAAAGTTGGGCATATGCCTCAATGACTGCATGGCCACATCATTAAAAGTTTTATCCCCATTATTGAGGTAGACATGATCGGGTTCCGAATAGTCATTGGCTACGTACAAATCAGGTAGACCGTCATGATTCAAATCCCCCACAGATACGCCCAGTGTGTAGTTCATCAGGTGCGCCGGTATTCGGGCCTTGGCCGTAACATCTGTAAAGAATCCTCCTTGGTTTTCTAGTAACTGGTTTCCAGCTTTAGAATTCGTCATGCCACGCCATCTTTTGATCACCTCAATATCATTAGGAGGGGCTTCGATGTTGTGATTGGCCAAGAATAGGTCCAAATCTCCGTCTTGGTCGTAATCAAAAAAAGTAGCTTGTGTCGTAAAAGAGGCGTCATCCAGTCCAAACATTTTTGCTTGTTCCTTAAAAACGGATTCTCCGATTGGGTTTACCCCTTGATTGATAAATAGTTCGTTCCTCAGTCTGTTGTCATCCTTAAATCGTCCGGATCGGCCCACATAAATATCCAATAATCCGTCTTGGTTGACATCGGCCATGACCACCCCAGTCGCCCAGCCTTTTTTACCTGAGACCTGAGCACTTGCTGTAATGTCCTTGAACCTAAATCCACCCAAGTTCAGGAACAGTTTATTGTCTTCTAAGTTAGACGTAAAGTAAATATCCTCCAACCCATCATTGTTCACGTCGCCAATAGCAACACCACCGCCATTGTAAAAATACTCGTAAATGAAACGATTCATATGTGAAGACTCCGGTAGGTTGTTGGCAAAATGGATCCCTGTATGCGACGGCGGAAGCCGATGGAACAAAGGTAACGGCTCGTCAATTTCCTGGTCTTCCTTTGATCCACACGAAAGAGCATGAAAAATCAGGGGTAAAATCCATAGATGTCTAAAAAATCGAAGCAATAGTTGTTTGGGGTTAAAAAAGTTCTTTCCCGATGGATATGGATCCAATGATTCATAATGCATGATCTCGGTTAAGTTATTTCCCCACATAAAACGCGCCGTATTGGGACCATGGAATAAAAACTCAACATCAATCAGGAATGACCAAACGAATAGGGGTTCCCTCCGACTCGGGATAAAAAGCATTTTTTGCTTTCAGATCTTCAGCCAATGCCTTCATCATCCTATGGAGCTTTTCAGGGTTTCTTTCTGCGAGGTTATGGGATTCAAATGGATCTTTTTTTAGATCATAAAGTTCGTAAGGGTCCTCTTCGAAGAAATGGTAGACGACCTTCCAATCTTGTTTTACAAAACTGGTAAAATAGGATGAACGGTGTTTGTGAGGAAAGTGATTGAGAAAGATACCATCATGCTGCTCATTTCGTTTGCCTGCTAATTGGGTCTTAAGATTAAACCCATCCAGTAGATGCTTTCTTGGCAGAGGCACTTCAGCAACATGACATAAGGTGGGAAAAAGATCCATGATGGTCCCCATTTGCAGTTGTATGGCATTTGAGGCAATTGGCGTTTTTCTTTGACAACGAGTATCGCTATTGGGTGATAGCCAAGAAGCGATGAAAGGCACGCGCATGCCTCCCTCCCAATGTTTGCCTTTTTTACCTCTTAATGGGGCGGAGCTGCTGTAATCATGATCAATGGGTAATGGGGCATCGGAGCCATTGTCTCCCAAAAAGAGGATGAGGGTATTTTCCCCCAATTTCAAATCCCTAACATGTTTTACAAGATCTCCTAAAGATTGATCCATCCCTTCGACTAAGGTAGCGTAAGCTTGTGCTTTTTCACTCATCATGGAATCGGTATAATGGTCGGCATACCTTGGGTCGGACTGAAAAGGGGTATGTAGAGCATAATGAGCCATGAAGAGGAAAAAGGGCTTCCCTTCTTCTTTTGATTTTGAAATGGCTGCTTTTGCCTCTAAAGTCAGGACTTCCGTTAAAAAGATGTCTTTGCCATGATACTCATCCAAACCTTGTACGGCTCGAGACTTTCGCCCTCGGATATGTCCAAAACCATCTGTTCCATAATAGCTTCCAGGCTGACCTATGGAACTGCCAGCAATATTGACATCAAAGCCCAGGTTTATTGGGTCTTCCCCTTCACTATCAAAAGGCCCAAAATGAGCTTTACCCACATGGATGGTTCGATAACCTGCCTGTTGTAGTACCCTTGGTAAGGTGACCGATTGACTATGTAATCCTTTCCAGTTCCAATCAGAAGGACCAAAGTCCCCTCGATTGTTTTTTTCGGAGTTGATCCATGTTGTAACACCATGACGGGCTGAATTCTGTCCTGTTAGGATGGATACCCGAGTCGGTGAGCAGACCGAATGGGCATAAAAATGGGAAAACCGTACGCCATCCTTGGCTAACTCTTCCATATGAGGCGTTCGATAAAATCGGTTTTGGGGATGCACGACGGTGTTGCCGGAACGATCGGTCATAAAAGGAACCGATGTATCCATCAGACCCATATCATCAACCAAAAAAACAATAATATTGGGTGGCATATCTTTTTGCTCCGAGCGATCACACGATACGGCTAATAAACCAAGCAACAGAACAATCGCTAAAAGAGGGTTTTTTATGAAGGTTTTATTTTTCATCTCTACCGAGGTATAAGTTTTAATTTGTCTTTATGGTTACCATAACGAAGCATACGCCATCATTAAATCCTTACTAAACAGGCAACAACTTGAGTTCTATCGGCTTCCCATCAACACACTTAAAAGTCATCAGTGTACTGTCCCCGGTTCTTTTGATTTGACAATTTTCAACGTCGCTGGCCAATTTCCATTTTCCTTTTATTTCCAATTCGATACTCACGGGTATGCTTCCTTGATTATCATATGGTTTCGAACTTCCCAAATTGATGCTCGGATAGCACAGTGAAAGAAGCATTCCTTCCCCTTTTTTTTGAAGCATCACGAGCGATTCGTGACTGACATTTTGAACCAAATCATGTTTTACCTTTCCTTTTTCAAACAAAACCATTCCTGTGATTCCCGTTCTTTGATCCTTAACGATATGAGCTCTTTGATCTTTTTGAAGGACTTCATAATCTGGCTCTTCAGCTGACTTTGCCCCATGAATCAAGGTGGCATATTCATAGGCTGCATTTTTAGGGGCTTTGCCATGATTGAAGTAAGCGACACAAAAAACGCCTTCGGTGTCTCGTTCTGATTTATTATGCTTTGACTTTTGTTTTTGTCTTTGCACCATGAGGTTTTGCCCTTGGGGTATAAAATACGTATGGCCTTTATTATCGGTTATTTGATGTGATTGCTTTGGATTCAGTGCTTCGCTGAATAACGAGGTGCGAGGCGTTCCATTCACTGTCATTAGGGAATCGAGGGAGGCCTCGAATTGAAAAAGGGTCGTTTCCGTTGGATGATCTGCATTGCTGTTTTCAATATGGCTTCCTAGAGCAATCAAACAGTCATCAAAAAGAAACACCGATTTTCTGGCTCTATGGTCTGGAGTGAAATTTCGAAGCTCCAAATACTCATGAAGTTTCATTCCAAAAATGCCGTTTTTCCCTTCCAAACTAGAACTACCACAAAAGGCTTCATCGGTTTTAGCCATCAGTGTTTTGACAGGGCAATACAATTTATCCAAAGGCAGGTGAATCGTTGTGGTGCCTGGAAAACGATTCCAATCCCAACCGTTTTGTACCCATCCGCTCGCTTTTCCATTGATCGGGTTCCCCGAGTGATTGATTTGAATGGTGCCGTAACTCATGTAACGTCCCCATCGATTATCATGGGCATAAATTTCACTAGACCAGATATAATTGGAATAGCCTTTGACGCTGACTTGCCAGTCCTCTCTGCGATGGATCCCCAAACAGGCATAGTTGACAACCTGAAAACCATCCATATGGGTTTCTGGTTGAATACCTTCCTCCTGAAATTCAAGATACATTTTCTCCCAAGGCTTGGCCAAACGCATATAAGCTGATGCTAATACCTTATTGATTTCGTATCCGGATTTGGCGACATACCCCATGCCATCAATCACCTTTTGGTTGATTTTCCCGGCAAAAACCTGTCTACCGGATAAACTGATGGGCCAATCGTATTTATTGGAGAAGTTGCGCATCAACAACATCGATTGTACTAAATTTCTTCTAGCTTGTGCCCCTATTTCAAAAGGAGTCTGCGAAAGGGCGTATACCACGGGTGCTATGCCCATAAAGGCACCTGTCATATAAGCTGGGTATAATCCAGCGTGGTGATACAAGGAGCCATCGGGTTTGATACCACCAACCGTGCCTGAGGAGTATTGCAAAGAGTTGGTCAAGAAGCGACGGAGGGCTTTCATTTCCCTTACTTTTTCGGGAGAATCCTCCATGAGCAAAACGGCTATTAACCGACCTTTGGCCTTGGTGTTCCAAAGATCAGCGACCCCTTGAAGCTCATTGACCGAAAGATCTTTTCGACCTTCTGCATTCCCATACCAATAGGCCAGCAGACGGGAAGCTGTTTGTAGCCTACCCGATTGTTTCAGTGCCTCCTTCATTAACAAAAAAGAGGCGGGGATCCCCTCAAATTGATAACCAAAATGGTGTTGGGTCCCTGTGGCACTTCCGTAATCATACCCTTGGTCCACAAAATGATCGAACAAATCCAAAAACATTTCCTTGCTTAAATCATCATCTGTCAGGGCGTATCCTCGAGCCAGGCCGAAGAAAACCGGCGATAGATGGAGCGGTTTTAAATCGTTCAACTCAGGGTCGTACTCATCGGCTGAAACGATGGGGCGACCACTCAGGCTTCCATCTTCATTTCTAATGATGTTGAAGTCTAGAAAATGGTCTTTGTAGTACCAGTTTTCATCCTGATGTGGTACCTTTCCTTGTACGATTTCCAGGAGGCGCTTTTCTATGGATTCAAAGGCTTTTTTGTGCAATTCAGTAACCGTGGCTTCCAATGGAAGGTCATGGGTATAAGTACTTTCCCAATACCATTGTGCACCCCAATGGTTATGGTTCACTTTGGGATTAATAAACGGGACCTGCTGGTCTGGTGTACTTCGGTGATGGATCGGCTCACCACTAAAATGAATTCTATCAAAATACAAGGTTCCTGAATCGGCTTTTGTCGGCGCTTTGAATTTCATGTAATCTAAGGTATCCACTTGAGACAGTGGTTCCATTTCGGAAAAACGTACCCAGCATGCCCGCCAGCCTGAAAAATTCAAATAAAAGGGGAATTGGTATGCTTTCGTTGTCCCCAAACCGAATTCGACCAAGAGATAATCGTCTAATGGCGTTTCATTATAAATCCAACCCATGAATCCACCTTCTCGATAAAACCTATCCGTTTGATTGGCTCCTACTTCGGAATAAAGACTTTGGTTCACTTTCTTCTTGATGTTGAAAGAAGCTTGCAAACCTGTCGGCTGAATCACTTTTATTTCGAAATCGGGTTCCCATTGCCATCGAATCGCTTTTTTCCCTACTTTATATCGTTGGGTCGAAATACTGAATCCTTTTCCTTTCCAGTTGGACGGCACCCCTTGCTCAAAGCTGAGATACTTAGAAGAAATGCTACTTTGTCCATGCACTTGGGTTTTGATCATGAATGCCAGCAGTAGGATGGATCCTGAAACCCAAAATGGATATGCTTGTTTCATTTCCTCCCTTCCTTGGTCCTCAAAATACCATAGACTTGTAAAAACCGGTGATCAAAGTGACTCTTCCAAAGCGTTTCGATGACTTGGTCATTATATCGGGCTAAATAAAAATAACCTTCTCCGCCACCATAAATATGAGAAGGATTCCCCTTGGGGTCTCCATCGATAAAGGCATCAAAGAGGTCATCTTCAACATGCATAGCAACAATCGTATTGGCATAATTCACTGCATATTTTTCGGGCAGGTATCCATCTTCAAAAAAGAATTGCAATGCCTTGTTATCAAAAGACCCATGACCACTGTCCTCAACGCTCATCCTATCTGAACCTGGCCAATTGCTAAATGCATAGGGATGTTTTAATACTTCGAGGCCTTTTCGTTTGTACACCGTGATGTATTTTTCAAAATAGGTCATGTGATCTTTGACGATGCCATCTAGTTTGTCGGCATAGATTGTATCGATACCCAAAGCTCGCATGGCCTTAACGGCCTGCAACTGCCCCAATAACAAGGGCAACAGTCGATTGAGGTAAGGGACATATCCGGTTCGCTCCGATGAGGCTCCAGGAGAAACGTATAGCGCCAATTCTTTGGATACAAAAGGTTCGATGATGGCTTCTCTATCTGCATTTTCTAAATAATGGGCAATAATAAAATCGAAAATAGTGGTGGATCTGCGAAGTAACACTTCTGCTATTTCCCGATAGGTTTGATCCTTGAATGCTTGGAGTGTTCCCGTATACTTTTTTCCCCATAAATCGCGATTCTCCGCAATCATACGGGCACAAGCACTACTCCAAACCACACCTGAATAGCTTGCAATGCCAGGAATGATGCCTATTTTATCCTGATGGTCATACCACAAACTGCGGTACATTGGCCAATTAGGGCTTAGCGATTCGGTAACCTTTGTTTGAGGTCTCGTCGTTCCTTGTATCAAAGGAACCATGAGATTTGGATCAATATCATTTCTCGCTTGGTAAATTCGTTGGCAGGCTTCTATGGTTTTATTGACAATCGCGATATCCCCCGTTTTTTGATAAATCCATCGAGCAATCATGGGGTTTGTAAAATTTCCAAAATGTCTATCGTAGTTCGGCAATCGCATTTCATTGACATAAAAGTCGCGAACCGTCTTCAAATCTTTCGGAGTCAATGGGCCATCAAAAGAGACATCAAGCATGGGATGAGCTCTTGTCCCTCTGACGAGTTGACTTTTCATGTAATGTAAAGGATCGTTGGCTGGTATTTCGCGGATTGTAGAAAACTCGCTCATATTCAACTCCCCACCCCAAGCTGCTTGAAAAAGGTGAGAACTGCCATTGTGTTGACGTCTTTCAATAATCTCAATACGATGCATGCCAAAGGCGACTTTCGGCTCATCGAGATCGTCCAATTTCCATTTGCAGGTCATGATGTGATTTGGTTTGCCTTTCTCCATAATGGAAAGACGCAAGCCATCCCTCTCATGGGTCATGATAAACCAAAAATCCTGATCTCCATGGAGAGCGAAAGAAGCAAAGGGGACCAAATACTCCTTAAACGACGCTTTGCTATTACGGGAATCGAATAGGTTGATGGTCTTATGAATCGCCACCCGATAAGGCCCTACTTGAAAGGCAAGGTGTCTTAATCTGTCGGGGAAGGTTTTGGGATAACGATAGGTCAATAAAACGCCTAACCCTTCTCCTACTTGAAGTGTTCTTTTAGATTTTAAACTCACAAGACTCAATGTCTTTTCGTTGACTTGTCGATAAATTTTCTTATCTCTATTGTAGAATCTTGATGCTTGAAACTCCAGTCCCGCTGGCGAAAAGACAGCTCTGCCTTGTGTTTCACCAAAAAAATCGAGCGAATACTCGGGTTTTTCACCGCTATTGATCAAGATGACTTGATTCCCATGAAATACTTCAGGGATAGCTTCTTGGGCATTCAATCTCAATGATATGAAAAGAAAAATCGCCATGCTGATGAGTACGGTCCAAAGGAGCCCGTTTTTCCGGTCTAATGGAACCAACCTTGAGCAAGGCCTTCGGATCTTATTCATCCAACTAAAACGACATTCAATACATTGATTCATCATGATTTTTATTTTTTTGGGATTAAGGTCTATTCATTGCAGGATGGTAAACAAAGCCTTACTATGACAAAAGCCCTTTGAAGGGTAAGAAAGGTTCCGTCTAAATAACACCATCGTGCTTCATAAAGAAGGGCAATATTTATTCTATCAATAGGGTTAAATCGTTCAAAAAGCCCATATACTTTTTTTGTATAAGAAAAAAGGGGATTCGTTGCAGCCCCTTGAATCATTTGTCTCATGAAGATATAAAAATTTGCATGAAGTTACCATACAGTCAAAAAGCTAACCGACGTCGATGAGTTATCTCATGATGATAAATTTTGCAACTCTTTTTCACTTTCCCAATGGAGCAATTTACGATATTGGCTAGGACTTTTCTTGAACACTTTCTTAAAGCAAGTCCTAAAGTACTTTAAATCATTAAATCCCACCTGATACGCAATATCGGCAACACCATGTTTGGTCTGTTCTAATAGTTGAGCAGCTTTCTTGAGCTTGATCATTCGAACAAACTCAGAAATAGACTGACCCGTCAGCGCCTTCAGTTTGCGGTATAAAACCGAACGGCTCATGTACATTTTTGATACAAAGAAATTAACGTTAAACTGAGGGTTTGAAACATTTTCTTCAACAATATCGATGGCCTTTTTCAAAAACGCTTCATCAACCGAAACATTATTGGCAAACTCTTTGGGTTCCAATATGACATCCTTCTTGAACTTTTCAACCAGCTTTTTTCTAGAATTCAACATGTTTCCAATCTGCATTTGTAGGATATCCGCATTAAAGGGTTTGGTGAGATACACATCGGCACCGGTCTCATAGCCAATTTTCTGTGCTTTCGAGGACGTCCTAGCGGTTAACAAGATGATGGGAACATGACTCGTTTTAATATCTCTCTTCATCGCCTGACTAAGCGCTATCCCATCCATCCTGGGCATCATCACATCGCTGATGATTAGATCCATGGAGTATTCTTTAGCCATGACCAAGGCCTCTTCCCCGTTGTCTGCTTCGAAAATATTAAAATTGTCCCTCAAGATATTCTTTATAAAATCCCTTAGTTCTTCATTGTCCTCCACAAGCAATATATTGGGTAGAGCATCGTCAAGGGAGATCTTTCCCTGAGCGTAATTCTTCTTCCTTAAGAAGTTTTCGACTTCCAAATGAGCCACTTCATCTTTTGAAAACTCGATTTTCTCATCGGAGAAATCTTGAGTTAGAATCTCTTCCTTGTTTAAATGGTCTTTGCCCAACGGCAGTAGAATAGTAAACTTAGTTTCTTTTCCCTCCATGCTTTTTACAGAGATGTTTCCATGGTGTCGTTCGATGATGTTTTTAGACAAAGAAAGTCCAATGCCGAAACCGGACATGCGCCCATCATCCCTTGATTTCCCTAATTGAAAATAACGATCAAAAATGTTTAGAATCTCTTCCTTGGGAATTCCTTTTCCTGTATTTGTGAATTCTAGCTTAACCTGTTGCTCCCCATCTTTTCCCGAAGAGGGTATCAGGATAACGGCAAGAGTGATGCTTCCATGATCCTCTGTGAATTTAAAGGCATTGGAAAGGAGATTGAAGACCACTTTCTTCATTTCGTTGGGATCGAACCAAACCTTTACTGGAACTTTCTTGGGTTCTCGTAGGCGGTAATCGATGTTTCTTTGTTTCGCCAAATCTTCAAAGCAAAGCTTAATTTCTCTTAAAAAAGCAACGATGTCATTTTCATAAGCTTGTAAGCGCCATTGACCGACTTCACTTTTTCTAAAGTCCAATAGCTCGTTAATCAGTTGTAAGAGCACAGAAGTATTCCGATACATCCCTCGAAGCTGGTCCTGAACGTATGCCCCTCCCCTTTTCTCTTGAATTAAACGTTGTAAAGGACCTGCAATTAAGGTGAGAGGGGTTCTAAAATCATGTGAAATGTTGGTGAAAAGTTTAAGCTTTAATTGGTTTACTTTTTTGATTCTTTCCTTTTCAATGCGTTCTTGCTTTAGTTCATCCCGTTGCTTTGCTTTAAGAGCAAGATATCTCCTAACCATAAAAACAACACAAATGATGGCCAAGAAATACAGAAGAGATACCCACCAAGTACGCCAAATAGGTGGTCGTATTTTCAGTTGAATGGAAACGGGTTCCTCGTTCCAATACCCATCATTATTAGCGGCTTTGACCTTAAAAAAGTATTCTCCAGGTTCGATGTTTGTATAATTGGCTGTTTTTCGGTTACCCACATAGTTCCAATCCTCATCGAGACCTTCCAATTTATAGGCATACTGGTTTTTACCAGGCTGATAATAACTCAGTGCCACGAAGTCAAACCCAAAATCATTTTGGTTATGCTTTAAGGTAATCTTCTCGGCATGTCCCTGCATGTTTGTGTGCAACTGATGACGAACCTTAAACGCAGTAATGGCAACTGGAGGAATAAAAGTATTTTCTTTGATATCACCCGGCTCAAAGAAGGTGATGCCGTTTGTACTTCCAAAGTACAATCGTCTATTTTGATCTTGTACAACCGCCCCATAATTGAATTCATTTTCGCTTAGTCCGTCGGCAACATCATAGCTCTTTATTGTCCCTGTATTTCGGTCCAGTCTATTGAGACCTTTATTGGTGCTGACCCATAGATGGTTGTGTCTATCGGGCAGAATGGCATATACCACATCATTGGACAATCCATTGGCTGTATTATAAACCGTGCTTTTATTTGTAACGGGGTCGTACCGATGAAGGCCGTTCCCCCGAGTCCCAATCCAAAGGATATTTTCGTCTGAATAAAGACTGCTTACCGTCATTGGAACATCGGTGTCTGTTGTCGTTCCATAAAAATTGATGGCATTCATCTCTTTGGTGGTGATACTGATCTTTACAAGGCCTTTTTCACTGCCTATCAAAAGGGAATCGGAATAATTGGTTTTGGAAAAAACTAAAATGGAGGACCCCAAAAGACGTTTCTCATCATCGACTTTGGTAAATGATCTTTCATTGTATTCATAGAGGTTTATCTCGCCTCCATCGGTCCCGATCCAAATATTGCCTTGGGAATCTTCTAACAAACAAGTGATTCTGTTGTCACTCACTGAAGTATTATTCCAAGAAATCGATGTGTGTTTTTTAAATTGGTAAGGTCTTTTCTTTGGATCTAGGAGATACAATCCCCCACCATGTGTGCCGATCCAGAACGTGCCTCTGCTATCCTTGATCATCGCCTTTATATTATTGTCCCCTAAACTATTTGGATTGGATTCTTGGTGGGTATGATAGGAAAAGGTTTTCTTTTTTTTATCATATAGGTTCAATCCTCCTCCTTCCGTCCCCACCCAGAGATGATCGGGCGTGTCCACTATGGAACTGACCACGCCATAGTTGAGTTTGGTATTATCGTATCCAGCGGTTAATTTATGAAAGGCGTTGGAACTGAGGCTGAGGAGATTGACACCACCTGCCCATGTGCCAATCCATAAATCCCCTTTGGAATCCTTTAAAACGCTGTAAACAGAATTATGACTCAAGCTGGTGTCATCTGCCTCATTATGTTCATATTTCCGGACCTCTTCGTTTATGAGATTCACCTGATAAAGACCATCATAGGTCCCTACCCAAAGATATCCTTGATTATCCTCATCGATACTTCGCACATTATTTGTGATAAGGGTTTTTTGATAAAATTTGAACGCCCGTGAACGAAGGTCGAAAACAGCCAAACCATTTTCAAATCCCAACCATATCCTCCCTCGGGAATCCTGAAAAAGAGAGATTTTATTGCTTACCCTTAAATCTTCCAAATGAGTTTCGGGATATTCAAAATGCTCCAATTTTTTGTTTTTTAAATTGTAACGATCGATTCCTTGATCCGTACTGATCCATAGATTTTCTTCCCCATCACGTAATAATCCTCTGACGCTATTGGAACTTAAACTGTTGTCGTTACCCTTTTCATATATCAAACGTTGTGTTTCCTTGGTCTTGACATTCAACAAATACAAACCCGAATTCGTTGCCACCCAGATGTGCGCCCCGTCTTCGCTTACCATATCCCAAATTTCCTGTTTTCCAAGATCATGTCCTTGTTGGGACTCCGTCAAACGTAGAAAAACATCTTTTTCCGAATCATGATAGTTGAGTCCGTTTCGGGTGCCAGCCCATATACCTCCCTGACTATCTTGTAAAAGGGAAGTAATCCAATTATTGCTGAGGCTTTCTTGATTTTCGAAACGGTAGTAATAGGTCTTAAAGCGATTGCCATCATATTTGTTCAGACCATCTCTAGTGCCGAACCATAAAAACCCATCTTTATCCTGTATCATATCGATCACAGAGCTTTGTGACAGTCCCTCTTTCGTCGATATTTTTTGAAAACTGGGATTTTCTTGGGCGAGGATAAGCGGTCCATTCCCCCAAAAACAGAAGCTGATGAAATAGAGACAGGTCTTAATAGCTAGAGATTTTCTCATGAGTCACTCCTTAAACAAGGCCACTTTCAGGTATCTAATGCCATATAATCTCATGTTGATGTTCTCTTTTCCAAGTTACTAAGGTATTCAAATTTATGAACGCCCTATTAGTCATTTCATTTTCAATAATTTGTACCTATGGAATCTCATGAAACGCATAAAATTTACAAAATTTTCTGTTCTTTCAATCACTTGACTTTGGGTTATTCATGTTGCACTAGATTGAACGTGTCATTAGAGGTTACTAAAAGATGTAACTCCTAAAGTTTTAGACCATCTCAGCCCAATGTAAGATGCGTTTAAGAATTTAAGAGTGGATTGGAACCCATAATCAAATAGTTTATTTGGAGGGAGAAATTAATTTTACTTTTGTTTTAATGAAACAAAAACTCAAATTTAACTCCAGAACAATCCATGGGGGACAGCATCCCGATGTGGCCTATGGTGCGGTCATGCCTCCCATTTATCAAACCTCAACGTATAGACAAACCTCCCCTGGCCAGCACAAAGGCTATGAATACAGTCGAACACATAACCCAACGAGAACCGCCCTCGAAAAATCCATAGCATCCTTAGAAGGAGCTCAGTACGGGTTAGCTTTTGCTTCAGGGATGGCCGCGATTGATTCATTAACCAAACTGTTTTTACCAGGAGATCATATCATTTCTACCAACGATCTCTATGGGGGCTCGTATCGACTATTTGAAAATGTGTTTGCCAAGTATGATTTAAAATTTGACTTCATGGATTTAAGAGATATAAAACATCTCCAAACATTGATTCATAAAAAAACCAAAATGATTTGGATTGAAACCCCCACCAATCCCATGATGCGCGTCATCGATATCAAAGCGATTGTTGAAGTGGCAAAGCAAGAGGATATCCTTGTGGCTGTCGACAACACATTTGCGACCCCTTATCTCCAAAGACCGCTCGAATGGGGTGCCGATTTAGTGATGCATTCAGCCACTAAATATTTGTCGGGTCATTCCGATACCATTATCGGATTGATGGCTTATAGCTGTCCCGATATCGATGAACGCTTGAAATTTGTACAAAATGCGAGTGGTGCCGTGCCTGGACCAATGGATTGTTACTTGACCTTAAGAGGGATCAAAACATTGCATTTGCGTATGGAGAGGCATTGCCAAAACGCAAAAGAGATCGTTACTTTTTTATCCAATCATCCGCAAGTTGATCAAGTGTTTTACCCTGGAATATCGCAAGATTCAAGTTTCCAATTGCCCAAAGGACAGATGCGTGATTTTGGTGGCATGATCTCTTTTCAAACCAAGACCAAAGACCTTGAAAAAATCCATCAAGTTCTCAGCCGATTTAAGGTGTTTACTCTCGCAGAATCCCTTGGCGGGGTGGAAAGTTTGGTCGGTCATCCCGCTTCGATGACGCATGCCTCAATCCCTAAACGAGAAAGAGAACGTTCTGGTGTTTTTGAAAATTTGATTCGATTGAGTGTGGGCATCGAAGATGTTAGGGACCTGATCCAAGACTTGAAGCAGGCACTGAATTAATGTCTGAAACCAAAATATATTTTGCTTCGGATCAACATTTGGGTATTCCCAATAAAAAGCAGAGTTTCGAAAGAGAGAAGAAAGTCCTCCGCTGGTTGAATTATATACGAAAAGATGCAACGGAACTATTCTTGCTTGGTGATTTATTTGACTTTTGGTTCGAGTACAACAAAGTGGTCCCCAAAGGATATGTTCGGATTTTGGGAAAACTGGCAGAAATCACGGACCAAGGGATCCCAATTCACTTTTTTGTGGGTAATCATGACTTATGGGTCAAGGATTATTTTACCCAAGAATTAGGTATTTCGGTGTATCGAAACCCAACAGATTTTGTGCGAGAAGGGAAAAAATTTCATATCGCTCATGGCGATGGTTTGGGTCCCAAAGACAAAGGATACAAATTCATGAAAAAGATTTTTTCAAATGGACTTTGTCAATGGTTGTTTCATTGGTTGATTCATCCCAACTTAGGGATCGGATTAGGTCAATATCTTTCTAAGAGTAAGACCGTCATATCGGGACATAGAGCACCAAAATTTATGGGACCATCTAAAGAATGGTTGGTACAATATGCCAAACAGAAACAAGTGGAATCGCACCGAGACTATTATGTTTTTGGACACCGACATTTACCCTTAGAAATCAATATCGATGAAAAAGCAACGTATATGAATATAGGTGATTGGATCACCCATTTTTCATATGCGGTCTTTGATGGACAGCAACTGACCTTAAAATATTGGAAAGAAGATTCTAAATGATAGAAAGCCATGCCATCCCATTAGAACGAGTTGTTTTGGTTGGTGTTGTTCATGCTGATTTAGATGTTGAAACAGCGAATGAACATCTAGCCGAATTGGCTTTTTTGACCCAAACAGCCTCTGGAGTTGTTATCAAAACTTTTATGCAACGAATTAGAGCATTTCATCCCAAAACCCTAGTTGGTCAAGGAAAAATGTTGGAAATACAATCTTATACTCAAGCCAACGACATAGGGACGGTTATTTTTGATTGTGAATTAACTCCCACCCAGCAAGCTAATATTGAACGGGTGTTGAGATGTAAGATTCTTGATCGAACGGCTCTTATCTTGGACATTTTTGCTCTAAAAGCCAAAACCTCCTATGCGAAAACACAAGTAGAACTAGCTCAATATGAATATTTATTACCACGCCTCAAGGGACTATGGACTCACTTAGAAAGACAACGTGGAGGTATTGGCGTTCGAGGTCCTGGTGAAACAGAAATAGAAACAGATCGACGCATCGTCAGAAACAAAATTTCCTTACTCAAAAAACGATTAGAATCCATCCAAAAGCAAAAAAACACCCAGCGATCCAATCGAAAATCGCTAGTTCGCGTAGCCCTTGTGGGCTATACCAATGTTGGAAAATCGACATTGATGAACTTGTTGTCAAAAAGTAAAGTGATGACAGAGGATAAACTATTTGCCACCTTGGATACCACGGTCAGAAAAGTGGTCTTTACAGACATGCCATTCCTACTCGTGGATACCGTTGGATTTATTAGGAAACTACCCACCCAATTGATTGAATCGTTTAAAAGTACTTTGGATGAAGTCGTCCAAGCCGATTTATTGATTCATCTTGTGGATATATCAAATTCTAATTTTGAAAAGCATATGGATTCGGTCAATAAAATTTTATGGGAACTACAGAGCATTCAAAAGCCCACTTTGATGGTCTTTAATAAAATTGATGCGTATCAACCTCAACCATGGGATCAAGAAGATTTACGAATGACTCGAGGAAAGGAACACTTTAGCATTCAAGAGTGGAAGCAAACATGGATGCAAAAAAACAACCAAAAAGCCATTTTTATTTCAGCTTCAAAAAAGATCAATATTCAAAGTCTAAAGCATGAAATGGAACGGTGGGTTGGTCAGATTTATCAAAACAGATTTCCCTATCGAATCAAAAATATAGCCACAAAAGTCAAAGAAAAAGTTTCGTCATGATGTCTTTGCTCTATGGAATCATGAAATGCTCAAATAATCCTATGGATGGGGTAAAAGCACCATCAATAATACCGATGGCGCTTGCGATCAATATCTTGTATTTCCATTTTCAGGTTCATCCTGATCCTTTTGGGTATAATCAGAAAAGCGTTCGCTAGCGGGTTCATTTTCAGAGCCGTAATAATATTCTTGAGAAGCATCACTTGATTCCGAACCATATGGATCGCTTTCTACACTTCCATCGGTTTGGAATTCGAGTTTGGATTTTGAACGCCACAGAAGTATTGAAAGGGTACAATAAAGAATCAATAGGAGCAGTGATTTTTCATCGGCAATGGAATGATTATCAATTTCAAAAGTTGCTAGGGTATCAATTTGTATAAATAATAAAATACTGGTTAGAATTCTAGGAGATATGTTGGCCATCGGTACCATATTAAATCCAAAACTTGGTTTTATCAATCGAAAGGTTTTGCCAAAATAAACCAACGATTTAAAGACGACAAAAAAGAGATATCGAGGTATAAATAGAACGACAAATAAGCCAAGACCATAGAGAAAAGGCCAGAGTGAATTAAAGTCAGAAAAAAGAATCGAGAATCCAAAAATGAGAGAAAAAAACAAACGAACCAAAAAACCGAGCCCCATCGTAAAAAGTTTGAAATCATTGACTCCATCTTCAAAATTTTCAAAATCAAAGGTTGCTTTGATTTTAGAAGGAATCAATCGATCAGCATGGGTAATCAATAAGCCAAAAGCAAAAAGGATGAATAAAATAGGATAGTTTTGAATTGTTCCAACCGAATAAAGCCCAAAAACAATTGCAAGGATTAAAAAATATTTACTAGGATGTTGAATCAATCGCAACAGCCAAATCAAGACAAAACAAAGTACTAAAGCAGCTAAAAAGACTAAAGAAAATAAAATGAACTGAGATGATATTTCATCTGTAGCTAATGGGGAGTCGCCTTGTTCAAATTGACTCGTAGTATAATAAAATGTAGCAATACCAATAATGACGGTAAAAGAGGTTTCATAATCAAGAAAATCTTTATCGATGGTGATGAATCCTCTCATATTTGGTACGGCAATGGCACTACTCATGACTGATAAAGGAATACTGCACATGAGTGCTGATGGAAAGTCAAACCCAAAAAAATGTTGAAAAATCCAACTCAACAAAAAAATATTGACATACAGTAAGACAACAGAAGAGAAAAGAGATTTAAATAAAACGGATAATTTGAGTCGAGATACTTTAATATTGACAGATTCTTCAAGAACAACCATAATCAGACCAACGGCTCCTAGTATCGGAACTATCGTATGGATTGACTGAACATGTAGCGAAGTGAATAGCTCAATATATATTCGGGCAAGGATTCCTATGATTATTAATAGGATCACTGCAGAAAATTTTGTCCTACGACCTACTTCATCAAATACGAAAGCGATGATAATCAGTAGCGATAAAACACCGAGTACAATGGCTGGACTCACCAAATGAATTCAAAGTTGTTATTCAAATTTAGGAGTTCTGTGAATAGGAAATAAAAACCTTTGATATTTGGCTTCATTATGGGTTGCAAGTACTAAATTTTGGATGGTATTCTTCAATTAGTTTAGAATCTTTAGAAAACCTTTGACAAAACCTAACCAACATCCCAATCACTTATATCTTGGTTGAATGAAATGGTAACACTAAACATTTCACTCATATCGGTTACACTACTTGTATCCCAGTTACTTATACTTAGGTTAAGTAAACTTGCCTCATAAAACATCCTGCTCACATCCGTCACCAAAGAAGTAATCACCATTGATACATTTCGGCTGTCTTGAACCATATTTCTCAACATTTTCTCATCCACAATTGTATATCTGTTCAACTCAAATTGTAGTTTTTCCTACACTAAACTCTTTTTTTTCATCCGATAGGTTGGGATATAGCATAATGATGGCTCCATTTTCATGTTTAATGAATCGTTCATCATGGGCAAAAAATGAAGCCAAGTTTGTGAAATAAGACTCCAATTTTGCCATCGTGTCTTGGAGTTCTTTGATTTGTTATTTTAATGCTTCTAATTCTTTTTTTCGTCATGGCTTAGTTCGTTGATATTGATTTCCAAATTAGTTAGCAACGTATTGGTCTGTCCGTCGCTATCTTTTGGCCATGCGTTTGTCATAGACTTTAGAAGGGTTAATCTTTTTTAGGTTTGACACTTGATTTTGTCATTCGGTTTTTTTTCAATACTAGGTAAATTGCCTTTTGGATTTTCAGTGTAGCAAAACAATAACACAACAACCAACCATGAAATACTCCAATTCAGTGGTTTTTATCATCAGTTTCAATTTTTGGGATATGCGAAGAAATTAAAGAGATAAGATGGCTACGTTCAACCTATTAACGCAACATAATTCCATGTCGATGGGATCTTTTTCAAGGGATTAAGATTTATACTGACTTCCTTCGCTTTCGATATTTGGGAATTTATTACTTAAACCAATTAAATAGTTTGTCTATTAAACCTTACTCCTGTAATAAGAACTGCACCAACTCCCATAACCCATCTGACATTGGTTTTATTGGTTTCTATTCTTTTATCCATTCCATTAATCGGCTCTTCTATATTCTTAATCCTATCTAATATCTCTTCATCTCTTTTATTTCCATTGTTACCGTTGTCGTATAGGGTTTAATAACTTTTTTAAGTCATTTATAGTGAATTATATTCTTTCGCAATTTATTAGTTCATGAAAAGAGGCATATTTAGACAGATAAAAACATGTGGGCTCTTGGGAGAGAGACCATACCTAAAAACGGACACCAAGTATTGATAAGACCAATGATCTCTTGGTATGATGGGCTGATACAACGAAGTGTTTAAGGGTTAATAGGTTACCATAATATACAAATCCCCAAAAGGGATGCATGTATTACATTTACGTTCTCGAATCAAACGAGTTCAAAAACAATAAATCATGTTAACTAAAAAACAGCAAGAAATTATTATTGAAGAAATGAATCCTTACAAACCTGTGAAAATTGGTGTTTTTGGTTCGGTTGCACGAGGCAATCAGAGTGAAACAAGTGATATTGATTTATTGTACTCGTTCAGCGAGGCCTGTGGTTTGAATTTTATTACGATGACTGACAATTTAGAACGAAGATTAAAGAAAAAAGTCGATTTGATGAGTTTTGATTTTATGAATCCATATTTAAAAGAATCGATATTAAAAGAAGCTATTATTTTTTACGATAAAAGTAGTGAAAGAAAAACAAGACACTATCATTTGTTATCACATTCAAGATAGAATTAATAAGATAAAACATTTATTAAAAAGTATAACCAATTATGATTTATTTATCAAAGATTGGGTTCGTCAATATGCTATTTTAAAAGCAATGATTGATATTGGTGAGGCTTCTAATGATCTATCTGAAAAAACATACAACATGGTATCCCACATTGAATGGGGTAAAATTGTAGGAATGCGAAATAAAATATCTCATGGCTATGCTACTGTAGAATTAGATATTGTATGGGATGCGGTTCAAAAAGAAATTCCTATATTAGAAGAGGCTATTGAAGAACTAATCCAAAAATTAAAAATAGATAACAAAAACTCAAATGAATAAGGAATTAAAAAATAATTGGATGTTGCTTTTTCTTTTTATGGGCTTTGAATCTTATGCCCCATAAGCCTTTAAACACCTTGCTATATCAGCCCATCATTCCTGCGAATCACCGGTCTTACAAACACGCTATGTCTTTTTGATGTATGGGTTGCAGACCAGAAACCGATATCCTTTAATCTGTCTAAAGATGCCACTTTTCACGAACCAGTAAATTACAAAAAGATATAATCCCTCGTTTATATCCTATTTAGTCGCTCCTTAAAAAGTCTTTTTTAGTGGTTCCAGTTCTATTATTTTGATGATC
>JAPOSZ010000028.1 GCA_026709415.1 Flavobacteriaceae bacterium
CCGCATGAACGAACAATTGCAGTCGATGGATTATCGCAGTCAGTTATCTCGCCAAGAGGCTCAAGGGTTGCTGAATTTAGAACGAAAGTATGAACGAAATTTAGCTTTAAAATTGATGGGGTCGATTCAACTATTAGGAAAAATCATCGATGATCAAGACCAAGTCTTATTGGAAAATGATACTCAGCCCATGAAGAATTCCGTGGCGTTTTGTAATCGTATCAAAGACTCGGAAAAAATAAGAAATACCTATAACCATTTTCAAAAAATAGGGCTCTTAAATGATATGGGAGGAGAGTTAAATCATATCAAAGCAGATCATGTGGATGGTCAAGAACCATCTCTTTCACGACTCAATAAATTGAATTGGTTGAAAGATACTCAAGAAAATACATGTAAAATTTTATCCAATGCCAAATGCCTTACAGAAGGCGTTGATGTGCCCACCTTAGATGCGATTTTATTTCTGACCAAAAAATCAAGTCAAATTGATATTGTCCAGTCGGTGGGGCGTGTCATGCGACAAGCCGAGAATAAAAAGCGTGGCTATATTTTAATTCCTATTTTATGGAATCAAGACACATCTCCTGAAAGTCAATTAAAAAAGAGTGAAGAATTTGGCATTATTTGGCAAGTATTGAATGCCCTACGATCGCATGATGAAAACTTTAATATTGAAATCAATCAAATTCGGTCAGATAGATTGCTTGAACAACCTAAAAATGAAACTAAAACGTTCAGAGAGTCTCTGGTTAGAAAATTGAGAAGCATCCAAACGGATCAACCATTTGATGATGTTCATCAAACATTACAAAATGAATTAGGCTTGATGGCTATTCGAACTAACGAGGGCATTCAAATTCAAAAGTTAGATACTAAAAATACGGATCACCAAACTATTTCTTTTCCAATCGATATTCCTTATGTTGAAATACAACAGCCTTTGCCAACTCCGCCGAGAATTAATGTTGTTCATTCCCCCAATAGCCATTTGACGGCTGACGAGGATTTAAAACGAAAAATAGCGGGTATTGAACCATCCAAATTATCTAAAATTCTACTCGGCAAGATTGTTGAAAAATGCGGTAATCGAGCCTATTGGACGGATTGGACAAAATCAGTGCAACAAGTGCAACAAAAGGAGATTGATCATCTCATCCATCAAATTGATAACAATTATGCGGTGCATCAAGTCTTTGAAGAGTTTGTTCAATCACTACAAGTATTAAATGATGATGCCAATGAGGAAACGATACAAAAAGAAGCCATCAAGATATTAGCAGACCATATCATTCTCAAACCGATTTTCAAGCATTTATTCCCCACTTATGATATTGAAACCAATCATTCGATTAGTGAAGGCTTAGAAAATGTCTTGGAACAATTACAAGATTGGGGCCATACGGATTATACGGAGCAAGAACAAAAAGAATTACAAGGTGTTTACCAAAAAATTGAAAATCAAATCCAAGGGGTGAAAACATTGGGAGGAAAACAAGCCATCATCAAAGAATTTTATGGTGGCTATTTTCAATTTTCTGATAAAGAACGGCAAAAACGAGATGGGATTATCTATACACCGATTGAAATCATTGACTTTATGAATCAGAGTGTTAATGATTTATTACAACAATATTTTGACAAACAGATGACGGACAAAGGAGTCCATGTATTAGACCCTTTCACAGGAACAGGCACTTATATCACTCGTTTATTAGAAAGTGAAGATTTGATCAAAAAACAAGATGTTGTTCGTAAATATGAAAGGGAATTAAATGCGGTTGAATTACAATTATTGGCTTATTATATTGCTGATGTTAATATTGAAACCGCTTATTATTATCGAATGAACGAACATAAGCGTTTTCATGGGATCATCTGGGCAGATACCTTTGATATTGAAGAAAGGGGACGCATTGATACCGCCTATTTGAGTGGTAATCGAAAAAAAATCGATCAACTAAAAACTCAAGATATTCACATCATTATCGGTAACCCACCTTATTCCACAATTAAAAGATCGAACTACAAAAAACTAAACCAAAAGGTGAAAGAAACTTATGGTCGGTTTGGTAAAGCGAATGTGTTTACAGGAAACGCCTACGTCAAAGCCTTCCGCTGGGCAACGGATAAATTAGAAGAAGGGATTATC
>JAPOSZ010000001.1 GCA_026709415.1 Flavobacteriaceae bacterium
ATACCAATCTATCAGGAGTCAATGTAATCATAGAAGCCTATCAAAAAGAAGCCGGCAGACAACCTATTCTCGGTCAAAAATGGGATGTGCCAAATGAAAAATCCATAGAATTCGAACCTCTAAGAACGGAAGCTGCAGGTCCAGAGCCATTTGATTTTGATGATGACTATGATAAAGGTGTTCGGTATGATTCTGTTGTCATAAGGTTTGATAATGAAAAGTGTCTCCATTATGGCAGAAAGTACATTCCAAAGAATAGAGATATTTTTCTCAGAGAACACTATTTAGAATATGAAATGCGTCTCAATAAAAGCAAAAAACATGATGCTCCGTACTACAACAGTCACGATTTTACCCTTACCTGGATCTTTACCTCCGAAGATGTCGCACAAGCTGTCGATTGTGATAGGCTGTGAAATGAGATTATTAGTTGCTTTTTAACAATTGTTTTGGCAGAAAGGAAGATTATTTTAGAATCAGTGCAGAACGAATTGCTGCTATCTGAAGTATTGGAAAAGGTTTTCCATTATATCCTATTGACCGATTGAGCAACGGAAATGCTCCGTTGTGAACTATCGAATTCCTTAGCATATTCAGCAAGTTCTTTTGGTTTAAGATTAAAAACTTTTTTCTTTAAGGCATCATATTCCTTCTTTGTGCTTTTATAACTATCCATACTTTTTAGATAATCTGCGTTTGATTTAGCAGCAGTAACTTCAAAACCCCAATATGAAATCGCTGTGAACTTAAATTTATTTAAAAGCTCTTTTTTCTTTTCGTCTTTTGTTCTCTTATTCTTTCTTAACCAGTCAGTTACTGTCGTACTTGTAATTGCAGTGAATATAGGGAGAGCGACACTAAACCATAAAGAATTGATTATTTCTGTAACCATACCGTTATGTGATATAGACAAAATTATCAAATCAAACTTTGATTCTCTATGGGGAGAGTTAAAATGTTCTCTGAATAGGCCATGGTATTTTAAACTCTATTTTTGCTGAAATATATTTTGCTTTCATTCTTCAGCCACATCACTTATAACACTTATTTCTGAATTTAATAAGCTTTTTATATCGCTTCAAATATATTTCAGGATTGGTATTATAGTTTGTCGTCATTGATTTAATAACTTCTTCATCCGGTGCATAAAGACCACACATTAGACAATAATAACCTATTCTACCTGCATGAGTGTAAAAGGCTGATACAAATACCTTACGCTCGTGATCAAAATATGAATGAGGACAAATGTTTTTGAGGTGATCAACCTTGCGTTTTTTTTTTCTTTAAGCCAATCGTTTAAGTCAAACGTTACCCCAATATTAATAACTACTATTGAAATTATGAAACCGACTCCTATGATAACCCATTCTATTGTACTTATGTGATATTAAAAATTAATTGAATGAGGTTTCTTAACACAATAGTCTTTGTCAATTCTGCGATATTTGACTGTTAAACAGCCTTGAAAAGGCTTTGATCTATTCTGATAAGTACCAACAATAAGGAATTTTGTAGAGGTGTGTTTTGCTAATGTGATAGGGAGAACGTCATCATCAAGAGGATTTACTTCTTGGCGATTGAGAGATTCTGGGAATTTTTCATATTCAGGCCTTCCTTCCCATACTCCAGTGATCGTAATGGATTGATTGCCGATATTTTGACACAATAAATGATAGGAATTCCCATAAGCATGACATGAAATATTCAATTACTTCATTGTTTTTAACTTTTCTTCATACTCTGCCCAAAAGGTTTTCATCTTCCGATAGTCAACATTATCCCAACGTAATTGACCGGGCTTATGAAGACCTTTTCGAATCCCCGGCTCGATACCTTTCCTTTCGATTATTTCTATTTCATCCATTGAAACCGCAAAATCTTTACATCCATGAAGGCATTTTAGGTATTCTTTACGAGCTTCACAAAAAGCATCACTCCTGTTTTCCACTAAGTGAGCTTTTTCTTGTTGAATCTGAATGGAAAAAAAAGATTGATAAGCATACTCTTGACATGCATATCCAAACTTCTTTTTAATAGCATCTATGTTGATGGTTACCTTCTTGATTTATGATGATTTGAGTTGATTTTTTACCTGAAGATATAAATCCTTGATTGTCTTTGATCTTGTTTCTGCTTCCAGAAATAGAAAGTCTTTTAAATAAAGTTTTTATACATGCTATCATCAACTCATCCCTTTTGATTGTTTCCCAAGTACCTTTTCACTTTCCTAATCGTCGTCGAACTCACCTGCAGTCGACTCTGGATGTCTTGATAGGATTTTCCTTGGTTTAACAAACGGATGATCTTTTTGGTTTTGGGTTTGGATAAAAACGTTTCTCTGGTTTCCACCGTGCCTACTTTGCGTCCAAACGTTCCGCCTCGTTCTTTATAAGCTTGGATGCCTTGTCTGGTGCGTTCTAAAAGCGCCTTCCGTTCCATCTCATACAAACAACTCATCATCGTGAGGACCACTTTCCAATAGGGATTTTCTTCCCCATTGGCCTTTCTTGAATCCATCCCCAGTTCTTGAATCACCACATTGACTTGATGTGCTTGGAGTGTTTCTAAGACGCCTAAGACATCTTTGGTGTTTCTTCCTAATCGACTGACTTCATCGGTGACCAATTGCGTAACCAACCCTTTTTTCACCCATTTCATTAATACCGATCCTTCGGGTCTTTCGGCAAACGGAATGGTTCCTGAAACGCCTTTGTCAAAAAAGATTCGATCGTAAGGAGACTTGTCTAAATCAAAGCGTTTGCCTTCTTGGGTGAAGTGGCTCGTACGGAGGTATTTGACTTTCATTTAAGACCACAAAATTAATTTAAAGAAAGTATAAGATTTAAAAGGGTATTTGACAATTTTAAGCACTTTCATTATTAGCGTGCTATAAAATCAAGTAAGCAATCATTTTGGTTTGAGTATGGCATTCGTAGTGATAATGGTGAAGGCTCTTATTTAATTATTTAAACTATTATAATTACAATCAATGCAACAAAAGAAAAGATGATAGAAACCCATAAAATCCATTCCTTTCTATTGTAGTTTGAATGGTGTTGTTTTGTCCAACCATCTTTCATTACTGTTAAGTCCTTTTATTGTTGGGGAACCTGACATTTCAATTTTAAAGTCATTGGTGTAACTTCGCAACTCAAAATTTTAATATGGCCATCCTTGGAAAAATAAGACAGCGGTCAATCATTTTAATCATCGTAATTGCAATGGCCCTATTTGCATTTGTAATTTCTGGAGTTATAACCCAACCAGGAACTTCTTTAGCCTCGGTTAAACCAATAGCAGTGATAAATAATCAAGACATCGACATTGATGTTTTCAGACAACAAGTAGAACAGTTACAACGATCCAATCCAGGAATTTCAACCATTCAAGCTGTCAATTATGTTTATGGTGATATGACTTTCACCACATTGATGGAGCAACAATATGAAAAATTGGGAATCGCTATTGGACCAGAACAATTAGAGCAGTTATTGCGTTCTAATGACCAAATAACCAACTCTCCAGAGTTTCAAAATGAATTGGGTGAATTTGATTTTGCAAAGTTTCGTCAATATGTTTCGGATTTAAAAAACATCAATCCAACCAGTTACCAAATATGGAATGAACAAGAACAGAACCTGGTTTCTGTGGCTAAATTGGAAGTATACAGTGATTTGGCGAAGTCTAGTAATGTGTTTTCTGAATCTTTTGCCAAACTATATCACAAAATTGAAAATGATAACGTAAACATCGAATATGTTTTAATTCCTTATGACCATATCGAAGATAGTCTGGTCCAGGTAAGTCAACAAGAAATCGAAAAGTACTACAAAGAAAACATCGATGATTTTAAAGAAAATCCTTTTCGATCAATTCATTTGACCATTTTCCAAAACAAACCAACAGATGAAGATAAAGAAGTCATTAGGGTGCGTTTAGAATCACTAAAAGAAGAGAGAATCAGTTATAATGAAGTTTCAAAATTAACTGACACCATTCCCGGTTTTTCTCAAGTCACGGAAATTAGAGATTTTGTCGATCGTCATTCTGAAATACCATTTGACTCGGTTTACCAAGCAAAAGGAGATTTAAACAATGATTATGCAGATTTATTATTTGGATTAGAAAAAGACGAAGTCTTTGGACCCTATGAAGTCGATAATCAATTTGTGTTAAGTCGAGTCGTTGATAAAAAATCCAATGGAAACATTAGGGCAAGTCATATTTTAATTTCTTATCAAGGATCTCTTCGTGCTGAAGAAGATCAGTTGCGATCCAAAGAACAAGCGGAACGTTTGGCTAGAGATTTACTTCGACAAGTTCGATCCAATCCCAATAATTTTGCTCAACTGGCTGAAGAAAATTCCGATGGCCCGACAGCATCCGTTGGTGGGGATTTAGGGTTTTTTAAAGAAGGGGAGATGGCCGTTGAGTTTTATGATTTCTGTAATAGAAATCGTATTGGAACTTTGGGCTTGGTTGAAACCGAATTTGGTTATCATGTGGTTCAAGTTGTTGAAAAAGATGACTTGATTTTATTGGGAAATATCGTTGCTGAGATTGTGCCATCCAATCAAACATCAAATGAAACTTTTCGTAAAGCAACACAATTTGAAATGGAGATTAAACAGGAATCCAATCGATTTGAAGAAATCGCCACAGAAAATTCATTTGATTATGGAGAGCCCAACAAGATTTATCCGATGGATGAACAGATGGGAGCTATTGAGCAAACTCGGGATGCTGTTCAATGGGTTTTTAATAAATCAACCAAAGTTTATGATTCTCAAAGATTTACATATTCTGAAGGCTATGTTGTGGTCCAGTTATTAGAAATTAGTGATGATGGGACACTTCCTTTAGATGAAGTATCTAATCAAATTGAACGCATCATTGAAGAAGATAAAAAAGCTGAATTGATAAAACAGAAGTATTCCCAATTTGAATCACTTGAAGAATTGCAAGAACAACATTCCGATTTTGAAATCAATCCGGCATCGGCCTTAAATCAAAAAAACACGACCATAGTTGGTGCTGGAGAAGAGCCCAATGTGGTTGGAGTGGCTTTTGGTCTTGAAGAAAATGAAACTTCAGAATGGATAAGAGGAAATGAAGGGATGTATAGAATAAAAGTTTTAAAGGTCAATCCTTCCGAAGAATTAGAAGATTTCCAAAGTTATGCCATTAGTTTAAGCAATAGCAAGAACGATCAGATAATGGAAAAAATTGTTGATGCTATAGAAAACGAATCTAAAATAAAAGACAACCGAACTATTTATTACTAGTAATCCATCCACAAGATTGAATATTCCAATTTCATTTTACAATCTCAAATGGTTTGCCTCTATCCCCTAGTAGAATGGCAAATATGGATATGAAGTGAAAAATTTAAAAGTTGTTTTGAATTCTGTCTCTCATTCGAGAGATGTGCTAAGGGATAGATTGGCTTAATATTTCTTTTATTCTTCAACAAATCCTGTAATTAACACACAAGTTCTTGCTTGATTAAGCACCGATAGTTTACTAAAAAATTTAGGGGATTATATACTTAAGTGCCAAAAATAATTAAAAATGATAGTTTGAAATCGATAGCCCCCCCCCAAAAAACTATCTTTTAAACAAAGGATCTTCCATCCTTGTGTTATCTTGAATCGATTGATGCACCATGTTCTCAATGATAGAAGGTTCATAAAGTCGATTTGAATCTTTTTCCTGATATCTTTTATCGATACCAACAATGTACAACTCTTGATTTTCTCTAATCGTGAAGATACACTTCTTAAACCACCTCTTTTCCCAGACGATCCCGTTCCTATACGAATCGAATACGTATTCTTATTTAATTGTGGGACTTATATGCTTAACCTAAAATCGATCGGTCTGATGGTGGTTTCGGCTTTGATTCATTCTTATCTTCACGAAAGACATCACTCATCACTGCATGCACTTTCAAGTGTCATGCTAAAGGGATGTTTTTGTGATTTGGTAAATGTTCAAAAGGTAATTTTTCTTTCGGTTGTTTTACCATGATTTCATCAAAGGTATCAGGATATCTTACCTTTCTTGTTGATTTTTAAATTTATTTTCCTTTAACATTTTCTGTATCTTTTTGATTTCTCTTTTTAATGTCGGAATGTCATTTTGCAAAGCATCCCAAACACGAGTCAAATCTACTGTATGATACCCATGCGATATTTTATTTCGCATGCCGACTACTGTACCCAAATCAAGATGTGATACCCGATCATACAACTCCCTTGATAAATCATTGGTTGCTTCACCAATATCAATCATCGATTTCAATAAGGCATATTGTTCTAACCAATGCTCTTCAAAATCACGATAGGTTTTTATGGTTAAAAGGATGGACTCAATTTTATCGATTCGATCCAGAATGTGATAACAAGAAATCACGTCTTGATCGCCTTTCCTGACTTTTGTCATAAAAAATAATTAAATCCTTCAATATATCTTCTTTAAGATACGGGTTGATGTGATTAAAATTAATTAAATCCACTTTTTTTTGCAATCTTTCTTCTAAATCATCAATAACTTGGCTAAAAGCGAAACCACAAGGCTCACTGAAATCATATAATAAATCAATATCGCTATCTTCTCTTTGTTCCCCACGAGCAAAGGAGCCAAACACCCCAATCTTAACAGGCTTCCAAGGAGATAAGACATTAATAATCATCTCTTGCTGTTCGTAGGTGAGCATCAACTTATTGTTTGGGACTTATACGTTCCACATCAAATCGATTGATCCAATATTAACTTCTGCTGAAAAGCTTTCATATCCTTCAAATGAGAATAATGATTGTATTTTTATAGACCCTAATGAGCCATAAAAATACAAAAAAGATTTAGATTGAGCGTATAAGTCTCTTAATTGTTTAATCCACGATTGACGAGTATCTGGAAAAGCTAAAAAAGATTTCAATGTTTTTTTAAAAACAGATTGAAATGTAGGATATTGTTTGATTATTTTTTGTATTTGTCGATCTGCCTTTGGTGTTCGGTAAATCGTATACTCAAGAAAAGAATGGATCACGAGGGATTTCTTGAATGCCTAATTGATGATCCACCACCTCCTGCATCGATTCTCTCATTTCAACAACATGAATGATGTCTTCTTTTTCAAGAACATCCACCATCGCATGGGGAAATTGGTTTTTAATAGCCTGTTCATGCCCCCCCCCATTTCGGTTTCGTCAATATCGATAAAAAAATGTTTTTGATTAGAATTCATAACCACTATAGTCCCATTCAAAACCATTTTTTTTGATTTCGTTAGCCCGTTCCAATAACACTCGGTGTGTTAACGGTTTTAATTTAGCTGTTCCTAATGTTCTAGCGAAATCCTTCAACCTATTCTCATCTTTTGGATCAATACTAATACACAACATCATCTTGAAATCGGACAATCAAAAACACAAAAAATTGGATCTTTTTTGGCACTTAAGTATATAATTCCCAAAATTTAGTTTAAAACAAATTTAATCTAGTAAATACGCTGTTGGCACAATTATTGAGAATAAGGCAGTATATGGTGTTGCATTGTGATTATGAGATCAGAGAAACTTACCAAATCCAAATTTCAAGCTAGCAATTGGCAGTGTTCAGTTGAAGTAGAAAAAGATGTGGAATACTATGAACTTAGATTCACTTCAGATAAAGATGTTGAAGGATGGATTAAAAAAACGGACGCAATAAATCCAGAATTTATTTTTAGTGCCTTTTTGATATGGAACCAAAATCTTATTGTGATTCAAAAAAATGAAGAATCATTTATAGCCATCCCAATTGGTAATCAACTCATTGCAAACATTGATGATGAATTGATGGTATTTAGCAAAGTGGCTTGACGAAACTAATTGAAGTGGCTTACTATGCTCATAGTTGGCATAGTCTTGTGAAGCGCGATTAAAAAATAGGAGTCATTGTACAAAATCACTTAACTTGAAAACTGTCGAGTAGCCTTTACGTTTAAAGTACTCTATAGAATCAAGGTTTCCAGAGGCCATGATAAAGTCACCATTCCAAGCTCCCAAGCTCTTGATGACTCCTTTGTAATCATCAAACAATCGGCTTTGAATTGTTTCAGTTGCAAGAATTTTTGAAAGTAATTTTTCGTGATGACGGATCAAGTTATCAAAAATGATTAATTCACTACATGCGAGCAGCTTTTCAGTGATTTCACTGATTTTTTTGATATCATTATTACTGACTTTAATCTTTTTGAATTTTTGAATTTCACGAGGTGTGTTTTGTTTTTTATTGAGATGAATGAGATACAAAAAAGGCAAAAAGGATGGATTAAATTCTATGGTTTGTGAAAGTCTATGCCTCCCAAAGGTTTGATAAATGATTGGCCTTTTGAATTGTGCAACGGCTAGATCGTACAAGCTTCCAGAAGTCGTTCTTTTTCCCAAATGAAAAGGATTAATCTTTGCCCAGTTTGCCATATTATGAATTAAAGTTGACGAGCTACCTAATCCCCAACTCAAATCAAACTCTAAATAGGTTTGAACCCGACCTGAAATTTTTCTAATAAAATCTGAGTTTAATTGACAAATAGTTTTTAATAGGTTCAGTAAAAAAGGAAGATATGTTTTGTTTGAAACGCTTATCACTTTCAAGTTGGGCAATTTTAGTTCAGTTTCAAACCAAAGGGTTCCTTTATGATCGAAACTTTGCCATTTCAGTTTACCCGAGTCATTGGATTGAAACTCCAATGATTGGCCATATTTCGTAGGAATTGCCAAAGACTTTGCTCCATGCAATACGAGATACTCTCCAGTGATTAAAAGTTTTCCACAACTATAATAGCGCTCAATCATCAATGGACTTTAAATAGTCATCAACAGCCTTTACACTGATTTTTTTATGATGGAAATAGTCGATTGCTCTTTGTTTTTGATCTTTACTGGCCCCCAGTTGGTTTAAAATATTATTTAAGTGCATTTTCATATGACCTTTTTGTATTCCTGTAGTGATGAGGGAATTTATAGCAGCAAAATTTTGGGCCAATCCGGATGCGGCAATAATTTCCATTAACTGCTCTGCATTGGGCCATCCCAATAATTCGTATCCCCACCGAACCATTGGATGTAATTTGGTCAGACCACCAACGGTTCCAATCGAAAGAGGAATAGTCATTTCAAAATGAAAAATATCTTGGTTAATTGAGGCAGTGCTCAAAGATTTGTACGAACCATCTTTTGAAGCATAACTATGTATCGAAGCCTCTATAGATCTAAAGTCATTTCCAGTAGCCATGACAACGGCATCAATCCCGTTTAATATTCCTTTATTATGTGTAACAGCTCTGGATTTGTTAATTAAAGCAATTTGGCAAGCAAGCACAAATTTTTTAGCATAGTTCTCAGCTTTTTCACGGTTTTGACCAAAATCCTTAATAGGACATGTGGCATGAACCGAAACAACGCAATCAGGTGTATAGTTGGATAAAATAGACATGATGATTTCAAATTCTTGGTTTTCAGAAAACAATCCAGAATTTTGGAAATAAATAGATGTCCAAGTGCTAGCCATTTTTTCCAAACAAGTATTGATAAAATTAGCTCCCATGGCATCTCCAGTTTTAAAACCAACATCTATCTGATAGTAATGGGGTATTTCTTTGGTCATATCGACGAGTTTCGCTGATTGTATACCACCACCTCGCTTTCGCATATTATGAGTTATTTCGTCAGTCGATTCAATTAATGTCGATTTATTTCTCTCAAAAAGTTGTTTGATTTTTTTAGGGTTTCCATTATAGGTAAAATGAATCTGACCACTTTTAACCTTGTTTAGAACTTTGACCTTAAATCCCCCTCTAGAATACCAAAATTTAGCCGCATTTGCAGCAGCAGCCACTACACTGCTTTCTTCAGTGACCATCGGTAAACAATATGTTTTTTGATTGATTAAAAAATTTGGAGCTACTGAAAAGGGGAGAACGAAATTAGAGAGGTTGTTTTCCGAAAATTGACTATGTATTTCTTGAAGATTTTTGTCATGCAGTAAATATGAGGTCAAAAGGAATTGAGCGTTCTGAGGGTTTTCAAAATATTGTTGGGTGATTAATTTTATTTTTTCATCAGTAGAAATCTTTGAAAAACGTTGTACTAGCTTATTCATTTAAATTTTGCTCGGAGTTGAATTTTATTTTGAACTCAAATTGATAGTTATGTGCTACCTCCCAAAAATAGAAGCATTTTACTTTATAGCATCAACTGGTAATGGATTGGTTAAAACATTTTTAACTCTGATGGGCATATTTTGGGGAATTATTTCAGGAATTCCTTTAGAAAATTTTGGAAGTGGTTTGGCTAGATATATATCTGGAAATGATCTTGAAGTAAAATCAATGGTCAAACGCAGTGAAAATCGTAGAGAATCAGAAACCTTGTGATGATCAAGTTTAAAAACCTTGATTTTATGGAGTAAAACCATCACCATTTATGGAAGGGACCTATAATCTGTCAATATAAAACTTCAATAGTTTAAATTGACTAATTTGGACACTTTTACAAATACTAAATTCAATATGATGGCTATTAAATCCATTTTGTGTGTCATTTTACTTGGCGTGTTTTCAATGACAATCATTGCCCAAGAAAAAACACTCTCAATTGAACAAATTTGGAGCGGAGAATTTCAAGCCCAACGACTACAAGCCATTAAATCAATGAACAATTCCGAACAGTATACTGTTATTGAGTTGGATTATGAAAATGGACATTCAACCGTTAAAAAATTGGATTATTTAGATAGTGACTTTGAAGAAATAGTAGTGGAATCAAATTTTGATAAAGGAATCCCATTTTTTACGAGCTATACATTTTCGAAAGATGAATCCAAAATTCTTTTAACCTCACAAGTAGAATCCATATACCGACGATCAACAAGGGCTATTTATTATCTATTTGATATAGAAAGTCAATCCATTACCAAAGTGTCTGATCGTAAAATTCAATCGCCATTACTTTCCCCCGATGGAACCAAAATTGCTTATGTCTATCAACGAAATCTCTTAGTTAAAGATTTAATTTCAGACCAAGTGATTCCCATCACCAATGATGGGGATCATCAAACCATCAATGGATTGACTGATTGGGTTTATGAAGAAGAGTTCGCGTTTGTAAGGGCTTTTGATTGGAGTTTTGATAGCCAATACATTTCATTCCTAAGATTTGACGAATCGAATGTTCCAGAATATTCAATGGATTTTTATTACGGAAACTTATACCCCTCACAATATGAATTTCGGTATCCTAAAGCGGGTGAAGAAAATTCAATTGTCACGGTTCATCTATATGATTTAGATGCTCAACAAATACAGGAGATCGCCATTGATGATCCCGGATTAGAATACATAGCTAGAATCAGATTTGACCAGTGGAAAAATAACCTATATCTTCAAACACTAAATCGTCATCAAAATCATTTGAAGCTTTGGACCTATCATATTGATAGCCAATCTTTAAATCTATTGCACCAAGAGAAAGACAAAGCCTATGTTTCGGTACAGGATCAAATGGAAATTTTAGAAGATGGCAGTTTTCTTTGGACGAGCGAAAAAGATGGGTATAACCACATATATCATTATGATAAGCATGGGAAATTAATCAGGCAAATTACAAGCGGAGACTGGGAGGTAACGGGTTTATTGAAATACAATAAAAAAGAAAATGAAATTTATTACCAATCAGTTGAAGAATCTTCTATAGGAAGGGCCATCTATGCCATTGGTTTAAATGGAAAATCCAAACGGCTATTGTCACCACAAAAGGGATTCAATGGAGCCAACTTTAATGCCCATGGCAACTACTTCATTCATTCGTATTCTGATAGTCAAACCCCGCCTGTTTATAATCTAGTGCGTTCAAAGGATGGTAAAATTTTACGAGAGCTACTTAATAACCAGCCATTAATTGAAAAACTTAGCGACTATAATCTTTCAAAAAAAGAATTTAAAACCATTACGATCAATGGACATCAATTAAATGGTTATCTGATTAAACCAACCGATTTTGACGCCGAAAAGAAATATCCAGTCCTGGTCTATCAGTATTCAGGACCTGGTTCCCAACAAGTGAGTAATCGATGGATTAGTTACAATGATTTATGGCATTTGTTATTGGCTCAAAAAGACTATATCATTGCTTGTATTGATCCGAGAGGAACAGGTTATAAAGGTCGAGACTTTAAAAAGGTGACCTATTTGAATTTGGTAAAATATGAAACTGAAGATCAAATTGCTTTTGGCCGATTTCTATCAGAATTACCATATGTTGATTCGGATAGAATTGGGATTTGGGGTTGGAGTTTTGGTGGTCATGTTTCTAGTCAATCCATATTATTGGGTCATGATGTATTCAGTCTAGCCATTGCCGTTGCTCCTGTGACTAATTGGCGGTTTTATGATACGATTTATACCGAACGTTTTATGCGAACACCGCAAGAAAACCCCGATGGTTATGATCAAAATGCACCGCTCAATCATGTTGAAAAGTTGAAAGGAGATTATTTGATAATACACGGCTCAGGAGATGATAATGTTCATCTTCAAAATACCATGGAAATGGCCAGCAAACTGATTCAAGCCAATAAACCTTTTGATATGGTGATTTATCCTGATAAAAATCATGGTATTTATGGTGGCAATACTAGAAATCATTTATTTAATAAAATGACCCAATTCATCACTGAAAATTTATAATCACATGCTCGTTCAACAACAAAAAGCGGTTTTTGGTCATCCACCAGGATTAATGATTCTGTTTTTTACTGAGTTATGGGAACGCTTTTCCTATTATGGCATGCGTGCCCTTTTCACCCTTTTTTTAGTTGCTGAAACCACGGCTGAAAACCCAGGTTTTGGATGGACCAATGCCCAAGCTATTGAACTCTATGGTTGGTATACCATGTTGGTTTATTTGTCTTCTGTGCCTGGCGGAATCATTGCGGATCGATTATTAGGACAGAGAAAAACAGTTTTTTTAGGGGGCGTCTTGTTGTGTTTGGGTCATGGAATTTTGGCATTAGAAGGCGTCACCAGTTTTTATGTCGGGTGTGCCTTTATCATTTTAGGTGTGGGTTGTTTAAAACCCAACATCTCTTCCATGGTTGGTGGATTGTATCGCCAAGGGGATAAAAGACGTGATTTAGGATTTTATATCTTCTACATGGGGATTAATATTGGAGGATTTGCAGCCCCTATTCTATGTGGATGGGTAGGAGAAACTTTTAATTGGCATTATGGATTTGGACTAGCCGCCATCGGAATGGTCATTGGTCAGATGGTCTATATGTATGGCCAAAAGTACTTGCAAGGCGTTGGTGATTATGTTGGGAAGAAAGACCATCCTGATTATCAAGCTCTGAAACGAAAGTTAACATCCATTGAAAAAGATCGGGTTAAAATTTTGTTGATTTCTTTTCTATTAATCATCTTTTTTTGGGGAGCCTTTGAACAAGCTGGAGGATTAATGAATCTCTATGCTAGTCAAAAAACTGATCGAATGCTCATGGGATGGGAAGTTCCTGCCTCATGGTTTCAATCACTAAACTCATTCTTCATCATCACTCTTGCGGTTTTAATAGGCGGGTTTTGGATGAAATGGAAAGCCAAAGGACGAGAAGCTTCCTCACTTTTTAAAATGGCCATTGGATTATTGATTATGAGTTGGGGTTTTTTATTCATGCGTTTTGCCGCTTCGGATTATCAAATCGCTGGTTCTTCACCGATGTATTGGTTGGTATTGGCCTATTTGTTTCATACCATTGGTGAACTATGCGCTTCTCCAGTATCCCTTTCGTTTATTACCAAATTGGCCCCCATCAAATATGCTTCGATTATCATGGGTTTGTATTGGGCCGCGACAGGATTAGGCAATAAATTAGCTGCTTTTTTAGGAAAGTATGCTCAAACCGCTGGAGAAAAAGGAATCTTCACCGGTATTTTTATCACCTGTTCAATAGTGGCTATTCTCGTAATTTTGTTCCTTAAACAACTCAAAAAACTCACTCACGGTGCTGAAGATAAAGAGACCTGAATATTTATGTCTTAGAGTCATCACAGTTTTTGTTTCACTGTTGCTTCCTCTGACACTTTTAGGACAACAGATCCAGTGGTTGAGCATAGAACAGGCTTTAGAACTTCAAAAAAATGAACCAAAAAAGATTTTTATGGATGTCTATACCGATTGGTGTGGACCATGTAAAATGATGGACATATTAACTTTTAGTAACAGGGATGTCATCGAGTATGTCAACAAAAACTTTTATCCGGTGAAATTCAACGGCGAGGGCAATGAAGAATTTGAGCATCTAGGCATTCGATATTCCAATCCCCAATATGTCGCAACAAAGCGGAAAAATAAAATGCATGAGTTTGCTCAATATTTGGGTGTTCAAGGTTATCCAGTGGTCATTTTTTTAAATGAAAAAAGTGAGCCGATTTTACCTGTTATGGGCATGTTGGATCCAGCTCAATTGGAATTATACCTGAAATTTGTTAATTCAAATGATTATTTATCAGTCAACAATGAGCAACAGATGAAGCAATATGTTGAAAATTTTCAACACGAATTTGAAACCTTTAAGGGGCTTTAGTTTTTAAATCAGTGTAAATGAGATGGGCTGTTTTTTTACTTGCTCCAGAGGTTCCCATTTTTTGTTGAAGTAATTTATATCCTTTTTTAAAATAAATTTCGTTTTCATCCGTCATCAGTAATTGTAGATGGTGATTGATTGATTTAGTCACACATTTTGTTTGAATTAATTCAGTTAAAAAGGGTTTTTCTAGAATAAGATTCACCAATGAAATATATTTGAGTTTCACTAAAAAACGGGCCAAGACAAAACTCAACCAACTGGTCTTGTAGCAAACCACTTGAGGAACTTTAAAGAGAGCTGTTTCTAAGGTTGCGGTTCCACTAGTCACCAAGGCTGCCTTGGCGATACTAAGAAGATCGTAGGTTGCATTATCGATGATGGTGGCTTTAGTACCACGACAGATTCTCTGATAAAACTCTAACGGAATCGAAGATACTTTAGCGATTAAAAAAATCCATTGTGGATTCCGTTGAATAACCCGAAGATAGATAGGTAATATTCGTTTGACTTCTTGTTTTCGGCTCCCTGGTAAAAGAGCTATAATGGGTTTTGATTGGGGGATATGATATCGTTTTAAAAATTCAGTGGATTTTCGATACCCAGGAATATAATCCATCAATGGGTGGCCAACGTATTCCACTGCATAGCCATGTCGGATTTGATAAAATGATTGTTCAAATGGTAAAATGACAAAGAGCTTATCGATATATCGTTTGAGTCTTTTGACTCGATTTTCTTTCCAAGCCCAAACTTGTGGACCGATATAATAATAGACCGAAAAATTGTGTTCCTTGGCCCATTTGGCCATGGGCAGGTTAAATCCAGGATAGTCCACTAGTATGAGTGCATGGGGGTTAAATGATAATATGTCACGCTTGCAAACGCTAAAGTTTTTTAGAATCGTTCTAATATTGATTAAGACTTCCCAAAATCCCATGAACGCTAAATCTTTGATGTCTTTGACAATAAAAGCATGGGAATTTCGAAGATGTTGGCCACCCCATGCTCGAATTTGAGCCTTCGAATCTAGGTTTTTCAAATGGTTCATCAAATTAGCACCATGTAAATCACCAGATTGTTCCCCAGTAATAATATAATAACGCACTAGAACGAATTAAGAAAAAAATTGAAAGACAAATAACAAAAAACAAGCCACGACGATTCCCCCAGCAAAATGCAATTTGTTTTTAGAGAGTGCCAACAAAAAAATTGGAATATTGATGAGGGATGAAAGGGCAATGAGACCACCTAGTTTTTGGGCTTGATATAATTGAATGATGATTTGATCTAATGGGACTGGACTTCGTATACTGATGATCATCATGGCCAATACACTAGTCCATAGCAATCCAGCGACAATCCCAATAAGGAAAAATTTATTTTTTATAAACTCCATGCTTTGAGTTCATTAATCACATCATGGGCTGTTAAATCATAATGGACGGGGACAACGGAGACATAATTATTCTCCAAAGCCCAAAGATCAGTGTCCTTTCCACTATCACGAGGGATAAAATTCCCTGTCAACCAATAATATTCTCGACCTTGTGGGTTCTTTCGTTTATCAAAATTTTCTTGCCATGAAGCATCCGCTCCGCGACATATTTTTATGCCTTTGATTTGGTTGGGTTTTAATTTGGGAATATTCACATTGAGAACAACTCCAGAGGGCAATTTATTTTCAAGCAATCGTTTTGAAATAGCAAGCACGGCCGATCTAGACCCTTCAAAATCGGCATTCCATGAAGCATCATATAGTGAAAATCCCGCCGATGGAATTCCTTGGATACCCGCTTCGACAGCTGCCGACATGGTTCCAGAATAGATGATATTGGTGGATGCGTTTTGTCCATGATTGATTCCCGAAACACACAAATCAGGTTTTCTAGGAAGTAATTCATTAATGGCCATTTTTACACAATCGACGGGCGTACCAGAACAACTGTATTCGATTTGAGGTCCACTATTGACCTTGCGCCGATCGACATGCAAAGTCGCATTGATGGTGATGGCATGTCCCATTCCCGATTGAGAATTTTCAGGAGCCACAACCCAGACCTGGCCAATTTGATTCATTAAATCGATCAAAACACGGATCCCTTCGGCATGAATGCCATCATCATTGGTCACTAATATGAGTGGTCTATTGTCCATTGTGTTTTGGTTTAAAAGCAAATGTATTGGTTTGTCCGCTGGCAAATCATTTCATGGTGTTACAAAAGTTTTAATGGGCAGTCTATATGCTGGGAATAAATCGTGCTTTAATCATTATTTCTACGGTCAATAATAATAACTTTGTCATTTAAACTTTAAGGATGAATTCATTGAAATGGATATTTACATTGGTACTGATTGCTAGTTTATTATTAGGATTGGGGGCTGAAACAAAAAATTCAGATAGTGAAGAACTCTTGATTGAAATTGTTACTAGCGTATTGGATAAATGGCATTATTCGTCAGATGACATTGAATTCGATGATGCGTTTTCAGAAAAATTATTTGATGACTTTCTTGAAGAAATTGATGGGAATAAGCAGTGGTTACTAAAAAGTGATATAAGAAATTTAAATCGATACAAACATCAATTGGATGATGAGCTCCATCAATTAAACATTGGGTTTTTTGATGAAGCTTACCGAATTCTCATGGAAAGGATTGCACTCGTTGAGGGATTTTATGAAGAATTACTTGAAAAACCTTTTGATTTTTCAAAAGACGAAACGTTTGATTTGGATGCGGACAACATTGATTATGCCAGTTCCATTACTGAACTAAAAAATAATTGGCGCAAGCGTAGTAAATTTTACACATTAAATCGCTTTGTTGATAAAAAAGAACAAGAAAAACAGAGCCTAGAAAAAGATGCGACCTACCAAATCAAGTCTGACGAAATACTAGAAGAAGAGTCACGTGAAACCACCAAAGAAAATCTCGATATTTTGTTCAGTAATTTCAAAGATTTAAAGAGAAAAAATTGGTTCACGCTTTATGTGAATACATTAGCCAGTCAATTTGATCCTCATACCAACTATTTCGCTCCTGCGGAAAAAGAACGCTTTGATATGGGCATATCGGGCAAGTACGAAGGCATTGGTGCTAGACTTCAAAAAAGAGATCAAGAAGTCAAAGTCATTGAAGTGATTCTAGGCGGGCCCATTTGGAAAGATAATTTATTGGAGGTCGGAGATGTGATTTTGCAAGTCTCTCAAAAAGGAGAGGAGCCTGTCAATATCTCGGGGATGATCCTTGACGATGCTGTTAAACTAATCAAAGGGCCCAAAGGCACCCAAGTGATACTGACGGTTCGACGAGTGGATGGGACCATTGAAAAAGTTCCAGTTATTCGAGATCAGGTAGAACTCGAACAGACTTACGCCAAGTCTCTTATCATTGAAAGTGATGGGAAAAATTATGGATTGATTGAATTACCTAAATTTTATATTGATTTTAGTGATTCCAATCAGCGTGATGCAGCGAAAGATGTCGCTATAGAAATCGAACAACTCAAAAAACAAAAGGTACAAGGGATTGTTTTGGATTTAAGAAATAATGGCGGCGGCGCTCTTCAAACAGCCGTTGAAATGACTGGTTTTTTTATTGAAAAAGGACCAGTTGTACAGGTCAAAAGTACTGGAGGAAAAAAAGAAGTTCTTAAGGATATTGATCCATCCATTTTATGGGATGGTCCTTTGGTATTATTGGTCAACGAATTTTCGGCTTCAGCCTCTGAAATAGTTGCTGGAGCACTACAAGATTACCAAAGAGCCATCATCATTGGCAGTTCACAGACGTTTGGCAAAGGAACCGTTCAAAATTTAGTTGATTTAGATCGGGTATTACGCAACCGATCTTCATCAGATCATCTAGGGGCTTTAAAATTAACAACCGATATGTATTATAGAGTCAATGGAAAATCGACTCAATTAGAAGGTGTCAAAAGCGATATCACCTATATCGATCGTTATGCTTACCTTGAGATGGGTGAAAAAGATCAAGAAAATCCAATAGCATGGAACTCCATTAATCCAGTGGACTTTGAACCTTTTTCTCATTTAAAAAATCGTGAGTATGCCATTGAAAGAAGCCGTCGACGATTAGAAGAAAATTCGTATGTTCATTTGATAGAACAACAAGCTCAGTGGATTAAGTCCCAGCAGGAAGACAATGTGGTTTCGTTGAATTTTGAAGAATATAACAAGGAAAAGAGTGAAAATCGAGAAATGGCCAAGAAATTTGAAAAACTAGAAGCATTCCGTTCTGACAACACATTCGCTTGGTTCCCAGAATTCAATTCGAATTCATCTACGTATAATGCCCAAGAATTCAAAGAAAGAAGAGATCAATGGGTTCAAAGAATTGAATCTGATTTTTATATCGATGAAGCGGTTGAAGTGCTTAAGGATTTGAACTCGCCCAATCCCGTCATCCCTATGGTTGCTCAAAATCAAGAACAATAGACACACGCCATGTTTAACTCAAGATAGGGGTTCATATACTCCCGTATCTCTAGGCCATGGAACCCTGATGTGATCATTAGTGAGGGGTGTTTTCTCGGTATAAAATTGTCAATTCTAGATTAAGTTTTACTCGATTCAAATATTTTTTGGCACGATATTTGATTTATCTTCAGCCATTACCTAAGAAGGTGTTTACATGAGTAAAGTAGTCACTACCCCCCCCCGAAAATTCTGTAGATAGCCTCTGTGCTAGCGCCCTTTGGCCTAGCCACCACCCCCTTTTTTCTTTTTTTTCAATTGTCCCATTTCTGAGATGGTGCTGGGATGCTTTGTTTCCTCCCAACGCTCCGGCGCTGCCGCCATTCCTTTCAGTGGATGGGAATTTTTATTTCCACGGCATAAACAACACTAATAATAATCAAAAAATGTTTTTTTTATGAAAAGAATTTTTATTCTATTGGCAGCAGTCGCCTTAGTGGCGGCGGGCTGTAAAAACTATGATGATCGTTTTGATGATTTAAACAATCAGATAACGACATTACAAGGTCAAGTCAATACCCTGCAAGGGTTGTCTTCGACCGTCACGGCCCTCCAAACGACCATTGCGGGGATTCAAACGAGCGTCAAAGGGGATATCGACGCGGCAGTAGCGGGGGTGAATACGTCTCTGGCTTCGGCATTGTCAAGTGCACAAACACTCCTTAACACAAGAATTGATGGGGTTTCCACTAGTGTATCGGCGGAAGTAGCCAAAGTGCAAACGGCTTTGGCCGAAGCGAGAGAGAGTAGTTTGAATGAAGAAGATATTGAGAGGCTCAAAGCAGAGTTAGGAGCGGCTCAAGCAGAGTTAGGAGCGGCTCAAGCCCAAGAAGTAGACAGAGTGCAAACGGCTCTTCAAGCCGAAATTGGCAAATTGCAAACGGCTTTGGCCGAAGCGAGAGAGAGTAGTTTGAATGAAGAAGATATTGAGAGGCTCAAAGCAGAGTTAGGAGCGGCTCAAGCAGAGTTAGGAGCGGCTCAAGCCCAAGAAGTAGACAGAGTGCAAACGGCTCTTCAAGCCGAAATTGGCAAATTGCAAACGGCTTTGGCCGAAGCGACAGAAAATAGCTTGTCTCAAGACGATATTGGCAAGCTCGAAGAGCGATTAGCCACAGCTCAAAAAGCAGAGTTAGCAACGACTTTGGAAAGCCTTCGACTCGAGCTCGCCAAAATAGAAAAGGCGATCCAAGACGGGGATGCGGATGCGGCTTCTAATTTAAAGGAGGAATTAGAGGATATTAAAGAGAAGTTGGATGAATCCATCAGTCGTGCTGGATTCTATACAGAGACGGTCGACATTACC
>JAPOSZ010000005.1 GCA_026709415.1 Flavobacteriaceae bacterium
AAATTTATAAGGGGGATCATCATGAAATAACCCAAGCCACATCATTGAATTAAAGACTTCTAAAATATTCAATCCAAGAGCATTCTTTATTGCATTCCTCGTGTCTTGAATTATCTATTTTGATTGATAATATTTTAATTTATAATGGCCGTATCAACTCGACAGAAATGTTAAGTTTGCAAAATTTCAATTTTCAAGTTAAATGCAAGACAAGGTTCAATTTGATTACGATGGTAAGACCGTCGAATTACCGCTTTTTAATGGTGTGAAAGGAGAACAGGCTATTGACATTCGACAACTTCGTAATACAACCGGATTAGTCACATACGATCCAGGATATAAAAACACAGGATCTTGTAAAAGTGCCATCACTTATCTCGATGGTGAAGCTGGATTGCTGATGTATCGAGGATACACCATTGAAGATTTATGTGATAACTGCACATTCATCGAAGTTATTCATTTGCTGATTTTTGGTAATCTTCCCACTCTACAGGAAAAAGAAACCTTTTTAAACGAAATACGAGAAAAGTCTTTAGTCGATGAAGATTTAAAAGGAATTCTTAAAAGTTTTCCTAAAACGGCTCACCCCATGTGCATACTAGCCTCATTAACCGCTGGACTTGTCGCATTCACTCCAACATTAGGTTCTTATAGCGGCGTTGATCAGATGCGATCCTCCATTATCAAACTTCTTGCCGCTTTTCCCATTTTAGCATCATGGACACATAGAAAAAGCCGGGGTTTACCATTAAATTATGCCAATACCTCCCTTTCATATGTTGGTAATATTGCTTATATGATGTTTCGACAACCTCATATGGAGTATCATCCTAATCCAATTGAAGTCAAAGCTCTAAATAAAATGTTGATTTTACATGCTGATCACGAACAAAATTGTTCGTCTTCGACGGTGCGAATAGTTGGTTCTTCACACGCAGACTTGTTTCCATGTATTGCTGCTGGAATATCCGCCCTTTGGGGTAAATTACATGGTGGAGCCAATCAAGCGGTTATTGAAATGCTTCAACAAATCATCAAAGATGGCAATAACATTCAAAAATTCATCGATAAAGCAAAAGACAAGAAAGATCCTTTCAGACTAATGGGTTTCGGACATAGAGTATATAGAAATTATGATCCTCGGGCGAAATTATTAAAGAACATTGCCAAAGAAGTTTTAGGTCAAACTAAGAACGGCGATCCTATTTTAGAAACAGCGATGGAATTGGAACAAAGGGCTTTAAAGGATGATTATTTTATCGCCCGTAAACTTTATCCAAATGTTGACTTTTATTCAGGATTGATTTATAGAGCCATGGACATACCAACCAAAATGTTCACAGTGATGTTTGCTCTTGGACGGTTGCCAGGTTGGATTGCTCAATGGATAGAAATGCGCCAAAATAATGAACCCATTGGTCGACCAAGGCAGATATATGTTGGCTATGAGTCAAGAAAAATTAAATGAAATACTGTTTAATCTGCTTTGATTGCGGTTTGAACATCATTGATGGAAAGTTTACGACGGATGAGCCCATCGCTTAAGATAAACAGATCAAATGAATTTTTATCGATCATTTGAAACGTCTGTAAAATATTTCTTTAAACAACAGTACAGTATTGATGTCGATGAAATTGATTTTCAATCGACTCGAAAGGGATATGTGGGAGATATCACTTTGGTTGTATTTTCTTATGTAAAAAAATGTCAAGTTTCACCCCAAGAGTTAGCCAACCAATTAGGGGTTTATTTAGAAAATCAAAATACATATGTCAAATCATATAACGTCGTCGGTGGATTTTTAAATCTGAGCATCACGGATGAATTTTATTTCAATACATGTCAGCAAATCTTTCAGTGTACTGATTTTGGATTTCAGAAAACGAATAAATCAAGTGAAACCGTATTGGTAGAATTCTCATCCCCAAACACCAATAAACCGCTCCACTTAGGTCATATTAGAAATAATTTATTGGGGCATGCGATAGCCAATATCTTGGAAGCCAACGGAAAAATTGTGCAACGAGTTCAAATTGTCAATGATCGAGGGATTCATATCTGTAAATCGATGGTGGCTTGGAAAAAATTCGCTAAAAATCAAACACCAGAATCCACTCAAACTAAGGGAGACCATTTGGTTGGCCAGTACTACGTCACTTTTGAAAAAGAATACAAAGAGCAAATAAAACAACTAATAGATGATGGTTATAGTGAATCAGATGCCAAACAGAAGGCTCCTTTGCTTCTAGAAGCTCAATCGGTATTAAGAAAATGGGAATCAGGACATGTTTCAACCATCAATTTATGGAAACAATTAAACGATTGGGTATATTCGGGTTTTAATCAAACCTATGAAAAGTTAGGGGTCCATTTTAATAAAATTTACTATGAAAGTCAAACCTATCTATTAGGCAGAGAAATTGTGAACAAAGGATTAAAAAATGGAATTCTCTACAAAAAAGAGGATGGTTCGATATGGATAGATCTCACTCAAGAGGGTCTAGACCATAAATTATTGATTCGATCGGACGGAACTTCAGTATACATGACTCAAGACTTGGGGACTGCCGTTTTGAGGTCCGAAGATTTTCCAAAAATGAATTCCATGATTTATGTTGTTGGAAACGAACAGAATTATCATTTTCAAGTATTGTTTCTGATACTTCAAAAGCTCAATTATCGATGGGCGGAAAATTTAATTCATTTGAGTTATGGTATGATTGATCTGCCATCTGGTAAAATGAAAAGTAGAGAAGGTACGGTGGTTGATGCGGATGAGTTAATTCGTAAAATGGAAGAAACGGCCAAGATCAAAACTCAAGAAACAGGAAAAGTAGAACATTTAGAGAACCATCAAAAGCAAGAATTATATTCATCGATTGGTCTAGGGGCTCTCAAATATCAATTGTTAAAAATTGACCCTAAAAAAAGAATTCTGTTTAATCCGAGTAATTCCATTGATTTTCAAGGCAATACGGGAACTTTCATTCAGTATGCCTATGCTAGAATCAATACCATGTTGTCCAAAACTAAAAAAATTGAATTTTCAAATAAAAACGGACTCGTTATGGAATCCATTGAAAAGGAGATCATTAATTTATTGATGCTATACCCACAAATCATTTTAAATGCCGCTGAAAAACTAGACCCTTCTCTCATAGCAAATTATTTATATGATTTAGTGCGACATTTTAATCGATTTTATCAAAATGTGCCTGTGTTGTCAGCTTCTAGTTCAAATCAGATGGCATTTAGAATCACCTTATCGAAAACAGTCGCAGATACCATTAAAAGTGCTTGTTCTTTATTAGGTATTTCAGTCCCCAATCAAATGTAATGAGAGTCAATGATTATGAAGTTTTAAATCGTTCGATTCGTCAATCATCCTAAATGCCAAAAGGGAAATAGTCGTCTAAACCTAGTAATTTCACACCCTTTTAAAATTCAAATGAATCATTACGAAATTGTTATTATCGGATCAGGTCCAGGTGGGTATGTGGCGGCTATTAGATGTGCTCAATTAGGGAAAAAAGTAGCCATCATCGAACGATATACCACTTTAGGGGGGACTTGCCTTAATGTCGGATGTATCCCTTCCAAAGCACTATTGGACTCTTCTCATCATTATGACCATCTAAAAAACCATAGTCAAGAACATGGAATCAATGTGGATAAAGAATTCATTAAGCTTGATTTAAAGCAGATGATGAATCGAAAAAATGATGTCATTGACAAAACGATTGGAGGGATTAATTACTTAATGAAAAAAAATAAGATTGATGTTTATTGCGGTCATGGTAGTTTGATTAACTCTAGTTCGATAGAAATAAAATCATCAAAGAAAGGGGAGACGATTTCATTTGATAAAGCCATTATAGCTACAGGATCCAAACCGAATACTTTGCCATTTATCACAATCGATAAAGAGCGTATCATCACTTCGACTGAAGCTCTTGCATTGAAAGAAGTTCCAAAACATTTAATCATTATTGGTGGGGGAGTCATCGGACTTGAATTAGGTCAGGTATATCACCGATTAGGATCTCAAGTTTCGGTTATTGAATACGAAGATCGAATCATTGCCTCTATGGATATCGATATGAGTAAAGAGCTAGCCAGAGTATTCAAAAAAGAGGGCATCAAATTTTATGTTTCACATCGAGTAACTGGTGTTGAACGTGAAAAAGACATAGTCACAGTACAAGCACAAAATCAAAAGGGCGAGACGATATCATTTCAAGGTGATTATTGTTTGATTTCAGTAGGAAGAAAACCGTATACTGAAAACTTGGGATTAGAAAAAGCGGGGATTCAAGTCAATGATTTTGGTCAAATCCAAGTCGATTCAAATCTACAAACTACTTGTCCCAATATCTATGCCATCGGTGATGTCATTCAAGGAGCCATGCTCGCTCATAAGGCTGAAGAAGAAGGCATTTTAGTCGCTGAATATCTTGCGGGTCAAAAGCCGCATATCGACTATAATTTGATACCAAATGTTATTTACAGTTGGCCAGAAGTAGCATCTGTTGGAAAAACAGAAGATCAAGTCAAGCAGAGCAACCAAGAGTATAAAGTTGGAAAGTTTCCAATGAGGGCCTTAGGAAGAGCTAGAGCTAGTGGGGATATCGATGGATTGGTTAAAGTCATCGCCGATAAACAAAGCGATCAAGTTTTAGGCGTTCATATTATTGGAGCTCGTGCTTCAGATATTATTGCTGAAGCGGTTGTCGCCATGGAATATCAAGCTTCCGCCGAAGATATTGCTCGAATTTCACATGCTCATCCAACATTTACCGAAGCCGTCAAAGAAGCGGCCCTTTCAGCTAGTGACAACAGACCAATTCATTTGTAGTTCAGGGAAAACGCTCTTTTGATAGGACTTTAATCAAGTAGTATTGAATGGAAGAGGCATCAGTTGCTGAATTTGCTATGATTTCAGTAAAATACTTGATTCTGTACCGAAAACCAACTTCAGGTTGTAGTCCTTGAATGGAACTATAAAACAACTCCCACTTATTTTCGTTGATGGTTTCACCATGTTGAACAAGTAAACAATTTCTCGGTCCTACGCCAACACAATCTTTGGTTTTGTGGTCAATCCACATAAAATTGACTTTTCTTTGATCCGAAGATTGAACTTCGGTTTTTGAAATAATTCGTATTAATGTATGTTGTATGAAAGAACCCGTATTTTGAGGTTGTGGATAGGTATTGACCCTCACTAAAAGTTCATAAATATAGCCAAGCGTATATTCAAAGTCTTTAATGGGGTATTCGATGGTGGTCCAAGGAGCATCAGGATCAAATGTGTTCCCCATTTTGATTCTTAAACACTCATTAATCAATTGATTTGGACACTGTCCCAATCGAGCGTCAACCCAATATTTTATTTCAAAAGTTGATTCAAAGTTTAATTCTTCAGCAAGATCACAACTAAAGAAGCCGACGACTAAAAAAAGAACTAATTTTTTCATGATGTCTTTGTTTCAACTTTTCTATAAGATAAACGACGGCAAGGCATAAGAGTATAAATAATATAGCCCCAAAAACTACTTGCCATGAATTCAACGATCTTGGAAATATTTTTTGTAATCCAACACCAGTTAGACTTCCAAACAACACAAAATAATGTACCACATAGAGATCTAAAGTTTTGGTACCAACAAATTTCAATGATTTCTGGCGCATAAACTTTTCAAGCAACATGAAAACCCCCACCAATAAAAAGACATCACCAAGCCGAATGAATAGATAGTTATTATATGCGATTTTATAAAACACCGTTTGAACTTCCCAAAGTGAATCAATCCAAATAAATAAAGAGGATGATTTATAAATAATTAAAAGCCCTAAACCCATCAACGATGCGGCGACAATGTCTTTTAAAACGAAATTAGTGGTTTGAAAACATCCAAAGAAGGCGCCGATGGCAACATAACCTAACCAAGGCAACAGATAGAATACACCGCCATTGGCTTGAGTGAGATAAGAGGCGAAAAACACATGAAGTTGATCAAATTCGATATCTCTATACAGAGGCTCATAAATAAATATGACGATACCAATAGTTAAATAAACCCAACCAATATTCTTTTTAAGAAAATGAAAAAGACAATAGATCAATATGATAAAAAGCAATCCACAACCAATTATTTGAAGAACATCCACTTTTAAAAAAGAAGAATTGATTTTTCCTTGAAATAACATCGGCAAATTGAGTCTTATCAAATAACCCCAAAACAATAATTCGACAAAACGTTTTAGTCCTTTCTTAATACGTGGGTTTTTAAATCCTTGTTGTTGGTTCTTTATCAATAAAAAAGTAATCACCCAACCACTGATTGTGAAAAATAAGGGAGCCGTAAAACCACGGCAATACTTCCAAAACTCATAAATGGTATTATTTTCATCGATTGTTGATAAATCTAACATGCTATAGACAAAGTGACCTTGCAACATCATGATGATGGCAAAACCCCTTAATGCATCTAGGTAATGTAGTCGCCCTTTCATTTGAAATAAAAAAATATCACATTTTTAAAGCGAATGGAGTAAAGCCATACAATAACACGGAAGGTTTGAAATCAAATATTGAAAAAATAAAAGCTATTGAATTAGTATAGAAATTCAATCGAGGCATTGTTTCATTTTATTTCGGATCAAGTCCAAAGATAAATTTCCAATACTTCCAATGTGTGAATGATTTAAATTTTTGTTTGGATTAAATGTTCCATTTTTAATTTGCCGAACCATTTTTTGATATGCTTCTCGAAAAGGCATTCCCTTTTTCACCCAACTCTCAAGTGTATTGACACTAAAAAGATGCTCGTATTTGGAATCCTCAACGATATGATCCCGTATTTGAATGCCGTCCAAAGAATGAATCATCATTTCAATACAAGTTTTAACCTCATCAAAGGCTTCAATAATCATTCCTTTTGAAATCTGTAAATCTCGATGATATCCACTGGGTAAATTAGAACACAGAAGATTTAGTTGGTGGGCAGAGGCTTTCAGAACATTGCATTTTGCCCTGATGAGCTCAAAAATATCTGGATTTTTTTTATGAGGCATGATGGAAGACCCTGTCGTTATTTTATCATTTAAATAAATAAACTGATGCTCTTGACCTGCGTAAAGGCAAATATCAAAGCAAAATTTTGATAGTGTTGATCCAACAGAACCGATAGCATCTAAAACGGCTTTGGATATTTTTTCTCGCCCAATTTGGACGGCAATCGGATTAATGCGTAAATCAGAAAAGTTTAATTCTTTCATTGTGAACCTTCGATCGATATCAAATCCAGTACCGTAACCAGCGGCACTACCAAGCGGATTTTGATTGGCGATTTTTTTTGCCCCAGCTAATAAGACCACATCATCAATCAAACATTCTGCATAGGCCGAAAACCATAATCCAAAACTAGATGGCATAGCAACTTGCATGTGTGTGTAACCAGGTAGTATTTTTTTTTCGTGTTTTTTGGCCAGTTCCAAGAGTCGTTCGAATAATTTTTGAATCAAATCAATTTGAAGTTCGATTTGATCTTTAATGTACAATTGAAAGGCCACTAAAACTTGATCATTTCGTGATCGTCCTGTATGAATTTTTTTTCCTAATGCCCCATGTTTTTTTGTTAGTACATCTTCGAGTTTTGAATGAATATCTTCATAACAATCTTCAAGAGCGAATTCTCCTCGTTCAATGAGCGTTTGAATTTCATGGAGTGTACCAATGATTTGTTGAACTTCAGATTCATTTAAAAGATTCATTGATTGAAGCATTTTAGCATGCGATATGCTGGCACGACAGTCATAACTGCCTAGTACCAAATCATGTATCCGGTCCTTACCAACAGTGAAAGCATCCATTTTTTTGTCGACGGCTTCTCCTTTATCCCATAGTTTCATGATTTCAAAAATTGGGTTAACAAATCTTTATAAAAAATCATAGCTTCTTTGATTTCATCAATATAAATAAATTCATCAGCCGAATGAGAACGAGTGGAATCGCCCGGCCCCAATTTTAGGCTGGGACAAGATAAGGCTGCCATATCCGATAATGTTGGCGAACCATAAGTTTCCGTTCCTAGTTGTGTTCCAGCTCTGACAAGGGGATGATTCAATGGAATGGATGAACTGCGCAAATCAAACCCCTTTGTTGTTACTTCATATTCAGAAAATATTTCTTTGATTTGTTCAAATACTTCTTCATTGGTGTAGTATTCATTGATGCGGACATCCAAAACAAAATCAACGAGAGCAGGTACAACATTATGAACCTTCTCTCCTGCTTTGACAATAGTTGGTGTGATTTTAACACCACCCAATAATGAAGAAGTTTTGTTAAAAGTTATATTTCTGGCTAAATCTAGAAAAGCAGGGATTTTATAAATGGGATTATCTTCATTGGGATGCGCCGCGTGCGATGGAGTGCCATGTATTTTGATGTGAACGACCAGACACCCTCTTTCAGCAACGGCCAGCTTTAATAGGGTTGGTTCACCGACAAGAGCGACGTCTATTTTAGGAAGATATTTTAAAAGCCCTTTCAGACTATTTTGCCCAGATATTTCTTCTTCAGCCGAAGCGGCTATAATCACATTGTGATTCAGATTCTTATGATCATAAAAATGGGTGAAAGTCGAAATCAAAGAAACAAGAGCGCCGCCCGCATCATTGCTTCCCAGCCCATATAGTTTGCCATTTTCAATTTTGGGTTCGTAAGGATCTCTTGTATATCCTTGATTTGGTTTAACCGTATCATGATGTGAATTCAAAAGCAAATTGGGTTTGTTGGCATCAAAGTATTTATTTGTAGCCCATACATTATTATGAGATCGGTTAAAAGGGATTTGATGTTCAATAAACCACCGTTCAATTCGATGGGCTGTTTTATCCTCTAGCTTTGAAAAAGAAGGAATTCGAATCAAATCCTGTAAAAATTTTATGGTTTTATTTGGATTCATTGGTTGATAATCGTGCCTTTTTTAGTTTTTAAAAATTCTGAAAGATTCCCTATAATCACAGAATCAACCCCGTGTTCAATGGCTTGAAAGGCATTGTGTATTTTGGGTAAAATCCCTTGACTTATTTTCTTTTGTTGCTTTAACTTTTGATATCTGTTTTTGTCGATACGTTTTATCAGTGAATCTTCGTTTGATGAATCGTCAAGAACCCCCTTTTTTTCAAATGAAAAAATCAGTCGCACTTTGTAATGCTTTCTTTTTAATTCAGGTTCATTCCCTAATGCTGAAGCCATTTCACAAGCGATGGTATCGGCATTGATGTTGAGAATTTGTCCTTTTTGATTATGTGCTAAAGCGCAGATCACAGGATTCAATTTCCAATTAAAAAGCATATCAAGAATCCATGGCGTGTTGACTTTTGTAATGTCACCGACAAATCCATAGTCTATCGATTTAGCGGGTCTTTTTTTGGCTAAAATGATGTTGGCATCAGCCCCCGATAATCCGACTGAAGGGAGATCTCTCGCTGAAAGTTTACTGACAATTTCCACATTGATTTTTCCACGATAAACCATCATGGCTAATTCTAAATCAGCTTTTGATGTGACTCTTCGTCCATCGACTATATTGACGGTCATACTTAATTTTTTGGCCAATTCGTTGAATGACCTTCCTCCACCATGTACCAATAGTTTTGGGCCATCTAAAGAAGCATAACTATCCAAAAATTGATCCAAAGCCATTTGATTTTCTATAACGGCTCCACCTATTTTGACGACATTAATGAAAAGAGACATGGGTTAAAATACTTTTTATAACATACTGAGCTGAAAAAATCCTATTGTTAACTTGTTGTTGTATCAAAGTGTTTTTAGAATCCAAAACGTCATCGGTGACCACAACATTTCTTCTCACAGGAAGGCAATGCATGAACTTAGCATTGTTAGTTAAATCCATTTTATTTTGGTCGATGATCCAATTTGGGTGATGGTTTAAAACTTGTCCGTAATCATCAAATGAACTCCAGTTTTTGGCATAAACGATATCGGCCTTCTCAAAAGCCTTTTCTTGCTGATGAACCACTTGAAATCCAGAAGTTATTTCAGGATTCAAATCATATCCTGGAGGATTGGTGATAACCAAATCGTAATTGACGGCTTTACACATTTGAACAAAGGAATTGGGTACGGAATGAGGAATAGCTTTGGGGTGTGGTGCCCAGCTAAGTACAACTTTAGGTTTGTCTATTCGAGTTTCTTTAATGCACATGGCATCCGCAAAGGATTGAAGGGGATGTCGAGTGGCACTTTCCATATTGATGATCGGTACGCTAGCACATTGCTGAAAACGGTTAAGAACAAATTCTGATAGGTCACGTTTTTTATCTTTAAGGGTCGGAAAAGATCGAATAGCTATCAGATCAAAATAAGTGGATAGCACCATGGCGGCTTCTTTGATGTGTTCGGATGATTTTCCATCCATTGTTGTGCTCATACTAAATTCTATAGGCCAAGTTTGGGCTCCTACATCCAAAATGAAGGTGTTTAGCCCTAAGTTTTCAGCGGCTATTTGGGTGCTGCATCGAGTTCTTAGACTAGGATTAAAAAACACCATGGCTATCTTTTTTCCTTTTCCAGTTTTCGAATGAGCCAATGGATTTTTTTTGAGATCAATGGCATGATCAATAGCTTTAGAAAAATCAGGTATATCAGAAATAGAGAGAAAATGTTTCATGTTATTCTTTCTAGCGCATTAAAAAGTTTATCGATGTGTTGCTTTTTGATAGTCAAAGGAGGTAGAATGCGCAACAAACGTTTGTTAGCACTGCCGCCTGTAAATATCTTAAAATCATAGAGTAACTTTTTTCGAATTTTGGAAATTTCAAGATCAAACTCAAGGCCTAACATCAAACCTTTCCCTTTGACTTTTATGACGGATGATACATTAGAAGCACAATCTCTAAAGTGGTGCTCTAACGCAGGTATTTTCTGCATCAACCTTTGTTTTTTCAAAATTTCAATGACTGAAATGCCCGCTTTATTAGCCAAATGATTTCCACCAAAAGTCGTACCCAATAAACCATGTTTGGACTCAAAGTCTTTATCGATAAGAACTCCAGCCAGTGGATAGCCATTTCCGATGCCCTTGGCCATTGTGATTAAATCTGGTTTTACCTCATGGTGTTGAAAAGCAAAGTATTTGCCAGTTCTACCAGATCCAGATTGAATTTCATCGACTATCAAACAACTATGGTTTAATCTACACTGAAATTCAATGAATTTAAAAAAAGGAGCGCTGACTTGATCAAGGCCTCCCACACCTTGTATAGGTTCTATAATCACTGCGGCTATATCATTTGATTTAAAAGCCTTCTCTAAACTTTTATAATCTTCTAATGCCACCTTAGTCACAAGGTGTTGCCTATTTAGGGGGGATGCCATAGAATCATAATCAGATACAGCTATAGCGGCTGATGTTCTTCCATGAAATCCATTTTTAAACGATAGGACTCTTTTTTTGTTTGTATGAAATGAAGCTATCTTTAAAGCATTTTCAATAGCTTCTGCTCCTGAATTACAAAGAAATAATTGGTAATCAGGTAAATTTGAAATATCTCCTAAGGCATCGGCATAGTCTGTTTGGAGATTATTGATGACCGAATTCGAATAAAACATCAATTGATCCAATTGATGCTTTAAAGCCTTTAAAAATTCAGGGTGATTATGTCCAATTGAAATCACGGCATGCCCTCCATATAAATCAAGATATTGATTCCCCTGGGCATCATAAATCCAAACATCTTTAGCGTATATGGGGTTTATATCAAAAAGAGGATATACATCAAAAGGCTTCACGATTCTTTTGAAATTTCATTGATTTTATCGAAAGAGGCTGCCAATCCTTTAATGATGGAAGAGCTAACGCCTCGGTGTTCCATTTCATTGAGCCCGGTGATGGTACAACCCATGGGGGTGGTTACTTTATCTATTTCAGATTCCGGATGCTTTTTCCCATCGATCAACAAAGATGCCGCACCCATAGCGGTATACATAGACATTTTAAGAGCTTCATCGGCATCAAAACCCAGTTGAACACCACCTTGTGTCGTGGCTCTGATAAGTCGCATCCAAAAAGCAATACCACTCGCACATAAAACCGTGGCGGCTCTCATATGAGCTTCGTCGATGATGGCCGTGTTTCCTAGTCGACCAAAAATCGCGTTGGCTACTTCGATTGTTTTTTTGCCAGAATCATTAGAACAAAGGCAAGTCATTGATTTTCTCACAGAAATAGCGGTATTAGGCATAGCTCTTACAATCGATATGTCAGGGGATAAAATACGTTCAATTTCGTTAATGGTGAACCCAGCTACAGTTGAAATAAGCAGATGTTTTTTGTTCAAAATAGGTTTTAAATCATGCAAGATTTCTCTGAACTGTGTGGGTTGAACTGAACAGATGATAATATCAGAATGTTTTGTAGCGTAGCTATTGTTAGAGGTGATATACACTTTTTTGGAATCTTTCCATTTGTTTAATGGCTGAGTATTTCTTCGGGTTAGATAAAGGGTAGTGAAACTATTGTTAAGAATCATGCCTTTGGCAATACTTAGACCAAGGTTTCCTGTTCCGATAATGGCAATTTTCATAGGGATAGAGTTTAATAAACGGAGGGTTTTAGGTGAAGACCGATAGTTTGGTCTATTTGGAGCATGAGATTGAGGTTTTCTATCGCTTGAGAAGCGGCTCCTTTTAATAAATTATCCAATACACTAGTAATCAAAAGGGTTTGTTCGTGTTTGTGTAGATGAATCACACAATTATTGGTGTTGACCACTTGTTTTAGGTGTAGTTGGTTTTTTGATAAATGAGTGAACGGATGGGGTTGATAAAACGTATCATATAGGTGATAGGCCTCATTTTCTGATAAATCTGATTTCAAGTAACAGGTCGTGAAAATACCTCTAGTAAAGTCGCCTCGCAATGGTAACATATGCATTTGAGCCTTGTTAGATAGATTGATATGTCTTCTGATTTCACCTAAATGTTGATGCACAAAAGGTTTATACCAAGAGATATTATTATTTCGCCAACTGAAATGAGTGGTAGGCTGAGGTCGGATTCCAGCTCCAGTACTACCGGTTATCGAATGAACATGAACATCGTCATTCAATAAATTGTTTTCCGATAAAGGCAATAAAGCAAGTTGAATTCCGGTTGCAAAACAACCAGGATTGGCTATAGAATTGGCCGTTGCCATATCTTTTGAATTTAATTCTGGAAGGCCATAAACAAAATTTCTACTATGGTATTCAGTTTTACCAGACAATCTAAATTCATGGCTCAAATCAATGACCAATACGTTGTCATCAAATTCATTTTCATCAAGGCAAGTTTTGGAATGTCCATGGCCAAGGCAAAGAAAAAGAATATCGATGTTATTATCAATTTCACCAGCGAATTTCAACTCTGTTCGACCAATTAATTGGGTATGAACGTCAGTTATAAATGTATCAGCTCTTGATGAACTATATACCCATTTTAATTTTATCTGGGGATGTCTCAGAACTAAATCAATCAACTCTCCAGCCGTAATACCAGTACCGCCCATAATGCCAACTGTTTTCATAGGCTATGATTGACTGTTTGATATATTTTGTTTGATAGGGAGGTGATCTTGATAAAACCTTCTGAGTCTTGGGCAGACCAACCAGAGTTTTTTTCTCCATAAGCTCCCATATGGTGTTTCATTAAATCATGTTTTGATTTAATACCTTGTAATTCAAATCCTTTTGGAAATAGTTTGCAAAATACTTTACCTGTGACTTTTCGTTGACTTTGGATCAGAAAAGCTTCAATATCTCGATTGACCGGATCCCAAAAGTTTCCTTCATGAATCATCATCCCATAAAAGAGAGACAATTGATCTTTTTGAAATAATTGCCACTTTGAGAGAGTATGCTTTTCTAGCAAATGATGTGCTTTAATCAATAACAAGGGACCACCAGCTTCAAAGCCAACTCGACCTTTAATGCCAAGTATGGTATCTCCAACATGGAGGTTTCGACCGATTCCATATTCACGGCAAAGAATATTTAAATCTTTAATCAAGTCATGCGGTTTTTTTTCTTTACCATTGATGGCCAATAGTTCCCCTTTTACAAGAGATAACTCTAATTCTTGTGGTTTTTTATCAAGCTCCATGACTGAAAAAGCTTCTTCTGGGAGCGGTTGGTGTGATGTCAGGGTTTGGTCTCCGCCTATCGTTGTCCCCCATAACCCTTGATTAACTGAATATTTTGCTTTTTCCCAATTGATGCCAATGCCTTTGCTATTAAGGTATTTAATTTCTTCTTTTCGACTAAAATTATTGGATCTTATAGGCGCAATAATGTTTAATTCGGGAGCCAATATTTGAAATGCCGTGTCAAATCGGATTTGATCATTACCCGCTCCTGTACATCCATGGGCGATATACTTTGCCCCAATTTTTTTTGCTTGTAATTGGAGAAAAAAAGCTTGAGTTATTCTCTCGGCACTTACAGATAGGGGGTAGGTATTGTTTTTGAGCACATTTCCAAAAATTAAGAATCGAATGACACGCTGATAAAAGCTTTCAAGAGCCTTTATTTTTTTGAATGATTTGGCCCCTAATTCAAGAGCTCTTTTTTTTAGCAACTCTTCATTATAAGAGTCATTTTCTCCATAGGTATCAACAAATACGGCATGAATTTCAAAATCATGATCTTTTAAATAGGCGATACAAAACGAAGTGTCGAGCCCTCCACTATATGCTAATACCACCTTTTTACTTTTCTCTTTCATAGATATTTAAATTGATTTGAGTTTTGCTTTGACTTTACCGACGAAATTAGAGTCTTTAGGATCAAAGAGCATCCCAGTACAGAGACACATCTTTCTTTGGGTTCTAGTTAGAACATCATAGTTATTACACGTTCTACAACCATTCCAAAATTCAGGATCTTCTGTTAAATCTGAAAAATGTACTGGTTTGTATCCCAATTTATGATTTATTTTCATCACGGGTTTGGAAGTAGTAATTCCGAAAATTTTAGCTTTTGGATACTTTTTTAATGATAGTTTGAATACTCTTTTTTTGATTTTATAAGCTAGTCCTTGACCTCTGTAATTTGGGTGAACTATCAATCCAGAATGTGCAACATACTTGCCATGCCCCCATGACTCGATGTAACAAAAGCCGGCCAGTTGATCGTTATCAAGGGCAATGATGGCGTTGTTTTTTTCTATACGTTGAGCAATATACTCCGGAGTTCTTAAAGCGATACCTGTACCTCTTGACTTGGCCGATTCTTCGATGAGAAGACTGATTTTTTTTGCGTATTTGATGTGCTTTGCTTGAGCAACAATGATTTTCATGATGATTTAGGAAATTTGTTTTTTGTCGAGAAATTAGAAGGATATCTCGGAATCCGAAAGCAGCTTTACACCCACAAGGGGCGAATATCGTTCAAAGGGGAAACTGCCGGACAGTTTTGAAAATCAACTGTTTCTAAATTTATTTTCATCTGTTTACGGGTGCGAAATTAAAGAATTCATTGAATATACAATCCACCTTCACAAAACAACAATTTGTTTGGTTTCGATTTTTCTAATCATCTATAAATCATATTTTATGCCACGTAGGCGTGATATCAATAATTGAAGCAATTTTGTGAGGAGAATAGATCCATCTATGTTGTTTTATTAATGAAAAGACAATTACAAATAAATTCAATTCAAAATGACTATCGGTCTCAATTTAAAAGAACACTCTTGCTAGCACACAGTGGAGGGGTCGATAGTTGCGTGCTAGCCGATGTATTGTTGAAATCAAAATGCAATTTTTTAGTCGCTCATGCAAATTTTCAACTTCGTGGTTCGGAAAGTCTTCAAGCACAACAGTTTGTTTCAAAATGGTGTTTGTCGAATCAAATTCCTTTTTTTTATGTCAAGTTCAATGTTAATGCGTATCAAAAGCATACAAAAAAGGGGATTCAAGAAGCCGCCCGAGATTTACGATATCAATGGTTCGACTACTTATTAGAAATCCATCAATTGGCATATCTATTAACGGCTCATCATTTAAACGACCAAATTGAAACTTTTTTTTTCAACGCTATAAGAGGCTCAGGTCTATCTGGTTTATATGGTATCAAGGAGACGGAAAAGAGGCTCAGACCACTTTTAGCTTATTCTAAAAGTCAAATTGTTGACTATGCCCATCAATATCAAATTGAGTATATAGCAGATTCGAGTAATGTCGATTTGTCTTATCAGAGAAATTATATCAGACATCAAGTCATCGCACCGTTAGAAAAATCCAAACCGAAGTTTACACAACAGTTTTCCAACACATTAAAAAACATGCACCAAGCACACTCATTTATAAATACAGAGTTGAATAGAATTCAAAAAAGTGTTTCAATGTTAAAGGATAATAACCTCTATTATTCTTTATCCAAGTTAAAAAACATAAAACACCTTGAATTTTGTCTTTTTCATTGGTTTCAAACGTACAATTTCAAAGTCAGTGAAATATTGAAATTAATGAATGCAGAAAATGGAAAATACATTGTCCAGTCACCGTTTTTATTGTTAAAAAGCCAATGTCACTTGATTTTAACAACGAAGGCTATACGTCAAACAGATCATATAAGATTCCATCTTGATTTGGGGGATGATTTGCTCCAAGGTAGCACAGAATATCCTATCAGGTTAAAATGGAAAGCCATAAACTTTTTTCCAAATGAAACAATAGATTCTAATTTTGCGCTATTAGACGCTCAAAAAATAAAAGGAAAGTTAACGGTTGGTAAAATGAAAGTAGGGGACTGGTTTTATCCTTGTGGTATGGATGGTAGAGTATCGATTTCAAAGTATTTTCGGAATATGAAATACAACACGATTGACAAACAAAATCAGTGGGTACTCTACATTAATAATCGCATAGCTTGGGTGATAGGTAAAAGATGTGATAGAAGATTCACAGCCAATCATTCTACTAAGGATATAATTTCATTTGAATACATCAGATGACGAGATTTATCTTTCTCTTTTTTGCTTCGGTTACATCCTTAGGAGCTCAAATTATAGAACCTGTTGAATGGACCAACGATATTGAGAAAATCGACCAGAACAGGTATTTGGTCACTTTTGATGCTCAAATTGATGAAGGTTGGCATTTATATTCTCAGTTTTCTGATGCCAATGGGGCTTTACCAACGGAATTCATTTTTTTAAATACTTCTGGCAATTATCAATCAATGGGCCCAGTAAAGGAAAGTGAATCTATTGTGGATTTTGATAAAGTCTTTCAAATGGATTTAACCTTTTTTAAAAATCAAGCCACATTCCAAACTGAGATTGAAGTTATCAATCCTGATTTAAATTATTTCGAGATTGAAGTGAACTATCAAGTTTGCGATGACACATTATGCATATTCAGATCAGAGATATTCGACTTTATTCTGAATGTCGATTTCATTAAAGCAGCAAGTGTTTTGGATGAACATAGTCGGTTAAAATCTCAGGAAATGTTGATTGATTTAAAAAACAAACACTTTCTTAACCAAAAAATGGAAACGGCTGATAGAGATTATTGGACCATTTTTTTTCTAGGTCTTTTTGGAGGGGTATTGGCCCTATTGACTCCTTGTATTTTACCCATGATTCCATTAACAGTATCTTATTTTTTAAATTCTTCGAAAACAGCAACCAAAGGGATCATGAATGGTTTGATTTATGGGTTTTTCATCATCATCATATATGTTTTGTTAAGCCTTCCATTTCATTTATTTGATAGCTTGAATCCTGAAATTTTAAATTCATTGGCCACGAATGTCACTTTAAACTTGATATTTTTTGCCGTGTTTATTGTTTTTGCATTATCCTTTTTTGGACTCTTTGACATTACGCTTCCATCAAGGTGGGTATCTAAAACCGACAAACTTTCTTCCATGGGAAATATAGTTGGCATATTTTTTATGGCGTTAACACTCGCCGTTGTTTCTTTTTCTTGTACGGGTCCACTCTTAGGATCTTTGTTGGCCGGTTCGATTACCTCTCAAACGGGAGCCACTCAATTGACTTTTGGTATGTTAGGGTTTGGCACGGCATTGGGCTTACCGTTTGCTTTTTTTGCCATTTTCCCAAAAACCATTCATTGGGTTCCGAAGTCTGGAGGTTGGATGAGTGTCGTTAAAGTGACTTTAGGGTTTTTAGAATTAGCTTTAGCCCTGAAATTTCTTTCCAATGCTGATTTGGTAGCCCATTGGGGAATTCTCAAACGTGAAATTTTTATTGCCACTTGGCTTTTACTTGCCTTGCTCTTAACATTATATCTCTTTGGCGCCTTTCAATCAAAAACGTTATGGTCTAAGAAAATAAACCCTGGGCGTTTCTTTGTTGGGATTGTGGCCTTGTTTTTTTGTGTTTACTTATCGAGGGATTTTTTTTCAAAAGAAAACACACTTCAGTTTTTAAGTGGTTTTCCTCCACCGGAGTTTTACAGCATTAAAAAAGTTGAGAATCAATGTCCATTAGATTTACGATGCTTCAAAGATTATCAAACGGGATTAGAATTTGCAAAAAAGGAAAAAAAACCTGTACTCGTGGATTTTACAGGATGGGCTTGTATTAATTGTCGCAAAATGGAAGAAAATGTTTGGGCTCATTCTGATGTTTATCCACTGTTGCAACAGTTTGTCATTGTTTCACTTTATGTCGATGATCGCATGAAATTGCCAGAATCGGAACGTTTTAATTTTCAGTATGAAGATGGTCGAGTAAGAGATATCAATACCGTAGGTAAAAAGTGGTCGACATTTCAATACGTGAATTTTAATCATGCATCTCAACCTTTTTATATTCAATTGAGTCCAGATGAAGAACTCTTGAATTCCCCCATTCAATATACGAATGTACCGAGCTTTCGAAATTGGCTTGAGAAAGGGATGACTGAATTTGAAAAAAAG